>NZ_JAXIWG010000001.1:0-1768916 GCF_034652275.1 Yoonia sp. 72 | reverse complement strand
GGTGACGTGACCGTCAACGCAACGCTGACAGCGACGACCGGCGATGTCGCGATCACGACCATTGCCAGCACGCCCGATGGCACGCTGGCCACGCATCAGGCCGACACCGTGATCTTCACGGCGACCTCGGCCGTGAACGCGGGCGCTGCGATCGACGTGCGCACAGGCGGCGATGTGACCGTTGCGGGTGATCTGAATGCGGGCACCTCGGTCGAGATCAACACCGTGCCGGGGCTTGCCACAAGCCTCAGCCCGGCGGACGAACGCGACAGCGTGATCGTGACGGACACCGGCACGATCGATGCTGTGACCAGCATCACGATCCTGACCAGCGGCGACATCACGCTTGATGGTGCTCTCGGCGCAGGGACTTTCATCCTGCTCAACACCGTCGATCCGACGGTGACTGACCAGCCGTTGCTGGAACAGGACGACTTCATCATCGTGAACGCCGCAATGACGGCAGGCACGCGGATCGACCTGCTGACCGGTGGCGATATCACCGTCAACGCTGCTGTGACGGCAACGGGCGGATCTGTCCGGTTGAACACGGTTTTCAACCCTGAAGGCGGGTTGCCAGCGGCGCAGCAGCTGGATGTCGTCACGATCAACGCAGCGATCACGGCACGCGACCGGATCGACGTGCAGACGCGTGGTGACGTGACCGTCAACGCAACGCTGACAGCGACGACCGGCGATGTCGCGATCACGACCATTGCCAGCACGCCCGATGGCACGCTGGCCACGCATCAGGCCGACACCGTGATCTTCACGGCGACCTCGGCCGTGAATGCGGGCGCTGCGATCGACGTGCGTACAGGCGGCGATGTGACCGTTGCAGGTGATCTGAACGCGGGCACCTCGGTCGAGATCAACACCGTGCCGGGGCTTGCCACAAGCCTCAGCCCGGCGGACGAACGCGACAGCGTGATCGTGACGGACACCGGCACGATCGATGCTGTGACCAGCATCACGATCCTGACCAGCGGCGACATCACGCTTGATGGTGCTCTCGGCGCAGGCACTTTCATCCTGCTCAACACCGTCGATCCGTCGGTGACCGACCAGCCGTTGCTGGAACAGGACGACTTCATCATCGTGAACGCCGCAATGACGGCAGGCACGCGGATCGACCTGCTGACCGGTGGCGATATCACCGTCAACGCGGACGTTGTTGCTGGCGGCATGATTTTCGCTAACACCCGCCAGAATGGCCAAAGCGGGGCAGGACCAGAGTTGCTGCGCGACCGTTTCGAGGTCACGGGCCTTGGTGCGATGAAATCGAACGGTTCGAGTATCAGCATCCTGACCGGCGGCGATGTCATCATCACCGGCGAGATGGACGCAGCGACCACGATCTTGATCAACACAGGGTTCGCATCCGGTGCTCCGATCGTCGAACTGCGCGACGTTGTCACCATCACCGGTAGTCTGATTGCAGGCACACGGATCGACGTCACGACCGGTGGCGAAAAAGACACCATCGTCATGGCTGGCCTGACCATGTCCGCGCCGATCATCCGCATCGACGGACAGGACGGCGACGATTTCATCCAGATCAAGGACAGCGGTGCAATCACCGGTGCGCTGACCCTTGCTGGCGGCGCGGGCAGCGACCGGATCGAAGTGATCCGCCTTGCGTCCCATGCCGCAGGCGACAGTCTGACCATCGACGGGGGCGACGGGTCCGATCAGATGATGATCCAGACCTGGGGTTCGCAGACCGGTGCTGCGGCGGGTATCGACTACCGCATCCGGATTTCCAGCGATGCCGTAATCAGCCCTGCCAATGGCGTCGACACGCTGGAAGTGCTTGGCACCGATAGCGATGACGACATCTTCCTCAGCCGCGCGAATTTTGTGGCCTTGCTGCATGGCACCGAAGAGCAGGTCATGGGGACCGCAACCGGACGCCCGACCAGCGTCGAACGGATCGACTATGACCGCAGCCTGAACGGACGGTTGAGCCTGATCGGTCTGGATGGCGACGACGTGTTCATCTCGGACGACAACGGCACCATTATGACGATGGACGGCGGTCGCGGGAACGACCGGTTCCAGTTCGGCCAGATCTTCGGATCGCAGCCGATTGCGGGCGGCATGTATGAAAACGACGAAGGCCAGATGGTGTCCAACGGCATCGCCGCAGGCGACGATATCGCCACGATCAAGACGACACGCGGCTATCTGTCCAACGGTCTGTCCTATGCCGTCACCGCCTTTGGCGGCGAAGGAGAGGATTCATTCACCGTCTATGCCAACCGTGGCGAATTGCGTCTCGAGGGCGAGGATGGCAACGACCAGTTCATCGTACGCGCCTTCCTGCTGGATGCCGAAGTGCCCGGCGGTGCCGTGCAGGGTGACATCAAGCTGCTGGCGGGTGCCGGTGACGACACGATCGAATACAGCATCAATGCGCCTGTCGATATCGACGGCGGTGCCGGTTTTGACCGTGTGATCGCGATTGGCACCGAAGGCGATGATGTCTTTGTCATCACCGAGGACGGCGTGTTTGGTGCGGGCCTCAACATCCGCATTTCCAATGTGGAAGAAGCGATCGAAGTCGACGGGCTGGAAGGTGACGACACCTTCTATATCCAGTCCACGCGCGCCGGAACGGTCACCAATGTGATCGGCGGGCTTGGGTCGGATACGTTCAACATCGCAGGCGATGTGAACGACCGCGTGTTTGCGGCTGATCTCAACGGTCGCTCTGCCAGCATCAACCACCGCGCCGAAACGGACGATGTCGATTACCGGACAACCTTGCTTGGTGGTCTGACTGCGACGGTGGCGGATGCCGAACAGGGTGCAATCGTCATTACACCGACCGGTAGCCGGACATATGTCGCCGAAGGCGGCGTGACCGACAGCTATACCGTGTCGATGGCGGCAACCCAGCCGCCCGCTGATGGCAGCAGCGTGTTTGTGACGATCTCTGCGGGTATCGCTTCGCGGCAGGATCGTAATCTGGTCGTGCCGACGATGGCCGATGGCACCGTGCTGACGCTGAACGGCAACACGATCACGCGTAACAGCGGGTCTTGGACGGCGGATGGCTTTGGCGACTGGCAGGGCATCACCCTGACCGGTGCGGGCGACAACTCCGGTCATTATTCCATCGTCTCGGTCTCGGCCGACGGGCTGGTCCTGACGATCGACGGAACATTCGCCGACACGATCTATGCGCCGACAGGCGAAGTGCTGACAGCCAGCGTATCCGGCCGTATCGCCAGCACTATCGAAATGCGTGCAGGCAGCACGGGGGCCTTTACCGACGGGATCGTGCTGGAATTCAACGCCAGCAACTGGACCATGGCACAGGTCGTCGAACTGCGTGCAATCGACGATGCCGCCGAAGAAGGCGCGCGTATCGTCCAGATCAGCCACGCCGTCGACAGCACCGATCCGGCCTATGACGGTGCAAAGGTCACCAACCTGATCGTGCATGTGGACGACAATGACCTGCCAGCAGTCCGTTTGATCGAAACCGGTCACGACACCTTTGTGCATGAAGGCACCGAAGAGACCCGCATTACCGACACCTATGACGTCGTGCTGACCCGTCAGCCTGCGGTCGGTGAAACGGTGACGGTGACATTGACCGACGACAGCAACTCCGGCGACCTGATTTACATGGTCGACGGTGTGGAAGTGACACAGATCGTCTTTGACAGCACCAACTGGGACGTGCCGGTCACTGTGACGATCATTGCCGTTGCCGATGGTGTGGTCGAAAACCGCGAGCGTGTTGTCGTGTCGCACACCGTGTCTTCGGACCTGGCGGATAGCATCTATGCCTCTGCTGCCGTTGCCGAACTGCAGGTCACCGTGTCGGACGGCGACAGCGCCGGTCTGATTATCCGCGAAAGCGATGGCCGCACGGTGATCGTCGATGCCCCCGGCGCGACCGACAGCTATACGCTGCGTCTGTCCAAGGCACCGACGGCGCCCGTGACGATCAACATCATCGACGACGGCCAGAACCGTGTCGTGCCGGGTGGTCGTGTAACCGAGACGGTGCTGGTCGACAACGCGTCGATCCCGCTGATGTTCGTCAGCACGGCTGACGGGCCTGACCGGATCGTGCGGACCGACGGGCTCAGCTTCCGCGATCAGGGCTTTGTGTCTGGCACGGTGATGGATATCACCGGCACGCTTTACAACAACGCGCCTTTCGCGATTGGCGAGATTTCGGCGGACGGGTCCACCATCTTCCTGTCCCGCGGGCAGGAGGTCATAGCCGAGACTGTGACAGCCAATATCACGGTGATCGTCGCACAGGTGACGTTCGACGAGACGAACTGGTTCATCGAGGTCGAGATCACGCTGGAAGCGGACAGCGCCTTCACGCCAACCGCAATCGACCGCGTGACCAAGTCCTTCCCGATCGAGGCGCATACCACATCGCGCATCAACGGCCCGCTTATCATCGACGGTGGTCCGACCACGGGACGTGAAATCCGTGCGGCGATCATGCTGGCAAACGAAAGCGATCCGGGACCGATCGACCTGATCGTTGTCACTGATGAAGCGGTGCAGAATGACCGTGTCAACGTGTTCAACGACTCGTCCGTGATCAATGACTTTGGCCGCATGTTCAACACCGAGGATGGCCGCACCCAGATCGAAGGCTTGGGCATGGGCAGCGGTACGGTCACGATCCCGCAGGGCGAGGGACTGCCGGATCTGGTGTTCAACAGGGGCATTTCGATTTCCACGGTGGAAATCATCGAAGTGATGCTGGGGCAGGGTAACGACACCTTTATCATCGACGGCACCAATATCAGTTCCGACTACAATGTCGGCGACGGGATGGTGAATCTGCCAATCACGCTGATCCATGGCGGCGGCGGGGCGGACACGATCATCGTGAACGAACTGACGATCACCGAATCCGGCAAGCGGACGCTGTTGGCGCTCTTCGGGGATACCGATGCCGATGGACGCCGCTACAACTATGAAGGCGGCGCGCCCAACGGCAATGCGTTCAACTTCAACGCGGTCGGCGCACCCCAGAACCATGGCGACTTTATCGACGCGTCGCGGGCAGGCCTGTCCGCGGACGATATCGGCATCATCATCTACGGCGGCATGGGTAATGACACGCTGATCGGGTCCGGCGGGCGCGACCATATCGCGGGCGGCGGCGGGGATGACACCATCTACGGCCTTGGCGGGGATGACATCATCTATGGCGACGGCGGCTTCAACCTTGATCTGGTCACGCGGACTCTGATCCAGGTCAGCTTTGTCAACAACACGCCGCAATACCTCAGCGCGGATACCCGCGCCGGTGGCCGCGACACGATTTACGGCGGCGACGGCCGTGACGTGATCTTTGGCGATCACGGGCGCGTCTGGCAGACAGCCGGCACGCATCTGATTACCTCCACAGGTAACTTCGTGCGGGTCGAAAGCACCGATTTTGCAGCCGGCGCCGATGACATCATCGACGCGGGTGCAGGCAACGACATCGTCTTTGGCGGGGCCGGTGCGGACCAGATCAATCTGGGCACGGGCGACAACATCGGCTTTGGCGACAACGGACTTGTTGACTGGACGATCTTCGACAAGGACAACCGGTCCATCGACCTGATCCAGACCCTGGCTTCTGCGATTGGTGGCAACGACACCATCATTGCCAGCTCTGGCAACAACGTGGTTCTGGGCGGACAGGGTGCCGATACGATCAACCTCGGCAACGGCACCAACATCATCATCGGTGATGCCGGCCGGATCACAGGCTACAGCAGCGGCGCGCTGCTTGGCACGCTGGAGCTGACGCTGGATACAATCGTCAGCACCGACGCGACGGTGGGTGGCGGCGATACCATCACCCTTGGCACCGGCACAGATTACGTCGTTGGCGGGACGGGTGGCGATACCATCACCGCCGTCGGAGTAAGCCAGTCGCCGGACATGATCTTTGGCGACCATGCCCAGATCAAGTTCCGCACCGGCGTTGCCGGTGACACAAGGCCGATCATCCTGTCGGCACGGTCGATCTTTACCAACATCGGTGGCGATGACATCATCCACACCTCTGGCGGGGCCGATATCATCGTCGGCGGCGTCGGGGCCGATATCATCACGGGTGCCGGTGGCAACGACATCATCTTTGGCGACAACGGATCGCTGACCGGCTTTGCGAACGACCCTGTGGGTGGTGCGCTCATCAGCCTTGCGCTGGCGCAGACACTGGCGGCGACGTTGGGCGCGCGGGATGAAATCCGGATCGGGGCAGGCGCGGCCATCATCTTTGGCGGTGCGGGCGACGATCTGATCGAAACCAATGTGGGCGGCGGTCTGGATGCGGCGGATATCCTGTTCGGGGATCATGGCCGCGTGCGCTTTGCCACGCCGACCGAGGCGACCCCGCAGCCGATTGCCGTGCTGATCGAAAGCACGGACGCAACGCGGGGTGGCAACGACACGATCATTTCCGGCAACGGATCGGATATCGTGATCGGCGGCTTTGGCAGTGATACGATCAACGCAGGCAACGGCGACAACATCGTCTTTGGCGACAATGCGCGCCTGATCGGTGCCGATGATACCGGTCTGGCAGCAGATGGCCGACCCATCAGGCTGGTCAGCCTGACCACGATCAACCCGACCATCGGCGGCGATGATACCATCACCACCGGTCTGGGGTCTGATATCGTGATCGGCGGCGCGGGGGCAGACAACATCAAGGCCAACAACGGCGAAGGGCCTGCCGTCTTTGACAAGTCGAACATCCTGATCGGCGACCATGTGGAAATGGTGTTCCTCAATCCCGAAACCGGCACCAACTTTGCGACGCTGATCCGGTCTATCGACTTTGTGCATGGCGGCGACGACACGATCCAGTCGGGCGCGGGCAATGACCTGATTATCGGTGGCACCGGCGGCGACCTGATCTTTGGCGCGGCGGGTCATGACGTGATCGCAGGCGACCATCTGGAAGTGACGGGCATCATCGATCTGTCCACATTGCCGCTGTATCGCCCCGAGTATTCGGCGTTCCGTGTAACCTCCATCGGCATCCGGGCGATCGACGGTGGCGGCGACGACACGATCTATGGCGGTGCCGGTGATGATTTCATCATGGGTCAGCAAGGTGCCGACACGATCTTTGGCGGGTCCGGCGACGATGATATCATCGGCGGTCACAATGTCGCGGGCGGTGCCGATGGCGGTGACGCCATCGACGGTGGCGCTGGCAATGACGTGATCCTTGGCGACAACGGCACGATCTATCGCGCGATGACGCAGGCCGACCTGCGGATGCGGGCGCTGCAGGGCGCTGTGATGTACGACGCCGACGGCAACCTGCTGGTCACAGATGACGCGCAGATCAACGTCGATGGCGTGGTCCAGCGCGAGATCACGCTGTTCGACCATGCACCCGGCACAAACCCTGCATTCTATGGCGACGACTACATCGCCGGCGGTGCAGGCGACGACATGATCTTTGGCCAGTTGGGCAATGACGTGTTGCAGGGCGACGGGTCCATCGACTTTGACCAGAACGGCATTGCCGATGTGTTCGAAGGCAAGGGCGTCTTTGCCTACCGCGACGAAAACCGTTTCCTTGTGATCAACCCGTCGATTGACGACTGGGGCGGGGTCGGCACCGATGGCGACGACTACATCGAGGGCAACGGCGGTGATGACATCATCTTTGGCAACCTTGGCCGTGATGACATCATCGGCGGTTCGTCGAGCCTGTTCGGTCTGGTCACGCGCGAACAGCGCATGGACGGCAGCGACATGATCTTCGGCGGCTCCGGCACTCGGATCGGGCGCAACGAACTGGGCGACGAATCCCCCGAAGGCAATGCCCGCGACAACGACACGATCGTCGGGGACAATGCCAACATCTACCGTTTGGTGGGTATAAATGGGGTCAGCTCTGGCAGCTATCTGACCTTCTCCTACGACACCTACAGCGATCTGATGCGGATCATCCCGCGCGGGGTCGAACTGCTCGACTATACGCAGGGCGGCTTTGACGTTGACCCTGTGTCGGCGGCGCTCGATCAGGGTGCGGCGGACGAGATCCACGGCGAGGATGGCGACGACACGATCTACGGCATGGTTGGCGACGATATCCTGTTCGGTGACGCCCATAACGACGACATCATCGGCGGCACCGGCAACGACTGGATTTCCGGCGGCACCGGCAGCGACGGGGTCATCGGTGACGATGGCCGGATCATGACCTACCGCAATTCCACAACCTTCGGCGAGGCGATCTATGGCATCGCGCCGCTGGAGGCCGTGGATGTGCTGGTCGTGGCTGCGGACTTTGATGCGCTGCGGACCGTGATCCATCGCGACCAGATGCTGATGAAGTCCGTGATCCTGACGCCGTTCTCGACCAATCCGAATGACCCCAACGACCAGTACTGGAATGCGACGAATTCCTCCGACATCATCTTTGGTGGCTGGGGATCGGACTTCCTGCATGGCGGCGTCGGCAACGATGCGATTTCCGGGGCCGAGGCATTGCCCTATGCGGCACGGCCACAGGACCACAACGGCAATATCATCAGCTGGGATACGCCGTTCAATCCGGGCAATACGGCCGAGGTGAATGAAATCTACTTTGCCGGATCACCGTCGCCTGCGGTCCATGTCGTGTATCTGCCCTTGCTGATCCTCGGGCAGCCGCGTGCGGCGATCACCTTCAACGCCAACAATCAGGTCACGCTGGAACAGGGCAACAACCCGTTCTTCCTGAACTTCGATCATACCGAAGGCCAGATCGACAGCCGCTCCGAGAACGGCCTGCCCTCCGACGGGGACGACCGGATCTTTGGCGGGATCGGGCATGATATCCTGTTCGGCGGCACGGGTCGCGACCATATCTATGGCGGCTACGGCAACGATCTGATCAACGGTGACGACAACCTCTTTACCGGTGGTATCGACAACCCGTTGACACCACAGGATGAATCCCTGCCGGGCTACAACAACCTGCCTGACGAGGACATCAGCTACGAGGACTTCATCTTTGGCGGGGCGGGGCGCGATTTCATGATCGCCAACAATTCCGGCGACCGTCTGGTTGACTGGAACGGCGAGTTTAACGAGTATTTCGTTCCCTATCGCAACGCTGGTGCGCCGACGGTCATCACCACGTTCAGCTCCTCTCTCGAGAATTACATTCTCACGGTGGGTCTGGCGGACGGGGCCGACGCGACACGCGCGGCCAAGGTCGATCCGGTCCTGATCGGGAACGGCACACCGGTGTCCAACCGTGGCGAACCTTATGGCGAGTTGGGTCTGATCAACAACAACCTGGGCAACGCGGTCAATCTGGCAGAGTTCCAGAAACAGACCGGCCCGGGCCTGCTGACAGGACGCGGCACTGTGGATGACGGCGTGATCCTGTTCCCCGACCCGATCCCGACAGGCCCGCGTCTGGAGAGAGGGCCAATCGACGACTACGGCTTTGGCCCGCGCGTGCCCGGCACCGTCGGCATGTTTGCCGGTGACGCCACCACGATCAACGCACCGATCACCGCCGATACCGGCGCTGATCGCCCCAATGCCAACATGATTACCAGCTTCACACAGACGGTGGGGATCACGGTGGGCGGCGATGGTATCGCGGTGATCGACGGGGTCAGCATCGGCACGCAGGTCCTGAGCTATGTCTATAACGAGGAGACCGGCAACTTCGAACAGATGGCCGTGGTGCCGCCGCGTGTGACGGGGGCGACGACGGTGCTTGAACTGTTCGACGCGGATGGCGCATTGTTTGCCTATGTCGATGAATTCGGCGGCGTCTGGATCATCGACGATGTCTACGATAACCCCAACGGGCAACGTGACAGGGTCGAGCCTGTCGGCGAAGACGACCTGATCGAGGATGACTGGCTGCTTGAGGCGACGATTGCAGGCGGGCTTGCCGGTGTGGCCGCGATGCCGTTCCGGACGGGGCGTACGGAAGAATAACAAGGTGGACGCAAGATGGCCGACGACACGACACAACAGGGCGGGATGAACCCCGCCCTGGAACCCGGGCAGCACAAATCCGCGATTGCCTGGAACGACGCGAATATGGCCACCAGCTTTGCCAATGTCGTGAACATCCAGGGCACGCGCGAACAGGTCGAGCTGTTCTTCGGCACGCATCGGTCATGGAATCTGGCCAGTCAGGGCGATGTGAAAGTTGATTTGACCAACAGGGTCATTCTGACGCCTTATGCGGCCAAGCGTCTGAATACGATCCTGACCAAGGTTCTGGCGGAATACGAGGCGCGGCACGGTGTTCTCAGGACGGACGACCAGAAATGACAGCTGAAAATCAGGACATCCTGATTGAAAAGCAGACCCAGACCGATCCCGGCGATACAATCATCGCCGCCGTCCCCGGCGGGCAGGCGGCGTTGTGGCGTGATCTGACCGACCGCAGCGACCTGCGCAAACAGGCGCAAAGCTGGACGGAACTGCTGCATGCGCAGCTTGCCGACAACCCCGATGCCGCGCCCTTGGCTGTTTTTGCCTTTCGCTATGATGCCCCGTCGCGTCAGCTGACCCCCATCGGGTCGTTCCCGCGCAACCGTGTCGGTTCTGCCCTGACAGTCGAGGCAGCGCAATCGGCGGTCGATAACGGCAGGCCGGTCGCGCGCGGCGACATGCCCGGCAGTGACCCTGTTCCCAAGATCGCGCCAATGGCCGCCGCCGCGCCGCTGATCGTCAAGGACGTGCCGGTGGGTGTCGTCGTTGTGGAAATGCGCCCTGCGGGACAGGCTGCGATGCGCTGGGCCATGCGCCGCCTGCAGTGGGGGGCTGCATGGCTCCGCGATGCCCTGCGCGAAGAAGAGGGCGCGCGCGAGCAGACCCGCTATAGTGCTGCGGTGGAGGCGCTGAACACGATCATCGCCGCCGCCGAGCGCGAGGATTTCGTCACCGCCGCCAGCGCCACGGTCACGGACCTTGCAACCCGCTTCGGCTGTGACCGCGTGTCGTTGGGGATGCGCGGGTTGCGTCATACCAAGATCAAGGCAATCTCCCATTCGGCGCAGTTTTCCAAGCGGATGGAACTGGTGGCAAGGCTTTGCGCCGCCATGGACGAAGCTATCGACCAGCGGGCTGCCGTTCTCTGGCCTGACGACGGGACAGAGGATATTCTGGCCACCCATGCCGCCGCAGCGCTGGCCCGTGAACATGGCGCGGGGCATGTCTATACCGTGCCGCTTTACGTGAATGGCAAATTCATTGGCGGGCTGACGTTTGAGCGGCCCGTGGGCCAGCCTTTCGACGCCCGCGAACTGGAGGTGCTGGAGGCGGTGACCACCGTGCTCGCCCCCATTCTGGATGAAAAGCGCCGCAACGACCGCTGGCTTGTCACCAAGCTGGGCGACAGTCTTGTCGAGCAGATGAAGCGCCTGTTCGGTCCGGCCTATCTGCTGCGCAAGGCTTTTGTCGCGACGATTGTCGCGCTGACGGTTTTCTTCTGGTTCGCCGAAACCACCTATGAGGTCAGCGCCGAAGCCCGCGTGATCGGCACGATCGAGCGGTCCATCGTGCCGGGTTTCGACGGCTTTATCGCTGCGGCGCCGGTGCGCGCGGGTGATCTTGTGCGTGCGGGCGATCTGCTGGTCCAGCTTGATGACCGCGATCTGTCGCTGGAACGGCTGGGCATGGTCACCCAGCGCCAGCGCCAGCTGATAGAATACGACCGCGCCGTCGCAATCCGTGACCGGACCGAGATGAACATCCGCCAGACAATGATCGATCAGGCCGATGCCGAGATCGCCCTGCTGGACGAACAGATCGCGCGCACGCGGCTGGTCGCCCCGTTCGACGGGCTGGTCGTGGCGGGTGACCTGAGCCAGTCGATCGGATCGGCGGTGTCGCGTGGTGATACCTTGCTGACGATTGCACCCGCCGATGCCTACCGTGTGGTGTTGCAGGTTGACGAACGCCAGATCGCGGATCTGCAACCCGGCCAGACAGGGGCGCTGCGGGTTACGGCCCTGCCGGATCAGACCTTTGCGGTCGAGGTCACCAAGATCACGCCCGTCGCCACCTATGCCGAAGGCGCCACGACATTCGAGGTCGAGGCCGCCTTTCTGGGCGATGTCACCCCCTTGCGTCCGGGTATGCAGGGGATCACGCGGGTCGGTGTCGATGAACGCCGTCTGATTGCGGTCTGGACAAAGCCGCTGCTGGACTGGGCACGGATCGCGCTTTGGCGCTGGACCCCGGCCTGAGGCGGCGGGTATGACGCGCGCTCTTTTGTCATCGGACTGGTATCGCGTCGCTCCGCTGAAGCCGCGCCTGCGCAGTCATGTCGAGGTGCATCGCCAGCAGTTCCGGGGTGATACATGGTTCGTCCTGCAAGACCTGCACAGCGGAAAATACCACCGGATCACGCCTGCGGCGAATTACATCGTGGCGCTGATGAACGGGCGGCGCACGATGCACCAGATCTGGGAAGCCGCCTGTTTGCGGTTCGACGATGATCCGCCGACGCAGTCCGAAACGATCAAGCTGATGGCCCAGTTGCACCGGTCGGACCTGATCGCCAGCGACCTGCCGCCCGATATGGAAGAAATCGGTCGCCGGCACGCCAAGCAGGAACGCCAGACGATGATGGCGCGGATCAAGAACCCGATGGCGCTGCGTCTGCCGCTGTTCGATCCCGACAGGTTTCTGGGGGCGACTGTCGGGCTGGTGCGGTTTCTGTTCACGCCATTCGGCTTTGTGCTGTGGCTCGCGCTGGTTGGCACGGGCGTCGTGCTGGCGGTGCTGAACTGGCAGGTTCTGACCCGCGGCTTTGTCGATCAGGTGCTGGCTGCGGAAAACCTGATCCTGATCGCGCTGGCCTATCCGTTCGTGAAGGCCGTGCATGAATTGGGGCATGGCTATGCCACCAAGGTCTGGGGCGGCGAGGTCCACGAGATCGGTCTGATGTTTCTTGTCTTCATTCCGGTGCCCTATGTCGATGCCTCTGCCTCTGCCGCGTTCGACAGCAAATGGCGGCGGGCGGTTGTCGGCGGGGCGGGGATCATGGTGGAAACCGCGCTGGCGTCGATTGCGCTGATTATCTGGTTGAATGCCGAACCGGGGCTGGTGCGCGCCTTTGCTTTCAATGTCATGCTGATCGGCGGGGTGTCGACGCTGCTGTTCAACGGCAATCCGCTGTTGCGGTTCGACGGCTATTTCGTGTTTTCCGACCTGATCGAGATTCCCAATCTGGGCCAGCGGTCGAACGCCTATATCTTCTATCTGATCCGTACTTATCTGTTCCGCGTCAAGGACGTGCCTGACGGCGTGACCGCCAAGGGCGAACGCAAGTGGCTGTTTTCCTATGCGATTGCCGCTTTTGTCTACCGCGTGTTCATCAGCTTTGCGATTGCCCTGTTCGTGGCGTCCAAGTTCTTTTTCATCGGTATCCTTCTTGCGATCTGGGCCTTGTTCAACACCTTCATCCTGCCCTTGCTGAAGGGCGTGAAATACATGCTGACCAGCCCCGAGCTGCGCCAGAAGCGCGGCAAGGCGATGGGACTTGTCGGGACCGTTCTGGCAGGGATCGTGGCGCTGCTGTTCAGCCTGCCCGCACCCTATGCCACGGTCGCGCATGGCGTGGTCTGGCTGGAACAGGATGCGATTGTCCGCGCGGGAACCGATGGTTTCGTCGCGCGGATCGAGGTCGCGCCCGAGGCGCCCGTCACTGTCGGTATGCCAGTCGTGACGCTGGAGGATCCTGTGCTCGACCACCGGATCGCCATGCTGGAAAGCCAGCTGAGCGAGGCGCAGTTGCGTCTGCGCGCGATCCTTCTGGCCGATCAGGTTCAGGCCCAGATGATGCGCGACCGTGTTCTTTTGCTGGAGGATCAGTTGCGCGGCCAAAAGGAACGCCGCGATGCGCTTGTCGTGCAGGCCAGCGCCGACGGACAGGTCGTGATCCCGTCATCGGAAAGCCTTGACGGCAGGCTGATCCGCCAAGGTGAAGTGCTGGGCTATATGATCGGCGATGACGACCTGCGGCTGCGCGTCGTGATCCCGCAAGGGCAGGCAGAGATCGTGCGGTTCCGGACGCGTGATGTGCAGATCATGTTTCAGGACGCGATCGGCACCTCTGTCCCCGGTCGGCTGGTGGCCGAAGTGCCGCAATCGCAGGATGTGATCCCATCGCGCGCCCTGTCGACCGAGGCAGGCGGCGACATCGTGCTGAACCCAACCGGTGCCAACCCGCTGTCGACCCTGCAAAGCGTGTTCCAGTTCGAAATCGCCACGCGCGATCCGATGGCGGTGACCAAGGTGGGCGCGCGCGCGCTGGTCAAGTTCGACCACGGCTATGAACCGATCGGGTTCCGCCTGTATCGCAGCGTGCGGCAGTTGTTCCTGCGCCAGTTCCGTGTCTGAGGCGGCTCTCCATCCATCGGTGCGCCGGATGCGCCTGCCGCGCATCGTCCATTATGCCGAAGCGCAGGACCGCGAGGATACCGAAGTTGATCGCGCATGGGCCTGGGTGCAGGGTGCGTTTGTGGCGCAGGGCGCGCGCTGGCGCGCTTTGCGTCTGCGACCGATCCTGCGGGCGGTCCGGCGACACGAAGCCCGGTATGCCGCGATGTCGGATGACGCGCTCCGCGCGGCTGTCCGCGATCTGCGTATCATGCTGCGCCAGCGCCTGCGGGGGCATGACCTGCCCACAGCCGCCGCGGGCGAGGCTTTTGCCCTGATCCGCGAAGCCGCGACCCGCGTGCTGGGCAAGCGGCACTATGATGTGCAGATCCTCGGGGCCTGGGCGATGCTGCGCGGGCAGATCGGTGAAATGCGCACAGGCGAAGGCAAGACGCTTTGTGCGACGCTGGCTGTGGCGACAATCGCGCTATCGGGGCGTCAGGTACATGTCATGACCGTGAACGACTATTTGACCGAACGCGATGCCGAGGAAACAGGCCCGCTTTACGACTTTCTGGGTCTGACGCGCGCCACCGTGCTCGAAGGGCAGGACGGACCGACGCGGCAGGCGGCCTATCTGCAGGACATCGTTTACGGAACCAACAAGGAACTGGCCTTTGATTACCTGCGCGACCGCGCGATCCTGCGCCGCAGCCCCGGCAATCTGCAACGCAAGGTCGACAAGCTGGTCCCCGGTGGCGGCCTGACGGAACCGTTGCGGATGCAGGGTCTGCCCTTTGCCATTCTCGACGAGGCCGACAGCGTGCTGATCGACGAGGCGCGCACGCCGCTTATCATTTCCGGCGCGGGTGTGCTGGAAGGCGGGATGCCGGACGAGGTGTTCATCGCGGGGATGGCGGCGGCGCGGGATATGGTCGAAGGCCGGCACTTCAAGTTGCCGCGCGGGGTCAAGCGGGTCGAGATTCTGGATGCCGGATATGATTTTCTTGACGATCTGACAGAGGACCGCACCGACACATTCGCGATCCCCGTGATCCGCGACCATGCCGTGCAGCAGGCATTGAATGCGCTGCATCTATTCCATCTGGGCGATGCCTATATCGTTAAGGACGACAAGGTGCAGATCGTGGATGAAAACACCGGCCGGACCATGCCGGACCGGACATGGTCGGACGGGCTGCACCAGATGATCGAACTGAAAGAAGGGCTGGAGATTTCGCCCACCAACGAAACCCTGTCGCGCATGACCTACCAGCGGTTTTTCCGCCGCTATGGCCGGTTGGGTGGCATGACGGGCACCGCGCAAGATGCGGCATGGGAATTGTGGACGGTCTACAAGCTTGCCGTCGTCAAGATCCCGACCAACAAGCCCGACATCCGCACAAAGGCCCCCGACCGCGTGTTCCGCACCGCAGAGGCAAAGTGGCAGGCGATCACAGCGCGGGTGGCGCAATTGCATGCGGCGGGCAAACCGGTGCTGATCGGCACGCGGTCGATCCTTGCGTCGCAGGAAGCCAGCGTGCGGCTGACGGCGGCGGGCCTGCCGCATATGGTCTTGTCTGCCGATCAGGACGCGGACGAGGCGGCGATCGTCGCGCAGGCGGGCCAGCCCGGCCAGATCACCGTCGCCACCAATATGGCGGGCCGTGGCACGGACATTAAACTCGGCCAGGGTGTGGCGGCAAACGGCGGGCTGACGGTGATCCTGACCGAAAGACACGACAGCCGCCGCGTTGACCGCCAGCTCGAAGGGCGCTGCGGACGGCAGGGTGAACCCGGCCGCAACGAGGCATATCTGAGCCTTGAGGATGATCTGATGCAGGGGCCGGATGCTGCCCGCGCGCGCAGGCTGGCCTATCTTTTGTCGTTTGTTCTTGGCACGGCTGCGGTCGGCGGTTTCATCCGCAGCCGCCAGCGCCGGACCGAAACCCTGCACGCCCAGTCCCGCCGCGACCTGATGAAGCAGGACCGCCAACTGGGGGATATCATGGCCTTCTCTGGTCAACTTGAATAGACTTGCGCTAACGTCCTGACAGGAGAGAATTGGATGCGAACCACACTCACGCTTGCGGTTGTTCTTTGGGTCGCTGCCACGGCTGGACAGGCGCAGGGGCTTGCAGATCGGGAATTCGACTGTGTCATGGACCCCGCCGATGTCATCGACGTGGGCGCGCCTGTTGCGGGTCTGCTGGAGGAAGTGACCGTCAGGCGCGGCAATACGGTGACCGAAGGACAGGTCATCGCACAGTTGGAAAGCAGCGTGGAACGCGCCACAATCGGCCTGCTGGAAATCCGCGCCAACAACGAGGTGGCCATTCAGGCGCAGACCGCCCGACGGGACCTTATCATGATCCAGCGCGAAAGGATCGCGACGCTGGTGGAACGCAATGTCGCCTCTGCCGACCAGTTGCAGGAAATCGCGGCGGAACTTGTGACCGCCGAGGCGTTGCTGGCGCAGGCGGTGCTGGACAAGGAAATCGCCGAACAGGAACTGGCCCGCGCGCGCCAACAGCTTGACCAGCGCACCATCAAGAGCCCGACCGACGGTGTCGTTCTGGTGCGTAACCTGTCCGCTGGTGAATTTGTGGCGGCGAACGGGGCGATCGTGTCGATCGTGCAGATGGACCCTTTGCTGATCGAGGCGTTCCTGCCGGTCGAACTTTACCCTGAAATCCGCGACGGGATGCTGGCGACAGTCGCCCCCGCCGCACCGATCACCGACAGTTTTCAGGCGCGCGTGACGGCCTTCGATCAGGTGTTCGATGCCGCCTCTGGCACGTTCGGGGTGGAACTGGAACTGCCCAACCCCGACGGGCTGCTGCCCGCTGGTCATCGCTGCATCCTGACCTTTCCTCAGGCAGGTTGAGATGAGCGTTGCACGTCTGCTGTCGGTGACCGCAGGTCTAGACGCGCCGCGCATTTTTGAACGCTCCGTCAAGCTTAGCCATGCGGGACTGTCCGAGGATCGCGGGTTGGTCAGCATGGACCGCCGTGCGCTTTATCCCGCGCCGCGCACCACCCTGACCGAGACCTGCACAGCGCTGGGCTGCCCTGATCCTGCGCCCTTGCTGGACCATCTGGCAGCGGCGCAGGCCGTGCATTTCGGGGCTGATGGGGAGATCGGCAAATGCTATCTGGAATTCGCGCCCAACAGTGCCCCTTTGCCTGATCTGGTTTTTCTGGCGCTCAAATGGCAGGGCGATGCGGTTGGGCTGGCTCATTACACCAGCCTTGCGCAGCGCAGCCATGCTGAAAAGGCTGCGATGATCGACACGCTGGTGTTTGACCATGTCGTGCGGGCCGTGGCACGCCGCTGCCTTGATCTGGCCCGCGATGGCGATCCTGACGGCACGGCGGTGGTGCTGCATGTCACAGAACCGGACAGCAGGCGGGCATCGCTTGATATTTCGGTCGCGGATGCGCGCCGTTCGCTGGCAGAGGCGGCATCGTTCCTTGACCCGCTGTTTTCTGCCTTTGAACTTGAAGGGGCCGCTTTCCTGCAGACGCATGGCGCCGCGCGCTTTGGCCATCTGGCGGTCGGGATGGACCGGCATGGGGCACCTTTCGCGACGCTGTATTTCGGCGCGCAGGCGCTATGATTGACTGGGGCGCAAAGGCACGGGCGCAATTCAGCAGACCGGGCGATCCGGCGCTGGATTTCTGCCTCTGGCCTTACGAGCCGCCCCGTACGCCGACAAGCGACGCGCTGCGGTCCGTCGCACTGTTGTATGAAAGCTTCGCGGTCGCGGGACTGGGTGACGATATGCTGGCCTTGACCGACGCGATCCGCGACCGCTGGGGGCGGTTCGTCACGGTCTGGGGGATGAAATGGTCCGCCACCGGCCCAAGCTGGGAGTTTTATTTCTATGACTATGCCCGCGCGGACCGGCGGCTGGGCGTTTCCGACTTTCTAGTCGCGACCAGTGCGCATCTGTCCTGCGACCTGATCCCCGATGACAGACTGCCCTATTTCATGTTCTCGGTCGAAATCACGCCGCAGAACCTGGCGGGCGCGCCGCTTGACCAGATCGACCTTTATATGGGCAATCCGGGGTCGAATGTGTCCTCTGGTATCTGCTACGGTCTGACCCGCGCCGGCTATGAGATGCGCAATTTCTATTTCTTCTTCGATGCGCAGCGCGAGGCGGTCCAGATCACAGACAAGCTGACCGAATCCGTGCATCTGGCACCCACGGTTCAACTGGATCATCTGCTTTGGCCGCAGATGGCGGGCGCGCAAACCATCGTCGTGGCCAATAAGCAAAGGCGTGACGGGCTGTACTTTTCGCGCATCCGCGCCGTGCAACTGGCGTATTTTCTGCAAAAACTGGATTTTCCCGCCCCTTTGCAGGAATTCCTGTCAGAAAATCGGGACGCGCTGGATCATCACCTTTATGATGTAGGATGGGATTTTGAAACAGATGCGGATGGACGGGTCCATCCTGTCAAAGGCAGTTTTTATGGGCTCCTCTGAACATCACCCTGTTGCCGCTTTGGATGTCGTGCAGGCCCCCGGTGCGCGCATCGGTCTGACCACGCCTGTCGAGCAGTTGGGGCGGTTGCGGGGGCTGAGCCTGCGGGACCATGAGAAATACGTCTCTTTGACGATGGAGTTTCGCTGCAATCTCAAATGCGTGCATTGCATGATCGAAGGCACGATGGATCGGCTGGCACCCACATCGGACGAGACGCTGGACCGCATCTGCCGCGATCAGGCCGAAACCGGACGCTGGGAAGGGCTGGTCCTGACAGGGTCGGAAATCACGTTGCGCCGTGACCTGCCTGACATCGCCCGCAAAGCGCGCGCAGCGGGATTTGCCCATGTGCGCATCCAAACGCACGGGATGCATCTGGGCCGTACGGATTACGCCGACAGGCTGGTGGATGCGGGCGTTGATGAATACTTTGTCTCGGTCGCGGGGTCGGACGCCGAAAGCCACGACCGCATCACGCAAGTGCCGGGGGCGTGGGACAAGATGATGCAGGGCATGGCGCATCTGGACAGCTACGACCATGTCCGGCTCATCACCAATTCGGTCATCACGACGCAAAGCTACAGGCTGCTGCCTGGCATGGTCGATGCGCTGGCGCATCTGAAAAGGCTGGTCCAGATGGAATTCTGGAACTTCTTTCCGATGGCAGAGGATGACCCCAAGGACCTTGCAGCAAAGCACAGCGATATCCTGCCTTACTTGCGGGAAGCGATCGGCAAATGCCGCGCACAGGGCCGCTATGTCGAGGTCAAGAATTTCCCCGAATGCCTGCTGGGTGATTACGGCGATGCGGTGGTCAATGCCCAACCGCTGCTGGTCATCGACCCTGAATTCTGGACCGAATTCGACCGTAACGGGTTTTATCAATGTCCGCATCAGGCCAGTTGCGGATCGACCGAATGTCTGGGCCTGACCACCGCCTATATCGCCAAGTTCGGCGATGAACGCGACCTGCTGGTGCCGTTGCCGAAAACCTGAGCAAGGCCCCTTGCATCGGCCAGCGGACATGCCACAGATAGCGGCATGAAAAAGTCATTGCACCCCGCCACTATCGCCGCCCATGCCGCAGGCGCGCTTGACCCGCAATCGGGCGGCGTCGTTCCTGCGCTGCAGCCGTCCACCACCTTCCTGCGTGATGAAAACTACGCGCTGGTACGGCCGGACAACATCTATTCACGCGATAATTCCGACAATATGCGGCAGGCCGAGGCGGTGATCCGCGCACTGGAAAATGCGCAGGATACGCTGCTGTTTCCGTCCGGCATGGCGGCGATAGCTGCCGTGTTTCGCGCGCTGCCGAACCGCGCGACGGCGATTGTGCAGGCGGGCATCTATTGGGGCACGACCGCATGGGTGCGCGAATTCTGCGCGCGGCGCGAGATCACGCTGATCGAAGTGCCTGCGGCCGATCTGGTCGAAACCTGCCGGACACATCCCGCTGATCTGGTGATGATCGAGACCCCGTCGAACCCGTGGTTGCTGACAGTCGATATCGCGGCGGTCAAACAGGCGACCAAAGGCATCTTGCTTGTCGACGGCACCGCTGCCACCCCGATCCTGACGCGCGCGCTGGATCATGGCGCCGATATCGTGATGCATTCCGCGACCAAAGGGATCAACGGCCATTCCGATGTGCTGGCGGGCGTCCTGTCCACCGCTGCCCCCGATACAGACGTCTGGCAGGCGATCAAGGCCGACCGCAAGATGGCGGGCGCGATCCTAGGCCCGTTCGAGGCGTGGTTGCTGACCCGCGCCATGCGCACCCTGCCTTTGCGGGTGGAGCGGATGTCGCAGAACGCGCTGGCCCTGGCGCAGCATCTGATGGCGCATGATGCGGTCGCGGATGTGTTCTATCCGGGGCTGCCGCACCATCAAGGCCATGACATCGCCCTGCGTCAGATGCAGGGCGGTTTCGGAAGCCTGTTGTCGGTGCTGGTCAAAGGCGGGCGCGAGGATGCGCTCCGCGTGACGGGCAAGCTGGAGTTGTTCCTGCGTGCCACGTCACTGGGGGGTGTCGAAAGTCTGGTGGAACACCGGCACACGATCGAACCGCATACCGGTATTCCGGAAAAC
Organism: Yoonia sp. 72; assembly: GCF_034652275.1. Classification (NCBI taxonomy): domain Bacteria; kingdom Pseudomonadati; phylum Pseudomonadota; class Alphaproteobacteria; order Rhodobacterales; family Paracoccaceae; genus Yoonia; species Yoonia sp. 72. The sequence goes on along the minus strand of NZ_JAXIWG010000001.1, from coordinate 1,747,977 downwards.
CTGATCCGCGTCAGCGTAGGGATCGAGCATATCGACGATCTGATCGCTGACTGGGATCAGGCGCTGGCTTAATCCTCGACGGGGCCGCCCGCGTCTTTCCAGTCGCCGATGCCGCCGACGTTGATGACATTGGGATAGCCCATGTCCTTCAGCGTCTTGCCCGCAAGGGCCGCCTGTCCGCCCAGACCGCAGACAAGGTAATAGGTCTTGTCCTTGTCAAAGAAGGGTTTGTGAAACTTTGACGTCGGATCGGCGGCAAATTCGATGAAGCCGCGCGCCACGCGTTCTGCGCCTTTGATCGTGCCCGAATTGGCGATGTCGCTGCTGTCACGCACGTCGATAAAGACCCCGGCCCCTTCGGCATGTTTCGCGATAGCATCCTTGCTGTCGATGCGGGTGACGACGGCATTCGCTTCGTCAAGATAATCCTGAGCTGTTTTCATGATACTGTCCTAGCTGTTTGTGACGTTGAAAAAACGCCCGGGCACAAGGCCCGGGCAAGTCCAACAGGGAGGTTGGTGATATAACCCGATCACCTGCGGGGTCCTTATGAAACCAATCTGTAGCCACCTTGTTCCGTCACCAGCAAACGGGCGTTGGATGGGTCGGGCTCAATCTTCTGGCGCAGGCGGTAGATATGGGTTTCCAGCGTGTGCGTGGTGACACCCGCGTTATAGCCCCAGACCTCGTGCAGCAGCACGTCGCGGGCAACCACGCCATCGGTGGCGCGGTAGAGATACTTGAGAATATTCGTCTCTTTCTCGGTCAGGCGGACCTTTTTGTCATCCTCGGTAATCAGCATCTTCTGCGCGGGCTTGAATGTGTACGGCCCGAGCTGGAAAATCGCATCCTCGGATTGTTCATGCGTGCGCAGCTGGCTGCGGATCCGCGCCAGAAGCACCGGAAACTTGAACGGCTTGCTGACGTAGTCATTCGCGCCCGCATCCAGGCCAAGGATCGTATCGGCGTCGCTGTCCTGCGCGGTCAGCATGATGATCGGGCATTTGATCCCCTGCTTGCGCAGACGGCGGCAGAGTTCGCGGCCATCGGTATCAGGCAGACCGACATCAAGGATCATCAGGTCGTAAAGGCTTTCCTTGGCTTTTGTGATGGCGCTTGCACCATCGTCTGCCTCGAAAACATCGAAGTCCTCGGTCATCAACAATTGTTCGCCCAGCGCTTCGCGCAGATCGTCATCATCGTCCACCAGCAAGATCTTTTTGAGTTGTGCCATGACATCCTCCTTCGTTACGTCACTGATCTGTGAACAAGATACGGTTTGCACAAGTTTTCCGGCGCAAGCCTCACACGGACGTGTGATATCGCGGGGTTTTGTTTCACTTCTGGATGAAAAAGGCTATCAGGTGAAACAATTGACAGGTGGCGCATGACAGGTTTTTCCCCCGATATCACCGAACGGCTGGCCCGCGCGCGGGCCGATCTGCGGATGGGTGTGCCTGTCGTGCTGGAAGGCGGGGCTGTGGTGCTGGCTGCGGAAACGCTCGATGCCGACCGTCTGGCGCATCTGCGCACCTTGGGTGGCGCGCCTGTGTTGGCAATCACAAGCTGGCGGGCCCAGACGCTGAAAGCGCGCGCCTATGACGGCGATCTGGCGCGGATCGCTCTGCCGCCGGATGTGGGTCTGTCTTGGGTGCGGTCCGTGGCCGATCCTGCCGATGATCTGCGCGCGCCGATGAAAGGCCCGCTGCGCAGCATACGTGATGGCGACGCTGACCTGCACCGCGCCGCCATCGCCCTGACCAAGGCCGCGCGGCTGTTGCCTGCCGCCTTGGTGCTGGCGGTCGATGATGCGGCTGCTTTTGCCAAAACGCATGACCTGACCCTGATCCCCGGGGCTGCCGCACTTGACCTGACGCTCAGCCCGCTGCGCCCTGTCATCAGCGCCCGCCTGCCGCTGGAAGTGTCAGAGGCGGGACGGTTGCATATCTTCCGTCCCGACGACGGTGCCGAGGAGCATTACGCCGTCGAAATCGGCCAGCCTGACCGGTCGCAGCCCGTGCTTTCGCGCCTGCATTCGGCCTGTTTCACGGGTGATCTGCTGGGGTCGCTGAAATGCGACTGCGGCCCGCAATTGCGTGGTGCATTGGCGCAGATGGGAACGGAAGGGGCAGGGGTGCTGCTTTACCTCAATCAGGAAGGGCGCGGCATCGGGCTGGCCAACAAGATGCGCGCCTATTCGTTGCAGGATCAGGGTTTCGACACGGTCGAGGCGAACCACCGTTTGGGCTTCGAGGACGACGAACGCGACTTCCGCATCGGCGCGGAGATCCTCAAAAAGATGGGTTTCAGCGCCGTGCGCCTGCTGACGAACAACCCCGCCAAGGTCGCGCGGATGGAAAGCTGCGGGATCGCTGTGGTCGAACGCGTCCCGCTGAAAGTGGGCGAGAACCGGCACAACACCGGATACCTTGCGACAAAGGCCGCGAAATCGGGGCATTTGCTGTAGGGGGTGGCATGTCCGCTTTGCGGACCTTACGGCCCTTGGTTTAGTGCGCTCTAAGGTCCGCTTAGGTACACCGTCCAACAACCGGCGGCTTTTAGAGTTTCAAATTCAACCGAGAGGGTGCGAAATTTTTACGGCGAATGGCTGTTGCTATGGTCAGTCATGAATCCTGACGTGGCGCTCCTCGCGATTGCACCTCGGTCATATCCAGGACCTGGACAATGTGCAGTGTGCGTCTGGCGCGGAGCGTGCGCTTTTTTGTAACGCCTACGTGCTATCGTCAGGACCACGGTGATCGCTAAAATCACAAAAACCAAAGTAATGATGATTTGACTAGCTGTCATACAAAAGGCCCCATGCTGTAAGTTCCCTCTTGGACATGTGTAAATCAAGGTTTCAACTGACCTCAAGTTTGGCTTGTCGATTAGTAATCTTTTTCACAGAAACGCTTCTGCTTGTATGTCCGCTAAACGACTTAACTTATGTTGCCACATAGTTCGCTCAAAACCCAAACAGTTATTGAAGGTCTTTGCATCGACGGCGATAGCGGACGTCGATGCATCATGCAGCATACGTAAAAGAGGGCTAAAGCAGCCTCACTTCAACAGCACATTTCTACTGACACCCTCGCCGCCGCCCGCTATCCCTCACCCCATGAAACCTACCGACCTCGTCCTGACCCCCACACACCTGCGGTTCCTCAACCGCCGTTTCCCCTGCACCATCGGGCGCGGTGGTTTGAGCAAACGCAAGAAGGAAGGCGATGGCGCCACCCCCATTGGCACGCACCGGCTTGTCGGCATGCTCTACCGCCCCGACCGGATGGCGCGGCCTGCGGATTGGGCGCTGCCGATCAAGCCCGGTGATCTGTGGTCCGATGATATCCGCGACCCCGACTACAACATGATGGTGCGCGCGCCGCACCCCTTTGGCCACGAACGCCTGCGCCGCGCCGATCCGATGTATGACCTCATCATACTGACCGACTGGAACTGGCCCTATGCGGTCAAGGGGCGGGGGTCGGCGATTTTCATCCACCAATGGCGCGGCAAGGGGCGGCCCACCGCGGGCTGCATCGGGCTTGACCGGACCCATCTGCGCTGGATCGCCGCCCGTATCCGGCACGAAACACGGCTTGTTATCGCATAACCGCTGGACCTTGTGGCTATCTCTGGTCAAAGAAACAGGAGCAGCCCATGAAACACCAAGGCCCTTTCATGACCACCGACGAAATCGCCAATCTTCCCTATCGGCCCTGCGTCGGCGTCATGCTGATCAATCCGCGCGGCCATGTCTTCGTGGGCCAGCGTCTTGATCGCGACACTGACGCCTGGCAAATGCCCCAAGGCGGTGTGGACAAGGGCGAAAGCACCCGCACCGCCGCCCTGCGCGAGCTGGAAGAAGAAACCGGCATCACCCCCAACCTTGTCAGTGTCGAGGCTGAAACGGCAGGGCTGATCCCCTATGACCTGCCGGTCGAACTGGTGCCGCATATCTGGAAAGGCCGGTATCGCGGGCAGGAACAGAAATGGTTCTTGATGCGGTTTCACGGGCAGGACAGCCAGATCAACCTGCAAACCGACCACCCCGAATTTTCCGCCTGGAAATGGGTGCCGCCTGCTGATCTCGTCGCGGGGATCGTGCCGTTCAAACGCACGGTCTATGAACGCGTGCTGGCCGAATTTGCAGGCAAATTCTGATGCGCGCGCTCTTTACGCCAGCCGTCGCACTGGCGGTGGTGGGATCACCGGTGCAGGCGCTCTCCTGCCTGCCCACTGATGCGGTCACGACCTTCTCTGCGATGACTGCGGAAAGCGAAGGTTTCATCCTGCTGCACGGGACGCTGGATTTCGACACCAGCACCTTGCCCGCCTTCATCGAAACCGAGCCGACACCTGCGCCCGCGCCGATTGACGCGACATTCACCGGCACGGAACTGATCACAACAGGCGAAAGCGCGGTCATGACCATCCCTGCCACCTTGCAAATCACTTGCGCAGGGCCGTGGTGCGGCACTGCCAGCAGCGGGCAGGAGGCGGTGATCTTTGCCGCAGGCGACACGGATGCAATTGATGTCTTTGTCGGTCCCTGTGGCGGGCAGGTCTTTTACGACCCCACGCCCGAGATGATCGCAGCCCTCACGACCTGCCTGCAGGATGGCGCCTGTTCAGCGGAGCATTTGCAGCAAACCGACTGACGGATGCCCGTCCGGCACAAGACCCCGGCTGCGCTGGAACCCCATGATCGCGCCGCGCGTATTGGGCCCGATCCGGCCATCCACACCGCCGGTATCGAACCCAGCCTGCGTCAGCCGTTCCTGCAACTCGCGCCGCTCTGCGCTGCGCAAAGGCTGGTCGTCGGCAGGCCAGGGGCGGGTGAAAGGGCCAGCCCCGCGCAACCTGTCCGCCAGATGCCCGACGCCGAAGATATAGGCCTCGGCATTGTTGTAGCGGCCGATCACGCTGTAATTGGAAAACAGCAGGAACGCCGGGCCATTCGCCCCCGTCGGCGTGGTCAGCGTGGCAAGCCCGTGGTCCGGCACGGCGCGCCCGTCGGCCCCGATGACACCGATCCGCGCCCACTCCGCCGTGCTCTGGCTGACGCGCCGTCCGGTCTGGGTATAGTCGAACCCCTGCGGCAAGATCACCTCGACACCCCAAGGCTGCCCGCGTGTCCAGTCAAAGGCGCGCAGATAGGCCGCGGCACTGGCCAGCGCATCGCTCGGATCGTCGCTCCAGATGTCGCGGCGCCCGTCGCCGGTAAAATCGACGGCATAAGCCTGATAGGACGTGGGAATGAACTGCGTATGTCCCATCGCCCCCGCCCATGATCCGGTCATGCGGTCGGGTGTCGTGTCGCCGCGCTGCAGGATCAGCAGGGCGGCAATCAGCTGTTCTTCAAAGAATGCCCCCCGCCTGCCGTCATGGGCCAGCGTCGCCAGCGTCGAGATCAGCGGGACAGTGCCACGGTTCGCGCCGAAATTGCTTTCCATACCCCAGATTGCCGCGACAACCTGCGGTTCCACTCCGAAACGCGCCTCGATCGCGGTGAAGAGCGGGGCAAGCTCCGCCAGCTTGGCCCGCCCCGTGCTGATCCGCGTGTCGGACACGGCCGAAGCCATGTAATCCCCGAAAGGCCGTACGAATTCGGCCTGATTGCGGTCCCGCTCGATACTATCGGGCAAATACTGCGCCTGCGCGAATGCCGCTGTGAAGGTTACGTCGCTCACCCCCGCCGCCGCTGCGCGCCCGCGAAAGCCCGCCAGCCAGTTGGCAAAAGTCCCTGCATCGGCCCGCGCCGTCTGTCCTGCGATCACGGCGCTGCCTGCCAGCGCGAAAAAATGCCTGCGATTCATCTCTGCCCTCGTTTGTTTTCCCCAAGGATACAGGATTTTGCGCAAGGCGACACGTCACAGCGCGTCGCAGGGCAGCTTTCTGCCGCCCTGACTTCTTTTTTCCAAAAATACTCCCGCCGGAGGCATAGAAGTTCTTACTTGCGGCTGCGCTTGGCCTTGCGGGCGATCTTGACCGCCTTGGCCTTGGCGCCGGCCTGTTTGCGGCGGGCAGGCTTGCCACGCGCCACACCCGGACCGCGCGGCATGGTCCGTTCATCCAGCGTCAGCAATTCCACGATCAGCCCGCCGGTCACGGGGGCCGCCTCGATCAGTTTCACTGTGACACGCTGGCCCAGCCGGATCAGCGTGCCGGTGTCGGACCCCATCAGCGTCTGGCTGTCGGGATCGTAATGGAAATATTCGCGCCCCAGCGTGCGGATCGGGATCATCCCATCAGCACCGGTTTCGTCCAGTTTCACAAAGACCCCGAATTTCGCGATCCCGCTGATCCGCCCGCCCATTTCGACCCCGATCCGGTCGGACAGAAAGGCCGCCAGATAGCGGTCGGTCGTGTCGCGTTCGGCGGCCATCGACCGGCGTTCGGTGTCGGAGATCTTTTGCGCGGTATCGCCAAGGTTCTCGACATCCCAAGGCAACAGCCCGTCCTTGCCCCAGCCATGCGCGGCGATCAGCGCGCGGTGCACGATCAGGTCGGAGTAGCGGCGAATGGGCGATGTGAAATGCGCGTAAGACCGCAAGGCCAGCCCGAAATGCCCGAAATTGTCGGGGCTGTAATAGGCTTGCGTCATCGACCGCAGTGTCGCCATGTTGATGAGTTCGGATTGTTCTGTCTCGCGCGCGGCCAGCAACAGCCGGTTCAGATGCGCCGTTTTCAGCACCTGCCCTTTGGCCAGCACCAGCCCCGACGCCTGCACCACTTCGCGCAGGGCGTCCAGCTTGTCGGGGTTCGGTTCCTCATGCACGCGGAACAGCAAGGGCGATTTCTTGGCAATCAGCGTCTCGGCGGCGGCGACATTGGCCAGCACCATAAACTCCTCGATCAGCCGGTGCGCATCCAGCCGTTCCTTGAATTGCACCGATGTGACCTTGCCATCGTCATCCAGCACGATCTGGCGTTCGGGCAGGTCCAGTTCCAAGGGCTGGCGCTGCGCGCGGGCTTTGACAAGTGCTGCATAGGCGGCATAGATCGGGCGCAGGATATCGTCGATCAAGGGTGCCGTCTTGTCATTCAGCTGCCCGTCGATCGCGTCCTGCACTTCTTCGTAGTTGAGCGAGGCCACTGATTTCATCAGCCCGCGATGGAATTCATGCCCGATCTTCTGCCCATGGGCGTCGATCCGCATGGCGACAGCGATACAGGCGCGGTCCACGCCTTCGTGCAGGGAACACAGATCGCCCGACAACCGGTCCGGCAGCATCGGCACCACACGGTCGGGGAAATAGGTGGAATTGCCACGCTTGCGCGCCTCATGGTCCAGCGCGGTATTGGGCCGGACGTAAGCCGCGACATCCGCGATGGCGACCCAGATGATGAAACCACCGTCGTTCTTGGGGTCGGGGTCCACCTCGACATAGCAGGCGTCGTCATGGTCGCGCGCATCCCATGGGTCGATGGTGATCAAGGGCAGGTCGCGCAGGTCCTTGCGACCTTTGACGCCGACGGGTTCGGCCGCGTCGGCCTCGGCCACGGCATCATCGGGGAAATGGTCGGGAATGCCATGCTGGTGGATCGCGATCAGCGATACCGCGCGCGGCGCCGTTGGATCACCCAGTCGCGCGACGATGCGGGCCTTGGGCAAGCCAAGGCGACCTTTGGGGCCCGCCTGTTCGGCCTCGACCAGTTCGCCATCCTTGGCACCACCCGTGGCACCGGCAGCGACGACCCATTGCTTGTCCGCACCCTTGTCGATGGGCAGCACGCGGCCACCCTCTGATCCGGCACGGAACACGCCCAATATCCGCATCGGATTGGTGCCGATCCGGCGGATCATGCGCGCGGTGTGGCTGTGCTCTTCGGTCTTGTCGACCGTCAGGCGGCCCAGAATGCGGTCGCCCGCGCCCAAAGCCGGATCGCTCGAACGCAACAGCATCAGCACACGCGGTTCCGGTCCTTGGCCCGTCCATTCCAGCGGTCGCGCGAACAGATCGCCATCCGCATCGGGCGCCATGATTTCCAGCACGGCGACGGGCGGCAGATCTTCTACATCGCGATAGGACGACCGGCGCTTTGTCAGCTTGCCCGCCTCTTCCAGTTCCTTGAGAACGCGCTTGAGGTCGATCCGCGCCGCCCCCTTGATCCCGAAGGCCTTGGCGATGTCACGCTTGGCGGTCTGGGTGGGGTTGTCGGATATCCACGCGAGGATTTCGGATTTGGAAGGGATCTGTGTCATGCCGCTGCCCTAGCATGGCACGGACAGGGCGTCATCACATTTACAGATAAGGTGTATTCAAATGTGCCTTACGCAAAATAATCACGCAAGATCCGCCCGTAGATCGCCTTGAGCTGCACGATCTGGTCCACCGCGACCCGTTCATCGACCTGATGCATGGTTTTGCCCACAAGCCCGAATTCGACGACGGGGCAATGGTGCTGCACGAAGCGCGCATCCGATGTGCCGCCCGAGGTGGACAATACAGGATCGCGGCCTGTTTCGGCCTGCACCGCGCGGCCCACCAGATCAGACAGTTCACCGGGCGGGGTGATGAAACTTTCGCCCGACACCTTGACCTGCATCGCGATCCGCACACCGAAATCGGCGGCGACTTTATCGGCGACGCCTTGCATCCAGTCCGTCAGGCTTGCGCCCGAATGCAGGTCGTTGAAGCGGATATTCACGCCTGCGCGGGTCTGCGCGGGGACTACGTTGGTGGCCGCATTGCCGGTATCAATCGTCACCACCGCAAGGGTCGAGGGGTCGAAATGCACAGTGCCTTGGTCAAGCGCGTGACTGGCCAGAATATCCACCAGCCGCGCCACCGCGGGCAGAGGGTTCTTTGCGCGGTGCGGATAGGCGGAATGGCCCTGCACGCCGGTCACGGTAAAGGTCGCGTTCAGTGACCCGCGCCGCCCGATCTTCATCGCCTCGCCCATGATATCGGGGCAGGTGGGTTCGCCCACCAGACAGACCGACATCGCTTCGTTGTTCTGGCCCATCCAGTCGAGCAAGGCGGTCGTGCCGTCAAGCGCGTCTCCTTCCTCATCCCCCGTGATCGCCAGAATGATCGCGCCGTCGGGCGGCGTGTCCGCCACGAAATCAATCGCGGCGGCGGCGAAGGCCGCGACGCCGGATTTCATATCCGTCGCCCCGCGCCCGTAAAGATAGCCGTCCTTGATGACTGCACCGAACGGCGGCACGGTCCAAGCCGCCTCGTCGCCAAGTGGCACGACATCGGTATGGCCATTGAACCCGAAGGTCCGGTTCGCGCCCTGCCGCCCCCAACGCGCGAAAAGGTTGGACACGCCGCCACGGTCGACGCGGGTGCAGGTGAAGCCCCCCTTGGTCAGCACGTCTTCGAGCAATACTAGCGCGCCGCCTTCGACGGGCGTGACGGACGGGCAGCGGACCAGATCGGCGGTCAGGGCGACGGGATCAATCATGGGATTCCTTGAACGCCTCTTGTGCGGCGGGGCTCGCCTCGGTCTGGTGCTGGGCGCGCCAGTCGTCATAGGGCATGCCATAAAACGCCTCGCGGCCTTCGTCCTTGGTCATGGGAATCCCGCGTGCGTTCGCGGCTTCCTGATACCAGCGGGACAGGCAGTTCCGGCAAAAGCCTGCAAGGTTCATCATGTCGATGTTCTGCACATCCGCGCGGTCGTCCTGCAGATGCTGGCGCAGGCGGCGGAATGCGGCGGCCTCTAGCTCAATGCGTGTCTGGTCGTCCATGTCGTGCTCCTTCATAGCTGGCTGTCGTTCAGGACATTTTGCAGGATCGGCGCAAGCCGGTCGGCCCAAGCCATCTGCCCCGCCTCATCCGCGATCAGGTCCTGGCGTAATTCGATCAAGACATTGGGGCGGCCATGTTGCAAGGCGTGCCGGTCAATCGCATCCCCGGGCAGGTGGCCTGCATAGGGTTCATTCTCGCCCGTGCACCAACCTTCAGCGCGGCAGGCGGCGATGAAGGGCTTGGCCAGCCGGTCGTCATGGGCGAACAGCACGCCAACCTCCCAAGGGCGCGGCGCGCGCGACCGCAGGCGGGGGGTGAAGCTGTGGATCGCGCAGATCACCGGGCGCTGCATCTTTGCCGCCAGATCGGCATAGGCGGTGTGATAGGGCCGGTACAGACGGTCCAGCCGTTCGGTCAGGTCCTGCGGTCCCGCATGGCGGTTGCCCGGAATGATCGTGCCGTCGTACAGGCGCATCAGCAGGGTCGGGTCATCCTCGCCCCGGTTGGGGTCGATTACCAGCCGCGAAAAGCACGACAGGATCGCGGGACTGTCCAGCAGCGCCGCCAGATGCCGCGTCACCCCCGCCGCCCCGATGTCATAGGCGATGTGGCGGCCCATGTCGGCAGCGGGCAGGCCCAGATCGCCGCCCTGCACCCAATCGGGCACATGGTTGGTCGCGTGGTCGCAGGTCACAAGCCACCGGCCGGGCCGGTCCGCGCCCTCGATCTCATAGGCTGGGTGTGTCATTCTCATGTCACTGCATTTAGGCTAGTTGTCGGCGGAAGGGAATTGCGCAATAAGGGCGCAAAGGCCGCCGTTACCGCTAACGGACATTACCAAAGGGATTGATTATGAAACGCCACCGCAACGTCAAGATCGTCGCCACGCTTGGCCCCGCTTCCAACGATTACGCGATGATCCGCGCCTTGCACGAAGCGGGCGCCGATGTGTTCCGCCTGAACATGTCGCATGGCGACCACGAGGAAATCCGCAAGCGGCACGCCATCATCCGGCAGGTGGAAAAAGATCTCGACAGCCCGATCGCCATTCTGGCGGATTTGCAGGGGCCGAAACTGCGCGTCGGCGTCTTTGCTAATGGCGAGGAAGAACTGGTGCCCGGTGCCGCGTTCCGGCTTGATCTCGACAAGGCGGAAGGCGATGTGAACCGCGTCTGCCTGCCGCACACCGAGATTTTCGACGCGCTGGAACCCGGTGCGCATCTGCTGGTCAATGACGGCAAGATCAAGCTGCGCGTCAAGGATTGCGGCGCGACCTTTGCCGATTGCGAGGTCATCGTCGGCGGCACCATTTCCAACCGCAAGGGCGTGAACGTGCCGGACGTGGTGCTGCCGCTGGCCGCGCTGTCGGACAAGGACCGCAAGGATCTGGAATTCGTCTGCGAGCTGGGCGTGGACTGGCTGGCGCTGTCCTTCGTGCAACGCCCCGCCGACGTGGACGAGGCGCGCGTGTTGGCCAAAGGTCGTGCCGCGATCCTGTCCAAGATCGAAAAGCCTGCAGCGGTCAAGAATTTCGACGACATTCTTGCCGTCAGCGACGGGATCATGGTTGCGCGTGGCGATCTGGGCGTCGAACTGCCCGTGCAGAACGTGCCGCCGATTCAGAAACAGCTGGTGCGCAAATGCCGTGCAGCGGCCAAGCCTGTGATCGTGGCGACACAGATGCTCGAATCCATGATCGAAAGCCCGATGCCGACCCGCGCCGAAGTGTCCGATGTCGCGACCGCGATCTATGAAGGCGCCGATGCGATTATGCTGTCGGCGGAATCGGCAGCAGGGTCCTATCCGATCGAGGCAGTGACGACGATGAACAATGTCGCCACCGAGGTCGAAGCCGACCCCACCTATACCGAGATCATCGAAGCCTCGCGCCGCGCCGTGCGCAATTCGGTCGCCGACGGCATCGTCGCCGCCGCGCGCGAGATCGCGGAGACGACCGATATCAAGGCGATCTGCTGTTTCTCGCAATCGGGCACCACTGCCCTTCTGGTGGCGCGCGAACGCCCGCGTGTGCCGATCATCGCGCTGACCAGCCATATCCGCACTGCGCGGCGGCTGTGCCTGTCATGGGGCACCAATTGCGTCATCACCGGCGAGGTCAACCGCTTCAAGGATGCCGTTGTCGCGGCGGTCCGTGCGGCTCTGGCGCAGGGCATGGCCACGAAAGAGGATATGGTCGTCGTCACCGCAGGCGTGCCGTTCAACACGCCGGGCTCCACCAATATCCTGCGCGTCGCCCCCTGCGAGGAGCGTTTGATTTACGCCTCCGAAACGGAATAAGGTCCGACGGGAACGACAAGGACAGCTTTCGTGGACTTTGATCTGATTTTCGTGACCGGACTGGTCGTGGTGGTGTTCGGGATACCGATGCTTGTCAGCGCCTATGCTGACAGGCGCTGGCCACGCAAGGCGGTGCTGATGTTCCTGCTGGGTGGCGGGGCCATGTTCTATGCGATGCAGGAAAACCCCGGTGTCTATACGGCCGGAACGGTGGACGAGGTGATCGTCGCCGTGATCGGCCGTTATATCAACTGAACAGGCTTGCGCCTTGGGCCGTAGCGTCCTATAGGGCAGCCTTCACCCGCGCGTCCGGCCAGTATGGCATGCCGAGTCGCGCGTTAGACCGACCTTAAGAGGAGACGGAAATGCCGAAGATGAAAACGAAATCGAGCTGCAAAAAGCGGTTCAAAGTGACGGCCACCGGCCGCATTCTGGCGGGCCAAGCCGGAAAGCGCCACGGCATGATCAAGCGCACGAACAAATTCCTCCGTAACGCTCGTGGCACGTCCACATTGAGCAAGCAAGACGAAGGTATCATCAAGCCGATGATGCCTTACGCACGTTGATTAGAGGGATTTGAGATATGCGCGTTAAAGGCGGAACCGTTACCCATCGTCGTCACAAGAAAGTTCTTGATGCGGCAAAAGGCTATTATGATCGCCGGTCCAAGACCTTCAAGGTCGCCAAGCAGGCCGTCGACAAAGCCAACCAATATGCCACCCGCGACCGGCACAATCGCAAGCGCAACTTCCGCGCTTTGTGGATCCAGCGGATCAACGCCGGTGTGCGTTCGGTGGACGAGACACTGAACTACTCCAAGTTCATCAACGGTCTGGCACTGGCCGGTATCGAAGTCGACCGCAAGGTTCTGGCCGATCTGGCCGTGAACGAACCCGAAGCGTTCGCGACGATTGTTGGTCAGGCGAAAGCGGCGATGCCTGCTTAAGGTTTGCTGCGACGGAATGAGGAAAGGCCGCCCTGTGATGGGGCGGCCTTTTGCGTTGGGGGCGGATGTCCAGCGCAGGAAATGGTACGCTTTGTGGGGAAAAGCCCAAATTTTCTGTAGCTGCTCCAGTTTCTGCTTCTTTTTTTGCGAATGGACAGACTCAACTACCCAAAGACGTTGCAAAATATGATACAACCAACTTCCCAACAGTCCTTTAGCTAGTCAAATACTACCACTGAATCGATTTTGGATAATTCTCATCAAAAGCCAGCCCGGAGTGCTTCAATCTCCTTACTTTTACTTCTTCGTCGTCCTGCTGCAGCGTCAGCGACGACCGCAGCGCTCCACGTATAGCCGGAGTTCTGATCTGAAAATGGTTTCCATCTTTGCTAGCCTTCAATATGCCAGTGCTAATTTTTGATAGACTCGAAAGTGTTCGCTTTGTGGCTGGCTTAACCGTGTCACAGTATCGAGGAAAAAACTTCTCTAAAAGTGCTGTTATGTCGTCCTTACTAAAGTATGGATCTTCAATTTGAGCCAAGCAGAAAAGAACCTTAGACTTTAGCCGACCGCTCGATTTGTCTGATGAAACGATGCTATCAATCAAGGTGAAGGCGCTTTTGTCAGACGACACCACCCAATCAACAATAGCTTTTTCGACCAGCTCTTGATTTATTTCTCCGTCGGCTTCCTCTGCAGCAAGCGAAGCAAGTAGACATACATCGTGTAAGTACTGAGGGACCCGGTTTGTAGCAGTGGCAATCGCACGAAGGCATAGATCAAAGTCGTAACTGAATTTAAGTTTGAGTAACTCGATAAAGCCACGCTTCATGAATTCCTCAGCTTGGTCTGGCTCCAGTTGACCCATTTCAGGAATTTCATAGATCCGGTTAGATATTGTTTGATAGTGATTACCCTCAGACAGTATTTTTGATAACTCGAACGGAACACCAACAACAGCAATGGAGATATCACCATTCGCTTCGTCGTTATTGTCAATTTCCATAATTTTTGACTGGATAAATGATATGAGATTTGGTTTATCTATGATGTGCTCGACATTTTCAAAAACGATCACTCCGCGCGTAAAGTTTTTTTCGCTACGCATCAGTGTGCACATTCTTTTAAACGGTGAGCTTACGTTGCGCTTGTAGCTTAAGGATTTTTTTTCACGAACACCTGCTCGCATCGGCCGAATGTCTAACTCCCGCTCTTCTTCTTTTTCTTGTATTTCAAATTCTTCCAACCTAGCAATTCTGTCGAGAAGTATTAAATCAACGTCATCTTGATCTTGACACGTCCCCAAATCCAATACTGAAAAACTTACTCCAAGGTCTGCAAAGACTTTTCTATAGAGCCAAGATTTTCCACATCCACTGTCACCGTAAATCACAATGCAATAATTGCTGTCCAAAGCTCGCTTCATCGCTCGCTCTTGTTCAAACCTTGAAATATACATTTTTTGATTGACGCGCGGAGCGCGTGGTGTGAAAACCTCCTTTGGCTTACTTCGCCCAAACAGCATATATGTCTCCCAAAGATTTAACACAGCTATTGCAGTAAAAGCCAAAATTGCTACTGGTGGCAACTATTCTAACAAACGGTCTAGTTGCGCAAGTCATTTTGCAACGCGTTAGCTTAGCAGTCGTTCCTGAATAACGCATTATTGGTTTTTTTTGGCCTCCGGACTGCCATTGCACATTCTACCTGCGGCCCCCCCACCCACCTTGCGCGAACCCCGCCCTTTCGCTAACCCCTGCACAACCAGATCAAGAGGCGCGACATGGACGACCTGAAAGCCAAATACCTTTCCCTGATTGCCGCTGCCGGTGACGAGGCCGCGATTGAAGACCTGCGGGTCAGTGCCCTTGGCAAGAAGGGCGAGATCAGTCTGCAGATGCGCGAACTCGGCAAAATGACGCCCGAGGAACGCCAGACCGCCGGCCCCGCGCTGAACGCGCTGAAGGACGAGATCAACAGCGCCTTGGCCGCCAAAAAGGCCGCCCTCGGCGATGCCGCCCTTGATGCGCGGCTGCGCGGCGAATGGCTCGACGTGACCCTGCCATCGCGCCCCCGCCGTCAGGGGACGATCCACCCGATCAGCCAAGTGACGGAAGAAGTCACCGCTATCTTTGCCGATATGGGTTTCAGCGTCGCCGAAGGGCCGCAGATCGAATCGGATTGGTACAATTTCGACGCACTGAACATCCCCGGCCACCACCCCGCGCGGGCGGAAATGGACACGTTCTACACCCACCGCGCGCAGGGCGATAACCGCCCGCCCCATGTGCTGCGCACCCACACCAGCCCCGTGCAGATCCGTAGCATGGAGGCGTCAGGCGCCCCCACCCGCATCATCTGCCCCGGTCGCGTCTACCGCGCCGATTACGACCAGACCCACACCCCGATGTTCCATCAGGTCGAAGGGCTCGCCATCGACAAAGACATCTCCATGGCCAACCTGAAATGGGTGCTGGAAGAATTCGTGAAATCCTATTTCGAGGTGGACCACGTCGATATCCGCTTCCGCGCGTCGCATTTCCCCTTCACCGAACCCTCGGCAGAGGTGGATATCCGCTGTTCCTGGGAAGGCGGCACGCTGAAAGTGGGCGAAGGCGACGATTGGCTCGAAATCCTCGGCTCCGGCATGGTGCACCCCAAGGTGCTGCAAGCGGCAGGCGTGGACCCGACCCAGTGGCAGGGCTTTGCCTTTGGCATGGGCATCGACCGCATCGCGATGCTGAAATACGGCATCCCCGATCTGCGGGCGTTCTTTGATTCCGACCTGCGCTGGCTGCGGCATTACGGCTTTGCCGCGCTGGACGTGCCGACGCTGCATGGCGGGTTGTCGCGGTAGGTTTGGTGGTCCCGCCCTGCAGCGCCGGGCAGCCCCCGACCCTCCCCCCGGGGAGGGGGCTTTACCCCCACCCCAGGCTCGGGGGCTGCCCTCTTGTGTGATGGTCCTTACCGCGCCAGTGCCGCCGCCCTGACCGCGCTCAGCGTGGCGCCTGTGCTCAGCGCTTCTTCATCCACCTTGCAGGCGATGATCGCGAACGTCCCTGCGGCCTGCGCGCGGCCGAACGCCGCGACGAAATCGGCCGAGGTCGTGACCGTCTCGCCATAGCCGCCATAGGCGCGGGCGAGGGCGGCGAAATCGGGGTTGGCCAGCATCGTGCCCGACACCCGCCCCGGATAATGCTTTTCCTGATGCATGCGGATCGTGCCGTAGCGGCCGTTGTCCATCACCACGACGATCGGTGTCGCCCCGTGTTGCGCAGCGGTGGACAATTCGTTGCAGGTCATCTGGAAACAGCCATCCCCCGCCAAACAGACCACCGTCCGGTCGGGATATTCCAGCGACGCCGAAATCGCCGCCGGAAAGCCGTATCCCATCGACCCCGATGTGGGTGCCAGCTGGGTGCCGTGTTTCTTGTAGACGAAATAGCGGTGCAGCCATGCCGCGTAATTGCCTGCGCCGTTGGTCAGGATCGCATCGTCGGGCAGATGGTCGGACAGCCATTTGATGACCTGTTCCTGTTTCAGCGCGCCGGGGCTTTCTTGCGAGCTGATCCATGCGTCGTAATCGGCGCGCGCGGCGGCGGTCCAGTTGGACCAGTCACCGACAGGGCTTGCCGCGACCAGCGCGCGAAGGGCGGCGGGGGCGGTCGCCACTACGCCGATCTCGGGGGCATAGACGCGCCCGATCTCGTTCGCGTCGGCATGAATGTGGATGATGGTTTTCTGCGGGGCGGCAGGATCGACCAAGGTGTAGCCCTGCGTTTCGATATCGCCGAAACGGGTGCCGATCAGCAGTAGCAGGTCCGCTTCGCGCACACGCGCAGCAAGGCGCGGATTGATCCCGACGTTCAGGTCACCCGCATAGCAGCCGTGGTGGTTGTCGATGTAATCCTGCCGGCGGAAACCGACCGCGACAGGCAGTTGCTGCTGTTCGGCGAAAGCCTGCAGGTTGGTCTGCGCCTGTGCGTTCCAATGCGGCCCACCCACCACCACCAGCGGGCGTTCGGCCTGTCCCAGCGCGTGCAGGATGGCTTGTGTCGCCTCGCTGGGCATCTGCGCCTCATGCACCGCGCCCAGCCGGATATCGGGCACATCGGCCACATCGCTCAGCATGTTTTCGGGCAGGGCAAGCACGACAGGGCCGGGCCGGCCCGACATCGCCACGCGGAACGCGCGCCCGATGTATTCGGGCAGCCGGTCGGTGTCGTCGATCTGGGCGACCCATTTGGCGATGGGGCCGAACATGGCCTTGTAATCCACCTCCTGAAAGGTCTCGCGGTCGGTGTGGCGGTTGTCGATCTGGCCCACGAACAGCACCATCGGGGTGCTGTCCTGCATCGCAATATGGATGCCCGCGCTGGCATTTGTCGCCCCCGGTCCGCGCGTGACGAAACACACGCCGGGCTGGCCGGTCATCTTGCCATAGGCTTCGGCCATCATCGCGGCGCCACCTTCCTGTCGGCAGACGATATTGGCGATACCGCTGTCGTAAAGCCCGTCGAGAGCGGCCAGAAAGCTTTCGCCCGGCACCGAAAACACCCGTCTCACACCCAGCTTTTCGAGTTGATCGCTGAGTATTTTTCCGCCGTGCCGTTGCATGATTGTCGTCCTTGCCAGTTCGCGCAGATCATGTGCGAAAGCCACGGGTTGTTCAATCGCACATTCGGGTTAGGTTCAGCCCCGAACAAGGAAAGACGGACAGATGACGACACTTCTGGGAATATCGGGGTCGCTGCGCAAGGCTTCGACTAACACCATGCTGATGCGCAACGCGGCCGAAATTTTTGGCCCCGACACCTTTGTCGAAGGCAACATCCGCTTTCCGCTGTATGACGGTGATCTGGAAGAGGCCGAGGGTATCCCCGCCGCCGTCCAGACTCTTGCCGACCAGATTGCCGCCGCCGATGCGGTGATCATTTCGACACCCGAATACAACAAGGCGATATCAGGGGCGCTGAAAAACGCGCTCGACTGGGTCAGCCGCACCAAGGGTGGCGTCTGGAAGAACAAGCCGCTGGCGATCATGTCGGCCACTGGCGGGCGGGCAGGGGGCGAGCGGTCGCAGTTTTCGCTGCGTTTGGCGATGATGCCGTTCCGCCCGCATATCCTGCAGGGGCCAGAGGTGCTGGTCGCCAATTCGTCCAAGGAGTTCGACGAGAACGGTAAGCTGACCGGCGAGATGTATATCAAGCTTCTGACCGAACTGATGGGCGATCTGCGCGCGCTGACATAACTTGCGCCAGAACACTGGCAATCGGGCATCGCGTTGCCTACATCGGCCAGAACCGCAACAAGGGGTGCAAGTGTGATGGGTGCAGGCGGCAGTGACGGCGGAACCACACAGTTTCTGGTGGGTCTGATCATGATGATCGGCGGCGGCTACCTGCTGCTGAACGGCATCGTCGTGCGCCCAAGTCTGGGCGGCCGCATCTTCGGCGTTGGCGGCATGCCGGTGACATCGGGCATGATCCTGATCCCGCTGATGTTCGGCATCGGGCTGATTTTCTACAACGCCAAAAGCTGGTTGGGCTGGATCATCGCAGGGGCGTCGCTGATCGCGCTGGTCTTTGGCGTGATCGCGAATACGACCGTGCAATTCGCGCGGCTCAGCGTGTTCGATCTGCTGGTCATCCTGATCCTGCTGGTGGGCGGTCTGGGCCTGTTCCTGCGCAGCTTGCGCAAGTCAGGCTGACCGCCCCCGCCAATCAGTAGCCAAGCGCGCAGCCATCCTTGCGCGGGTCGCTGCCCCCTTCGAGCACGCCATCCGCATGAATCAGGATCGCCTGTGATCCGCCAATCGCGGTGTCGGCTGTCTGGACGTTGTGGCCCATCGCGCCCAGCTCGGATTTGACAGCATCGCTATAGCCGTTCTCGACCTGCAACACATCGCCTTCGGCAAAGCTGCGCGGTGCATCCATCGCGGCCTGTGGCGACATCCCGAAATCGGTGACGTTCGACACGAACCGCGCATGGCCCGTCGCCTGATACTGCCCGCCCATAACGCCGAAGGGCATCATGACCTTGCCGTCCTTTTTCAGCATCGCCGGAATGATCGTGTGCATCGGGCGTTTGCCGCCGCCCACCTCGTTCGGGTGCCCCTGTTCCAGCGTAAAGCCCGCGCCACGGTTGTGGAACAGGATGCCGAACTTGTCCGACGCGATGCCCGACCCGAAGGAATGGAACACCGAATAGATCAGCGACACGGCCATCCGGTCCTTGTCGACGACGGTGATATAGATCGTGTCCTTATGCACCGCCTCTGCCCCCGGCAATCCGGCAGGCAGGGCGCGTTTGGGGTCGATCAGCGCCGCTAGCTTTGCCGCCGTGTCGGGCGAAGTCATGAAATCCAGCCGCGTCATGTAATCGGGATCGGCCATGAAACGGTTGCGTGTGTCATAGGCAAGCTTGGTCGCCTCGGCCTCGATATGCGCGCGCTCGGCCCCCCACGGGTCCATCGCGGCGATGTCGAACTGTTTGAGGATATTGAGCAGCAAGATCGCGGTGGCGCCTTGCCCGTTCGGCGGATGCTCGCACAGCTCCAGCCCACCATAACCGCCCGTGATCGGATCGGTGTAATCGCAGGCGGTGGCAGCAAAATCCTCCAGCGTATGGGTACCACCCTGCGCACGCAGGGCGGCGACCATATCCTCGGCCACCTCGCCTTCGTAGAAACCTGCGCGGCCTTCCAGCGCGACGCGGCGCAAGGCCTCTGCCTGACGGGGGGCGGCAAAGACCTGACCGGGGCGCGGCGGCTTGCCGTCCAGCAGGAACAGATCGCGCGCTGTGCCCGACAGGTTGCCATCGGCCTTGGCCCAGTCGGACGCGACACGTTCCGCCACAGGCACACCCGTTTCGGCATAATGGATCGCGGGGGCGAGCACGGCCTTCAGCCCCAGCTTGCCCCAGTCCTTGGACAAACGGCAAAAGGCATCGACCGCCCCCGGCACGCTGACGGCATCGGCAGTATAGGGGGCGATCACCGGCCCCTTGGCGCGCAGGGCCCCCGCGTCGATGCCCGCAGGCGCGCGGCCCGACCCGTTCAGCGCCAGCACGCGGTCTTCGCCGGGCGGGGTGAAAAGCACAAAGCAATCACCGCCGATGCCGGTCATCTGCGGTTCGCAAATCCCCAGCAGCACCGCCCCCGCGATGGCCGCATCCATGGCATTGCCGCCTGATTCCAGCATCTGCACGGCGACCTTGGCCGCCAGCGGATGGGACGTGGCGCACATGCCGTTGGTGGCGTAAACGGCCGACCGGCCCGGTTTGTGGAAATCGCGCATCTGCTGTCCTCCCCTGCGATACAGTGGCGACCCTACGACAATCGCGGGCGGCTGCAACGGCAAACTGGGGGGTTTTCCTTTGGACCCTGCGGGCATAGTTTCGGGGCAATCAAGGAAAGGTTCACCTATGCAGGATGTCGTGATCACCGGGGCTGCGCGGACGGCGATGGGCGGCTTTCAAGGCGTTTTCGCCGATGTCGACGCGCCTACGTTGGGCGGTGCCGCGATCCGCGCGGCGCTGGACAACGCAGGTGTCGCCACGGTGGACGAGGTACTGATGGGTTGCGTCCTGCCTGCGGGGTTGGGGCAAGCCCCGGCACGACAGGCCGCTTTTTTGGGCGGCCTCGGTGAAGAGGTGCCTGCCACCACGCTTAACAAGATGTGCGGGTCCGGCATGAAGGCCGCGATGATGGCCTATGACCAGATCGCCGCAGGTGGTGCCGATGTGATGATCGCGGGCGGCATGGAAAGCATGACCAACGCCCCGTACCTGATGCCCAAAATGCGCGGCGGCGCGCGGATCGGGCACGCGCAGGTCATCGACAGCATGTTCCTTGACGGGCTGGAAGACGCCTATGACAAAGGCCGCCTGATGGGCACATTCGCCGAAGATTGCGCCACGACCTATCAATTCACCCGCGCTGCACAGGACGATTATGCGCTGCAATCGCTCTCGAACGCGCTGGCGGCCCAAGACAGCGGCGCATTCGAGGGCGAAATCACGCCCATGACGCTGAAAACCCGCGCAGGCGAGGTCAGGATCACCGCCGACGAACAACCCGCCAAGGCGCGGCCCGAAAAGATCCCGACCCTCAAACCCGCCTTCCGCGACGGTGGCACGGTGACAGCAGCCAATGCGTCGAGCATTTCCGACGGAGCCGCCGCCCTTGTGGTGGCGCGGGCCGACCGCGCCACCACCATCCGCGCGCGGATCATGGGCCATGCCAGCCATGCGCAAGCGCCCGGTCTGTTCACCACCGCCCCGGTGCCTGCCGCGCAAAAACTGCTGGCGCGCCTTGGCTGGTCCACTGATGACGTCGATCTGTGGGAAGTGAACGAAGCCTTCGCCGTGGTCCCCATGGCCTTTATGCGCGAGATGAATATTCCCCGCGACAAGGTCAACGTGAACGGCGGCGCCTGCGCTTTGGGCCATCCCATCGGGGCGTCGGGTGCGCGGATCATCGTGACCTTGCTGAACGCGCTGGAAACCCGCGGGTTGCGGCGCGGCATTGCCGCCATCTGCATCGGCGGCGGCGAAGGCACGGCGATTGCCATCGAACGCCCCTGACATCATCGTTCGAGCTCAAATATCCTCCGGGGGACATGCCGCAGGCATGGGGGGTGGAAAACCCCCTGAAACATCAAATCAGGACACATAATGCGCGTCGATTACCCTACATTGCACAAAACCATCGCGGCCCTGACCGAGGGCGAAGCCGACAGCGTGGCCTTGATGGCCACAGTCGCCTGCGAGGTTCACCACAGCGACGACCGGTTCGACTGGACAGGGTTTTACCGCGTGGTCGCACCCGAACTTCTCAAGATCGGGCCCTATCAGGGTGGGCATGGCTGCCTTGTGATCCCGTTTGCGCGCGGCGTCTGCGGTGCGGCGGCGCGCACGGGCAAGGTGCAGCTGGTGCCCGATGTCGATGCCTTTCCCGGCCATATCGCCTGTGCCAGCAGCACACGGTCGGAGATCGTCCTGCCGGTTTTCGATGCCAATGGCGCGCTGATCGGCGTGTTCGACATCGACAGCGACCAGCCAGATGCCTTTACCCAAGCCGATGCCGATGCCCTGACCGATATCCTGCACAGCGTGTTTGCACGCTGAGGCATTTGTCGCGGCCAAGGCCGCGCCAAGCCTCCGGCGGGGATATTTTGGCTCGGAAGATGTCGGGGACCGGCGCTTTTCTGGCGCAAACGGGGGATGCAGACGGGTGAAAACCCCCTAGCGTGAAAATTGATGGAAGATTTTCACGCCTCCTCTCCGTTTGACCTGCAAGGGGCCGATCTGCGCGCCCTGCGCAAGGCGCGCGGGCTGACGCTGACCGCCTTGGCGGAACGTGTCGGCAGGTCGGTCGGTTGGCTGAGCCAGGTCGAACGGGACATGTCGAGTGCCAGCGTCGATGATATCGCAGCACTTGCGCGGGTGCTTGATGTGGCCACGACAAGTCTGCTGGCTTTGGGTGGCGGGCAAGAGGCAGGCAGGATCGTGCGCGCGGACAATCGCCGCCCGATCGGCAACCGCAACCCCGGCCTGACCGAAGGCTTGCTGTCGCCCGATCTGACCGATGATTTCGAGGTGATCCATTCCCGCTTTACCCCCGGTGCGCAGCTAGACCATGCCGTCAGCCGCCCGACGCAGGAGGTGGGCTTTGTCGTGGCCGGACGCTTCGATCTGTGGATCGATGGCACGTTGTTCCATCTGAATGCTGGCGACAGTTTCCGGCTGCGCGGCGATCTGTTCCGTTGGGCCAATCCCTATCCCGAAACCTGCGAGATCATCTGGGTGATCTCTCCGCCTGTGTATTAGAAAGGCAGCGTTCATGTCCGATTTTCTGACTTCGGCCCGTGTGGTCATCATCGGTGGTGGCGTGGTTGGGGTTTCGACGCTGTACCATCTGGCCAAGAAAGGCTGGACCGATTGCGTTTTGCTGGAAAAGAACGAACTTACGGCGGGGTCCACATGGCATGCGGCAGGCAATTGTCCGTCCTTCAGCACGTCATGGGCGGTGATGAACATGCAGCGGTATTCGCTGTCGCTTTATAAACGGTTGGCGGCCGAGGTCGATTATCCGATGAATTACCACGTCACGGGATCAATCCGGCTGGCGCATTCCAAGGAGCGGATGCAGGAATTCGCCCGTGCCCGCGCAATGGGGAATTACCAAGGCTTGAACCTTGCGCTGATGACGCCCGAGGAGGCGCAGGCGGCCTATCCGTTCCTTGAAACGCATGATCTGGCGGGCGCGCTTTATGATCCCGACGATGGCGATATCGATCCCGCGCAGTTGACCCAAGCACTGGCCAAGGGCGCGCGGCAGATGGGCGCGCGCATCGAACGGTTCTGTCCTGCGACAGGTGTGACGCAGACGCCCGATGGCTGGATTGTGCATACCGACAAGGGCGATATCGCCTGCGAAAAGGTGGTGAATGCCGCAGGCTATTACGCCCAGCGCGTCGGCGAATGGTTCAAGCCTTATGGCGGGCGTACCGTGCCGATGGTGACCATGTCGCACCAGTATTTCCTGACCGATGAAATCCCCGCGCTGGCCGAATGGACCGCCGCCAACGGCCGCAAGGTGCCTTTGCTGCGCGATGTGGACAGCAGCTATTACCTGCGGCAGGACAAGAACGGCCTCAACCTCGGCCCCTACGAGCGCAATTGCCGTGCGCATTGGGTGACACCCGATGATCCGCAGCCCGATGATTTCAGTTTCCAGCTTTACCCCGACGATTTGGACCGTCTGGAATGGTATATCGAGGATGCGATGGCCCGCGTCCCGATCCTTGGCACCGCAGGGGTGGGGCGTGTCATCAACGGCCCAATCCCCTATGCGCCCGATGGTCTGCCGCTGCTTGGCCCTATGCCGGGCGTCAAGAATGCCTTTGAGGCTTGCGTCTTTACCTTTGGCATCACCCAAGGCGGTGGTGCGGGCAAGGTCGCGGCGGAATGGATCGTCGATGGCCAGCCGGAATGGGACATGTGGTCTTGCGATCCGCGCCGGTACACAGGCTATACCGATCAGGATTACTGCCACGCCAAGGCGATTGAGACCTATGGCCATGAATATGCGATGCATTTTCCCTATCACGCCTGGCCCGCAGGCCGTGACAAGCGCCTGTCGCCCTTGCACGACCGGATCAAGGCGCTGGGCGGCGTCATGGGCGCCTATAATGGTTGGGAACGCGCCAATTGGTTCGCGAAATCCGGCGACGTTCTGTCCGAGGACGCGACCCAGACATGGGGCCGCGCTGGTCCGTGGCAGCCGCGCATCGCCGCCGAATGTGCCGCCGTGCGCGACCATGCGGGTGTCATTGCGATTTCCGGTTTCACCCGTCTGGCTGTGACAGGTCCGGGTGCGCGGGCGCATGTGGACCGGCTGACCGCCTCGACCCTGCCCAAACCGGGGCGTGTGGGGCTGGCCTATTTCCCTGATGATCGGGGCCGTATCCTGACGGAAATGTCGGTGATCCCGCAAAGCGATGATGAGATCTGGCTGATCACCGCCTCGGTCGCCGAGTGGCACGACCGCGATGTGCTGCTGCGCGATCTGCCCGAGGGTGTCACCGTCCACGACCGCAGCGACAAATACGAATGCCTGCTGGTCACAGGGCCAAAGGCGCGCGAGATTCTGACGCCGCTGACCGATGCCGACCTGACACTGCCGTGGCTGTCGTTCCAGAATGCCGAGGTCTGCGGCAAACCTTGCAACCTGCTGCGCGTGTCCTTTGCAGGCGAACTGGGTTGGGAGGTGCATTGCGCCAACGCCGATGCGCCTGCCATCTATGACGCGATCCTTGCGGGCGGGGCCGTGCCATTTGGCATGTTCGCGCTGAACGCCTTGCGGGTCGAAAAAGGCTATCGCGCGTGGAAAGGCGATTTGTCGACGGATTATTCCCTGCTCGAAGGCGGGCTTGACCGTTTCATCAATTTCGACAAACCCGATTTCGTCGGCAAACCTGCCTTGCTTGCTGAAAAACAGCGCGGCGTGACCAAGCGGTTCGCCACATTGGTGCTGGACGAGGCAGGCGATCACGACGCGCCTTACATGTCCACGATCTGGGCTGATGGTCAGGTTGTGGGTGAAGCCACCTCTGGCGCCTTCGGCTATCGCGTGGGCAAATCCATCGCCCTTGGCATGTTGCGGGCCGATCTGGCGGTAGCAGGCACCAAGGTCGAGATCGACATCTACGGCGCGCGTGTCGCGGCGACGGTGCAGGCGGACCAGCCGCTCTGGGATGCTGCCAACGCAAGGATCAGGGCGTGATGCTGGACCAGCGGATGCAGGACCTGATCGCGACCTTTCCCTTGGGGTTCGTGGCCAGCGTCACGCCGGATGGCGCGCCTGCCGTGTCGCCTAAGGGGACCTTTGTGGTGCTGGACCCAGAAACCATCGCCTTTGCCGATATCCGCTCGCCCGCGACACGGCGCAATCTGGCCGCCGATCCGCGCGTCGAGGTGAATTTCATCGACCCTTTCGCGCGCAAGGCTGTGCGGGTGACAGGGCAGGCGGTGATCCACCCCAAGGGCAGCGACAGGTTCGCCACCCTGCTGCCGCGCTGGGCCGATCTGTTCGGCGATCTGGCGCGCCGCATCGGTGCGCTGGTCGAGATCAGGGTGACGAAAGCCGCGCTGATCTGGACCCCGCCTTATGATGACGGCGCGACCGAGGAGGCGATGATCGCACACTACAAAACCCGCTTTGCAAAGGTACATCCATGACGAAAATCACGCTTCTTGACGGTGGGATGGGGCAGGAGCTGATCCGCCGGTCAGGCGAGGCGCCGACGCCACTCTGGTCGACGCAGGTCATGATCGACCATCCGGGGCTGGTGGCGCAGGTGCATGCCGATTACCGCGCGGCGGGGGCCACGGTGCATACCACCAACAGCTATGCCGTGCACCGCGACCGGCTGGAAGGAACCGGATACGAGGATCAGTTCGAAGCCCTGATCGCCGCCGCCGTGGAAGAGGCGCAGGGCACAGGCCGTATTGCGGGGTCGATCGGGCCCCTGATCGCAAGCTACCGGCCCGACATCCACCCCGCGCATGATGTCGCTGTCCCGCTTTATGCCGAGGTGGCGACTTTGCTTGCGCCCGGAGTCGACCTGCTGCTTTGCGAAACCGTAGCCTCCGTCGCCCATGCCCGTGCTGTGCTGGCGGCGACCCTGCCATTGGGCAAACCTGTCTGGCTGTCGGTGACCATTGATGACGAGGACGGCAGCCGCCTGCGCTCGGGCGAGCCTGTGGCCGATGTGCTGGAGGCGGCGCAGGGCGCAAGCGCGCTGCTGGCGAACTGTTCCGCGCCAGAGGCGATGGCCGCCGCTATGGCCGCATTTGCCAAAGGCGATCTGCCGTTCGGGGCCTATGCCAACGGGTTCACGCAGATCACCAAGGATTTCCTGAAAAACAAACCCACGGTGGATTCCCTGTCCGCCCGCCGCGATCTTGGGCCCGAGGCCTATGCCCATTTCGCGCTGGGCTGGATCGACCAAGGGGCCACCATCGTCGGTGGCTGCTGCGAGGTCGGCCCCGCCCATATCGCGCGACTGGCGCAGGCGATCGCTGACGCCGGACATGAGGTGATTTGATGCTGCCCAAACATGCGCGTGTGGTGATTATCGGTGGCGGCGTCATCGGCTGTTCGGTCGCCTATCACCTGACCAAACTGGGCTGGCAGGATGTCGTCCTGCTGGAACGCAAGCAACTTACCTCTGGCACCACGTGGCACGCTGCAGGGCTGATCGGGCAGTTGCGGGCGACCGCCAACATGACGCGGCTCGCCAATTACAGCCAGCAGCTTTACGGCGGGCTGGAGGCCGAAACGGGCATCGCCACGGGGTTCCGGCGCGTGGGGTCGATCACCGTTGCACTCACGGACGAGCGGCGCGAGGAACTTTACCGTTCCGCCGGAATGGCGCGCGCCTTTGGCGTCGAGATCGAGGAGATTTCGCCGACCGAGGTCAAGAACCGCTATGATCATCTGAACATCGACGGGGTGACGGCGGGCGTCTTTCTGCCAAAGGACGGCCAAGGCGACCCCGCCAATATCGCACTGGCGCTAGCCAAAGGCGCGCGGATGCGTGGCGCAGTTGTGGCCGAACAGACCAAAGTGACCAAGATCAACCGCACAGGGCGGCGCGTCACGTCGGTGGATTGGGCCAGCGGCGATGAGCAGGGTCAGATCACCTGCGATATGGTCGTGAATTGCGCAGGTATGTGGGGCCATCAGGTGGGTCGCATGGCGGGCGTCAACGTCCCGCTGCATGCCTGCGAACATTTCTATATCGTGTCCGAACCGATCCCCGGCCTGACGCAAATGCCCGTGCTGCGCGTGCCCGACGAATGCGCCTATTACAAGGAAGACGCAGGCAAGATGATGCTGGGCGCGTTCGAGCCGAACGCGAAACCCTGGGGCATGGCGGGCATTTCCGAGGATTTCGAATTCGACCAACTGCCCGAGGATTTCGACCATTTCGAGCCGATCCTCGAGATGGCCGTGAACCGGATGCCGATGCTGGCCAGCGCGGGGATACATACGTTCTTCAACGGGCCGGAAAGCTTTACACCCGACGACGCCTATCATCTGGGCCTTGCGCCAGAGATGGACAACGTCTGGGTCGCCGCCGGCTTCAATTCCATCGGCATCCAGTCGGCGGGTGGTGCTGGCATGGCGCTATCGCAATGGATGGATGCGGGCGAAAAGCCCTTTGATCTGGGCGATGTCGATATTTCCCGCATGCAGCCGTTTCAGGGCAACAAGACCTATCTGTATGAGAGGTCCAAGGAAACGCTGGGCCTGCTTTATGCTGACCATTTCCCTTACCGCCAGAAAGCCACCGCGCGCGGGATCAGGCGGACGCCGTTTCACGCTCAACTTCTGCAACATGGCGCTGTCATGGGCGAACTGGCAGGGTGGGAGAGGGCGAATTGGTATGCCACGCTGGGGCAGGTCCCGGCCTACGCCTATTCCTGGCAGCGGCAGAATTTCTTTGGCAATGTGGGTGCAGAACTGGCTGCCGTGCGCGGTAATGTCGGCATGTATGACATGTCGTCCTTTGGCAAGATCAGGGTCGAAGGGCGCGATGCCTGCGCTTTCCTCAACCATATTTGCGGCGCGCAGATGGATGTGGCTGTCGGGCGCATTGTTTATACCCAGTTTCTGAATACCAAGGCAGGAATCGAGGCGGATGTGACCGTCACCCGCCTGTCGGAAACCGCCTATCTGGTCGTGACCCCTGCCGCGACGCGGCTGGCCGACCAGACATGGATGCAGCGGCATCTTGGCGATTACACCGCTGTGATCACCGATGTGACGGCGGGCGAAGGCGTGCTGGCCGTCATGGGGCCGAACAGCCGTGCGTTGCTGCAAAAGGTCTCGCCCAACGATTTTTCCAACGATCACAACCCCTTCGGCACCGCGCAGGACATCGAGATCGGCATGGCGCTCGCCCGTGTGCATCGCGTGTCCTATGTGGGCGAATTGGGCTGGGAGGTTTACGTCAGCGCGGATATGTGCGGCCATGTGTTCGAGGTGCTGCACGCCGCAGGGCAGGACATGGGGCTGAAACTGTGCGGGATGCATATGATGGATGCTGCGCGGATGGAAAAGGGTTTCCGCCATTTCGGCCATGACATCACCTGCGAAGATCATGTGCTGGAGGCGGGCCTTGGCTTTGCCGTCAAGACCGACAAGCCCGCCTTCATCGGGCGCGACGCGGTGCTGCGCAAGCGCGACGCAGGGCTGGAGAGGCGGTTGTTGCAGTTCAAACTGACTGATCCCGCGCCGCTGCTTTATCACAACGAACCTGTCCTGCGGGATGGCAAGGTCGTCGGGCACCTGACTTCGGGCGGATACGGGCACCATGTCGGCGCGGCCTTGGGCATGGGCTATGTCCCCTGCGCCGGCGAAAGCGTGGATGACCTTCTGGCCAGCCGGTACGAGATTGACGTGATGGGGGTCAGGGTCATGGCCCAAGCGCAGATGAAGCCGTTTTACGATCCGACAGGGGCGCGGGTAAGGGGGTGATGCCTGATAAGGCGACAAGGATAAGAAATCGGACTGTACACTAATCCGATAAATCCAGTTTGTCTGACCCGCCTGTCTCTGAGTATATCCACACCATCCTGTCAAGGATCCACAACTTGGACAGCATCGTCACCGCAAGTCCGGTCATCGTGAGCGTCAGATTCAACATCACCAAGCCAGCAAACAAAAGAACTGCGCCCACAGTTGCCGCGGCAACCAATGTCCGCACGATGGGGGCGTGATGGGCAAGTGCCGGATTCTGGCTGCGCGCCAGCCAGATACGCTCGCCTGTCACGCCCATCGACATCCAGTTGTCCACCGATGCAGGTGGCGGGAAAACGCGCGGGTTAAGCCATGTCCATAGCAGCACAACGCTCAGCGGAACCAACGCCCACCACCCGATCCAGATCCTGCTCCAGACCGCGAGGGCCAGCAACGGCAGGATCGAGACGCGTGACCAGCCGCTCCATGGATTAGTATGGCGCACCCAGACGTCATCATTCATCGTCATCAGCCACTGGGATGCGCGGCCCAAGTCAATCGGCATGGGAATTGACCCTCTCGTTGCTTGCCCGACGGCACCGCCCTTTATGGTCGACGAGGCCCGCTTGACCGTCAACCTGCTTTTCAGGCTGATCCAGGTTGGATGCCAGCCGCCGCCTTAACTGGTCAGTCTTGCGTGATTACGTCACACGACGGTCCTGCGGCCAGCCTTACGCCTTTCCAAATCCCTTACCGCAGGACGAACCCGCTGGGCCAGCGCAGGGTCGTTTCCATGACAACCTCCTGCTCGGCCCCCGCAGGCACGCTGAGGTCCCATTCCACGATACCGCGTGCGCCATC
The DNA here is from genome assembly GCF_034652275.1 of Yoonia sp. 72. Classification (NCBI taxonomy): domain Bacteria; kingdom Pseudomonadati; phylum Pseudomonadota; class Alphaproteobacteria; order Rhodobacterales; family Paracoccaceae; genus Yoonia; species Yoonia sp. 72. The sequence continues at coordinate 1,718,135 of NZ_JAXIWG010000001.1, read as the reverse complement.
AGGGTCGCGGCGCGTGGCCTCTGGCGTGGCGGCCAGGCTGACCTGCAGATCGTCCTGTTCGGAATAGGGGACAGCATCGCGCAGCAGCACGTCCCAATCCTGCCCTGTCAGGTTTTCCACCGTCAGGACCGTGCGTTCGACCAGCTGGTTGGACGATGAAAACACGCCCCTGTCGCCTGTCGACCGGTTGGGCGTGATCCGAGTGAGGCGCAAGCCATCCAGCGGGCCAAAGCCCACGTCCAGATCGGCCCCTGCCGCCAGCAGAGGCAGGTGGCTGAACCCGATCATCGTGCCGTCCGCATGCAGCATCGCGCGACCGGGCAGCAGGATTTCGTCGGTGGTGTTGGTGAACTCGGCCATGCGATAGGCATTGGCATCGGTCATCGGTGTTGCTTCGGCCCAGACATCGGCGTCAAAGGACAACTGGTCCAGCGGCAGGCGCAGATCCTCGACCCCGTTGCGGATATCGACGCGGTTTGGATAGACATACGTCACCGCCGCACCACTGAAATCGGCTTGCGCAGTGACAGGAGCCGCTTCCATCATCATCATCGGGGCGGGCATCACCGCAGTGTTGCGCTGCAAGGTCATCGCGTCGGCAGCAAAGCCTTCTGCGCGTTCCCGTTCCAGCGCGTCTTCGGAGATGATGCGCCGCAGCTCTGCCCAAGCCCCGCCAGGTGCGATCTGTTCGCCGGGGCGCGCGGTGGACAGGATCAACTGCACGCCGAGCCAGTCCTGACCCGTGGCCTGACTGATGACGACCGCGCGGTCGATGTCCAACTGCGGATCGTCGCCCGTGGTCAGGCGCAGGTCATAAACAGGCGACCAGTTGGCAAAACCTTCGGTCGTGTCGATTTCCAGCGTGACCTCGCCCGCCTCTGTGGCATCGAGCGTGAAGGTCAGGACGGACCCTTGATCTTCGGGGGCCAGCAAAGCTGCCAAGGCACGGCGGGCATCGTCGAGCGCATCGGCGTCGTCTTCGCGGGCACGGATGGCCGCCTGCGCTTCCTGCTCGGCATCGAATGCGGCGGTGCGCAGCGCCAGCGTTTCCGACCCGACCATCTGTGCAAGGGCCTGTACGTCGGCAATCGTGGTCAGCGTTTCGCCCGCGCTGGCCTGTCCAAGGCTTTGCAGAAAGGCGATCTGGTCCTCGGCGGCCTGCGCGCGCAGGCGGATCGCGGCAATAGCGACATCGCTTTCGCGCAGCACCTCTTCCAGACGCTCGACCTCTGCGCGGGCGGCGACGATGGCGGGGCTGGACTGGTCGGGCGTCACGGGCAGGCGGTCAAAGGCAAGGTTGACCGCGCCCAGCCTGACCGGTCCCGGCACAGCGATGCGCAGGCCATCTGCGGACAGGTTCCGCGGCAGGCCCGGGATGATGATGTCATGCTGGCCAGCAGGCAGATCGAGTGTGACCAGCCGCGTGACGGTCGTAAGACCGGGGTAGATCGTGACGGTATCGACACGCGCCTGTCCGGTGATCGTATCGGCAAAGGCGGGTGCGGTCAGGGCAAGCAGGCTCGTGGTCAAGAAAAGGCGGATCATCGCAAATCTCCTATGCGTTTGCGTACCTTATACAGGGTGCGGCGGCCTGTCGCATGTCCTGAAATCAACCATCGGCAGAAATCACCGCATAAAAAAAAGAGGCGCTGAAACAGCGCCTCTTTCATTTAGATCCGTCAGGCGATCAGCCTTTTTTCAGACATTCGCGGCCCAGAACTTCGGCAATCTGCACGGCGTTCAGCGCGGCACCCTTGCGCAGGTTGTCGGATACGCACCACAGGTTAAGCCCGTTGTCGATCGTGCTGTCCTGCCGGATGCGGCTGATAAAGGTCGCGTAATCGCCCACGCATTCGATCGGGGTGACGTAGCCGCCGTCCTCGCGCTTGTCGATCACCATGATGCCGGGGCTTTCGCGCAGGATGTCGCGGGCTTCGTGTTCGTCAAGGAAATCCTCGAATTCGATATTGATCGATTCCGAATGACCGACGAACACCGGCACGCGCACGCAGGTGGCCGTGACCTTGATCGCGGGATCGAGGATTTTCTTCGTTTCGGCGACCATCTTCCATTCTTCCTTGGTCGATCCGTCGTCAAGGAACACATCGATATGGGGGATCACGTTGAAGGCGATCTGCTTGGTGAATTTCTTTGGCGGCTTGCTGTCGGTGGGGTTGTAGATGCTTTTGGTCTGGTCCCACAGCTCGTCAATGCCTTCCTTGCCGGCACCCGACACGGATTGATAGGTGCTGACAACGACCCGCTTGATCCGCGCGCGGTCATGCAGCGGCTTGAGCGCGACAACCATCTGGGCGGTCGAACAGTTCGGGTTCGCGATGATGTTCTTCTTGGAATAGCCGTGGATCGCCTGCGCGTTCACTTCGGGCACGATCAGCGGCACATCGGCGTCATAGCGATAAAGCGAGGAGTTATCGATCACGACACATCCAGCCTTGGCGGCCTTGGGCGCATAGGTCTTGGTCGCCTCGGACCCGACGGCGAACAGCGCGATATCCCAGCCGGTGAAATCGAAGGTCTCAAGATCCTTGGTCTTGAGGGTGGTATCGCCAAAGCTGACTTCGGTGCCCAGCGACCGGCGGCTGGCAAGTGCGACGATTTCATCCACCGGAAAGGTCCGTTCGTGGAGGATGTTCAGCATTTCGCGGCCCACGTTGCCCGTGGCGCCGACAACGGCGATTCGATAGCCCATTTGGCTCGCTCCTTGTTTGCAAGTGCTGCCTCTTACCGCGTCAGTTCCCTAAGGAAAAGGCCCGTTGCCAAGTGTAAATCAAACTGGACAGTGGGGCAGGGCAGGGTAAGGTCGCGACATGACGATCAGCACGCCCGATTTCGCCCAACCGGCCCCGCGCGGGCTTTGCACCGATTGCGGCGTGTCGCGGATGGCGGACGCCAGCGCCTGTGGGCGGGCCTGCCAGTTCATCAAGCCCGATTATCCGGGGTTAGAGGCTCGCGTGCATGGGCGCAGCGCTGGCACCGATGGGGACGAGGCATTTTTCGGCGTCACGGGGGCGATGTATCGCGCGGCCCTGACGCCTGCACGCGAGGGCGCGCAATGGACCGGCCTGACGACGCGGCTGGCGGAACGCCTGCTGGAAACGGGGGCTGTCGATGCGGTGCTGACCATGGTGCCGGACCCCGCCGACCGCTGGCGCCCGCGTCCCGCGATCATCACCAAGGCCGCTGACATGGCCGAGGCGCGGGGGATGCGCATGGGCTATGCGCCGCTGCTTGCCCTGCTGGAACCGGCGCGCGCGGCGGGGCATCGGCGGATCGCCGTGATCGGGATTCCCTGCCAGATCTATGCCTTGCGCGCGCTTGAAGCGCAGTTGGGCTTCGCGCGGATCTATGTCATCGGCACGCCCTGTTCGGACAACACCACGACCGAGAATTTCCACGGCTTTCTGGCCCGCCTGACGGATGCGCCCGACACCGTGACCTATCTGGAATTCCGCGCTGATTATCACGTGGAATTGCGCTTTACCGATGGCAGCAAGCGCCTGATCCCGTTCCTGAAACTGCCAATCTCGGACCTGCCGCGCGATTTTTTCCCAACCACCTGCCGGACCTGCGTGGATTACACCAACCGGCTGGCCGATATCACCGTGGGCTATATGGCGGGCGAGGGCGAGCAATGGCTGATCATCCGCAATGCACGCGGGCAAGAGATGCTGGATGGCTTGGGCGCAGAGGTGACGCTGGCCGCGCCCGGATCTCGCGGCAAGCGGGCGGGCGCCGTCAAAGGCTTTGTCGAAAACACACGGTTGGCGGCGGGTGGCCTGCCGCTCCGCCGGATGCCCGATTTCATGCGCGGGATCATGGGATGGCTGATGCCCAAGATCGGCCCGCGCGGGCTGGAATTCGCCCGTGCGCGGGTCGAGATGAAGGCCGCCGAAACCATCCTGCACCTGCGCCGCGAAGAACCGGCCAAGATGAAGAACATGGTCCCTGCCCATGTCTGGAACCTTGCCGCCCCTTACGGCCTGACGCCCGAAGCGGGCGAGCGGTCAGCCCACCCCCAACACGATGATCATCAGCAGCGAATAGAGCGCGATGCCGCCACCGATCAGCAGATAGTGGAAATTGCCCGCGAATGACGCCTTGGCCATGCTGGTCATCTGGCCGATCAGGTCGGGCCAAGTGTAGCTGACGAAATCGCCTTGGGTGAACACGGCCTTGATCCGGCCGTCGTCATCGACGACGGGAAGGCGGCGGAACCGTTCGTTGCTCATGATGCGCAGCCAGTCCAGCATGTCGTCGGTTTCCTTGGCCATGCGGGGGTTGCTGGTCATGATGTCGGACAGTTTCGTGGTCTTGGGGTCCAGCCCTTTGGCCACCAGCTTGTTCATGATGTCCCGTTCGGTCACCACGCCGATGACCTTTTCGGCCGCGTCTGTGATGATGACGCAGCCGTAATTCTTGTCGGACATCTGCGCCACCGCCGCGGCCACGGTCGCATCAGGGCTGCTTGTCAGGGGCTTGGGCTTGCCGGGATATTCGCGGCGGTCCATAAGGCGGCCACCGGGGCGTATGTTATCGGCCATCAGCTGATCCTTTCGGGTTCAGGGTTTCCACACCAGAAGGATAGGGCGCATTGCCGCTGCGTCAAAATCGCCTAGACGGGCAGGGCCGTCGTCTGGCGCACGTTGCGCAGCGCGAATGACGATTGCATCTGCGCCACGCCGGGCAGGGTCGCCAGATGCTTGCGGTGAATGCGGGCGAAATCCTCGGTGTCGCCGGCCACGACCTTGAGAAGGTAATCCGCCGTGCCCGCCATCAGATGACATTCCAGCACGTCGGGCACTTTGGCCACGGCCTTTTCGAAGGCGTCAAGCAGCTCGTCCGCCTGACCGCTGAGCGTGATTTCGACGAAAACGGTCGTAGGTCGCCCCATTTTGCGCGGGTCGAGCAGGGCAACATATTCGCGGATATATCCGTCCTTTTCCAGCCGCTGCACCCGCCTGTGACAGGCCGAGGGCGACAGGTTCGCCACCTCTGACAGGTCCGCGTTGGAGATGCGGCCCGATTTCTGCAGAACCGCGAGGATTCGGCGGTCGATGCTGTCGAGGTCCATGGCGTGCAAGATCCTTTCGTGAAATGAATGTTTGACGGATGATCCTAGCGCGAAACATGCTCTAACCCAAGGCAGGATTCCAAGAAATTGCGGCCACACGCCTTCAGGGTAGTGGCATATTATGGGAGGTTCACAATGCTGATCGGCTGTCCAAAAGAAATCAAACCACAGGAATTTCGTGTCGGGGTCACACCTGATGCCGCACAAGAGGCTGTCGCGCATGGCCACACGGTCATGATCGAGACCGGCGCAGGCGTCGGCGCGGGGTTCAGCGATGACGATTACATCGCTGTGGGTGCGCAGATCGCGACAACAGCGGCGGATATATTCGCCAGCGCCGACATGATCGTGAAGGTCAAGGAACCGCAGGCGGTGGAACGCAAGATGCTGCGGAAGGGGCAGATCCTGTTCACCTACCTGCATCTGGCCCCCGACCCAGATCAGACGCGCGACCTGATGGCATCCGGTGCGACCTGCATCGCCTATGAAACCGTCACCGATGATCGTGGCGGGTTGCCCTTGCTGGCGCCCATGTCCGAGGTCGCAGGCCGGCTTGCCCCGCAGGTGGGCGCATGGACCTTGCAAAAGGCCAATGGCGGGCGCGGCGTTTTGATGGGCGGTGTGCCGGGTGTGGCACCTGCCCGCGTCGTCGTGATCGGTGGCGGTGTGGTGGGTACACATGCCGCGCGGATCGCGGCAGGCATGGGCGCGGATGTAACCGTGCTGGACCGGTCGCTGCCGCGCCTGCGCTATCTTGATGATGCGTTCGCAGGCCAGTTCAAGACCAGCTATGCGAGCAAAGCGAATACTATCGCGCTCGCCCGCGAAGCTGACATGATCATCGGGGCCGTGCTGATCCCCGGTGCTGCGGCACCCAAGTTGATTTCACGCGCCCAACTGGCAGAACTGAAACCGGGGTCCGTACTGGTCGATGTGGCCATCGACCAGGGTGGATGTTTCGAGACATCCCGCGCCACGACGCATCAGGACCCGATCTATGATGTGGACGGGATCATGCATTACTGCGTGGCGAATATGCCGGGGGCGGTGGCGCGCACATCGACCATCGCGCTGGGCAATGCGACAATGCCCTTCATGCTGGCCTTGGCCGACAAGGGCTGGCGCAAGGCCTGCGAGGATGATCCGCACCTGCTGGCCGGGCTGAATGTGCATGCAGGCCGGTTGACCTATTATGCCGTGGGTAAAGCCCTGGGGATTGACGTGCTGGCGCCTGCTTTGGCGCTCAAGGCATAATGAAAAAGGCCCGCTGCAAGGCGGGCCTTTCCCGGATTATGGCCGCTTGGCCAATGCGTCGCGGATGTCGATCAGGATATCGAGTTCGGACGGGCCGGTCTTGACCTCTGGCGCGACATCATCGGGCTTTTCCGCGATGGATTTTACGCGGTTGACCGCCTTCACCAGCATGAACACCACAAAGGCGATGATCAGGAAATTGATCAGCGCGGTGATGAAATTGCCGTACATGAACTGCGCATCGCCCACGCCAAAGCTGAGACCGCTAAAGTCGATCCCGCCGATGATCAGGCCGATCAGTGGCTGGATCAGGTCCTCGACCAGACTGCTGACGATCGCGGTAAAGGCCGCGCCGATGATGATACCGACGGCCAGGTCCATGACGCTGCCCTTGGCGATAAAATCCTTGAATTCTTGAATCATAGTTGTTCCCTCATGTTGTCCCCCTGCGCCCCGGTCTTGTGCCGGCTGCGCGGTTGCGCACATCTTTAGCAACATTAACAAACATGAACACGGGTTTTTTCAACGTGGTGACGTGCTTAGGTCAGACGGGTAACCCGCGAAAGGAACCGCCTCATGTCCGACCTGTCCTCATTCCCGATCACCGCGCGCTGGCCTGCCAAGGACCCGTCTGTGATCCAGCTGTATTCCTACCCCACGCCCAATGGCGTGAAGGTGTCCATCGCGCTGGAGGAAATGGGGCTGGCCTATGAACCCCATCTGGTGACGCTCAAGGGTGCGGATGTCAAAAGCCCCGAGTTTTTGTCGCTGAACCCCAACAACAAGATTCCCGCGATCATCGACCCGAACGGTCCCGAAGGCCCGCTTGCCTTGTTCGAAAGCGGGGCGATCCTGCTGTATCTGGCCGAAAAAACTGGCAAGTTCATCGGCAAAACCGCTGCCGACAAGCACCACATCACGCAATGGCTGATGTTCCAGATGGGCGGCGTCGGGCCGATGTTCGGGCAGATGGGCTTTTTCTTCAAATTCGCCGGTGCCCAGATCGAGGATGACCGCCCCCGCGACCGCTACCGCGACGAGGCGATCCGCCTGCTGGCCGTGATCGAAAAACAGCTCGAAGGGCAGGACTGGATCGCAGGCGACTATTCCATCGCGGATATGGCCTTGGCACCGTGGATCAATGCGCTGGAGTTTTACGGCACCAAGGATGTGGTCGGCTATCACGACCTGAAAAACGTGCCCGCCTATGTGGAAAGGTTCTACGCCCGCCCTGCCGTCGCCAATGCCAAGTCGATCCCCGCGACGTCGTAGGCCGGGGTTCACCCCGGCTTGCGCGCCACAACATAACGGGCGGGGGTTGCGAAATCCCCGCTCTCGACAATCTCGAAGCCTGCATCGCGCACGGCCTGTTCCAGTTCCGCCGCGCTGAATTTGCGCAGATAGGGGGCCTTGCCCAGCATCTGCGCCAGCGGGATCACCGCTCCGATCAGTGCCCATTTCAGACCGCGCCCTTTCAGCGTTGCGGTCTTGGAAATGAAGTAGCCCCCCGGCGTCAGCAGGTCGTAAATCCGCGCCATCCGCCGTTCCATATCGGGGACAAGGTGAAAAAAGCTATGCGCAAGGATCGCGTTGAACGGACCCGCGTCCGGCAGATCACCCGCCACATCAAAGGTCAGGTCAGCCCCAGCCACCGGCAGCTTGCCCCGCGCGATGCGGATCATCTGCGGCGAGATGTCGGTGCCAAGATAGCGGGCTACATCCGGCGCTAGCAGAACAGCGGTCGACCCCGTGCCGCAAGCGATTTCCAGCACATGATCGGTCGGGCGCAGATAGCTGCGGGTCCGGCCCAGCGTATAGGCATAGGCGGCAGGGTTGCCGATGGCAGAGGCTGCGTATTTCTCTGCCTCGCGGTCCCAGAAGGTGGCGGTGTCGGTCATTGTCTTCTCCTGTTTGGAACAAGATACATCCATACGCATCAGCATGATATTGACTATTTTTGGCGTCATTATATGCTTTTTCGCATGGATAGATCATTTGACTGGAACCGGATCCGCGGCTTTCTGGCGGTGGCCGAAGGCGGGTCGCTATCAGCGGGCGCACGGCGGTTGGGGCTGACGCAGCCGACGCTGGGCCGCCAGATCACCGCGCTGGAACAGGAACTGGGGCTGGACCTGTTCATGCGTGCAGGGCGCGGGTTGACCCTGACGCAAAGCGGTGCCGACCTGCTGGTCCATGTCCGCGCGATGGGCGAGGCGGCGGACCGGATCGCTCTTGCTGCCGCCGGACAGACGCAGGACATGACGGGGCGCGTGCGCATCACCGCCAGCGACCTGATGTCGGCGGAGCGCCTGCCTGCCGCGCTGCGCCGCATCCGTGATCTGGCACCGCAGCTAGAGGTCGAACTGGTCGCCGCCAATGACATCCGCAACCTCAACCGGCGCGAGGCCGATATCGCCGTGCGCCACCAGCGCCCCGACCAGCCCAACCTGATCGCCCGCCGCCTGCCCGATGGCGAAGCGCGGTTGTACGCGAGCCCCGACTATCTGGCGCGTCATCCGGCGATTTTGACACCTGATGACCTCAAATCGCATGATTTCATCAGCTATGGCGACACAACCCGCATGGCCGAGCACCTGCAAAAGCGGGGTTTTCCGGTCGGTGCCGCCCAATTCCGCTATGTCTCCGAAAACGGGTCTGTCGCCTGGGCGCTATGTCAGGAAGGATTGGGCATTTTGCCTATCGATATACAGATGGCCCGCGCCTGCCCTGACATGCGGCTGATCCTGCCCGACCACCCCCCGATCCTGTTTCCGGTCTGGCTGGTCACGCATGAGGAATTGCACACCAGCCCGCGCATCAGGCTGGTGTTCGATGTGCTGGCAGACCACTTAGCCGCGTAGGCTGCCGCCGGTCGCCTTGGTGACCTTGTCCACGATCTTGGCGCTGATCGCCTCGATTTCGGCATCCTTCAGCGTTGCGGTCGTGGGTTGCAGGCGCACGGTGACGGCGATGGATTTCTTGCCCTCACCCAGATTGCCACCGATGAACTGGTCAAAGACCCGCACATCGCTGATCAGCGATTTGTCCGCCCCAAGGGCCGCATTGACCAGCGTCAGCGCCTCGACCTCGTGGTCCACGACAAAAGCGAAGTCACGTTCCACCGCTTGCAGGTCGGTCGCGACCAGTGCGGGGCGTGTCGCGGTCTTGGTTTTCGGCACGGGCACTTCGTCGGGCCAGATGCAGAAGGCGACGGCGGGGCCTTTGATATCCATCTCGCGCAGGATCTTCGGGTGCAGTTCGCCGAATACGGCCAGCACCTTTTTCGGACCAAGGCAGATCATGCCATGCCGACCGGGGTGCCACCATGCAGAGGCACCGCGCAGGATTTGCACCTTTGCGGGTGCGCCGATGGCAGCGAGCACGGATTCCGCATCCGCCTTGGCGTCGTACAGGTCGACCGCGCGGGACGTGCCATGGACTTCCTTGCTGGCGGTCTTACCAATCAGCACGCCGGTGATCAGGTTGTGCTGTTCGCCCGGTTCGCCACCGTGGAAACCGGCACCGACCTCGAACAAGGCCATATCCATGAAGCCGCGCGCCTGATTGCGGGCCGCGGCACGCAAAAGACCGGGCAACAGGTTCGGGCGCATATGCGACAATTCGCTCGAGATCGGGTTTTCCAGCATGGTCGCGTCATCGCCACCGCCGAACAGGGTCGCGGCGTCTTTATCGACAAAGCTGTAGGTGACGCATTCGTTATACCCCAGCGCCGCCATCGTCCGGCGTGCGGATTGCTGACGCTGCTGGCCTGCGGTCAGGATCGGCTTTGGCACGCCTGCATCCATGCGCGGCATCGGCTTGCCCTTGAGCTTGGTCAGCGACGCGATGCGCGCGACCTCTTCGACCAGATCAGCCTCGCCCAGCACGTCGGGGCGCCAAGACGGCACATGCGCCATATCGCCTTCGAGACGGAAGCCCAGTGCGGTCAGCGTCTGGCGCTGGGTGCTTTCGGGGATGTCCATACCGACAAGGCTGATGACACGCTCCGCATCCAGACGGTAGGCGCGGGATGTGTCGGGCACTTCGCCTGCGATAATCAGCTCTGACGCTTCGCCGCCTGCGTGATCGACGATCATCCGCACCGCATGTTCCAGCCCTTCGGGGGTGAAGGCGGGGTCGATCCCGCGTTCGAAACGGTAACGGGCGTCGGAATTGATCTTCAGCGCGCGGCCGGTATAGGCGATCTGGATCGGGTCCCAATAGGCGCTTTCGACAAAGACATTCACCGTCTCGTCGGTGCAGCCGGTTGCCTCACCGCCCATGATGCCTGCGATGCTTTCCACGCCCTGATCGTCGGAGATCGCGATCTGGCCTGCCTGCAAGGTGTAGGTCCGGTCGTCGAGTGCCAGAATCGTCTCGCCACCCTTGGCGCGGTGGACGCGCAGATTGCCATGCACCTTGTCGGCGTCGAAGACGTGCAGGGGGCGGTTCAGGTCATAGGTGAACCAGTTGGTCACATCGACAAGGAAACTGATGGGACGCAGGCCGATGGCACGCAGCTGCGTTTGCAGCCATGCGGGGCTGGGGCCGTTCTTGACGCCACGGATCAAACGGCCACAGAAAACGGGGCACCCGTCGCGTGTATCGTCATCAATGGACACGTTTAAGTCGGCGGTGAAGCTGGCAGGCACCGGATCGACGCTCAGGGGTTTCAGCTTGCCCAGACCGCGTGCTGCAAGATCGCGCGCGATCCCGCGCACACCCAAGGCGTCAGGGCGGTTCGGGGTGATCGCGATCTCGATCACCGGATCAACGCGGTCGGGCTGGTTGGCTGCCAGCCAGTCGGTGAACCGCTGGCCCACGGTGCCGGACGGCAGTTCGATGATCCCGTCATGTTCTTCGGACAGTTCCATCTCGCGCTCGGAACACATCATCCCGAAACTTTCGATGCCGCGGATCTTGCCCACGCCGATCGTCGTGTCGATGCCGGGGACATAGGTGCCGGGGCTGGCGATCACGACGGTGATGCCTGCGCGCGCATTGGGGGCGCCACAGATGATCTGGGTCAGCCCGTCCTTGGTCTGCACCTGACACACGCGCAGCTTGTCGGCGTCGGGGTGCTTTTCCGCGCTTTCCACATAGCCGATGGTGAAATCGGCCAGACGTTCGGCGGGGTTTTCCACGCCTTCGACCTCGAGCCCCAGATCGGTCAGCGTCTCGGCGATCAGATCAACCGAGGCGTCTGTTTCAAGGTGGTGTTTCAGCCAGGAAAGCGTGAATTTCATCGTTATGTCCAGCGTATCTAATGTTGCAAGCGATCTACCCGATATCGCAGCGATGCGAAAGACCGTAGGGCGGGGTTCACCCCGCCGCCCGTCACCGCCTCTTGTGCGCTGCAGCCCATTTGCCGACGGCCCATAAGGGGAGCAGGATCACCGCCCAGCCCAAGGCGTTGATGATCGTCAGCCGCAGGGCCAGATCGCGCGGCATGTCCGATGCCCACATCGCGATATGCGCAAGGGTGATCAGGACCAGCAGGCAGGCGATCCAGAGCCGCATGTCACAATTCGCGTCCGGCCAGATCCTCGACCAGTACAAAATGCTCGAACACCAGCATCATCTCGGGGTCGAAACCGCCGTTGCGTTTGAAATAAGCCTTGTGATCCTTGCGCCAGCCCAGAAGGCTGTCGTTCTCACCCTCGGCCAAAGCCATTTCCTCGGTCACGTCGCAGAACCGGATGTGCTGTACCTTGGTCGTGCGGATCACCAGCGCAGGCGTGCCGTCCCAATTGGCGGCGATATCGCAGCGGCCGACGACGGGCATAGAGTCTGGGTCATCGGCAAATTCCGACGCCGCCCCGCAGGTTGCGGTTTTCTTGCGCTGGCGGACAAGGCCGATCAGATATTGGCAAAGCTCCGGCGTGTCGCCAAAGCGAAACGTGCCTGCGCCGGGATAGGTATCTTGCAGGTCTTCGGTATCGTCGGTCATGGCTTTTCTTTCGGGGCTGTCGCGATGGTCCGTTATACGCGGTTGCCCGCCAACAGCCAAGCCGCCTAGCGGGGTAGCGCGAATTGCCGCGCCTTGGGGTCCCAGTGCAGCCCCGTATTGCGCGCAAGCCGCTTGCAGCTGTCGTCCAGCCCCATCCGGTTGGACCAGCGCGCCATCGACCGCACGGGGATCGCGTGGATATCGCCGAAACCGTCCACCAGCACGCATTCCTCTGGTCCGGGGCCGGTGCCGTTGTCGCGTTGGCCAAAGACAAAGTTGTTGGGATTCATGTCGCTGGCGCGGATATCGTTGGCATAGATGCGGGCGATCGTATCGTTCAACAGGTCCACATGCAGCGGCGCGAGCGTGCCGGCCTTGGCCTTGGCGCCCAGTGTTTCGCCGATCCGGCCATCAGGCTGCATAACGCGTTCGGTGATGCAGCCCAGACCTTCGCTTGTGGGGGTAAAGCCGAACATATGGGCGATGGGCGCGTGAAAGTCCGGCTCTGGATGGTTCAGCATGACGCGCAGGTATTCGGCATATTCTTTGCGGATCTGGCGCAGCCGTGTGCCGGGCAACAGCCGGTCCATAATCCCGTTGAAGTTCGTGCGCCGCGGCATCGTGATCGCGGGCCGCAGCACTTTGATCAGTTTGGTTGGATCAAGCGGATGCAGATAGACCGCACGCTGCACGCCCTTTGCGACAATATCCGACGATTGAAGAACCATTGCACCCATCGCCCGACTATATCTGAACCGATTGGTTCAGGGCAAGCGATGTAACAGTAATATGAAAACTGGATGACGCTAGAATTCTACACCGATCTGCGCCTTGATCCCGGACCGGAACGGGTGCTTCACCAGTTCCATTTCCGTCACCAGATCGGCCAGTTCGATCAGGTCTTCATGCGCGTTGCGCCCTGTCAGTACGACATGCGTCATGGGCGGCTTGTGGTCGCGCAGAAAGGCCACGACATCAGCGATGGCGACATAATCATAGCGGATCGCGATGTTGATTTCATCCAGCAGGACCATGGTGTTGGTCTCGTCCAGGATCAGTTCTTTAGCCTTGGCCCAAGCGGCCTGCGCCATTTCGGTATCGCGGGATTTGTCTTGTGTTTCCCAAGTGAAACCTTCGCCCATCGTGTGAAAGGCGCAGGTGTCCGAGAATTTCGCGAGGATCAGATCTCGTTCACCCGTGGACATGCCGCCCTTGATGAACTGCACCACCGCGCATTTCATGTCATGCGCGATGCAGCGGAAAATCATCCCGAAGGCGGCCGAGGACTTGCCTTTGCCCTTGCCGGTATGGACGATGATCAGCCCTTTCTGGTCGGTCTTGGTCGCCATGATCTTGTCACGGGCGGCCTTTTTCTTGGCCATCTTCATCGCGTGGCGGTCGGGATCATCGGTCATCTTGGCCTCCGGTCGGCTGTAAAGGTTTTGTTAAGCATAACCGTCCACAAGCTGACGTGTAACAAGAGAGTTCACCCGATGCATTTTCGCCTTATACCTGTCTGCCTGATCCTGCTTCTGGCGGCCTGCAACAGCGGCACGGCGGGGTTCATGGGGGTGCCTGCGCAAACGGTGACGGTCGCGCAAAGCACCTTTGACGTCCGGCGCAAGGATGATCTGGTCGAAGTCGTGCGCACCAACCGCGAGGCGGTGTTTTCTCTGACCGCGATCATCCCGCGCGCCGAACAGGCGGTGGTCGCCGCCACCGGATGTGCCCCCCGCCCCGGAACATGGACGGGGGATCAGGTCGTGGCGCGTGTCAGGATCGACTGCGCGGACTAGCGCATCTGCACAACGATCGCGTTATAGCCGAAATCGTCGTTCAGGTTGTCGCGTCGCGATTCGTTGACAGCACCAATGATGATGGCGCCCAAAAGTCCGGTGCCTGCAGCGGATTGGTTGCGCTGCTGGGCGGTCATGTTAACCACTGATTGCGTCACGGAACCCGATTGGGTGGCCGTTGCGCACCGTACGAACAAGGCTGGCGAACTGGGGCCGTAGTCGGGCACAACCAGATTTGCGGGTGTCGTGAACTGCGCGCGGTAGACGCCGGAATCAAGGTTGCAAGACACGCCCGACAACTCGGTCCGGCCGCTGCCTTCGGTATCGCCCCATGTCCTGACCTGAACGGTGTTCTGGCCACGGAACGCAGGCACCGGATTGCCGCGGCTGCGCGGGCGTGCATAGACGTCAAGACCAACTGCATCGGCCTGCACGGTTGGGGTGATATTGATTGGCGGTTGCGTGATTTCCGCCTGCTCGCAGCCCATGACCGTCAGTGCGACCGCAACGATCGCAGCACTTTTGAAAAACGACATTTAGTAAACCTTCAGTTAAGCCCCACCCACTCCTCTAAACCGGAGCGAGCGCGCGATCACAACTGCGAGAGCAAGCCGGATGCCCGTGATGTCGGGCCATGTGACAAGAATGGCACGCAGGTTTTTCCGGTACCTGCCTAATCCGCGTCGAGCAGGCCTGCGATACGCGCGCGCGCAGAGTTGGAGGCGGGTTGCCACAGGTTGCGGTCGATGGCTTCTTGCAGGCGCTGGGCTATTTCGCGCAAGGCGGGGGCGTTGGCGTCAGCGATGAACTGGCGGGTTGCGTCGTCTTTCAGGAAAGCCTCTTCCACCAGATCGAAATGGTGGTTGCGCACGGCCCCCGTCGTGGCAGCGAAGGCGAAAAGGTAGTCGACCGTGGCCGCAATCTCGAAAGCACCTTTGTAGCCGTGGCGTTTCACCCCGTCGATCCATTTGGGATTGACCACGCGCGACCGCACGACGCGGCCGATTTCATCGTCAAGCGTGCGGATCACGGGCCGTTCGGGGCGGGAGTGGTCGTTGTGATAGATCGGGCGGTCGCGCCCTTGCAAGGTGCTGACGGCGGCGGCGGCACCGCCTTCGAACTGGTAGTAATCGTCGCTGTCGAGGATGTCGTGTTCGCGGTTGTCCTGATTTTGCACGATGGCTTCGACTTGGGACAGGCGTGCCTTGAACGCGGCTTCCGCGCGGTCGCCGCTGGCCTTGGCGCCGTAGGCATAGCTTCCCCAGGCGATATAGGCGGCGGCGAAATCGGATTTGTCCGACCAGATGCGTTCGTCGATCAGCGCTTGCAGGCCCGCGCCGTAGGCGCCGGGTTTGGCGCCGAAAACGCGGGTCGCATCCTCGCCCGCTTTGGCGCGGGCGGCGGCGGGGTTCAGATCGGCGGGTTCGTCGAGCGACTGCACGGCGCGGGCGGCGCTGTCGACCAAGGCGATCAGTTGCGGAAAGGCGTCACGGAAGAAGCCGGAAATGCGCAGGGTCACGTCCACACGCGGGCGGCCCAGCACGGTCTGCGGCAGCACCTCGAACCCCGTCACACGCCGGTTCGCGCTATCCCATGTCGGCTTGACGCCCATCAGCGCGAGCGCCTGCGCGATGTCGTCGCCGCCGGTGCGCATGTTCGCGGTGCCCCAAGCGGTGACCAGCATGGCGCGCGGCCAGTCGCCGTGATCCTGCAGGTGTTTGTCGATCAGCAGGTTCGCCGATTTCCAGCCCAGCGCCCAAGCGGTGGGTGTGGGGACAGCGCGGCTGTCGACGCTGTAGAAATTGCGCCCCGTCGGCAGGACATCAAGCCGTCCGCGTGTGGGCGCACCGGACGGGCCGGGGGGGACAAAATGGCCTGCAAGGGCGGTCAGCAGGGCCGATCCTTCGGCGGGACCGCAGGCGCGGATGGTAGGCAGGACGTCGTCGCGGATGGTTTGCAGAACGGCTTGCGACGCGCGTGGGGTAAACCCCACGACGCCCCGCCCGCCGTCCCGCACAAGGCGTTGCGACAGATTTTCGAGGCGTTCCACTGTATCGCCGTTGGTCCGCCAGATGGTGCCGTCGGCCAAAGCCGCCGGTTTTTCGGGAGCAGGCGCGGCCATTTCGCAATCCAGCGGGTCGATGCGGAGGCCAAGGTCCGCGGCCAAGGCGCGCAGCAGCGAGGCATTGTGCCCCTTGCCGTCGCCGCGCGGTACGCGGGCGAGGGCTATGGCAAGGTCCAGTTCCTGCTGGCCTGTGGGGGATTGCCCGAAGATATGCAGACCGTCCCTAATCTGCGCCTCTTTCAACTCGCACAGGTAAGCGTCGAGCTTGCCCAGATCGCCGTCCTTGTCGCCGGTGAAGCCCACGTCCCGCGACAGACCCGTTGCGTCAGACAGCGACAGGATCTCGCGCCGCAGGTGTGTGACGCGGCGTGGATCGACACCGGCGGCCTCGTAATATTCGTCGACCAAAGCTTCCAGATCGCGCATCGGACCGTAGCTTTCGGCGCGGGTCAGAGGCGGGGTCAGGTGGTCGATAATCACGGCAGATGCGCGGCGTTTGGCCTGCGTGCCTTCGCCCGGATCGTTGACGATGAAGGGGTAGATATGCGGGGTAGGGCCGAACACCGCCTCTGGCCAGCAGGTTTCTGACAGGGCGACGGATTTGCCGGGCAGCCATTCAAGGTTGCCGTGTTTGCCCATGTGGACCACGGCATCCGCGCCCCAATGGTGGCGCAGCCAGAAATAGAAGGCGAGGTAGTTATGCGGCGGGACCAGATCGGGGGAATGGTAGGTCTCGGTCGGGTCGATGCTATAGCCGCGCGCGGGTTGCAGGCCCACGACCACATTGCCGAAGCGATGGATGGAGAGCGCGAACCCTGCGCCGCTGGCGCGGCTTGGGGCCTCCGGCGGGGATATTTCGGCTCGAACGAATGGATCGTCTTCGGGTTGGCCCCAACGGGTGGTGATCTGTTGCTTGATGTCCCAAGGCAGGGCGTCGAAATACTGGCGGTATGTGTCGAGGGGAAGCAGCTCGCCGCCCTGTTTGTCGGCGCGGTCTGTCAGCCAGTTGGTCGGGCCTGCCATGATTTGCGCCATCAGCGCGGCGCTGTCTGCGGGTGGGGTGGTAGCGTAGCCTGCCTGCGCCAGCAGTTGCAGCGTGTGGACCGTCGCGGCGGGTGTGTCGAGGCCGACCCCGTTGGCAAGGCGTCCGTCCTTGTTGGGGTAATTGGCGAGGATCAGGGCGACTTTCTTGTCTGCCGGGGGCGTTTGCCGCAGGCGCGCCCAGTTGGCGGTCAGCTGCGTGACGAAATCGACGCGGTCGCCGCGCGCCTGATAGGTGGCGATGGGGCATTCGGTGGCGTCGTCGAAGAACGCCTCGCCTTTGAAGCTGATCGCGCGCGACAGGATGCGGCCGTCCACCTCTGGCAGGGCGACGTTCATGGCGATGTCGCGGGCGGTCAGGCCGTGCAATCCGTCTGCCCATGAGGATTCGGAGGCGCCAGAAAGGATCACCTGAAAGACGGGGGCGTTGTTCGCGAGCAGCGGGTTCTGCGGGCTGTCGTCACCGTCATGGGGCGAGCCCACGGCGAAGGCGGTGCAGTTCAGGATCACAGCGGGCGGCGCGGCGGTGAAAAGATGGTCGAGCGTGGCGGTGCTGACCGGGTCTTTCAGGCTGGCCACGAAAATCGGCAGCGGGTTCAGCCCTGCGCGCGACAGGCTGCGGGTCAGGCGGTTGATCGGGTTCAGCCCGCCGCCTTGTACCAAGGCGCGGTAGAAGATGATCGGGACAATGGGCGCGCCACCGGTCCATGTCGCCTGTGCAGTCGTCAGATCGGCGATGCCGGCCCCCGGCCAGTAGACGCCTGCACGCAGCAAGGGGGCGGCGGCGCTGGGTTTTTCGGTACCGTCCAGCATCGCCTTGGCATAGGCCAGCGCGTTGATGCTGTTCTGTGGCCCGCCTTCGACCAGATAGGACCAGAGCGCGTCGTAATCGGTGCCGCTGACGGTGGACAGCCCGCGCAATTCGGGGTCGGGTTTGTCATCGCCGGGCAGGAAGGCCACCGGCACGCCCGCCTCGTGCAGGCGCGCGGCATATTGCGTGAGGCCGTATTTCCAATAGCTTGCACCGCCCAAGATGCGCGCGATCACCAGACGCGATTTCGTGGCGCAATCGTCCAGATGCAGATCGACCGACAAAGGATGCGCAAGGTGCATCATATTCGCCAGCCGCAAGGTCGGCGGGGCGGTCATTTCGGCGCGCGCTTCGGCGAGTGCGGCCAGTTCGGTGTCGGCGGCAGAGATGATGACCACATCGGCAGGCGTCTGGCCCAGATCGACAGGTTCCGTCCCGTCCGAAATCGCACCGGGGGTCGCGGCGAGCAGGTGCATCAGCTTTTGCCTTGTGCTAAGAGGCGGCCAAACACGAGGATCACACCATGGATTACAACGCTGCAGGAGCACCGAAGATGGCTAAAAAAGGCCCCAAGCATGAAGAGCACAACGCGCCGGGATCGAAGAAAAAGCCCTTTGGCGCGCGTCCCGACAAGGCCGAGTTGCTGGCCCGGATGAAAAAGGCCGCCGAAGAAAAGAAAGGCTGAACTCACAGCCGCTTTTCCATGAAAACCGAACTGGCGATGGCCGGATAGTCGCCGAACGGTCCGCAAGGCGTGAACCCATGCCTTGCGTAAAGGGTCTGCGCCGCCTGCAGGATATTGCCGGTTTCCAGTTTCAGCCACGGTAGGTCCAGATCGCGGGCCTGATCCTCGATCTGGCGCAGGATCGCGTCGGCGATACCCTTGCCGCGGGCAGCCTCGTCCACGAACATCGACTTGATCTCGCCATAGCCGTCGCAGACGCGCAGCGCGCCGGTGCCGAGGATTTTGTCACCGATGCGGGCGGTGTAGAAATGGATGTCCTCCGCCACCAGATCATTGATGGAGAGATAGAAATTCTCCTCTGGCGGGAACAGCGCTTGCATCAGCGCATGGCTTTGCTGCAGCAGGGCTGTAGCCTGCGGATCATGCGGATCTGTCCGCGCGACGACGATCATGCTTGTAGCGCTGCCGTGATCGCGGATTGGTCCAGCCCCGCCTCGCCGATCACGACAAGCCGTGTCTGGCGCGGGGCATCCCCGAAGGGCTGGTCGTAATAGGTATCGACGCGGGGGCCGACGGCCTGCAACGTCATCCTCATGGGCTTGCCTGCGACAGCGACAAAACCTTTCAGGCGCAGGATGTTGTTGGCCTTGATCGTGGCGCTGACCTGTGTGGCGAAGGCCGTGGCATCGGTCACCTCGTCACGGATGACGATGAAGCTTTCGAACTCGTCGTGGCCGTGGTCGTGGTGGTGATCGTCGTCGTGATCATCCTCGTCATCATCGTGGTGGTGGTGATGGTGGATTTCGTGGCGGGATTCGAGATCGGTTTCCGCGCCGATCCCTTGTCCCAGCAGCACATCGACAGGCAGCGCGCCCATGCTGGTTTTCACCACCTGCACACCGTCGCGGCTGTCTGTGCGCAGTTGCGCGGCAAGGCTGTCGGCCTCCTCTGCGGTCAGCAGGTCGGTCTTGTTCACCACGATCATGTCGGCGCAGGCGATCTGGTCCTCAAAGAGTTCCGACAGCGGCGTTTCGTGGTCGAGGTTGTCATCCGCGGCGCGCTGCGCATCGACGGCGGCGATGTTATGGGCGAATTGGCCGTCCTGCACGGCGCGGCCATCGACGACGGTGACAACGCCGTCCACAGTGACGCGCGTGGAAATGCCGGGCCAGTTGAACGCGCGCACCAAAGGTTGCGGCAAGGCAAGGCCGGATGTTTCGATGACGATATGGTCGGGGGCGGGATTGCGCGCCAGAAGCGCCTCCATCGTGGGGATGAAGTCGTCGGCGACGGTGCAGCAGATGCAGCCGTTGGACAGTTCCACGATATCGTCCTTGGCGCAGACCTCTTCGCCGCAGCCTTTGAGGATATCACCATCCACGCCCAGATCACCGAATTCGTTGATGATCAGCGCGATACGCTTGCCTTGGGCATTTTGCAGCATGTGCCGGATCAGCGTGGTCTTGCCGGAGCCAAGAAAGCCGGTGACGATAGTGGCGGGAATTTTGGCGGGCATGGGATGTCCTTGGGGCGAAAACAGGAATGGGGACGGCCCTTGTGGGGCCGTCCGGTGATTGACAGGTGAACGGAATCAGCCTGCGAGCGCGGTGACGATCGGGCCTTCGATGATCTCGAGCGCCAGAAACACGCCGACACCTGCGACCATCGCGCCACCCAGACGGGCGGTGATGGCGGTGGCGTCCGTGGCGCCCAGCTTGCGCGTGACCCAGCCTGCACCGATGGCGATCAGATATTGGATCGCGCCAAGCCCGATCAGGTAGCCGACCAGCACACCGCCGCCGACGCCGCCTTCTTGTCCCGCGATCGACCCGCCGAAGGCAGAACCGTGGAACAGGCCGAAGGTCGCAAAAACCAGCAGCGCGGTCGTTGTCGTCAGGCCTTTGCCTGACAGGACGATCCCGCCGATGACCAAAAGCGACAGCACGATCACGGTTTCAGCCAGCGGCATCGCGATACCCGCATACATCAGACCGCAGCCCGCCAGCATCGCGCCGATATAGGCGGCTGGCGTCAGCAGACGGTTGGCAGTGAAGGTCGCAGCGATGCCCATGGCCGCCACAAAGAACAGATGGTCGAAACCCAGCACCGGATGGCCCACGCCGGACAGCAGGCCTTGGGTGAAGGTTTCCATCGGCAGGCCACCCAGCGGGTGATGCGCAAGGGCGGGCGAAGCAGCAAGGCTGAGGCCCGCGATGGTCAGAAGTTTTTTCATGTTGTCCCCTTTGGATCGTCTTAAAGGGGGGATTTCATGGGAAGCACGGGCCATCAGGCCAATGCAGAACCCCCACGGAACACCCCGTCCGTTGTTGTTGGCCGAGGCGTTCGCCCCGGTGCATGGCTGGTCTCCTGGCTTGCGGGTCGGGGCGCCTTGTTGCCTTCCCGGGCGGACCCAGTGGCGTTGTAACAAGGCACTCTCCGCATACAGTCGCGGGGGCGGCTGTGGCTTTAGGTCTCCCCTACAGGATCGGCCCGTCCACATTCCCATTTGATCCCCTGACGCTGCGCGCCGTACGGGGAACCATGCAGGTCTGTTGTGCCTTCAACAGCAGCATATGGTCAAGCTGTAAACGCGGGTTGACAGGTCGCATCGCGCCTTTGGCGCGGCCTCCGGCGGGGGTATTTCGGCTCGGAAGAGGGGGTTTTCGCAATATCTTGTGGATAAGCGGCTGAAAACGGCCTTATGTAGTTCGGTTTCGTTGACTCATCGGGGCTCTGGCCGCAGGCTTTCTGGCAGGCATAGAATCAAGGGCAGCGGACCGTGCGTTTCAGCAAACTGCGATTGAACGGCTTTAAAAGTTTCGTTGATCCGACCGATCTGATCATCGCGGACGGGCTGACCGGTGTCGTCGGGCCGAACGGCTGTGGCAAATCCAATCTGCTGGAAGCCTTGCGCTGGGTGATGGGGGAACACCGTGCCTCGGCCATGCGCGGTGGCGGGATGGAGGATGTGATCTTTGCCGGTGCCGCCACGCGGCCCGCGCGCAATTTCGCCGAAGTATCGCTGATCATCGACAATGCCGAACGGCTGGCACCGGCCGCCTTCAACGACGCCGACCAGCTGGAGATCGTGCGCCGGATCACCCGCGATGCGGGGTCCGCCTATAAGGTCGGCGCCAAGGATGTGCGCGCGCGCGATGTGCAGATGCTGTTTGCCGATGCCTCCACCGGTGCGCATTCGCCAGCGCTGGTGCGGCAGGGGATGATTTCGGAACTCATCAACGCCAAGCCCAAGTCGCGCCGCCGGATATTGGAGGAAGCGGCAGGCATTTCCGGCCTCTACCAGCGCCGGCATGAGGCCGAGTTGAAGCTGAAAGGCGCGGAAACGAACCTGACCCGTGTCGATGACGTGGTGGACCAGTTGGCGGCACAGCTTGCGCAACTGGCGCGGCAGGCACGGCAGGCGGCGCGTTATCGCGAGATCGGCGAGAGTTTGCGCCGCGCCGAAGGCATGCTGCTGTTCCGCCGCTGGAAAGAGGCGGATGATGCCTTGTTGGAGGCCACGAACCTGCTGCGCGACCGCACGACCGCGGCGGCACAGGCCGAACGTGCCGCGCGCGAGGCGACGAAGGCGCGGCAGGGGGCCGAGGATGCCTTGCCGTCCCTGCGCGAGGAAGAGGCGATTGCCGCCGCCGTCCTGCAACGCCTGCAGGTCCAGCGCGATGCCTTGCAGGATCAGGAAGCCCGCGCGCGCGACATGATCGCGACGCTGCGCGCCCGTATCGACCAGCTGACCCGCGACATCGACCGCGAGGCGGGGCTGAACAAGGATGCCGGTGAAACCATCGCACGGCTGGAATGGGAAGCGCGCGAGATCGCGAAGGCGGGCGAGGGTCATGAGGCGCGGCTCGAGGCCGCGCAGGGGGCCGCGCGCGAAGCGGCAGGCGTCTTGCAGGAGGCCGAAGCCGCGTCCGCGCAACTGACCGAGGATGTGGCCCGTCTTGCCGCGCGCCACCAGTCGGCGCAGCGCCTGATCGATGACCACCGCGCGACCTTGGCCAAGAACGAGGCCGAGGCTGTCAAATCAAAGGCGGCCTCGCAGGAGGCCGCGACCGCCTTGGCCAAGGCCGAGGCGGATTTCGCTGCTGCCGGTCTGGCCGAGGCTGCGGCGCTGGCATCCGCCGATGCCGCAGAACAGGCGCTGGCCGCCGCCGAAGCCGCCCGTGCCGCGACCCAGACACAGGAAAGCGAGGCGCGTGCCCTGCGGTCCGAGGCTGAAGGCGGTGCCAATGCCCTGCGTGCCGAGGTGACTGCGCTGTCGCGCCTTGTGGACCGCGACCGTGCCGAGGGCGGGCAGGTGCTGGACCTTCTGTCGGTGCAAAAGGGCTATGAAAAGGCGCTGGGCGCGGCCTTGGCCGATGATCTGCGCGCGCCTGCAGTGGGGGCGGATGCGCCGACCGGCTGGGCAAGCCTGCCCGATTATGCGCAGGCGCAGGCCTTGCCCGCCGGTGTGGCGCCGTTGGCGGATTTCGTGACTGTGCCTGCGGTGCTTGCGCGTCGGATCGCGCAGATCGGCTTGGTCGATGCTGCCAATGGGGCGCGTTTGCAGGCGGCGTTGCAGCCCGGGCAGCGGCTTGTGTCCTTGGCCGGTGATCTGTGGCGCTGGGACGGGTTCCGGTCTGGGGCCGAGGATGCGCCTTCGGCGGCGGCGCTGCGGTTGCAGCAACTCAACCGGCTGGCCGAATTGCAGCGCGATCTGGATGCCGCGGCGGCCAAGGCACAGCAGGCGGCAGCGGCGCATGACGCGCTGACCCGTGCCTTGCAGGATTGCACCGCCGTCGATCAGGCCGCCCGCGCGGCCCGCCGCGATGCCGACCGCGCCGTGGCCGATGCCAACCGTGCCGCCAGCCGCGCCGAGGCGGACCGGAACCTGTCGCAAGGGCGACTGGAGAGCCTTGGGCTTGCCGTTCGTCGCCACGAAGAAGAGGCGATGGGCGCGCGCAAGGCGCTGGCCGAGGCGGAAAAGGCGGCACTGGCGCTGGGCGATCTGGCGGCGGCGCGGGCGTCGGTCGAGGATGTCAAAATGACGGTCGAGGCCGCGCGCATCACGATGATGTCGCGCCGGTCCGCATCCGAGGAATTGCGCCGCGAGGGGGATGCCCGCCTGCGCCGCGCGCAGGAGATCACCAAGGAAATCAGCGGCTGGAAACACCGGCTGGAAACCGCGACCAAGCGCAGCGCGGAACTGGCCGAGCGCAAGGCCGCGTCCGAAGCGGAGCTGGCCGAAGCCTCTGCCGCGCCCGAGGAGATTGCCGCCAAGCGCGCGGAACTGGCCGATGCCATTGCCACCGCCGAAACCCGCCGCCGTGCCGCCGCTGACAGGCTGGCCGAGGCCGAGACGGTGCTGCGCGATGCAGGCCATGCCGAGCGCGATGCCGAACGTCTGGCGTCAGAAGCGCGCGAGGCCCGCGCCCGTGCCGAGGCCCGCGCTGACGCCGCGCGCGAAACCATCGCCTATGCCGCCGAGCGGATCATGGAAGCGCAAGAGGTAACACCCGCGCAATTGCTGGACGCCTTGGGCGTGCCGGTCGATGACATGCCGCCTGTCGCCACAGTCGAGGCCGAGGTCAATGCGCTCAAGCGTCAGCGCGACGCGCTGGGGGCGGTCAACCTGCGCGCGGAAGAAGACGCCAAGGAAGTGCAGGTCGAACATGACGCGCTGGTGGGCGAAAAGGCGGACCTTCTTGCCGCCATCGCGGCCCTGCGCACCGGCATTGCCAGCCTGAACAAAGAGGGCCGTGAGCGCCTGCTGACCGCTTTCGAGCAGGTCAACGACAGTTTCGGGCTGCTGTTTACACATCTCTTCGGCGGCGGCGAGGCCAAGCTGGTGCTGGTTGAATCCGATGACCCGCTTGAGGCGGGGCTGGAGATCATGTGCCAGCCGCCAGGCAAGAAGCTGAGCACGCTGTCGCTCTTGTCGGGGGGCGAACAGACGCTAACGGCGCTGGCGCTGATCTTTGCGGTGTTCCTTGCCAACCCCGCGCCGATCTGTGTGCTCGACGAGGTGGATGCGCCGCTGGATGATGCCAACGTCACGCGGTTCTGCGACCTTCTGGACGAGATGTGCCGCCGCACCGACACGCGGTTCCTGATTATCACCCACCATGCGGTCACGATGAGCCGGATGGACCGGCTGTTCGGCGTGACCATGGGCGAACAGGGCGTGTCGCAGCTGGTGTCGGTCGATCTCAAGCGGGCGGCGGCGATGGTGGCCTAAGAACTTTCAGGCCTCCGGCGGGGATATTTGGGCTCCAACGATGATCAGAGGCGATTGAGCAGATCGAGCGTTGGCCATGCATCTGCCGGAAGGCCGAGGCGGGATTGTTCGGCCTGCACTGCGTTGCGGGTCATTGCACCGAGGATGCCGTCGATGCCGCCTACGTTATGGCCCCGCGCTGTCAGCCGTTCCTGCAATTGGCGCATCTGGTCGCCTGTTAGTGCAGGTGATGGATTGCCCGCGTTGTAGACCGGCGCGCCGCTGAGGCGGGTTGCGAAATAGGCGGCGGTCGTCACATAGACAAAGCTGCGGTTCCATTCGAAATAGACGTCGAAATTGGGGTAGGTCATGAAGGCCGGCCCGTTGCGTCCCATCGGCAGCAGGACTGCTGCGGGCAGGTTCGACGGGCCAAGGCTGCCTTGGCGCGCGGTCACGCCCATCGCGGCCCAGTCGCTGACAGGGCGTTTGTTGGTCAGGCCTGTCTGCGACCAGTCGAGGTTGGCGGGCACAACGATTTCATGCATCCACGGCTCGTTCGGTCGCCAGCCGAGCGAGGACAGCACGTTTGCGCCCGTCATCAGCGCGTCGGGGGCGGAGTTTTTCAGGTCGACAACGCCGTCGCCGTCGCCGTCCAGACCTTTTTCGACGATCTCGCGCGGGAGTTTCTGCAACTGGCCAATTTCACCGGCCCAAGCCCCTTGGGTGGTCGCGGGGTCCATGCCGCCGCGCCGATAAAGCTCGATCGCGGCGATCAGTTGCGGGCGGAACAGCTCTGGCCGGCGGCAGTCATGCGCCAGTGTCAGCAGGGCGTTGCGGGTGTTGAAGTTGCCCTGCACTGCGCCGTAATCTGTCTCGAACGCCCAGAAGGCCAGCAGCACGCCGCGCGGGATGCCGAAGCGGCTTTCGATTTCGCGGAAGGTCGCATCGAACCGCTGGCTGTTGCGCGCGCCGTTGTCGACGCGGTTCTGGCTGATGAGGTTGCGCGAGAACTGGATGAAATCCTGCTGGAAAACGCCTTGCGAGCGGTCGGCGCGCAGCACGGCGGGGTCGATCTGCGCGCCTGCGAAAAACGCGTCCGCTGTGGCGGGGGGGATGCCGGTGGCCACAGCCTCGGCCTTGACGCCTGCGATGAAGCTGCCGACATCGCCGCCGCAGGTTTGGGCTGTCGCGGCACCCGTCAGCAGGGTCAGGGCGGTGGCAAGGGCAAGGCGCATGGGGCAGGCTCCGTTTCTGGTTCGGCCCGACCCTAGCAGGGCAGGCGCATGGTGCAAGATGCAGGGTGAGAGATCGGCGGAAACGGGTCAGATGGCGGTGACAAGTGCGAGAACCAGCATCAGCGCCCATGTTTTCCACAGGACACTGACCGCGCGGTCGATGTCGACGGGGGTCAGGTCATGTTCGCCGCCTGCATTCACGAAAGGATAATCGCGCAACTCCCCGTCATAGCTGCGCGGCCCGCTGAGCGCGATGTCAAGGCCGTGGGCCATCGCCGCCTCGGGCCAGCCTGCGTTGGGAGAGCGGTGCAAGGGCGCGTCAGCCAGAATGCCGCGCGGGTCGGGGCGGCGGGTCACGGCCCAGATCATCAGGGCGGTCAGGCGCGCGGGGATCAGGTTGAGCAGGTCGTCGAACCGTGCGGCAGCCCAGCCGAAATCGGCGTGGCGCGGCGTGCGGTAGCCGATCATGCTGTCGGCGGTATTGACGATTTTGTAGATCAACAGCCCCGGCAGCCCCGCGATCAGGAACCAGAAGGCGGGCGCGATCACCCCGTCGGACAGGTTCTCGGCGGCGCTTTCGATGGCAGAACGTGCGACGGCGGGCCGGTCCATGTCGCGCGTGTCACGCCCCACGATCATCGCCACCGCGCGTTTGCCATCGCCCAGCGACAGCCGCAGCGCATCAGCGACGGCGCGCACATGATCGGCCAGCGATTTTTGCGCAAGCAGCACGGCGATGACCAGAATGTCGATGATCTTGCCCGGCAGCGCATCAAGGATCAGGCCCAGAAGCCCTGCGCCGATAACCAGCCCCGCCAGCACGGCGATGCCTTTGGCCTGCCGCGCATGCCCTGCGTTAAAACGCTGGTCACACCAGCCGATCAGCCGCCCCATCAGGACCGCCGGATGCGGGTAGCGCGACCAGAGCCATTTCGGTTCTCCGAATAGCGCATCGAGGATCATGCCGAAAAACAAGGTCAAAGTGCCGCCTCCAACTGCGCCCAGCGGTCGGGGGCGGGCAGGCCAAGGCGCAGCCAGTCGCGCGCATAGGGAAAGACGCGGGACCAGACATGACCTTGGGCCAGACGGTCCTGCCAGCGCGTAGCGTCATCCACGCGGTAAAGCCGGAACAGGGAGGTGCCGCCCAACAGCTCTGCCCCTTTGGCGGTCACGCATTGGTCGAGCCTATCCGCGTCCTGCGCCAGCCTTGCCCGTGTCGCATCGGCCCATTGCGGATCAGCCAAGGCCTCTGCCCCGATATTCAGCGCGGGACCGGAGACTTGCCACGGGCCCAAGATATCCGCCAGCCGCGCGATCACCGCAGGGTCGCCGATGGCAAAGCCAAGGCGCAGGCCCGCCAGCCCCCAGAACTTGCCAAAGCTTTTCAGGATCACCGTGTTCGGGCGGCTGGCAAGATGGACCAGCGACTGGTCCGGCATCACATCGCAGAAACTTTCGTCGATGATCGTGATCGGCGTGGTGAAATCGGGTGCGGACCAGACCGCTCCGTCCGGGTTGTTGGGATGCACGGCCACCAGCGCCTGACGGGGCACCTTGCCAATGGTCCAGCCAGCGGCGCGAAAGGCGGCTTCGTGTTCGTTATAGGTGGGGCCGGGGATACAGACCTCGCCTGCCGGAAACACGCGCGGCAAGGCGGCGATGATGGCAGAGGCGCCCGTTGCCGCAATGATACCCGCCCCCGCAGGCACGCCCCAGAATCCGCGCGCCAGATCGTGCAGGCGCGCAAAGGCCGCTTTGTCCGGCAGGGCGGTCCATGCATCGGCGGCAAATTGCGGCAGCGGATAGGGCACGGGATTGATCCCCGTGGACAGGTCGAGCCATGATGCACGGTTGCCGCCGTAGCGCGCAATCGCGGCATCAAGCCCGCCGCCGTGATCGCGCACGACCGTCATTCGGTGTCGGGCAATGGCGGGTGGCGGGTCACGAAATGGCCTTTGATGCTTTGCGGCCAGTCGCGGTAGGGCACCTGTCCTGTGGGGCTTTGGGCATGCGCAAGCGCATAGGTCACGATGCCGGAAGCCGCATCGGTATCGGGTTCGAAGTTGCCCAAGGTATAGTTCAGCTTGCCCTGCGCCTGAATCGCGACGTTGCAGCCTGTCTTGCAGCCCATCAGGCAGGATACGCGCCGCGTTCTGATTTCCGCGATGCCTGTCGCCGCCGTTTCGATCAAGGCGGCCAGAGCCTCGCCATCGGTCTGCGCCATCGGGCCGGTGTCCCAGCCTTCGCGCTTGCAGGTGTCGCAGATCGTGATCCAAGTGGTCATGTTGCAGCCTTTCGGTGTCACTGCCGTTCAAGCGGATTATCGCCCGCTCCGCAAGATCACGAAATGCGCACTTTCTTTTGATAGGCGTTCCGGGCTTCGATAGCGCGTTGGACTCGTGTGTCGGTGTAGCAAGCCAGTTGCGGCATGACGACAGGGGTCCACCAGATGGGAAATCGCAGATGCAGGTTCTGATCGTGCAGGCGGACGCCGGATTGGGCGCACTCTGGCAGGAGCACCTCGAGAGGCTTGGCGCGCAGGTCCAGCGTGTCGGCTCGGGGGCGGGCGCGCTTGGCGCGCTCGAGAAGACCACCTACGATGTGATCGTACTTGACGTCATGCTGGATGGCGGTAGCGCGCTGGCGATCGCCGATCTGGCGCAGGTCCGCCATCCGCGCACGAATATCGTTTTCGTCACCGACACCACGATTTTTTCGGACGGATCGATCTTTGGCTACAGCGCCAATGCCCGCGCTTTCATTCAGACCGCGACCCCGCCGAAAGACCTGGCCGCGATCGTGCATCATTACGGCAGCGTTACTGCCGACCGTGCGGGGCTGACAGATCGATGACCGGATTGATCGGGATGATCCGGTTCGGATTGATCGTGTCGTGGCTGTAATGATAGTGCCGCACGATATGGTCCATGTTCACCGTCGCCGCGACACCGGGCACCTGATAAAGCTCGCGCAGGAAACCTGACAGGTTCGGGTAATCCGCGATCCGTTTGCGATTGCATTTGAAATGCAGGTGATAGACGGGATCGAACCGCAGCAATGTCGTCCACAGCCGCCAATCCGCCTCGGTCAGTTTGTCGCCCATCAGATAGCGCGACGTGCCCAGCCGGTCCTCCAGCCAGTCCAGACTGTCGAACAGTGGATAGACCGCATCCTCATAGGCCGCTTGCGTCGTGGCAAAGCCCGATTTGTAGACGC
Source organism: Yoonia sp. 72 (assembly GCF_034652275.1). NCBI lineage: Bacteria > Pseudomonadati > Pseudomonadota > Alphaproteobacteria > Rhodobacterales > Paracoccaceae > Yoonia > Yoonia sp. 72. The sequence continues at coordinate 1,688,776 of NZ_JAXIWG010000001.1, read as the reverse complement.
CGTTGTTGACCGTGTCGTAGATCCGGTCGTTCACGGGGGCGATGGCGTCGCGCAATTCTTCGGGCCAATAGTCATCGGTATTGCCGGTGATGCCGTCAAAGGCCGAATTGAACATGCGGATGATCTCGGACGATTCGTTCGATACGATGGTTTCGCGCTTCTTGTCCCACAGGATCGGCACGGTGACGCGACCGGTCATGTCGGGCAGGGCGCGCAGGTACACCTCGCGGGCATAGTCATAACCGAACAATGTATCGCCGGTGGCGCCCTTGTCGTCCGTCTTGAACGTCCAGCCCTCGCCCAGCATGTCGGGATGCACGGCGGAAATGCTGATGTGATCCTCAAGCCCCTTCAGCGCCCGAAAGATCAGCGCGCGATGCGCCCAAGGGCAGGCATAAGAGACATAGAGGTGGTAACGCCCTGATTCCGCAGCGAAACCACCTTCTCCTGATGGTCCGGCGGACCCGTCTGCGGTGATCCAGTTACGGAACGAGGCTTCGCTGCGCTCGAACTTGCCGCCGGATTTCTTGGTGTCGTACCAGACGTCATGCCAGACGCCGTCAACCAGTTGGCCCATGATGAAACTCCTTTATGTTGCATCTGACCTAAAGGCTTGGCGGCAATGAACCAAGGCCGATGACGGCGCAGCGATGGTGCGCAAACGCACAGGGCTGCACAGGTCGTGGCCTGCATCATTTGCGTCGCTTAACCGTTTGCCCCGCCTGTGTTGCACGGCTATACCGCCCTACAGACGAAGCCCGTGCAGGGCCAGAACGGTTGGAGACAGGACGGTCGACCCAAGCGGGGACCAGCGTGTCGCATCGTCGTATCCGTGGATAGCGGGTCTTTGGTCATGTCGGGCGAAATGAAACGTGGCCATGACCAACCGTGCCAGCGGCGAGGGGAAACAGCATGAAAACAGGTGTGATGATTTGCGGGCACGGCTCGCGCAGCCAGTCCGCTGTCGACGAATTCGCGACCTTGGCGGAAAAACTGCCTGCCTATCTGCCGGACGACTGGCTGACCGACTACGGCTATCTGGAATTCGCCAACCCCGTGATCCGCGACGGGCTGGACCGCCTGCGCGAGGCGGGTTGCGACCGGATTTTGGCGGTGCCGGGCATGCTGTTTGCCGCGATGCATGCCAAGAACGACATTCCCACCGTGCTGAACACCTATGCCGCCAAGCACGGCATCAGCGTGAATTACGGTCGCGAACTGGGCATCGATCCCAAAATGATCGCCGCCGCCGCGGGCCGCGTGCAGGAAGCCGTGGACCGTGCCAATGTCAAACATGGCAAGGTCGCGCTGACGGACACCTGCCTTGTCGTGATCGGGCGCGGGGCCTCCGACCCTGACGCCAACGGCAATGTCGCGAAAATCGCGCGGATGATCCAGGAGGGCATGGGTTTTGGCTGGTGCGAGGTCGGCTATTCCGGCGTGACCTTCCCGCTTGTCGAACCTTGCCTGCAACATGCCGCGCGCCTGCCTTACAAGCGGATCATCGTGTTTCCGTATTTCCTGTTCTCGGGCATCCTGATCGACCGGATTTACGGGTTCACCGATCAGGTCGCCGCCGAACATCCCGACATCCAGTTCGTGAAGGCCGGATACCTTGGCGATCATCCCAAGGTGCTCGAGACCTTTGCCGAACGGATCCTGGAACAGGACAGCGCCACGCCGCCGCCCAATTGCGGCATCTGCGGCTATCGTGCGCAGGTTCTGGCGCTGGAGGACGGACATAGCCACACGATCAGCGCCGCTGACCGCAGCCATCCCGCCTTTGGTGCCGTGCCGCCCGCGACCTGCGTTTTGTGCAAATACCGCACGCAGGTGCTGGGGTTCGAGGGTGAGGTCGGCGCCGTGCAGGAAAGCCACCACCACCACGTCGAAGGCCAGGGCGCCAGCGCACCGGGGTCGAATGTGGCCGATTGCGCGCTCTGCGACACGTTCTGCACCGGCATGTGCCGTCTGATCGCGCAGGAGCATCACCACGATCACCACCATCATGACCACGACCATCCGCATGATCACGACCATCACCACCATGACCATCACCACGCGCCTTACCCCCATGCCAAACACCCGCATGGACCCGAAAGCGCGCGCAAGACGCTGAAGTCTTGAGCGGGAAAGGTATCGCCTTGCGCCCTTACGAGACCGACCCCAAGGCGATCTATGCGCAAAGCTTCGCCACCGTGCGGGCCGAGGCGCGGCTGGACCGTTTCGCGCCTGCGCTGCATCCGCTGATGACGCGGCTGATCCATGCCTGCGGGATGGTCGAGATTGTCGACAGGCTCGCCTATTCCGCCCAGGTCGCCGAGGCAGGGCAAGCCGCGTTGCGTGCGGGCGCGCCCGTGCTCTGTGACTGCGAAATGGTCGGCGCAGGGATCATCCGGCGCTATCTGCCAGCGGGCAACGAGGTGATCGTGACGCTGAACGAGCCTGCGGTGCCCGCGCTTGCCGCGCAGATCGGCAACACCCGCTCTGCCGCAGCGGTCGAGCTGTGGCGCGACCGGATCGAGGGGGCAGTCGTCGCCATTGGCAACGCGCCGACGGCGCTGTTTCACCTGCTGGAACTGCTCGACGCAGGCTGGCCGAAACCGGCGGTCATCCTTGGCTTTCCGGTGGGGTTCGTGGGGGCCGCCGAAAGCAAGGCGGAACTCGCCCGTGATCCGCGCGGCTGCGATTACATCGCGCTGCGAGGACGACGCGGCGGGTCTGCGATGGCCTCGGCGGCAGTGAATGCCTTGGCTGCGGGGTTGCCGGAAGATGTCTGATGCATGGCTGCATATCGTCGGCATCGGCGAAGACGGGATGGCGGGTCTGGTCCCCGCGACCCGTGCCGTGGTCGAGGCCGCCGAGGTCATCATCGGCGGCGACCGCCATCATGTGCTGGCGGAAAATCTGACGGCGGAACGGCTCGCATGGCCACACCCGTTTGATGCGCTGATTTCCACGATTGAAGGACTGCGCGGACGGCGGGTGGTCGTGCTGGCAACAGGGGACCCTTTGTGGTTTTCCGTCGGCGCACGGATCGGCCGCGCGATTGATCCCGCGCAGATCGTCTATCACCCGCAATTGTCGGCGTTCCAGCTGGCGGCGGCGCGGATGGGCTGGTCGCTTGCGGATGTCGAAACGCTGACGGTGCACGGCCGCCCCGTCGAACAGATGATCGCCTTTATCCAGCCCGACGCGCGGCTTTTGATCCTGACGACAGGGGCGGAAACGCCCGCCCAGATTGCCGCGTTTCTGACCGCGCGGGGTTTTGGGCAGTCGCGCATGACGGTGCTGGCGGCGATGGGCGGCAAGGACGAGGCGCGGTTCGACGGGCTTGCGCAGGATTGGGCGCACGAGGTTCCGGCCTTCAACACACTGGCGGTCGATTGTATCGCCGCGCCCGATGCGGCCTTGCTACCGCGCGTGCCGGGGCTGGCGGATGAGCTGTTCCAGTCCGACGGCACCATGACCAAGCAGGAAGTCCGTGCCGCGACCCTTGCCAAGCTGATGCCGATGCGCGGCGCGCTATTGTGGGATATCGGCTGCGGCTGCGGGTCGGTCGCAATCGAATGGATGCGCGCCGCGCGCTATGCCCGCGCCATCGGGATCGAACCGCGCGCGGACAGGCGCGCCTTTGCCGCGGCCAATGCGCTGGCATTGGGTGCGCCGAAGCTGGAACTGATCGACGGGATGGTGCCGGATGCTTTGCAGGGCCTTGATGCCCCCGATGCGATTTTCATCGGCGGGGGCCTTAGCCGTGAAACCTTTGATGCGGCATGGGCGGCGTTGCGCCCCCTGGGGCGGTTGGTGGCCAATGCCGTCACATTGGAAAGCGAGGCGGAACTGATCGCGCTGCACAAGGCGCATGGCGGCGATCTGGTGAAACTCTCGGTGCACCGCGCCGAACCCGTGGGGCGGCTGACCGGCTGGCGACCGCTGATGCCGGTGACGCAGTGGAGCCTTGTGAAAAGATGACTTTTATGCCTCCGGCGGGGATATTTGGGCTCGGAAGATGGGCGGAATGACGGGTGTTCTATATGGCGTGGGCGTGGGCCCCGGTGCGCCCGATCTGATGACCCTGCGCGCTGCGCGCCTGATCGAAGGGGCGGCGGTTGTCGCCTATCCGACGCTGGCGGGGGCGGCGAGTTTCGCGCGCGCGATTGCAGCCGACCTGATCTCGCCGGACGCCCGCGAGATCGTGATGGATGTGCCGATGAGCGTGGAACGTGCACCGGCGCAGGCGGCCTATGATGCGGGGGCGGTGCAAATTGCGGCGGCGCTGGATGCGGGGCAGGATGTGGTCTGCCTGTGTGAGGGGGACCCGTTCTTTTACGGGTCGTTCATGTATCTGTTTGCGCGGCTTTCGGAGCGTTACCGCGTCGAGGTGGTGCCGGGGGTGACGTCGGTCACCGCCTGTGCCGCCCGCGCGGGAAAGCCGCTGGTGGCGCGCAACGAGCGGTTGACCGTACTGCCCGGCCCCTTGCCCGAGGATGAACTGCGTGCGCGGATCGCGGGTGCCGAAAGCGTCGTCATCATGAAGGTAGGCCGCCATCTGGCCAAGATCCGCGCCGTGATCGCGGATCTGGGGCTGACGGAAATGGCGGTCTATGTCGAACGCGCGACCCTGCCTGACGAGGTGGTACTGCCTTTGGCGGATGCGCCCGAGCGCGCACCCTATTTTTCGATGATCCTGCTGACCAAAGGGGCTGATCCATGGCTGTGAAACCGGTTGTTCTGGCGCTGTCCGCCTCGGGCGAAGAGGTGGCGCATCGTGTGGCCGCTGTTCTGGGCGCGCAGGTGCATGGGCGCGAAGGGCGTGTGGCGCAGGCGGATGCGTTCTTTCCCAATGCGCTGGATCATGCGCGCGGTCTGTTCGCTGCCGGTGTGCCGGTGGTGGGGGTCTGTGCTGCGGGCATTCTGATCCGCGCTGTCGCCCCATTGTTGGCTGACAAGACGGCGGAACCGCCGGTGATTGCAGTCTCCGATGATGGCGCAGTCGTTGTGCCTTTGCTGGGGGGGCATCGCGGGGCGAACCGGCTGGCAGCGCGGATTGCCGAAGCGCTGGGCGCCGTGGCGGCGGTGACCACGGCGGGGGATGTGGCGCTGGGTGTGGCGCTAGACGAACCCCCTGCGGGCTGGCGTTTGGTCAATCGCGGTGATGCCAAGGGGGCGATGGCGGCGCTGTTGGCGGGGGGCGGTGCGCAGGTGGCGGGCGATGCACCCTGGCTGGAGGACTTGCCCAAAGGCGATGCGGTCCGGCTGTCCTGCACGATGGAGGCGCAGCCCGATCTGGGTGCGGCGCATCTGCAATTCGCACCGCAGCGCCTGACCTTGGGTCTGGGTTGTGCGCGCGATTGCGATCCTGCGGAAATGGCCGCGCTGGTGGCCGAGGTGCTCGCCGAGGCCGGTGTCGCGCCGCAAGCCGTGCAATCCGTCAACACGATCACGCTGAAGGCCGATGAACCTGCGATCATCGATCTGGCGCGCGCGCTGGATGTGTCGCTGCGCCTGTTCGAAGCGGCAGAGCTTGAGGCGCTGACACCGCGTCTGGTTAATCCGTCCGACGTGGTCTTTGCCGAGGTCGGCACGCATGGCGTGGCCGAAGCAGCAGCCTTGGCGCAGGCGGGGCCGGAGGCGACCTTGCTGGTGGCCAAGCGCAAGACGGCCAATGCCACCTGTGCGCTGGCGATTGCACCGGCACCGATCACGACACTTTCGGGCCGCGCCCGCGGGCGTTTGTCCGTTGTGGGGATCGGCCCGGGGCAGGCCGCGTGGCGCACGTCCGAAGTGTCGCGGCTGGTGGCCGAGGCTGAGGAGCTGGTGGGCTACGGGCTTTACATCGATCTGTTGGGGCCTTTGGCCGTGGGCAAGGAACGGTCGGATTTCCCGCTGGGCGGCGAGGAGGACCGCTGTCGCTATGCGCTGGAACAGGCGGGGCTGGGCAAGAATGTCGCGCTGGTCTGTTCGGGCGATGCGGGGATTTACGCGATGGGGGCGCTGGTGTTCGAGCTTTTGGACCGCAGCCCTGACCAGATGGGCGTGTCGGACGCCGCGCGCCGGGTCGAGGTGGTCTGTTCGCCCGGTGTGAGTGCCTTGCAAGGGGCGGCGGCACGGGCGGGTGCACCTTTGGGGCATGATTTCTGCGCGATCTCGCTGTCGGATCTGCTGACGCCGCGTGGTGATATCGTCAAACGGTTGCAGGCGGCAGCGGAGGGCGATTTTGTCATCGCCTTCTACAATCCGGTATCCCTGCGCCGCCGCACCCTGTTGGCCGAGGCGCGCGAGATCCTGTTGCGCCACCGCCCTGCGGATACGCCGGTGATGCTGGCCTCGTCGCTGGGGCGGCCGGAGGAGCATATCCGCTATCGCCGTCTGGATCAGTTGGATGTGGACGAGGTCGATATGCTGACGGTGGTGCTGGTGGGGTCGTCGCACTCACGGCTGGCGCAGTTAGGGACAGGGCCGCGGATGTATACGCCACGCGGCTATGCCCGCAAGATTGATGGTGATCTGGCGGCAGGATGACATATTCCGCCTGCCGGCGGGAGTATTTGGGGAAAAAAGAAGATGACGGTCTATTTCATTGGGGCGGGCCCCGGCGATCCGGAATTGCTGACGCTCAAGGCGGCGCGGGTGATCGGGGAATGTCCGGTTTGCCTTTATGCCGGATCGCTTGTGCCCGAGGCTGTTGTGGCCTGTGCGCCAGCGGATGCGCTGGTGATGGATACCGCCCCCATGACGCTGGATGACACGCATGGCGTGATTATGGCCGCCCATGCCAAGGGACAGGATGTGGCGCGGGTGCATTCGGGTGACCCGTCGCTTTACGGGGCCATCGCCGAACAGATCCGGCGGCTGAAGGCGGACGGGATCGATTACCAGATCATTCCCGGCGTGCCTGCCTATGCCGCGGCTGCGGCGGCGCTGGGGACCGAACTGACCGTGCCGGAAGTCGCGCAATCCATCATCCTGACGCGGATGTCGATGAAATCGACCGGCATGCCGGCGGGCGAGACGTTGGAGAATTTTGCGCGCAGCGGTGCGACGCTCGCGATCCATCTGGGCATCCGCGCCCTGCGCGAGATCGAGCGGCAGTTGGTGCCGTTCTATGGGGCTGATTGTCCGGTGGCGGTGATCTACCGCGTGGGCTGGCCGGATCAGTTGATCCTGCGCGGCACGCTGAGCGATATTCATGCGCAGGTCAGGGCCGCGAAGATCACCCGCACGGCGTTAATTCTGGTCGGGCCGGCGCTGTCGGAAAACCACGGATTCCCTGACTCCGCGCTTTATGATGCGGCCAAACCGCATGTGCTGCGTCCGCGCGTCAAGGCGGACTGACTGGCGCGCGCCAGCATCACGCTGCGGCGCGGCGGTTAGCGTTACTTGATTTTTACCTTTGTGGGTCCACACTTAGCGCAGTAGTGGGGGGATTCGCATGTATACGTTTTTACCGGAAGCTGTTCGCAAGGGATTGGAAGATGCCCGCAAGGCCGCCTTGCGCCGCAAGGACCGGCTGTCGGTGCGGGACGGCGATGCGACCTACCGGATCAGGCGGCTCTGGGATGGCGGGTTCGCGCTGGACCTGAAAGGGTCTGACAAACTGCGCGGCCATGTCGATATCTATGACGGCCCGCGGCATCTGTATCAATGCCTAGTGGTCTCCGCAGTCGAGGATGACGACGAGCGTGTGTTTGAATTCAAATGGCTGACGCCTGTCGCCGACCGGCCCGCCGCTGATTTCGTGCATCCTGATTTCGTGCCAGCGGGTCTGATCGAAAACCGCAACTGACCGCTCTATTGCAGGTCGCGGAACGCGTGTTGCAGACGGGCGACCGCGTCTTCGACCACATGGCGCTGCGTGGCGAAATTGATTCGCATGAAGCTTTCGCCGCCCGTGCCAAAGGCCGGACCGGGCGAGACGGCGATTTTCGCCTCATCCCTGATGCGCGCCGCGATCTCGGCATGGTCCATGCCGGTGCCTGAAAAATCCACCCATGCCAGATATGTCGATTGCAGCGGCATCGACCAGACACCGGGGATGGCGCGCAGACCGTCCTGCAACAGGTCGCGGTTGGCCTGCAGATGGTCCATCTGCGCATCGGCCCATGCTGCGCCTTCGGGGGAATAGGCGGCAGTGATCATCGCAATGGCAAGGCTGCCGGGTTTGTAATCCATCATCGCCTGCCAGGCCTGCACCTGACCACGGAGACTTGCGTTGGGGATAATCATGTTGCCTGTGCGCTGGCCTGCGATGTTGAAGGTCTTGGACGCCGCCGTCAGATAGACGGTATTGTCCGCAAAATCGGGGGCGGCCACGGCCATCGGCACGAAATCATGGTCGCGGTAGACCAGATCGTGGTGAATCTCGTCGCTGATCAGCAGCATCCCGTTGTCGCGCGCAAAGGCGGCGACGGCGCGCAGTTCGGCGGTGGTCCAGACCCGGCCCGACGGGTTTTGCGGCGAACACCAGATCAGGAGCTTTTCGCGGCCGGTCAGCCGCGCCTTGGCGTCGTCAAGGTCAAGCACATAGGTATCGCCGTCGCGCACCAGCGGGCAGGTGGTCACGACACGGCCCGCACGGGTGATCTTGTGCGCGAATTCATGGTAAACGGGGGTAAAGATCGCTGCGGCATCGCCGGGTTCCGACCACAGTTGCAGCGACAGCGCGATGGCATTGCCCAGCCCTTGGGTCGAGAGGATCCAGTCGGGGTCCACTGTCCAGCCATGCCGGTTCTGCATCCACCATGTGATCGCATCGGTGTAATCCGTCCCGTCGATCCCGTAGCCGAACACACCATGCGCGCGCGCCCGGTCGATGGCGGCCAGAACGCAGGGCGCGGTCTGGTAATCGCTGTCGGCGGTCCACATCGCCAGCCCGTCCTTTGGCGACACGCCGAACAGCTGTTCCATCTTGTCCCATTTGGAACTGTTGGTGTTGCGGCGGTCGATGGGCGTGTTGAATGACATGGGCGGATCCTTATGTTTGCGCGCAGCCTATCCCTGTATCAGGCGGGTGCAAGCGGTCCGCGTTGCATTTCTGCGCGCCGCGGCCTAAATGCGCTGGCATGACCATTCGCCCCATCCTGATTCATCCCGATCCGCGCCTGAAAAAGGTGACAACGCCCGTCGCGTCCTTTGACGACGACCTGCGGCGGCTGGCCGATGACATGCTCGAAACCATGTATGACGCACCCGGTATCGGGCTGGCTGCCCCGCAGGTCGCGGTGATGCGCCGGGTTATCGTGATGGATTGCCAGAAAGATGCCGAGGCGACACCCGAACCCATGGTCCTGATCAACCCCGAGATCGTCTGGACCTCGGAGGCGACATCCGTCTATGACGAAGGCTGTTTGTCGATCCCCGAACAATATGCCGAAGTCACACGTCCGGCGGAGGTCGAGGTGGCGTGGCTGGGGTTGGACGGCAAGCCGCAGCGCGCACGCTTTGACGGGTTGTGGGCGACTTGCGTGCAGCACGAGATCGACCATCTGGATGGCAAGCTGTTCATCGACCATCTGGGTCCGCTGAAACGCCAGATGATCACGCGCAAGATGCAGAAACTGAAACGCGAAATGGCCCGGGGGTAACGTTATGGCACTGGATTTGCGGTTTGACGGCGATCCGGTGCTGCGTGCCGTGGCAGCCCCTGTGACAGCTTTTGACGATGAGTTGGAACTGTTGGTCGCCGAGATGCTGGCGACCATGTATGCCGCCCCCGGTCGGGGGCTTGCCGCACCGCAGGTGGGTGTGTCGCAGCGGGTGTTTGTTATTGATACGACATGGAAAGAAGGCGACCCCACGCCGCAGGCCTTCGTCAATCCGCAGATCGTCGCGCGGGCCGACTCCACCGCCACGGGCGTCGAGGCGTGTTTGTCGATCCCCGGGCGCAGCTTTGCCGTCGCCCGTCCGACTTGGGTCGAGATGCGCTGGCAGGATATCGCGGGCGAGGTGCAGCAAGGCCGGTTCGACGGGGTCGAGGCGATCTGCATCTGCCATGAATACGACCATCTGGATGGCGTGTTGATCACCGATATCGGGGTCGCGCAATGACGCATCGCGCTTATGTGCCTTGGCCGCATCCGGTGTTGCGCACGCCTGCAGCGCCGGTTGCCGCGATCACGGATGACATCCGCGCGCTGTGGGACGAGATGATCGAGGCGATGGATACGATGCCCGGTGTCGGGCTCGCCGCACCCCAACTGGGTGTCGGGCTGGCCTTGGCGGTTGTCGATGCTTCCTCTGCGCGGGGGCAGGCGGTGCGCATGGCGAACCCCGAGATCCTGCACAGTTCGGTGGAATTTCGTGACCACGAGGAAGGGTCGCCCAACCTGCCCGGCGTCTGGGCGCGCATCAGCCGCCCGCGCGCGGTGACGGTGCGGTTTCTGAACGCCGAAGGCGCGGTTGAGGAGCGGGATTTCGTCGGTCTCTGGGCGACCTCGGTCCAGCACCAGATCGACCATCTGGCGGGGCGGATGTTTTTTGACCGGATGACCAAGGTGCGCCGTGATATGCTGATCAAGAAAGCACATAAAATCGCCGCTAAAGCTGCGATCTGATCCAAAGGAAACACCATGCGCATTATCTTCATGGGAACGCCGGAGTTTTCGGTTCCGGTGCTGGATGCGCTGGTTGCGGCGGGGCATGACATCGCCGCTGTCTATACCCAGCCACCGCGTCCGGCGGGTCGCGGGAAAAAGGACCGACCGCAGGCGGTGCATCTGCGCGCGTTGGTACTGGGGCTGCCTGTCCGCCACCCTGTGTCGTTGCGCAACCCGCAGGCGCAGGCAGAGTTTGCCGCGCTGAACGCCGATATCGCCGTTGTCGTCGCCTACGGGTTGATCCTGCCGCAGGCGGTGCTGGATGCGCCGCGTCTGGGGTGCCTGAATATCCATGCCTCGCTTCTTCCACGCTGGCGGGGTGCGGCCCCGATCCACCGCGCGATCATGGCGGGCGATGCGCAGACCGGCGTCTGCATCATGCAGATGGAGGCGGGGCTGGACACCGGTCCTGTCCTGCTGCGCGAAGCGACCGACATTGCGCCCGATGACACGACAGGTGCCCTGCACGACCGCCTGTCCGCGATGGGCGCGCGTTTAGTGGTCGAAGCGTTGCGCCGTCTGCCTGATCTGATACCTGTGCCGCAGCCCGAGGATGGCGTCACCTATGCCACCAAGATCGACAAGGCCGAGGCGCGGGTGGATTGGGCGCAGCCCGCCGCATCCGTCGCGCGCCACATCAACGGGCTGTCACCGTTTCCGGGCGCGTGGTGCGATGTGGCGGGCGAACGGGTCAAGCTCTTGGGCGCTGTCGTGGGACAGGGCGATGCTGCCCCCGGCACGGTGCTGGACGGGTTCACCATCGCCTGCGTGACAGGGGCGGTGACGGTTACCACCGCCCAACGCGAAGGCAAACGCGCCATGCCCGCGACCGAGGTGCTGCGCGGGCTGGCCTTGGGTGACAGACTGGCTTGATCGGCCGCAAAGGCTGCGCTAGCACTATATCGTGGCGATGGCGTCGCTGCCTCTGGCTTTGTCCGTCCTGAACGCCGGGACCTTTGAGGAAAGGGTCCGCCATGACAGCGCGTCCGCAATTCTACAAATTCCACCAAGGTGAAAAATCCCTGCCATTTGCCCCTGCCGAATACGAGGCACGGCTGACGGGCCTGCGCGCGATCATGGAAAAGGCCGGGGTCGAGGCGGTGCTTTTCACTTCGATGCAGAACATCGCCTATTATTCCGGCTTTCTCTATTGCAGCTTTGGCCGCCAATACGGGCTGGTCGTGACACCGACCGATTGCGTGACGATCAGCGCGGGCATCGACGCGGGCCAGCCTTGGCGGCGGTCCTATGGTGATGCGATCACTTATACCGATTGGGACCGCAGCAATTACTGGCGCGCCGTGCGGTCGGTGACAGGCTTGGGCAAGGTGCTTGGCTACGAATCGGACCATTTGACCGTAGCCATCCGGCTGGCGCTGCGCGACAATCTACAACCCGCGCGGCTGGTCGATCTGGCAGCGCAGACGATGGCGCAGCGGATGCGCAAATCGCCTGCCGAGCTGGACCTGATCCGCGCCGGTGCTGCCGTGGCCGATGTGGGTGGCTACGCGATCCGCGATGCGATCAAACCGGGCGTGCGCGAAATTGACGTGGCCATGGCGGGCCGCGACGCGATGGAACTGGAAATCGCTGCACGGTTTCCGCAGGCTGAATACCGTGACACCTGGGTCTGGTTCCAGTCGGGGATCAACACCGATGGCGCGCATAACCCCGTAACATCGCGCAAGCTGGAACACGGCGATATCCTGTCGCTGAACACCTTTCCGATGATTAGCGGCTATTATACGGCGCTTGAACGCACGATGTTCGTGGGCGAGGCTGATCCGGCCAGCCTTGCCATCTGGGAAGCGAACGTCGCTGCCCATGAATACGGCATGTCCTTGCTGGTGCCAGGGGCCGTCTGTTCCGAGATCACCGCCAAGATCAACACCTTCCTCTCTGACCGCGACCTGCTGCAATACCGCACCTTCGGCTATGGCCATTCCTTTGGCGTGCTGTCGCATTATTACGGCCGCGAGGCGGGGCTGGAACTGCGCGAGGATATTCCGACCGTGCTGGAACCCGGCATGGTCATCTCGATGGAGCCGATGCTGACGATTCCCGCAGGCCAGCCGGGTGCGGGCGGATACCGTGAACATGACATCCTGTTCATCACGGATGACGGGAATCAGGACGTTACCGGTTATCCCTATGGTCCGGAGTTCAATATCATCGGCTGAAACCGGCCCAATGCACCAGTTTCAGCGTCCAAACTGTCACTCAAAGTCACAATTTGTCGATCATCGGCACGATTTAGCGCATCATGCGTTCCGCTTCCAGCAGAGGTGGTGCTAACACCCACCCTGACAAAGAAGGAACGCCGCATGATTTTACCGAATGATATCAGTCGGCGCGCTTTTGGCGCGATGTTGCTGGGCAGCACCGCCGCCGCTTGCGCGCCGCAAATCGACGACACGCTGCCCGAGCCCGAGCTGCCGACACAGGAAGACTGGGTCGAAGGCTACGGGCCGATCTTCGACGCCGGTTACAACCTGCCGGGTATCCCCAGCGAATTCCTGCAGGGCGTGAACCGCCGCATGTCGGGGATCTATCAGGGCGAGGCGCCGCCAAATTCGCTTGATGTCGATCCCTATGCCAAGTTCCTTTACCATGTGAAGGCCGATGGCACCGCGACACGTTATCCCGTGGGCGTGGGCCGTGCCGGCCGGTCGATCCGTGGGCGGGCGACGATGCAGTTCAAGCGCGCATGGCCAAGCTGGACGCCGACGCAGAACATGCTGCGCACCGAACCCGAGGTTTACGGTGATTTCCGTGCGGGTATCCCCGGTGGCCTGCGCAGCCCGCTTGGTGCGCGTGCGCTCTATCTGTTCCGCAACGGGCGTGACACGTTCTACCGTATCCACGGCACAAACGACCTGCCGTCCATCGGCAATTCGGGGTCTGCGGGCTGTATCCGTCTGTTCAATCAGGACATCATCCACCTCTACAACCAGATCGAAGCACCGATGCGTGTTCTGATCCGGACGCCCGAAGAATCACGTCGCGTCGATCCCGAGAATTACGACCGGGGCATCGAACTGCCGCCTACCGTGATTTCCGCAGACGTCCTTTTGGGCGAAGGTGCACAATCCATGGATCGCCCGCCTGATTTCGACGCGCTGTCGCCGGGTATGATCTAAAGGCGGATGACGTAATCCTTGACGGTCGTCTCGACGACTTCCCACGTCCCGGCAAAGCCGGGGCGGATCACATAGCTGTCGCCTGTGGTCATCACAACGGGATCGCCGCCGTCCGGTGTGATAATGGATTTGCCTGCTGTGAGGGTGAAATATTCCCATTCGTCATAGCTGATCCGCCATTTGCCGGGCGTCGATTGCCAGATGCCGGCATAGAGCCCGTCTGTTTCTTCCAGATTCCATGTCGTAAATACCGGATCCCCCGCAATCAGCTTTTCGGGCGTGGGGCGGCTGACCTCGGGCGTGACGCCATCCTTTGTCACTTGCATGATGGTGGCTGGCATGTTGCGGTCCTTTTATGGAAAAACTGACCCAGCATTGGGTGGGATTGGCGGGTCGTGTCAAGAACTGGTAAACCACGGGCAGACGCGGCGATCTGGCAAAGGTGCAAACGGCATGGCTAACATGATTTCCGACGGGTTGTTCCTGCCCGCTTTGATCCTTGCGCTGCTGGGCTTTGCCGTCCCCCGTCTGATCGCGCGGCTGCTGCCCGAAGGCGTGCCCGCCCTGATGGCGAATGCGGTTTTGTCCGCGCTGGCGATGTGCATCCTGAGCGCGGTTTTCTTTTTCGGCCTGTATGTCTGGCAAGGTGTTCCCGCGCGGGACTTGCTGGCCCATGGATTGCGGCAAAACGTGGTGTCTTTCGGTGGGTTGGGCGTGATCGCGGGGATCATCTGGGCACCGATCATGGTGCTGTCGGTCGCGGCTCTGCCGCGCAAATGGGTCCACAAGACGTGGTAGCGGCTCTGCGCCACCTTGGCATCGGTGGATGTGATATTACCTTAGGCCGCAGGGCACGACCAAGGGAGAACGGGACATGGCATTCATCAAGCTGGTGATTTTCGGCTTCATCGCGATGACGGTGATCTATTGGTCGATCGCGCTTTATGCGCGGTCGGTACGCAAGGAAAACCTTGAAAAATCCTTTGACGCCGCCAATCCGGGCAGCACCGACCGTGCCGCGCGGGATGCGTTTGTCAGCGCGGGCATGCAGGCCTATAACGCGTCGATCCGGCCCAAACTGCTTGGGCTGGTCTATGTGGTGCCGACAATTGTGATCGGGTCCATCGTTTACACGATCAACATGAACTGAGGTTTGCCATGGCCCGCGTCAAATTCGTCTTCCGCCTGCTGGTTCTGGCAGTTGTGGCCATGTTCTTTCACTATGTCCTGCCGCAGCACGATATCGTCAAGGTCACCTCGACCGAGGTCATCCGCACCGATCTGGGGTCTTTCAACCGCATCTTCTTTGCCAGTGGCGACAGCGGGTCTGCGACACCCGACACCCGCGACCTGCGGCTGATCAATACCCAGAAACAGAACACCTTTCTGCTGGGGTTCATCCAGCGCGACAGTTCGCGCGTGATGGTCTACCGCAACGAGGATACAGGTTGGATCTGGCCGCCCTATTTCAAGTTCAATTCCGCCGACCTGCAGGCCGTGGCCGCAAATCTGGCGCGCGGTGACGCTTGGGTCGTTGTCACGCATTACGGCTGGCGCAACCGCTGGCTTAGCATTTATCCGAACGCCGTGGGCCTGCGCGTGGTCGACAGCCCTGATGTGACGATCATCCCTTGGTTCAACATCGCCTTTTTCGTGTTCCTGCTGATTGCCCTGCTGTTCCTGCGCGCCATGTGGCGGCAGTTGTGGGAACGCGCGGTCGATCCGGTGCTCGATTCCGCGACGCACCGGATCGACGCGGCGCAGGCCGGTATCGCCGAACGCCGCAGCCGCTGGTTCGGGCGCAAATAGCTATTCGCCGTAGGGAATCCAGATATTCTTGACCTCGGTCGCGGCGGCCAGCCAGTCGCGCGGGGTGGGGATGACGGCGGTGCCGTTGTTGACCCACGTGCGCTTGAGATTGCTGGCGCTGGCTTTTTCGATCGCGGTCGAAATATCCGCGCCCGAGAACGACCAGACCGCATCGATATCCTGATGCTTGGCGGCATGGCCCGCCAGATCGGCATGATCGCCGGTCAGGATATTGACGACCCCGCCGGGCATGTCTGATGTCTCGAGTATCTGATAGATTTCCGCGACCATCAGCGGGAAGGGTTCTGACGCCACCAGCGTCACGCGGTTGCCCATGCTGATCGCTGCGGCCATCGGTGTCACCAGCCCCAGCAGCGGCGATGCATCCTCGCAGAACACCGCGATATTGCCGACCGCCTCGTGCATGGCCAGTGCCACACCGCGGATCGGCACGCCGTGGACCTTGCCGTCGTATTTGTCGGCCCAAGCGGCAAAGGTGAACAGGGCGCGGATGGTGGATTCAACCTCGTCCGTGCCGGATTTGCCGGTCAGGTCCTTGATGCGCTTGGCCAGTTCGTCGCCCCGCGCCGACAGGTTTTCGGCGATGTAGTACAGAATTTGCGCGCGCAGATGGCCGGAGGATTTCGACCAGCCTTTGCCCGCGTTCATCGCCTCGACCGCGTTGCGCAGGTCCTTGCGGTTTGCCTCGGACACATGGCCCAAAAGCTTGCCGCGCGGGTTGAAGACCGCACGCGAATAGCCGCCATCAGGCCGCGCCTGTTTGCCACCGATATAAAGCTTCGCCGTGCGGTCCAGCGGGTCGGCAGGCGTGCCGTCCGTTGTGGTATAGGCCGCAATGCGCTTGATCGGCTTGGCGCTGGCTTTGGGCCGCGTATAGCCTGCCAGCCCTTCCCAGCCGCCTTCACGCCCGAACCCGCTCTCGCGCACACCGCCGAAACCGGCAGCGGCATCCATCATATTGGTCCCGTTGATCCAGACGATCCCCGCCGCCAGTTTCGGCGCGATATCGAGGGCGAGGTTGATATTCTCCGACCAGACCGAGGCCGCGAGGCCATAGCGCGTGTTATTGGCGATCTCGACCGCCTCGACAGGGGTGCGGAAGGTGGTGGCGACCAGCACGGGGCCAAAGATTTCTTCCTGCATCAGATGCGACGCAGGCGACAATCCGGTGATCAGGGTCGGGGGATAGAAACACCCCTCCGGTGCTTTGGTCTGATAGGTCTCGCCTTCGGTATTGTCGCTGACCATCTTGGTGATCTGCGCCAGTTGCACCGGATCGACGATCGCGCCGATGTCGATGCATTTGTCCAAAGGATCACCGATGCGCAGCCCGTCCATCCGCGCTTTCAGCTTGGTATAGAACCGCTCTGCGATGCCTTCCTGCACCAACAGGCGCGAACCGGCGCAGCAAACCTGGCCCTGATTGAACCAGATGGCGTCGACCAGTCCTTCGACGGCTGAATCCATATCCGCATCGTCGAACACGATATAAGGCGACTTGCCCCCGAGTTCGAGCGACAGCGCCTTGCCCGTTCCTGCCGTGGCTTCGCGGATCTTGCGGCCCACTTCGGTCGATCCGGTAAAGGCGATCTTGTCCACATCCCCCGCGACCAGCGCCGCCCCTGTTTCACCGTCGCCCATGACGATGTTGACGACACCCGCAGGCACCCCCGCCTGCGTGCAGATATCGGCAAACACCATCGCGGTCAGCGGTGTGTATTCGGCAGGTTTCAGCACCACCGTATTGCCCATCGCCAGCGCGGGCGCGATTTTCCACGCCAGCATCAGCAGCGGGAAATTCCACGGGATGATCTGGCCGCAGACGCCGAGCGCTTCGCGGTCGGGCAGTTCGTCGTTCATCAACTGCGCAAAGCCCGCGTGATGATAGAAATGCCGGATCGCCAGCGGCACGTCGATATCGCGCGCCTCGCGGATCGGCTTGCCGTTGTCGAGCGTTTCCATCACCGCCAGCAGGCGCGCATGTTTCTGCATCAGCCGCGCGATAGCATAAAGCACGCGGGCGCGTTTGTGCCCCGATTTGGCCCAAGCCGGTTGCGCCTTGCGCGCCGCAGTCACGGCAGCGGCGATATCGGCAGTGGTGCCTTTGGTGACACCGGCCAGCTTTTCGCCCGTCGCGGGGTTGGAGGTGGCGAAGTCATCGCGCGCGGCTGTCCATTTGCCAGCGATGAAATGGCCGACAAGGTTGTTGTGTTGGGCCAGCCACGCCAGCGCCTCTGCCTTGCTCTCGGGGGCGGGGCCATAATCCATCGTGTTGAAGATTTTCTTGATCGTCACTGATCTTCTCCATCAGTCAAAAACTGTGTGATTTTTTTCGCCACCAGCGGCTGAAGCTTCGCGACGCAGAACATCTGAAATCCAAACACTATGATGTATAGCAGTTCCGCGAAAACCATTTCAGTCAGCAAACCCCAAAGTGGAATGAATACTATCGCGGGAATTACAAAAAAGCAGACCATCATCGCAATTGCGTCAACACGATTGCTCTTAAGATTTTTCATACGGGTCTATCCAATCGCGTGCCGCCACTGGGCGGAATAGCCGCCTGTGACGTGATGTTCGAGTTGCCGTTCGATATCGCCCAAAAGGCTGGACGCGCCAAAGCGGAACAGATCAGGCTGCAACCAGCGGTCGCCCAATTCGTCCTTGATCATCGATAGATAGACCAGCGCATCCTTGGCCTTGGCAATGCCGCCTGCGGGCTTGTAGCCGACCATCACGCCGGTGCGGTCGTGGTAATCGCGGATCGCGCGGATCATCGTCAGGGTGACGGGCAGGGTGGCGTTGACGGGTTCCTTGCCAGTCGAGGTCTTGATGAAATCCGCCCCTGCCATCATGCAGACCAGACTGGCGCGCGCGACATTGCGCAGGGTCCCAAGCTCGCCCGTGGCAAGGATCGCCTTGACATGGGCATCGCCGCAGGCCGCACGCATCTCGCGCATTTCATCATAAAGCGCTTGCCAGTTGCCGGTCAGCACATGGCGGCGGCTGATGACGATGTCGATTTCCTGCGCGCCTGCGGCGACGCTTTCCCCGATTTCCGCAATGCGCAGGTGAAACGGCGACAGGCCCGCCGGAAAGCCCGTGCTGACAGCCGCAACCGGAATGCCCGAGCCTGCCAGCGCATCAACAGCCGTGGCGACCATGTCGTGATAGACGCAGACCGCCCCCGTGGTCAGACCCTGCATGCCCAGCGCGTCCAGAATATCCGCGCGCACCGGCTGGCGCGCCTTGGCGCACAGGCGGCGCACGCGGCCCGCGCTGTCATCGCCCGATAGCGTCGTCAGGTCCATCAGGCTGATCGCCTTGCACAACCACGCCGCCTGATAATCCTTTTTCACGCTGCGCCGCCCCGGCAGGCTTGCTGCGCGCCGTTCGATGGCCGATGTATTGGCCTGCACCGCCATCACCCAATCAAGGTCAAGCGGCGTGCCTTCGTTGCGGGCAAGGTGCAGTTGCGGCAGATGCGCCACCGCGGGCGGGGTCGTGGTTGTTTGCAAGTTGGCCTCCTGCATTGCCCGTGAAACGTGGCACTTTGCGGATGACTTGGCAAGTTTTGACCAAATGGTCAAACACTATGACGGCTGCACGACCTGACGTTGCCGTTTCTGGCGGTATTGCAGCGGTGTGTCGCCATAGGCGGCGCGGAACAGCTTGTGGAAATGCGACATGTTCGGGATCCCGCAATCGGCGGCGATCTGGCCCACGGAATCGGCGTCGGTGGTCAGGGCGCGGGCGGCGTGATCCATGCGGATGCGGTTGATGTAATCAGACGGGGTCATGCCGAAATGCTTGCGCATGCTGCGGCTGACATGCGGATGCGCCTTGCCGGTCAGCGCCACGAGCCCTGCCGCGCCGCCTTGAAAGACGGCGGGGTCACGGGCGGCACGGCAGGCGCGGACCAACCAGTCGGGTGCATCGGCCGGATAGCTGTCGCCAGTCAGTTCGGCGCAGAGCGGCAGCAGGAACGCCTCGGCTGCGATCGTGTCGCAGCGGCTGCGTTCCAGCAGCACGGCGGCATGGTTCAGCGCGGCCAGTTCGCGGATATCGCGGTGGTGCTGCGCAATTCCCTTTGTGGACCAGAACAGGTGTCCCGCAAGCGAGGGGTGCCGTTTCACCAGCGCCTTGACCAATGCGGGATGCAGGCAGAGCGAGACAACCAGCGCATGTTCGCCGCGCCCTTGCAGCGCATGGGTCTGGCCGGGGCTGAGAAACACAACGCTGCCTTCGGCCAGTGTTTGCGCGCCCTCGGGCAGGTGGTGGCGGACCTTGCCGTTTTGCACCCAGAACAATTCGTAAAAATCATGCCCGTGCAGTGCGCGCGGACGCTCTGCCGTCAAGGTGGCCCTTGTCAGATGGACTTGCGCATCGGGGCGCAGAATGTCGGAATGGCGCAGGGTCTGTGTCATGGGGGCAAACTAGCACAGGAATTGCTGCGATGCAGCATTTATTCGTGATCCGATCTTGGCGTGACAACGACATCTGTGCGGTTTATGCCGCAGACGAACTGTATTGGGGGATTTCCGATGACTTTCGACCGTTCCATCAAGATCGCGCCGTCGATCCTGTCGGCTGATTTCGCCAATTTCGGCGCCGAATGCCGCGCAATCGAGGCGCAGGGGGCCGATTGGGTCCATGTCGATGTGATGGACGGGCATTTTGTGCCCAATATCACCTTTGGCCCTGCGACCTGTGCCGCGATCCGCCCCCATATCAAGGGCGTGATGGACGTGCATCTGATGATCGCCCCCGTCGACCCCTATATCGAGGCCTTCGCCAAGGCCGGTGCCGATATCATCACCGCCCATGTCGAGGCGGGGCCGCATATCCACCGGACCATACAGGCGATCCGCGCTGCCGGGGCCAAGGCCGGAGTGGCCCTGAACCCCGCCACACCCGCCGCTGCGGTGGAATATCTGCTCGATATGGTCGATCTGGTCTGCGTTATGACGGTGAACCCCGGTTTCGGCGGACAGAAGTTCATCCATAGTCAGGTGGACAAGGTCCGCCAGCTGCGCGCGATGATCGGCGACCGACCCATCCATATCGAGATCGATGGCGGCGTTGATCCGACGACTGCGCCATTGGTCGCGGCGGCCGGAGCGGATGTGCTGGTGGCCGGATCGGCGGTGTTTCGTGGTGGGTCGGTGAGCGATCCGGCCCCTTATGGTGCCAATATCCGCGCCATTCGTGACGCGGCGCAAGCGAAGTAGGGGGCTGCCGCCCCCGCCCTGCGGGCTCCCCCGCGGATTTACGTCAAATCGCGCTTAGCGCGAATTGACGGACTCGAACGATGATCAGTCTGTTGCGGCGCGGTACCATGCGGCGAGCGTGGCGCGGTCTTCGTCCGCCAATTGGGTGATATTCGCAGGCGGCATCGCGTGGCTGATCCCCGATTGCAGATAGATCGCGCGGGCGTGGTGGGCGATATCAGCTTCGGTTTCCAGAAACACGCCTTTCGGCGCCCAGTGCATATTGCCCCAGACCGGTTCGCGCGCATGGCACATCGAACAGCGCCCGATCACGATGTCATGCGCCTCCTCGAAGCCTGCGGCACTGGCGAAGCGCTGCTCTGACGGCGTCAGCGCGCGCGCCTCGGCCTCGTCATAGGTGTCGTGGCCGGGGAAGGTCGACAACCATGCGATCATGATGAAGATGATAACGGTGACCGCCCATGTCCATGTGGGCTTGCCTTTGCGCGCATGCATGGAATTGAAATAATGCCGGATGGTGACGCCCATCAGGAACACCAGTGCGGCGATGATCCAGGCGTATTGCGTGCCAAAGGCCAGCGGATAATGGTTTGACAGCATCAGGAAGATCACGGGCAGCGTCAGGTAGTTGTTGTGGGTGGAGCGCAATTTCGCGATCTTGCCGTATTTCGGGTCGGGTTTGCGCCCGGCCTTGAGATCGGCCACCACGATCCGCTGGTTGGGCATGATGATGAAGAAGACATTGGCCGTCATGATCGTCGCCGTGAAGGCCCCCAGATGCAGCAGCGCGGCGCGGCCTGTGAAGATCTGGTTATAGCCCCAGGACATCACCACCAGCAGCGCAAACAGCAGCAGCATCAGCACTGTGGGCTTGTCGCCCAAGGGGGATTTGCACAATTGGTCATAGATCACCCAGCCGATGCCCAGCGAGGCGGCGGAAATCAGGATGCCTTGCCAGATCGCCAGATCCGCCTTGGCAGGATCGATCAGGTAAAGCTCTGCCCCGACCCAATAGACCACGGCCAGAAGGGCGGCCCCTGACAGCCATGTCGCATAGCTTTCCCATTTGAACCAGGTCAGGTGGTCGGGCATCGCCTCGGGGGCCACCAGATATTTCTGGATATGATAGAAGCCGCCGCCGTGGACCTGCCATTCCTCGCCGTCGGCGGGGCCTTGTATATTGCGGTTCAGACCCAGATCGAGTGCGATGAAATAGAACGACGATCCGATCCATGCGATGGCCGTGATGACATGCAGCCAGCGCACGGCAAAGGCCAGCCATTCCCACAAGATCGCCACATCGTACATCGTTTGGTTCCTTCTTCGCGTCAGCACCCGATCTTGTCGTCTTGCAAGGTCGCGCGCCAGCGGAAAATCGCGGGGCGGGCGTTGCGGCGATGCGGGCTTGCAAAACTGCCCAAAGCTCCGGCACAAAGCCTGTGGATGATCCGCAGGAGACCACAGGTGCAACGCTATCCCCGCGACATGACCGGCCATGGTGCCGAACCGCCCGCCGCCAACTGGCCCGGTGGCGCGCGCATCGCCGTGCAGATCGTGCTCAATTACGAGGAAGGCGGCGAGAACAACATCCTGCACGGCGATGCCGCGTCCGAAGCGTTCCTGTCCGAAATCGTTGGTGCCGCTGCCTGGCCCGGCCAGCGGCACTGGAACATGGAAAGCATCTATGAATACGGTGCACGCGCGGGGTTCTGGCGCATGCACCGGATGCTGGCGGACCTGCCGGTCACGGTTTACGGCGTGGCGACGGCGCTGGCACGCGCCCCCGAACAGGTCGCCGCGATGCAGGATGCTGGTTGGGAAATCGCGAGCCACGGGCTGAAATGGATCGACTACAAGGACGCTCCTGAGGATATCGAACGCGCCGATTTGCTGGAGGCGATCCGCCTGCACGCCGAGGTGACTGGCACCCCGCCGCGCGGCTGGTATACTGGGCGCTGTTCGGTCAACACTGTGCGCCTTGCCGCCGAGACCGGGCAATTCGCCTATGTCGCTGACAGCTATGCCGATGATCTGCCCTACTTTGTGGAAATCGGGCGGCATGACCAGTTGATCGTGCCTTACACGCTAGATGCAAACGACATGCGCTTTGCCACGCCGCAGGGGTTCAACGCGGGTGCGCAGTTTCTCGATTACCTTAAGGCCAGTTTCGACACGCTCTACCGCGAAGGCGGGCGGATGATGTCCATCGGGTTGCATTGCCGCCTGATCGGCAGACCGGGGCGGGCCGAGGCATTGCGCCAGTTTATCGAATACGCACAGGCCCACGAAGGCGTCTGGTTCGCCACCCGCGCAGAGATCGCGGATCATTGGGCGGCGCAGCATCCGCATCAGCGGTTTACCCGTCCGTCGCAGATGGACCGTGATGGCTTTGTCGCCGCTTACGGTGGTATCTTCGAACATTCGCCATGGATCGCCGCAGGCGCACATGGGCTGGAACTGGGGCCTGCGCATGACACGGCCCTTGGCTTGCACAACGCGCTTTGCCGTGTGTTCCGATCGGCAGGGGATGATGCGCGGCTGGGCGTGCTGAACGCGCATCCCGATCTTGCGGGCAAGCTCGCCGCCGCCAAACGCCTGACGCCCGACAGCACGGCAGAACAGGCGAGCGCCGGTCTGGACGCGCTGACCGACGACGAACGCGCGGCGTTTCAGGCGCAGAACGCGGCCTATCTGGAAAGGTTTGGCTTTCCCTTCATCATCGCCGTGCGTGACCATCACAAGGCGGGGATCATGGCGGCCTTTGCCGCGCGGTTGCAGAACGACCGCGCCTCCGAACTGGCCGAGGCTTGCCGTCAGGTCGAACGGATCGCGCTGCACCGCCTGCGTGCGCTGCTGCCACGATGACGGATATCCGTATCCAGCCGCTGACCGCCGCCGCCTTTGCGCCGTTTGGCGATGTGCTGAATTGCGACGGCGCGCCTGACCGGATCATCAACGCGGGGCTTTGCGGGCGGTTTCACGACCGCGCGCAGGTGGATGTAGGCGACGGGCGGGTGGGAATCAGCCTGTTCCGGTCCGAACTGCGCGCCTTGCCCTATCAGCTCGACCTGATCGAACGGCACCCTTTGGGGTCGCAGGCCTTCATCCCGATGAGCATGGACGGGTTCCTCGTCGTCGTCGCGGGCGACGATCTGGTGCCGCAGGCCTTTGTCACCGCACCGGGCGAAGGGATCAATTTCCACCGTGGCACATGGCATGGCGTGCTGACACCGCTTGCGGGGCCGGGGCTGTTCGCGGTGATCGACCGGATCGGCGCAGGGGCCAATCTGGAAGAACACCACTTTGCCGTGCCTTACCGGATCATTCCCTAGAAATCGACGATGGTCGCCACGCCCTTGGCCACTGCCAGATCCACCACGGCAGAGGCGACCGCCAGATCCTGCAAGCCGACGCCTGTGCCGTCGAAAACCGTGATCTCGTCTGCGCTGGTCCGCCCTGGATGGGTGCCATTGATCACCGCCCCCAAAGGCGTGATCCGGTCCGCAGAAATGATCCCCGCCGTCACCGCATGCTGCGCTTCGCCGATGCTGGTGGATTGGGCGACCTCGTCGGTGAAGACGGTCGCGCGGGCAAAGATCGCGGGGTCGATCTCCTGCTTGCCTTTGGTGTCGGTTCCCATACAGGCGATATGCGTGCCGGGCCGGATATGGGCATCCATCAGCAAAGGTTCATGGGCCGAGACGATGGTGATGATCACATCCGCCGCCGCCCCGAGTTCCGCAATGCTGACCGCCGCAAACGGCAACCCATGCTCCGCCGCCACATCCGCCAGCCGCCCCAGTTTCGCGGGATCGCGGTTCCACGCCACAACGCGCGCGAAATCGCGCTGCTCCAATGCCGCGCGCAGCTGGAACACCGACTGATGGCCTGCGCCCACGATCCCCAGCACCCGCGCATCCGCCCGCGCCAGATGGCTGATCGACACCGCCGCCGCCGCCGCCGTGCGCAGGGCTGTCAACAGATTGCCGCCCACGACAGCACGGCATTTGCCCGTATCGGCATCAAACAGGAACACGCTGGACTGGTGGTTGGTCAGCCCCTTGGCCGCATTGCCGGGCCAATAGCCGCCCGATTTCAACCCCAGCGCCAGCCCCGCGCGGTCAAACCCCGATTTGAACCCGTAAAGCGCATCGGCATGGCCGATCGCCTCGCGGATCACGGGGAAATTGCGCGCCTCCCCCTTTGCCATCGCGGCAAAAACCGCCTCGACCGCCGTATAAGCATCCGCGCGCCCCAACAGCCCCGCAATCTCGCGTTCCGGCACAATGATCATGACGCCCCCAACTTCTTTTTTCCAAAAATACTCCCCGCCGGGAGGCGGCCTACGTCAGTAGGCCTTCCCCCGCGCAGAGACCGGCCAGACCACTTCGACCTTGCCGCCGCGCACACCGACATACCAGTCGTGGACATTGCAGGTCGGGTCGCAATGGCCGGGGACCAGTTTCAGCCGGTCATTGACCTTCAGCACGCCATGGGGGTCCGCGACAACGCCGTGCTCGTCCGAACATTTGACGTAAGTCACATCATCGCGGCCATAGATCAGCGGCAGGCCGCTATCGACCGACTGCACTTTCAGTCCCGCATCGACGATGGCCTTGTCTGCCTTGGCGTGGCTCATCACGGATGTCAGGATGAACAGCGCGTTTTCCCATTCGCCCTTGTCGATCCGCTTGCCGTCCTTGTCGAGGATGCGGCCATAATCGGCATCCATGAAGGCATAGGACCCGCACTGCAATTCGTTGAACACGCCTGACGCGCTTTCGAAATAATAGGACCCGGTGCCGCCACCGCCGACGATATCGCTCTCGATCCCTTCGGCCTTTAGCAGGTCCAGCGTTTCGCGCACTTGGTCGATGGCGATCTGCGTCTTTGCCTGCCGTTCAGCGTAAGAGTCCAGATGCTGCATCGCCCCCTGATAGGCCTGAATGCCTGCATATTTCAGCCCCGGTGCGGCGTTGATCGCCTTGGCGAGTTCCACCACCGGCGCGCCATATTGCACCCCGCAACGGCCGGCACCCACGTCGATTTCGACCAGACATTCGATCTGGGTGCCGTGCTTGACCGCCGCCGCCGACAGGTCGGCGACATTGGCGATGTCATCGACACAGCAGATCGCCCGCGCGCCGAGCTTGGGGATACGCGCCAGACGGTCGATCTTGGCCGGATGGCGGACCTGATTGCTGACCAGCACGTCCTTGATGCCGCCACGGGCGAAGACCTCGGCCTCGCTCACTTTCTGGCAGCAAACACCGACCGACCCGCCCAGTTTTTCCTGCAACAAGGCCACATCGACGGATTTGTGCATCTTGCCATGCACGCGGTGGCGCATGCCGTGGGATTTGGCAAAATCGCCCATTTTCTTGATGTTGCGTTCCAGCGCGTCCAAATCCAGCACCAGACAGGGGGTCTGGATATCGGCCTCGTCCATGCCCGGCAGGGCGGGGATGTCGTAGCCGACCTCGAGGTTCTTCAGGTTGCTCATATCGTTCATTTTGTCCTCCCTATGCCTTACATCCAAGGCAGTTTATCAAGATCGACATTGCCGCCGGTGATGATGACACCGACACGCTTGCCTTTGAAAAATTCGCGGTTCTTGATGATCGTGGCCAGTGGCACGGCGCAGCTTGGCTCCATCACGATCTTCATGCGTTCCCATGTCAGTTTCATTGCAGCGATGATTTCCACCTCTGACGCGGTGAAAATATCGGTCACATGGTTGCTGACGAAATGCCATGTCAGGTCTTTCAGCGGCACTTTCAGCCCATCGGCTATCGTCACCGGCGCGTCATCGGCGATGATATGGCCCGCCTTGAAACTGCGATAGGCGTCATCGGCCTGTTCCGGCTCGGATGCGATGATCTGCACCTCGGGTGCGATATGCGACAGGGTCAGGCAGGTGCCGGAAATCATGCCGCCCCCGCCGATGGGCGCGACCATCATGTCCAGACCGTCCGTCTGTTCCATGAATTCGCGGCTGCAGGTGCCTTGGCCCGCGATCACCCGGGGGTCGTTATAGGGATGCACGAAATCGCCACCCGTGCGGGCCTGCACCTGCGCGAAAACCTCCTCGCGCGATGTGGTCGAGGGTTCGCATTCCGTGATGATCCCGCCATAGCCGCGCACGGCGGCCTTTTTCGCGTCAGGTGCGGTGCGCGGCATAACGACGTTGCAGGGAATACCCCTGCGTCCCGCCGCATAGGACAGCGACAGCGCGTGGTTGCCGGACGAATGGGTGCACACACCTTTGGCGGCTTCCGCATCCGACAGGCCGAATACGGCGTTCGACGCCCCGCGCACCTTGAAAGCACCCGCTTTTTGAAAGTTCTCGCATTTGAAGAACAGTTGCGCGCCGATCAAATCGTCCAGATAGCTGGACGTCAGGACCGGCGTGCGATGGATATAGGGTTTGATCCGGTCGTGGGCGGCGATCACGTCGTCATAGGTCGGGATATACATGTCGAGGTCTTTCATCACGCTGCGTCCTTCAATGCCTGTCCGGTTGTGCGTCGGTAATGCTCCTGCGCCGCTGCCACGCCGGACCCGAGTTTGATATCCAGCCCCAGATCGACCATGCACATTTCCGCCGTGGCAATGCCGGACAGGGCCATGACATCTGTCATGCTGCCCAGATGGCCGATGCGGAACACCTTGCCCGCAACCTCGCCCAAGCCGGTCCCAAAGGCCACGCCATAGGCGCTGGCCGCATGGTTCACGATCTGGGTCGCGTTAAAGCCTGCAGGCGTCTTGATCGCGCTGACGGTGTCGGAATAAAGGTCCGGGCTTGCGGCGCACAATTCCAGCCCCCAAGCATGCACCGCCGCACGGATGCCGCTGGCGATACGGGTGTGGCGGGCGAAGACGTTCTCCAACCCTTCGCGCAGCAGCATGTCGGAGGCCAAGAGCAAGCCGTTCATCAACCCCACAGGCGGCGTATAGGGAAAGGCGCTGTTGTCATAGCCTTTCGCCATATCGTTCACGTCGAAAAAGGTGCGCGGCAGCCCGGCCGTTTTCGTCGCCGCCCGCGCCTTGGCGCTGAACCCAAGGATCGCCAGACCCGCAGGCAGCATGAACCCCTTTTGCGATCCGGTCACGGCGATATCGACGCCCCAGTCGTCAAAACGGAAATCCATCGACCCGATGGAACTGACCCCATCGACGAACAACAGCGCGGGGTGATCCGCGGCATCCAGCGCGGCACGCACGGCGGCAATGTCGGATTTCACGCCCGTGGCGGTTTCGTTATGCGTGGCGAGCACCGCCTTGATCTTGTGGGCTTTGTCAGCCGCCAGCGCTTCGGCGTAGCGGTCGGCAGGCAGGCCGTGGCCCCACGGTGTTTCCACGATCTGCACGTCCAGCCCGTGGCGCTGGCACATGTCGATCCAGCGGTGGCTGAACATGCCGTTGCGCGCGGCCAGCACGGTGTCACCGGCGGACAGCGTGTTGGTGATCGCGGTTTCCCAGCCGCCGGTGCCGGTGGACGGAAAGATGAACACATCAGCACTGTCCGATTTCAGCACCTTTTGCACATTGGCGCGGGCAGGGTGCAGGATCTGGCCGAACAAGGGCGACCGGTGGTCGATCGTCGGCATGTCGCACGCTTTGCGGATCACCTCGGGGATGTTCGTCGGGCCGGGGATAAAGACCGGATTCTGGAAACTCATCGCCTATCCTCCATTAGGGTTGCCAGTGTTGTCGCAGAGCCTGCGCTGCGGCTCAATTTTTTTGAAAAACGGCTGCCTGGTCGCCTGTTCCGTAGAAAAACAAGCGTTGCCATGTGGTTACGTTTTTCATATGGTGAAAATAGATTTCAGAAAGTTTCGCACTTGCAGCATGACACCCGCAAAACCCGTGGTCGCCCCAAGGCGTGGGACGACAAGGCAGCCCAGAACACGGTCAAATCGCTGGACCGCGCGCTCGAGGTATTGGTCGCGCTGGGCGAGATGCAGGGCAGCACCCTGTCCGAAATCGCAAGCCACCTGCGCCAGTCGCCCGCAACCGTCTATCGCGTGCTGACAACGTTTCAGGGGCGCGGTTTCGTCGATTTCGACCGGCAGGCGCAGGTCTGGTCTATCGGGGCGGCGGCATTCCTGACCGGATCGCAATTCCTGCGGCGCACGTCCTTGGTCGAACGTGCGCGGCCCATCATGCGCGACCTGATGGAGGCGACCGGAGAGACCGCCAATCTTGGCATCGAACGCGACGGCAAGGTGCTGTTTCTGGGGCAGGTGGAAACGCATGCCACGATCCGCGCGTTCTTTCCGCCCGGCACGGTTTCGGCGATGCATGCCTCGGGCATCGGCAAGGCGCTGCTTGCGCATATGGACGACGCTCGCCAGCGGCGGGTTCTGGCGGCGGGCAAGTTGGAGCAATTCACGCCGCATACGCTGACCACGCCTGACGCGATGATCGCCGATCTGCATGCCGCCCGCGCGCGCGGCTATGCTTTTGATGGCGAGGAACGCAATCTGGGCATGCGCTGCATCGCCGCGACCGTCCATGATGTGTCGGGCGATGCGGTGGCGGGTCTGTCCGTGTCCGGCCCCACCAGCCGTATCACCGACGACAAGATCGCCCCGCTGGCGCAGGCCGTGACCGAGGCCGCGGCGCGTTTGACAGCCGCTATCGGTGGCGCACCGCGCTAGGCAGGAAACCAGTGCCGCGTGCGGTTGGCGAACCAGACAAGGGTCAGCATCACCGGCACTTCGACCAGCACACCGACGACGGTGACAAGGGCGGCGATGGAATTCAGCCCGAACAGCCCGATGGCCACCGCAACCGCCAGTTCAAAGAAATTCGACGTGCCGATCAACGCGCAAGGGGCCGCCACATTATGCGGCACCCGCCACGCCTTGGCCGCCCAATAGGCCAGTGCGAACATGCCATAGGACTGGATCAGCAAAGGCACCGCGATCAGCAGAATGATGAAAGGCTGGGACAGGATCACCTCGCCCTGAAACCCGAACAGCAGCACGACCGTCGCCAATAGGCCGATGATCGAAAAGGGTTTCACCTTTGCGGTGAAGCCCGCGACGATACTGGCCGCGTCACCGCGCCCGCGCGTCAGCCAGACCCGCGTCAGGATACCCGCAGTCAGCGGGATCACGACGTAAAGGACGACTGACAGCACCAGCGTTTCCCATGGCACGGTGATATCCGTCACCCCCAGCAGCAGCGCCACGATGGGCGCATAGGCAAAGACCATGATCGCGTCGTTCAGCGACACTTGGGCCAGCGTATAGTTCGGATCGCCCTTGGTCAGTTGCGACCAGACGAACACCATTGCCGTGCAAGGCGCCGCCCCCAGCAGGATCAGCCCCGCGATGTACTGGCCTGATGTGCCGGGTTCGATGAAGGGCGCAAACACATAGTCGAAAAACACGACCCCCAGCAGGGCCATCGTGAAAGGCTTGATGAGCCAGTTCACCGCCAGCGTGATAATCATGCCCTTGGGCCGTTCATGCACCCGCGCGAGCGACGCGAAATCGACCGCCACCATCATCGGATAGACCATCGCCCAGATCAGCACCGCGACCACGAAATTGACCGATCCGTATTCAAGCGATGCAAGGAAACGGACCATTTCAGGCGCAATCTGGCCCAGACCCAGCCCCGCAATGATCGCCAGCGCAACCCAGATGGACAGATAGCGTTCGAATACCGGCATGGCAGAAGCCCTTTCACTGGTTGCGTCAGGCCTAGTCCTTCGCTGGCACAGGGTCAACGTTCCGACTCGGGCGGTGGATGGGATGAATGCTGCGATGCAGCACCAGAGCAGCCCAATAATTGTGCAGGTGCCGCAATTGACGGTTGATAAAGCGGCAGATGCATCGCGCGACTGCCGCTAAGGCAGGCCGCGATTGCACGCGCGCAGGTGCCAGAGAATGTTGGCGTTACTTAACGTTTACAAAGCATGTCCGGCAACACGATCCTCCCAGACCCGATGCCGGACATGCGCAACATCACTGCTGCTGACCGAGGATATGGTTTGAATGGACCAATTATCAACACGACCCTTCCTGCGGGCCAGAGCACAAACGCTGGAGCCCTCTTCATGATTAAAAACACTTTATTATCCGCAGTTGCCGTTACCGCGCTGTCCACCGCGGCCCACGCACAGGCCGCATGCCCGATCAAGGTGGGTGTGCTGCACTCGCTTTCGGGCAGCATGGCGATTTCCGAAACCACGCTGCGCGACGTGATGCAGATGCTGGTCGCCGAACAGAACGCCAAAGGCGGTGTGCTGGGCTGCGAACTGGAAGCCGTGGTCGTGGACCCTGCCTCCGACTGGCCCTTGTTCGCTGAACTGACCCGCCAGTTGCTGACCGTGGACGAGGTCGACGTGATCTTCGGCGCATGGACATCGGTCAGCCGCAAGGCGCTGCTGCCAGTGCTGGAAGAACTGAACGGTCTGTTCTTCTATCCGGTGCAATATGAAGGGCAGGAAAGCTCGCGCAACGTGTTCTACACGGGGGCCGCGCCAAACCAGCAAGCCATTCCCGCCGTCGATTACTTCATCGACGAATTGGGCGTCGAAAGCTTTGCACTGCTCGGCACCGACTACGTCTATCCGCGCACGACGAACGCCATTCTGGAATCATACCTTTTGTCGAAAGGCATCGCGCCAGAGGATATCTTCGTCAACTACACCCCCTTCGGTCACGCTGACTGGTCCACGATCGTTTCTGACGTTGTGGGTCTGGGTGCCGGTGGCAAGCAGGTCGGCGTGATCTCGACGATCAACGGTGATGCGAACGTGGGCTTTTACACCGAACTGGCCGCCCAAGGCGTCAGCGCCGATGATATCCCCGTTGTCGCCTTCTCGGTCGGGGAAGAGGAGTTGTCGGGTCTCGATACATCCCGTCTGGTCGGCCATCTGGCAGCTTGGAACTATTTCATGTCCGCCGACACGCCTGAAAACGAAGCCTTCATCACGGCCTGGCATGAGTTCATCGGCAGCACCGACCGCGTGACCAACGACCCGATGGAAGCGCATTACATCGGCTTCAACATGTGGGTGAATGCGGTCGAAGCGGCCGGCACCACCGATGTGGACGCCGTGCGCGAAGCGATGTGGGGGCAGGAATTCCCGAACCTGACCGGCGGCATGGCGGTGATGAACACCAACCACCACCTGTCCAAGCCTGTCCTGATCGGTGAAATCCGCGCCGATGGTCAATTTGACATCATCAGCCAGACACCGGAAGTCCCCGGCGAGGCGTGGTCGCCTTTCCTTGCCGAAAGCGCCACCTGGACCAGCGACTGGAAGGAACTCGGTTGCGGCATGTTCGACACAGCCACGGACACCTGTGTCCAGCTGACGTCGAACTACTAAGCATTGCGGGATACGGGGCCTCGGTCCCGCATCCCCCACCCTGACTTTTCCCCACAAGAAAGCCTGCCTGATGCTGCGACAGCTTTGCGCCCTAGCCTTGATCTGGCCGCTGATCCTTGGTCCCGCGTTCGGACAAGACCAGTCAGAGACGCCATTGCAGGATGTGTTGCAGACCGTGCAGGCCGAGGTCGCCAACCCGTCGCGCGCCACAGTGCCGGTCGTGTTGCGCGCCTTGCTGGCCGCAGACGCCCCCGGCACCGTGGATTTCATGCGCGCGTGGTCGGACCGCGAGGTGTATGAACGCCCCGCTGACGGGCTATTCTTTTATGCGCAACCTGCGGGTGGAGCGTTGACCCTGATCGACATCGACTCTGGCGCAGAGGCGGGCGAGGTCGGCACGCGTGACGTCAACCAGATCCGCCCCAATGCCGGTGTGCGCCGTGAAATCGGCGCGGCGCTTGTGGCGTTCGAGCTGTCCCACCCTGACCCCGACCGCCGCATCGCGGCCCTTGATGCTGCTGCGCGCAGCCCTGACCCCGATCAGATCACCGCCATCGAAGCCGCCCGCGCCGAAGAGGACGACCCGGCCATCGCCGCCCGCATGGACCGGCTGATCGCCCTGCTGAATGCAAGGTTCGCGCAAGACAGCACTTTGCGTGTCGAGGCGATCACCGCGCTGCGCGGTGACGTGAGCACGCCTGCGCGGTCGGTGCTGAACCAGCTTTTGCAGACCCGCACGGATTTTGCAGAATCCCTGCCAGAGGATATCAACCTTGCCCGCATCAAGACCCCGGGCGAGGATATGCCTCTGGCCGCTGCCTATGACGCGCTGGTCTCTGCGGGTCTTGCCCCTGCCGCACCGGGGCGCAATGCGATCCGTGACGCGCTCCGCGCCAATGTCGTCGATGGGGCTGTGGGCGGTGTGCCTGTCCATCAGCTCGACAATGACGCAAGCCGGATCATCGCCTATCAGGCGTTGGAGGATGCGGGTACCGTGCCGCCTTTGGTGACCGAGGCGGACATGGCCGGGACTGTCGCGCAATACGTATTCTTCGACGCCTATCTGGAACCCGACGCTGCCGTGACCACCGCCGCCGCCGATGCGCGGGCGGCCACGACGACCAAGGTCGCGCTGTTCCAGTTCCTGAGCCTGAGTTTCGATGCACTGTCGCTTGGCTCGATCTTTTTCCTTGCCGCCATCGGGCTTGCCATCACCTTTGGCGTGATGCGGGTCATCAACATGGCGCATGGCGAATTCATCATGATGGGGGCCTACACCGGCTATGTCGTGCAAACGATCATTCCCAATTACACCGCCTCGCTGGCCGTGGCGCTGCCCTTGGCCTTTGCGGTGACGTTCCTTGCCGGTGTGGTGATGGAACGGCTGGTGATCCGGCATCTGTACACGCGGCCTCTGGAGACGCTGCTGGCGACTTTCGGGATTTCGATTGCCTTGCAACAACTGGCCAAGAACATCTTTGGCACACAGGCCCGCCCGCTGACGGCCCCCGATTGGCTGGCTGGTGCGATACAGGTCAACGATCTGGTGTCGGTCGCCGCCGTGCGCGTCGGGATTTTTGTGATGGCGGGCATGTTCCTGCTGCTGCTTCTTTACATTCTGAACCGCACGCGGCTGGGGCTGGAGGTGCGCGCCGTCACCCAGAACCCCGGCATGGCGGCGAGCATGGGCATCAACCCGGACCGGATCAACATGCTGACCTTTGGCCTTGGCTCGGGCATCGCCGGTGTGGCGGGTGTCGCCATCGGGCTGGTGGCCCAAGTCACGTCCGAGATGGGGGCCAATTACATCGTGCAAAGCTTCATGACCGTGGTCGTGGGCGGCGTGGGGTCGGTGTTCGGCACGCTGGCGGGGGCCGCGCTGATCGGGTCGCTGCAAAAGGGGATCGAATGGTTCAACCCTGCCAATACGCTGGCCGCGCAGACCTATATGGTGCTGTTCATCATCCTGTTCATCCAGTTCCGGCCCAAGGGCATCGTCGCCCTCAAGGGTCGCGCGGCGGGGGATTGATCCGATGACCATGGACACCGCTGCCGCATCACAAGCCGCCACGCCAAACCGCAGCTTTCTGCGCGATAACCCGTCGGTCCTGTGGTTCATGGGGCTGCTCGGTCTGTTCACCGTGATCGTCACGGTCCTGTCCGAAGGCATGGGCGCGGGCGTGATCTCGACCAACCTTGTGAAAATCCTCGGCATGACCCTGTGCCTGTGCCTGATCGCCATCGCGATGGATGTGGTCTGGGGTTATTGCGGTATCCTGAGCCTTGGGCATTTCGCCTTCTTCGGGCTGGGTGGTTACGCCATTGGCATGTGGCTGATGTATGCCCGCACTGAAATCGTGATCCGCGACAGCCTTGGCCGCGGCACGATCCCGCCCACCGAACGCGAGGTGGCCGAAGGCGTGGCGTCGCAGATTTTCGGCGTTGTCGGCAGTTCCGAGTTACCGCTGATCTGGACATTCGCCGGATCGCTGCCCGCGCAACTGGCGCTGGTCGTGCTGGTGCCGGGGTTGCTGGCGCTGGTGTTTGGCTGGCTCGCGTTCCGCAGCCGCGTGACGGGGGTTTACCTGTCGATCCTCACACAGGCGATGACGCTGGCGCTGTCGCTCTACCTGTTTCAGAACGACACGGGCCTGCGCGGTAACAACGGTCTGTCGGGGTTGCAGAACATCCCCGGTGCGCTGGATGTGCCGCAGGCGGTGATCTCTGTCTGGTTCTTCTGGGCATCGGCGCTGGCGCTGGGCCTTGGCTATCTGCTGTTCGCTTGGGTGGTGTCGGGCAAGTTCGGGTCCGTCATCCGCGCGATCCGCGATAACGAGGCGCGGGTGCGCTTTCTTGGCTACAACGTCGAAAGCTACAAGCTCTTTGTTTTCACCATCACCGCCGTTGTGGCAGGCATCGCAGGCGCGCTCTACTATCCGCAGGCGGGCATCATCAATCCCGCCGAAATCGCGCCCATCGCCTCGATCTATCTGGCGGTCTGGGTCGCGATTGGTGGACGCGGGCGGCTTTATGGCGCGGTCATCGGTGCGGCTTTCGTGTCGCTCTTGTCCAGTTGGCTGACGGGCGGCGGCGCGCCGAACATCAATCTCGGACCGATCCGCATCATCTGGACAGATTGGTGGCTGGTGCTCTTGGGCCTCGGGTTCGTCGCCGTCACGCTGTTCTTTCCCAAAGGCATCGGCGGGCTGTTCGACTATCTGGTGAGGAAGAAACCATGACCCTGCTGGAAGTCTCGGGCGTTTCGGTCACTTTCGACGGGTTCCGCGCGATCAACAACCTGTCGATTGCCATTGGTGAGCCTGAATTGCGTGCCGTGATCGGGCCGAATGGCGCAGGCAAGACGACATTCATGGATATCGTCACCGGCAAGACGCGGCCCGATACGGGCCGCGTGCTGTGGGGCGAGCTGTCCACCGATCTGGTCAAACTGTCCGAAAGCCAGATCGCCAAGGCCGGGATCGGGCGCAAGTTCCAGAAACCCACCGTGTTCGAGGATCAGACCGTCCGTGCCAACCTGTCGATGGCGCTGAAAAACAAGCGCGGCCCCTTTGCGGTCCTGTCATGGAAAGCGACAGCCGCCGACAAAGCCCGGATCGTCGAACTGGCCGAGGAGGTCGGGCTGGCCGACCGCCTTGACCACCGCGCAGGCGATCTGAGCCACGGGCAGAAACAATGGCTCGAAATCGGGATGCTGCTGGCGCAGGACCCGCGGCTTTTGCTGGTCGATGAACCCGCCGCGGGCATGACCCCTGCAGAACGCGAACACACCACTGACCTTTTGAAACGTGCGGCACAGACGCGGGCGGTGGTCGTGATCGAACATGACATGGAATTCATCCGCCGATTGGATTGCCGTGTGACCGTGTTGCACGAAGGGTCGGTGCTGGCCGAAGGATCATTAGATCACGTGACCAAGAACCAGCAGGTGATTGATGTCTATCTGGGGCGCTGAACCATGCTGAAAGTCGAAAACCTGACGCTGCATTATGGTGCCTCGCAGATCCTCTGGGGCGTGTCGCTGGACGCGCGGGCGGGTGCGGTCACCGCCGTGATGGGCACCAATGGCGTGGGCAAAACGAGCCTGCTGCGCGCGATCGCGGGACGACACCCCTATTAGGCGGCTCCATCACGCTGGACGGGCAGGTGCTGCACCACCCGCGCGCGGCACAGGCCGCACAGGCGGGCATCGCCTATGTCCCCCAAGGGCGCGAAGTGTTTCCGCTGTTGACGGTGACGGAAAACCTGCAAACCGGCTTTGCCTGCCTGCCGCGCAGCGACCACAAGATCCCCGACCGGATCTATGATCTGTTCCCCGTCTTGCACCAGATGCGCGACCGGCGCGGGGGTGATCTGTCGGGCGGCCAGCAACAGCAACTCGCCATCGCGCGCGCGCTGATCGCGCGGCCAAAGGTCCTGTTGCTGGACGAACCGACCGAAGGCATCCAGCCCAACATCATCAAGCAGATCGGCAAGGTGATCGAGCTGCTCCGCGACGAAGGCGAGATCGCCATCGTGCTGGTCGAACAGTATTTCGACTTTGCCTACAGCCTCGCTGACCAGTTCTGCGTGCTGAACCGGGGCGAGGTGGTGCTGTCGCAACCCGCCAGCGCCGTCACGCGGGACGCGATCCTGCAACGGGTGTCGATCTGACGCGCCTAAAGGGTAGCGCGCATCTGTTCGGCAATGTCGCGCCCTGACATCAGGGCCCCATGTGCGGTACCGTAGTGGCGCATTGATGCCGCTTCGCCTGCGAACCATAACCGGCCGTCCCAATCCGCGCCTGCCAAGGTGCGTCTGTCTGCGGGGCTGCTGCCGACGGCGTGGTAGCTGTAACTGCCAAACGAAAACGGGTC
This sequence comes from Yoonia sp. 72, assembly GCF_034652275.1. NCBI lineage: Bacteria > Pseudomonadati > Pseudomonadota > Alphaproteobacteria > Rhodobacterales > Paracoccaceae > Yoonia > Yoonia sp. 72. Next base: position 1,651,750 of record NZ_JAXIWG010000001.1, on the reverse strand, counting down.
GCGGTCCCAGCGGGTGACGAGGGCCGCGCGCGGCGCGGGAAAGGCGGTGCCGAACATCGCGCGCAATGCGTCATGCGCGTGGGCGATGGTGTCGGTGTCCGTTCGCGCGGATAGGTCCAAAGCCGCGTCTCCGGCGTGAAAGCCCAACAAGACGGGTGCGCCCAGTGCGCGCGCCAGAGACACCCATTCACCCCAAGCCCCCGGCACGTCGCCCAGCCAGCCGATCCAGTCGACATCCGCGGGCCAGACCACGCGGTCAAAGCGCAACCAGCATTTGTTCAGCACCCCCATGCCAAGCCGGTCTATCGCGCCTGCGCGAGCCGTGGCCAAGGGTTGCGCAAACCGGACGCTTCCCGCCTGCAAGACCCCCAAGGGCAGGGTGCAAAGCACCGCATCCGCCACGATCCGCCTGCCATCGGCAAGATCGACATGACCGGGGGCAATCGCGCTGACGGGGCTGGAGAGCTGCACATCGACCCCCCGCGCCAGATAGCCGGTGATCTGGTCGAATCCTTGCGCGAACAGCACGTCAGGGCCGTCAAAGCCATCGGCTTCCTGACCATACCAAGCCGACATATGCCGCGCGGAGCCTGCGAATTCCTGCTCCAGCGTACTGTTGACCAGATAGTGCACCAAGCGGCGCAGCGCGGGGGTCGCACTGCGCCAGCCGTCGTAGGATGCAAGTGCGTCTTGCACGGATTGGTCTGTCTCGCGCGCCTCGGACTGAGCCAAGGCTGCGGATAAAATCCGCGCGGCAGCGCGAAGATCGGGGGTGATGGGTGCGCCATCAGGCCCCAAAAGGATCGCGGCGTCATAGCTGGTGGCAACCGTCCGCGCCCCTGCGGCCTGCGCCAAGCTGGTCAAAGGATTGCCCGCTGTGCCGTGAATCCAGCTGGCCCCCATATCCATGGGCAGACCCTGCCATTGCCGCTCTGTCCAGACCCGCCCGCCGATGCGGTCGCGCGCCTCGATCACCCGCACACTATGGCCTGCGTTTTGCAGGTCGCGGGCTGCCGCCAGACCTGCCAAACCTGCGCCGATCACGACAATCTCGCGCCGGACGTCGGCACGCAACGGGCGGGGCGCGACCGCTGCCGCCAACACCAGACTGGCTGCACCACCGGCAACCAAGCCTCTGCGGGTCACGTTCTCCATCCGTTTCATTCCGTGTCACCAAGGCCCCAAGGCAAGGGTGCGCGCTAGCGCCGTAGCGGTATCAGACCGGAATTACCGCGCGAAAACCAGCATTTCCTGTCTTTCTTCAAAGTGACAGGCAACGAAATGGTCGTTCTCGGCATCGGTCATCGGCGGGCGGATCTCGGCGCAGATGGCTTGCGCCTTGGGGCAGCGCGTGCGGAACACGCAGCCCGAGGGCGGGCGCAGGGGCGAGGGCAATTCGCCTTCCAGCACGGGCCGTTTGCGCGCGCGTTCCAGCACCGGATCGGGGATCGGGACAGAGGCGATCAACGCCTGACTGTAAGGATGGCGCGGTCCGGTGGTCAGCGGTTTGCTGGCGGCCATTTCCATCGTGCGGCCCAGATACATGACCATCACCTTGTCAGAGACATGTTTCACCACGCTCAGGTCATGGGCGATAAAGATCATCGACAGCCCCATGTCGCGTTGCAATTCGCGGAGCAGGTTGACCACCTGCGCCTGCACTGACACATCGAGCGCCGAGACAGGTTCATCGCAGATCAGAAGCTTGGGTTTCAGGATCAGCGCCCGCGCGATCCCGATCCGCTGGCACTGGCCACCCGAAAATTCATGCGGATAGCGGTTCACCAGATTGGGCAGCAAGCCCACACGTTCCATCAGCGCCTGCACGCGTTTGCGGACTTCGGCGCGGGGGACTTTGGGTTCATGCGTGATCAGCGGTTCGGCGATGATATCACCCACGGTCATACGTGGGTTGAGCGCGGCCAGCGGGTCCTGAAAGATCATCTGCACATCCTTGCGATGCACGCGACGCGCCGATGGGGACATGGACGCCAGATCCTGGCCTTCGAACATGATGCGTCCGTGGCTTGACGGCACCGTGCCGACAATGGCGCGCGCAAGCGTCGATTTGCCCGACCCGCTTTCGCCGACGACACCAAGGCATTGACCGGGGGCCAAATCAAAACTGATCCCGTTCACGGCATGCAGTTTCTGCGGCTTGGTCCAGGGCCAAGCCCCTTGCGGGTGGATATCGAAGGTGACGCTCAGGTCTTGAACGGATAGGATCGGTTCCATCATGCGACCTCGTCGATTTGCAGATGGCAGGCGCGGCGGCGGGTGCCGTCGAAGCTTTCCAGCCTTGGTTTCACGGTCGGGCAATGCGGCATCACGGCAGCACAGCGCGGCGAGAACGGGCAGCCCGCAGGCAGGCGCGACATGTCGGGCGGATCGCCCGCGATGGTCAGCAATTCGTCGTCGTCGCGGTCAAGGCGCGGCACGGCGCGCAGCAATCCGGCGGTATAGGGATGCGACGGGCGCGCAAAGACATCATCCGTCGGCCCGTCTTCCATGATTTGCCCGCCATAAAGCACCAGTGTCCGGTCGCAGGCATCGGCCACGATCCCCAGATCATGGGTGATCAGAATGATCGCCGTGCCGAAATCACGCCGGATATCGGCCAGCACCCGCATGATCTGCGCCTGCACCGTCACGTCAAGTGCTGTGGTCGGTTCATCCGCGATCAACAGGCGCGGTTCGCAGAGCAGCGCCATCGCGATCATGATCCGCTGGCGCATACCGCCGGAAAATTCATGCGGGAAACTGCTGATCCGCGCTTTGGCATCGGGAATGCCGACCGCATCCAGCATCCGCACCGATTGCGTGATGGCGTCGCGTTTGCTGATCCCTTTGTGCAGCGTCAGCACCTCGGCCATCTGGTCGGAAATGCGGATATAGGGGTTCAGCGATGTCATCGGGTCCTGAAAGATCATCGCGACATCATTGGCGCGGATCTTGTTAAGCGCCTTTTGCGGCATCGCCAGCAGGTCCTGCCCGTCAAACAAAGCCTGCCCGGAGGCGCGGCCGTTGCGCGCCAGCAGGCCCATGATGGCAAAGGCGGTCTGGCTTTTGCCCGACCCGCTTTCGCCGACGATGGCCAGCGTTTCGCCTTTGTCGATACTGAAATTCACGCCATTGACGGCGTTTACGGGGCCATCGGCCGTCTGGAAGGTGACGGTCAGGTCTTTGGTTTGCAGCAGGGTCATGTCAGCGGTCCTTGGGGTCGAGCGCGTCGCGCAGCCCGTCGCCCACGAAGAAGAACGCGAAAAGCGTCACGATGAAGAAAAACAGCGGGAATGCCAGTTGCCAGATCACGCCGTATTGCATCTGTCCTGCGCCCGCCGAAATCAGTGCGCCCAGCGATGTCGCGGGTTCCTGCACGCCAAGGCCCAGAAAGCTGATGAAGCTTTCGGTGATGATCATGGTCGGCACCAGAAGGGTGGCATAGACGATGACCAGCCCCAGCAGGTTCGGCACGATATGGCGCAGGATGATCGTCATCGGGCGCACACCGATGGCGACGGCGGCTTCGACGAATTCCTTGTTTTTCAGCGTCAGCGTCTGGCCCCGCGCGATGCGCGACATATCCAGCCATGAAATCAGCCCGATCCCGATGAACAGCATCAGGATCGACCGGCCAAAGATCACTAGCATCAGGATCAGCACGAACATGAAGGGGATCGCCATCAGGATATCCACGATCCGCATCATGATCCCGTCGGTGCGCCCGCCGAAATAGCCCGCAATCGCCCCATAAAGCGTGCCGACGATCACCGCGATGGCCGCTCCGACGAAACCGACCAGCAGCGAAATGCGTGTGCCCTGCACCGTGCGCGCATAAAGATCGCGCCCCAGTTCATCGACACCGAAATAATGGCCGTTGGCGATGCTTGGCCCGCCGGCCTGCGCGACATTGCCCATCATCGCCCAGTTGATTTCCTGCGCGCTCCACTGCGCCAGAAATCCGCCGAAGAAGGCAAAAAGCGTGACAAGGATCAACGCGATCATCCCCGCGACAGCGGCCTTGTTGCGCATGAACCGCTGGCGCGCATCTTTCCAGAGCGACCGGCCCTGTACCTCGGCCAGATGGGCGGCACCGACCAATGTGTCGGCGGTTGTCTTGTCGGGATACATCGCGCGCCCCTCAGTAGCGGATCTTGGGGTCGATCCATGCGTAAAGCACGTCGACCACAAGGTTGAACAGGATGGTCAGCACGCCCACCAGAATGGTGATCCCCATGATGACCGCATAATCGCGGCTGAAGGCCGAATTGACGAAAAACTGGCCGATCCCGCCGGTCGAGAAATAGACGTCGATCACGACCGACCCCGTGATCATCAGCACAAAGGCAGGCCCCAGATAGGACAGCACCGGCAGCATCGCGGGCTTCAGCGCATGGCCCAGAATGATCCGCCATGTCGGCAGGCCCTTGGCGCGGGCGGTGCGGATGAAACCGGCGTTCAGCACCTCCAGCATGGAGGACCGCGTGATCCGCGCAATCGACGCCATGTAGCTGGTCGACAGCGCGATCACGGGCAGGATCAGGTATTGCCACTGCCCGCCTTGCCAGCCGCCCCCCGGCAGCCAGCCCAGCCAGAGCGTAAAGACCAGCACAAGGATCGGTGCCATGACGAAGTTCGGCAGCACCTGCGCACCGACCGTCACGCCGACGGCAAAGTAATCAAGCCATGTGTTGTGCCGGATCGCAGCGACCACACCCAGCGACACGCCGACGATCACCGCCACGAAAAAGGACCAGAACCCGTAGGTCAGCGTGACCGGAAAGCCTTGCATGATGACATCGGTCACCGTCCGGTCGCGGTATTGGAACGACGGGCCGAAATCGAACCGCGTGACCACGTTGACGACGTAGTCATACATCTGCTTCCAGTAAGGCTGGTCCAGCCCGTAGCGCGCCTCGAGATTGGCCAGCACCTGCGGCGGCAGCGGGCGTTCGCTGTTGAACGGCCCGCCGGGGGCCGCGAACATCAGCATGAAGGACAAGACGATCAGGATCAGGATCGTCGGCACGGCGATCAGGATGCGCTTGAGCACGAAATTGAACATGACGATCCTTGCGGTCGGAAAAGAGAATACCTGCGCCCCGTCACAGGGCGCAGGTCTGTAAGGTCAACAGCGGTTATTCGCCTGCGACGAAGTATAGCTCGCGGCTGTACCAATTCTGCTCGACGTTATCGACTGGCCAGCCCCGCAGTTCGGGGTTGAACATATAGCCATCGGCATAGTGATAGATCGGGATGATCGGCACCTCTTCGGCGATGATCTCTTCCACGCGGGTATAGTTCGGCTGCGGGTCTTCGGCGGTTTTGGCGTCAGCCATCAGCTGATCGACCTCGGCGTTGGAATAGGCCGCATCGTTATAGCCCGAATTGGTGGTGACCAGATCAAGGAAGGTGGACGCCTCGTTATAGTCGCCGCACCATGCGCCGCGGGCCATTTCATAGTTCTGGTTGCCGCGTGTCTGGAGGAACGTCTGCCATTCCTGATTGGCCAGCGTCGTCTGGATCCCCAGCGTCTGCTGCCACATCTGGCCAAGGGCGACGGCGATGTTCCGGTGCGCCTCGTCCGTGTTGTATAGCAGTTCGATGCTCAGCGGCTGACCACCAATGCCGTAACCGGCTTCGGTCATCAGTTCGACCGCCATCGCGTTGCGTTCTTCCTGCGTCATATTGGCAATCGGCAGATCGGGCAGGGTGAAACCCGCAGTGCGCACGGGGGTAAAGTTGTAGGCCGCCGTCTGGCCCGCACCCAGCACGTTATTCACGATCACGTCGCGGTTCACGGCAAGGTTCATCGCCTGACGCACACGGACATCCTGCAACGCCTCTGGCCCGCCTTCGGAAAGGTTGAAGTTGTAGTAATACGAACACAGGCGCGGAATGCTGATCGCCTGATCGGGGTATTCGGCGGACAGCCGCTGGAACTGGCCCGGTGGCACTTCGGTGCGGTCAAGCTCGCCTGCCAGATAGCGGGTCAGGCCCTGATTGACGTCGTTGATGACCAAGGCGGTCACCTCGTCAATGATCGTGTTCTCGTTGTCCCAGTACATTTCGTTGCGCACGCGCACCAGACGTTCCTGCGGGACGTGTTCGCGCAGCACATAGGCCCCGTTGGACACGATGTTTTCAGGGCGTGTCCATCTGTCCCCGAATTCCTCCACGGTCGCCGGATGCACGGGGAAGGTGGTGGCATGCGTGGTCATCTGCGCGAAATAGGGCAGGGGCTGCGACAGGGTCACGACGAAGGTCTGGTCGTCAGGGGCGGTGACGCCCAGGTCTTCCTTGTCCATCTCGCCCGCGATGATGGCGGCGGCATTCTCGATCGACATCAGTTCCATGAACCATGCGTATTCGGACGCCAGTTCAGGATCGACCGCACGCTTCCAAGCAAAGACGAAATCGCTTGCGACAACGGGGTCACCGTTGGACCAGCGGGCATTGTCGCGCAGCGTGAACGTATAGGTCAGCCCGTCCTCGGACACCTCGAACCCTGTGGCCACACCTGGGACCAGTTCGCCTGCGGCATCCTGATTCATCAGACCTTCGAACAGGTCGCGCACGATTTCGGAGCCGGTCACATCCTCGACCACCTGCGGATCGACGGAAGAATGTTCATCCAGCACGCGGTAGGTAAAGCTTTGCACCTCGGCCAGCGCCTCGCCTGTTTCGGGGTGCGTCGCCTGCGCGTTCGCGGCGATGGCGGACAGCAGGACAATGGCGCTGCTGGCCTTGAGTAGAGTTTTGAGTGTCATGGAATTCTCCCTGTTACCACTGGCGCAAGGGGTGTTGACGGCTTGCGCAGATCGGTTGCGTCCGACGCATCATCGCCCGACACGCAACTGTCGGGTGCAAATTCCGGAATGACAAGAGCGGTGCCGCAGTGCCGTCGCGGCAGGTCAGCCAAGTGCAGGCTACTTTACGCCGATCGTGGCGGCGCAGGGGATTTTGCTGGAATAATGTTATAGAAAAAAGGGGTTTTCTGTAGTTTTCATGTGTTGAAAAATAAGCTTGCGAAACATTCGGCAAGCGGCGAAGATTTGCCGATGATACGCGTTTTGACAAATGGCCTTGCCGTCACAGGGCCCTGCAGGACCACAAAGGCTATCCGCCTGGTTGCGCGGTCATTTTCAAGGTGAAAAATGCACGTAAGTCATTCAACCGTTACACAGTACCAGTAGTCAGTGCGACGTCGGGAGCAGCGCGTTGCGGCGCGATGTCAAAGTTCGGCGCGCATGCCCTTTAGCAAATGAGGAAAAGATCAATGAAACACAGATTCTTCGCGTCGGCGCTGACGCTGACACTGGTGGCCCCGCTTGCCGCGCAATCGCAGACGCAGATCGACTGGTGGCACGCTATGGGTGGCGAGCTTGGTGAATTGCTTGAAGGTGTGGCGCAGGGTTTCAACGAAAGCCAGTCCGACTATCAGGTCGTCGCCAGCTTTCGCGGCACCTATGCCGAGGCGATGACTGGTGCGATTGCTGCCTTCCGCGCGAACGAGCAGCCACATATCCTGCAGGTCTTCGAAGTCGGCACCGGCACCATGATGGGCGCCGAAGGTGCGATCTATCCGATTTACCAGCTGATGGCCGACAACAACGTGCCGTTCGACCCAAGCGCCTATCTGGACACCATCGTCAGCTACTACACCGACTCTGATGGCAACATGCTGTCGTTCCCGTTCAACTCCTCCACGCCGATCATGTATTACAACCGCGATATCTTTGCGGCAGCCGGTCTGGACGCTGACACCCCGCCCGCCACATGGGCCGAGATGGAAGCCGCATCCTTGCAGATCATTGAAAGCGGTGCTGCACCCTGCGGTTTCACCACCTCGTGGCCAAGCTGGGTGATGCTGGAAAACTTCACCGCATGGCACAACGTGCCGCTGGCGACCCAGTCCAACGGGTTTGAAGGCTTTGACGCCGAATTCGTGTTCAACAGCGAACTGGTCGCGACACATTGGGACAACCTCAAAGCATGGGCAGACGCCGGGGCGTTCCGTTGGGGTGGCCCCGGCCCAGGCCCAGATGCCGCACCGCTGTTCTACGCCGGTGAATGCGCGATGTTCTTCGGGTCCTCCGCCAGCCGTGCGGGCGTTCTGAACAATGCCGAATTCGAAGTCGGTTTCGGTATGCAGCCCTATTACGACACCGTCGAAGGTGCGCCGCAGAACACCATCATCGGTGGGGCAACGCTGTGGGTGCTGACCGGACATGAAAGCGAAGAATATCAGGGCATCGCCCGTTTCTTCGAATACCTGTCCCAGCCCGAAGTGCAGGCGAAATGGCATCAGGACACCGGTTATCTGCCGATCACTCAGGCCGCATTCGATCTGACCGCCGAACAGGGCTATTATGACGCGAACCCCGGTTCCGACATTTCGATCCGCCAGATGACGCTGAACCCGCCGACCCCGAATTCCAGCGGTCTGCGTTTCGGCAACTTCGTCCAGATCCGCGACATCATCTCCGAGGAAATGGAAGCGGTGATGTCGGGCAACAAGACCGGCCAGCAAGCCGCTGACGAAGCGGTGCGCCGTGGCAACGTCCTGCTGCGCGAATTCGAAGCCTCGATGAACTAAACCTTCGATCGGACATGACCCACCCCTGCCAGTGCGGGGGTGGGTTTTGCTGTTTTTAGACGCGCGGGACAGGCACAGATGCAGACCAAACGATCCACATTTTCCAACAGCTGGCTGCCCTATGCGCTGCTGGCCCCGCAGATCATCATCACGCTGATCTTTTTTGTCTGGCCCGCCAGTCAGGCGCTGATGCAATCAGCCTATCGGCAAGGCGACGCCTTTGGTGTGCGCCCGCCGACCTTTGTGGGCTTTCACAATTTCACGCAGTTATTCGACGATTCACTTTACCTGAACTCGCTGAAGGTCACGCTTTACTTCTCGGTCGGCACGACGGTGCTGTCGATGGGACTGGCGCTGTTGTTCGCCGTGATGGTGAACAAGATGATCCGGTCGCGCGAAACCTACACGACCTTTCTGGTCTGGCCCTATGCCATCGCCCCCGCGATTGCGGGCGTTCTGTGGTGGTTCATCTTCAACCCCAATATTGGCATCCTGCCCTATGTGCTGGACGGGATCGGCTATGACTGGAACCACCGGTCCAGCAGCAGCGACGCGATGATCCTTGTCATCGTGGCGGCGGCGTGGAAACAGATTTCCTACAACTTCCTGTTCTTCCTCGCGGGGCTGCAATCCATCCCGCAATCCCTGCTGGAAGCGGCGGCCATCGACGGGGCTAGCCGGTTCAAGCGGTTCTGGACCATCGTTTTCCCGCTGTTGTCGCCGGTCACGTTCTTTCTGCTGGTCGTGAATATCGTCTATGCGATGTTCGACACGTTCGGCGTGATCCATGCCACCACCGAAGGCGGGCCGTCGCAGGCGACGAATATCCTTGTCTACAAGGTGTTCCGCGACGGTTTCGTCAATCTCAACATGGGGTCGTCGGCCGCACAATCGGTGATCCTGATGGGGATCGTGATCGTGCTGACCGTCATCCAGTTCCGCTATATCGAGCGGCGCGTGAATTACTGAAGGATCGCAAGTCATGGTAGAAAATGACCGCTGGGGCACGTTCTTTGCCCATCTCGTGCTGATCCTTGGCGTAGCCTTGGTGGTGTTTCCCGTTTACGTGGCCGTCATCGCCTCGACCCATCCGCCGGGGACCTTTGTGCGGGGGGTCATGCCGCTGTTGCCTGGGCCGAACGCGCTAGAAAACTACCGCACGGTGATCTTCGAAGGCCGCTCGCAGGCGGGCACGCCGCCCATCGGGGGGATGCTGTGGAACAGCTTTGTCATGGCGATGGCGATCACGGTGGGCAAGCTGTCTATCTCGATCCTGTCGGCCTTTGCCATCGTCTATTTCCGGTTCCCGTTCCGGATGTTTTTCTTCTGGATCATCTTCCTGACCCTGATGCTGCCGGTCGAGGTCCGCATCGTCCCGACCTTCCAGGTGGTGGCAAATCTGGGCATGCTCAACAGCTTTGCGGGTCTGTCGATCCCGCTGATCGCATCGGCGACGGCGACATTCCTGTTCCGGCAGTTTTTTATGACCGTGCCAGAGGAATTGATGGAAGCCGCCCGCGTTGACGGCGCGGGGCCGATGAAATTCTTCAAGGATATCCTGCTGCCCTTGTCGGTCACCAATATCGCGGCGCTGTTCGTGATCATGTTCATCTACGGCTGGAACCAGTATCTCTGGCCGCTGCTGATTACGACAGACCCCGAGTACTACACCATCGTTATGGGCATCCAGCGGATGGTGACGGGGGGCGACAGCGAACCCCTGTGGCATCTGGTGATGGCGACTGTGACGCTGGCGGCGCTGCCGCCGATCCTTGTGATTTTATTCATGCAAAGGCTGTTCGTAAAAGGCCTGACAGAGACGGAGAAGTAACGATGGCGACGATTGTGATGGACGACCTGCACAAGGTCTATGCAGGCGGCGTCAAAGCGGTCACGGGCATCAGCCTCGACATCGCGGATGGCGAAATGATCGTGCTGGTCGGGCCGTCCGGCTGCGGCAAATCCACCTTGCTGCGTATGGTGGCAGGGCTCGAGACGATTTCGGATGGCACGCTGCATATCGGCGACCGGGTGGTGAACAAACTGGAACCCGCCGAACGCGATATCGCGATGGTGTTCCAGAATTACGCGCTCTATCCGCATATGACGGTGTTCAACAATCTGGCCTACGGGTTGCGCAACCGCAAACTGCCCAAGGACGAGATCGACCGCCGCGTACGCGAAGCCGCCGAGATGCTGGAAATCGCGCCTTATCTGGATCGCAAGCCGCGCAACCTGTCGGGCGGGCAACGCCAGCGCGTCGCGATGGGCCGTGCGCTGGTGCGCGAACCAGCGGCGTTTTTGTTCGACGAACCTCTGTCGAACCTTGATGCGAAACTGCGCGTACAGATGCGCGTCGAAATCCGCCAGTTGCAGAAACGGCTGAAAACCACCTCGCTTTACGTCACCCATGACCAGCTCGAGGCGCTGACCATGGCGGACCGTCTGGTCGTGCTGAACGGTGGCCGGATCGAACAGGTCGGCACCCCGATGGAGGTTTACAGCAAGCCCGCTTCGGTCTTTGTCGCAGGCTTTATCGGTTCGCCTGCGATGAACATGATCGACGCCAGCTATCTGCGCGAAAAGGGCGGGGCGGACGGTTTGTCCGGCTTGCCGGTGGGGAGCGACCTGATCGGTGTGCGCCCTGATGATCTGTTGCTGGCAGCCCCGCCCGCGCCGCATCTGGCCGTGCAGGGCGATGTCGTTTTGCTGGAACCTGCGGGCGCTGAAAGCCATATTTATGTGGCACTGGCCGACAGTGCCCAACCGGTCACCGTGCGTGTGCCGCGCTTGCCTGATGTGCAAGAAGGCGCGCGGATCACGCTGTTCGCGCCAGTCGATGCCCTGCACCCTTTTGACAAGGCCAGCGGCCTGCGCGTGGGGTGACGGCCAAAGCGGGTGCGCAAGGCTGCTGCTGAAACGCACCCGAAGCGTCGTGCTTGTTTTCCGGTTGGCCCTTTCCGGGCCTCGCGAAATATGCGAGGTCCGGCGCCCACGACAACCTCAGAATTGGAGCCTCACTTGCGCCTCAGCCAGCCGTCTTTTGCAATCTTTCTCGTGTCGTTGATCTGTGGCGTGATCGCCCTGCTGCGCGTTTTTGGTGTCGTTGCAATCGCTTTGCCCGTTTCCAGTTTCTGGCTGATGACAGCCGCTTGGGCCCTGATGACAATAGGGGTCCTGTTCCGGCGTGCCTAGGTCTGTGCTGGTGCGACTTTTCGGGGCGCTGAAGCAAACCCGATCTGCCTGACAGTTCGCAGACTATCTGCCAGGGCTGTTACAAAACTGTCATATAATTTTTGCATAAGGGTCATGGAATCAGTCTAGCCCTTCGTCGAGGTCGGCTGATACGGCCCGAAACGACAATTAGGAGTTACCATGACTTTCACAAAGCTTTCCGTGTCGGCGCTGGCGCTTGCCGCCGTGTCCGCCACCGCAGCGACCGCGCGCGATGAAATCCGTCTCGTCGGTTCGTCCACCGTGTTCCCATACAGCCAGGCTGTGTCCGAGCAGTTCGCAAACAACACCGGCGCACCATCGCCGATCGTTGAATCGACCGGTACCGGCGGCGGCATGCAGATTTTCTGCGGCGGCATCGGCGAAGCACACCCTGACCTGACCGGCGCATCGCGTGCCATGACGGCGAGCGAATATCAGCTTTGCCAGACCAATGGCGTCACTGACATCTCCGAAGCCCTGATCGGCTATGACGGTCTGTCGATGGCCGTCAGCGTCAACACCCCCCATGACTGGGATATGACGCTTGGCGAAATGTATCAGGCACTGGCAGCTCAGGTTCCTGTCGACGGCGAATGGGTGGATAACCCATATACCCGTTGGTCTGACATCGACCCGAGCCTGCCCGACGTCGAAATCATCGTCATCGGCCCCCCACCGACATCCGGCACCCGTGACGCATGGGTCGAACTGGCCATGCATGCTGGTTGCGAAGAACTGGACTATGTCGCAGACGGCGGTTTCGACGGTGACTGGATCGAAGAAAACTGCTCGCGCATGCGCACCGACGGACCGTTCATCGAAGCCGGTGAAAACGACAACCTGATCGTGCAGCGTCTGCAGACTGACTCGAACGCGCTGGGTATCTTCGGCTATTCGTATGTTTTCGAAAACCTGGACACGTTGCAGGGCGTCAGCCTGAACGGCGTCGAGCCAAACTTCGAAACGGTTGCCGACCGGTCCTACCCTGTTGCACGTCCCTTGTACTTCTACATCAAGAACGCGCACCGCGGTGTGATCCCGAACATGCAGGAATTCATCGAAGAATACATGTCCGAGGACGCACTGGCCCCCGGTGGCTACCTGTCCGAGCGTGGCATGGTGCCTTTGGTTGACGACGTCCGTGCCGCCACTCAGGCAGCCGTGATCGCCGGCGAAAACATGCCTGCCAAGCAGTAATACAAACGACCAGCCTGCCCCGCGTATTTTGCGCGGGGCGGGTTTTTTCATGAGATTGGCCACCTGAATGACCCTGCTCGCTTTCATCATCTTGTTTGTTGCCGCTGCCATTGGGTATGTGATGAACCTTCGCGCCGCGCGGGCCATCCGTGACGGTGGCTCAGCCTTGCATTCGCTGGCCGGTTTTCACGGTATGTTTTCGGCGCTTGTCGTTCTGGTGCCGGTTTTTGTTCTTATTCTTGTCTGGCTGGCCCTTGCCGACCCGCTGATCCAGCGACTGGTCGCCGCCAGCCTGCCCGAAGGCACGTTTGACGGCCTTGGCACCGGCGCGATCCAGTTGATCATGGCCGAAATCAACTCTTTGGCCGGTGGTCGCGTATTCGGTACACCCGAACAATGGAAGATCGACGCCGCCGAACGGCTGGTCGCCTACGAACGCAACGCCGATCTGGCGTTGGTTGTCGTCGTGCTGATCGCCGTTGTCGCGCTCGTTATCTTCGCACGCCGCACCGTGACCACGGAATTCCGCGCCCGTCAGGGCAGCGAAGGGATCATGCTGCGCCTGATGGCGTCTTGCGCGATTTTCGCGATTTTCGTCACCGTGGCGATCATCTCTGCGCTGGTTTACGAGACCAGCAAGTTCTTTGCGATGGTGCCTATCACCGACTTCCTGTTCGGGCTGAACTGGGAACCGCAGATTCCGATCCGCGAAGACCAGATCGCCGCCGAAGGCGCATTCGGTGTGGTCCCCGTCTTTCTGGGCACGCTGGTCATTGCGACCGTCGCCTTGACCGTCGCCATTCCGGTCGGGCTGATGACCGCGATCTATCTGAACGAATTCGCATCGCGCCGTGCGCGGTCGGTGATCAAGCCGTTTCTTGAAATCCTCGCGGGTGTGCCCACGGTCGTCTACGGCTTTTTCGCGATCCTTGTCATCGCACCCTGGCTCCGCAGCACGGGGGCTACGCTGGGATTGGATGTGGCTTCGAACACGGCGCTTGCCGCGGGCAGCGTCATGGGGATCATGCTGATCCCGTTCATTTCGTCCTTTGCCGATGACGCGCTGTCCTCGGTCCCGCAAAGCCTGCGCGACGGGGCGCTGGCGCTGGGTGCGACACGGTCGGAAACCATGCTGAACGTGCTGTTCCCCGCAGCGATCCCCGGCATTATGGGCGGCATTCTGCTGGCCGTTAGCCGTGCTATCGGCGAGACGATGATTGTGGTCATGGCCGCAGGTCTGATCGCGCGTCTTACAATCAACCCGCTCGACAGCGTCACTGCTGTGACGGTGCAGATCGTGACCCTGCTGATCGGTGACAGCGCCTTTGACAACCCCAAGACCCTGTCGGCCTTTGCGCTGGGGATGATGCTGTTCATCATCACGCTGGGCATCAACGTGCTGGCCTTGCGCATCGTGCGCAAATACCGCGAAATCTATGATTAAGGCTTTGACCAATGGCTGACACCACCACCGCCAGTACACCCGCACCTCACCGGATTTCGCTGATCGAACGTTCGCCCGCCATCGCGCGGCGCAAGCGCAAGGACTATGTGCTGCAAGCATTCGGCCTGATCGCGATCGCCATCGCCTTCGGCGTGATGTTCCTGCTGTTCGCCTCATTGATCCGCACCGGCCATACGGCCTTTGTGCAGACGCATGTGACGCTTGATGTATTTGTCGATCCTGCCGAGATCTCGGTCGAGACCCTGCCCCGTGGCGGTTTTCAGGACGTGGTTACCAACGCGCTGATCGCCAAACTGCCCAGCGCGGACGAGGCCTCCGAGCGGCGCGAAGTGCGCAACATCATCTCGAACGGTGCGCAGTTCTATCTGCGTGATCTGGTCGTCGCTGACCCGTCGCTGATCGGGCAGACCATCAGCCTGACAGTGCCGCTGGCGGACGCCTATGACCAGCTGCACAAAGGGTCGATCAGCCGCGAAACGCCAGAAGCGCTGCGCCGCGTCAACGATCAGGGTGTGGCATGGCTGGACGAGCTGATCGCGGCGGGTGCGATCACCAAGCCGTTGAACTTTGCGCTACTTACCAACGCCGATTCCCGTTTCCCTGAACTGGCGGGCCTGCGGGGCGCGCTGGTGGGGTCATTCTGGGTGCTGCTGATCTGCTTTATCATCGCGTTTCCCGCGGGGATCGGCGCGGCAATCTACCTTGAGGAATTCGCCCCCAAGAACAAGGTGTCCGATTTCATCGAGGTCAACATCAACAACCTTGCCGCCGTGCCTTCGGTCGTTTTTGGCCTGCTCGCACTGGCGGTGTTCCTGAATTATCTCGGGATGCCGCGATCTGCCCCCTTCGTAGGTGGTCTGACGCTGGCGCTGATGACGATGCCGACGATCATCATCGCCACCCGTGCGGCGCTCAAGGCCGTGCCGTCGTCGATCCGCGAAGCGGCGCTGGGCGTGGGCGCGTCCAAACAGCAGGTGGTTTTCCAGCATGTGCTGCCGCTGGCCATGCCCGGCATCCTGACCGGCACGATCATCGGTCTGGCGCAAGCCTTGGGGGAAACCGCCCCGCTGCTGCTGATCGGGATGAACGCCTTTATCACCTCTGCCGCGTCTTCGCCTTTCGACGCTGCGACCGCCTTGCCAACCCAGATCTTTATCTGGGCCGACAGCCCCGAACGCGGCTTTGTCAGCCGGACCTCTGCTGCCATTCTGGTTTTGCTGACCTTCCTGATTTTCATGAACGGTCTGGCCATCTATCTGCGCAGCAAATTTGAACGCCGTTGGTAAAGGACCGCACCCATGGATGACCTTAGACGCATTGAAAGAACCGCCGAGATGAGTGACACGAAAATTTCCGCCAAAGGCGTGCAGGTCTTCTATGGCGACACGCATGCCATCAAGGACGTCAGCGTCGAGATCGGCGACAAGACTGTCACCGCCTTCATCGGGCCGTCGGGCTGCGGCAAATCAACGTTCCTGCGGTGTCTGAACCGGATGAACGACACGATCGACATCTGCCGCGTGCAGGGCAGCATCACGATGGACGGGCAGGACATCTATGATCCGCGCGTCGATCCGGTGCAACTGCGTGCCAAGGTCGGCATGGTGTTCCAGAAACCCAACCCGTTCCCCAAGTCGATCTATGACAATGTGGCCTATGGCCCGAAGATCCACGGCATGGCGCGCACCAAGGCCGATATGGACGGAATCGTCGAAGCCTCCCTGCGGCGTGCTGCCTTGTGGAACGAGGTGAAAGACCGTCTTGATTCCGCCGGCACCGGCCTGTCGGGTGGCCAGCAGCAGCGCCTGTGCATCGCGCGCGCTGTCGCCACTGCCCCCGAAGTCTTGCTGATGGACGAACCCTGTTCCGCGCTCGACCCGATCGCCACTGCCCAGATCGAGGAATTGATCGACGAATTGCGCCAGCAGTTTTCTGTCGTGATCGTGACCCATTCCATGCAGCAGGCGGCGCGCGTCAGCCAGAAAACCGCGTTCTTCCATTTGGGCAATCTGGTCGAATTCAACGACACCGACCAGATTTTCACCAACCCGCAGGACAGCCGCACCGAAAGCTACATCACCGGCCGGATCGGATAAGACAAATGGCAATCAACGATAACCACATCGTCGCATCCTTCGACCGCGACCTTGAAAGCATTCAGGCCACCATGATCAAGATGGGCGGCCTTGTCGAACAGGCGCTGTCGGACGCCGCCGAAGCGCTGCGCACGCGCGACGCCGAACTGGCCGAGAAAGTCCGCGTTGGCGACAAGGTGGTCGATGATCTTGACCTTCTGCTCAAGTCCGATGCCGCCCGCCTGCTGGCCTTGCGCGGGCCGACCGCGCGTGACCTGCGCCTTGTGCTGGCGGTGATGGAGATCAGCTCGCATCTGGAACGCTGCGGCGACTACGCCAAGAACATCGCCAAGCGCACCAAGGCCATATCAGGTGCCGGCGCGATCACCGGCACGCTGTCGGATCTGGCGCGCATGTCGGCCTTTGTGGAAACCATGGTCAGGGATTCGCTGGATGCCTTTATCCAGCGCGATCCGGTCAAGGCCGCCGAGATCATCGAACGCGACGCCGAAGCCGACCAGATCTACAACACGCTGTTCCGGTCGTTCCTGACCCATATGATGGAAGACCACAAGAATATCGCCGTGGGTATGCATCTGCATTTCATTGCCAAGAACATCGAACGTGTGGGGGACCATGCGACAGGGATCGCCGAACAGACGATCTATGCCGTCACCGGCGCTCTGCCCGAAGATGACCGGCCCAAGCACGACCGCACCGCCTTTGCGCTTCAGGAAAGTGATGTCTGATGGCCGATCTGCAACCGTCCGTTTTGGTGGTCGAGGATGAACCCGCACAGCGCGAAGTGCTGGCCTACAACCTCGAAAGCGAAGGCTTTCGCGTCATCAAGGCCGCTGACGGCAACGAGGCCCTGCTTCTGATCGAGGAAGAACAGCCCGACCTGATCCTGCTGGACTGGATGTTGCCCGGCACATCGGGCATCGAAATCTGCCGCCAGATCAAAAGCCGCCCCGCATTCCGCATGACGCCCGTCATCATGCTGTCCGCGCGGTCCGAAGAGGTGGACAAGGTGCGTGGTCTGGAAACCGGTGCCGATGACTACATCAGCAAGCCCTATTCGATCATCGAACTTCTGGCGCGTGTGAAGGCGCATCTGCGCCGGTCGCGCCCCGCGACCATGGGCGAGCGGCTGATCTATAACGATATCCTTCTCGATTCCGAAACGCACAAAGTGTTTCGCGGCGAAAAGGAACTCAAGCTTGGGCCTACCGAATTCCGCCTGCTGACGACCTTCATGGAAAAGCCAGGCCGCGTCTGGAGCCGTGACCAGCTGCTCGACCGGGTCTGGGGGCGCGACATCTATGTCGATACCCGCACCGTCGATGTCCATGTCGGCCGCCTGCGTAAGGTGCTGGGCAGTCACGGCGGCGAGGATCTGATCCGCACCGTGCGTGGTGCCGGATATGCACTCGGCTAGCATCTCCATACTTTTGGCGGATCGCAGTCTCTCTCACTGAGAACGGCAGCACGCCTTGCGCACGCTTCCCGGTCATCCGGGCGGTGCTGTTGCGCGCTTTGCCCGTGCAAGCATCGACAAAAGACCGTTCTGCTGGCGATAGGGCGATTTTCGTGCTTTTGCTGGTTGGGTGGTGCGCAGGCGGCCTGATCACAAAATTAATGCTGGATCAACAGCCCTCACTTGCCCAAGATGGTCTGGCGCTTATCGTCTCGTTGTGAAGTGCTTGATTACCTGTAAAAAGAGTCCGTTTCACCCGAGGCTTCTGTTTGAAAAACGCCGCTCACAAGCATGATTTCGACATCATTGTCGATGAAATCGCGTCCGTTATGACCGGACGGTCCGATGGCGCCTTGCTTGACAGCACGGCAGCACTGTCATCCACGGCGATACTTCCGGCGTATGACAGTTACACCCGGCGGGCCATGTCGCTGCTGATCGACCGGCGCGGATTGATTGTCCAGCAAAACTCCGATGCGGCGCGGCTGCTGGGGTTGCAGATCGGAGATCCGGTGACCGCGATCACGGACACCCCGCAGACAGCGCGTGATTTCCTGACGAGCAGAGCCCTGACATCCGATCCCTTGCCGCTGTCGGTTCTGACGCTGGACGGTGATGTCGCCCTGTTTTTGAGCACGACAAGCGCGCAACACGATCACATCGCCCTGTACGAGGTGCGACGCGGGCTGAACGATGACGTTCAGGACAGGCTGGCACAGACGATCGGGTTGTCGCCGGGGGAAAGCCAGGTCTATTTCCGGCTTTTGGAAGGCCAGCCGATCAAGGACATTGCTACCGCCCTGAACAAGACCGAAGGCACCATCCGTCAGCAGGTCAAGGCGGTGCTCAGCAAGGCGGGGGTCAGTTCGCAGGTGCAA
Source organism: Yoonia sp. 72 (assembly GCF_034652275.1). Lineage (NCBI taxonomy): Bacteria > Pseudomonadati > Pseudomonadota > Alphaproteobacteria > Rhodobacterales > Paracoccaceae > Yoonia > Yoonia sp. 72. Next base: position 1,632,843 of record NZ_JAXIWG010000001.1, on the reverse strand, counting down.
CTGGTATCTATTGCCTATGCCTTGTCCCTTGCTGCGGATCGCACGACCAAACCGCCCGTCACGATCAACCATACCCTGGCGAGTGCTGTTCTGCAGGCCGGTCCAAAAGGTGACGTGCCCTATGCCCGTTTCGGACTTGCGGGGGGTATGCCGGTCTTGCTCTTGCATGGGGCGCTGTTTGGTGTTTCAGCCTTGCCTGAACTGCATGTGGCAGCGCAATCGCTGGGGCTGGACATCATCGTGCCGATCCGTCCGGGTTATGGCGATTGTCCTCTGCCTGACGAGGCCGATGCCGTAGATCTGACGGTCCGGCATGCCTGCACGGTTCTGAATCACTGCGATCTGCGGCAGGTCGTCGTGGTGGCGCATGATGTCGGCACGCGCTTTGCGGTGCGTCTGGCGCGTGATCACCCCGACCGTGTCGTGGCGCTGGTCGCGGCGCCCACGACGCCGCCGATGCAAGGCTGGCACCAGACGAGCGACATGCCATTGCGCCACAGGGCGAATGCCTGGGCGTCCCAGAACTTTCCCGGGCTGATGGACAAGCTGGTGCTGCTGGGCCTTTCGCAGGTCGCGCAGAAAGGCGGCGCGACTATTCCGCAGCTTGTCTTTGCCGGCTGCGATTTCGATCAGGCGGTGATGGGACAGGACGAACACCGCGCCGTTCTGAAAGAGCTGACCGCCTTGGTCATGCGCCAGCAGGGCAGGGGGTTTTGCAGTGACATGCATATCACCAACGAAGACTGGTCCGGTGAATTGCCACATCTGGCAATGCCCGTCATCGCCTTGCATGGTGAACACAGCCTGACCGTGTCGCGCAAGGCTGTTGAAAAGCTGGCGCAATCGGTCCCGAACGGTCATTTCCGGCTGGTCGCCGATGCAGGGCACAGCTTGCCGCTCAGCCATCCCGCGCTGGTCTTGCGCTATGCTTTTGCAGCGGGGATGCGGGCGGGTCTTGCGGGGCTGGATCACGGAGTTTTCTAGCAAGGCGTAGGTTTGCTACCATTTGGTAGTGGTCTTGGTCGCGCGATCGCGAATGACTGGCGTTCAAAACAACCTGGACGCACAGATGACAGATTTCAGCCTACAAAAATCCTTTGGCCTGATGGCCCGCACAACGCCCTTTCTGGTATTCCGGATGGCGGTCTATTTCGGCATCGCCTGCGCCTATGTGATCGTGACCGGCACAGGCGCGGGGATCGGCTGGGGGATCGGCGGGTTTGGCGACGATGATTTCCGCGCCGGAGCCACCTTCTGGGGGGGTGCTGCAGGGTTCGGGCTGACGGCGGGCGTCATCTATCTGTTGCGCGAATACATCCTTTACACCGTCAAGGCGGGCCATATCGCCGTGATGGTCGAAATGATCGACGGACGCCCCCTGCCCGAAGGACGCGGCCAGATCGCCCATGCCACTACCGTCGTGAAAGAGCGTTTCGCCGAGACCAGCGTGCTGTTTGCAATCGACCAGTTGGTCAAGGGTGTGCTGGCCGCGATCACAGGGCTGTTGCAGGGTGTCGCGAATTTCCTGCCGATCCCCGGCGTGCAGCAGATCATGGGCATCGTGCGGGCTTTTCTGCGCATCGCCGTGGGGCTGGTGGACGAAGTGATCCTTGCGCATGCCATTCGCACCCGCAGCACCAATCCGTGGGATTCTGCCCGCACGGCGCTGGTGCTTTACGGACAGAATGCGGGGCGGATGATGCGCAATGCCGCAGTGCTGACGCTGATCGTGTGGGGTTTGTCCTTGCTGGTCTTTGTCGTGATGCTCGCCCCTGCGGCAGCGGTCGTTTACCTCATCCCCGGGGCGTGGTCCGCAGGCGGCGTGGTCTTCGCACTGATTTTCGCCTGGGCGGTCAAGGCCGCGCTGATCGAGCCTTTCGCAGTGGCCTGCATGATGCAGGCGTTTTTCAAGGTGACGGACGGACAGGTGCCGAACCCCGCGTGGGAAACCAAACTTGATGGCGTGTCCGACAAGTTCCGCAAGATGGGCGCTGGGGCGATGGGATGGAAGGGTGCCCCCACGGCCCCTGTCGGGCAAGATCTTGGCATGCGTGCATGACCACCGCGCCGCAATCAAGCGGGTTCAGCATCGTTCGCACGATGGGTCGGTACACCTTTCTGCAGCGCGGGTTGCAGTTCGGCGAAGCCTATGAACCCCGTCCTGTCGCCGCAGAACTGCCGCCAGCCGATCAGGCCGCGCTCAAGGCGCGACTGACGCCGGTGATCGCTGCGCTCGACCGTGACCGCGCCGCGCATGTGGAGCGTGCGGATAACTTTCTCAAACGCGCGGTGCCGGGGGCTGCGCTGGTCGGGCTGGTGCTGGGTTGGGGCATATCGGGCGATATTCGGCTGGGCCTGTTTCTGGCGGCGCTTTTCGGCGTGTTTGCGCTGTTCGTGCTGTTCGGCGAGGCGACGAAAGAACCCCGCGCGGTCACCCGCAACGACATCACCGATGCGCTGGCGCAGCACCTGATGGGCTTTCGCGTTGACCCCGCCCCCGTGATGGGGACCGAGGAGATCGACGAACTCCGGCTGTTTTCGCGCGTCCGCAAGGTCACCGTGGATTTGTGCCTGACGGGTGTGCGCGACGGTCGCCCCGTTGTGGCAAGCCGGATCGGGCTGATGTTCGGGGCCAAGCGGAACTATAAGGAAAAGAACGCAGGCGGCCTGACCTTTGTCATGGTCGAGGTGGCCTTGCCTGAAACCGCGTCATCGGACCGCATGACCACCGTGATGGCGAAAGACGCCTCTGCCGTGCTGAAGGTGGCGCAAAAGCTGATGCATCGTAACCGCGCGGTGCCGACGGGGGATGCCGATTTCGACGGCCGCTACAGCGTGACCGGTGATGTCACCCGCATGACGCCAGACCTGCGCGCCGGTTTCGCGCAGCTCGAGGCAGAGGCGCGTTGCGGGCGGACCGGCCTGACCGAGGTGCCCGCAGGCACCGGTTTGCGCCCTTGGGTGGTGATCCTGCCCGGCAAACTGGTCGTGCTGACGCCGCTGACGATGTTCGACGGCGCGTTCGAACCGCCCCCCTATTGGCAACCGCTCGACCCCGACGCGCTGATCCCCGCCTTTGCATCCGATCTTGCCATCCTCAACGGCTATATCAACGCCGCCCTTTCGTTACCGCTTGGAGATATCACATGACCCGTCTGATCCCTGTCGCCGCCGCGCTGATGCTGACCGCCGCCCCTGCCATGGCGGACCGTGTCGCGGTGCTTGTTTTCGATGCCTCGGGGTCTATGTGGAACCGTGTCGAAGGTGATCTGACAAGGATCGAGGTCGCCCGCGACGTGATGGGCGATTATTTCGCCAGCCGCGACGGTGCGGTGCCGCTGTCGGTCATTGCTTACGGCCACAACCGGCGCGGCGATTGCCGCGATATCGAGGTGGTCACGCAGATGGGGCATGGCGATGCCGGATCGCTGGAAAGCCGCCTGCGCGGGTTAATGCCACGCGGCATGACGCCCTTGACCGACAGCCTTGCGCTGGCGCGCGACCAGATACCGCCAACAGCAGAATCCGCCGACATCATCCTCGTCACCGATGGCTTGGAGAATTGCGAAGGCGATCCTTGCGCGCTGGCCGCAAGCCTTGCCGCCGAAGGCATCGATATCCGCGCCCATGTCGTGGGGTTCGGGCTAAGCGCGGTCGAGGTCGAGGCTTTGTCCTGTATCACCGACCAGACCGGCGGGATGCTGTTCCAGACCAATTCCGGCGCGGAACTGGCGGATGCGCTCCAGCAGGTCAGCGCGGTGGCACCCGCACCGGTGGAACCTGCACCCCCTGCCGCCGCCTTTGATATCGGCGACAAGGCCGAAGCCGGTTTCGACTACAGCATCCGCTGGAACGGTCAGGCGACCAATGTCGATTTCATGGGCTTTGTGCCCCAAGGCGAAAGCCGCGCGCCTGCGTCGCCTAGCTACCGCACCATTGGTGGCACAGGGGCCGCACCGAACAATCCGGCCACGCGGACTGCCCCGACGACGCCTGGCATGTATGACCTGATCCTGGTCACCGCGCGGGACGGCGTGATCGCGCGGCAGCCCGTCGAAGTTGTCGCCCCCGCGATGGGTTTTGATCCCATCGGGTCGGTCGAACCCGGCAGCCGTGTGCGGTTTGTCTTTCGCGGGCCGGAACAATTGGGCGAACGGATCGTGATTGCAGACCTTGACCAGCCGGTCAACGAACATCAGCGCCACGGCTGGGACAATGCCATGGCCAAGAACGGCGCGACGACGCTGTCGGTGCCGACAACGCCCGGCGAATACGAATTGCGCTATCTGAATGCGGGCGCGACCGAAGTTATGTTCTCGCGCCGCTTTGGTGTCGGTATTCCGTTTGACGATGCCGACCTGACCACGAGCGCCGAGCTTGCCGCGCAAGCGGCGGCAGCAACGCGGGGCGATGCGGCGCAGGACGATCTGGCGCTGGTCACCGCGACCTTCCGCCTGCCGCCTGATGTGCCACAATCGGATGTGACGTGGGACGGCGTGCCGCTTGACGCCGACATGTCGCCCGAGGCCTGGGCCCCGATGGACACCGGCCCCATCATCACCGGCAGTTTCGAGCCCGGCAACTGGCGCGTCACCGCCTACGCACCGGGCGAGGTCACACTGTCGGCCGATGTCGCGATCTTCCCCGGGCAGGCCAATGATTTTACCGTGCAAATCAACGCCAGCAGTGACGCCGATGCCGAACCGCTGTACTTTGAAGGGCAGTGGCGCGTGCTGGCGGTGCCGCCGCGCGATGCACCCGCAGGTGCGCCGACCGAGCCTTTGACGATGATGGATGTGACCATCGCCGCGAATGAGGCAGGCACCGGCTATGTCGGACGCTTCACACCGTCGCCTTTGATGACAGGCAGGCCGGGGACCGAGAGCGCGCTTGATAGCGTGTTCGAGGAAGAGGCGTATCTGGTGCTGCAATTCTCGGTGCCTGCAGCCTCGCCCGAACCGTTTATCTTGGCGGTCCAGCCATTGCCGTTCGGCGATGGCTATAGCGGGCAGATGGAATCAGGGCCGAATGCAGTGCCGGTGATCTTCTGGCGCAATGATGCAGCCTTGCCGCCGCTCTCGGCCTTGCAAGACGAACTCTACGGTCCTGCATCGCTGGAGGAAGGATCATTGCAGCTGGATGGCGGCACCGTTTTTGCCTGCGCGGAGTCTGTCTGTTCATGGACCGATCCCGCCAGCGGCGTGACCGTGCCCTTGCCCCAAGGATGGAGCGTGACAGCGCCGGAATTCCAGACCGCCTCGGCCACGCCAAGCGAGATGGACCTGCCCAGCATGTCGATCTTTGGCCCCGAAGGGCAGGAATTGCGCCTGAACCCGCGTATGTGGATCGACAGCGACGGCATCTGCCATGACACCCCCGATCTGGGCCGCCTGTGCCATTTTAAGGACGCCGATATCGTGGCCCAGATGACCGCCCTGATGATCGCGCCGATGATCGCCCGCGCAGAGCCTGTGGCGGGCGCGCAGACGCGGGCTGTCAGCGTCTCCATTGCCGGTGCGGATCGTTCCGATATGCGTCAGGTGGGTATCCAACTGGTTGCGGGCGAGGATGCGACCTATCAGGACGGGCAGGTCCATATCAGCGAGATGGCGGTGAGAGAACACACGCTGGGTGTGGGCAATGTCTATGACATCCGCGCCGAGACACTGTTCCGCGAATACCGCAACCGCAACGTCACCATCACGCCGGGCAATACGGTGCAAGAGGTGGTGCTGGCACCTGTCTACAACTTCGATGAGGTCACGTTGGCACTGCCCGATGAACCGATCGTCGCAGGCGCTGGCGCATTCTTTCCTGTCACGCTGGTCGCACCTGCGGATTTTCAGGGGTTCATCGCGCTGCATGACGCCGATGACCGCGATGCGCCTGCGATTTTCACGATCGAAGGCGCCGTGTTGATGGACAGCACCGATCCGGTGCTGCCGGTCCCTGAAAAGCCGGGATTTTACGAAATCCTCTTTCTCGACCTGAACGGCGAGATGTTCGGTGGCGTGGATTTCGAGGCTGTGGCAGGTGACACCCCCGCAGGCCAGATCACCGTGACACCGACAGGTGTGTCGCAATTCGGGACAGGCTGCTTTATCTCTGCCGCGCTGACGGGTCCCGAAGGCGGCGATTACACGATGGTCGCCCCCGTGACAGCCACCGCAAACGGGCAGGAGATTCGCGCCCTGCTTGACCCAGAGGCGCCCCTGGTGCTGGAGATTTATTCTTTCGGCAGCACCGGACAGAGCACCGCCGACCTGATGCTCTTGGCCCCCTGCGAGGCGATCACGCTTGATTTTGCGCCGCCGCAATGCGCCTTCCGTGAAGGCGACGGCATCGTTACGCGCGATTGTCCTGCACCGGTTGCCTTTGCGCCGATGCAAATCGGGGATGGTGCAGGCACCATGGCCGATGCGATCATGCAGGGCGCAACCGAAGCAGCCCGGAACGAAGTCGAGGCTGGCAGCCCGATGACCCCCGAGGAAATCGACGCCGCGATCTTTGATCTGATCGGGGCTGGCGAATGACCCGCCTACATGCACTCAGCGCTGCGGTGGCGCTGCTTTTCGCCTTGCCGGTCAGTGCAAAGGCCGACACGACACTGGCGCGCTGTTCGCCGGATTGGGATGGGGCCGTGTTCCATACGGTCTCGGTCGAGCCTCACGAGATCGGCTTTACCATCGGGCGCGAGCTGGCACCGCCACCGTTCCCCGATGCGATCCTTATCATGCGCGATAATGGTCCGCCTGTCTGGTCCTACGACGATGCGCGCTCGATCCACGCGACATGCGGCGGCGAGGGCGAGCCAATCCTTGACCTCTTTGGACCTGATCGGGCGCGCAACGGGACATGGCGGGCCGAAATCGCCGACATAACGATGGAAGGCTGCCCGCCCGCCGTCAGCAGCGCGATCGGTGCGGCCGGTGCATCCAATACAACGCAGATCGTCTGGCCGACGCCGTTTTCGCCAGCGCCCTTAATGGGCGGACATGGAACTTGGCGACAGACCGGGCTGTCGCGCTGGCGCGGCTATATCGACAACCAGTCCAACGATTTTGCGCTGGGACGTGTGACGGTCACGATGCGCGTCATCTCGGACACCGAGATCACGGGCACGCAATACACGACATTCGTGTTGTCTCCCGGGATCGCACAGATGATCGGCATGGGCGAATCCTGTCGCGTGGTGACGACGACCAGATATCAGTGGCAGGGGTGATGTGGCGGTACTTGCCGCTTGGGCAGCTAGCCGCCTTTATCCCGCGATGCCTCTGTGCACAGCGAAAGGGTGTGACGCGCGTGTTGCACCCTTTCGTCCTGCTGTGGCTGGCAGTGACGCTTTGTTTTCCGGTCGGGTCACGCGCGCAAGACAGTGCCAACGAGATCGCCTCATTCGCCTGGGCTGACGGTTTCCTGCCGATCGACACCGATTACTTCTGGTCAGAGCAGTGGAACGGCGAACACCGCTTTCCGAACTACGACCGCAGCAGCATCTTCCATGCCGACGTGTCCGTCTATGATGCCGAAAAGGCGATCATCGCCATCGACGCGCTGGACGGGCCGTTGCCGCATGTCCGCTACCGGATCAGCAGCCGTGACCTTCCACGAGAAGAGGACTGGATGATGCCCTTTCGTCTGGTCGAGGTCACGCGCTTCGACCTTGCGCCCACGCTGGTGGCCAGCATCGCCGAGGCTTACGAAGGCATATTCACCCCCGTCACCCCCGAGCCCGCCCCGCATGTCACATGGCGCTTTGTGTTCACGACCGACAAATTCATGGGCGCTGGACCGGTCGTTGTCGGACGCCGCATCCTGACAGAACAGGAAGCAGCCGAGGCGATGTGCTTTGCGCTGCCTTGTCTTGCCCTGACGGATCCTTTGGGCGACGGCTGGCAATGGGACGACATCAGCGTCGACGAAACCATCGATCCGCCTGCCTATCCCGATACGGACTCCTCCGGCATGACCGTCCCCGCCCGCGTTGCCGATCTTTTGCATGCCGCAGGTGACGTGCGTCGCGATTACGAGATGGTCATATCCGCGCGTGTCGTCGGGCAAGATGATACAGTAAACGGCATCATCCGCTATAACAGGTTCACATCTGACGAAGTGTCGTCCGACTGGATCGTGCGTCGTCAGGTGGCAAGCCTGCCGCCGTTCTGGGGTTGGACCAGAACGTCGCGGACGGCGGGCGAACCTGACTGGACCCTGCCTGACGGGTTTGATGCTGGCGACACGGTCTGGACACATGTCCCTGTCGAGCAGGTGCCTGCATGGCGCATGACCATCGCGTTTGATTCCGGAACCGATGCGCCGCTGATTTACGGCGTCCATATGAACGCAGGTGTGGCGACCTATCTGTCCGATCACTGGCTATACATCGGGTTGGATACCGTCGGCGGGCAGGTGTTTGCCCGCGACGGTCAAGTGGCTCTGCCGATTTTGCCCTATGGCCAATATCTGCATGAATTCATGCATTGGCACGATGTCCCGACCCGGATCACCGCGACAGGCGAAAGCCGCCAGTTCGGCGAACACGTCGCGCAGGAATACAGGCTGATTTACAACCAGCCCGATGTCGATGGCCGCAGGTATCTGGCATGGACCGGACGTTTTTGGGCCATCAACGCCTTGCCTGCGGCGATGGGTTGGTACGGGCTGCCGGGGTCTGCCTTTGCCGGACGCAGTGAACGCTTCAGGCTGTTGTGGGGCGGGCTGAGCAGGGATCTGGCTGAGTACGGTCTGATCGTGGAGGCCGACATCACTTTGGTCACCGATGTGACCCAAGACGCCCTGCGCGCTGTACTGGAGGAAAGAGCAGGTCCGGCCAGCCTGATCGCGCAAGGGTCAGGACATCAGCGCGTGATCATGCAGGTGACCGATCTGATGTCGAATGGCGGCTACGATTTGGCGGTCCAGTTCCCCGACCTTGCACCCTTTGGCACGGCGACATGGCCATTTGCCTTGCCCGCGCAGCCTGTTCCCATCCTCGACCTGCAGTGATGGTCGATATGCTGTGTTCGGGGCGCTGTTTCCGGCCGGGGCCGAAAGCGGGAACTTCACGGTATCGCGCAGCCACAAAGTGCCCGCGCGGTGAGCGATACCCTCGCGACCGGTCAGCTGGAGGAAAGCTCTGCAGGGGCAGCCCTTGCCTCTGGGCCTGCCATCGACGACACCGGCTGCACAATAGCGCGCCTGCTCGTCTCAAGTTTCACCGTTCAAGTCAGGCCCGGACTTGATCGTGACACCGATGGCAAAGACAGTGCAGACCACGAAACGCGGGCCTTGATTGCGTCGCAAGCTGAGGCGCGTTGGGGCATTGCGGCAGGGGTTCTCATTTCGCCTTCTTCTGTGGTTTGTTCTGCCTTGGCCAGCTATGGCTGCGGCGACGACCGGCGCAGGCGGAGGAAAATCATGACGGCGACAAACGAAGACAGCCCGCGCGGCCTCGCTCTTGCCGTCACGGCCTATGTCATGTGGGGGTTCTTGCCGCTTTACATGAAAGCGCTGGCGCATGTGCCGCCGACCGAAGTGATTGCGCACCGCGTGATCTGGTCGGTTCCGATTGCGGCGGTGATCCTGCTTGCGATGCGGCGCACGGCAGATATCCGCGCAGCTATTTCCAGCCCGCGCACCATGGGCATGGCGGCGGTGACCGCGGCGCTGATTTCGATCAACTGGGGGATTTACGTCTGGGCGATCGGGTCGGGGCATGCGCTTGACGCCGCACTCGGCTATTACATCAACCCGCTTTTCAGCGTCGCACTTGGCGCCTTGCTACTGGGCGAAAGGCCGCGTGGTGCGCAGCTTTTCGCCATCGCGCTGGCGGCGGTGGCGGTCGTGGTGCTGACGGTCGCGGCGGGGCAGGTGCCTGTCGCGGCACTGGGGCTGACGTTCAGCTGGGGGTTCTACGCCTATTTCAAGAAAAGCCTCCCCGTAGGTCCGGCGCAGGGTTTCTTTCTCGAGGTGCTGCTGCTGACCCCGATCGCGCTGGCGATCATCGCGTGGGCGAGCATGAACGGTCAAAGCCATTTCGCGGCGGGCTCGGCGCAGGATACATGGCTACTACTGTTTGCGGGGGTGGTGACGGCGGTGCCGCTGATCATATACGCCACCGGGGCCAAGCTGCTGCGGCTTTCGACGATCGGCATCCTGCAATACATCGCGCCGACGATGATCTTCCTGACCGCCGTCTTCGTCTTTGACGAACCTTTCGGGACAGCGCGGATGATCGCCTTTCCGATGATCTGGGCTGCGCTTGTGATCTACACCGTTTCGCTGGTCCGCCAGTCCCGCCGCAAACGTCCTCCCGAGATGGTCGCGCCGGATCCGGTCTAAAGGTGGGCCGGTTCCAGAGGTAAGAGACCACAACGCCCGGGCGCTCGGATTCTCGATGCAGGCCTTGCAAGGCAGATCGAAGCCTTTGCCAAAGCCTAGCTGCCGGCTTGGACTTCGGTATCCCAGTCTTGCGCATAGGCGCGCAGGGCACGGGCATCGGACGGGACCGGCACGGCCTGCGTTTCCGGCTTGGCAACTGACCCCACCGCCAGCAAAGCCGCCCCCGCCGAAGTGCCGGTGGCAGAGGTCGCCGTTTCCACCCCGTCCGGTGAAATTGCCGCGAGCATTGCCAGATAGGCGGTGTTGCGTGCAAATGGCCCTTCTACGATCACGGGTCCGCGCGCGCCTGTCAGATCAAGGCAGGTCCGCGTCATCAGCGCCAGATAAAACGCCAGCGCAACATCATTCTGGCAGGCATCCTCGGGCGCGTTGGTCCAGCGCATAGTGCGGCCCTGATATGGCCCTGACTCTGGCACGACACTCGGCAGGATCATCGCCCGCCCCGCCAGTACCGCCGCGCGGTCTTGGGCCTTTGGCTCTGATGCGCCTTGCCGGATCAGGTCATACTCACGCCCGCCCATGAACCGCGCCGACGGCACCGGAGCGCCCAGAGCGTTCACATTCACCAGCACATCGCGTGTGGGATCGGGTGAGACAGCATCGCCTCCAACGGCCATGCAGATAACCCAAGTGCCGGTCGACACGACTGCAAAAGGGGCCTGCCGCGCTGCGAGGTAAGGGTAAAGCGAGGCGTTGGAATCGTGGATACCCACCGTGACCGGCGTTTCGCGCGGCAGGCCGGTCACCGATGCAATCTCGGGCCGCAAATGGCCCAGCACGTCATTGGGGCGTCGGGGGCCAGCGATCTTGCCGGTCAGTCCCAGCTTGTCCACCAACGGGGAAAATCGCCCCTCATCGGGCAACCAAAGATCGGTATGGCAGCCAAGCGATGTCACATCGCACGCCATCTCTCCTGTCAGGCGCCAGCCCCAGTATTGTGGATAGGTCAGCACATGGGCGATCCGATCCTGCAAACCGGGGTCTGTCGCCAGCATCCAGTGCAGTTGCGCCCCAAGGTTCAGCCCCATCGGCAGCCGCGGCGATCCGGTCATCGCGAAATCAGGGCGCAGCGCGTCATAGGCTGCTGCCAGATCATCAGGGCCTTTATGTTCGTAATCCAGCATCGGCGCGGCCAGTTGGCCATGCCGGTCCAGCAGTACTGCCGCCGCACCGTGAGTGGTGACCGAAATCGCATCCACGCCCCAACTGGCGTGAAAGGCGTTCAGGTGATGCAGGAAGAACTCCCAATGTCCCTCCAGATCGAAATGCGGCCAGGGCGGGCCGGGCCGCACCGTATTGGGCCGCGTCACGACGGCGATCTCGCGCAATGTGCCCGCATCGACCAGCGCCAGTTTGGCGTTGGTCTTGCCCAGATCGATCACTGCGACATGGGTCATGGCATGTGAAAGACAGGGATCAGCGGCACACTGACCGGCGCATTGTCAGGCCCTGTCTGCATGATATCGGCCATATGCGCCCACCAGCGCTGCATCACCGGATGATCGGGCAGCGCTGCCATCGCGTGACCTTCGCGCCGCCAGAGCACGCCGAACAGGATATGCGTGTCAGGGTCCAGATGAATCGAATAGTCGCTGACGCCTGCGGCATGCAAAAGATCGACCAGTTCGGGCCAGATCGCATCATGGCGGCGTTTGTATTCTGCAGCCATGCCTTGGTTCAGCTGCATCTTGAACGCGTATTTTTCCATCATCTTTTCCCAAACAGACGCGGCAGGGCGATGACGCTGATCAGCAGCACGCCCAGAAAGATGCTCATCACGATCCCCGGCACGTTCAGCAGGCCAAAGCCGAAGGTCACCATCCCCATGATCAGCGCCGCCAGCACCACCCCAAGGATCGATCCTGATCCGCCAAGGATCGACACCCCGCCAAGGACGACCATGGTCACAACTTCCAGCTCGAACCCCGTGGCGATGGAGGGTCGCGTCGATCCCAGCCTTGAAGTCAGGCAAACTGCGGCGATACCGGACATCAGGCCCGTCAACAGGAACAGGATGAATTTCACCCGTGCCACGCGGATGCCCGAAAACTGCGCTGCCGTCGCATTGTTGCCGATGGCATAGACCGCGCGCCCGAATGCGGTGCGATGCAGCAGCGCCCAATAGATCACCGCCAGCACCGTGAACAGCACCAGCTCGAAGCTGAACACCCACCAGACATAGCCCTGTCCGAAATAGGCAAAGCCCGGCGGATAGCCGTTAAAGGCCTTATCCCCCAGCACGATGAATGCGATGCCGCGAAACAGGCTCATGGTGCCGATGGTCACGACGATGGACGGCAGGCCCAGACCCGCCACCAGAAATCCGTTGAACGCCCCGCACAGAACCCCCGTGCCGATGCCTACCAGCACCAGCACCGGCACACCGGCCCCTGCCTGCATCGCCAGCCCCATCGCGGTTGATGCCAGCGCGATGATCGAGGCGACCGACAGGTCAATCTCGCCCGAGATAATGAGCAGCGCCATCGCCAGCGCGATCATCGCTTTTTCGGTAAAATTGAAGGTCGCGTCTGACAGGTTCCACGCGTTCAGGAAAAATGGCGATGTGAAAGAATTGGTGATGAAAATCGCAATCGCCACTGCGACAAGAATGGATTCCCACGACCGTAACGCGCGTGCAGCGGGCGATTGCAACCGGTCAGGGATGGCACGGCCGGTGCGGATCGGGGCGGTGTCGGTCATGTCGGCTCTCCCTGTTTGAGGATGATGCGCCCTTTGGGCCGGTTCTGCGTGGCGTTTAGCGTCACCGCGATCACGATGGCGCTGCCGGAAATCGCCATCTGCCAGAATGGCGAAATCCCGATCACCGGCAGGGCGTTGTTGATAATCCCCAGAAACAAGGCCCCCAGCACTGCACCAATGACACTGCCTGCGCCGCCGACTATGGCAATGCCGCCGATCACGCAGGCGGCGACGACCTGCAATTCAAACCCCGCCGCGATATCGACATAGGCCACCGCAAAGCGCGCGACCCACAAATAGCCCGTCAGCCCCGCCAAAGCGCCTGAAATGATAAACGCGATACATTGCGTGCGCCCCACATCGATACCGGTATAGACGGCGGCATGCGGATTGCCCCCCACTGCATAGAACGACCGGCCCAAAGGCGTGCGTGTCAGCACCACGAAAAACAGTGCAATCGCGGCCAGCGCGATCCAGCTCATCACAGGCAGGCCCAGAAACACCATGCGTGGCAGAGCTTTGAACCCGTCGCTCATCTGGTGGGCGTTCACCCATGCGCCGCCCGTCATCAGAAAGATCGTGCCGCGATAGATGGTCATCGTGCCAAGGGTGACGACAATCGACGGAATGCCGAGCTTCCAGACCAGAAGTCCGTTCACGGCCCCCAAGGCACCGCCCAGCACCACCACCGCCAGCAGGACCAGCGGCAAGGGCACGCCCATCCCGTTCATCAAGGCCGCCGCCATACCACACAGCGCAAGGTTCGCTGCGACCGACAGATCGATGCATTTGGTCAGGATCACGATCATCTGGCCAATCGCCAGCAGGATCAGCGGCGATGTGTCGTTGAACACATTGACCAGATTGCCGGGCCGCACAAAGGCCGGAAAGCGCATGGCCACCCCGCCGATCAGCAGGACGATGGCAAAGGCGAGCAACACATCGCGGTTCTTGAGAATGTTCATGCAGCCTCCGAAATCCCTGCGGCGGCGCGGACCAACCGTTCGGGGGTCATCGCGTCGCCTGTCACTTCGTCCACGATCCGGCCTTCGCGCATCACGATCACGCGGTCGGACATGCCCAGCACCTCGGGGATTTCGGAACTGACCATGATCACCGCCAACCCTTCGGCGGCAAGCTCGGCCATGAAATCATGCACCGCCGCCTTGGACCCGATATCGATGCCCTTGGTCGGTTCATCCAGAATGATCACGCGCGGTTTCGTGGCCAGCCATTTGGCGATCACCACCTTTTGCTGGTTGCCCCCCGACAACAGCCCCAGTTCCTGATCCAGACTGGCGGCGCGCAGATCAAGGCGCTGGGTGTAATCGCGCGCCAGCTTGAATTCCTCGGCCATGCGCAGAAAGCCGTGCCGCCCGACCTGCGCCAGCGACGGCAGGGTCACATTCTGGAAAATCGGCAGGCCACGGATCGCCCCCTGCCGCCCGCGATCCTCGGGGACATAGACGATACCGGCGGCAATCGCGTCATGGGTTGACCGGATCACGCGCACCTTTTCGTCGATCCGCACAGCCCCTTTGGACGGGGTGGTGATGCCGAACAGGGCCTGCATCACCTCGGACCTTCCCGCGCCGACGAGGCCGTAAAAGCCCAGGATCTCGCCCTGATGCAGGGTGAAGCGGATATCCGCAAATTCGGTCGGATGGTCATAGCCCGCCACCGTCAGCACGGCTGGGCCGATCTTGGGTGTGCGGGTCGGGAAAATCTGGTCGACACTGCGGCCCACCATCATCTGCACCAAGGCCCCTTCGGTCACATCCGCCATTATCCCCGCACCCACGAATTGCCCGTCGCGGAACACGGTGTAGCGGTCGGCGATGTGGAAGATTTCATCGAACTTGTGGCTGATGAACAGGATCGCCTTGCCCTGCGCCTTCAGCGTGGCAACCAGATCGTAAAGCTCGTGGATTTCCTTGTGGCTCAGCGCGGCTGTGGGTTCATCCAGCACGACAACACGGGCATCCGTGGACAAGGCCCGCGCGATCGCCACCAGATGTTTCGACGCGATGCCCAGATCGCCCAGCCGCTGGTCTGGATCAAGCGCCGATCCAATGCCTTCCAAAAGAGTCCGCGCACCGTCGCGCATGGCCCGCTTGTCGATCAGGCCAAACCGCGTGCGCGGCGCATGGCCAAGCCAGATGTTTTCGGCCACGGACAATTCGTCAAACAGCACCGTTTCCTGATGGATCGCGGTGACACCCGCCTTTGACGCATCCTGCGCATTGGCGAAATGCACGACCTGTCCGTCCAGCGTGATCGTGCCGTCCTCGGGCTGGTAGATGCCGGTCAGCACCTTGACGATGGTCGATTTGCCAGCCCCGTTTTCACCGATCAGCGCGGTGACCTGACCGGGGTAAAGATCAAGCGATACGTCCTGCAACGCCTTAACGCCCGGAAATGACTTGGAAATGCCGCGCAGCGACAGGATCGGTTGCATCAGACTGGTCCTTGGGAAAAGTGGTCCCCGGCAGGCAGGCCCGCCGGGGCACAGGCGATCAGAAGATCGACTTGAATTCCTCGATGTTGGACGCGTCATAGGTGAACGGGTCCGACATCGCGGCTTCGTTGTTGTCGTCCAGCACGGCCTCACCGATCCGGCCCATCGAAATGGTAGCACCCGGTTCCGCCGTGGCCGTGCCAGAGGCAAGACCATGCGCGATCATTGTTGCGGCATAGCCCAGATCAATCGGGTTCCAGATCGCAAAGCTGAGCGTGGCCCCGGATTCAACAGCCCCCGCCATTTCCGATGGCAGGCCCAGACCGGTGACGTTGATTTCACCGATCTTGCCGGCGTCGGTCACGGCCTGCGATGCCGCCAGAATACCCACCGTGGTCGGCGCGATGATCGCGCGCAGATCGGGGTAGGTCTGCATCAGGCCCTGTGCTTCGCGGTAGGATTTGTCGGCCAGATCGTCGCCATAGACGGTCGCCACCAGATTGATACCGGGGAAGTTGGGCAACGCCTTGGTGGCTTCCTCGATCCAGATATTCTGGTTGGTGGATGTCGATGTCGCCGACAGGATCGCCACATCACCGCCGTCAGGCAGATGGTCGGCGGCCAGACGGATGATCGTATTGCCGATCAGCGACGGCGACGACGGGTTCAGATGCATCTGGCGTCCTTCAGGGGCAACGCCGCTGTCCCATGAAATCACCGTGATGCCACGGTCCATCGCGCGGCGCAGCGCGGGTGCTACGGCATCGGGGTCGTTGGCGGAAATCGCGATGGCATCCACGCCTTGGGCGATCAGGGCGTTGATCACCTCGATCTGGCCTTCGGCGGTGGTGCTGGTGGGACCGGTATAGATAATCTCGACCCCGCCCAGTTCAGCGGCGGCTTCTTCGGCGCCTTGGGCTGCGGCTTCGAAAAAGCCGATGCCCAGCGCCTTGACCACCAGCGCGATGCGCATGTCCTCGGCTAAGGCGGGTTGCGCCAGCATCACCGTGCTCATCGCCGCAGTGGCGAGTGCTTTCTTCAGAATAGACATTTCGTTCCTCCCTAAATGATGTCGCTCAGGCGTCGCCTGCGCGGTCCTCCGTCCTGTCAGCGGCCCCTGTGCGGGCCACGATCAGCCTGATATCCGCCGCATCCAGCATGGCGGCATCGCGGTCGGTGATCCCTTCGTCGGTAATGACGGTATGGATCCGCGACAGCGCGCACAGCAGCAGGCTGGAACGGGCGGAAAATTTCGTACTATCGGCCAGAACCACCAGTTCATCGGCCTGATTGATCAGCTTTTGTTCGGCCTGCACCAGCATCGGGTCACCTTCCATCAGCCCCAACGCACCCAAGCCGCGACAGCCCATAAACATGCGGCTGGCATAGAAATTGCGGCTGCCGTCCTCGTCGAAGGGGGACAGGATGATGTTCTGTTCGCGGTAGATCGCACCCGCAGGCAAAAGGACCGTGTTCTTGGAATGCTTGAGCAGATGTTCGGCGATGGGAAAGCTGTTGGTGAACACCTGACAGCGCCGCGCGGTCAAGGGATGCACCATCTGGAACGTCGTGGTGCCGCCGTTGATGATGATCGCCTCGCCATCCTTGCACAGATCGACGGCCGCGCGTGCAATCGCGCGTTTCTGCGCCAGACGGATGGTTTCGTTGACGCTGAAAGGCCGCGCATTGATGCTGACGAATTGCGAAGGCGAGACGGATTCCGCCCCGCCCCGCACGCGGCGCAGTTTCTTTTGCAGGTGCAGTGCGGCGATATCGCGCCGGATCGTCGCCTCTGACGCGCCGGTCAGCGTGACCAGATCGGCCACGGTCGCCACGGGGCGGCCCTCGATGGACGACAGGATGATCCGGTGGCGTTCGCTTTCATGCATGGCAGTCTCCCTCGGTCGCAGGTTTCCACCAGAAACAATCACTGTCAATCATTTTCAATCACGATATACGTTTTTGCGATGCAGCATGATTGAAGTTGATTGTTATTGATTGACTTCGCACCGGATTTACCCCCATTTTTCCTGCAACACCCAGCGGAGGACATGATGACCACACCTGCCAACCACCTGAAAAACCTGTGGGATGATGCCGTTGCGGCCAACATGTCCGAATCGGAAAAGCTGCTTTACCGCTCGAATCTGCTGGGGTCCGACAAGCGCGTCACCAATTACGGCGGCGGCAATACCAGCGCCAAGGTGATGGAACGCGATCCCCTGACCGGGGACATGGTCGAGGTTCTGTGGGTCAAAGGATCGGGCGGCGATATCGGGTCCATCAGGATGGACGGGTTTTCCACGCTTTACATGGATAAACTGCACGCGCTGAAGGGTCTTTATCGCGGCGTGGCGCATGAAGATGAAATGGTTGGCTACCTGCCGCATTGCACCTTCAACCTCAACCCGCGCGCGGCCAGTATCGACACCCCGCTGCATGCCTATGTGCCGCGCAAACATGTCGATCACGTGCATTCGGATGCGATCATCGCCATCGCGGCCTCGGTCAATTCGCGCGACCTGACGGCCGAGGTGTTCGGCGACGATATCGGCTGGCTGCCGTGGAAAAAGCCCGGCTATGAGCTGGGACTGTGGCTGGAAAAGCTGGCGGTCGAAAATCCGCGGATGCGCGGCGCCGTGCTGGAAAGCCACGGGCTGTTCACATGGGCCGATGATGCCAAGGACTGCTATCTGACCACGCTGGAGATTATCAACACAGCCGCCGACTGGCTGGATGAACGGTCCGCTGGCAAGCCCGCCTTTGGCGGTGCCAAACATACCGATTTGCCCGGCGATCAGCGCCGCGCCATCGCCGCGCAGCTGATGCCGGTGATCCGGGGCCTGATTTCGGGCGACCGTCACAAGGTCGGCCATTTCGACGACAGCCCCGCCGTGCTGGAATTTGTGGGCTCTGCCATGCTGGACAGGCTTGCCCCGATGGGCACATCCTGCCCTGACCATTTCCTGCGCACGAAAATCAGGCCTTTGGTGGTCGATTTCGACCCTGCCAATCCCGATCTGGCGGCCACGATTGCGAGCCTCGCGCCCGCCATCGCGGATTACCGCGCCGATTACGCCGCTTACTATGACCGCTGCAAAAAGCCCGACAGCCCCGCCCTGCGCGACCCCAATGCCGTGGTCTATCTGGTCCCCGGTGTCGGCATGATCACATTCGCACTCGACAAGGCGACAGCGCGGGTGTCAGGCGAATTCTATGTCAACGCGATCAACGTGATGCGCGGGGCCTCGGCCGTGTCCACCTATCAGGGCCTGCCCGAACAGGAAGCCTTCGACATCGAATACTGGCTGCTGGAAGAAGCGAAACTGCAACGCCTGCCCAAGCCCAAAGCGCTGGCTGGCCGTATCGCATTGGTCACTGGCGGCGCGGGTGGCATCGGATCGGCCACCGCCGAACGGCTGCTATGCGAAGGTGCCTGCGTCATGCTCGCCGATATCGACGGCGCGGCGGTGCAGGATGTGGCCAAAGGCATGGCCAAGACCTTTGGTGCCGATGTCGTGGCCGCCGTCGCAATGGATGTCACCGACGAAGCACAGGTGATCGCCGCCTATACCCAGACGGCACTGGCCTTTGGTGGGGTCGATATCCTTGTGTCCAACGCCGGTATCGCGTCCTCCGCCCCGGTCGAGGAGACGACGCTCGCCCTGTGGAACAAGAACATGGATATCCTGTCCACCGGCTATTTCCTTGTCAGCCGCGAGGCGTTCAAGCTGCTGCGCACCCAAGGGATCGGCGGGTCAGTGGTCTTTGTGGCGTCCAAGAACGGGCTGGCCGCCAGCCCCAATGCCAGTGCCTATTGCACCGCCAAGGCCGCCGAAATCCACCTTGCCCGCTGTCTGGCGCTGGAAGGGGCCGATGCGGGCATCCGTGTGAATACCGTCAACCCCGATGCCGTGCTGCGCGGGTCGAAAATCTGGTCGGGCGAATGGCTCGACCAGCGCGCCAGCACCTACCAGACCGACAAGGACGGGCTGGAGGAAATGTACCGCCAGCGGTCCTTGCTCAAACGCGCGGTCCTGCCCGAAGATATCGCCGAAGGCGTCTATTTCCTTGCCTCTGACCTGTCGGCCAAATCCACCGGCAATATCCTGAACGTCGATGCCGGCAACAAAGAAGCGTTCACGCGCTAGGGGATGATGATGAGCAAAGATTACGACAGCGCGCGGGCCCAATTCGCCGATTGGGGCGTCGATACCGAAGCAGCGCTCGCTACCCTGTCCACGATCCCGATTTCGGTGCATTGCTGGCAAGGCGACGATGTGCGCGGGTTCGAGAAGAAATCAGGCACATCGGGTGGCGGTATTCAGGCGACCGGCAACCATCCGGGGCGCGCGCGCAATCCTGCGGAACTGCGCGCCGATCTGGAATTCGCCTTTGCGCAGATTCCAGGCAAGCACCGGCTGAACCTGCACGCCTGCTATCTGGACACGGACGAGTCCCCCGACCGCGATGCGATTGAATACAAACATTTCGCCTCTTGGGTGGATTGGGCCAAGGATCAGAGGCTGGGGCTTGATTTCAACCCCACCTTCTTTGCCCATGCCAAGGCCGACGACAACCTGACCCTGTCCCACCCTGATCAGGGCATCCGCGATTTCTGGATCGAACATGGCCGCCGTTGCCGTGACATCGCGGCACAGATGGGCACCGAACTGGGCGCTGCCGCGGTCAACAACATCTGGGTGCCCGACGGGTCCAAGGATACGCCCGTCGACCGGATGGCCGCGCGGCGCAGGCTGGAGTCCTCGCTCGATGCCATGTTCGCCGATGATTACCCAAA
This sequence comes from Yoonia sp. 72, assembly GCF_034652275.1. Classification (NCBI taxonomy): domain Bacteria; kingdom Pseudomonadati; phylum Pseudomonadota; class Alphaproteobacteria; order Rhodobacterales; family Paracoccaceae; genus Yoonia; species Yoonia sp. 72. The sequence continues at coordinate 1,612,480 of NZ_JAXIWG010000001.1, read as the reverse complement.
AACGGCACTGATCGACGCGGTGGAATCCAAATTGTTCGGCATCGGCGTGGAATCGATGACCGTAGGCAGCCATGAATTCTACCTTGGCTATGCGATCCGCAAAGGGACCGCCTTGTGCCTCGACATGGGCCATTTCCACCCGACCGAGAGCGTTGCCGACAAATTGTCATCCGTTGCCATGTCGGTACAGGATATTTTGCTACATGTATCGCGCCCGGTACGCTGGGACAGCGACCATGTGGTGCTGCTGAACGACGATCTGCTGGCGATGGCGCAGGAACTGGTTTTTGCGGGTCTGTTGGGGCGCACGCGCATTGGCCTCGATTTCTTCGATGCCACGATCAGCCGGACCGCGGCTTGGGTAATCGGGGTGCGCAACATGCAAAAGGCGCTGCTGCGGGCTTTGCTTCTGCCGCAGGACAGGTTGAAAGCGATGGAAGGTGAGTTGGACTTTACCGGCCGTCTGGTGCTGACCGAAGAAGCCCGCGATCTGCCCTTCGCCGCGATCTGGGCCGAACATTGCACCCGCGCCGATGTGCCTGTGGGACAAAAATTGCTGGGTGATCTGCAAGCCTATCAAGGCCGCGTCGAAACACGTGGCTGATGGCGTGGCGACTTTGTATCCGGCAATATCTACCGCCATACAAGGTGCGGCGCGATGCCGGTTTCCTTGTCCTGAACGCGACCTGTAGCGGACTGGACGCGCTGGGCTGGGCCAGGGCGTAACCCTATGATTTCCGATCCCGGTTTCTTGTCATTCCAGTCGGAATTGAACGCCGAACAAGCAACGCGACAGGCAGAGAAACCCATTAAAGTCATGTTGTTGGCTCAATCGCCTTTTGCTTGTGGGTAAGACTTTCGGAACAAATGGGCCGCCGAAGCGTCCCGTCTTGTCGTTAAGGGGAACGCGTCATCTGGCATTGGCCGGAATATTGAGTATGAAGGTGTGACACAGTTTCAGGGCCGCCAAAGGATTACCAACGGTTCAGGGACGCTTGCCTGATAGCGCAAAGCAGAACGGGATGCAGCGATGACGAATGCCTTTACGACATCGGGATTGTTTGGCGGGTTGCTGTGCGATCAGGCGATTGCCCGGGAATTCGACGCACCAGCCTTTACTGCGCGGATGCTGGCATTCGAGGCCGCGTGGACGCAGGCGCTTTGTGCCTGTGGTGTCGTTAAGGCAGATGATGCAGAGATGGCGTTGACGGCGATCAAGGCCTTTTCCTGCGATACCCTCGGTCAAGGCAGTGACCAAGACGGTCTGCCTGTCCCAGCATTGGTGGGCGCGCTGAAATCCGGCCTGCCCGATGGTGCAGCCCGCGCAGTGCATACGGGTGCGACCAGTCAGGATGTGATCGATACGGCGATGGTTCTGACGTGCCTTGCTGTGCTGGACCGCTTGACTGACCGTGTGCACCGCGTGATCGCTGCGCTTGAAGCTGTGCTGGGCCGCTTTGGCGACGCGCCCATGACGGCCCGCACAAGGATGCAGGCGGCTTTGCCCGCCACAGTTGCCTTGCGGGTTGATGCGTGGCGGCGGCCTTTGGTGGACCATCTGGCGCGGGCGGCTGATGTCAGAGCGCAGCTTGCCTTTGTGCAAATCGGTGGACCTATCGGCACCCGGGAAGCGCCGCAGGAACATGTCGCGGATTGTGCGGCCAAGGTCGCTGAAACGCTGGGTCTGTCGCTTGGTCCCGTCTGGCATGCAGATCGTAGCCGGATCGTTGCCTTGGGGCACTGGCTGGCGCTGGTGGCCGGATCACTTGGCAAGATCGGGCAGGATGTGACCTTGATGGTCCAGCAAGGCGTGGATGAAATGTCCCTGTCGGGCGGTGGCGGGTCGTCTGCGATGGCGCATAAACAGAACCCTATCGGGGCCGAACTGATGGTGGCACTGGCGCGTTATGTTGCCGGACAGCAGGGGATGCTGGGGCAGGCCATGATCCACGAGCAAGAACGCTCTGGTGCGGCATGGGCGTTGGAATGGCTGACATTGCCTGCAATGGCAGAGGCGACAGGCGCTGCGCTGAACCACGCTGAAAGCCTGATTACGGCCATCGAAAGGATTGGTGCGCCGGACTGATCGGGCAGGCCGACGGCCTGTAAATCAGACGATCACCGCCCGCGTCGCCGCGCGCAATCCTGTCATTGTGACGCTGGCACCTTTTGCAGACCCAGAATATCGCGTGCCTGCTGCCATGTCGCGACGGGGCGGTCATATTTTGCGCACAGATCAACCGCGCGTTTCACCAGTGCCGCGTTCGATGGCGCAAGCGTGTCGCGGTCAAGGCGCACGTTGTCTTCCAGCCCCGTGCGGGTGTGCCCGCCCTTGGCAATTGCCCATTCGTTGATGATGAATTGCGCAGGGCCGATGCCAGCGGCGCACCATTGCGCATCAGGCGCAAGGCGTTTGAGCGTTTCGATATAGAAATCGAAAATCACCTCGTCCGCAGGCATAGCGTTTTTCACCCCCATTACGAACTGGACATAAAGCGGGCCTTTCAGACGGCCATCGGCCGCCATGCGCGTGGCTTGGACGATGTGGCCCAGATCAAAAGCTTCGATCTCGGGTTTCACATCATGCGCGATCATTTCGGACGCCAGCCAATCCACAAGATCGGGGCTGTTTTCATAGACCCGCGTGGGAAAGTTGTTGGACCCGACAGACAGCGACGCCATATCGGGCGCAAGCGGCAACATCCCGCCACGTTCGCGCCCCGACCCGGAGCGTCCGCCGGTGGATAGCTGTATGATCATCCCGGGGCAGTGCTTTTCCAGCCCTTCCTTGAGCTGTGCGAACCGTGCAGGGTCCGATGTCGGTTTCCCCGCCTCATCACGCACATGGCAGTGGGCGATGGTGGCGCCCGCCTCGAAGGCTTCCTGCGTGCTTTCAATCTGTTCGGCGATGGTGATCGGCACGGCGGGGTTGTTGTCTTTGGTGGGCAGTGATCCTGTGATCGCCACGCAGATGATGCAGGGGTTTTCCATCGCGACCTCAGATATCAAAAAAGATGGTTTCATCCGGCCCTTGCAGGTGGATGTCGAAACGATACAGGCCGTCGGCCTGCTTTTTTGCCAGCAGGGTCGGGATGCGGCTTTGATGTTCGATCCGTGTCAGTATGGGGTCGGCGGCATTGGCCGCCTCTTCGTCTTCAAAGTAGATCCGCGTGTGCAGGCCGAGATTGATGCCGCGTGCGACGATCCATGCGGTGATATGCGGGGCCTGCATACGGCCATCGGGAAAGGGGACAGCACCGGGTTTGACAGTGTCAAAGGTGAATTCGCCTGTTTCCATGTCGCCGGGCGATCTGCCCCATCCGGTAAAGTTGGGGTCGGCTGTCCCGCGTGTTTCGTTGGCCGATGGAAACAGGCCCGCTGCATCGGGTTGCCAGATCTCGATCATGGCATCGCGCAGCGCGGTGCCCATACCGTCATAAACGATGCCCTTGATTGTAATTTCAGTGCCTTGGACGGGGCCGGTTTTCATCGTGGTGCCCAGATCGCCGCCATAGATGTCGATGCCGGTAAAATTGGGCGTGCATCCGATGTGGACATAGGGGCCAGCGGTCTGGCTGGGGCTTTCGCGCAGATAATCATGCAGCTTCTGGACCATGGTTACAGCCCCTCCTTGCGGTTTTCGAAATAGGTCTGGCGCCGACCGCGCAGGACCACGTCGAACTTGTATGCCAGACAATCCATGGGGACTGTCCGGTGCATGTCCAATGGCGCGGTCAGCGCATCTATTGCCTCTTGTGACTTCAACACGCCAACGATGGGGCAGCGTTTGATCAGCGGGTCGCCTTCGAAGTACATCTGCGTGATCAGCCGCTGCGCAAAGCCGTAGCCGAACAGCGAAAAGTGGATATGTGCAGGGCGCCAGTCGTTCATCCCGTTGGGCCAAGGATAGGGCCCGGGCTGGACCGTGCGGAATTCATATGATCCGTCGGCGGCGGTGATTGTCCGCCCGCAGCCACCAAAGTTGGGGTCCAGCGCTGCCAGATAGCTTTCTTTTTTGTGGCGGTAGCGACCGCCTGCATTGGCTTGCCAGAATTCCAGCAATGCACCTGGCACACCGCGGCCCGTTTCATCCAGAACGCGGCCATGTACGATAATGCGCGGGCCAATCGCGCTTTGGCCCGGTTGGGCATAGTTCAGGATCAGGTCGTTATCCAAAGGGCCGATCAGGTGATGGCCGAACACCGGCGATGTTTCTTCGCTCAGTGTCGTGGGAAACGACAGCAAGGCCGCCTGCGGGCTGCGCTTGATGCTGGTCTTATAGGCGGGCGTCAGGGCTTCTGGCTGCCAGGTGCGGTCGCGGGGGATAAAGCCGCCCGGCTTTGGCGGCGTATTCGCATGGCTCATAGGTCTACCCCCATTTCTTTATAGGTTTGTTTGGCAAGTTTGATCGCATGGTTGGCTTTTGGCACCCCTGCATAGATCGCGACATGCAGGAAAGCTTGCATCACGTCTTGCGGTGACGCGCCGGTATTGGCGGTGGCGCGGATATGCATCGGTATCTCCTCGAAGTTCCCGGTTGCAGCCAGCAGCGAAAGCGTCAGCATCGACCGTTCACGTCTGGTGATCGTATCGTCAGACCAGAGCGTCCCCCAAGCGCCTTCGGTGATCAGTGTCTGAAATGGCGTGTCAAAGTCGCCTTTCATGGCTTCGGCCTGATCGACATGGGCGTCACCCAGCACGGACCGGCGGGTGGCCATGCCTTTTTCAAAGCGATCAGACATGGGCGTGTTCCTTCAGAAACGGGTTCAGGATTGCTGCAAACGCTGCAGGCTTTTCAACGCAGGGCAGGTGGCCCGCCCCGTTGATGATATGACAATGCGCCCCGTTTATCAGGGCTGCGGTTGCGGCGACCAGATTTGGCGGGCTGGCACCATCATGGCTGCCTGCAATGGCAAGAGCGGGCAGGCGCAAGCTGCGGGTGCTTTGCGTCAGATCGGCCGCTGCGATTGCAGCGCAACATGCAACATATCCTGCCTGTGGTGTGCGTGACAGCATTGCCCCCCAAAGTGCGGCCTGCGGGCTGGCGCGAAAGGCAGGGCCGAACCAGCGGTCCAGAATGGCTGCTTCCATGGCGGCGATGCCATTTGCGTTGATTGTGGCGATCCGGTCGGCCCATGTGGCCGGATCGCCCATCTTGGCGGCTGTGTTCGACAGCACCAGCGCACGCACCAGATCGGGGCGTGTCGCGGCAAGGGTCTGGCCAATCATCCCGCCGATCGAGAGTCCGACAAAAATGACCGGTTGCAATACCAAGGCCGCGATAAGGGCTATGGCATCGGCTGCAAGATCATCCATCGTATATGGCCCGGCGGGGCAGGCCGACAGGCCGTGCCCGCGTTTGTCATAGCGGATCAGGCGCAGCCCTTGGGGCAAGAGCGGGATCAGCGCATCCCAAAGGCGCAGATCGGTGCCCAGTGAATTTGCAAACAGCACCGGAATGCCTATTGGATCGCCATCCTCCTGCACGTGCAAGGCAACGCCGTTTGCGTCCACCACCCGCATCAATAGGGCAGTCCGATATAGTTTTCGGCCATCGATTTCTGTGCTGCCTTGTTGGTGCGCAGGAAGGCGATCTCGGCGATTTGCATTTTCAGATCGAAGGCGGATTGGTCGGGGTAGGTATGCATCAACGACGAGAACCACCAACTGAACCGCTCGGCCTTCCAGACGCGGGCAAGCGCCTTGTCGGAGTAGCCGTCGATGCCAGCGGTGCTGTTGTTTTCGTAAAAATCGCGCAGACCGTTATAAAGGTAATGAACGTCGGACGCGGCGGTGTTCAGCCCTTTGGCACCGGTCGGCGGCACGATATGTGCGGCGTCACCGCATAGAAACAGCCGCCCCCAACGCATCGGTTCGGTCACAAAAGACCGCAAGGGTGCGATGGACTTTTCGATGCTCGGGCCGGTGACAAGATTTGCGGCCTGATCTGCGGGGATACGGCGTTTGAGTTCCTGCCAGAACGCGTCATCCGTCCAGTCCTCGGGTTTGTCGCTCAGAGAACACTGGATGTAATAGCGGCTGAGGTTTTCATTGCGCATGGAACAAAGCGCAAAGCCGCGCGGTGAATTGGCATAGATCAATTCGTGGTTGACGGGCGGTGTTTTCGACAGGATGCCAAGCCAGCCGAACGGATAGATTTTTTCGTATTCCTTGCGCACATCAAGCGGGATCGTCTGACGGCTGACACCATGAAATCCGTCACATCCGGCCACGAAATCGCAATCAAGGCGTTGTGGGTTGCCATCAACCGTATAGCACACGTGGGGCGTATCGGTGTCTGCCCCGTGGATGACCACATCTTCGACGTTGAATTCAATCTTGCCACCCGCTTTTTCGCGCGCCTCGAAGAGGTCGCGCGTCACCTCGGTCTGGCCATAGACCATGACTTTTGTGCCAGTGTGTTCGGTGAAGTCGATGCGGAAGATTTCGTCGCCATAAGAAATCAATGTGCCGTCGTGGGGGATGCCCTCGGCATGCAGGCGTGCAGCACAGCCTGCCTCTTCCATCAGTTTGACAAGGCCCTGTTCCAGAACACCGGCGCGGATCCGGCCTAGCACATAATCTTTGGTCTTGCGCTCCAGCACCACGCTATCGATGCCGCGTGTGTATAGAAGTTGCGACAGCAAAAGTCCGGATGGACCACCGCCAATGATAGCGACCTGCGTCCTCATTTCACCCCTCCGCACAGACTAGCCATCTCATCGCATATTTATATCGACAATCAAAATGATGTATTGAACAGTTTAGTTTCCAAAAAAGGAAAGAGTATGGATCGACGCATCAAGTTTCGCCATCTGGATGCCTTTAGTGCAATCGCCCGCGCGCGCAGCTTCAAGGTTGCGGCAGAGCAGTTGAACCTGACGCAGCCGGCGATTTCAAAAACCCTCAAGGAGTTGGAGGACATCCTTGGCGTCGTCGTCCTGGAACGCAGCCGGTCGGGCGTGGCGCTGACGCCGCAAGGCGAGGTGTTTTTGCAATTCGCAGAGCAAAGCACCGCAGCGCTGCGTCACGGGTTGCGCAGTATTCAGGGCGACGGTGGGGCAGCGGGACAGTTGAGGCTGGGTGCGCTACCCAGCGTGGTTTCATCGGTACTGCCTGCGGCTGTGCTGGAGTTTACCCTAAACCATCCCGATATTCTGGTGGAAATCCACGAAGGACCCCATCTTGACCTGACCACGCGCCTACGGAGCGGGGGTCTTGATCTGGTTGTCGGGCGGTTGGGCAAGCCTGATACGATGGTTGGTCTGACGTTCCAGCAGCTTTACTCCGAGAAAGTCGTCATTGTCGTCAGCCCGCAAAGCCGGACCGAAGGTATTCGTGAGCTCGCAGATCTGGCCTCTTTTCGTGTGCTTTATCCACCGAAAGACTCAGCAATCCGGCCACTCGTCGCTCGGTCACTGATCGCACAGGGGGTGCCATTGTTCGCAAACCGGATTGAAACGGCATCACCAGCCTTTGCGCGCGCCGTCATTCTGGCAGACCCCGACACTGTCTGGATCATTAGCAAGGGCGTCGTTGCCGATGACATTGCACAGGGACGGTTGAAGGCGCTTGAAATTGATCTGTCCTCTACCCTTGGTGCCGTTGGCGTTATGAGCCGCGCTGAGGAAGTCCCATCAGTTGCCGTCCGTACCTTTTCGAAGCTTCTCAACAGTCGCTGCAAGGATCGGCCTTCAGATAACAGATGACACATCAAAACGGGCGAACACGGCTGACTTTAAAAAAAGAGGCCAGTGTCGGCCTTGTGTCGTTCCTGTTGATCGGGTCAGCAAACGACCGGGATCACGTTTGGGGGCGCATGACGGGCTGCTTACCGGGTCACGATTGCTTTCCGAGTCCAAGTTTTGACAGCCGGTAATCCAGCTTTGCACGACTCAGCCCAAGCGCGCGCGCCGCAGCCGAGACATTCCCCTTGGCTGCCGCAAGTGCCATGCGATAGGTGTCCTGCTCTAGCTCGTCAAAAGTCCCTGTGTGAGAGGTGGCGCCGGGTGGAGATTGTGTGCTGCGCCGCACGATCCGGCCCGAGATATGCAGCCCTTCGACGAATTCGGGCATCTGTTCGATGCCGCTGAAGATATGTGATATCTCCAGATCGCCGCCCGGTTCGGCATAGATCACGCCGCGTTCGATCATGTTGGACAATTCCCGCATATTGCCCGGAAAATCATAGCGTAGCAGCAGATCGCGCGCGGCGGCGGTGATCTGGCGCAGCGGCTTGCGATGCAGCCCGCTGAAACGGCGCAGGAAATGTTCGATCAGCATCGGCAGATCGTCGCGCCGGTCGCGCAACGGCGGCACCACGATCGGCAACAGCGACAACCGGAAATAGAGATCGGCCCGAAATGCGCCTGCGGCGACCGCCTCGCGCAGGGCGGCCCCGCTGGCAGACATCACCCGCAATGTCCTGACCGATGCGGCACCATCGCCCAGATAGGCCGACAATTGCGATTGCAGCGCGCGGGGCAGCGACGGCAGATCGTTCAGAAACAGCGTGCCGCCCTGCGCCCGTTCCACCGCACCGCCGGGGCCGAACAGGTGCAGGTCGGTCTGCCCGTTGGCCAGCGCATCGCAGTTTACCATGATGAACGGCCCTTTGGGTGTGCGGCCGATGTCGTGCAGGCGGCGGGCAAAGAATTCCTTTCCGGTGCCGGGTTCGCCAAGGAAGATCACCGGTTCGTCATAGCCTGCCACACGTTCCAGCAGTCGGCGGGCGCGTTCGATGACGGCGGTTTTGCCGATGATCGCGGGCGGGGTGTCAGCCTGTTGCACGGGTGGCGCGCCTGTTGCGGGGTTCCACGGTTTGGCACGCGGGCGCGCTGACGAAGGTGGCGATTGGTCAAGCTCGGGCAAGGCGTCGCCCCAAGCGGCGGCATTTCGCCCGATGACAACGCAACGCTCTGCGCCTTGGCCCATACATTCGACCTCGCGGAAGATGACGGGCTGGCCCAGAAGGGCGGTGGTAAAGCCTGCGGGCGCGCCCACCTGCATCCAGCAGGTCGGACAATCGGACACGCCAAAGGCGTTCAGATGCTCCACCGCTTCGGTGCTGTCGTGCCAGTGGAATTCGCCATGGTAATGGCCGCGCTTGATGTCGAATTCAAAGCGTTTGGTAGTGACTTTGACGAAGCCTTCCATCGTATGCAGGCGCGGCCCTGCGGCCAGTGCGGCGGTCAGGTCATCCTGATGGAACCGCTTGCGGACCAGATCGGCGTAAAGCTGCCCCTGTAACCAGCCGGTGCGATAGAACAACGTGCGCGCGGCATCGATGCCAACGGCTTTGATCACTTCTCGGCGCAGATTGCCCAGCACCTGCGTCTGCATCATCACCATGCGTTCATCGCTCAGCCAGATGCGCCCGTCGCCAAGCGCGAATTGCAAGGCGCCTGCCAGATCGCCAAGGGTCGGCGCAGCCCCTTCATCCAACAGCCGGCTGTCGCCACGTTCGGTGATTCGCGGTGCGCGACGGGAGGCTTCGGCCAGGGTGATGCGTTCGGTCATTTTCATCATTTCATGAAAAAACGGGCTTGATGAAATATTTCACGAAAACATGCGTAGCACAAGATGGGCTGATAAAATGCATATAAACAGATGCTTAACGAGATATTGAGGTAAGGTATAATGATTTGTTGCAAAATATATTAACGATGGTCGTACTCATACCCAAGCGTTCTGGGGAGGAGCGCCGCTTTGCGGCACCAAGGCTGGTCACAACAGCCGGCGCCCAAAAGCGACAGTCATAACAGGGAGGATCGACATGGACGGGTCAGCACCAAATTTCTTGGCACAAGATGCATGGGCAGGGATGATTTTTTCCGGCGGATGGGGCAAGGCGCTGGGTGGCGTTTATGACGTCAACGCACCGGCAGATGGCAGTCTTGTCGCGCAGGTCGGCAATGGCAACAAGGCCGATGTAACCGCTGCCGCTGCCGCTGCCGCCGCTGCGCAACCGGCATGGGAAGCCACCGATCCAGCCGCACGGGCCGTTATTCTGAACGCTGCCGCCGATCTGCTGGAACAGCACCGCGAAGAACTGATCCCGTGGATCATCCGCGAAACCGGCTCGATCTATCCCAAGGCCGGAATCGAGATCGAACATTCGGCAGGCTTCATGCGCGCCGCGGCTGCCACTGGCATGGAACCGACACGCCGCAGCCTGCAATCGCTTGATGGCCGCCATGAAGAGGTGATCCGCGTCGCACATGGCGTGGTTGGCGTGATTTCGCCGTTCAACTTTCCGCTGATTTTGTCGATGCGCGCGATTGTGGCCGCACTGGCAACCGGCAATGCGGTGGTCCACAAACCCGATCCGCGCACCCCGATCAGCGGCGGCATCATGATCGCCCGCGTGTTCGAGGCAGCCGGTCTGCCTGCCGATTTGCTGCACATCATTCCGGGTGGTGCCGAAGTGGGTGCCGCCATCTGCGAGGACCGCAATATTGCGATGGTGTCGTTTACCGGCTCGCCCGATGTCGGCGCGCGCGTGGGCGAGGCTTGCGGGCGTAACTTGAAAAAAGTGCAGCTGGAACTGGGCGGCAAGAACGCCCTGATCATTCAGGACGATGCCGATCTTGCGCTGGCCGCTGCCAATGCGGCATGGGGCACATGGTTGCATCAGGGCCAGATTTGCATGGCGACCGGCCTTATTCTGGCACCTGCCGCCATGGCCGATGATCTGGCCGCAGAACTGGCCGTCAAGGCAAGCCGTCTGCCGGTAGGCAACCCTGCGACCGAACAATGCGCCCTTGGGCCGCTGATTTCGGACGCGCAGGTGGCGCTGGTCAAGGCGATTGTGGACGATGCGGTTGCCAAGGGTGCCAAACTGCTGGCAGGCGGCACGCCCACTGGCCGGATGTTCCCCGCAACCGTGCTGTCCGGTGTCAAACCCGGCATGCGCGCCTTCGAGGAAGAAATCTTTGGCCCTGTCGCGGTCGTGGTGGCCTATGACAATGATGACCATGCGGTCGAACTGGCCAATATGTCCGAATTCGGACTTGCCGGTGGCATCATCGCCAAAGACACGGAGCGCGCGATGCGCACAGGGATGCGCCTGAAGGTCGGCCATTTGCACATCAACGACCAGACCGTGATGGCCAGCCCGAACGCGCCATTTGGCGGGCGTGGCAAATCAGGCAACGGCAGCCGCATTTCCGGCCCCGCGATCTGGGAAGAATTCACCCAATGGGTCTGGATCACATCCCGCCCCGATGCGGTGATGTACCCCTTCTAATCCATTGCAAACCAGCAAAGCCGGTCAGGCGCCCCTTCGGGGGCGGCTGGCAGGTGCGCGCATCAAACGGAAAAAGACCATGAATTTGCACGGAAAAACCATCGCCATCACTGGCGCCTCTTCGGGGATCGGGGCCGAGATTGCCCGCCTTGCGCGGTTTCAGGGGGCCCATGTCATCGGGCTGGACCGCAACGATCCGATGATCACGCTGGACAGCTTCATCAAGATCGACATGGGTGACGCCGGATCCATCGACGCCGCTGTCGGCGCACTGCCATCGCGGATTGACGCGCTGGTCAACGCTGCCGGTGTATCCGGCATGGCCGACCCCGATGTGGTGGCGCGTGTCAACTATCTGGGGCTGCGCCATCTGACCGAAAGTCTGGTGCCGCATCTGTCAGGCGGCGGTGCGGTGGTCAACCTGACCTCGATCCTTGGGGCGGAATGGCCAAAGCGGCTGGACGCGCACAAGGCGCTGGCAGCCACCACCACATGGGACGACGGGGCCGCGTGGCTTGCCGCCCATCCGGTGCCGCAGGACACCTGCTATCAGTATTTCAAGGAAGCACTGATCGTGTGGACGAAAAAACGCGGCTATGATTTGTTCATGCAGCGCGACATCCGCATGAACGCGGTTGCCCCCGGCCCTGTGTTCACCCCGATCCTTGGCGAATTTGTCCAGATGCTGGGTGAAGAGCGTGTGCAGGCCGATGCCGCCAATATCAAACGCCCCGCCATTGCAGATGAAATCGCGCCGCCGGTCCTGTTCTTGTGTTCGGACGCCGCACGCTGGGTGACGGGTATCAACCTGCCCGTCGATGGCGGGATCGACGCACTTTACGTTTGACATCAACAGGGTCGCCCCACGGCGGCCCATGCCACTGCGCCAGCCAGCGATCTGGCTTTCCACCACCACAAAAGGGAGAATGACGTGACCAAAACATCCACTATCCTGACCGCAGCGGGCATGAGCCGCCGCCATTTCAACCGCCTGATCGCGGGTTCGGCCCTTGCCGCGCCGATGATCGGCACGCGCGCCTTCGGGCAGGACGCGGCGACGTTCAAGATCGGCTATATCGGCCCGCAATCGGGGCCTTTGGGCATCTTTGGCGGCGCTGACGGCTATCTGATCGACACGATCCGCGCCAATCTGGCAGGCGGCATCGACGTCGGCGGGCAGATGATGAACGTCGAGATCATCACCGCCGATACCCAGTCCGATCCGGTCCGCGCCAGCCAGATCACCCGCGACATGATCAACGCGCAAGCGCCTGACCTGATCCTGACCCATTCCGCGCCGGAAACCGTTAATCCTGTGTCGGACGCCTGCGAGGCAGGGGCCACACCTTGCCTGTCAACCGTTGCACCGTGGGAAGCGTTCTATTTCGGTCGCGGCGGCAAGCCGGGCGAACAATCGTTCAAATGGACATTCCATTTTTCATTCGGTACCGGCAATTTCGTCAACCTTTACAACGGCCAGTGGTCGCTGCTTGAGACGAACAAAAAGGTCGGGACCCTGATCCCGTCCGATGCCGACGGCAATGCGATCCGCGCGGGCCTGCTGCCCAAGCTGGTCGAACAAGGCTGGGAGGTGGTCGATCCCGGCCCCTATGAAAACATGAGCCAGGATTTCACCACCCAGATCGAGGCGTTCAAATCCGCCGGTGTCGAGATTGTGGTTTGTTTCCCGTTCCCGCCCGATTTCCCCGTATTCTGGCGGCAGGCAGCACAGCGCGGTCTGGCCCAGCAGCTTAAGGTGATGCAGATGGCCAAGGCCGGTCTGTTCGCCGCCGAGATGGAGGCGTTGGGCGATCTGGGTCAGGGGCTTTGCACCGGCGTGTACTGGCATCCTGCTTTCCCGTTCTCGTCGACAGCCACTGGCATGACCAATGCCGAACTTGGCGCAGGCTACGAGGCGGCAACAGGCCGGCAATGGGCGCAGGCGCTTGGCGCTTCGGCATCGCTGTTTGATGCGGCACTGGCGCTGGCGCAACAATCCGGCAACCCCAAGGACAAGGAAGCTATGGCCGCGACCCTGCCCATGCTCAAGGCGGAAACCGCTGTGGGGACTGTCGATTTCTCGACCGGACCTATGGCCAATTGCGCGGTCAGCGGTCTGGCCGGTGGCCAGTGGAACAAGTCGGAAGGTCCGTTCCCGTTCCAGCTTGACCTCGTGTCCAACGCGGATTTCCCGCAGATCGACCTGACAGCCGAGTTCAAACCGTTGGCTTTCGGCTGATGTTGCACAAGGTCCGGATGCGCTGTGCGGCGCATCCGGACCACCCCATCCAAAAAGGACGAAACTTGTGATGATTGCGTCGGTGAACCCCGAACCCATGCTGCGCGCCACCGGAGTCAACAAATCCTACGGCGCGCTGAAAGTGTTGCACGATGTGGATTTCGCGGTGATGCAAGGTGAAGCGGTGGGCATTGTCGGCCCCAATGGCGCGGGCAAAACCACGCTGTTCGGGGCGATGGCGGGGTCGTTTCCGATCACAAGCGGTGCGATCAGCCTGCAAGGGCAAGACCTGAAAGGCACGTCCGCATCCGAGCGGTGCCGGATGGGATTGTCGCGCACCTATCAGGTGCCGCGCCCGTTTCTGGGCATGACCGTGTTTGAAAACGTGCATGTGGCGGGGATGTCCGGTGCCGGTCTGTCACCGTCAGACGCGACCGCCCATGGTGCCGATATCCTGCGGCGCACAGGGCTTTTGGCTTATGCCAACCGTCCGGCAGCGGCGCTTGGCCTGCTGGACCGCAAGCGGCTGGAGGTGGCGCGCGCGCTGGCCACCAAGCCCGCCGTGATCCTGCTGGACGAGATCGGCGGCGGTCTGACCGAGGCGGAACTGGTCGAACTGGTTGAACTGATCCGGCAGTTGCAGGCCGATGGCATGACCGTGGTCTGGATCGAACATATCCTGCATGCGCTGCTGCGCGTGGTCACACGGCTGGTCTGCATGGCCGAAGGCCGGATACTGGCGATGGGCGACCCGCGCGATGTGATGGCCCACCCCGATGTCCAGCGCGCCTATCTAGGAAGCAGCCCCGAATGACACATGCCCTGCAATTATCAGATGTCATCGGCCGTCACGGCCAGTTGCAAGCGATCAAGGGTCTGTCGCTGACCATTGCCGAAGGCGAAGTGCTGGCGGTGATCGGTGCCAATGGCGCGGGTAAAACCACGCTGATGCGGATGATCGCGGGCCTGCATCCGGTGGCCGAAGGCGCGATCAGCCTGTTTGGCACGCCTGTCACCACCATGCCCGCCTATGCCCGCGTCAAGGCAGGCATTGCCCTGTCACCCGAAGGCCGCCGGCTGTTCGGAGACATGACCGTGCGGGAAAACCTGCAGATCGCTGCCGAAAATGGCCGCCGTGGCGACTGGACCCTGCCTACCGTCTGCGATGCGTTCGCACAGATCAAACCGCTGCTGGACCGTCCCGCAGGCGGGCTGTCGGGCGGACAGCGGCAGGCGGTGGCGATTGCGCGCGCGCTGGTCGCCAACCCCAAGGTGTTGCTGCTGGACGAGGTGTCGCTAGGCCTGTCGCCCGCAGCGGTCGAAGGGGTTTACCAGTCGCTGGCCGCGATCAGGGGGCGGATGACGATGATCGTGGTCGAACAGGATCTGACCCGCGCGATGGATTTCGCCTCCCGGCTTATCTGCATGGCCGAAGGGGTGCTGGAACTCGACGGCGCGCCTGCCAATCTGACCCGCGCCCAGATTACCGATGCCTATTTCGGCATCCACAAGGCAACGGAGACGTCACATGCTTGAGGCCGTGATCCAAGGCATCCTTTTGGGCGGATATTACGCAATGCTGGCGGCGGGCCTGTCGCTGATGTTCGGGGTGGTGCGTTTCATCAATCTTGCGCATGGCGATATGGCCGTGCTGGGGGCGATGATCGCGCTGTGGCTGGTGCAGGGGCTGGGGCTGGGCGTTGGTCCGGCGATTGCGGTGACGCTGCCGGTGATGGCCGCACTTGGCTGGCTGATGCAGCGGTTTATCTTTGAACGCGCGCTGCGTGGTGGTTTTCTGATCCCGATCCTGACCACCATCGGCCTTGGCGCGGCGTTGCAGAACGGGATGTTCGGGCTGTTCGGGTCGGACACGAAATCGCTGGGGGCCTATATCGGCAACCTGTCATGGGCAAGCTGGCAGTTACCGGGCGGTATCTTTCTGGGGCAACTGCCGGTTTATATGTTCCTGACGGCAGTGCTGGTGCTGGGGGCGCTGCATCTGCTGCTGACGCGCACCGCCTTTGGCCGCGCGGTGCGGGCCACATCGACCGATGCCGAAGCGGCGGCATTGTCGGGCGTGGACCCCCGGCGCGTGCATCGCAAGGCGGCGGCCATCGCCGTGGCGCTGGCGGGGCTGGCGGGGATATTCCTTGCCCTGCGTGCACAGGTGACGCCGTTTTCAGGGCCGATGCTGTTGATCTTCGCGTTCGAGGCGGTGGTGATCGGCGGGATCGGCTCACTGCGCGGCACTTTGATCGGTGGCATCGCCCTTGGCCTTGCGCAATCTGTTGGGGGGCTGATTTCACCGCAGTTTTCGATCCTTGCGGGCCATTGCGTATTTCTGGCTGTGCTGGCGTGGCGGATGACACAAGGTGCCGCCGCCGAACGGGGCGGCTGGCGTGCCGCACTGGCCGTGATGTTCCACAAGCGCGATATGATACGGAGAAAGACATGACCCCCAACAGCATTTTGCCGATGTCGGCACCCGACCGGCGGCTGATCTGGCTGGCGCTGGGGCTGGGCATCGCGCTGGCGCTTTTGCCGCTGGCGGGTTCGGCGCTGGTGGTGGACAAGCTGACCTATCTGTTTATCCTGATCATGTTCGCCACGATGTGGAACCTTCTTGCCGGTTATGCCGGTCTGGTGTCGGTGGGCCAGCAGGCGTTTGTCGGGCTTGGCGGCTATGCGATGGTGCGCATGGTGGACGCGGGCCTGCCGCCGTTTCCAGCGATCTTCATCGGCGCGCTTTGCACCGGTGTGGTGGCATGGGGTTTGTCGTGGTTCGTTTTGCGGATGAAAGCGGGCGAGTTCGCCATCGCCACTTGGGTCATCGCCGAGGCGATCCGGTCAGTCGTGTCCTTTGACCCGATGATTCAGGGTGATACCGGAACATCTGTCACTGCGCTGAACGCCTATGCACCCGAAGTGCGGCGCTTGACGATCTATCTGCTGGGGCTGGCCACGATGTCGCTGATGCTGTGGGGCAGCTGGAAACTGCTGCAAGGGCGCACCGGCGCGCAGGCCCAGGCGATCCGTGATGATGAAGAAGCCGCTGCTTCGGTCGGGATTTCCACGTTTCAGGTCAAGCAGCGCATTTACATCCTTGCCTCGATCGGTTGCGCGGTGGCGGGGACGTTGTGGCTTGCTTCTGCGATCACGTTCCAGCCGCGCACGGCGTTCGGGGTGCAATGGTCGGTGTTCATGCTGTTCATGGTGCTGGTGGGCGGCATCGGCACGTTTATCGGCCCGATCCTTGGGGCGCTGCTGTTCTTTGCCTTGCAAGAAATTTTTGGCGATTTTGGCGCTTGGTATATGGCGGGTGTGGGGATTCTGGCGATCCTGTTCGCGCTGTATCTGCCCAATGGCATCGTCGGGCTGTGGCTCGACCGTGGACGCGCCGAACCACTGTCGATGCGCAAGCGGCTGGGTCTGTAACGGCCGGCGCGATCACAAATCAGAAAGCGGGGTTGGAAACCGCTTTTGCCCACCCGATGTCTGCCGCAGAGCGTCAGCCTCGCCTGAAGGAGAAAGTCTTGTCCGATCACACACGCCAGCCCGCCCGTCGCCGGTTCTTGCAATTCGCCGCCATGGTGCCAGCCGCGCTTGGTCTGTCCGCTGGCCGTGCAGCCGCCCAGCAGGCGATGATCCCCACCGCAAGCGATATGGAAGGGCCGTATTACATCAGCAACATGCCGGTGGTGGCCGACCTGAACCGCTTTGGCAAACAGGGCGAGGTGATGCAGATCACGGGGCAGGTGATGAATGCCGCAGACCCCGAAACGCCTGTCTCGGGTGCTAGGCTGGAACTGTGGCAGACCGACGGCAGCGGGCGCTATCATCCGCAGCAAAACGGTGATTATGCCGACTTTCCCGATGACGCGCTGGATATGCGCGGCACTGTGATCGCGGATGCCGAAGGCCGGTTCGCGGTCATGTCGTTGTTTCCGAAAGAATACTGGCCGCGCCCGCCGCATATCCATTACCGGATCACGGCAGAAGGGTTCCGCCCGCTGGTGACACAGCACTATCTTGACACCAGCCCGCGCGACCGGCCGCACCGTACCGCAAATGTGCAGCGCGACCAAAGCCCTGCTATATTCGCGGCCCCGACATTTTACATCACGCCTGCATGACGCCGCCACATCGCAGGCAGAGACTTAGCCTGCCTGCGTCAGTGGCTGAATGCGCGCGGCCTGAAACGTGTCGGCCATGCGCGTCAGTTCGACCTGCCTGACCACGCCCCCCGTGGCAAAAGGATCGCCTGTGGCAAAGGCGCGGGCGGCAGCCTCGTCCGCGGCTTCGATAATGCCGAAATTGCCGATCCCGTCGCCTGCATCGTTCCATAGCGCCGATCCGGTCAGCACCCGTGCCACGCCATTGCCACCGGACGCGACCCATGCGCGGTGCGCTGGGCGCAACCGGTCGCGCAGCGCGGCGATGTCGGGGCCGTCATGATGCAGGCAGATCATCAGGAAATACATCAGGCGTTTTCCAGCAGTACCATGCCCGCACCTGTCATCGACGCAGGCGCGAAATAATGGCGGCACAGCGTGTTGACCTGTGCATCCATACAGCCGCGCATCACCAGCCACATGATCAGTTCTGCCCCTTCCGAGCCGAAAACCTCGACATAATCCTCGCGTGTCATGTCGCGATAGCGTTGCGGATTGGGGCCGATATCGGCGATCCATTCACGGTCCGCGTCAGGGTTGATGTAGCCTGCCCGCGCCCCCTGCAACTGATGCGACAGCCCGCCGGTGCCCAGCACCACCACCTTTTCATCGGTGGGCCAGCTTTCGATGGCGTGGCGCAGCACGCGCCCCAGATCCCACATGCGCTGCGGCGTGGGGATCGGGTACTGGATCGTGTTGACAAGGATCGGCACCACCTTGACCGGCCATGCGGCAGGGCGGCCGAACACCAGCTCCATCGGCACCTGCATCCCGTGATCGACCTGCAATTCGCGGCAGATCAGCGGGTCGAAATGGCTGGTCACCATTTGGTCGGCCAGATGCCACGCGAAATCGGCAGCCCCTTCAAAGGCTGGCACGGGTCGCGGCCCCCAGCCTTCGTCGATCGGGTCATAGGTGTCGGCCACCCCAAGCGCCAGTGTCGGCACGCGGTCCAGAAAGAACGCATTGCCGTGATCGTTAAAGATCACCACCGCGATGTCGGGTTTTTGTGCCGCAACCCAGTCTTGCGCCGGAGTATAGCCGTCAAAGAATGGTTTCCATTCGTCGCTGTCGCGCAACCCCTTGTCCAGCGCCGCCGCGATCGACGGCACATGGCTGGTGCCCACACCTGCAATCAGTCTAGCCATTTGTCACCTTTCCCAGCCGCGTTTCCAGAAATGTATCAAGGCTTAGCCCCGCCTGCGCGGCACCGATGTCGCGGATTGGCGTCGGGTCCACGGCAGAAATCTTGAGGATGTAGAAAAGATTGCCACCCAGCCGCACCATTTCGGCCCAGTCGCGGGCCAGAACGGCGGCGCGCTGTTCGGCGGTCAGGGCAAAACGGTCAAGATACGCCTGTTCATCCGCGCGAAACGCGGCGCGGCCTTCGGGGGTGGCAAGGCCCATCGCCATTTTGTTCAACGCATAGCCTGCGGTGCTGCGGGGACGGTCGAACAGCGGGGTTTGCGGAATCCGGTCCAGCCCTGCATCGACCACCGCAACATCGCGCGCCCATGCGCCAAGCAATGCGGCCACGGTCGCTGCCTGTTCAACGGGGGCGAAATGGCCTGCGTTCTCGACCACCTCCAGCCGCGCTTGCGGGCAAATCCGTGCGATATCCTGATGCTGGGCAATCGGGCTCCAGGCATCCTGCCGGCCGGTGACCAGCAGCATCGGCCCTTTGTAGGTCAGGCTGGCCGCCGCATCGGGCCGCGACAACAAGGCACGCAACTGGCGTTCGTGGATTTCGGGGGTGGCGCGGCAGACCATCGCTGTCAGTTCGGCCGCCAGATCAGGGTCGGCGTCTGGCCGCATCATGCCGGGCAACCAGACCGCCGCCATAGCCGCCATGCCGGCAGTATGTGCCAGATCGATCATCGCCTGCCGCTTGTCCGCTTCGCCTGCGCGCGGCGGATGTGTACCCGTGTTCAGCAGCGCCATGCCCGCGATGCGCCCGGGGGCCATGCGCGCCATTTCCATCGCAACCCGCCCGCCCATCGAATGGCCCACCAAAACCAGCCGCCCCTGATGCCGCGCCAACAGATCGCGTGCCATGTCGGGGATGCCGGGTTGCGTTGTGACATCGGCCACCACGCATGGCAGGTCGCCCACTGCCGCAATTGCCGCGCGCCAGACAAAGGCGTCGCTGACAAGACCTGGAATAAAGACAAGTGTCGTCATCAATACACTCCGCAGATCGTGTTGGTCGGCAAGACTATCGGCAAAATGGCATAGGGCTGATCCGCGGATGTCCTTGACTTTCAGGCAAAGACTGCACGGATCGCCCCATTGTTGCGGGTGCAGGGACCCGCAGCATCACCGTGGCTTGCTGCGCCAGCTGTCGGCGTAGTTTGTCCGCGCCTCGGCAGCATAGGGCGTAGCGGCCACCCGCACACGGATTTCGGTTTGGCGATGCGGCTCGGTCGAGGTCTTGCCGGTGGTTTCAGGCTCGCCCCATTTCAGCGTCAGGATGTCGTTTTCCTGCACGTCCTGCGACACGACCCCAAGCGACAACATACTGCGTTCGTTATAGGAATAGCCGTTGAACATGCTCATACCCACCATCTTGCCGTCGCGCTCGATCCTGTCGGCAGAGGAAGAGGCATAGTTCGGCTGCGGGAAGTCGATCCATTTGAACGGCACACCAGGTTCAAAGTTTGAGGCGATGACCTTTAGCACATCGTCACGGTTCCATTCGAACGTCACCTTCTTGCGGTTGTCCGTGCTGCCTTTCATCGCGGCCAGCGCAGCCTTACCGACGAAATCGTCCTTTTTCCAACCGATATAGAAATCATACCCAAGCTCGAACGGGTTGACGTAATAGTCTTCGATATTGTCCGACACAAAGCTGCCGCCGATGGCGCCTGCCGCCTCATAGCTGTCGGCCCCCAACCAATCGCGGTAGTCCTTGAGCATGCCGTCACCGGTGTAGATGCCAGGCAGGGGCGAGGGGATCCATCCCGATTCAAGCGTGTTTGTCGAATAGGCGCGGCTGCCGCATTGGACAAGGTTCACACCTGCATCGCGGGCGGCCTGCAAAATGGTCGAGTGGATATAATCTTTGTCCTTGTAAGGCCCCCAGATTTCCAGACCCGGCGCACCGGACATGCCATGGCGCAAGGCCTGCACCGTTTTTGACCCGATTTTGATCCGGTCGACATGGAAGAACTTGATCTCTGGCACCGGGCCGCCGTGAAGCTTTTCAAAGATCGCAGGCGCATCCGGTCCTTGGATCTGGAAGCGGTAATGTTCGCGCAGCACGCGTTCGCCTTCGGGGCGACTAGGGCTGCGCGGGTCATAGCGCAGGCGCACATTCCACTTTCCGTAAGCCGCGCAAAACATCAGCCAGTTCGATGTCGGCGCACGCCCGACCAGAATGTATTTGTCCTCACGTTCGCGAAAGATGATGTGATCCCCGATGACATGGCCCGCCGGCGTCACCGGCACGAAATGCTTGGCGCGGTTGAGATCGAAATTTGCGAAAGAATTGATGCCATGGTGTGACAGAAAGGCGGTTGCGTCCGGGCCTTCGACGATCAATTCGTCCATGTGATGCGACTGGTCGAACAGCACCGCCGATTGCCGCCACGCCACCTGTTCGTTGCGCCAGTTCTGAAATTCCGGCGCTACGACGGGGTAAACATACATGCCCGCGCGCGAGTTGCGCAGCAGCGTGACCGGATTACCGGCCCCCGCCATGACTGTTGCCAAGCTTTGTGTCATCGAATTCCCCCCGATCGGATGTGCAGTAAATGTATACATCATGCGGGAGGTGGCGCGCGTTAGGCAAGGGTTATGATGTCTTCCAGGGGGCTAGTTGGCAAAAAATGTATACATTGACGGGTCAGGCCGACAGAATTGCAAGACTCGGTGCACCATCCTTCGGGGTTGCTTCGCGTGAAAGCAGGAATTCGACGTTCCGCCGCGCTGCGCGGGCGTGTTCGCGGGCAAGTGATTCGGCGCGCGATCCTTCGCGGTGGGTGATTGCCTCGATGACGGCGCGGTGCTGATCCTGTGCTGCGGCCAGCGTCTTGACCAGGTCAGTCTGCCGCGACTGGTCGTCCAAAAACGCCGAAGGGGAAGCAAATGGAAGGGCGATGATGCGCGCGATCTCGCGGATCAGCACTTCACTTTGCGACATCCGCGCGAGCAGGTCATGAAATCTGGAATTGAGGTGCGAATACCCTTCCATATCAATAGTTTCTATCTGAAAAAGGGTGTCGATGCCGCGCAGGATCGCGCCCGTTTCTGCCAAGAGTTCAGGTGGTGCGCCGCGTTCGGCCGCCAGCCGCGCGGCGGTGCCTTCCAGCACGCCCCGCAACTCGATCGTGTCAACCACATCAGCGACGGCAAAGCTGCGCACGATGAAACCGCCACCGGCGTTGCGGTCCAGCAACGCCTCTTCGGCCAAGCGTGACAATGCTGCCCGAACCGGTGTGCGCGAGATGCCAAGCGCCTCTGCCAGTGCGACTTCGTAAAGCCGCGTGCCGCCGGGCAGTTCACCATTCAGGATGCGCTGGCGCAGCGTGATCAGTGCGCGATGCGCGTGTGTAGAGCTGCGTTCTGCGGCCATGACTGACGTCTCCATGCATACAACTGTAGGATAGCATGGTTGGTCGTCATGTATACATTGCTAAAGCTTCAGAATGCGCCGCGCGTTCTCTTTCAGGATCAGTGGCCGCACCTCGTCGCGGATCGGCAGGTCGGCGAAATCCTTCAACCAGCGGTCGGGCGTGATCGCGGGCCAGTCAGAGCCGAACAGCATTTTGTTTTTCAGGATCGTGTTGGCGTAATGGACAAAGATCTGCGGAAAGTATTTCGGCGACCAGCCCGACATGTCGATATAGACATTGGGTTTGTGCTGCGCGATGGCCAGCCCTTCTTCGGTCCACGGAAAGGACGGATGTGCCAGCACGATGGTCATATCGGGGAAATCCACCGCCACATCGTCGATATGGATCGGGTTGGAATATTTCAGCCGCATCCCCATACCGCCGCGCATACCAGAGCCAACGCCGGTCTGGCCGGTGTGGAACAGCGCGATCGCGCCTTCTTCGGCAATCGCTTCATATAGCGGATAGGCCATGCGGTCATTGGGGTAAAACCCCTGCATGGTGGGGTGGAATTTGAACCCTTTGACGCCGAAATCCCGCACCAGACGGCGGGCTTCACGTGCGCCCAGCTTGCCTTTGGCGGGGTCGATGCTGGCGAAAGGGATCAGGATATCGCTGTTTTCTGCGGCGAGCTGTGCGATTTCTTCGTTGTTGTGGCGGTAAAAACCCGTCTCGCGTTCGGCATCCACACCAAAGATCACCGCCGCAATCTTGCGTTCGCGGTAATAGGCGGCGGTCTGCGGCACGGTGGGCAGCATCCCGTCGATGCCTGCGGGATTGCGGAAATAGGCGGCCATGCCAGCCTGAAATTCGTTATAGCCGTCATCGCGGTGGCAATTGCACGGTTCTTCGGCATGGGTGTGGAAATCAATGGCGATGATGTCATCAAGGTTCATGGCGGTCAGTCCTTGGGGGCTGCAAGCTTGGCCGTGCGTTTT
This sequence comes from Yoonia sp. 72, assembly GCF_034652275.1. NCBI lineage: Bacteria > Pseudomonadati > Pseudomonadota > Alphaproteobacteria > Rhodobacterales > Paracoccaceae > Yoonia > Yoonia sp. 72. The sequence goes on along the minus strand of NZ_JAXIWG010000001.1, from coordinate 1,589,270 downwards.
TCCAGAAAGGCGCGCAGGCGTTCGGTCGCCTCTGGTGTGGCCGAGGTCAGCGACGACATCAGCGATTCCACGAACAGCCCGTCTTCGGATGACATGTCACGGATGCGGGGCAGGGCGTTGATAATGGCGTAGTTGGACATCGGCGCGTTTTGTGCGGCCGCCTGCGCCAGTGCGATGGCTTTGGTCAATGCGTCTCCTGCCGGCACGACATAGGATACGCCACCCCATTGCTCCATCTGCTGGGGGGACACGGTGCGTCCGGTCAGCATCATGTCGCCCATGCGTTGCGCGCCGATCAGCCGCGCGATCCGCACCGATCCACCGCCGCCCACAAAGATGCCCCGGGTGCCTTCGGGCAGGCCAAAAAACGCGGTTTCATCGGCAACGCGGATATGCGCCGCTGCGGCCAGTTCAAAGCCGCCACCAACAACTGCACCCTGCAACGCGACGATAAACGGGATTTCACCCCGTTCGATCCCATCAAAGACGCGGTGCCAGCGACGTGACCCTTGCACGGCGGCGATCAGCGGCTTTTCGACATGTTCGGCCAGATCGAGACCCGCGCAAAAGTGCTGGCCTTCGCCAAAGATCACAGCGGCTTTCGCCTCGCGCTGCGCTTGCTCGACCGCATCATGCAATGTTTCGACAAAGCGGTCACTGATGGCATTGCGTTTGGCGGGGCGGTTCAACCCGATCAACGCGATTTCCCCGCGCAATTCATACGTGACCAACTGGTTCATCTGTCCATCCATCTTGCGCTCCTTTTCGGGATCTTCGCCGCGGTGCGACGCTCTTTCACTATAGTTATGTGTCATAAATATTATGTTGTAAACATCTCTTGCAAAATTTGTTTGGTGCAGTACTGTTATGACCAATAACTATTGTCCATCCGGTGATGGCAACATGTTTTTGTCAACGGAGGGGCCATGAAAGGCAACGCAACACATGCTGGCCAGTCGATCAGACTGCTGAGCCAAACACGCGCCGACGGCACCACCCTGATCTGGCAAGAGGCCGCACTTGCCCCTTATCCCCGGTGCATGACCGAACGGTTCATGCATTGGGCCAGCACCGATCCCGACCGGCTGTGGATGGCCGAACGCGGTGCGGATGGTGCATGGGCGCGTGTCACCTACGGGGCGGGGGCGGCGGCGATCAGATCGATTGGTGCGGCGTTATTGGCGCAGGGGCTGTCGGTGGAACGGCCATTGCTCATCCTGTCCGGCAACAGCCTGTCCCATGCGCTGATGGCCTTGGGCGCGCAGCATGTGGGTATTCCATCGGCCGCCCTGTCGCCTGCTTATGCGCTGTCGGGCGAAGATCGCAACAAGCTGACACAGGTTGCCGCGCAGCTGACGCCGGGTATGATCTTTGCCGATGATGCCGACAGGTTCATGCCCGCTATAGACGCGGTTTTCGGGCCGGATGTGGTGCTGGCCTGCCGTACTGGCAACAGCGCAACACGCCCGATTCTGGCCTATGACAGCCTGCTGGCGACACCGGTTTCGCCACACGCCGAAGCCGCGCATGCAGCGGTGGGGCCCGATACTGTGGCCAAGTTCCTGTTCACCTCTGGCACAACAGGCAGCCCCAAGGCCGTGATCCAGACGCAGCGGATGCTGTGCGCCAATCAGGCGATGATCGGAGCTGCCTATGATTTTCTGGTCGATGAACCGCCGGTTCTGGTCGATTGGGCGCCATGGAACCACACTGCCAGCGGCAACAAGGTGTTCAACATGGCGATCTATTTTGGCGGCAGCTATTACATTGACGATGGCCGCCCCACGCCCAACGACATCGCCCGCACCATCCGGACCCTGCGCGAGGTGGCGCCGACATGGTATTTCAACGTGCCGATCGGCTATCAGTTTCTGATGGATGTGATGGAACAGGATGACGCGCTGGCCGAAACTTTCTTTTCGCGTCTGCGGATGCTGATGTATGCCGGTGCTGGCATGGGTCAGCCGATCTGGGACAGGCTGACTGCGCTGGCCGCGCGCAAGGTGGCGGGCGGGGTGCCGATTGTGTCGGGCCTCGGGGCCACGGAAACAGGGCCTTTCGCGCTGTATTACAGCGACAAAAAGGACCGCCCCGGCAATATCGGTTTTCCGGCAGCGGGTGTCACGCTCAAGCTGGTCCCGCACGAGGACAAGCTGGAAGCGCGCATCAAAAGCCCCTCGGTCACGCCCGGTTACTGGCGCAATCCGGCCCTGACTGCGGCCGCATATGACGAGGAAGGGTTTTACAAACTGGGCGATGCGCTGCGCTATGCGGTGGCTGGCGATCCGGCGTCGGGGTTTATCTTTGACGGACGGCTGGCGGAAAATTTCAAGCTGGCCACCGGAACATGGGTCGCTGTTGGCGCTTTGCGTGCCGCCTTGGTCAATGCGATGGGCGGGATGATTTCGGATGCGGTGATCGCAGGCGAAAACCGAGATGATCTGCGCGCGCTTCTGGTGCCGAACTGGGCGGCCTTGTGCGATATGGCAGGCGAAACCGATCCGGCCAAAGTGCTGGCGCATCCGGCTGTCAGCAGCGCCTTTGCCGCACGCCTGACCGCCCATGCCAAGGCCGCGACCGGCAGCGCGTCGCGTGTGGTGGCCGCCTTGGTGCTGGCAACACCGCTGAGTTTCGACAAAGGCGAGGTGACGGACAAAGGTTCCGTCAACCAGCGCGCAGTCTTGCGCGAACGGGCCGGTCTGGCGGCGGCGCTGTGGGCGGGCGATCCGGCATTGATCGTGGCTGACTGGAAAGGAAAACGCTGATGCAAATATCGGGTGCACATGTGGCCGTCACCGGCGGCGGGTCCGGTCTTGGCGCGGCGGTGGCGCGCGCCTTGGCCGCACGCGGCGCAACGGTGACAGTGATCGACCGCAGTGGCGAAAGTGCCGCGCATGTCGCGGCTGAAACCGGCGGTTTCGCCCTGACACTGGATGTGACGGATGAAGCTGCGGGTGCCGCCCTTGACACCGCAATCGCGGCGCAAGGGCCGTTGCGCGGGTTGGTGAATTGCGCCGGTATCGGTGGTGCATCGCGCATCGTCGGGCGCGAAGGGCCGATGGCGCTGGATGCGTTTGAACGCACCATCCGCGTGAACCTGATCGGCACTTTCAATATGCTGCGTCTGGCGGCGGCACGGATGCAGAACAATGCGCCTGACGCCGATGGCGGGCGCGGTGCGATCGTCAACACCGCGTCGGTTGCCGCCTTTGACGGCCAGATCGGGCAGGCCGCCTATGCCGCATCGAAAGGCGGGATTGTTGCACTGGCCCTGCCTGCGGCGCGCGAACTCGCCCGCTTTGGCATCAGGGTCAACACTGTGGCTCCGGGTATTTTCCTGACACCGCTGCTGGCCGAACTGCCGGATGATGTACAGGCCGGCATCGCCGCATCAGTGCCGTTTCCGCACCGTCTGGGTGATCCGGCAGAGTTTGCCGATCTGGTGCTGATGTGCTTGACCAACCGCTATCTGAACGCCGAAGTGATCCGGCTTGACGGCGGTCTGCGCCTGCCGCCGAAGTGACCGGTTTTGGTCTGATCGCGCCAATCGACACCGATGATGGTACGAAATTATATTGGTCTTACATATCCAACTTGATCGGTTATGCTGCAAGAGAATGAACAAATTGAGAATTCCAATGGCAAAACAATCGAATCTGGCAAAGACGTTAAAGGACGACGTTGCAGGCACCGCACAGGCCCCGCAAACCGACCGGCACCTGTCAGGCTACATTGGCTATAGCATGAAACGGGCGCTATCGATCGTAACGGCCGACCTTGCGCGTGTGTTGGCAAACTATGATCTGCGCGCAGTGTCGTTCTCTGCTCTGTCGATCATCGTGGGTGAACCGGGGCTGACCCAGACACAATTGGCCGATACGCTCCAGATTGAAAGGTCAAATCTGGTGACGATTATTGACGAGCTTGCCGGGCGGGGGCTTATCATTCGCGCGCCGGTTGCGCATGACAGGCGGCGCCACGCTCTGATGCCAACAGCCGCTGGCCGTGCCTTGGCCGCCGAGGCGCAGCGTGACGTCGCAGCGCATGAACGTGATCTTTTTGCCTGCCTGACCACTAGCGAAACCGATGAACTGCAGCGCATCTTGAAAAAATTCCGTCAAGCGGCAGTGGCCTGACCCGCGGCGAGACGGATTGCCGCGACCATACCGGCCTGCGCTCGCGTCGGGCACCACCCCCGCCGTGTCGTCAGCCCGATGGGCCGCGAGGTGCCCCGTGGCTGGAAGGGGACCGCGGCAAGCCGGCCTGCGTTGATGTCGCGCGCAACCTGACGCGCCGACACAAAGCCCAAGTGATCGGTCTGCCCCACCAGGTCAGTCAGCAGCGCCATTGACCCCGTCTCGACCAAGCTGAGCGGCAAGGCCCTATCCGCCGCGCTGAACATGGCGGTGAAATGGTCGCGCGCAGGGGTGCCTTCGGGGGCGATGACCCACGCAAAGCCTGCCAGCGCGTCCAGCGTCGGACCACCCCGCAGGGCAGGGTGGCCGGGCCGCGCGACAATCGCCATCTCATCCTGAAACAGCATTTCTTGCGCCAGATCGTCCGTTTCCGGCCGCAAGGCACCGACAAGAAAGTCTGTCTCGCCACGGCGCAGGCCCAGCACCAGTTCGGCGTAGGGCCCTTCGACCACCCGCACGGGCAGGGTGCGCCATTCTGCGCGAAACAGCGCAATCGCAGGGCCAAGCAGCACCGACCGTGACAAGGGCATCGCCCCGATCACCACACGCCCGACCTCTTGTCCTGCCAGATCGGCCACATCCGCCAGCGCAAGGTCCAGCTCCACAAAAGCCAGCCGTGCGGCCATCGCCAGATGGCGTACGGCGCGTGTCGGGATCACGCCATGCGGCTTGCGGTCGAACAGATGGTGGCCGACCTCGCGCTCGATCTGGCTGACGGCGCGATGCACGGTGGGTTGTGCCAGCCCCAGCCTGCGCGCGGCCGCAGCAAAGCTTTCGGTTTCGGCTACTGCGATCAGCGCATTCAATTGCGCCATGCTGGCCGTGCGGATCAGGCGCGGCGAAAGATCGGCCAGCGCGGGGTCCAGAACCGCCAGCGCCCTGCGGATGCGCAGCGACAGCACATGGCCTGCCGCTGTCAGGCTGGACCCGCCCGGACGGCGGTCAAAGATAGGCACGCCCAGCGTCGCCTCGATCCCCGCGATGGCTGTGGTCACGGCTGGTTGCGAGATATGGCATTGCTGCGCCGCGCGCGTGACGGACCCTGTCGCCGCGACCGCCAGCACCAGCCGCAGGTGGCGCAAACTGGCCTTCACCGCACGGCCTGCAAGACCAGATCGGCGCGCAAGCCCAGATCATCAACCCCCGGATCCAGCGCCAGCGCGGCAAGGTCTGATTGCCACTGGCATGTCGCCTGCGCCATCCGGTCGGGCAGGCCCAAGGCGCGCAAGGTGGCAGCGACCTCTTGCATTTCTGCCGCGCGCCGCGCGCCATGCACCAGCATCCGTTCGATGTTGTAGGCACCGCGTTTTTCCCAGTCGATGCCGGGGTCCGAGGCTTGCAAGGACGCGATCACCGCCATCTCGACCCCCGCAGCCCGCGCGGCAAGAAACGCTTCGGCGGTCAGCGCCTCCAGCCCTTTGATGATGACCGACCGCAGCATCTTGATCGCTGAGGCCTGCCCGATCATGTCCCCCACAACCCGAGCCTGCATCTCAAAAGCCGCCAGCGCCGCCACCGCCGTTGCGGCATCCGGACCCGAGGCCAGCATCGGCGTATGGTGCAGGCGCGGATGGACCGGAGCCATGATCGCCAGATCGACATAGCGCGCACCCGCCGCCGCGATCACCTGTGCTGCCTGCCGTTTGGTGTCCGGCGCGCAGGAATTGCCGTCGCACCACAGCGCGCCCGCCGCCAGATGCGGCGCTGCGGCCTGCGCTGCCACCAAAGCCTGATCGGCGGTCACAAGGCACAGGATCAGGCTTGCATCCCGCAGACCCGCCAGATCGCAGGCGGCGACGTTCAATGCCGCCATGCGATGCAGGCAGGCGGCGCTGTCTGTCGGGCGGTCAAGCTTGATGTCATAGGCGCTGATCCGGTCCGTCACCTCGCGCAATCCGCTGGCATAGGCACCTGCCGCCTCGCCAAAACCCATGAAAGCAATGTTCTTCATCAACCCGCCGTCCTTGCCATTACGACGCAAAGCTTGCGGCATCTTCTGCTGGCGATCAACATGCTATAGCATAAATCTATGGCATTCGCCGGTTTCCGAATTGGCCATGCAGCAGCGCGCAGGTCATCCTGCACAGGATCAATCTGCAAGGAACCCTGCCATGACCGCGCCGAAAACCGCCATTATCCTGTCTGCCCATGCTGCCGATTTCGTTTGGCGCTGTGGCGGTGCCATCGCGCTGCATGCCGCCATGGGCTACCATGTCACGGTGGTTTGCCTGTCGTTCGGTGAACGTGGCGAAAGCGCCAAGCTATGGAAAAAGCCCGGCATGACGCTGGATGTGGTCAAGGCCGCCCGCCGCGCCGAGGCAGAGGCAGCAGCCAAAGCCCTTGGCGTGCATGACCTGATCTGCCTTGATCTGGGCGATTATCCCCTGCGGCTGACCGATGACGACAAGATGCGTCTGGTCGATATCATCCGCGATGTGCAGCCATCCTTTATGATGAGCCACAGCGCCTTTGACCCCTATAACACCGACCACATGTACACCACGCAAGTGGCGCTGGAATGCCGGATGATAGCGCAGGCGTGGGGGCACAATCCGGGGCAAAAGGTGCTGGGTGCGCCGCAGTTGTATCTGTTTGAGCCGCACCAGACCGAACAGATGGGCTGGAAGCCGGATGTGTTTCTGGACATCACGCCGGTCTGGGACGCCAAGCGCGCTGCTATCGAATGCATGGCAGGGCAGGAACATTTGTGGGAGTTCTACACCCGCGTCGCCCAGAACCGCGCCAACCATTTCCAGCGCAATTCCGGCGGACAGTCCGGTGGACGTCAGGCGCTTTATGCCGAAGCGTTCCAATCGACATTTCCCCGCACCGTGGACGTGCTGTGATGGCCGCCGTCGCGCATCTGGGGCATGTCGAACTCTACACTGACCAGTTCGAGGAAAGTCTTGATTTCTTTACCCGCGTCTATGGGCTGAAGCTTTCACGCCGCGATCCGGAAAGTGCCTATTTGCGGGCTTGGGATGATTACGAGTTTTGCACCCTCAAGCTGACGCGCCATACCACCACGGGCGTGGGCCATATCGGGTATCGTGCTGCCTCGGCGCAGGCTTTGGCCGATCAGGTGGCCGCGATCGAGGCGTCGGGCTACAAAACGCATGGCTGGACCGCCGGCGACCATAGCCACGGCCCGGCCTTTCGTTTTGAGGACCCCTTTGGCCATATATTTGAAATATATTGGGAAACCGTCAAGTACGTGCCGTCTGACATCGACCGCCCCGCGCTCAAGAATATGTCCAGCCGTTACACGGGCCAAGGTGCCGCCCCGCGCCGGATTGATCACCTGAACCTGTTGGCCACCGATGTGGCCGCGTTTCGCCGCTTTATGCAGACCTGCCTTGCCTCGCGGGTAACCGAGATGATCCAGCTTGATAACGGGCGCATCGGCGGCTGTTGGTTCACGGTAAACAACAAAACCTACGACCTAGCCTGCACCGAAGATCACGGGCAAGGCCACGGCCGCCTGCACCACGTGACCTATGCCACCGACACGCGCGAGGATATCCTGCGCGCCGCCGATATCTTTTTGGAAAACGGCGTCCATATCGAAACCGGCCCGCACAAACATGCCATTCAGGGGACCTTTTTCCTGTATGTATGGGAACCCGCCGGCAACCGCATCGAACTGGCCAATGCGGGCGCGCGCCTCATCCTTGCGCCTGACCACGAGCCGGTGATCTGGACCGAGACAGAGCGCAAAAAGGGGCAGGCCTGGGGTCTGAAAACCATCGATACCTTCCACACCCACGGCACGCCGCCAGTGAACAAGGAGTGAACCATGGGTATTGTCATTCAATCCGTGCCGCGCGCTGATGCTGCCGTGATCGACGGTCTGGCCCGCGCCGGTGTCGCCACCGTCCACGAGGCGCAGGGCCGCAAAGGCTGCCTTGAGGCGCGCATCCGCCCGATCTGGGCGGGCGCGCAAATTGCAGGCTCTGCCGTCACGATCAGCGCGCCACCCGGTGACAACTGGATGCTGCATGTGGCGATCGAACAGGTGCAGTCGGGTGATATCCTTGTGCTGGCCCCGACCAGCCCTTGCGACAACGGCTATTTCGGCGATTTGCTGGCCACCAGCGCCATGGCGCGCGGGTGTCGGGGGTTGGTGATTGATGCCGGTGTGCGCGATATCCGCGACCTGACCGCCATGGGCTTTCCTGTCTGGTCGCGGGCGGTTTCGGCGCAAGGGACGGTGAAGGAAACGCTGGGGTCGGTCAATATTCCCGTCGTTTGCGCGGGCCAGATGATCGACGCGGGCGATGTGATCGTGGCCGATGATGACGGCGTGGTGGTCGTCAAGCGTGCCGAGGCCGAGGCGGTTCTGGCCGCCGCCACCGCGCGGCTGGCGCTGGAAGAGGCCAAGCGCGAAAAACTGGCGTCGGGTGTGCTGGGGCTTGACCTGTACAACATGCGCCCCGCCCTTGCGGCCAAGGGTCTGCGCTATGTCTGATGGTGGCATCCCATGCCTGTGGATGCGCGGGGGCACGTCAAAGGCGGCTGTTTTTTTAGCCCGCGATCTGCCCGCCGATACGGCCAGCCGTGATGCGCTGTTGCTGCGCCTGATGGGCAGTCCCGATCCTCGCCAGATTGACGGGATCGGCGGTGCCAATCCGCTGACGTCCAAGGTGGCGATCCTGTCCGCACCCACGCGCGCGGATGCCGATGTGGATTATCTGTTCTTGCAGGTTTTCGTCGACCAGGCGCTGATCAGTGATGCGCAGCCCTGCGGCAATATCCTTGCCGCAGTTGGCCCTGCGGCCATCGAACGCGGGCTGGTGGCCGCAACCGGTGACACCACCGCAGTCCGCATCCACATGCGCAACACAGCCGAGATCGCCGTGGCCCGTGTCAGCACGCCGGATGGGCGTGTCAGCTATCGTGGCACCACCGCCATCGATGGTGTGCCCGGCCAGCATGCCGCCGTGCCGCTGATGTTCACCGGCATTGCGGGTGCGATGTGTGGCGCGCTTTTGCCCACCGGCCGCGCGGTGGATGTGATCAACGGCATTCCCTGTTCGCTGATCGACAACGGCATGCCCGTTGTGGTGATGCCCGCCAGTGCCTTTGGCCTGACCGGTCAGGAAAGCCCTGCCGATCTGCAATCGAACACCGGCCTGAAAACCCTGATCGAGGCGATCCGCCTGCAAGCAGGGCCATTGATGAACCTTGGCGATGTGGCGGCGAAATCGGTGCCTAAGATGACACTTGTGTCGCCCGCGATCCATGGTGGTGCCATCAGCACGCGCAGCCTGATCCCGCATAAAGTGCATGACAGTATCGGTGTGCTGGCCGCTGTCAGCGTGGCCAGCGCCTGCCTGCTGCCTGCCGGTCCGGCGGGACAGATCGCCGATGTGCCACGCGACGGCAGGTTCCGCATCGAACACCCCCAAGGCGCCGCCGAGGTTATTCTGGACATCCAGAACGGTCAGGTGGTGGCCGCCGGCACCCTGCGCACTGCGCGCAAATTGTTCGAGGGCCTTGTCTTTCCAGCCTGAGTGTCAGGCTGGGCGGCGGTTGCCGACAGATCAGTTGGCAAGGCTTCGATTTCAGCCAAGTCCAATTCTGAAATTTGGGTTCCCATTTTGGGATTGTGCGGCGTGTGTCCTGCCGTCGATGCGCATGTGGACCGGCCCTTGTTGGCCGCAGGGGAAAACCGTTTGGCGTCCCCCGCTGTCTGCCTGTCACGCCACCATCCCGGATCGTCACCGTCGGGCGTGAGACCAAAATGCCGCGCAGTCGCCAGACTATTCCCCGGCCCTGCGGTCGCGTTGGGAAATATGCCGTGCCTCATCGAACGCGCGCACCAGAGTCACTGACGAACCTGGTGCTGGGTTCACGTTTCGCTACGGGCATACTTAAAAATATATTTAAAACAATTGTTTAAGTAATTATAGGTGTAAGGTATAATTATTTGTTGTGTAAAATATATTACTATGCAATCAATTAACTGCTCTTGGGAGGAGCGCCGAAACGGGGTCTCTGGAATCGGCTTTACGAGTAGGCCCGCCACTGCGGGCAGAGGGGGCGGAATGCACAGGCCAGCACTGGTTTTTCGTCTGCGGAAGTCCCCTTTGGGGCAGGCCATCAGGAATGGTCTGTTTCGCTCGCTAGTGTCCGGTGCCCTGTCTTTGCGCAGCGCAGGGGCAGTGATCACGACCAGATGCGCGCGTCTTGCGTTTAACGGCGCCCGCGCTGGTGGACGGTTCCTTACAGAACAGATCACGCTGGTTGCACGCAAGGCCAGACATAATCTGGACCATGCGGTGCAAGCACCACAGCCCTTGGCAGCCATTACGCCAGCGGCAGCGGCCACCTCCATCATTCGAACGACGAAAATTTCCAGCACGACCTCTATCACCACCACGGGTCTGCGCCCGTGACATCCAGAAACATTCAACCATTGACCAGGAGGAAATAATGAAATTTGCCAAGATACGTATGGCGACTGCTTTCGCGGCAGCCTTGACGCTCACAGCACCCGCAGCAATGGCCGAAGAACTGTCGTTCGCGACTTTCTTGCCGCATAATCACGAAACCATCACCGGTATGTACGCGTGGTTCGAGAAAGAGGTCGAGGAACGCTCGGGCGGGACATTGTCGCTGGCGCTGTATCCGGCTGGCCAGTTGGGCGCAGGCCCGACCCAGCAATACAAGCGCGCGATTGAAGGTGTGGCCGATATCACCATCGGGCTGGCCGCATCCACGCCGACACTGTTCCCCAGAACGCTGCTTGCGACACTGCCGGGCAGGGCCATTGATGGCGAGGATGCCACCCGCCGCATCTGGTCGGTTTATGATGAACATATGGCGGATGAGTGGAGCGACGTGAAGCTGCTGGCGCTTGGTACGGCGGCTGGGCGTATGCTGATCGCCAACAGGGACCTGTCCACCGTTGAAGGCATGCAGGGTGCCAAGATTGTTCCCTTTGCCGCCATGACCACACCGGTTGTGCAGGGCATGGGCATGGTGCCGGTCCAGATGCCACCCGAAGAACATTACACCGCGCTCAGCACAGGCACGATTGATGGCGCGGTGTCGTCGATCAACAACCTGTTGCCGCCTTGGAATCTGGACGAGGTGGCCAATTACGCGATCATGAACACACCGCCGTCGTTCCTTGTGATCTTTGTGGTGATGAACAAGGAACGCTACGAAAGCCTGTCGCCGGAACATCAGCAGGTTCTGAACGACATTGCCGGTCTGCCGCTGTCGGTTGAACTGTCACGGTCGTTCGACAAGCATGACGAATTCGCACTCGGCTGGATCGACGAGCAGATCGAGGCGGGTGAGCTGCGGGTGGAATGGATCATCACCAGCGACGAAGAGCGCGCCAAGATGGAAGACGTGATCGCCAATTCGCTGGACGAAATCTATGCCGAATATGCTGCGAACGGCATCGATAACGCCCGCGAAATCTATGAGGCGCTGAACCAGTAGCATTGTTTCCTGCCAGACCGGATTACACCGGTCTGGCACCATTCCCCGACAAAGGTTTCGATTTTATGGAACATACCGATCGCCCCTTGCCTAAAATAATCGGTCTGCTTGACCGGCTGCTCGTCTGGACCTCGCTGATCCTTGGTGGTGGCGTCCTCGCATTCATGACGGTCTATTGTGCGTTCAATGCCGCGATCATGCGCAAAACGCTGAACGCGCCGATCATCGGGGCAGAGGATATTCTGATCGTCATGCTGGTGGCGATTGTTGCGCTGTCGATCCCGCTTGGTGCCAGAACCGGCGCGCATATCGAGATCGACTTTGTCGAACCTTACATGTCACCGGCCTTTGCCAGCTGGTCGATGATCATCGTCAAATGCGCAGGCTTTGTTCTGCTGGCGATCACGTCATGGCGGCTTTGGCATTCGGGCGGCACGGCTGCGCGTTTCGGCGAAACCACACAGCTTTTGCTGATCCCTTACGGGCCGTTTTATTACCTGCTGTCGGTGTCGATCGGGATCTATGCCGTCGTGCTGTTGCTCGACATCTGGCAGGTCTTGCGGTCGGGCAAGGTCCAGAAACTCAAAATCGCCGGAGATGACCTATGATCGACATGACACTTTTGGGTATTCTGGGGCTGTTGTCCTTGCTGGTGCTGCTGGTGCTGCGGATGCCCGTTGCGCTGTCGATGCTGGGTGTGGGTCTGGTCGGCACCATCATCGCCAATGCAAACCTGTTGTTGGCCAACGGTATGGCGTCCGATCTGGCGTGGGCGCGTGCCTTGCGCATCGGCTATTCCAATCTTGCGGGCGAGGCGTTTCAGGCCGCGTCGAATTACAATCTTCTGGTGATCCCGATGTTCGTGCTGATGGGCGCGCTTGCGGGGGCGTCGGGGATCTCAAAAGACCTGTTTACCGCCGCCTATCGGTGGATGGGGCATCGCAAGGGCGGGCTTGCCTCTGCAACCATCGTGGCCTGCGCGGGATTTGCGGCCTTGTCCGGCTCTTCGCTTGCCAGTGCGGTCACGATGGGGCGCGTCGCCTTGCCCGAGATGAAGCGCTATGGCTATGGCGATAGCCTTGCCACCGGTGCTGTGGCTGCGGGCGGCACGCTTGGCTTTCTGATCCCGCCGTCGGCTGGCATGATCCTGTATGCCGTGCTGACCGAACAAAGCATTTTCCGCCTGTTCATGGCGGGCGTGATCCCCGGAATTATCCTGACCATCCTGTTCGTGATTGCCATCAAACTGGTGGTCGCGCGCAACCCCGAAATGGGCCCACCGGGCGAAAAATCGTCATGGCCGGAACGGATGGACGGGCTGCGCCAGGCCGGTCCGATCCTTGGTGTGGTGCTGATCACCATCGGGGGGATGTACACCGGATTTTTCACGCCGGTCGAAGCCTCTGCCGCCGGTGCGTTTCTGACCTTTGTGATCGCGCTCTGGCGGCGGACGCTGAACTGGGTGACCATTCAGGCGATCATTCTGCAGACGATGAATGCGACAGCCACGATCTTTCTGATCATCATCGCGGCCTTTGTGTTCATCCCGTTCATCGCCCTGACCGAGGTGCCTGCCCAGCTTGTCACCATCCTGACCGCGCTGCCGATCGGGGAAATCGGCATCCTGCTGGTGATTGTCCTGATCTATATCGTGTTGGGCATGTTCCTTGAAAGCATCGCCATGCTGGTGCTGACGATCCCTGTCGTGATACCGGTTGCGGTCGCGTTGGAATGGGACCTGATCTGGTTCGGGATCATTGTGGTGCTGGCGCTGGAAAAAGGGCTGATATCGCCGCCGGTCGGGATGAACGTGTTCATCGTGAAATCACTGGTGCCGAATGTGCCGTTGGGGACCATCTTTCGCGGGATCTGGCCGTTTTGGTTTGCGATGTCCGTGATGATCGCGCTGATGGTGATGTTCCCGCAGATCGCACTTTACCTGCCTGAAACCCTTGCAAGACGATAGCAAAGTGAGCTGACAATGGACGTAGCACCCAAGGTTGAGACGCTTCATCACTTTATCGGTGGCCAGTGGTGCGGTGCCGAAGGTGGCGAAACCTTTGAAGTCCTGAACCCATTGGACGACAGTGTCTACGCTCTTGCGGCAAAGGGGACTGGCGGCGATATCCGCAAGGCGATCGCCGCCGCCAAAGCCGCCTTTCCGGCCTATAAGGTCACGACACCGACCCAAAGGGAACGCTGGCTCTTGCGGGCTGCCGAGCTTTTGGAAGAGCGCAAGGCCGAAATACTGGATTGTCTGATCGACGAAATAGGCTCGCCCTTGGGCAAGGCGATGTTCGAGTACACAAAGGGATTGGCAATGATCCGCGCCGCAGCCGGCATGTGCCGGAACATGCGCGGTGAAACGATCCCCTCGGATGTGCCTGGCAAGTTCTCGATGACGCTGCGCGAGCCGAGAGGCGTGGTCGGCGTTATCACCCCGTTCAATGTGCCGCTGATCAAGACCACGCGCCTTGTTGCCAATGCGCTGGCCCTTGGCAACACGGTTGTGCATCTGCCTTCCGAAATGGCGCCGCATCTTACGGTTCTGATCGCGCGGATATTTGCGGATGCCGGCGTGCCGGGCGGTGCCTACAATGTTGTCACAGGCTTTGGTGCCGAGATCGGCGATGATCTGACCAGCAGCCCCGACATCGACTTTCTGACCTTTACCGGATCGTCCGCCGTCGGTCAGCATATCGCCGAAGTTTGTAGCAGGAACAGGACGCCTCATACGCTCGAGCTTGGCGGTAAAAGCGCAACGGTTGTTCTTGCCGATGCCGATCTTGATACCTGCATGCCGCTGGCGGCGCGTTCCATCTTCCTGTTCGCAGGCCAGCTTTGTATCGGCTCCAGCCGATTCTACGTCGAACGACCGATCTTTGATGACTTCGTCACGCGCTTTGTGGCCCTTGCAGACAATGCAAAGGCTGGTGATCTGCGCGATCCTGACACTTTGGTCGCTCCTATCGTTTCCGAACGCCAAAGAGATCGCGTCAAGGCGCATATCGCGGATGCGGTCGCAAAAGGTGCCACCGTTGCTGCTGGTGGCTGGTTTGACGGAAACAAATGTATGCCGACGATCCTGACGCAAGTCGATGAAAGCATGACGGTTTGCCGGACCGAAACCTTTGGTCCGGTCACCGCGATCTATCCCATAGACAGCTACGAGGAAGGCCTCAGGCGGGCCAACGATTCCGAATTTGGCCTGTCGTCGGCGATCTTTACCAAGGACATCAACAAAGCCCTGCACTTTGCCCAGAACATACAAGCGGGGATGTGCCACGTGAATGGTCCCACGGTTCACGACGAGGCGCATGTTCCTTTCGGTGGTAACGGCCAATCCGGTTTCGGTCGTGAAGGAACCGATGCCGACATGGAGGCGATGACGCAACTCCGATGGGTGACGGTGCAGCTGTGAGCATCGCTGCTGTTTTGTATGGGGCGGCGCGGTATTGGACCTGTCGCGTGTTTTTGCCGCCCCGAGTGCCCGTTGAAGCCACTTTCCGTTCGAAGGCGACCGGGCTTGTCCAGCCCAGTGTTGAGTGGCGTCGTCGCGGATTATAGTACCCGTCGGTGTATTCGACGATTGCCATCCCGGCTTACCGCGTCGTTGCCCATGACCGCCGCCAGATCAGCTTGGCCTTGATGGTTTTGAAGAACGTCGCGACGGTTGCATTGTCATAACAACTACCTTTGCCGCTACCGGAGACTTTGAAGCCATGCTGGACATGTCGCTGCCCGTCCGCGCACAGATCTCGCCATCGGGCGGCGCTGTCACTCGAGATGGGGCCAGCGCCCACAGCGACGTAGATCAAGCCACCGACCTCGCCGTCGCGGAGGGGTGCCAACGGGGCCCTGGCAAGACCGGGCTGATCTATGCGCCTGTCGGTCGCGACAAGCGCCACATGCTGATCGCGCTGCAGCAGCACAAGATCAACGAACGGCTGAAACCGGCGAGGTACTGGCGGTGCATACGCTGACCCAGAACAGGGCGTTGCTGGAGGAAGTGACGGAGGCGTTACTGGCGGAACGAGAGTTAGACATCCTGTAAATCAAAATGTTGACCGGTTTGACAAACGGCATGCTGCCCCGAGTCAAATGCAAGAGGGGGCTTGTTCCATGACGCGGACATGTACCCTGAAATGTACCTTGCGGTGATGGGAAACAAAAAGTTGATTTACATCAAACGCCTACGAAGGCGCTGTGGCGGAGACGAAGGGATTCGAACCCTCGAGACGGTTTCCCGCCTACTCCCTTAGCAGGGGAGCGCCTTCGACCACTCGGCCACATCTCCGCCGCGGGGTCTAGCAGCAATGAAGCGTCGAGAACAAGCGGAAATTGCAGGCTGGTCCGATTGTTCTTTGTCCTGCGCACCATGGCTTTCGCCTGCGACATCCCGTGCCAGAGACGGCTGGCGGATTGTCAGAATCAGTGCAATCGACTAGAACAAAGCATGAACATTTTGATCCGAAATTAGGTGTGACGTGTATGGGTTTGCTTCGTATGCAGAAAACGCCGCAAGGCGTGCCGCCTCAGCCGGGGCTGGCCCGGCTTACCTTGTCCGAGGCCTTTGTCGAAACCGCCGCCGATGCCGCTGCCTTGGGCTTTGCGCTGGCACGCCTGCCGCGCGGGCAGCGGCCTTTGCTCTGGGTGCAGGACCGCCTGTCGCGCAAGGAAAGCGGGTATCCTTCGCTGGCGGGGCTTGGGGCCGCGCGGCCGCTGATCACGCTGCACCTGTCGCGCGCCGCAGATGTGCTCTGGGCGATGGAGGAAGGTTTGCGCTGCCGCAGTCTGGGGGGCGTCATCGGCGAGATCTGGGGCGATCCGGCGGCGCTGGATTTCACTGCGACCAAGCGGCTTGCCTTGCGGTCCGAGGCGGCGGGTGTGCCCTGCTGGCTGATCCGGCGCGCGGCGCATCCCAACCTGAGTGCGGCACGCGACCGCTGGCGGATCGGGGCGCGCCCCTCCGCCCCGCATCCGCACGACAGCCAAGCGCCGGGGGCGCCGCGCTGGGCGGTCGATTTGTTCCGGTCGCGCCATGCCAAGCCGGGCGCATGGGTGGCCACCTATGACCGGGCGGCGGATCGTGTCGATCTGGTTGCCGCAGTTTCCGATCGAACGCTGGACGCGGGTGATGGACCGGCAGGGCAACGCGCCGCCGGATGATATCCCGCTGGTGCTGGCGCGCGAAGGGCATCACGGCCCTGTCGTGCATGCCGCCAACCGTGCCGCGCGGCTGGCGGGGATCATGGCGGGGTCGCGCGTGGTGGATATGCGCGCGATCTGCCCTGACCTGCAGGTCGCCTATGCCGATCAGGCGGGGGACCTTGCCGCGCTTGACCGGCTGGTGCTCTGGGCGCGGCGCTGGTGTCCGTGGACCGTGCGCGACGGCGAGGACGGCCTGATCCTTGATACCACGGGGTCCGACCATCTGCTGGGTGGCGAGGCCGCGATGCTGGTCGAGATGGAGACGCAATTGTCCTTGCTCGGGCTCACCGCGCGCGTGGCCGTGGCCCCCACCTGGGGGGCGGCCTGGGCGCTTGCGCGGTTTGGTCCGGTGCGCGCGATCTGTGGCGCGGATGAGGTGGCGGTGAAACTGGGTGCTTTGCCTGTGACCGGATTGCGGCTGGATGGCGCGACGGTGCTGCTGTTACGTCGTCTGGGGCTGAAAACCATCGGGGCGGTGATGGATGTGCCGCGCCTGTCGCTGACCCGCCGTTTCGCCAAAGCGGAGCTGGTGGCCAATCCGCTGCTGCGGCTGGATCAGGCTTTGGGCAAGCGCGCGGAACCTGTGTCGAGCGTCGATCCTGCACCGCGGTTTGTCGTGCAAAGCCGTCTGGCAGAGCCGATTTTCGACCCCAGCCCCTATCTGCCCGCGCTCTGCGAGGATCTGTGTGATAGGTTGCAGCAGGCGGGCCAAGGCTGCCGGCGGCTGCATCTGACCATCTATCGCACGGATGGCGACATCAGCCATCTGTCGGTGGCCATGTCCGCCCTGTCACGCGATCCGGTGCATCTGCACGGGCTGTTCCGCGACAAGGTGGACCGCATCAATCCCGGCTATGGGTTCGATCTGATCACGCTCGAAGCCGCCGATCTGGGCGCGGTGCAGAACGTCCAGAGCCACCTTGACGGCGGGTCGGACGATGATCTGCAATTGGCGCATCTGCTCGACCGGCTGACCGCGCGTTTCGGGGATCGTGCCGTGACCCGCCCCGTCCTGCGCGCCAGCCACATCCCCGAACGGGCCGAGGCGCGCTTGCCTGCCATGGCCGATATGCCCGCGCTGATGCCTGTGCCTGCCAACGAACGCCCGCTGCGGCTGCTCGATCAGCCCGAGGAGGTGCGCGTGCTTTACGCCGTCCCCGAAGGTCCGCCCGCGCAATTCGTCTGGCGCCGCCAGACCCACCGCGTGGCCCGCTATGCAGGTCCCGAACGCATCGCGCCCGAATGGTGGAAAGACCGCCCCGGCACCCGCCTGCGCGATTATTTCAAGGTCGAGGATCAGGCGGGCCAGCGGTTGTGGCTTTACCGCGAAGGGCTGCACACAGACGGGCGCGGCGGTGATCCGCGCTGGTTTGTCCACGGGATGTTCGTGTGATGGGGATGGGTCGCGCTGCCTCCGGCGGGAGTATTTTTGGAAAAAAGAAGTCGGGGTGTCATGCCGCAGAATGACCATCAGCACCCCAGACGGGAATTGGAAGGCGACGGTTTCGCGCCCAATCCGCGCGCGGATTTTGTCGAACTGGGGGTGACGACCTGCTTTTCGTTCCTGCGCGGCGCGTCCGATGCGGTGGATCTGGCGGCGACGGCGCATGCCTTGGGCTATGACAGGCTTGGCTGTGCCGATCTCAATACCATGGCCGGTGTCGTGCGGCTGCATACAGCGGCGCGACGGGCGGGGATCACCCCTGTCATCGGCTGCCGCTTGGGATTGATCACCGGCGAGGTGTTTCTGGCCTATCCGCGGGATCGCGCGGCTTACGGGCGGCTTTGCCGGTTGTTGTCCAAAGGCAAGATGCAGGATGCAGGCGGTGACTGGCAGGCCAAGGGGGTCTGCGACATCAGCCTTGATGATCTGGCCGCCCATGCCGCGGGCGTGCAGTTGATCGCCGTACCGGGGGCGGATCTGGGGCATTTTGCGGCGGGTTTGCCGCGTCTGGCGCGCGCTTTGCCGGGCCTGCGCCATATCGCGGCAAGCTGTCTGTATCGTGGCGATGACCGCGCGCGGATCAATCGCCTTGATGCTTTGGCGCGCAGGCACGGGCTGTCCATTCTGGCCACCAACGACGTGCATTACCATGCGCCTGACCGCCGCCCGTTGCAGGATGTGATGACCTGTATCCGGCACAAGACCACGATCGCCAAGGCGGGGTTTCTGCTGGATGCCAATGCCGAACGGCACCTGAAATCGCCCGCGCAGATGGTGCGGCTTTTCGCGGACTGGCCCCATGCGATCCGCGCGACGCGCGAGGTGGCGGATGCCTGCGCCTTTGATCTGCGCGATCTGGCCTATGAATATCCGCATGAAACTGTCCCCGCAGGGCGCAGCCCGCAGGAATATCTGGAGGAATTGACATGGCGGGGCGCGGCGGCGCGCTATCCGGACGGGGTGCCTGCGGCCTTGCAGGCGACGCTGCGCAAGGAACTGGCGCTGATCGCCAAGCTTGATATCCCGCAATATTTCCTGACCATCCACGAGATCATCGATTTCGCCCGCAACCAGTGCAAGCCGCCGATCCTGTGTCAGGGGCGCGGGTCTGCCGCCAATTCCGCCGTCTGCTATGTGCTGGGGATCACCGCCGTGGACCCCGCCAAGAACGACCTGCTGTTTGAGCGGTTCATCAGCGAGGAACGCAAGGAACCCCCCGATATCGATGTGGATTTCGAACATGAACGCCGCGAGGAGGTGATCCAGCATATCTATGACAAATATGGCCGCAACCGTGCCGCCCTCTGCGCCACGGTGATCCATTACCGCCCGCGCATGGCCGTGCGCGAGGTGGGGCGCGTCATGGGCCTGTCCGAGGATGTCACAACCGCACTGGCCAAGACGATCTGGGGGTCGTGGGGCCGCGAGATTGGGGCCGCGCAGGCCGCCGAGGCGGGGATCGACCTGCGTGATCCGCTGATGGCGCGCACGATCCGGCTGGCCGACCAGATGATCGGCATGCCGCGTCATCTGGGCCAGCATGTCGGCGGGTTCATTCTGACCGAAAAGGCGCTGACCGAAACGGTGCCCATCGGCAATGGCGCGATGCCCGAGCGCAGTTTCATCGAATGGGATAAGGATGATATCGACGAATTGCGCATCTTGAAGGTCGATGTGCTGGCGCTGGGCATGCTGACCTGCATCCGCAAGGCGTTTGACCTGATCGCCGCCCATCACGGCAAGCGGTTCGATCTGGCAACCGTCCCGCAGGAGGACCCCGCCGTCTATGACATGCTGTGCAAGGGCGACAGCCTTGGCACGTTTCAGGTCGAAAGCCGCGCGCAGATGAACATGCTGCCACGGCTGAAACCGCGCAAGTTTTACGATCTGGTCATTCAGGTCGCCATCGTCCGCCCCGGCCCTATTCAGGGCGATATGGTGCATCCTTACCTGCGCCGTCGCAGCGGGGCCGAGGCGGTGGAATACCCCACCCCCGGCCCGCAGCATGACCCCGACGAATTGAAAAAGGTGCTGGGCCGCACGCTCGGTGTGCCGATTTTTCAGGAACAGGCAATGAAGATCGCGATGCTCGCCGCCGAGTTTTCGACGAAAGAGGCGAACGAACTGCGCAAGGCGATGGCGACCTTCCGGTCGCATGGCACCATCGGCGCGCTCGAGGAAAAGATGGTCGGCCGCATGATCCGGCGCGGCTATGATCCCGAATTCGCGGCGCGCTGTTTCAACCAGATCAAGGGCTTTGGCGATTACGGTTTCCCCGAAAGCCATGCCGCCAGTTTCGCGCTGCTGGTCTATATCTCCTCTTGGATCAAATGCCATTATCCCGACGTGTTCTGCGCAGCACTTCTGAATTCCCAACCGATGGGCTTTTACGCCCCCGCCCAGATCGTGCGCGATGCCCGTGAACATGGCGTGATCGTGCGGGCAGCGGATGTGAATTATTCCGACTGGGACAACAGCCTTGAACCGCTGGCCCCCGGTGTGTTCGCCGTCCGGCTGGGGTTGCGCCAGATCGACGGGATGCGCCGCGATATGGCGCAGCGGATCATGGGTGCGCGGGGGCGGCCCTTTGATGATCTCAAGGATATGAAAACCCGCGCGAAATTGGATGCCGGCACGGTGCAAAGGCTGGCGACGGCGGATGCGCTGCGGTCGATGACGCTCGACCGCCGGCAGGCCCTGTGGGAGGCCCGCGCTTTGCGCGATGCGCCCGACCTGCCGCTGTTTGCCGACACCCGCGACGAAGGGGCCGAGGTCCGGTTCGATCTGCCGCAGATGCCTGTCTGCGAACAGGTGGTCGCCGATTACCAGACCCTGCGCCTGTCGCTGAAGGCGCATCCTTTGTCCTTCCTGCGCCGCAGCATGACGCGGCAAGGCTATCGTCCGGCGGCGGACCTTGCGCAGATGCGCAGCGGGCAGCCGGTAAAGCTGGCGGGCGTCGTGCTGATCCGCCAGCGCCCCGGCAGCGCCAAGGGCGTGTGTTTCATCACGCTCGAGGATGAAACCGGTGTTGCCAATCTGGTCGTCTGGCCCAAGGTGATGGAGGCCAACCGCAAGGTCGTGATGCAGGCCCGCCTGATCGACGTGCATGGCGTGGTCCAGCGCGACGGCGACGTGATCCATGTGGTGGCCCATGTACTGACCGACCGCAGCGATGCGCTCGAACGCCTGTCCGAGGATCGCATGAACCCGCCCCTTGCCCATGCCGACGAGGTGCGCCGCCCTATCGGGGGTGACCCGCGCGCGCATCATCCGCGCGATGTGCGCGTGATCCCCAAATCGCGGGATTTCCACTAGGGTCAGATGCCGCGGTTCTGGTCCAGATAAGCCCTGATCTTTTCCAGCTGCGGGATCAGGTCGCTGATCGTACCATCCCCCAGATCGTCGGTGATCTTGCGGATCGGGTCCGCCATGCTGGCGATCGCGTCGGCGTGCAGTTTGCAGCCTGCATCCGTCAGGAACACGATCTTGCTGCGCCCGTCACTGGGATGCGGGGCCAGCCGGATCGCGGCACGCTTTTCCAGCACGGCCAGTGTGTGCGTCATCGTCGTCTTGGGCACCTGAAAGGCGGAAGCCAGCGCCAGCGGGGTCTTTTCATCGCCCAACCGGACCAGATGGTTCAGCAGGGCGAAATGCGACACGTGCAACCCGTCAGGCAGCCGGGCCGCGAAAATCGCCCCGGCCAACTGGTTGATGATCCCGATTTCATTGAAGAACCGGAACACGCGTCTGCCTTCTTCGTCCATGTAGACCTCAGATCAGCTTGGCCTCCAGCGGCCAACGCGGGCTGGGGGCGATGGTCGGACCATAGCCCAGACGGCACAGCATCTGAAGGGTCTCTCCGTCCTGCGCCAGCATCTGGTGCGCGGCTTCATAATGCGGGGCCATTTCGGGGAACTCCTGCAAGGCCTGGCTCAGCGGTTGCATACCCACGCCCGCTGCCGTCGCCGCAAGGTTCAGCCGCAGCCAGTCGCGCCCCGCGATGATCTGGTCGGCGCGGGTGTTGCCACGGGTCGCCTGCCAAAGATGGCCCATCGCGGTTTCGGTATTGGCGAGCACGGCCGCCTTGCCTTGGGCGAACATGCTGGTCGTGGGGTCTGCCATCGCCTCGCGCGTCATCAGGCCAAAGGCGCCCAAGGTCTCGAACAGGGGACCGGAAAAGTCGATGCCGTCAGGGTTCGCCTCGACCTCGGCCTTGCCGATGCGGAACAGGTCCACGCTTTCCTGAAAGGTGTGCGGTGTCTCGATCTCGACGATCAGCGCATCGCTGGTCAATTGACGCAAGGCGGCGATGCTGGCCTCTGACGCATCGCCCGTCACACGGCTGCCGTGGATCGCAGCACTGGCGATCCGGGCGATGGTGTCGGGGGCGACGGGGCGGGTCGTGTCGAACGGTTCCTTGTTCGACCGCCGCGTCATGACATGGGCGAATAACGGATCGGGTGTGCCTGCACCGGCGCGGAAAGTCGCGATGGCGACAGGGCGGTCGTCCAGTGCCAAGTCGTCGGACCCTTGCGGAAACACATCGAGATCCACGGCGAAACCATCCTGCGCTGCCGCCATGACCAGCAATTCCAGAAAACATCCCAGCCCGACGGTGATCTGGCGGTTGAACGGGTCGGTGTCGGGCAGAAGGCGGTTGGTATCAACCTTCAGCACCACGCGGTCCGGCTGGGACAGATCGACCAGCCATGGCTGGCGGTTATGCGGATTGGGCGCAAGGATCGCATAGGACAGCGCCCGCATGCGCGGCTCGTCATACAGGCTGCCTGCGCGGTCCCAAGGCGCGAGGGCGGCGGCAGGGGTCCGGCTGGCGATGGTGCCGACAGTCGCGGTCGCGGCAAGGATGATGCCGCCACCGGACAGGGCGAGGAATTTGCGACGGTTCATGTCAGGTCTCCTGTGATTCGACAAAGTGATACGATATCGAACTAAGTAATGCGATGTCGAACTAAATGCAAGCGGCATGCTTGCGCGGCATTGCTCATCGGCTGTATCCCTGCTGGACATCCGGTGCGAAAGGTCCGCCATGCGGCTTAATCTCAAGCAACTCGAAGCCTTCGTCTGGGTCGCCGATCTGCAAAGCTTTCGCGGTGCCGCCGACCGGCTGGGCACGACGCAGCCCAATATCTCGGCGCGGATCGCGGGGCTGGAGCAGGCGCTGGGCACGGTGCTGATGACGCGGGATGCGGGGTCCGTCGTGCTGACGGCCAAGGGGCGCGACCTGCTGGCCCATGCCCGCCGCGTGCTGGATGCGACCGACGCACTGATCGCGGCGGCGGATCAGAAGGCGCTGATCGACGGCACCCTGCGGCTGGGCGTGACCGAGATGATCGTCCACACCTGGCTGCGCGACTATCTGCGGCGGCTGAAGGACACCTATCCCAAGCTCAGCGTGGAACTGACCGTCGATCTGTCGGTCAATCTGGAACGGATGCTGGCCGACCGCCGCCTTGATCTGGCGATCCAGAACGGCCCGTTCACGCGGCTGACCAGCGGGCAGATTGATCTGGGCGCTTACGGCATGATCTGGGTCGCGTCCCCTGCCTTGGGGCTGGCGGGGCGGACAGACATGGCCGATCTGGTCGCGCATCCGATCCTGACCCATGCCCGCGACACCCATCTTTACGCGCAGGTTGCCGCCCATTTCGCGACCGCGAAACGGCCCGCGCGGCTGGTGCCGTCCAGCAATCTGGCCGCCTGCCTGCATATGACGATCGACGGGATGGGGGTCGCTACCATGCCTGCCGCGATGGTCGCGGACCCTTTGGCGCGGGGGCAACTGGTGCAGGTCGATTACGGTTGGACGCCTGCGCCTTTGCATTTCTTCGCCCGCTATGACGCCGAAAGATCGGCGCGGATCGTGGCGGATGCGGCCCAAGTCGCGGTCGGGGTTTCGGCCGCCTTTGATCAAAATTACTGATCCTCTTGATCCGATAAAATAATTGGATGTGATGCTGTCGCGCGCTTAGGCTGGCACCACAGCAGAAGGACAGATCATGCAGCACGCAATCCGGCTCGGCGTCGATATCGGCGGCACATTCACCGATGTGGTGCTGGAACTGGCGGGGGCCAGCCATTCGACCAAGGTGCTGACCACCTATGCCGCGCCCGAGGATGCGATTATCGACGGGATGCATCAGGTCTGCGCCAAGGCAGGCATCACGCCTGCGCAGATCGGCCAGATCATCCACGGCACGACCTTGGCCACCAATGCGCTGATCGAACGGCGCGGCGCGCGCACGGCGCTGATCACGACGGAAGGGTTCCGCGACGTGATCGAGATGCGCACCGAAAGCCGGTTCGAGCAATACGACCTCAACCTGCAACTGCCCGAACCCTTGCTACCTCGCCAGCACCGGTTCACGCTGCTTGAGCGTGTCGATGCACAGGGTGCCGTCCTGATCCCGCTGGACCGCGAAGAAATCATCGCACTGGCCGAGGACATGGCCAGCTACAATTTCGACAGCATCGCCGTGGGGTTGCTTCATTCCTATCTGAACCCCGCGCATGAACGCATGATCCGCGATGTGCTGGCCGAACGCCTGCCGGGGGTGATGGTGTCGCTGTCGTCTGAAGTCTCACCGCAGATGCGCGAATATGAACGGTTCAACACGACCGTCGCCAATGCCTATATCAAGCCCTTGATGAAATCCTATCTGGGACGGCTGAAATCGCGGCTGGCAGATGAGGGTGCGGAGTGTCCCGTCTTCCTGATGCATTCGGGCGGCGGGATCATCAGCCTTGAAAATGCGGCGGAATTTCCGGTGCGGCTGGTGGAATCAGGGCCTGCGGGCGGTGCCGTGTTCGCCGCCCATATCGCCGCGCGCTATGGTTTGGACAAGATCTTGTCCTTTGACATGGGCGGCACCACGGCCAAGATCTGCCTGATCAAGAACCAGACCCCGAAAACCGCCCGCGTCTTCGAGGTGGCGCGCAGTTACCGTTTCAAGAAAGGCTCCGGCATGCCGATTTCGATCCCCGTGATCGACATGGTGGAAATCGGCGCAGGCGGCGGTAGCCTCGCCCATGTCGACAGCCTGCGGCAAATCCGCGTCGGGCCGGAAAGTGCCGGGTCCGAACCGGGACCCGCCTGCTACGGGCGCGGCGGGCAGCGCCCGGCGGTGACGGATGCCGATCTGGTACTGGGCAAGCTCGACCCCGACAATTTTGCGGGTGGGTCGATCAGGCTGCACAAGGTTGCGTCTGACGCGGCGCTGACCGCACTTGGCGCCCCGCTGGACATGGATGCCCTGACCGCCGCTTACGGTCTGGCCGAGGTCGTGGATGAAAACATGGCCAACGCCGCCCGTGTCCATGCCGTGGAAAATGGCGAGGATCTGGCCGGTTACACGATGATCGCCTTTGGCGGGGCCGCGCCTCTGCACGCAGGGCGTTTGTGCGAAAAGCTGGGCGTCGCGCGTTTGCTGGTGCCGACGGGCGCGGGCGTGGGCTCGGCCATCGGCTTTCTGCGCGCGCCGTTTAGTTTCGAGGCGACGCGCAGCGTGTATATGAAACTGTCGGCCTTTGACGCAGCAACCGTGCGCGATCTCCTGGCCGCCTTGGCGGAGGAAGCGACAGGTTTCGTACGCAACTGCGACGCCAGCGCCCCGATCGAGGCGCAATCCAAGGTCTATATGCGCTATTCCGGCCAAGGCTGGGAAATCCCCGTCAGCCTGAGCGCGGATCAGGCGGCCAACCCCGACGCCGCTACCTTTCAGGCGCTGTTCGAGGCGGATTATACCTCCCTGTTCGGTCGCACCGTCACCGGCATGGATATCGAAATCACCGTCTGGGCGGTCAATGCAACGACCGCCAGCGCCATAGCCACCCCGCTGCCTGCCACCCCCGCAGGCCGCGCGATCACGGGCCACGCCACCCGTCCCCTGTTCGACCCCGCACTGGCAAAGACCGTGCAGGCGCAAATCGTCCCGCGTGCCCGGCTGGCGCCGGGCGATACCGTCACCGGTCCCGCGCTGATCACCGAGGATGAAACCACCATCGTCGTCCCCGCCAGCCGCATGGCCACGGCGCGACCCGACGGCACCATCGACATCACGGAGATCAGCGCATGAGCAATGTCGCCAACCAAGTCATGTGGAACCGTCTGATTTCCATCGTCGAGGAACAGGCGCAGGCGCTGGTGCGCACCGCCTTTTCCACCTCCGTGCGCGAGGCAGGCGATCTGTCGGCGGGTGTCTATGACGCCGCGGGCCTGATGCTGGCGCAGGCGGTCACGGGTACACCCGGCCATGTCAACGCGATGGCCGATGCCGTGCCGCATTTCATCCGCCGGATTGGCCGCGACACGATGCGCGAAGGCGATGTCTATATCACCAACGACCCTTGGGAAGGCACCGGCCATCTGCATGATTTCACCGTGGTCACGCCGTCTTTTTACCAAGGCCGCCATGTTGGGTTTTTCGCCTGCACCGCCCATGTCGTCGATGTCGGCGGGCGCGGGTTCGGCGCGGATGCGGCGAGTGTCTATGAGGAAGGCATCCACATTCCGATCATGCGCTTCGCTCATGCGGGCCGCGTGGACGAGACCCTGATCGCGATCATCCGTGGCAATGTGCGTGAACCGGATCAGGTGGTGGGCGATCTTTACGCGCTGGCGACCTGTAACGAGATCGGCCAGCGGCGGCTGGCGGAAATGCTGGCGGAATTCGGCCTTGCCGATCTGGATGGGATCAGCGACTTCATCCTGACCAATTCGCGCCGCGCAACCTTGGAACGGATCGCCGCCTTGCCGCGCGACAGCGCGACGGGCGCGATGCGGATCGACGGGTTCGATGTGCCCATCGACCTCTGCGTCAGCCTGAAGATCGAAGCAGACCGGATCATCTGCGATTTCAGCGGCACATCGGGCGTCGACAAGAAAGGCATCAACGTGCCCTTGGTCTATACCAAGGCCTATGCCTGCTATGCGCTCAAATGCGCGATAGCACCCGAAATCCCCAACAACGCGGCATCGCTTGCGCCGTTCGAAATCACGGCCCCCGAAGGCAGCATCGTCAACGCGGTGCATCCCGCGCCAGTCGCCCTGCGCCACATCATCGGGCATATGATCCCCGATGTGGTGTTCGGCGCGCTGGACAAGATCTTGCCTACGACTGTGCCCGCCGAAGGGGCGGGGTGTCTGTGCAATTTTCAGGTCAGTCTGCGCCCTGCCACCGGCCAAGGGCGCAGGGCCGAGGTGCTGACCTTCAATTCCGGCGGGGCTGGCGCGCGGCCCGGCGTTGATGGGCTGAACGCCACCGCCTTTCCATCCGGCGTGATGACCATGCCGGTCGAGGCGACCGAACACACCGGCCCCGTCATCATCTGGCGCAAGGAATTGCGTCCCGACAGCGGTGGGGCGGGCCAGTTCCGTGGCGGGTTGGGCCAGTTCATGGAGGTTGGGCCCGCGCAAGGCTTCGAGGCTGACTTTTCCGCCATGTTCGACCGTGTGCATCATCCCGCGCGCGGGCGGCAGGGTGGGGCCGATGGTGCCGCGACCACGATTGCGCTCGACAATGGCGGCACGATGCAAGGCAAAGGCAAGCAATTCGTCGCCGCAGGGCGACGGGTCATGCTGGGGTTGCCGGGCGGGGCGGGTTACGGGCCTGCGACTGACCGCGACCCTGCCCTCATCAAGCGCGATCTTGCGCGCGGCTATATTTCTGCGAAAGCTGCGATGCGCGATTACGGCCTGACCGAGGCCGATGTCGCCGCAGTCATGGCCCAAGTAACCAAGGGAGAAACCGCCTGATGCAGACCCCTGCCAAATCCAGCTACGACGTGGTCATCATCGGCGGCGCGATGCTGGGGTCGGCGGTGGCGTGGTTTCTGACGGACAATCCCGATTTCGACGGGTCTGTGCTGGTCGTGGAACGCGATCCGACTTACGCGCAGGCCGCCACATCGCTGACCAATTCCTGCATCCGCCAGCAATTCAGCGCTGCGATCAATGTGCAGATCTCGCAATTCGGCGCGGATTTCGTCAAGAATTTCCCCCGCTACATGGGCAATGACCCGCGCGTGCCGCAGCCGCGTTTGCACAGTTTCGGCTATCTCTATCTGGCCGACACGCCTGCATTCGCCACGGCCTTGCGCGATGCGCAGGCGGTGCAGGCCGCTTGCGGAGCTGCGACCAAGCATATGACCCGTGACGAAATTGCCGCCGCCTATCCTTTCTACCAGCTGGACGATATCATCGCGGGCAACCACAATCTGGTGGATGAGGGCTATTTCGACGGCAACACCCTGTTCGACTGGTGGCGGCGGTCCGCCCGCGAACGCGGCGTGGAGTACATTTCCAACGAAGTCACCGCGATCACCCGTGACGATAGCGGCACCCGCGTGCAAAGTGTGACCTTGGCCACGGGCGACACCATTGCCTGCGGCCATGTCGTGAACGCCGCAGGCACGCGCGGCGCGCAGGTGGCGGCGATGGCGGGGATCGACATTCCGGTGGAGCCACGCAAACGCTATACCTTTATCTTCGAGGCCGCCCAAAGGCTTGACCGTGACCTGCCGCTGACGATTGACCCATCAGGCGTGCACGTCCGCACTGACGGGCAATATTACATGGCCGGTTGCCCGCCCGAAGATGACCAGCCCGTCGATCCCACCGATTTCACCGAAGATCACAGCATCTGGGAAGACCATGTCTGGCCCACCATCGCCACCCGTATCCCGCAATTCGAGGCGGTGAAGCTGCGCAATTCATGGGCGGGGCATTATGATTACAACACGCTCGACCAGAATGCGATTGCGGGGCCGCATACGCAGGTGGCCAATTTCATCTTTGTGAACGGGTTTTCAGGGCATGGGTTCCAGCAATCGCCCGCCATGGGGCGGGGCATTGCGGAATGGATCACTTATGGCCAGTACCGCACGCTGGACTTGACCCCGTTCGGCTATACCCGCATCGCAAAGGGTGAGAAGTTCATCGAAAAAGCGGTGATCTGAACCGCGACGAAAGGAAGTGCCATGAAGAAACTTGTCCTGACAGGGGCCGCAGGCCGGCTTGGGTCTTACCTGCGCGAACCGCTGACGCGGATGTGCGATGAACTGGTCTCGACCGATATCGTGGCGGAGATCGGCAAGCTATACGAAGGCGAGTCCTATGTGCAGGCCGATCTGACCGATCTCGCCGCGATGGAGGCGGTGCTGGAAGGTGCCGATATGGTCGTGCATTTCGGTGCCATCGGGGACGAGGCGCCTTGGGACGATATCCTGCAATCCAACATCATCGGCGCCTATAACGTCTGGGAAGCGGCCAATCGCAAGGGCGTCAAGCGAGTGGTTTACGCCAGTTCCGTCCATGCCGTGGGGATGCATCTGAAAACCGATACTATCGGTCTGGACGCGCCGCACAGGCCCGACACCTATTACGGTCTGGCAAAATGTTTCGCAGAGGATCTGGCGAGCCTTTACTGGGACAAACGGGGCATTGAATCTGTCTGCATGCGCATTTTTTCCTGCGCGCAGGCGACCAATGCCCGCAGCATCGGCACTTGGCTGTCCTATGATGATCTGATCCATCTGGTGGAACGGTCCATCGACAGCCCTGTCGTGGGCTTCACCAAGGTCTGGGGCATATCCAACAACGACCGCGCGGTAGTGGATAACAGCAAGGCGGGGCATCTGGGCTATCGACCCAAGGACAATGCCGAACAATTCGCCAAGGAAGTTTTCGCCAAGACACCGCCACTGGATAACAAGGACCTTGCCAACCTGTGCATCGGCGGCCCTTTCGCCACGGTGGAACTGGGCAATTCCGGCGTCGCGGCCCTTGGCGTGGTCAACGACAAGAAAACGACCTGAGCCCCTGCGCGGTCAGTCCTTGGCCGACCGCGCGACCCACATGCCCGCAAGGATCAGGGCAACGCCTGCGACCCGCGCCAGCGCATTGCCCGCCGTGCCCATGACGATGTCGATCACGACACCTGAAATCATCTGCCCCGCGATGATAAGCAGTGCTGTCTGCGCCGCCCCGATCCGCGCGATCAGCCATGACCCTGCGGCGATGAACACCACGCCCAGCGGCCCGCCCAGATAGGCCCACCACGGCGCATCCCACGGCGCACCCGCAAACAGACCGCCCGCAACAAGGGCGATCAGCGCCACGAACACCATCCCGATAAAGTGGTTCCAGAACGACGATTCCATCGCCGATGTAGACAGCGCCAGCCGCCCGTTGATCTGGCGGCTGAACGACACCAGCACACCGGCCATCACGGCCAGAACCGCAAATCCGATCATGCCGCACCGCCAAAGAAAATCAGGATCATGCTGCCCGCCGCAATCAGCGCCAATGCCAGATAGTCACGCCATTTCGGCATTCGCTGCGGCAAGCCGAAGAGGCCGCGGATATCGGCAAACAGGCTGAACACCATCTGCCCCGCCAGCCCCAGCGCGATCGTGCCCGACAGCGCCAGCGCCGAATTCATCGTGGCAGAGGTCAGCATGACCGTCACGCCGCCCGCGATGCCGCCCAGATAGGCCCAGAGCGGCGGGCGCACGGTCTGCGCGCGCTTGGGCCGCAAGACCAGCAGAAACACGATGGCCGCAAGCGTTCCGGTGAAATGCGGCACAAAGGACGAAAACAGCAGCGACCCATAGCTGGCCAGCGTCCCGTTTAACAGGACAAGCAGCGACAACAGGCATCCCGCCGCAAAAGCGGCCGCCAGATGCAAAAGACGCGGGGCAGGGGCAAGATCGGACATGCTGCGATCTATCGACCGATCCGCGGGGGAAGGCAATTGGTCTTGCGCGGCGAAAGAAACTGGCGATTGTCTCGCCCTGAAGGTCATGTGATGTTTACCGCAGACACGGAATGGGTGCAGGGCGGATATGTTCAATCAACTGATACGCCCGCTGCGACAGGCCGCTTTGTGTGGTCTCGTCCTTGCTATTGGTGCCGAACGAGCGGCTGCGCAGACTGCCCTCGACGGCACGACCTTCACCTATGGCAACACTGTGTTTGACATCGGGTCGATCCAGATAGCGCCGTTCTGGATGACCGCATTTTTGTAGCACGGACAGTGCCGTGGATCCGCGACCTGTATCGGTCCGTTCCCGAACTTGCCACAGTTCATGATTTTCTGATCCAGCACCTCGAACCGCGCGAGGGTGTTTTCTATCCTTGGCTGCCGGACAGAGCCTTGCAAAACGACCTCGCGCATCTGCCTGACCATTTTCGTCCGGACAACTACACAACGGCCACGGAAACTGACGCTTTTCTGTATTTTACGGAAGAAAGCAGCGCGTATTTTCTAAGTTGCAATTGGGGGCCTGGCGGCATTCCCGGAGGGTTGATGAGCTGTAGCGTCATCATAAAATACGTTGCCGAACCGAATATACGGATCATTGTCCGGGTCGATCCCGTTGACCGTCTGGACAGGCATGACTTTCGCGAGATTGCGATCAAGGCCCATCGCTTTGTGCGCTGTGAGCTGGATGTGCCTGATCCGGCCTCTCTCCGCACGCCCCGCCTGGCATCTGAAACCATCCCTGAGTTTCACGCGCCGTTTGAAGCGGTCATTTCCTGACGCGCAACGGGCCTCCTCCTTTCAGGTGGGACAGCAATCGCAGACTGGCAAGCGGCGGGCAATCCAGTGCGCATTGTGCGGGGCCGAAACCCTGTACGACTGCAACACGGGCCACACGGCTGCCAGACGGATCAAACAGAAAACTCATTAACAAAGGCGCTTGGGTCGTTGTTGCCGTCCCTTTGCCTATATCGCGGGCAGTTGTGGTGACAATTTGGCAAAACTTTTACATTCCTGCGTTCCCTGCCAAAACAGGGGCCGTTGACACCACGTGATTCCCGTCTATAAGCCGCGACTTCATTGGTGTTGGTGGACCGCGCAAGCGGAACCCTGTCGGCGTGGCGCAATCCACGCAAAGGACAACGCCCTTCGCAACGTAAAGAAGGAAATCAGCGTATGACCAAACGTACCGCTGCCAAGTATAAAATCGACCGCCGGATGGGTGAAAACATCTGGGGCCGTCCGAAATCCCCCGTCAACCGTCGTGAATACGGCCCCGGCCAGCACGGTCAGCGCCGCAAGGGCAAACTGTCCGACTTCGGCACACAGCTGCGCGCCAAGCAGAAGCTGAAAGGCTATTACGGCGATCTGACCGAAAAGCAGTTCCGCCGCATCTATGCCGAAGCCGAACGCGTCAAGGGCGACACCGGCGAGAACTTGATCGGCCTGCTGGAGCGTCGTCTGGACGCTGTGGTCTACCGCGCCAAGTTCGTGCCGACCGTGTTTGCGGCCCGCCAGTTCGTGAACCACGGCCATGTGACCGTGAACGGCCAGCGCGTGAACATTCCGTCCTACCGCGTGAAAGAAGGCGACGTGATCGAAGTCCGCCAGAAATCCAAGCAGCTGGAAATCGTCCTTGTGGCCGCCCAACTGCCAGAGCGTGACGTGCCCGACTACATGGAAGTCGACCACAACAAGATGACAGCGACCTTCGTACGCACCCCGACACTGGGCGATGTGCCTTATCCGGTGACGATGGAACCAAACCTCGTCGTCGAATTCTACGCCAAGAACTGATCCGACGCTTTCGTCGCGATTGCAAAGCCGTCCTTCGGGGCGGCTTTTTCGTTTCGGACGGCGGCCTGCCAAGGTTTCCTTTTGCGGGATGATCCGTTATCGACGGGCGAGTTAAACCAAGGGGATGATGATGGCGCACCCAATCCATGGTCGTATCGACGGGCCGATCGTGATGATCGGCTACGGCTCTATCGGCAAAGGCACGCTGCCGCTGATCCAGCGCCATTTCGACCATGATCCGGCACTGTTAAGCGTGATCGAGCCCAACCCCGCCGCTGCCCCTTTGCTGGCCGAACAAGGGATCACGCATCACCAGCTTGCGCTGACGCAAGACAACTACCGCGCCGTGCTGGGCGGGCTGTTCCCGGACGGGCGCGGCTTTTGCGTGAACCTGTCGGTCGATACATCCTCGCTCGACCTGATGAAATTCTGCCGCGAACTGGGTGTGCTTTACATCGATACCGTGGTCGAGCCTTGGGCGGGTTTCTATTTCGACACCACCGACAACGCACAGCGCACAAATTATGCCCTGCGCCAGAAGGTGCGCGATGAAAAGGCCGCCAATCCGGGCGGCACGACGGCGGTGTCCTGTTGTGGTGCCAACCCCGGCATGGTCAGCTGGTTTGTGAAAGAAGGGCTGATGACCCTGTCGCGCGATCTGGGCCGCGATGACCCTGTGCCCGCCGACCGTGCAGGCTGGGCGCGGCTGATGCAGGACCTTGGTGTCAAGGGCGTGCATATCGCCGAGCGTGACACGCAGGCCCGCGCCCAACCGCGCCCGCGCGACGTATTCGTCAACACATGGTCGGTCGAGGGTTTCATCGCCGAAGGCTTCCAGCCCGCCGAACTGGGCTGGGGCACGCATGAGACATGGTTTCCCGACAATGGCCATCGCCACGCGACGGGCTGTCAGGCGGGGATCTGGATCGAACGGCCCGGTGCCATCACACGCGTGCATACATGGTGCCCGACGCCGGGGCCGCAATTCGGCTTTCTGGTCACCCATAACGAGGCGATCAGCATCTCGGATTACTATACCGTCGGCGATCCGGCTGCGCCCGCGTTTCGCCCGACCTGCCATTATGCCTATCACCCCTGCGACGACGCGGTGCTGTCGCTGCACGAGATGTTCGGCGCGGGCCGCCAACAGACGGCGCATGAAATCCTTGACGTGGACGAGATTGTCACCGGAATCGACGAATTGGGTGTGCTGATCTACGGGCATGCGAAAAACGCGCTCTGGTTCGGATCGCGCCTGTCGAACGAAGAGACCAAGACGCTCGCCCCCTACCAGAACGCGACGGGGATGCAGGTGACATCCGCCGTGCTGGCGGGGATGGTCTGGGCGCTTGAGAACCCGCAAGCCGGGATCGTGGAGACCGACGAGATGGACCATGCGCGCTGTCTGGACATCCAGCGCCCCTATCTGGGCCCGGTCGAGGCGCATTACACCGACTGGACGCCTTTGCAGGACCGCTGGGAACATTTCCCCGAGGACATCGACGAAACCGACCCCTGGCAATTCCGCAACGTACTGGCGACCTGATCCGGGTTTTGGCACACCCAGAGGCGCTCTGCGCGGGGATATTTTTACGCGGAAGATGATCGCGCTGTCTTGTCTCTGGTCACGGCGTGGTGGCACGGGTAGAACGGGCCAAATTTCACGCGGAAGACCTGATCATGGCGAATGGTATTCAACCTCAACCCGGTATTCTGGAGATCGCTCTCTATGTGGGCGGGGCGTCCCGGATCGAGGGGCAGAGCAATGTGCTCAAACTGTCCTCGAACGAGAATCCATTAGGCGCGAGCCCTGCAGCAATGCAGGCATTTTCGCGCGCGGGCCATGACCTGCACCGCTATCCCTCGACCGATCATGCCGACCTGCGTGCGGCCATCGCCGAGGTCTGGGGCGTCGATGCCGGACGCGTGGTGTGCGGTGTGGGGTCGGGGGAAATCCTCAAGCTGCTGGCCGAAGCCTATGCCGGGCCCGGCACCGAGGTCGTGTTCACCGAACACGGCTTTTCGATGTATCCGATCTATGCCCATGCTTGCGGCGCGACGCCCGTCATCGTGCCCGAACGCGACCGCGTCGTCGATGTGGATGCGATCCTTGCCGCCTGCACCGACCGCACGCGGCTGATCTATCTGGCGAACCCCGCCAACCCCACCGGCACGATGATCCCCGAGACGGAGGTCGCGCGCCTTGCTGCCGGTCTGCCGCCGCAGGCGCTTTTGGTGCTGGACGGGGCCTATGCCGAATATGTTGAGGATTTCGATGCTGGCCGTGCCTTGGTCGATGCGCGCGACAATGTCGTCATGACGCGCACGTTTTCCAAGATATACGGGCTGGGCGGGATGCGCGTCGGCTGGGCTTACGGCCCGCAGGCGGTGATCGATGTGCTCAACCGGCTTCGCGGGCCGTTCAACCTGTCCGCTGCAGCACTTGCCGCTGCCGAAGCCGCGATGCGCGACACCGCCCACACCGAGCGCTGCCGCGTCGAGAACGCCCGCTGGCGCGACTGGCTGGCGGCGGGGTTGGCCGAATTGTGCGTGCCTTCGGACACCTCCAGCGCCAATTTCATCCTTGCCCGTTTCGGCAGCCCCGCCGAGGCGCAGGCGTGTGACGCTTATCTGCGCTCGCAAGGGATCATCGTGCGACAGGTGGCTGGATACGGTTTGCCGCACTGCCTGCGGATCACCGTGGGTGACGAATCGGCCTGTCGCCGGGTCGTGCATGCGGTGGGTCAGTTCAAGGGCTCGCGCTGATGGCGGTGATCTATGACAAGGTCGCGCTGATCGGGCTGGGCCTGATTGCGTCGTCCATGTGCCATGCGATCAGGCGCGCAGGCCTTGCGCGCGAAATTGCAGGCTATGCAAGATCCGCCGAAACCCGCGCCATCGCGCGCGAGATCGGGCTGTGCGATCACGTGTCTGACACGGCGGCCGAGGCTGTCGCGGGGGCCGATCTGGTTGTCCTCTGCGTGCCTGTTGGCGCAATGGAATCTGTCGCGCGCGAGATTGCGCCGCATCTGAAACCCGGTGCCACGCTCAGCGATGTAGGGTCTGTCAAATCGGCGGTGATCGATGCGGTCGCCCCTTTCGTACCCGAAGGCGTGCATTTCATTCCTGCGCATCCGCTGGCAGGGACCGAGCATTCTGGTCCGCGGTCCGGGTTTGCGGAGCTTTTCGACAACCGGTTCTGCATTCTGGTGCCTGCCGCTGGCACCAACCCCGCCGCTGTCGCGCGGCTGGCGGAACTGTGGCGCGGCATGGGTAGCAATGTCGACGAGATGGACGCCGAACACCATGATCTGGTGCTGGCCGTCACCAGCCATACGCCCCACCTGATCGCCTATACGATGGTCGGTGTCGCCGACGATCTGCGCCGTGTGACCGACAGCGAAGTCATCAAATATTCCGCCGCAGGCTTTCGCGATTTCACCCGCATTGCGGCGTCCGATCCGACGATGTGGCGCGATGTGTTTCTGAACAACAAGGATGCGACTTTGCAGATCCTCGGGCGCTTTACCGAGGAATTGTTCGCCTTGCAGCGTGCGATCCGGCGCGGTGATGGCGATCATCTGCACGCCTATTTCACCCGCACGCGGGCGATCCGGCGGTCGATCATCGATGCAGGGCAGGATACCGACGCCCCCGATTTCGGTCGCAAGCCCGCGGCCAAGCCGGAATGATCCGCGCGCTTGTCATCGGGCTTGCCTTTTTGGGTGGTCCTTTGGCGGCGCAGGACGGCGATGACGGCGGACCCGTCCTGCGCCCTGTCGCAAGGCCCGAGGTTAGCGCGCCACCCGCCGTGATCCCGCAATCCCTGCGCCCCACGGCCCGCCCTTCCAGCATCGAAGCTGCGGCCACCGAGCAGCGCCTTGCGCGGGAACGCGGGCAGGTTTGTGGCAATGTCGCTATTCAGGGGCAGGTGCTGGGTGTCGTCGACGGGCCGGGGGCTTGCGGTGTCACCGATGCGGTGCGCGTGCGCGCGGTCGAAGGGATCACGCTGGTGCCCGAGGCGACGATGGATTGCAAAACGGCCGAAGCCTTGCAGGACTGGGTGACACAAGGCGCCACGCCTGCGATCGGTGATCTGGGCGGCGGCATCGCCAGCCTGCGGGTCGGGTCGCATTATGCTTGCCGCAACCGCAACAATGCATCGGGCGGGCGGTTGTCCGAACATGCGCTGGGCCGTGCCATCGACATCGCCGCGGTCCGCCTGCGCGACGGGTCTGATATCACCGTGCTGCGCGGATGGGGGCATCCGGCCCACGGCCCCATCCTGCGGCAGATGTGGCGCGCGGCTTGCGGGCCTTTCGGGACCGTGCTTGGCCCCGAAGCGAACCGGTTTCACCACGACCATTTCCATTTCGACACGGCGCGATATCGCAGCGGCACCTATTGCCGCTGATGCGCCCTACGCCGCCATTGCGCGCAGCCGCTCCGCGATCTGTACCGCGTTGAGTGCTGCCCCCTTCAGCAGCTGGTCGCCCACGATGAACAGCGCGACCGACCGGCCCGAGGGATCGCCCAGATCGGTGCGGATGCGCCCGACCAGCACGTCATCCGCGCCCGACGCCTCGACCGGCATCGGAAAGTGATTGGCGCTGCGGTCATCGACCAGCCGCACGCCGGGGGCCTCGGCCAGCGCAAGGCGGATGCTGTCGATGCTGACATGCGCGTCAAACCGGACCGTCAGCGCGATCCCGTGCGCGCGCAGCACTGGCACGCGGATGCAGGTCACGCTGATCGGCAACTGCGGGCGGTTCAGGATCCGGCGCGTTTCGGCGATGACTTTTGTCTCCTCGCCGTTATAGCCGGTGTCAGGGTCGACCTCGGCATTGTGGCTGAAGATGTTGAAGGCATAGGGATGCGGCAGCACTTTGGGCGCGAAATCCGTGCCGTCCAGCTGGGCGCGGGTGCTGTCGCGCAATTCGGCCATCATCGCAGCGCCGCCGCCCGATGCGGCCTGATAGGTGGCCATCGACAGCCGCGTGATCGACCAGCGCTGGTGCAGCGGCGCAAGCGCGGTCGTCAGGATCGCCGCGATGCAGTTGGGGTTGGCGATGATGCCATGCGCGCCTTGGAGGGCGCGCGCGTTCGCCTCTGGCACGACCAGCGGCACGCTGTCATCCATGCGGAAGGCCGAGGAATTGTCGATCACCTGCGCGCCTGCCGCCACGGCCAGAGGCGCATAGCGCCGCGATGTCGCGGCACCGGCCGAGAAAAAGGCGATATCGACGCCTGTGAAACTGTCCTCGGCCAGTTCTTGCACCGGCACGGCGCGGCCCTGATACCGCAGGGTGCTCCCCGCGGAGCGGGCCGAGGCAAAGAGCCGAAGCTCGCCAACCGGAAAATCGCGGCGTTCCAATGTCTTGATCAGCGCAAGCCCGACAGCGCCGGTGGCGCCGATAATGGCCACAACGGGCAAGGGCGGGATAGGGGAATGGGCGTTCATCTGTCTTCCTTTCGTGAAAATCGGAAGACGGGGCCCTGGCTGCGAAAGCCCCGTCCGGTCCGGCGGGGCTTTGTGCGGCTAGGTCAGCTGTGATGCAGCCATGCCAGACATTCCCCCGCGGACGCGGTGGTCATCTTGGTCATGGTTTTGGTCATCATCATTGCCATGCGCAGGCGGATAGCAAAGCCGCACGTTTCTGGCAAGGGTCTGCGCGCAACACGGCTTTACCCTGCGGGACTTGGGTTCTATAAGCGCGGGCATGACATGCATGATGATCCTACGCATTATTTGCCCGGCGGTTTAGGCGTCTGAACCGGCCGGGACCATGGTGCAAGCGATTGCGCACCGCGCCTCATCTTTCCTTCCATTCCCGATTGTCCAAAGGACGCGACCCATGTGCGCCGAAACCACCGACTACAAGACTACACTGAACCTGCCGCAGACCGATTTCCCGATGCGCGCCGGACTGCCGCAGCGCGAACCCGAATGGCTGGCCCGCTGGGCGCAGATCGGGGTTTATGACAAACTCCGCGCCAAGGCCGAAGGGCGCAAGCCTTTCACCCTGCATGACGGCCCGCCTTATGCGAACGGCAACCTGCATATCGGCCACGCGCTGAACAAGATCCTCAAGGATATGGTTGTGCGCAGCCAGCAGATGATGGGCCGCGACGCGCGCTATGTGCCGGGCTGGGATTGCCACGGCCTGCCCATCGAATGGAAGATCGAGGAAAAGTACCGCGCCAAGGGGCAGGACAAGGACGCCATCAATGTCGTCGATTTCCGGCAGGAATGCCGCAAGTTTGCCGAAGGCTGGGTCGATATCCAGCGCGAGGAATTCAAGCGCCTTGGCATCACCGGCAACTGGGACGACCCTTATCTGACGATGGCCTTCCACGCCGAACGGGTGATTGCCGAGGAATTCCAGAAATTCCTGATGAATGGCACGCTGTATCAAGGGTCCAAGCCCGTGATGTGGTCGCCGGTGGAAAAGACAGCACTTGCCGAGGCCGAGGTCGAATACCACGACCGCCAGACTGACGCGATCTGGGTCAAGTTCCCCATTGTCTCCGCCGCCTCGCCCGAGCGCGACAACATGGCCGCACTTGCCAATGAAGAGGAAACGCCCGAAGCCCGCCACGCGATCATGGCCGCAGGCATGACCCGCGAGGCGCAGCTGCTGGCCGCCAAGGTGGTGATCTGGACGACAACGCCCTGGACCATCCCGCAGAACCGCGCGATCTGTTTCGGACCCGGCATCGCTTACGGCCTTTACGAGGTCACAGGTGTTCCTGACGAAAGCTGGGCAAAGGTTGGCGATACCTATCTGCTGGCCGATGCGCTGGCCGCCGATGCGCTGGGCGCGGCACGTCTTGACGACACGATGTACCGCCGCATCCGCAGCGTGCAGATCGACGAATTGGAAGCCTTGGTCTGCGCCCATCCCCTGCGCGGGGTGGACGGCGGCGCGGGCGAATGGGATTTCGACGTGCCCTTGCTGCCGGGCGAACATGTGACCGACAGTGCCGGCACCGGCTTTGTCCACACAGCGCCCAGCCACGGCGATGACGATTACGCCATCGGGGTCAAACATGGCCTGCCGATGACCTACAACATCCTCGACGACAGTTCCTACCGCGCGGACCTGCCGTTTTTCGGTGGCGAGGCGATCCTCAAGCCCAACGGCAAACCCGGTGGGGCCAACAAGGTCGTCATCGACAAGCTCAAAGAGGTCGCCGCCCTGATCGCGACCAAGCGCATCACGATTTCCGACGCGCATAGCTGGCGGTCCAAAGCGCCCGTGATCCGCCTGAACCGCCCGCAGTGGTTTGCCGCCATCGACAAGGCAGTGGGCGACGGGCAGGACCAATACGGCAAGACGATCCGCGAACGTGCTTTGCGCTCGATCGACGAATTGGTGACATGGACGCCCAAGACTGGCCGCAACCGGCTCTATTCCATGATCGAGGCGCGCCCCGACTGGGTGCTGTCCCGTCAACGCGCCTGGGGCGTGCCGCTGACCTGTTTCACCAAGAAGGGTGCACAGCCTAGCGATGCCGATTTCCTGCTGCGCAATGCCGATGTCAACGCCCGCGTGCTGGAGGCCTTCGAGGCCGAAGGCGCAGATGCTTGGTACAAGGATGGTGCGAAGGCACGGTTCCTGACGGGCATCGTGGACCCTGATGCCTACGATCAGGTGTTCGACATTCTGGACGTGTGGTTCGACAGCGGTTCCACCCATGCTTTCGTGCTGCGCGACCGTGCGGACGGCTCGACCGACGGCATGGCCGATCTTTATCTCGAAGGCACCGACCAGCATCGCGGCTGGTTCCATTCGTCGATGTTGCAGGCCTGCGGCACGATGGGCCACGCCCCCTATCGCGGGGTGCTGACGCATGGGTTCACGCTGGACCAGAAGGGCATGAAAATGTCCAAATCCATCGGCAACACCATCGCGCCCGAAAAGGTCGTGCAACAATATGGTGCCGATATCCTGCGGCTTTGGGTGGCGCAGTCGGATTATACCGCTGACCTGCGGATCGGGGATGAAATCCTCAAAGGTGTCGCCGACAGCTATCGCCGCCTGCGCAACACAATGCGGTATATGCTGGGGTCACTGGCCGACTTCTCGGAGGCTGACCGCACCGCCCCCGCCGACATGCCCGAACTCGAACGCTGGGTGCTGCACCGTCTGGCCGAACTCGACGTGACCGTGCGCGAAGGCTATGCGCGTTACGATTTCCAAGGCGTGTTCCAGGCGATCTTTACCTTCGCCACGGTCGATCTCTCGGCTTTCTATTTCGACGTGCGCAAGGATGCGCTCTATTGCGACGGTGACACCGCGCGCCGCCGTGCCGCGCGCAGTGTGCTCGACATCCTGTTCCACCGGATCACCCGCTGGTTGGCACCCATGCTGTGCTTCACGATGGAGGAAGTCTGGCTCGAACGCTTCCCCGGCGATGAAAGCTCGGTCCATCTGGAAGACTTCGCCGAAACCCCCGCCGACTGGCGCGATGATGCGCTGGCCGCGAAATGGGCCACTGTCCGCCGCGCCCGCCGTGTTGTCACCGGCGCATTGGAGGTGGAACGCACCGCCAAGGTCATCGGTGCATCGCTCGAGGCGGCACCGACTGTCTATGTCAGCGTGGATGTGGCACAGGTGCTGGACACCACCAGCTTTGACGATCTGTGCATCACGTCGGGCATCACCATCAGCACCGATACCGCCCCCGAAGGCGCATTCCGGCTGGATGATGTGGCCGATATCGCCGTGGTTTTTGCCCATGCGACAGGCGACAAATGCGAACGCTGCTGGAAAATCCTGCCCGATGTCGGCACCCATGCCCATCCGGGCGTCTGCGGGCGCTGCAACGACGCCTTGGGCTGAAACGAAAAAGGGCGGCACCAACTGCCGCCCTTCGATCATCTTCCGGGCCCGTTGAATTGTCTTTGACAGTTCAACGTATTCCTCGCCGGAGCCATAAAAGCCCTGTCAGCCGTCCTTGCCATACATGATCTGCTGCGCGATGCCTGCGAACAGCAGATAGAGCGAGGTGACGATCAACCCCCAATGCGCGGGGCTGTCGGGGTGGAATCCGACCCATGCTGCCCAACCCGCGAAAAACGTCCATGCCAGAGCCATCGGCAACGTCACCATCCGCCAGCGTTGCGTGCGCACGGGATGGACGAATTTCAGCGGGATGAACATCCCCACCGCCAGTGCGGATACCAGCACCAGTGAGACCCAGAAATTCGGCTCGAGCGCGAAGATCACCAGCACCACCATGTTCCAGCAGCTTGGAAAGCCTGAAAAGGAATAATCCTTTGTCTTCATCCGCGTATCCGCGAAATAGAGCGCTGAGGCAAAAGTGATCACGATGATCGCGGTCCAGCCCGTCCAGCCCGGCAACAGGCCGGATTTGAACAAGGCATAGGCCGGCACAAAGACATAGGTCAGATAGTCGATGATCAGGTCCAGCAGCACGCCGTCGAACACAGGCGCGTTGCGCTTGACCTCGTAGCGGCGCGCCAGCGGTCCGTCGATCCCGTCCACGAAAAACGCGACGACCAGCCACAGGAACATCAGGTTCCATTTTTGATCTACCGCCGCCAGCATCGCCAGCATTGCGAATACGGCGCCAGAGGCTGTCAGCAGGTGAACGGAAAGGGCCTTGGCGCGTAAAGTCATCAAACCGTCATAGCTAATTTTCATCATAGGGCAACGCCAAACTCAGGCTTTGGGATGGGCGCGGTCGTAGACGGCCATCAGTTGGGCGGCATCGACGGCTGTATAGGCTTGCGTCGTGGACAATGACG
Source organism: Yoonia sp. 72 (assembly GCF_034652275.1). Taxonomy (NCBI): domain Bacteria; kingdom Pseudomonadati; phylum Pseudomonadota; class Alphaproteobacteria; order Rhodobacterales; family Paracoccaceae; genus Yoonia; species Yoonia sp. 72. Next base: position 1,546,613 of record NZ_JAXIWG010000001.1, on the reverse strand, counting down.
CATGTCCAAGCAGTTCCTGAATGCTGCGCAGATCACCGCCCGCTGCCATCAGATGCGTCGCAAAAGAATGGCGCAGGGCATGCGGCGTCGCCGTCGCGGGCAGACCCAGTTGCAGGCGCGTCTGTTCGACAACCTTCTGGATCGCACGGGGGGCCAACGGCCCGCCCCGCACGGCGCGGAACAGCGGCGCATCGGCGGTCTGGGCGTAAGGGCACAGCCGCAGATAGCCCGTGACAGCCTCGCGCGCGATCTCGAGCACCGGGACGATCCGTTCCTTGCCGCCCTTGCCGGTGATCCGCAGCACGGGTGGCAGCGGCGCGTCGCGGCCTTGCAGCGACAGCGCCTCGGATATGCGCAGGCCGCAGCCATAAAGTAGGGTGACGACAGCGGTATCGCGCGCCGCAACCCAAGGCTCGCGGGCCTGCAACCCGATCTGGTCAATCATGTCACTGGCGGCAGGGGCCGTCAGCGGGCGGGGCAGCTTGGGCTGGAACTTGGGCGAGCGCGTGGACAAAACGGCGGTCGGCTCGAACCCTTCGCGCGCGGCCAGCCAGCGATAGAACGACTTGACCGCCGATAGCGACCGCGCAAGCGAGCGTGCCGCCACACCGCGCCCGCGTTCATGCGCCATCCATGCACGCATGTCCGACATGGTCACACGCGCCAGCGGCGCCAGCCCCTGCGCATCGCCGTTGTGCTGCGTCAGGAACGCCATGAAGCCCAGCACGTCGGCGCGATACGCCTTGAGCGTGTTGTTCGCGACACCCGCCAGCGCGCGTTCTTGGTCCAGCCAGCGATCCAGCGTTGCGGTCAGCGCGGGCGAGATGAATGCCATCAGGCCAGCCAGCGGCGCAGCACCCGTTCCAGCACGCCGGTGAAGAAAGCCAGCAGGTCGGTGCCTTGCTGTTGGCTGAATTGCGTAGGGTTCTCGCTGCCCATGACCAGCATGGCGGGCCTGCGTCCTTCGCCCAGATCCAGTTTCAGGCAAGCTTCGGACTGGATGAATGGCGCGCGGTCGCCATAAAGGCTGGCGCCGACGTTCTGGAACTTGCGCAGGGTGACCTGACGGGCGGGCATGTTCCGGCCCAGCGTGATATAGCTTTCGACAAAGCCGGTCTCGACCACGACGATAGCGGGGTCCATGTCGGGATGCTCTGCGGGCGTGTCCGTTTCCAGCGCCAGCCGGACCGCATCGACACGCAACGTATCGGCCACATCGCCGGTCAGATCGCGCAGAAAGCTCGCGAATGTCTGGGCATCCATCATCCGCAGGATCGCGCGATGCACCTGATTGGTGCCTGCCAGATTGTCATAGGCAGCGGCGATGACATTGCGATGGGTGTCTTCCAGCCGATCGAAACGCGCCTCTAGGCGTTCCATCGCGATGGCGCGCAGGTCGACGATATTGCCGCCGCGCGCATCGTCATTGGCACCGACCAGCGCGCGCATCACGTCGTGGTCGTCCAAAAGGAAATCGGGATTCGCAATGATCTTCGCGCGAAGGTCATCCGCCAGTGAGGTCTTGGTCATAGGGCTGCTCTGCTTTTGTTTTGTCACAAGCTAGCAGGTCTGGGTGCGGGATGCCGCAACTTTTTTCAGCACGGCGCCATGGCGTGGCGTTTTTGCCAAGGGCTGCAGCTAAGGTGGGTCCGGACCCACCTTACGCCTTCTGCATCAGAGGATCTTGATTCCGGCCTTTTCCACATCGGCCATGAAACCAGCCAGACCCTTGTCCGTCAGGATATGGTTCGCCATCGCCTTGATCACGGCAGGCGGAGCCGTGGCCACATCGGCCCCGATCTTGGCGCAATCGGACATATGGTTTGCGGTGCGGATCGAGGCGGCAAGGATCTGCGTCTTGAAGCCGTAATTGTCATAGATCGTGCGGATATCCTCGATCAGTTCCAGACCGTCGAGGTTGATGTCATCCAGCCGCCCGATGAACGGGCTGATGAAGGTCGCCCCCGCCTTGGCCGCGAGCAGCGCCTGATTGGCCGAGAAACACAGGGTGACGTTAACCATGATCCCTTCGTCCGACAGCGTCTTGCAGGTTTTGAGACCCGCCCATGTCAGCGGCACCTTGACGGCGATGTTGTCAGCAATCTTGGCCAGCTTGCGGCCTTCCGCCAGCATGGTTTCGGCGTCCAGCGCCACGACTTCGGCCGACACCGGACCTTTTACAAGATCACAGATTTCCTTGGTGACTTCGAGGATGTCACGCCCCGATTTGGCGATCAGCGACGGGTTCGTGGTGACCCCGTCCACCATGCCAAGGTCGTTAAGCTCCTTGATCTGGTCAATCTCGGCCGTATCGACGAAAAACTTCATAACTTCCCTCCGGGGATGGGTTGGTGTTTGTTGGTCCAGCGTTTACCTGAGGACGCAGGCAGCGTGAACCCTCAAAAGGCGGTTATGACCCAGAGCTACTTTCATCAAGGCGATCTGGTCGGCGTTCTGACGACACAACCGCTTGACCGGCTTCTGGATTACAAGGCCCCTGAAGGCGGCTGCCATCTGGGTGCCTTTGTCGAGGTGCCGCTGGGTCCGCGCAAGGTGTTGGGTGTCGTCTGGGGGCCGGGGCAGGGGGATTATGATCTTGCGAAAATCCGGTCGGTGATCCGCGTGCTGGACGTGGCACCCATGCGCGACGAGATGCGTGATTTTCTGACCCGCGCTGCCGATTACACGCTGACACCCATGCCCGCGATGCTGCGCCTTGGCACCCGTGCGCCGGGCTTGGGTGATGCGCCCTCCATGCGCAAGGTCTACCGCCTTGGCACCGGCGAACCAGACCGAAAGACCGCCGCCCGCGACAAGGTGCTGGCCGTGCTGCGCGACTATGGCGGGCTGGCCTTTACCCTTGGCGAACTGGCCGAGGCTGCGGATGTCGGCACCTCGGTCGTCAAAGGGCTGGTTGCCCAGGGTGCGGTTCTGGAAGAGGACGCACCGCGTGATGTCCCCTATCCGCCGCTGGACCCCGACCACGGCGGCAAGACGCTGAACCCCGATCAGGCGGCTGGGGCCGCGGCGCTGCGCACAGCCCTGCGCAAGGACGGCTATGGCACGACCCTGCTGAAAGGTGTCACCGGCTCCGGCAAAACCGAGGTGTACCTCGAGGCCGTTGCCGAAGCCCTGCGCATGGGCAAACAGGCGCTGGTGCTGCTGCCCGAAATCGCGCTGTCGGGCGAATTTATCGAACGGGTCGAGGCGCGGTTCGGCATGCGCCCCGCCGAATGGCATTCGGGCGTGACGATGACTGAACGGCGGCGCTGCTTTCGGATGGTCGGGCAGGGCGATGCGCAACTGGTGGTTGGCGCACGCTCGGCGTTGTTCCTGCCGTTCCGGAACCTTGGCCTGATCGTAGTCGATGAAGAACACGACACGTCCTACAAACAAGAGGACGGCGTGCTCTATAACGCCCGCGACATGGCGGTGCTGCGCGCGGCCCTTTGCGGGGCACAGGTGGTGCTGGCCTCGGCCACGCCAAGTCTTGAAAGCTGGGCCAATGCGCAGGCGGGCAAATACGCGCGGCTCGACCTGACATCGCGGTTCGGCGCGGCTGTCATGCCGGACATGGCCGCCATCGACATGCGGGTCGAGGATTTGCCGCATGGACGCTGGGTGTCACCCACCCTGCGCGACGCCATCGCCGACCGGCTGGAGAAAGGCGAACAATCGCTGATCTTTCTCAACCGCCGCGGCTATGCGCCCGTTACCCTGTGTCGGGCCTGCGGGCACCAGATCGGCTGCGACCATTGCGATGCGCGGATGGTGGAACACCGCTTTCAAAAGCGGCTGATGTGCCACCAATGCGGCGAGACGAAACCGATCCCCGTGATCTGTCCGTCCTGTGGCGCTGCCGACAAGCTCGCCGCTGTCGGCCCCGGCGTGGAACGCATGGGCGAGGAAGTCGCCGCGCTGTTCCCCGACGCCCGTATCGCCGTGCTGTCCTCGGACCTGTACGGATCGGCCCGCGCGATGAAGGCACATATCGCCGAGATCGCTGCGGGCGGCACCGATATCATCATCGGCACACAGCTGGTCGCCAAAGGGCATAACTTTCCGCATCTCACGCTGGTCGGCGTGATCGACGCTGATCTGGGCCTGCAAGGGTCCGATCTGCGCGCCGCTGAACGGACGTTCCAACTAATGCGGCAGGTCGCGGGTCGCGCGGGGCGCGCTGCAACCCCCGGTGTCGCCCTGTTGCAGACCTACCAGCCCGATCACCCCGTGATCCGCGCGATCCTGAACGGGGACGAGGAAAGTTTCTGGTCAGCCGAGGCGACTGAGCGCCGCGCGGCTGGCGTGCCACCCTACGGGCGGATGGCAGGCATCATCCTCAGCGGGCCGGACCTGAAGGCGGTATTTGATCTCGGCAACGACATGGCCCGCCGCGACGCGCCCTTGCGCCAGATCGGTGCGCAAGTGTTCGGCCCCGCCCCCGCCCCCATCGCCCGCGTACGCGGCAAACACCGCGTGCGCCTGCTGGTCAAGGCCGACAAATCCGCGCCGCTGCAAACAGCCCTCGCGCACTGGGTCGCGCAGTTCCGCTTGCCCGCGAACCTGCGCCTTGCGATCGACATTGACCCACAAAGCTTTTATTGACCCGATCTTCCGAGCCCAAATATCCCCGCCGGAGGCCTAAAAGTTTTTCTTCTCCGGCACGTCCTCGCCCATTTCCTGCCGCCAGTGACGGCGACACAGCGATACATAGCGGTCATTCCCGCCGATCACGATCTGGTCGCCGGTGCTCAGCACGCGACCATCGGCATCCTTGCGCACGACCATCGTCGCCTTCTTGCCGCAATGGCAGATCGTGCGGACCTCGCGCATCTCGTCCGCCAGCGCCAGAAGCGCGGCAGACCCCGGAAACAGCGCCCCCAGAAAATCGACGCGCAAGCCAAAGGTCATGATCGGCACGCCCAGATCATCGACCGCGCGCGCCAGTTGCCAGACCTGTGCGGGGTCCAGAAATTGTGCCTCGTCGATGAACACGCAAGCGCAGGGGCCCGCGTCCAGCCGCGCCTTTATCTTGGCGAACAGGTCCTCGCCGGGGGCGAAAGTGTCGGCATCCGCGCCAATCCCGATCCGGCTGCCGATCCTGCCGTGGCCCGCGCGATTATCCAACTGCGCGATCATCAGATAGGTCTGCATCCCGCGTTCGATATAGTTGTGCGACGCCTGCAAAAGCACGGTCGATTTGCCCGCGTTCATGGTGGAATAGTTGAAATATAGCTTTGCCATCCCGCTGATTTGCCTTGCCCGCGCAAGCTTGGCAAGACCCGCAGGCCTGTTCACCCGCGCCATCTGTGATAGGTCCATCACCGACCACATCCGAAAGGGACGCCCATGGACCTGTCCGATCTGCCCAATATCACCCCCGGTGCCTTGCAGCCGCTGGACCATGCCGCCCTTGCGGGGCCGGATGATGCGGGCCATCCGCCGCGTATCCTTTTGCTTTACGGATCATTGCGCCCCGTCAGCTATTCGCGCCTCTGCGCCGAGGAAGGCGCGCGGGTGTTGCGCGCGCTGGGCTGCGAGACGCGGTTCTTCGACCCCTCCGGCCTGCCGTTGCCGGCTGACGGGGTCGGTACCGATCACCCCAAGGTCGCCGAACTGCGCGACCTCGCGCTTTGGTCCGAAGGTATGGTCTGGTCCAGTCCCGAACGGCACGGTGCGATGACGGGCATCATGAAAACCCAAATCGACTGGCTGCCGCTGTCGCCCATCGGCGGCATCCGCCCGACGCAGGGCAAGACGCTGGCGCTGATGCAGGTCTCGGGCGGGTCGCAGTCGTTCAACACCGTCAACCAGATGCGGATTCTGGGGCGATGGATGCGGCTGATCACCATTCCTAACCAGTCATCCGTCCCGATGGCGTGGAAGGAGTTCGAGGGCGGGCGCATGAAACCGTCCCCGCTCTACAACCGGATCGTCGATGTGATGGAGGAACTCGCGCGCTTCACCCTCATGACCCGCAGTCGCGACAGGATGCTGACGGACCGCTATTCCGAACGGGTCGAATCCTTGCAGGATGTGCATCAACGGGTCAGTGGTTGACAGGTGTGAACGTATAGGGAACATTCGCGCCATCATAGCAGTGGATAGCTCCATGACTCAAAATTTGCGGATCGACTACGTGGAATTCTACAGCGCGCGGCTGGAGGTCACGCAGGACTTCTTCGCCAAGGCTTTCGGCTGGGATTTCGTGAATTACGGCCCCGATTACCGCGACATCCAGGGTGCGGGCATCGGTGGCGGCATCGAGCGCGCCCCCGCCAAAGCACCGCTTGTCGTGCTGCATGCCGATGATCTGCAGGAAGCCTATGACCGGATCAGCGCGGCTGGTGCCGAGATCACGCAAGAGATTTTCGATTTCCCCGGCGGGCGGCGTTTCGAATTCCGTGAACCGGGCGGCACGGCAATGGCGGTCTGGACCAAGACCTGATCCGGCTCAGGCCCGTTCCACGATCACCGATCCCACCGAATAGCCTGCGCCAAACGAACAGATCAGCCCTTTGTCACCCGCCGACAGATCGGCCGAGTTCTGCGCAAAAGCGATGATCGATCCGGCGGAGGACGTATTGGCATAATCCTGCAGGATGTTCGGTTGCTCGTCGGGCGCAGGCACGCGGCCCAGCACCTTGCGGCCAATGTAATCGTTCATCGTCTTGTTGGCCTGATGCAGCCAGAGCCTGCGCAGGCTGTCGGCGCTCACACCTTCGGCATCCAGATGGTCGGCGATGTGTTGGCTGACCAGTGGCAACACCTCTTTGAATACCTTGCGGCCGTTCTGCATGAACTGCATGTCGCGGCGGTCCTCCATCGCGTCATGGGTGCGGCGCAGATAGCCGTTGTTGTTGCGGATGTTGTTGCTGAACTGTGTCGCGCAACGGGTGGACAGGACCTTGAAATGCGGTTTGTCCAAGCCTTCGTCGCGTTCCAGCAGGGTCGCCGTCGCCACATCGCCAAAGATGAAATGGCAATCGCGGTCGCGCCATTCCAGATGGGCGCTGCAAATCTCGGGGTTGACGACCAGCGCGCGGCGGATTGACCCCGCGCGGATCATGTCGGCGGCGGTCTGGATGCCGAAAGTGGCGCTCGAACAGGCGACGTTCATGTCGAAGGCAAAGCCGCCCGCACCCAGAAGCTGCTGGATTTCCACGGCAATCGCCGGATAGGCGCGTTCCATGTTGGACGCGGCACAGATCACCAGATCAACGTTCGCAGCATCGACGCCCGCCGCTGCCAGCGCCTTTTGGGCGGCATCAAGGCCGATTTCGGCCATATAGCCGGGCGCGTCATCGGGGCGCTGCGGCAGACGCGGGAACATGCGCGCGGGGTCCATCACACCCGATTTGTCCAGCACATAGCGCTGTTCGATCCCCGAGGCGGCAAGGATGAAATCGGCCGAGGAATGCGGCTTGGCCTCGACCGCGCCCGCGGTGATGGCATCGGCGTTCTGCGCGTTCCACAGGTCCGCATGGGCGTTGAAGGCCGCGACCAGTTCGTCATTGGTGATGACCTGGGACGGGGTGAAGACCCCAGTCCCGGTGATGGCTGCCTTGTGCATGTCCGCTCCCGTAAATCGTGCGCTACCCTAGGGCAAGGCTGGCCGGATTGTCCATCGGGACGCGGCGTCCGGTCAGCCTTGCAACGCCCGCACGCCGATGTCGCCCTCTTCACGCGCCTGCATGGCGAGCACGGCGGCATGGCTGGCAGCGGCGGTAGTGAAATAGGGGATCTTGTCGTAAAGCGCGACCGCGCGGATGTCGCGACTGTCCTCGACCGCCTGCGCGCCTTCGGTCGTGTTGAACACCAGTGCGATATGGCCGTCTTTCAGGCGGTCAACGATGGTCAGCCCGCCCTCGTAGACCTTGTTGACGATTTCGCAATCAATCTGGTGTTCAGTCAGCCATGCGGCGGTGCCGCGCGTCGCCACGATCTGAAACCCGAGCGAGAGGAGGATTTTACCCGCTTCGACCATATCGGCTGTCTTGTCTTCGTCACGGATCGAAATGAACACGGTCCCTTCGGTGGGGAGGTTGGTGCCCGCGCCCATCTGTGCCTTGAGGAAGGCACGGGGGAACGACCTGTCCCAGCCCATGACCTCACCTGTTGACCGCATTTCCGGCCCAAGGATCGTATCCACACCGGGGAAACGGGCAAAGGGCAGCACGGCCTCTTTCACCGAGAACCACGGCGTGTTGGGATCGGCTAGCGTGAAGGCATCGCCCAAAGGCAGCACATCCATCGGGTTTTCCGTGACCGGATAAGGCGCGCGCAGCGGGAAGTTGGACAAAGGTTCACCCGCCATCAGCCGTGCGGCGATAGAGGCGATAGCTGAATCAGTCGCCTTGGCGACGAAAGGCACGGTGCGCGATGCGCGGGGGTTCACCTCGATCAGGTAGACCTCTTCGTTTTTCACTGCGAACTGGATGTTCATCAGGCCTACGACATTCAGCGCCTTGGCCAGTTTTTCGGTCTGGACGCGGATTTCGGCGATCATTGCGGCAGACAGCGAATAGGGCGGCAACGAACAGGCGCTGTCACCAGAATGGACGCCCGCCTCTTCGATATGCTGCATGATGCCCGCGACATGGGTGGCGGTGCCGTCGGACAGGCAGTCCACATCCACCTCGACCGCGCCCGACAGGTAGCTGTCAAGCAACACGGGGCTGTCACCGGACACGACCACAGCTTCGGAGATATAGCGTTCCAACTGCGCCTGATCGCGCACGATTTCCATCGCGCGGCCACCCAGCACATAGGACGGGCGGATCACAAGAGGGAAACCGATGGTCTTGGCGATCTCGAAAGCTTCGGCGTCGGAATGGGCGATGCCGTTCACGGGCTGTTTCAGCCCCAGTTTCTGCACCAGTTGCTGGAACCTCTCGCGGTCCTCGGCCAGATCGATGGCGTCGGGTGTGGTCCCAAGGATCGGGATGCCCGCGTCATGCAGCGCATTGGCGAGCTTCAGCGGGGTCTGGCCGCCGAATTGCACGATCACGCCGTGCAGCACGCCGTTTTCCTGTTCGACGCGCAGGATTTCCATGACGTGTTCAAAGGTCAGCGGTTCGAAATAGAGCCGGTCCGACGTGTCGTAATCGGTCGACACGGTTTCGGGGTTGCAGTTGATCATGATCGTCTCATAGCCCTGATCGGTCAGGGCATAGCAGGCATGACAGCAGCAATAATCGAATTCGATCCCTTGGCCGATCCGGTTTGGTCCGCCACCCAGAATGACGACCTTTTTGCGGTTCGACGGGCGCGCCTCGCATTCGACATCGCCCATGACAGGGGTTTCATAGGTCGAATACATGTAAGGCGTCTGCGCCTCGAATTCCGCGCCGCAGGTGTCGATCCGTTTGAACACCGCTGTTACGCCAAGGTTGTGGCGCGCGCGGCGGACGTTATCTTCGGTCCGGCCGGTCAGCTTGGCAAGGCGGGCGTCGGTAAAGCCCATCATCTTGATCTTGCGCAGGCCGGTTTCGGTCACGGGCAGGCCGTTTTTGCGGATCTCGGCCTCGGCGTCGATGATTTCGCGGATGCGGGCCAGAAACCAAGGGTCGAATTTCGTGACCGCGTGGATGTCATCATCGGACATGCCATAGCGCATGGCCTGTGCGATCACGCGGATCCGGTCGGGGGTCTGTTGCGCCAGTGCCTTGGTGATGGCGGCAGCATCGGGCGCGCCGGGGATGGTGATTTCGTCGAAACCGGTCAGGCCGGTTTCCAAGGACGCCAGCGCCTTTTGCATCGATTCGTGGAAAGTGCGGCCAATCGCCATCGCCTCGCCCACGGATTTCATCGCGGTGGTCAGGTGGGGTTCGGAGCCTGCGAATTTCTCGAATGCGAAGCGCGGGATCTTCGTGACGACATAATCGATGGTCGGCTCGAACGATGCAGGGGTGACGCCGGTGATATCGTTGTCGAGTTCATCGAGTGTATAGCCCACCGCCAGCTTCGCCGCGATTTTTGCAATCGGGAAACCCGTGGCTTTGGACGCCAGCGCCGAGGACCGCGACACGCGCGGGTTCATCTCGATCACGACCATGCGCCCGTCGGCGGGGTTGATCGCCCATTGCACGTTGGACCCGCCGGTTTCGACCCCGATTTCGCGCAACACGGCGATGCTGCCGTTGCGCATGATCTGGTATTCCTTGTCGGTCAGGGTCAGGGCAGGGGCGACAGTAATACTGTCGCCGGTATGCACGCCCATCGGATCGACGTTTTCGATGGCGCAAACGATGATCGCGTTGTCGGCCTTGTCGCGCACGACCTCCATCTCGAATTCTTTCCAGCCGAGCAGGGATTCATCGACCAGAATCTGCCCGACGGGGGATGCTTCCATCCCCGTGCGGCAATAATACTCATATTGTTCGCGGTTATAGGCGACACCCCCGCCCGTGCCGCCAAGGGTAAAGGCGGGGCGGATGATCGCGGGGAGGCCCACATATTCAATGGCGTCGATGGCCAGTTGCAGCCCCGCCTTGATGTCGCGTTTGCCGTTGTCCATCTTGGGCGCTGTGATGATCGTCGCCTTGGGGTTTTCAATCCCCAGACGGTCCATCGCGTCGCGGAACAGCTTGCGGTCTTCGGCCATTTCGATGGCTTCGCGTTTCGCGCCGATCATCTCGACCCCGAATTTTTCCAGCACACCCATGTCGGCCAGCGCCAGCGATGTGTTTAGCCCTGTCTGTCCGCCCATCGTGGGCAACAGCGCGTCGGGGCGTTCCTTTTCGATGATCTTGGCGACGATTTCGGGGGTGATCGGTTCGATATAGGTGGCATCCGCCAGTCCCGGATCGGTCATGATCGTGGCAGGGTTGGAATTGACGAGGATGACACGATACCCTTCCTCGCGCAGGGCCTTGCAGGCCTGTGCGCCGGAATAGTCAAATTCGCAGGCCTGCCCGATAATGATGGGACCCGCGCCAATGATCATGATCGATTTGATGTCGGTCCGCTTTGGCATCGTACTGCCCCCTGATGTGCAAATTGTCGTGGGTTATAGGGATGACGCGGACATGTGCAAGGTCTGTCGGGACCTGTCGCAGGGCTAATTGATCCATGTCAATTAAAGTTGACACCTAATGTGTAACACAAAGTGGACACATTATGGAGAAGGCCATGCGGATTCTGTTCATTCACCCCAATTACCGCTCTGGTGGCGCGGAAATCGCCGGGTCCTGGCCGCCGGCTTGGGTCGCCTATCTGACAGGGTCGCTGCGCCGCGTCGGGTTTGACGATATCCATTTCATCGACGCGATGACGAACGACATCTCGGACGATGATCTGGCAGGCCGTATCGCCGGGATCAAGCCCGATGTGGTGGGTGTGACCGCGATCACCCCCTCGATCTATCGCGCCGAGGAGGTTTTGCGCATCGCGAAAGAACAGGTGCCAGACGCCTTGCGCGTGTTGGGCGGTATCCACGCGACCTTCATGTATAAACAGGTCCTGTCAGAGGCGCCGTGGGTCGATGTCATCGTGCGCGGCGAAGGCGAGGAGATCATCACCGAACTGATGCTGGCCGTCCGCGACGGGCGCTGGCCTGCGGACAAGCGCCAGATCAAGGGGCTGGCCTTTATCGACGGGGATGACATCGTCGCGACCCCCGCCGCCAGCACGGTCAAGGATCTCGACGGGATCGACCCCGACTGGACGATTCTGGAATGGGAAAAATACATCTACATCCCGCTGAACACCCGCGTCGCGATCCCGAACATGGCGCGCGGCTGTCCGTTCACCTGTTCCTTCTGCAGCCAGTGGAAATTCTGGCGCGATTACCGCGTCCGCGACCCCAAGAAGGTGGTCGATGAAGTCGAACGGCTGGTGAACGATCAGGGCGTGGGGTTCTTCATCCTTGCCGACGAGGAACCGACGATCAACCGCAAGAAATTCATCCAGTTCTGCGAGGAATTGATCGCGCGCGGCCTGCCGGACCGTGTGAAATGGGGCATCAATACGCGTGTGACCGACATTTACCGCGACCGCGATCTGTTGAAATTCTACCGCAAGGCAGGGCTGGTCCATGTCAGTCTGGGGACCGAAGCTGCCGCGCAGATGAAGCTCGACCAGTTCAACAAGGAAACCAAGGTCGAGGAAAACAAGACCGCGATCCGCCTGCTGCGCGAGGCCGATATTCTGGTCGAGGCGCAGTTCATCGTCGGGCTCGATAACGAGACGCCCGAGACGCTGAACGAGACCTACAAGATGGCATGGGACTGGCAGCCGGACCTTGCCAACTGGGCGATGTATACGCCTTGGCCTTTCACACCGCTGTTTCAAGAGCTGAAGGACAAGGTCGAGGTGTTCGACTTCAGCCGCTATAATTTCGTGACCCCGATCATGAAACCCGCCGCCATGACGCGGGGCGAATTGCTGGACGGGGTGATGAACAATTACCGCCGTTTCTATATGAAAAAGGCGCTGTTCCATTACCCGTGGCGCGGCACGGGCTTCCGGCGGCGGTATCTGCTGGGCTGTCTCAAGGCATTCATGAAGGCGGGGTTTGCGCGCACCTTCTATGATCTGGGCAAGGTCGGCTATACGGGGCCGCAGTCCAAGAACAACCTTGATTTCCAGTTCGACGCGACCCGCACCATCGCCGAGGCGCAGATGGAGGATTGGGACGCTAGCGCCGACAAGGCCGCCCGCGCCGCCGAACGCCGCGAGGCTCTGCGCGCCCAGGGCAAGGAACGCAGCCTCCAGCGGAACGCCGATTTCAAGATGCCCAACGGCGCGCAGGTCAAGGCTTGCGGCGGTGGTGCCGATCAAATGGAGGAGGTCTGAGGATGCCAAGCTTGGCCTGATTGGGCCGAATGCGGTGTTGCAGATGCTTCCGGTGCTGGAACAGGCGGGCGGTGTGGCCTTGCGTGACCGCGTGATGGCGGCGGCAGGGCTATTCGCGCCACCCTCTGATGCGGGATTGATGCCCGAGGCCCCCGCCGCCCGCCTGCATCAGGCCTTGCGCATGATCGACCCCGAGCTTGCGCCCGCCTTGGCATGGGCCGCAGGGGTGCGGACAGCGCAGTACATCATGGCGCACCGGATTCCCCGCGCGGCGCAGGTGGTGCTGCGGGTGGTGCCGCGCCCGCTGGCCGCGCGGCTGTTGTCCGCAGCGATCGCGCGCCATGCCTGGACCTTCGCGGGATCGGGGCGGTTTGCCGTTGTGGCACCTTTGGTGTTCGAGATCGCCGACAATCCCATCGTGCGCGGCGAGGTCAGCGATGCGCCGCTGTGCCACTGGCACCGCGCGGTGTTCGAGACCCTGTTCCGGTCACTGGTTGATAACCGCTTGCGCTGCGCCGAGGTTGCCTGTTGCGCGACGGGCGATCCGGCCTGCCGTTTCGTGCTGGAACGCGCCTAGCTGGTCCCGATCCTGCGGATCAGGAGGCCTCCGGCGGGGATATTTGGGCTCGAACGAAGCAGTGGTTGACACGGGGCAGCCAAAGGAGTGTATCGGGCGGGCCTGTATTTTCGCCAAAGGACCACGCCCATGCACGCCTATCGCAGCCATACCTGTGCCGATCTGACCGCCGCCGATGTGGGCAAGACCGTGCGTCTGTCCGGCTGGGTCAATCGGGTGCGCGACCATGGCGGTATCCTGTTCATCGACCTGCGCGACCATTACGGGATCACGCAGGTGTTGTGCGACCCCGACTCGGCGGCTTTTGCCGATGTGGAAAAGGTGCGGTCCGAATACTGCATCCGCATCGACGGCGAGGTGAAGGCGCGCGATGCGGCACTGGTGAACCCCAAGTTGCCCACCGGCGAGATCGAGGTGTTCATACGCGAGATCGAAGTGCTGGGCGCGGCCAAGGAACTGCCGCTGATGGTCTTCGGCGATCAGGAATACCCCGAGGAAACGCGGCTGAAATACCGCTATCTCGACCTGCGCCGCGAGGCGATGCAGACCAATATGAAACTGCGGTCGGATGTCGTGGCCTCCATGCGGCGGCGGATGTGGGACAAGGGGTTCCGCGAATACCAGACACCGATCATCACCGCGTCCAGCCCCGAAGGCGCGCGGGATTTTCTGGTGCCAAGCCGCCTGCATCCGGGCAAGTTCTATGCGCTGCCGCAGGCACCGCAGCAGTTCAAGCAGCTCATCATGGTTAGCGGTTACGACAAGTATTTCCAGATCGCGCCCTGTTTCCGCGATGAAGACCCGCGTGCGGACCGTTCGCCCACCGATTTCTACCAACTCGATTTGGAGATGTCGTTTGTGACCCAGCAGGATGTGTTCGACACGATCCAGCCGGTGATCGGCGGGATTTTCGAGGAATTCGGCGGCGGGCGCAAAGTGGACCAGACGTGGGAACAGATTTCCTACAAGGATGCCGCCCTGTGGTACGGCACCGACAAGCCCGACCTGCGCAACCCGATCAAGATGCAGGTGGTTTCCGACCATTTCCGCGACAGCGGTTTTGCGATCTTCGCCAAACTTCTGGAGCAGGACGGCACCGAAATCCGCGCCATTCCCGCCCCCACCGGCGGGTCGCGCAAGTTCTGCGACCGCATGAACGCCTTTGCCCAGAAAGAGGGTCTACCCGGGATGGGCTATATCTTCTGGCGCGACGGTGAGGACGGGATGGAAGCCGCAGGTCCGCTTGCCAAGAACATCGGCCCCGAACGGACCGAGGCAATCCGCCAGCAGCTTGGCCTCGGCCTTGGCGATGCCGCGTTTTTCCTTGGCGGCAAGCCCAAGACGTTTGAAGCCGTCGCTGGCCGTGCGCGCACCGTGATCGGTGATGAACTGGGCCTGACCGACAAGGACCGTTTCGCCTTTGCCTGGATCGTGGATTTCCCGATCTATGAACAGGATGCCGAGACCGGCAAGATCGATTTCGAACATAACCCGTTTTCCATGCCGCAAGGCGGGATGGAGGCGTTGCAGGGCGACCCATTGGCCGTGCGCGGATACCAGTATGATCTGGCCTGCAACGGCTACGAGCTGGTGTCGGGGGCCATCCGCAACCACAAGCCCGAGATCATGTTCAAGGCCTTCGAGATCGCGGGCTATGGCGAGGAAGAAGTGCGCAAGCGCTTCGGCGGCATGGTCAACGCGTTCCAGTATGGCGCGCCGCCCCACGGCGGCTGTGCGGCGGGGATCGACCGGATCGTCATGTTGCTGGCGGATGCGTCCAACATCCGCGAGGTCATCATGTTCCCGATGAACCAGCGCGCCGAAGACCTGATGATGGGCGCGCCGTCGGAACCGATGAACGAACAGCTGCGCGAATTGCGCCTGCGCGTGGTGCCAGCCGAAAGCTAAAGCGGCCCGCCCGCCGCAAGGCGCTGTTGCACGAGGTGCGACAGGGCTGCGACCTGTGCATGCGGATTCTGGGACCGGTTGCGTGCGATTTCGACTGCGCGGACGGCACGTGACAGATCCGCGTCCTTCCCGCTGCGCGCCACACCGCCCAGAAACTGCATGACATAGGGCAACGCGCGGAGCGTGTCGGCTTGGCCCAGCAACTGTGCAACCTGCGAAAGATCGTCGCGCAAGGCGATCCGGTCCGGTTCGACCCGTTCGTCCGGCAGAGGGCGCGGGCCGGGGGGTTGCCGGTCTGCGGGCAGATGTTGCAGGATCGCCGACTGGAACGCAGCCAGATTGTCGATGGGCTTGGCCAGAAAGCCATCCGCTCCGGCCCGGATCACTGCGTCCCGCGCGGTTTCATCCCCGCTGGTGCCGATGATCACCGGGACGCGGGGTGTCATGTGCGCGAGGTTGCGGATCAGGTCCAGCCCCGATCCGTCCGGCAACCCCAGATCGACCAGCGTGACCGAAGGCCGGTAGACAGCAAGATGCCGCTCTGCCGTCAGCAGGCTGTCGGCCCGCCTGATGCGCGCGCCCGATCGCAGGCACAGCAGGCGGATAGCCTCGCTTGCAAAGCGGCTGTCCTCGACCAAAAGCACGGTCAATCCCAACAAGGGGCGTTGTGCGGTTGGTGTGCGGGTGACCAAAAGGCTGTCGGTTGCGTCCATGGCGATTCGTCCTTTCACTGGCTACCAGACAGTTTGAGCAGGTCAGGGTGAACGCAATCTTAATACCGACGCGCGTTGCGCGGACTGCCGCACTGCGGCATAACAGCCTTGCAACAAGGAGGATCACCATGATCGGACGCCTGAACCATGTCGCTATCGCCGTGCCTGATCTTACGGCGGCAAGCGACCAGTACCGCCAGATGCTGGGTGCCGATGTCGGGCCACCACAGGACGAACCGGATCACGGGGTCACGGTCGTGTTCATCACGCTGCCCAATACCAAGATTGAACTGCTGTATCCTTTGGGCGATCAGTCACCGATTCAGGGGTTTCTGGACAAGAACCCGTCAGGCGGCATTCATCATATCTGCTACGAGGTCGACGATATCCTGACCGCCCGCGATCACCTGCTGGATCAGGGTGCGCGCGTGCTGGGCGGGGGTGAGCCCAAGATCGGCGCGCATGGCAAACCCGTGCTGTTCCTGCACCCCAAGGATTTCAACGGTTGCCTGATCGAGCTTGAACAGGTCTGAAAACGGCGTATCTGAGGGGGAGCGACGAAAGGAAACATCGTGGGTATCACATCGGGAATTGTTCTGTTCATGGTCATCTGGTCGATGGTGTTTTTCATCGTCCTGCCGCTGCGCATGGTCAGTCAGGGTGACACCGGCGAGATCGTGCCGGGCACGCATGCCTCGGCGCCCGCGGATGCGCAGGTTGGCCGCAAGGCCAAGATCACGACTTATTGGGCGGTGCCGATTTGGTGCGTGGTGGCTGGTGTGATCCTGTCAGGGGTCATCTCGGTCCGTGATATCGACATGTTTGACCGGATGGCGCCAGCTGCCGTCAGCGATTGAGCCTGTGAAACAGGTGGGTAAAGGTCGCAGCCCCCAGCACCGGAATGATCAGGTTGACGAAGGGAAATGACAGCGGCACCGCCATCAGGCAGCCCGCTACCCAGATCGTGCCCTGATACTGTTTGGCCAGTGCTTTGGCATCCGCCCGACCGATCCGGCGCATTGCTGCCAGCTGGAAGTATTCACGCCCCAGCAAAAGGCCGTTCAGCGCGTAGAAGATAAAGAACGCGGCGAAAGGCAGCATCGCATAGACCCCGAACGCCAGCAGGTTGGCAGCGATCAGCAAGCCAAGAAAGCTGATGGTATCGCGCAGTCCCTCGAAAAAGCCCACGGGTGGCATGGCGGGCAGGTCGGGGAAGTGTTTGTCCTCGACCGCCTGTGCTACCTCGTCCAGAAACAGCGATGTGATGGCCGAGGCGACCGGCACCATCAGGAACACCGACAGCACGATCATCACACCAAGCGATCCCCAGCTGAGCAGATCGCCCAACCAAGTGATCTGACCGACCCCGGGTAAAGTGATCGGCTCGGCGGTCAGTGCCTCGATCAGCCAGAGCAGACCTGCGTAGATCCCTACAAGCAGCGCGATGGTCAGCCCGATGCCGCGCCACAAAACGCTGCGAAAGCGGGGGTCGGCCATCTGCGACAGCGCCAGCAGGAAGGATGACAGGATCATGTGGTCATCCAAGTGGTGATCGCAGTAAGGTCCGGTCGCGGGCGGTCAGGCGGAGCGCTGGTTTCGGTGCCCAGATGGATCAGGCCGGCGATGCTTTCGTGGTCGGCCAGACCCAACCCGTCGCGGATGAAATCGCGGTCATGGCTGGCCCAGCCCGACAACCAGTTCGCCCCCCAGCCCGCCGCCAAGGCCGCGTTCACCAAGGACAGACAGACAGCGCCAGCCGAATAAACCTGTTCGATCTGCGGGATCTTGTCGGACGGTTTGGGGCTGCTGACGACAGCAATGGCCAGATCGGCCATGGCATATTGGTCCTGCGCCTTGGCGATCCGGTCGGCGTCGATCCCGAGCGCTGCGCCCCGCGCAGGCACAAGAGAGGCCAGACGCGCCAGCGCGGGCTTGGTCAGCACAATGAACCGCCAAGGTTCCAGCTTGCCGTGGTCAGGCGTGCGGGCGGCGGCAGTCAGGATCGTATTCAGGGCTTGCGCATCGGGAACCGGTGTCGTCAGGGTCTTGGCCGGGCGCGACCGGCGCGACAGCAAAAAGGCGAGTGCTTCGGGATTGGGATCGGGCATGGCGGCTCCTGCGGATGGATGCGCTTGTGATAAGGCGTTGCCGGCCGGGTGGCAACGGGCCGCACCGGACTGTGCCGGCGGCATGCCGCAAAGGGGGAAATGTTCCCTGTCGCCGATCAACTTTGCTTGTGACTTTCGTGATGATGCTGCGGGGAACAGACAGGTGCGCGGGCCGTTATGTGGTCAGCTGCGCATGACGCAGACCCAAACGAGACGGAGAAAAGACATGAACAAGATTTTCGCAACAACCGCCTTCGCCCTGACCCTTGCTGCAGGTGCCGTATCTGCCCAGACAATCACCGGTGCCGACGAAGTCACCTGTGCCGAATACCTTGCAATGCCACAGCTTGAGCAAGAAACCATGCTCAGCGAGCTGGTTGCCCTGTCGGACGGCGGGTCCTTGCAGGAAACCACGATTGCTGATGTCCAACTGCTCTGCACCGGCAACGACGCGGCGCCTGTCGTGGAAGTGCTGGACACATCGAACCGCGCATCTTCTGAAGGTTAATCCCTTCGGTTTCGCACTGTGAAACCAGACAAGGCGCGCCAACAAGGCGCGCCTTTTTCATGACTGCAACTGTGTTTCCATGTCGCTGATCACGCGATTAAGATAGGCGTCAAAACCGGCGTCGGGCTGACGTAGCGGGAACACCTCGGCAAAGGGGTCGGGGGCGTGAACGGGGCTGCCCGACATCTTTTGCAGCACGGCATGGCCGCAGAACGGTACATAGGTTTCCGAATAGCCGCCTTCATGCACCATCACCAACCGCCCGCCGCAGATGTCGCGCGCAAGGTCCATCACCTGTGCTGTCATCTGCGCGAACGTGTCCGCCGTGGCCAGCATCCGCCCCAAAGGATCGTTCGCGGCCGCGTCATAGCCACAAGCGATAATCAGCACATCGGGCGCGAAATCGCGGATCGCAGGCAGGGCCAGCCTGTCCATCGCGGCCAAATACCCTTTGTGCCCCGTGCCGGGCGGCAGCGGGATATTGAGGTTGAACCCTGTTCCCGCGCCTGCGCCACGGTCGGCAAAAGCGCCGGTATCCATCGGGTAATTGCGGTCCTGATGGATCGACACGGTCAGCACATCGGCGCGGTCGTAAAACACGGCTTCGGTCCCGTTGCCGTGATGCACGTCCCAGTCCAGCACCGCGAACCGCTGCGCAAGCCCTGCCGCGCGCGCCGCCTCGATCGCGATGCCGATATTGTTGAGCAGGCAGAACCCGTTGGGGAAATCCGGCAGACAGTGATGACCGGGCGGGCGGGACAGCGCATAGGCGTTGTCCATCTCGCCCTTGAGCACGGCAAAGAGCGCGGCTTTGGCCAGCCCTGCTGACAGCGCCGCAATCTCGTATCCGCCGGGGCCGAAGGGCGTGCGGCGGCCCAGTTCGCCGCCACCGGCATCCGACAGCGCCTTAAAGCGGTCGAGGTAATGCGCGGGATGCACGCGCAGCAGATCGTCGGCGTCGGCAGGTGCCGCCCCGCGCATGACCAGTTCACGCGCAAGCCCCGTCACCTCGATCAGGTTTTTCAACCGGCGTTTGGTTTCGGGGCTTTCGGGCAACCCGCCGTTCATAGGCTGCACCAGCCCACCCACCGGCAACATGCCTGCGTAATTCCCGCCGCCATGCCAGAAACAGCTTTCATCCCAGAAAAAGCCTGTCGTCATGTCTTGCGCAGCCTGTAGATGCCTTCGGGCAGATCAAGGGCTGCCTGCAGGTCGCGCAACTGGGTCATCGACATGGTGATTTGCACGTCGCGGTCGCTGCGGGCGTCGTATTGGGTGAGCGTTACGCAATCATCAAAGGCGTTGATGATCACATCCTCGCGCAGGGGGGCCTTGCCTTCGTCGACAAGGGTCACCACGGTCGCGTCATAATCGTGTTCTATGCTAAACATAGCGTCAGCCTAGCGGGTCATCGCAGGCCAAGCAATCGTGACTGGCAGGGTCAGGGCAACATGCTATTGTTTGCGTTGACCTCTTTACCACCCGGAGCATCCTATGCGTCTTGTCGCGGTTCTTTTCGCCTTGGGTCTGGCGGCCTGTGCGCCGCTTGACACAAGCCCGCCCCCGTCGCGCGCGACACCTGTCGTGCAGCCGCAGATCGACAGCAGCGCGCGGCTGCCTGCCGGGCAGACAATGGCGAACTTCCGCACGGCAGTGGCGCGGATCGAACCTGTGGCCGAACAGATGTGCCGCCAGCGAGGCAACAACCGCAACTGCGATTTCCTGATCCTTGTGGACGACCGGCCCGGTGCGCCGATGAACGCCTACCAGACGCTCGACCGCAACGGCCGCCCTGTCATCGTCTTTACCGAAAGGCTGATCGCGGATGCGCGCAATGTTGATGAAATCGCCTTTGTGCTGGCCCATGAAGCCGCCCACCACATTGAAGGCCATATCGCGCGCCAGCAGCAGAACGCCGTATTGGGGGCGACGCTGATCGGCGGCTTGGCGGGGACCTTGGGAGGCAATTCGCCCGATGCGGTCCAGACTGCCCAGCAACTGGGAGCAACGGTTGCCGCGCGCGCCTATTCGCGCAATTTCGAGCTGGAGGCCGATGCTACCGGCACCCGCATTGCCCATGCGGCGGGCTTTAACCCGTTGCGGGGGTCGGAATTCTTCTTCCGTATTCCTGATCCGGGCAACCGGTTCCTTGGCACGCATCCGGCCAATGCCGACCGGTTGCGCGTGGTGCGCGAGGTCGCGGCGACGCTTTAACCCTGTGCAGCCACGCCTGTCGCGATGGCGATAAAGAAACAGGCCGAGGCGACCACGACAAACCCGTGCCAGATCGCGGTCGAATAGCGCAGCCTTTCGGCGGCATAGAACGGCACGCCAGCGGTATAAAGCAACCCGCCCACCGCGATCAGGATCATGGTGGACAGCGGCACGATGGGCCAGAGCGACCAGATCAGCGCCAGGCTCAGCCACCCCATGACAAGGTAAAGCGCAGGCCCGAACCGCCCTGGCGCGCGCCAGAAAAACAGCTTGAGCACCACGCCAATCACCGCCAGCGCCCAGACCACGCCCAGCACCAGATAGGCAAAACCGCTGCCGATCATCACGACAAGCGGCGTATAGGTCCCTGCGATTTTCAGATAGATCGCGGCATGATCGAACCGCCGCAGCAAGGGGCGGATGCCATGCCACGGCATCAGGTGATAGGCCGCCGAGGCGACAAAGGTCGCGATCAGCGTCGCACCATAGACGGCAAGGGCGGTCATTTGCGCCGCACTCGCCGTGCCAGCCGCCCAGACCATCAGCACCGCAGCACCCGCCACAGCGCCGATCACACCGATAGCGTGGACCGTGCCATCGGCGATGCGTTCGGACTTGACGGGGGTGGGGTACATGGGTGGTCTCCGGCTTTGTCTCATGATCTGGATGATGCCGCGCCCGCGTCAAATGTTCCGTTGGGTCACAGCCGGGGCTTGGCAGACAGCGCGGGGTGCCGCATTTTGCCTTTAGCGTAACGATGAAAGGCAACAGCCATGTGGCAACAGATGATGCGGGTGCGGCAAAGGGCGATCTGGTCGTGGGACGGGTTCATGCATGTCTGCCGCACCGAAGGGTCGATGGCGCAATGGCTCGTACTGAACGCGGTCTTTGGCGTGCTGGCCTTTGTGCTGCCCCTGTCGGGGGCGGAACGGGGGATGCTGCTGATGGGGGGCCTTTTCGTGCTGGCGGCGGAATGCGTGAACACCGCGATCGAGCGGATCGTCGACGATATCAGCATGGCGCGGCGGGACGCGGCCAAATACGCCAAGGATTGCGGGTCGGCGGCTGTCGCCGTCACGGGCATCGCAGTAGGCGTCGCGTGGGTCTGCGTGGTCGCGGGGCTGATCTGGTGACGGGCATGGCAGCGGCAACGATCCTGCCCGTCTCTTTGGTCATCGTGTCCGATTTCGAACCGGGCGCAAAATCATGGGTGGACGAAGACACCTGCCTGCGCAGCTTTCTGGCAGACTCCGGCGGCCTACCAAGCGATGTCGTCATCGCGGCCTCTGCCCAGTTTCAGGACAGCGCTGTGCCAGACTGGTCGGGCCTGCCCGTGCCCGTCAGCGTGGTTTTTGTCGACAGCCAGGAATCCGCCCAGATCAAGAACGGCGCGACAGCGCATGTGCGCGAAAACTACGTCGCCGTGGTCGAGGCGGATTGCCTCTGCGCCCCCGGCTGGCTTGGGGCGCTCTATGGCGCAATGATCGCGCAACCCGATCTTGATGCGGTATCGGGGCTGACCTTCTACGAGCCCACCTCTGCCCTGCGCCGGGTGTCGTCGCTTTTTGACCGTGGGTTCATGCTGGACCGCACGACCGATGGCCGCGTCGTCCATGTGTCCAACAATGGCGCGCTGTACAGGAAGGACGTGCTGCTGCGCTTCCCCTATGCGCCCGACCCCAGCCCGTTCGTCAGTGCGCACCGCAGGCAGAACGCGATGCGCGATGCAGGCGTGCGGTTTGGTCTGGTCACGCAGGCAGCGCAGTTTCACGCCTTTGGCGGGTGGCCGTTCATCGTCGATGTGCGCAGGAACAAGGGCTTTCAGGATGCGGTCATGCACCCGCCCTCGGCGCGGGCGCCCCGCAGCCTGTCGCGCCGGATCGGATGGTATCTGCGCCGGTTCGGCAAAAACATCCTGTCCGATTACCGGCTGTTGCGCCGCGCCTTCGGGGTCTATTGCAAGCCGCACGATCTGCCCCTCGCCGTGCTTTATCCGTTCATCGTGCGTCCGATCGAAACACGGGGTGCCATGCTGGCGCTGCGTGGCCATGCCGCCCTGCCCGATACCGCCTATCGCTAGGGCCATTTGATCCAGCGCAAGGACCGCCGGAATCACCCGTGGCACCTTGGGTCCAATGAATGGAGGTCCAAGATGCAAACATTGGGTGACATGCGCGAACATTTCCTGCGGGTGGTGAAGATGTCCAAAGCCTGCGGGGTCAACCTGTCGACCGCGCTGGACGAACGCCAGATCGACGCGCCCGAATACGCCGATATGGTCACACGCTGCCGCGGCTGCAGCGAAGTCGGCAAATGCGACAAGCTGCTGGCGACGATGCCTGCCCTGCCGCAAGCGCCTGCCTATTGCGAAAACCGCGACGAATTCGCCCAATTGCGCGGCTTGCAGGCGGTCTGACGCCCGATTTCGGGGTGCGACGTTCTGGAATGTTTGCCAAACAGACGTTCCGGCCTATGCTTGACCTAGTGTCAACATAGGAGGACGACATGCGTTTGATCGTACTTGCCTTGGCCATGCTGCCCGCCGCGGCCTTTGCCCAGGAAACGACCCTGCCTACCCCCGCCGAACCTGTGGCCCAAAGCTGCCCCGTCGGGATGACCTTCAACGCCGCCACGCAAAGCTGCGGCATCATGCCAGAAACAACCACCCCGATGCCCGCCGCCAGTGGTGGCTATGGCTGCAGCTTCTCTGCCGCAAGGGAAGTGACGTCGTAAGCCAAGCCAGCTGGAAGGGAACCAGAGAGCGCATCGCGAGAGCGGTGTGCTTTTTTGTTGAGGTATGCTCGGACAGAGAAAAATGAGTTAGCGCGCAGCGTAGCAGGTTAGACACAATGCGCTGTTAAGCCTTCTTTTTCTTTACATATGTCTCTGTTGCAAAATCCACAAACGCGATGGCGGAGGAAGCTGCGAGCCTTGCATGACGCGGTTCGAGGCCAAAGTGTTTTCCATCACGACCATGTCCCGACCCATACAAGCCCCTTAGCTCGGAAATTCCCTTGGTAATTGCCGCTAAATTGCTAAGAATGACTTTTATTGTATCATAGCCTCTTGCTTCGTTTGGTATGCCTTCGGGAACCAGTCCAAGTTGCTTGCACAGTTTCTTTGTTAAGGTTGGCAGGTCATCGGTTTTTCCTATCTCAACCCCTTCTTGCTCAAGAATAGTTTTACAGCAAGATTCGATCAAGTCTTTTGCAGTTCCTATGGCTAATGATGGGTCTCGTTCAATCGAATCTTGAATGCGAGCTATCTCAGTCTGCATCCAGTTTGAGGATAAAACATCGGCTGCGGTATATGCGCGATCAATTTTACTATGAAAACTACCAATAGTTTGAGCAATATATTTGGCTCTTCCAGCAATTCTTTCCGACTCCACCAACTCCCAACCTGCACCTTTAAGCTGGTCGTTGATATGTCCTGCCAATTTCTCTTGCTGATCCCTATCAGGCCGAACAAGTGGATGTATCATCTCGCAAACAAATTTGAGAAAATCCTGTGTTGAGCAATCAAGTAACCCGAACCTAGTATCCGAGAAAACCCAGTTTCTTTCCCAATCGTCGTTGTTTAGGCGATGCTGCCAGATGTCTCCAGCAGCATTTGAATGTCTGCTATCAAAAGACCTCATTTCATTTAGGTTATACAGCCTAGATAGGAAAGCCACGTCATCTAGTTTTCCACCAAAATACAAACCCTCAAGTTCAATTCCATCGAAAATATTCTGTCGAATACGACGGTCTATCTTTGGCTCAGTATTCAAACCACCCCACCCCACAAATCATACTCCCCCGCCTCATCCACCACAACTTGCACGATATCACCCACGGACAGCGCCTCTGTCCCTTCGTCGATGAACAGGTTGCCGTCGATCTCGGGTGCGTCGGCCCATGTGCGGCAGGTCGCGATGCCGTCCTCGTCGATGTCGTCCACGATGACCTCCAGCCGCTTGCCGACCTTGGAGGCCAGCTTGGCGGCGGAAATCGCCTGCGCCTTTTCCATGAAACGGTCCCAGCGGTCCTGTTTGACCTCGGCCGGCACATGGTCGGGCAGGGCGTTTGACCGCGCGCCTGCGACGTTTTCATACTGAAAACAGCCCACGCGGTCGAGTTGCGCCTCGTCCAGCCAGTCGAGCAGGTGCTGGAATTCCGCCTCTGTCTCGCCGGGGTAGCCGACGATAAAGGTGCTGCGCAGGGTGATATCGGGGCAAATGCTGCGCCATGCGGCGATTTCATCCAGCGTTTTCGCCGCCGCCGCAGGCCGCGCCATGCGCCGCAGCACATCGGGGTGGGCATGCTGGAACGGAATGTCGAGATAGGGCAGCACGCCGTTGGCAGGGTCCGCCATCAGCGGGATCAGGTCGCGCACATGCGGATAGGGATAGACGTAATGCAGCCGCACCCAAGCCCCCAACTGCCCCAGCTCGCGCGTCAGGTCGGTGATATGGCTGCGCACTTCGCCGTCTTTCCACGGGTTCAGGTCGTATTTGCGGTCAAGCCCGTAAGCTGACGTATCCTGCGAAATGACCAGCAATTCGCGCACGCCTGCCTGCACCAGCTTTTCCGCCTCGCGCAATACTGCATGGGCGGGGCGGCTGGCGAGTTTGCCGCGCATATCGGGGATGATGCAGAATTTGCACTTGTGATTGCAGCCTTCGGAAATCTTCAGATAGCTGTAATGGCGCGGTGTCAGGCTGACACCTGTCGCAGGCAAAAGGTCGATGAACGGGTCGGGGCTGGGCGGGACGGCCAGATGCACGGCGTCGAGCACCTGTTCGTATTGATGGGGTCCCGTCACCGCCAAGATCCGCGGATGATGTTCGCGGATGTAATCGGGTTCGGCCCCCAGACAGCCCGTCACGATGACCTTGCCGTTCTCGCGCAGGGCTTCACCGATGGCATCAAGGCTTTCGGCCTTGGCACTGTCGAGAAATCCGCAGGTGTTGACGATGACCGCCTCGGCGCCTGCGTAATCGGCGCTGATCGCGTAGCCTTCGGCGCGCAGGCGGGTCAGGATGCGTTCGCTGTCGACCAGCGCCTTGGGGCAGCCAAGGCTGACCATGCCGATGGTCGGCTGGCCGGGGCGGCGGGTGTCGGTGACTTGCGCGCGGGCAAGATCGGGGCGGAGCGAGGGCGGATTCTGTGTCATAGCCCCCTATAGACGGTCCAAAGGGCGCTGGTAAGGTGGGTCTTGACCCACCCTACGGGGATTTTAACGCCGCCGGTCGCGCCGTGCCGACATCGGCTGGAACGCCACACCCACATGCGCCTCGCAATAGGGTTTGCCTTGCTGGACGGGCAGGCCGCAGAACCAGAAATCTTCGGTCGCGGGATCGCCCACTGGCCATTTGCAGGTTTTCTCGGTCAATTCCATCAGCGTCAGCCGTTTGGCGGTCTTTTCGACCTCGTTCACCTTGGCCAAAGCCTCGGGGCTGATCTCGTTGGCGGAAGGTTGCGGTGGCAGAGGCTGGCCTGCGGGAATGATCGCGCGGCGGGCGGCGGAAATCGGGATGCCGTTCTCGTCGAGTTCCAGCTCTTCCTTGATGGCCACGGCCACGCTTGGCTTGGCCTTGGGCGCAGGTTTCGGCGCGGCTTTCGCAGCGGGGGCTTCGACCGTCTCGGCAGGCTTTTCCTTGGGCGCGGGTTTGGCGGCGGGGGCGGCTGCCCCCGTGCCCGCGCGGTTGGACAAGCCCAGCCTGTGGACCTTGCCGATCACGGCATTGCGGGTCACACCGCCAAGTTCCTTGGCGATCTGGCTGGCGGACTGGCCGTCGCCCCACATCTTCTTGAGCGTCTCGACGCGCTCGTCTGTCCAGGACATATGACTTCCTTCGGTTTGCTGGCCGGATACCCCGTCAGGGTCGCGCCACGCCTTGTCTGACCACCCATACTAGTCACTGGCGCGGGTGATGTGAAGGCGCTCCGGCGCCTTTTGCACAAGTTCCGGTAGGGTGTGGCCTCAATAGAGGCTGCAACAGCCCCGATGCCCGAAGGCATCGTCGATATAATGCAGTCCGAAGGCCAGATCGCTCATCCCGTCGTTGCACATGCCGGGCAGGATATGTGACCGGACAGGCACACCATCGGCCGACCAGTCGAAGAACACGGTATTGGCGCCGACGAATTCGCCTGCGCCGCTGCCATAGATCGCCGTCACGGGATAGTCGGCCTCGCCTTCGGGGGTGGACAGCACCACCCGCGCGTCGGTGATCGCCAACGACCAGAAAGGTTCGGTGCCAAAGCAGGTCAGATTGCGCGCCGCATAGCCCAAAGGCCCGTCCACGGGCGCGCTGCGCTGCAAGAACCGCGCAGCGACCCAGCCCGCGCGTTCCTGATGGTTGACCATGGCCCAGCCGCCTGCGGTGCTGAAGGCTAGGACCTCGACCGCCGTGCGGTCAAAGGCCAGCGCGCCGATGATCTCGGCCCGCGCGTTGGGGGCGGCCCTGATGTTGAGCTGGTCGTCGGACGCGACGCCCACCACCTCGTAAAGCGCGGGCAGAACCGGCGGCACGCTGTCGGCGGCGGTGGTCAGCGGCCAGACCGCAAACGCAAGACACAGGATCAATCGCATCATCTGTCCTTTCGACCGGCCAGATCGGGGTGGCCACCGGAACAGGATAGGATATGTCAGGCCCCAAGACAAAGGACCGATTGCATGACAACCAAGACAGAAATGGGTGTGCGCCGCTTTGGGCGGGTGAACTGGCTGGGCGCATGGACCCTGACCAACCGCGAAATCAGGCGCTTTCTGAATGTCTGGTTGCAGACGGTGATGGCGCCCCTGATCAACGCGGGCCTGTTCCTGATGATTTTCACCATCGCCATCGGATCGCAGCGCGGCGATGTGATGGGGGTGGATTTCATGACCTTCCTTGTGCCTGGCATCCTGACCATGACGGTGATCCAGAACGCCTTTGCCAACACCTCGTCCAGCCTTGCCTCGGCCAAGGTGCAGGGCAATATCGTCGATACCCTGATGCCACCCCTGTCGGCGGGCGAGCTTGTCACCGGCTATATCGGCGGGGCTGTCGCGCGCGGTGTGCTGGTAGGTGTCGTGATCGCTGCAGGGTCGTTCGTATTTCTGGATGTGGGGCTGGTGCATGCAGGCTGGGCGGTCACCTTTGTGCTGCTGGGGTCGGTGCTGATGGGCGGGCTGGGCATGATTGCGGGCATTTATGCCAACAAGTTCGACCAGTTGTCAGCGATCACCAACTTTCTGGTGACGCCGCTCGCCTTTTTGTCGGGGACATTCTATTCCATCGACGCCTTGCCGCCGTTCCTGCAGACGCTGAGCCACGCCAACCCGTTCTTTTACATCATCGACGGGGTCCGGTTCGGCATGATCGGCGTCAGCGACAGCAGCCCCTGGACGGGGCTTTGGGTCGTGACGGGCACCTGCATCGTCGTGCTGGCGGTGTGTCACCGCTGGATGAAAACGGGCTACCGGCTAAAAGCCTGACCTGCTTAATAGATGTCGCGCACCGGAATGCCGCGCGCTGCCATGACAGAGACCATCGTCTCAAGGTCCGGCATATCGCGGCGAAATGTCTTTTCCTCGGTCCCGTCCTTGTAAACGATGACGATGCTGGTTTCGGCATCGCCTTGCGTTGCGCGCAGAAAGGCGATGTCGTCAAGCGCGACCGCGCGTGGTTTGTGCCAGGCGGACAGCACCAGATAGGTATCATCGACACGGATGCCCGTCACGGGCCGTGGCACCAGCATCAGCGCCAGCGTCAGCGCGGCCAGCACCCAGACAAGCCACATCAGCTCGGTCGCATCCGTCACAGAAACCGCCGCGAGCAGAAGGACAACCCCCATGCCGCAGAGCCAGATCACCGCTTTGCCGCGCGCGCGGCGATACTCATAAACGTCGTTCATACACTGTTTTCTAGCACGGCATCATGGCTGCATTTTGTCCTGCCGCAGGTTGATTAGTGCGCAGTCTGCCTCTTTCTCTCGCGCCAGGCGAGCAATGTTGCGCCGCTGAGGATAATTGCCGCACCCAGCAGGCTGATTCCATCGGGGATCACATCAAAGAGGATGCCGTCGTAAAGTGCGGCAAAGACAAGGGTCAAGTAACTGAACGGGGTGACGAAACTGGCGTCAGCGCGCGCCATCGCGTTGATGAAACAGGTCTGCGCTGCGGCCATCAGCACGCCGATCCCTGCCAGCGCCGCCCATTGCCCGGGCGTCGGCATTGTCCAGACCGGCAGGACCGCCATGGTTGCAATGCACAGCCCGATCGCGTTGTTGACCAGCAAGATCTGGAACGGCGGTTCGCGATTGGCCAGTTTCTTGATAAAGATCAGCTCCATCCCCATCAAAACCGCCGCGCCTAGTGCCAAAAGCCCCGCGATCTGGAACGTGTCTGGTCCGGGGCGCAGCAGGACCAGCGCCCCGATCAGCGCCGTCGCCGCCGCGACCCAGCGCCATGGGCCGACTTTTTCGCCCAGAAACGGGATCGCCAGCAGCATCCCGAAAACGGGGTTCAAGAAACTGATCGCCGTCGCGTCTGACAACGGGATAAAGGCGACAGCCGCGAACATCAGCGTCACGCCGCCCCAGCCAAAGGCCGTGCGCCCGACATGCAGCCGCAGGTCGGGTTGCCTGATCGTGGGGCGCACAACGGCGGCGACCATTGCCAGCGCCAGAAACGCGAACAGGAACCGCCCGTGGCTGACCTGCAGCGGGTGGAACGGCGCGCCCAGCGTGCCTGTGCCCAGCAGTTTTGCAAGGATCATCGTGCCTGCGATGAACGCGGTCGCGGTCAGCATGAAGGCAATGGCAAGCGGTGGGTTGGGTGCGCGCAGGGTCATGCGCAGCGTTGTGATCCGCTGCCCTGCTATTGGCAATCGGCAAACGTCTCAGCCGCGGTCCAGCACCTCGACCGCAAGGACGGTGGGCAGGTGGCGGGCGATTTCCTGCCAATGATCGCCTTCGTCGGTGCTGGCAAAAACCGACCCGCTGTTGGTGCCGAAATAAACACCCGCCGGATCGCGCCTGTCGCCGCCCATCGCCTGCCGCAGAACGGTGAAATAGCAGCTTTGCTGCGGAAGCCCGTCACGCATCGCCTGCCAGCTTTGCCCGCCATCGCGCGTGCGCCAGACGGCGGCGGCGGCATCGGGCGGATAGCGTCCGGCGCTGTCGCCGTTCAGGGGCAGGGTCCAGACGGTATCGGGGTCGGTCGGATGCACGCGGATCGGAAAGCCGAAGGTCGAGGGCAGCCCTGCGTTGATATCATCCCAACTGCGCCCGCCATCGGCAGACCGCCAGACACCGTGGTGGTTTTGCTGGTAAAGCACGTCACCTCCACCCGGTGCGCGCATCATGTTGTGGACGCAATGCCCCGTTTCGCCGTCGCGCGGGGCGGCGGGGTGGTCGTGATGGGCGCAGTCCGTGGTGTTGGACAGGCGGTTGCGGCGGTCCCATGTGGCGCCGCCATCCTCAGTTGCAAAGACACCGGCGGCAGAGATACCCACCCACATTTTGCGCGGATTGGCCGGATCGCTGACGATCGTGTGCAGCACCAGCCCCGCCGCGCCGCCGTGCCAGTCGGCAGCACTCGGGTGGTCGGTCAGCCCGCCCACCTTTTCCCAAGTCGCACCCTGATCGGTGCTTTTCAGCAGCATCGCAGGCTTGGTTCCCGCGTAAAGCACACCATCCGCATAGGCTAATGACCATATCTGGGTGAACGCATCGTCAAACGGCAGCGGTGCGTCTGTCCAGCCGATCATCGCGGCAAAGTCGGGGTCATTTGCGGCCCAGTTGTCCATCTGGCCTTTTGTCAGCTTGGCCAGTTCCCACGTCCGACCCTGATCCGCCGACCGCCAAACACCCGCGCCGTGCCAGTCGCCGCCTCCGCCAGCCCAGAGCATGCCGCTGTCGGGATCACCGATCACATGGTTGATCGGCCAGCCATCGCATAGGGGCGTGCTGCAGGACCAGTCGGCGCGCGTGGCGTCGCTTGATAGCAAAATGGTCCCCTTGGTCGTGCCGACCAGCACTGTCACGGTGTTTTGCGACATCAGGACCTCCCGCTGTTTTGCCAGATATTAGCATTTTTCGCGGCGCAAAAAGTGAAATTCACGCAGGGGCGGATTTTCGGCTTCTCTTGGCCGAAACGACGCGCTACGATCAAGGGATGACGAACCGCTTTCATCAGAGCCTTCGACGCCGACGCGATTTCGCGCGCGCCTGAGTTACGTCTGCCTATCCCCCAAATAAATTGACTCTGCTGCATTGGTCCTGCACCAATCTGGCGTATTGAAAAGGATGATCCCATGATCGCATCTGTTCTGCCGACCTATTCGCGCGCGCCTTTGACATTCACGTCAGGGTCCGGGTCGTGGTTGACCGAGGCCGACGGACGCCGATTTCTGGACCTTGGCGCAGGGATCGCGGTCAATGCGCTGGGCCATGCGCATCCCGCACTGGTCGAGGCACTGACGACGCAGGCCAATGCGCTCTGGCATGTCTCGAACCTTTACAACATTCCCGCTCAGCAAAAGCTGGCTGATCTGCTGGTGGAAAAGACCTTTGCCGATACGGTTTTCTTTACCAATTCCGGCACCGAAGCCTGCGAACTGGCCGTCAAGATGGCGCGCAAATACTGGTATGACAAAGGCCAGCCCGAGCGGACCGAGATCATCGCCTTTACCGGATCGTTCCATGGCCGCTCCAGCGCGGGGATCGCGGCGGCGGGCTCTGAAAAGATGACAAAAGGTTTCGGCCCTCTGCTGCCCGGTTTCACCCATCTGGATTTCGGCGATCATGACGCGCTGCAGGCGGCTGTCGGAGATCATATCGCCGCGATCATCGTCGAACCTGTGCAGGGCGAAGGTGGTATCCGCCCGCTGCCTGATGTCTGCCTCAAAGGGCTGCGCGATCTGTGCGATGAACACGGCATCCTGATGATTTTGGACGAGGTGCAATGCGGCATGGGTCGCACAGGCAAATTGTTCGCGCATGAATGGGCGGGGATCACGCCTGATATCATGATGGTCGCCAAAGGCATCGGCGGGGGCTTTCCCTTGGGGGCGGTGCTTGCCACGGAAAACGCGGCCTCTGGCATGACAGCGGGCACGCATGGGTCCACCTATGGCGGCAATCCTCTGGCCTGTGCTGTCGGTCTGCGGGTCATGGAGATTGTCGCAACGGATGATTTTCTGGCGGAAGTGAACCGCAAGGCCGGACTGCTACGGCAGAAACTGGAAGGGCTTGTCGCCGCCCATCCCGATGTGTTCGAGAAAGTGCGCGGGTCGGGCCTGATGCTGGGGCTGAAATGCAAGGCGACCAATACCGATATCGTCAGGGCGGGTTACGGGCAGGGCGTCCTGACGGTTCCTGCGGCGGATAATGTGATCCGCCTGCTGCCGCCGCTCACCATCACGGACGAGGAGATCGGGCAGGCCGTTGCAAAGCTCGATGCTGCCGCGGTCCAGATGCAAAGGGAACATGCGTAACTATGAATTCCCCAAGCTGAACGCGGCTGATCTGCCGCTGCTGGAACGCTGGTTCCGGCTGGCGCATGTCAGGGTCTGGTGGCCGGATACAGTAAAGCAGTTGACGATGATGGAAAAAGACCTCGACAATCCGCAGATCGACATGCGGCTGGTGACGCTGAACGGGCATCCGTTCGCCTATATCCACGACCATGACGCGCGGGCCTTTACCATGCCGCAATATGGCGACCTGCCAGCGGGCGCGCGGGTCATGGCGACCTTTGTGGGCGACAGCGACTTTAGCGGGCAGGACCATCCGCCGTCCTATATCGCGGCACGGCTGCGCCAGTTGCGTCTGCAATACCCGCTTGTCGCCGTTGGCCCCAACACCACCGACACCCGCGCCATCGCGACCTATGCGAAAGCGGGATTTCTCAAGCGACGACTGGCCCCGACCAAGGACGGCAAACTGGTGCAGGTCATGACCCACCTTTGAACACCGGCCGCAGGAACCGGCCCAATAAAAGCGAATAGTATGAATCATTTTCTTGATATCCATGTCACCCCTGCGGACGATCTGTCCGCGATCATCGCCAATGCGCGCCGGATGAAGGACGCCCGCAACGGGCTGCCCAAAGGCACGCCCGATGCCGAACAGCCGCTGGCGGGCCATATGGTCGCGCTGATCTTTGAAAAGCCATCGACGCGGACGCGCGTGTCCTTCGACGTGGGCGTGCGCCAGTTGGGCGGGCAGACCATGGTGCTGTCGGGCACCGACATGCAGCTGGGCCATGGCGAGACCATCGCCGATACCGCGCGCGTGTTGTCGCGCTATGTCGACCTGATCATGATCCGCACGTTCGAGGAACAGACTCTGCTGGATATGGCGGAATATGCCTCTGTGCCCGTCATCAACGGGCTGACGAACCGCACGCATCCTTGCCAGATCATGGCCGATATCATGACCTTCGAGGAACATAACGGCCCGATCAAAGGTAAAAAGGTTGTCTGGTCCGGCGACGGCAACAACGTCTTTGCCAGCTTCGCCCATGCCGCCAAGCAATTCGACTTCGATCTCGTGTTCACAGGTCCGCCCCCGCTCGACCCTGATCCGGCGCTGGACGGGCTTTACACCATCGTGCGCAATCCGAACGAGGCCGTGCAGGGCGCCGATCTGGTGGTCACGGATACATGGGTGTCGATGCACGACCCGCAATCTGCCCGCGAACGCCGCCACAACCAGCTGCGCGGCTATCAGGTCAACGACGCGCTGATGGCCAAGGCGAAACCGGATGCGCTCTTCATGCACTGCCTGCCCGCCCACCGCGAGGACGAGGCGACCAGCAGCGTCATGGACGGCCCCAATTCGGTGATCTTCGACGAGGCGGAAAACCGGCTGCACGCGCAAAAGGCGATCATGCGGTATTGTCTGGGGCGTTGAGCCGAAAAGATTTTATGCCTCCGGCGGGGATATTTGGGCCCGGAAGATGGGCTCAGGTGCCGCGCGGTTTGGCGCGCAGCGTAGGGTCGGCCTCTGTCGGGTCCTCGGGCCAGGGGTGGCGCGGATAACGGCCGCGCATGTCGCGCCGCACATCCGCGTAGGACGTGGCCCAAAAGCCCACGATATCCTGTGTCACCTGCACGGGTTTCTGGCCCGGCGACAGGAGCGTGATCCGCAGCGGCACGCGCCCCACCATCGGGTGGCGTGTGGTGCCGAACATTTCCTGCAGGCGCAGGGTGATCGCGGGTGTCGCATCGTCATAGTCGATGGGGATCTTGCGGCCCAAAGGGGTTTCGAAACTGGCGGGGGCTGCAGCATCGAGCCGTTGCATCTGGTCCCAGTCCAGCATGGCGCGCAGCGCGGGCAGGGCGTCAAAGCGTTTCCAGTCCTCGGCGCTGCGCACGCCCGCAAGATAGGGCAGCAGCCAGTCGTCGAGCGTGTCCATCAGCGTTGCGTCATCCATGGCGGGCAGACCATCGACCAAAGCGACCCGCGCCTGAAACCGCCGTGCGGCGGGCGAGAATTGCAGCCCAAGCTGGCGCACACCGTCGAGCATGGCCCGCGCGACCGTGTCGTCGGGCGCATCCGGCCAGACGCGGTCATCGAGCACCAGCGCCCCGAACCGTTCCTGCCTGCGCGCCAGCACCTTGCCGTCGCGCCGTGACCATTGGCAGAGGTCGTGCCAACAGATGCGGTCGGCAAAGAGCCCGCGCAATGCGGCATCCGTGATCGCTGTCGCCTGCCGCACGCGCGCTTCGAGCTTGTCACCATCGAGATCGGTCGCCACGATCAACCGCTGCCCCGCCAGCGGATCGGCGATGTCGATCACCGCCCCTTTGCCGCCCGACAGCAGATAGCGTGGCGCGTCGCCCTTGCGGCGCAGCCCGATCCGGTCGGGATAGGCGAGTGCGGCCTGTTCGGCGAGTGTCATCGGCGGGCGTTTGGGCAGGCCTTTGGCAAGGCGGGGGATTTCGGCCTTGATCTGGGCAAGGGCGGCAGGATTGACCTGCCCCGGCCCGTCGTAGCGCCCTTGCAGTGCCTGTATCCGCAGCGCCAGATCGACAGGGGCACCGCGCAGGGGATCGCGCGCGGCCAGCAGGGCTGCCAGGGGGGCGGCCTGTGCGCCTGCCTTTTGCAGCATATGCCCAAGGCGCGGATGCAGCGGCAGCGCCGCCAGCGCGCGCCCATGTGCCGTGATCCGCAGATTGGCATCCAGCGCGCCAAGGCTTTGCAGCAAGGCGCGCGCCTCGGCCAGGGCGGCGGGGGGTGGCGGGGTCAGAAAGCCCAGATCATCGCTGCCCCAGACCGCGAGTTCCAGCGCAAGGCTTGCCAGATCGGCGGCCTCGATTTCCGCAGGGGCAAAGGCGGGCAGCGCGCCATCCTCGCCCTTGGTCCAAAGCTTGTAGGCGTCACCGGGGGCGACACGGCCTGCGCGCCCTGCGCGTTGGGTGGCCTCGGCGCGGCTGACCCGTTCGGTTACAAGGCGCGACATGCCGGAGCCGGGGTCGAACCGCGCGCGCCGTGCGCGCCCTGCATCAACGACGACGCGGATATCGGGGATCGTCAGCGAGGTTTCGGCGATGGATGTGGATAGCACGACCTTGCGGCCCGACGTGACAGGTGCAAGCGCTGCGCGCTGGTCTTTGAACGGTAGCGCGCCGTAGAGCGGGCGGATCACGCAGTCATGGGGCAGGCGGCCTGACAGGGCGGCCATGGTCGCCCTGATCTCGCCTTCTCCGGGCAGAAAGACCAGCACGCCGCCAGTGGTTTCCTGCACAGCACGGACCACCAGATCGGCGGTGGCTTGCGGCAGGCGGGTGGTTTTGGGCAGGGCGGTGTCCAGAAAATGCGCGGTGACGGGGTAGGATTGCCCCTGCGAGGTGATAATCGGCGCGTCATCCAGCATCACGGCGACAGGGGCGGCGTCCAATGTGGCCGACATCACCAGCAAGATCAGATCTGGGCGCAGCACGCCGCGGGATTCCCAGGCCAGCGCCAGCCCCAGATCGGCGTTCAGCGACCGTTCGTGGAATTCGTCGAAGATCACGGCACCGACGCCTGTCAGCGCAGGGTCGGACTGGATCATGCGGGTCAGGATGCCTTCGGTCACCACCTCGATGCGGTCACCGGGCTGGCTTTCGCCGCGCATCCGGTAGCCGACGGTCTGGCCCGGCACCTCGCCCAGCGATTCTGCCAGCCGTTCGGCGGCGGCCCGCGCGGCAAGGCGGCGGGGTTCGAGCATGACGATCTTGCCCGTGGTCAGCCCGGCCTCCAGCATGGCCAGCGGGACGCGCGTGGTCTTGCCCGCACCGGGGGGCGCCTGCAAAACGGCACGGCCGTGCTGGCCAAGGGCTGCGACCAGATCGGGCAGGATTGTATCGATGGGCAGGTCGGTCATGGTGACGGTCTGACGCGGGCGGCAGGCGCGGTCAAGCTCGGCTGCAGAACGAAAAACGCGGCCGTTTGCACGACCGCGTTCAAAGCATCCGCCTTGGGCTGCTGGCTTATGCCGCTGCAGTCGCCTTGGCGATTTCTTTTTTGATCTTCAGCGCGTCTGGCGACAGTTCTGCCTCTTTCGCCTTGGCCATAAAGGCGTCCAGACCACCGCGGTGATCGACGGTGCGCAGTGCTGCGTTCGAGATTTTCAGCTTGAACGAACGGCCCAGCACGTCGGACTGCAGCGTGACGTCCTGAAGGTTCGGCAGGAACCGGCGGCGGGTGTGGTTCTTGGCGTGGCTGACGTTGTTGCCAGACATCGGGCCTTTTCCAGTCAATTCGCAACGGCGCGACATGGGCGTTTTCCTTGTTCTGAGGGATATCGCCGGCCAGACTGGCGGGACATCCTGCATACGGGTTGGAACCCCGCAATGCAGGGTCGGCATAAGATCAGCGCGAAATAGGCGGATTCCCCGACAGCGTCAACCCGCTTTGCCAAGGCGTCGCATCAATTCAGTTGCGGCGCAGCGGGCCAAGCACTTGGGCGGCGGCGGCGGTCGGTGACAGGGCTCCCGATGCCACGGCATCCTGCGCCGCCTCGATCCGTGCGCGGGTTGCGGGATCGTCGAGTTGCAGTTGCAGCAGACCTTGGCGCAGATCCTCGGTGAACCAGTGGTTGGCCTGATCCTTGCGGATCTGGTCCCAAAGCCCCTGCGCGCGGCGCCATTCCGCCAGATGTTGCATATCGTCCCATGCGGCAGCGATCCCGTGCTGTTCCAGCGCGGACACCGTTATGGCCTTCGGGAAACCTTTGGGGTCTTGCGGGCGTTTGCGCAGCAGGCGCAGGGCACCGGCATAATCAGCACAGGTGCGCGTGGCCTGCGATTTCAGATCGCCGTCGGCTTTGTTCACCAGAATCAGATCGGCCATTTCCATGATACCGCGCTTGACGCCCTGCAATTCATCACCCCCCGCAGGGGCGAGCAGTAGGACGAACAGATCGGCCATTTGCGCCACCACGGTTTCGGACTGGCCGACGCCCACGGTCTCGATCAGCACGATGTCGAACCCCGCCGCCTCGCACAGGGCCACAGCCTCGCGGGTGCGGCGGGCAACACCGCCAAGCTGGGTCTGGCTGGGGGAGGGGCGGATGAACGCCATCGGATCGCGCGCCAGATGATCCATCCGCGTCTTGTCGCCCAAGATCGACCCGCCTGTGCGCGCCGAGGACGGATCGACCGCCAGCACCGCGACACGTTTGCCCTGCGCGGTCAGCATCAGGCCGAAACTTTCGATGAAGGTCGATTTGCCCACGCCGGGCGTCCCCGATAGCCCGATGCGCAGCGCCTGCCGGTCGGTGCCAAGGGCGCTCAGTAAGGCCACGGCAGCGGCGCGGTCATCAGCGCGCCCGCTTTCGACCAGCGTGATCCCCTTGGCCAGCGCACGCCTGTCGCCCGCACGGATGCGCTGGGCCAGATCATCGGGGGGCGGGTTCCGGGTCATACTGCCTTCATATCGGGCAGGGCGGCGCTGTCCAGTGTGTTGGGCCTAGGCCGTGACCGGACGGCAGACCTGTGTCGCAAGATCGGTGAAGGCGCGGTAGCGGCCCCAGAATGCACGGTCGTTGGGGTCGCTTGACTGGCGGGTGTCCTGCGCGCGCTGCGGATCGGCAAAGAAGGTCGCGGCACGCGCCTGATCACGGCTTGACAGCGACTGGTTGGCGACCTGCTGGACGCAGGAACACAGTTGCGGCGATGCCGCGACACGGCCCGCGCTGTTGCATGCAGCACTGATATCGCCGGACACGCGCCCGCCACCACAGGCGGCCAGTGTCGCGACCGCACCCATCACCAGAAAAATCCGCATCCTGCCTGTCCTCTGCCCGCATCTTGCCTTTTGCGGCAATATGCAGCCTTGGTCCGCGCATTGCAATTCACGAAGGCGAACTGACCCGCGCAGAGGCGCATTCCCTGCGGCAACATCGAGATTGACGGGAGCCGAAATCCGCACCATATCCCAGCCATGACAGACCTTTCGCATATCCGCAATTTCTCGATCGTGGCGCATATCGACCACGGTAAATCGACGCTGGCTGACCGCCTGATCCAGTCGACCAACACCGTGTCCGCGCGCGAGATGAAAGAACAGATGCTCGACAGCATGGATATCGAGCGTGAGCGTGGCATCACGATCAAGGCCAACACCGTGCGGATCGATTATACCGCCGACAATGGCAAGGCATACGTCCTGAATCTGATCGACACCCCCGGCCACGTCGATTTCGCCTATGAGGTCTCCCGCTCCATGCGCGCCGTCGAAGGCTCGCTCCTGGTCGTTGACAGCACCCAAGGGGTCGAGGCGCAGACGCTGGCCAACGTGTATCACGCGCTGGACGCGGGCCATGAAATTGTGCCTGTGCTGAACAAGATCGACCTGCCCGCCTCGGAATGCGATCAGGTCGCAGCCCAGATCGAGGATGTGATCGGGCTGGACGCATCGGGCGCGATCCGCGTGTCGGCGAAAACCGGCATTGGCATCCACGAGACGCTGGAAGCCATCGTCAACCTGCTGCCCGCCCCGCAGGGCGACCGCGATGCGCCGCTCAAGGCGATGCTGGTGGACAGCTGGTATGACAGCTATCTGGGCGTTGTCGTGCTGGTGCGGATCATCGACGGCACGATGAAGAAAAACGACCGCGTGCGGTTCATGTCCAACGGCACCGTCCACCAGATCGACAAGATCGGCGTCTTCCGGCCCAAGATGCAGGATGTCGAAATCCTTGGCCCCGGTGAAATCGGGTTCATCACCGCATCGATCAAACAGGTCCGCGACACCCGCGTCGGCGACACGATCACGTCCGAGAAAAAGGGCACCGATCAGGCGCTGCCGGGCTTCAAGCCCGCGCAGCCCGTGGTGTTCTGCGGCCTCTTCCCCGTCGATTCCTCGCAGTTCGAGGATCTGCGCGACGCGATCGAAAAACTGGCGCTGAACGATGCTTCTTTCAGCTTCGAGATGGAAACCTCCGCCGCCCTCGGCTTTGGCTTCCGCTGCGGGTTCCTTGGGCTGCTGCACCTCGAAGTCATCCGCGACCGGATCGAGCGGGAATATGACATCGACCTCATCACGACCGCACCGTCGGTGGTGTACCACCTTTACATGCGCGACGGCGAGATGCGCGAATTGCACAACCCCGCCGACATGCCCGACCTGACCCATGTCGACCATCTGGAAGAACCGCGCATCAAGGCGACGATTCTGGTGCCCGACGAATACCTCGGCGATGTGCTGAAACTCTGCCAAGACCGCCGCGGCGTGCAGCTGGACCTGACCTATGCGGGCAGCCGCGCGATGGTGGTGTACGATCTGCCGCTGAACGAGGTGGTGTTCGACTTCTACGACCGCCTGAAATCCGTGACCAAGGGCTATGCGTCCTTCGACTATGTCCTGACCGGATATCAGGAGGATCATCTGGTCAAGATGTCCGTGCTGGTCAACGACGAACCCGTCGACGCGCTGTCGATGATGGTGCACCGCGACCGGGCCGAGATGCGCGGCCGCGCGATGGTGGAAAAGCTCAAAGACCTGATCCCCCGCCACATGTTCAAGATCCCGATTCAGGCGGCCATCGGCGGCAAGGTCATCGCCCGCGAAACCCTGTCCGCGCTGCGCAAGGACGTAACCGCGAAATGCTATGGCGGCGATGCCACGCGCAAACGCAAGCTGCTGGACAAGCAGAAGGCCGGGAAAAAGAAGATGCGGCAGTTCGGGAAAGTGGACATCCCGCAGGAGGCGTTTATTTCTGCGCTGAAGATGGATAGTTGAAACGTGGCCGATACTGAAGATTTAGCAGACCTAAAATCGGGCGCTAGAGACTTGGTAGGGAGTGTCTTAGATGGCGCAGATCTAAGGGGTTTCGATTTACGTGGCCGCGACTTTGGGCGTGCAAATCTAAAGAATGCAGATTTCTCTGGCTCCGACCTTGAGGGTTGTAACTTTGCGGAAGCAAAATTAGCGTACGCTTCGTTTAGGGCTGCAAATCTCGCTGGAAGTAATTTTACGGACGCGATGCCCGACGTAGATTTTTCCTTTGCGAGCCTGAAGTCGACCAGAATAGACTGCTTTGTTATATCTTCGAGATTTCACAGAGCTAATCTTGAGTTCGCAGACTTTCGTGGAAGCACTATTGATGAAGGTTGTGATTTTACTGAAACCATTGTCAACGAAGAAACAAACTTTGAGGGAGTTAAGGCCTTAAGGCTTTACCTGAAAGAAGCTGCATTCAAGTACTATGACCTTCGACGCAGCACGCTATTCAAGCGCGTCGAGAAACCTCACGATGAAGTCGGTCTAGATCAAGTTTCGCTAGTTGCGTTGCGGGCGATTGATGAAGGGTTGCGCAACCTTGATAACTTTAGTGAAGTCGCGGATTACGATAGGGGGAGAGCGCAGATTGGTCACAATCAGCCTCCTCTGGAGTTTGCAATTGATCCTCAATACCTCCAAGAGGTAAAAAAAGCACTAGAGGACGCGCGAGACACTATCAGTTCGGGTGAAAAAGACGAAACTAAGCTAAAACGAGCAATTGAAAAGGTCAGGTTTCTAGCTCGCACCGCGATGGATTGGATAGCATGGCAGGCCAATAACTTTGCAACCGAATTCGCTAAAGAAGCCGGAAAAACTATCGGCAGCAAAACGGCTTTTATCGTTATGACAGCACATTTTTCTGGGGCTATGACGGAATTATCAAATTTCTTAGCGGCGTTGCTCAGCTAGCCGACTTCTTGTGCCAATAGCAGGATCGCCTTATCTGCCATAAGCAAGTGTAGGGTGCGCACTTGCTGCGCACCATATCCACCCGGCGCTCCATCGGTGCGCCAAAGGCACACCCCCCCCACTTGACCCACATCAAGGCATACCCCTGCCGCCTCGGCTACCCCTTCTCGCGACAGTGCATTCCAGAGGGGTCATTCATGTTTCGTCTTGCATCCATGCTCTACAGCATCATCGGGACCAGTTTCGCGGGCAGTTTCGTGATCGCGGCGCTGGCGACCGGATATGACACGCTGGGGCCGATCATCATCGCGGCGACGGCGGGTGCGATACTGGGGATTCCCGCCAGTTGGTACGTCGCCCGCGCGATCACGCAAAATATTCGCTGAGCGGCCCGATCAAAATGTCACCTTCGCGCGTTAAGGATGCATCAACCTGATGGAGGTGACGATGCATTACCTGCCCCACGGCTTTGCGGTCTTTCTTGGCGGCGCCTGTCTGGCCGTGATCTGGACCTCGGCCCAGCTCTGGTAGATCAGAAGGCGTTTTCGACGGCTTGTCCGGCGCTGGTGATATCGCGCCCGACGCCCTGCACGGTGTTGCAGGCGGTCAGGCCAAGGATGGCGACGAGGGCAAGCAGACGGATCATCGGAAACTCTTTCGCTGTTGATGCGGCAATCCTAATGGACCGGCCCGCCGCGCGCAAGATTGCGCCCTAGCCCAGAAAGGCCGCGACCGCGCCCACGAATTCGCGCGGTTTTTCCGCATGCAGCCAGTGCCCCGCATCGGGGATCTTGGCGAAAACCGCGTTGGGAAACAGCGCCTTGATCGGCGCGCGATGGGCGGCGGTGACGTAATCCGACTTGCCCCCCGACAGAAAGAAGGCCGGCCCGTCGAACTGCCCCGCAAGCTGTGGAAAGCCGATGATCGTGTCCATCTCGGCGGCCAGCACATCAAGGTTCAGCCGCCAGCACCTGTCCTTCATGTCCAGACTTTGCAGCAGGAAATCCGCCACGCCCGCGCCCAGTTCGCCCATCTGTGCCTTGGCCTCGGCCCTGCTCGTGATCTCCTCCAGCCGCACCCGCCGCATCGCATCCAGCGGGCCATGCTGGTCGTGGGTATAGGCGACAGGCGCAATATCGGCGACGATCAGTTTGCGCACCAGATCAGGCCGCTTCACCGCCAGCACCATCGCGGCCTTGCCTCCCATCGAATGGCCCAACACATCCATCGGGCGGTCCATCACCTCGACCAGATCGGCGGCCATTTCGGGGTAGCTGTGGCTGTCGAACCACGGGCTGTCAGCGTGGTTGCGCATGTCGACCGTAATGACGGGGCGGGTTTCGGACAGCCGTTTGGCGATCACCCCCCAGTTGCGCGCGGACCCGAACAGGCCGTGGGCGATCAGAAGGGGAACGGCGCCGGGGCCGTCATGAAGGACCGTGTTCAACATGCATCTGTTGCTATCCTTCCTCGCCCGCAGAGGCCAGAGGGATTGAGCCGCCCCCGATAAGGATTTACCGCAGGGACATGGGATCCGACATACACATACAGATCGAAGAAATCCGTGCGTTGATTGACCAGAAGCTGGGTGTCCGCGCGCGCACCTTCGAGGCGCAGGTCCGCAAGGCCCGCCGCTTTCTGCCGCGCGGCCTGCGGCGGGAGCTGATCTATGTCGCGCAGGCGCAGGCGCTTGTCGATAACCCCAAGTTGCAGCGCATGATCGATCACCAGCGGCTGGACGCTGCCTATCGCAATGCTGTCTATCACCTGCAGCGGATCGACGTGAAGGAACGCCGCAGGACTGCCGCGCTCAACCTTGCGGCGTCGATCGCGTTCGGTCTGCTGGTGACGGGGATATTGGTGCTGGTCGTGCTGGTGCAGCGCGACCTGATCTGAGGCAACAGGGCGGGTCAATGACCCGCCCCATATAAAGTTCCTAAAGGTTGGTATAGATCGGGAACCGGTCACAAAGTGCTTCGACCTCGGCACGGACCTTCGCCTCGACCTCGCCATTGCCGTCCTCGCCATTCGCGGCCAGACCTTCGGTCACTTCGACGATCCAGTCGCCGATCTGGCGGAACTCGGCCTCGCCAAAGCCACGCGTCGTGCCTGCTGGTGTGCCCAGACGGATGCCGGACGTGACCATCGGTTTTTCGGGGTCAAAGGGGATGCCGTTCTTGTTGCAGGTGATATGGGCGCGGCCCAGTGCCTTTTCGGTCGCGTTGCCCTTCACACCCTTGGGGCGCAGGTCGACCAGCATCACATGCGTATCGGTGCCGCCGGTCACGATATCCAGACCACCTTTCATCAGCTGATCTGCCAGCGCCTGTGCGTTCTTGATGACCTGCGCCTGATAGGTCTTGAACTCTGGCCGCAGCGCCTCGCCAAAGGCCACGGCCTTGCCTGCGATCACATGCATCAGGGGGCCGCCCTGAATGCCGGGGAAAATGGCGGAATTGAATTTCTTCGCCAGATCCTCGTCATTGGTCAGGATCATGCCGCCGCGCGGACCGCGCAGGGTTTTATGCGTTGTCGTCGTGGCGACATGCGCATGCGGGAAGGGCGAGGGATACAGCCCCGCCGCGACCAGACCCGCGAAATGCGCCATATCGACCAGCAGATAGGCGCCGACGCTATCCGCAATCTCGCGCATTTTGGCGAAATCGATGATGCGGGGTATCGCGGACCCGCCCGCGATAATCATCTTGGGCTGGTGTTCGGTCGCCAGACGCGCGACCTCGTCATAATCCAGCAGGTTGTCCTGACGGCGCACGCCATACTGGATCGCGTTGAACCATTTGCCGGACTGGTTGGGCTTGGCCCCGTGCGTCAGGTGGCCGCCCGCATCCAGCGACATGCCAAGGATCGTATCGCCGGGCTGCAATAGCGCTTGGAACACGCCCTGGTTCGCCTGGCTT
Organism: Yoonia sp. 72; assembly: GCF_034652275.1. Taxonomy (NCBI): domain Bacteria; kingdom Pseudomonadati; phylum Pseudomonadota; class Alphaproteobacteria; order Rhodobacterales; family Paracoccaceae; genus Yoonia; species Yoonia sp. 72. Next base: position 1,502,710 of record NZ_JAXIWG010000001.1, on the reverse strand, counting down.
CCCGAATTGGGCTGCACATTGACGAAACCGCAATCAAACAGCTGGCAGGCACGTTCGATGGCAAGGTTTTCGGCCACGTCCACATGCTCGCAGCCACCGTAATAGCGGCGGCCCGGGTAGCCTTCGGCGTATTTGTTCGTCATCACGCCGCCCTGCGCTTCCATCACGGCGGCAGAGACGATGTTTTCGGATGCAATCAGCTCGATCTCCTTGCGCTGGCGCTTGAGTTCGGCCTGCATCGCGGCGTGCAGCACAGGGTCGCGCGTGGCGAGCGTTTCGGTGAAAAAGCCTTGGTCGCGGATCGTGATATTCATGGGGTGCATCCTCTTTGCTGGCGCCAGACAGGGTGATTGCGCCCCGTTTACCCCAGAAACCCCAGCATCAGAAGCATCAAAACGACCATGATCTTTATGAGCGCGTCATGCATGTTTCGTATCGGCGGCTTGCGTTTCGGGTGTGATCGCCCCACAAGTTTGGGGAAACTAGGGGGAAAATGCCCATGCCAGCCGTCAAGATCGCCTTTGTCGCCAGTTCCGTGCCCATCGCGCAATCCGCCATGCGCGCATTGGCGCAGGCTTATGGCGATGTGCCGCAGGCCAAGGCCGATGTGATCGTGGCCTTGGGCGGTGACGGGTTCATGTTGCAGACCCTGCACGCGACCCAAGGGCTCGACGTGCCGGTTTACGGGATGAACCGCGGCACGGTGGGGTTCCTGATGAACGAATACCACGACACCGACCTGCTGGCGCGTCTGGCCGTGGCCGAGGAAGAGGTCATCAACCCCCTGCACATGACCGCCCTGACCGTGGACGGCAAGATGCACGAAGCGCTGGCGATCAACGAGGTCAGCCTGCTGCGCGCAGGCCCGCAGGCCGCCAAGCTGCGCATCACCGTGGATGGCAAGCTGCGGATGCCCGAACTGGTCTGCGACGGCGCGCTGCTGGCGACACCGGCGGGGTCCACGGCCTATAACTATTCCGCCCACGGCCCGATCCTGCCCATCGGGTCCGACGTGCTGACCCTGACCGCGATGGCCGCCTTCCGCCCGCGACGCTGGCGGGGGGCGCTGTTGCCGAAAAAGGCGGTGGTGCGGTTTGATGTGATCGACCCCGCGAAACGGCCCGTGATGGCGGATGCCGACGGCAAATCCGTGCGCGATGTGGTCAGCGTGGAGATCCGGTCGGAACCGGGGATCAGGCATCGGATCCTGTTCGATCCGGGGCATGGGTTGGAGGAGCGGTTGATCAGGGAGCAGTTTGCGTGAGGGGGGCGTGTCAGAACATGTTGCTTAGGTGATGGCGAAAGCGATTCAGAACCTTAGACCTTTGTAGTGCCGCGCCAAGTTGAAAGCTTCTTTCGTTTTACTTTGAACTTTATTGATGCCTGTTGATCAATATAAAGGGCCGTCTCAATGCAGCATTTGGTAAAATCTGTTAGATCGTCATAATCTAAATGCGCTTTCTTTCCTATTTTGAATCGTATGCCGTTTTTTCCTAAAATGTCACTTACGCGATCAAGAAACACCTTATTTACAATACCCCTGTTGTGTGAATGAATATTGCGCACTTCCACAAAGGTTCTTAACAAATCATTGTCAAGTTGTTCGCGAAACGGATTAATTCCAAGGGTATCTTGTAGGTACCTCTGTACCTGTTTAAGTCCGCCGTAAGAAAGCGAGTTGATTTTTTTGTCAATCAAATAGTTTGTAAGCTCACGCTTACTTGAGAACTCCAGAATTTCTTCAATTTTTACGGTCTCGCCAGACTTGATCATTTCCGGCCTTCTCCGCATGGACTGTTGTACTATATTGGAAACATACCAGAGAAAACCGTCAACGGTGTTTTGCACAATATTTTTGGACGTAACTTCACTAAACTTATTTAATTTTGACGCAAGTGTATTTGGATTATCTATTCCCGCTTGGAGTTCACTTCGTTCTTCATCAGTCTCTGCAAACGCCAATAGTGCCTTCGAAACAGCAAGTGACGCAGTATCAGCCCTATGAGCCAAGTTGACCATAAAGAAAAATGAATCAATCGTTATTTTGTAGTCAGACAAGAAGAGAAAAAATGTTTCAGTACAAACAGTATTTTCAGGAGGAAGAAAAAAGAAACTCGCTTCGTTATTGTCAGTCATACTAAAAACTTTCCACTACATTTAAGCAAAAAGTCTGCCGCTGATAGATGGGTTAGTCAAATCTTTTTCTACCTATGAAGTAGGCTCTCGCTCTGTTGAGTATGTTTCTTCAATAAATTATGTGCGAAGGGGTCTCCGGCTAAACCCTCAAACCCCCAACCGATCCCTTAGCGCATAATACCACGACCCCATCATCGAATAGGGCACGCGGAACATGCGGCCACCCGGGAACGGATACCACGGCACTTTGGCAAACACGTCGAAACGGGCGCGGTCGCCGGCGACGGCTTCGGACAGGATGCGGCCAAAGGTGTGCGACCCCGTCACCCCGTGCCCGCTATAGCCATGCGCGAAATAGGTGTTGTTCCCCAGCCGCCCCATCTGCGGGACGCGGCTGAAGGACAGGGCGAAATTCCCGCTCCATGCGTGGTCGATCTTCACGCCTTTGAGCTGCGGATAGACCTTTTCCATCGCGGGGCGCAGTTTGGCCACCACATCCGCCGGATCAGTGCCGCCATAGACGGTGCCGCCGCCAAAGATCAGCCGTTTGTCGGCGGACAGGCGGAAATAGTCGAGGATATAGCGGACATCCTCCACACATTTGTCGGTCGGCAGCAGTTCATCCGCCTTGTCGCCCAAGGGGACGGTCGCCATCATCTGCGTCGATACCGGCATCACCCGCGCGGTCAGGGCAGGGACCACATGGCCGAGGTAGGCGTTGCCACACAGCAGCAGCGTGTTGCAGGTCATCGTCCCTTCACGGGTGCGCACGACGGGTTTGTCAGCCTCGGTATCGCAGCTGATGACGGGGGATTGTTCATAGATCACGCCGCCCAGTTTCTCGAACGCCGCAGCCTCGCCCAGACACAGGTTTAGCGGGTGCATATGCCCGCCCGTGTGGTCGATCATGCCGCCTGCGTAAACGTCCGACCCGATATGGTCGCGCAGTTCGGATTTGCTGAGCATGTCCTGATTGTGCAAGCCATAGCTGGCCCAGAGCGCGCGGCGTTCTTCCAGCTCGCGCATATGGGCCGCCGTCAGACCGGTGAAGATATTGCCATGTTTGAGATCGCATTTGATGTCATAGGTGGCGACACGTTCGCGGATGATCTCGCCGCCTTCCTGCACCAGACCGGCGACGAAATTCGCGGTGTCCTGCCCGTAGCGGCGTTTGATCGTCTGCAGGCTGGCGTTCAGCCCGTTCACGATCTGCCCGCCGTTGCGCCCCGATGCGCCCCAGCCGACCCGCGCGCCTTCGATGATCGCGACCTTGAAGCCTTTTTCCGCCAGATGCAGCGCCGCCGACAGCCCGCTATAGCCCGCACCGACCACGCAGATGTCGATCAGCTGGTCGCCTTTCAGCTTGGGCCGTTCGGGTGACGGATTGGCGCTGGCGGCGTAATAGCTGGTCGTGTGTTTCGTCTCGCCCGACTTGGCGAAGGTTTCGATAGGCATCACAGGCTCCGGTTTCACGCCGTTGGGAGGCGCGCCCTGTTATGGGCCGCGCCGTGCGTGATTGGCAAGAGGCCGCGCCGTCGCAGCCCTGTCAGCCTTTGGCGTAGCCCAACGGTTGCAGCGCCGCGCGGATTTCATCAAGGATCGCGGGGTCGTCGATGGTGGCAGGCATCTTGAAATCCTGCCCGTCCGCGATTTTGACCATGGTGGCGCGCAGGATCTTGCCCGACCGCGTTTTGGGCAGGCGGTCCACAACCGCAACCAGCTTGAACGCGGCGACAGGGCCGATCGTGTCGCGCACGGCGGTGATGACTTCCTTGACGATATCCGCATGGGGCCGGTCGCAGCCTTTGTTCAGGCAGACCAGACCCAGCGGCAACTGCCCTTTGAGTTCATCCCCCACGCCGATCACGGCGCATTCGCCGACATCCGCGTGACCGGCGAGGATTTCCTCCATCGCACCCGTGGACAGCCGATGCCCCGCGACGTTGATGACGTCATCGGTGCGCGCCATGATATAAAGATAGCCGTCGTCGTCGATCATCCCCGCATCGCCGGTCTCGTAATAACCGGGGAAGGTGGCGAGATAGGCCTTCTTGAAACGCTCCTCTGCATTCCAGAGCGTGGGCAGCGTGCCGGGCGGCAACGGCAGCTTGATCGCGATAGCCCCCAGTGTGCCGGGGGCGACAGGATGGCCCGCCTCGTCCAGCACCTGCACGTCATAGCCGGGCATCGCGACGGTGGGCGACCCGATCTTGACGGGCAGAGCCTCGATCCCTGCAGGGTTTGCGGCGATAGGCCAGCCTGTTTCGGTCTGCCACCAATGGTCGAACACCGGCACATTCATGACGCGCTGCGCCCATTGTACCGTGTCCGGATCAGCGCGTTCGCCCGCCAGATACAGCGCGCGCAGGCAAGAGATGTCGTAGTCCTTGATCATCTCGCCCTTGGGGTCTTCGCGCTTGATCGCGCGGAATGCGGTGGGGGCGGTAAAGAAGGACCGGACATTATACTCCGAGATCACCCGCCAGAATGTGCCCGCGTCGGGCGTGCCGATAGGCTTGCCTTCAAACACGACGGTGGTGTTGCCGTGGATCAGTGGCGCGTAGCAGATATAGGAATGCCCCACGACCCAGCCCACGTCGGAGGCCGCCCAGAACACATCGCCCGGATCGACGTTATAGATCGCCTTCATCGTCCAGTTTAGCGCGACCAGATGGCCAGCCGTTGCGCGCACAACGCCTTTGGGCGCGCCCGTTGTGCCGGAAGTATAGAGGATATAGGCCGGATGGTCGCCCGCAACGGGGACACATTCGGCGGGCACGGCGCCTTTCTGCATCGCGTGCCAGTCATGGTCGCGCCCTGCGACCAGATCGGCACGCCCCTGTTCGCGTTGCAGGATCACGCAGAAATCGGGCTTGTGCGTGGCTTCCGCGATGGCGGCATCCAGCAAGGGTTTGTATTTTACCACCCGCCCCGGTTCGATCCCGCAGGACCCCGCGATAATCGCCTTGGGCGTGGCGTCATTGATCCGCACCGCCAGTTCATGCGCCGCGAACCCGCCAAAGACGACCGAATGCACCGCCCCCAGCCTCGCGCAGGCCAGCATCGCCTCCAGCGCTTCGGGCACCATCGGCATGTAGATGATGACGCGGTCGCCTTTTTCGACGCCTTTGGCGCGCAAGGCCCCCGCCAGCGACGAGACGTTGTCGAGCAATTGCGCATAGGTGATGGTGCGCTTGGTATCCGTGACGGGGCTGTCATAGATGATCGCCGCCTGATCGCCACGTCCCGCCGCCACATGGCGGTCGACCGCGTTATAGCAGGTGTTGACCTGCGTATCTGCGAACCAGCTGTAGATCGGGGCCTTGCTGGAATCCAGCGCCCTGACTGGCGGCGTCACCCAGTCGATGGCCTTGGCCTGTTCCATCCAGAACCCCTCGGGGTCCTGTTGCCAGCCTGCGTAAACCTCTGCGTAACCCATCCCGCGTTCCTCCCAAAACCGATGACAGGGTCTTGTTACGCCCGGGCTGCATGTCAGGCAACACGGCAGGACGGACCGCGTGGCAAATAGTCAATGAATTGACAAACCCGTGGACCGTCCCATCGTTCGGGCCCAAATATCCCCGCCGGAGGCCAGAAGTTACTTTTTTGAACAGGTCACGTCACCCATAATGCGCCACCGGCGTGCCTGCGATGGCGGACATGTTGAGCAAGCCCCGCGCGGTGATCGAGGGCGTGACGATATGGCAGCGGTTGCCCATGCCCATCAGGATCGGCCCGACCTCGAGCCCGCCACCTTTCATCTTCAGGATGTTGCGCACGCCGCCTGCGGCATCGGTATTGGCAAAGATCAGCGTATTGGCAGGCCCCGGCAGATGCGCGCCGGGGAAGATCCGGCTGCGCAGGTCCACGTCGAGCGCAGAGTCGATATGCATCTCGCCCTCGTAGGCGAAGTCGCGCGGTGCGCTGTCAAGAATCGCCATCGCCGCGCGCATCCGCCGGCCCGTGTCGCAATCCAGATTGCCGAACTGGCTGTGCGAACACAGCGCGATCTTGGGTTCAAGGCCAAAGCGGCGGACATGGCGCGCCGCCCCGATCACCGTTTCCGCGATCTGTTCGGGTGTGGGTTCGGGGTGGACCTGCGTATCGGCGATGAACAATGGCCCATCCTCGAGGATCATCAGCGACAATGCGCCCACGGGGTGCAGCGCAGGCGTGCCAAGAATCTCTGTCACATATTTCAGATGCCACAGGAACTGGCCAAAGGTGCCGCAGATCAGGCTGTCGGCCTCGTCGCGCTGGACCATGACTGCGCCGATGGCGGTTGTGTTGGTGCGCATGATCGCCTTGGCAAGGTCGGGGGTCACGCCACGCCGCGCCATCAGACCGTGATAGGTTTCCCAATAATCGCGGTAGCGGGGGTCGTTTTCGGGGTTCACGACGTTGAAATCCACACCGGGGCGGATTTTCAGACCGGCGCGCTCGCAGCGGCTTTCGATGACATCGGGGCGGCCGATCAGGATCGGGGTTTCCGTCGTATCCTCCATGATGGCCTGCGCCGCACGCAAGACGCGTTCATCCTCGCCTTCGGCAAAGACGATGCGGCGGGATGCGGTGCGCGCGGCCTCGAACACCGGACGCATGATCAGCGCGGATTTGAACACCGACCCGTCGAGTTTTTCCTTATAGGCCTTCAGATCCGCAATCGGGCGCTTGGCGACACCCGTTTCCATCGCGGCCTTGGCCACGGCGCAGGCGACGACACCCATCAGACGCGGATCGAAGGGTTTGGGGATCAGGTAATCCGCCCCGAAGGTCAGTTTCTCGCCGCTATAGGCCGCCGCTGCCTCGGCGCTGGTGGTGGCGCGGGCAAGGGCCGCGATGCCTTCGATACAGGCGATCTTCATCTCGTCGTTGATCTCGGTCGCGCCCGCATCCAGCGCGCCGCGAAAGATGAACGGAAAGCACAGGACGTTATTGACTTGATTGGGGTAATCGCTGCGCCCCGTCGCGATGATTGCGTCCGGCGTCACGGCACGGGCGGCATCGGGGTCGATTTCGGGATTGGGGTTGGCCAGCGCAAAGATGATCGGGCGCTGCGCCATCCGCGCCACCATCTCGGGCTTGAGCACGCCCGGACCGGACAGGCCTAGAAACAGGTCCGCCCCTTCGATCACATCGGCCAGCGTTGCGGGTGTGGTGCCTTGGGCATATTCCGCCTTTTGCGGGGTCATGTCCTTTTCGCGGCCATGATGGACCAGACCTTCGATATCACATAACCACACATTTTCGCGCTTCACGCCCAGCTTCAGCAGCATATTGAGACAGGCGATCCCCGCCGCCCCGCCGCCGGTGCTGACGATCTTGATATCCTCGAACCTTTTGCCCGCCACATGCAGCGCGTTGACCGCCGCCGCGCCGACGACAATCGCGGTGCCGTGCTGGTCGTCGTGGAATACGGGGATGTTCATCCGTTCGCGGCACAGTTTTTCGACGATGAAACAATCGGGGGCTTTGATATCTTCCAGATTGATCGCGCCAAAGGTCGGTTCCAGCGCGCAGACGATATCGGCCAGCTTGTAGGGGTCGGCCTCGTTCAATTCGATGTCGAAGCAGTCGATATTGGCGAATTTCTTGAACAGGACGGCCTTGCCTTCCATCACGGGCTTGGACGCGAGCGCGCCGATATTGCCCAGCCCCAGCACGGCGGTGCCGTTGGTGACGACGGCGACCAGATTGCCGCGCGCGGTGTAATCGCGGGCGGTGTCTGGGTCTGCCTTGATCTCCAGACAGGCTTCGGCGACGCCGGGCGAATAGGCGCGGGCCAGATCGCGGCCGTTGGCCAGTGGCTTGGTCGCGCGGATTTCGAGTTTTCCGGGCTTGGGAAACTTGTGGTAATCAAGTGCCGCCTGACGCTGGCTGTTCGCTGTTTCATCAACCATCGAAGTCTCCGTTCAATATGGTTTAATATTAAACCATCTTCCTGCCGCAAGGGAAAGCCTGCCGCGCGGTTAATCACGCTTTGCGCAATCTTGCAAATCTTTCGCGACGGGCACAATCTGCGATCCATGACACAGACACATGAAATCCGCGCTGAAATCCGCCTGCCGACAACGGACCTGCGCGCCGATCTGGCGTTCTTCGGCAAGGTGCTGGGGATGCGGCTGGATATGATCTATCCCGCCGATGACCCCAGCGTTGCGGTTTATTCCGGCCACGGGCTGCGGGTGCGGCTGGAACAGGGGGACGGGGTGAACCCCGGCCTGCGGATACTGACCGATAATCCCGCCTTTGCGGATGGCCAGACCGTGATGACATCGCCCGGTGGCACGCCCGTCAGCGTGCATCCGCTGAACCCGCCCTTGGTGCTGCCGCAGACCGATCACGCCTTTGTCGTGCGGCGTCTGGCGGATCAGGCCCCGTGGGTGATCGGGCGGGCGGGGATGCATTATCGCGACCTGATCCCGACACGGCTGGGCGGGTCGATCATCGCCAGCCACATCCGTATCCCCGACGGCGGCCCTGTCCCCGACATGGTGCATTTCCACAAGGTCGGGTTTCAGCTGATTTTCTGCATCAAGGGCTGGGTTGATGTGGTGTACGAGGATCAGGGCGGCCCGATCCGCCTGACCGCGGGCGATTGTTTCATCCAGCCGCCCGAAATCCGCCACCGCGTGCTCGAAGCCTCCGACGGGATCGAGGTGATCGAGATCGGCGTGCCCGCCGAACATGTGACCGAGATCGACCACGACATGACCTTGCCGACACCGCATATGCGCTCTGACCGTGAATGGCAGGGGCAAAGGTTCGTCTATAACAAGGCGGCAGATGCCGATTGGCAGCCTGCGCGCTTGCCCGGCTATATCGCGCGCGACACCACGATTGCCGCCAATACCAAAGGTGTCGCCGGTGTGCAGGTGATCCAGCGCGGGACGGGTGATCCGGAATGGACGACGCATGACGCGGATATCCATTTCACCTTTGTCATGGCGGGCGAAATGCTGCTTGAAGGCGAGGGCAAAGAGCCGTTCATTCTGACCGCAGGCGATGCCTTTGTGATCCCGCCCGGCATGCGGACGCGCTACACCAAGCCAAGCGATGATCTGGAATTGCTCGAGGTCACGTTGCCGGGCTGACCCCCGGCCTACGGGTCTTGCATTGCGCCGCGGGCCGCACCAATCTGACCGGACCCAAACGGAGGTTTCCATGTCGCTGATCGACGATGCCCGCGCCGTGCGCGAAAACGCCTATGCCCCCTATTCCAAGTTCAAGGTGGGCGCCGCGATCCGGTCGGCCTCCGGCGCGATCTACACCGGCTGCAACGTCGAAAACGTGGCCTATCCCGAAGGCACCTGTGCCGAGGCGGGGGCCATCGCCGCGATGATTGCAGGCGGGGACACCCGCATTGCAGAGGTTGCGGTGATCGCCGACAGCCCCAAGCCTGTCAGCCCTTGCGGCGGCTGCCGCCAGAAAATCGCGGAATTCGCGGATGGTGATGTGGTCGTCACGCTCGCCACGATGGACGGGACCCAGCACCACACCACGGTCGCGGACCTGCTGCCCGGCAGTTTTGACGCCGATTACATGAGCCGCGTCTGACCCTTGGATGCCCGCGCGATCATAGCCGCGATCCGCAATCGCCAGACGCCTGATGCGGACGCGCTCGCGTGGTTCGCGCAAGGCTTGGCCAGCGGTGCCGTCAGCGACGCGCAGGCGGGGGCCTTTGCGATGGCGGTCTGTCTGAACGGGTTGTCCGATCAAGGCCGCGTCGCGCTGACCGAAGCGATGCGCGACAGCGGCGACGTTTTGGCATGGGACCTGCCGGGGCCGGTCCTGGACAAACATTCCACAGGCGGTGTCGGCGATTGCGTGTCGCTGATCGCGGCACCCGTGCTCGCAGCTTGTGGGGCCTATGTGCCGATGATCTCGGGGCGGGGCTTGGGGCATACGGGCGGCACGCTCGACAAGCTCGAAGCGATCCCCGGCCTGTCCACGCAAGTCACGGAATCGCGCCTGCGCCAGATCACGCGCGAGGTGGGTTGTGCCATCGTCAGCGCGACAGGCCAGATCGCACCCGCCGACCGCAGGCTTTATGCGATCCGCGATGTGACGGCGACGGTCGAATCCATCGACCTGATTACCGCGTCGATCCTGTCCAAGAAACTGGCGGCGGGGCTCGATGGCCTGATGCTCGACGTCAAATGCGGGTCGGGCGCTTTCATGAAAACGCCGGATGACGCGCGCGCATTGGCGCAGGCGCTGGTCAGTGCGGCCAATGGGGCGGGGTGCCGCACGGCGGCGCTGATCACCGATATGAACGCGCCACTTGCACCCGCGCTGGGCAATGCGGTCGAGGTTGCGGTCTGCATGGAAGTGCTTGAAGGCAACAGCGCCGCCGCCCCCCGCCTTGCGGATCTGTCCAAGGCGCTTTGCGTGCATCTGCTGACCTTGCAAGGCCGCAGCGTGGCCGAGGCCAGCGCGCAGGTCGCCCTTGCCCTGTCCTCGGGCGAGGCGATGGAACGCTTTGCCAGCATGATCGCCGCGATGGGCGGACCACCCGACATGGCCGAGGACTGGCGCACGCATCTGCCCGCCGCCCCCGTGGTGGGCGAGGTCATGGCCTCTGACAGCGGCCATATCACCGCCATTGATGGCGAAGCGCTGGGGCTGGTTGTCGTGGGCTTGGGCGGCGGGCGGCGGGTCGAAACCGACAGGATCGACCCATCCGTCGGGCTGACCGACATGATCGGGCTGGGTGCGCCGGTGACGCGCGGCCAGCCGCTTTGCACGCTTCATGCCGCAACCGAAGAAGCCGCGGGCGAGGCCGCGCGCGCTGTGCGGGCGGCGATCACCATTGGCGACGCGGCCGTGCCCGGCCCGCTTGTTCTGGAAAGGATCGGCTGATGCCGCGCGCAATCCTGATCGTGATCGACAGTGTGGGTATCGGCGGCGCGCCAGATGCCGCGCAATACTTCAACGGCGATCTGCCCGATACCGGCGCGAATACCGTGGGCCATATCGCGCAGGCCGTGCCGCTGCATCTGCCCTATCTGGATGCGCTGGGGCTGGGGGCGGCGGTGCAACTGGCCTCGGGGCTGGAGGCGCCGGGGTTGGGTGCCGTGCCAACCGGTGCATGGGGGGCCGCGACCGAAGTCTCGCGCGGTAAGGACACACCGTCCGGACATTGGGAACTGGCCGGTGTGCCGGTGCCGTGGGACTGGCACCATTTCCCCGATGCGACGCCTGCCTTTCCCGCCGATCTGACCGCTGCTATCTGCAAGGCGGCAGGCACCGACGGCATCTTGGGCAACTGCCACGCCTCGGGCACCGCGATCATCGACCGCGAAGGCGCGGCGCATATCCGCACTGGCTGGCCCATCTGCTATACCTCTGCCGACAGCGTCTTGCAGATCGCCGCACACGAGGATCATTTCGGGCTGGACCGGCTGTACCAGCTTTGCGCCGAACTTGCGCCGATGCTGCACGCAATGAAAGTCGGGCGCGTGATCGCGCGGCCATTCGTGGGCGAGGTGGGGGCCTTTTCCCGCACCGCCAACCGCAAGGATTACGCGATCCCGCTGCCCGGCCCCTCGATCTGCGACGACGTGCAGGCGGCGGGCGGCAGGGTGCATGCCGTGGGCAAGATCGGGGATATCTTTTCGATGCAGGGCATCGACACTTTGCGCAAGGGCAGGGATGCCGTGCTGATGGATCATCTGCGCGATCTGCTGGACGAAGCAACCGATGGCGATTTCATTTTCGTCAATCTGGTCGAGTTCGACAGCGACTATGGCCACCGGCGCGACGCCGCAGGCTATGCCGCGCATCTGGCGTGGTTCGACGCAGCATTGGGCGCGCTTTTGCCGCGTCTGGACGCCGATGACCTGTTGATCGTCACCGCCGACCATGGCAATGACCCGACATGGCCCGGCACCGACCATACCCGCGAACGGGTGCCGGTGCTGGTGCACGGAATCGGGGATGGACCCTTGGGGCATCTCGCGTTTTCGGACGTTGCGGCCAGCATCGCGGATCATTTGTCAGTGCCCTATCGCGGCGCAGGAAAGAGCTTTCTATGAATTTCGGGTCACTTCCCAAGGTCGAACTGCACACCCATCTGGAAGGCTGCGCGCCGCCCGATTTCATCCGCATGCTGGCGGCCGAGAAAAAGATCGACATCAGCGGCATCTTCACCCCCGAATGCGGCTACGATTTCCGCGACTTCGACCATTTCCTGAAGGTCTACGAGGCTGCCTGCACGACCCTGCAAACGCCCGATGATTTCCGCCGCCTGACGCTGGCGGTGCTGGAAGAAACGGCAGCGCATGGTGTGGTCTATATGGAAACCTTCGTCTCGCCCGATTTCTGCGGTGGCGGTGATCTGGCAGCGTGGAAGGATTACCTTGCCGCCATGTCCGACGCCGCCAACGAAGGCGAGGCGCGGTTCGGCATCACCATGCGCGGGATCGTCACCGGCATCCGCCATTTCGGGCCAGAGGCCTGCAAGCCGGCTGCGCGCTGTGCGGCGGAAACCTTTGGCGGCTTTGTCGTGGGCTACGGCATGGCAGGGGGCGAAATGGCAGGCCGGCCTGCCGATTACGCCTATTCTTTCGACATCGCGCGCGAGGCGGGTATCCCGCTGACCTGTCATGCCGGTGAATGGGGCGGGGCGGCGATGGTGACTGAGACCATCCGCGATCTGAAGGTGTCCCGCATCGGCCACGGGATCGGGGCCATCGACGATCCCGCCTTGCTGCGCGAGATCGTCGAAAAAGACATCGTGCTGGAGGTCTGCCCGGGGTCCAACGTCGTGCTCAAGGCGGTGACCGACTGGGCCAGCCACCCCATCGCCCGCCTGCGCGACGCGGGCGTCAAGGTCACGGTATCCACCGATGATCCGCCGTTCTTTCACACCACGATGACCGCCGAATGCGACATGCTGCACAAGACCTTTGGCTGGGACGAGACCGATTTCGCGGCGCTGAACCAGACCGCCCTTGCCGCCGCTTTCTGCGATGACGCGACCCGCGCCCGTGTGGCCAAACGACTGGAGCCTGCCCGATGAACGACCATGTCACCCATGTCACCCATCCTTTGGTGCAGCACAAACTGACACTGATGCGGCAAAAGGAAACGTCCACAGCCCTCTTTCGCCAATTGCTGCGTGAGATCAGCCAGCTGCTCGCCTATGAGGTGACGCGCGGCCTGCCGATGACCACCCGCCGGATCGACACGCCGCTGGAACCGATGGATGCGCCGGTGATCGACGGCAAGAAACTCGCGCTTGTGTCGATTCTGCGCGCCGGTAACGGGCTGCTTGATGGCGTGCTGGAACTGATCCCTTCGGCGCGCGTGGGGTTCGTGGGTCTTTACCGCGACGAAAAAACGCTGCAACCCGTGCAATACTATTTCAAGGTCCCGACTGAGCTCGAGGACCGGCTGGTCATCGCCGTCGATCCGATGCTGGCGACGGGCAATTCATCCGTCGCGGCGATTGATCTTTTGAAAAACGCAGGGGCGACGAATATCCGTTTCCTCTGCCTGCTCGCCGCTCCCGAAGGCATCGCGCGGATGAAGGAAGCGCATCCCGATGTGCCCATCGTCACCGCTGCCATCGATAGTCATCTGAACGAGCACGGCTATATTGTGCCGGGTCTGGGCGATGCGGGCGACCGGATGTTCGGCACCAAATAGCCGTCAGCGGTTGCAGATGTTCTGCAGGCTGATCCATTCGCTGTCGGTCATAATCGGCGGGGTCGGCTGGCCGTCCAGCGGGTCGCGCCCCAGATCGGGCATCGTGCCGGTGCGGGCATCCGCCAGCACCTGATAGGGCCGGTGCGGCAGGTTCGCTGTCGCAAAGGCGCGGCGCAGATCGCCATTAGCTGCTTGTGGTGCCGGTTCGGCAAGGCGGTCGTCGGCGTGGCGCTGCAATACCTCGCGCGGGATGTCGCCGGTGGTAAGCAGGCCAAAGGTCGTGGCCATTCCTGCCTCGCGCAGCACGGGTTCAAGAGGGTCCTGCCCCGCGATGGCCACACGGCTGGCCAGCACGAATCCCGCCACGGCGACCGGATCATCCGCTGCCTGCAACAATTCGGCATCCAGAACGATCAACCCCCCCGGCATCGCCAGCGCCCCTTGCGCGAGCTTTGGCACAACAACGATGTTCAGTGGCGTTCCCGCCCCGAAAACCCGTGTGGCCAGCGTGCCCGCCGCGGCCTGTGCGGCTGCGTCACGACAGACCGTGCCAGTCTTGGTCTGCACATGGGCAAGGATGATCGCGCCGATCTCGACCCGTTTGGCCGTGGGCACCACCGCCAGCGTTTGTCGCATCAGCGCGCCGGGCAGCCAGAACACAGCCAGCGCCAGTGTCGCGGCCACGATCCCTGCGGTGATCCAGTGCCGCAGCTTGCCGGGTTGTGGGCGCGCCTTGGCCAGCGCCTTGCGCACCTCTTCGATGGCGTCGATCATCGTCTCGTCGGCGATTTCCAGCTCTTCGCTGGCCTCGATATCGGGGCTGTAAAGAGCGGGATGATCACCTGGGTTCAGCCGGATGACTGCCGGCAGTGACCAATGCGCCAGCGGGCGTGCGGCCCCGTCTGCAATGACTAGCGTCGCATCGCCAAAAGAGATCGTGACCTGCCGTCGCTGCTGGTCGGGCGCAGGCCGCCAGAGCCCGTCGCTTTCCAGCCGCACATATCGATCCAGCGCTGTCATCTGCCCATACTGCCTTTTTTGCAGCTACCTTACGCCCACAGGCCCAAGTTGTCATGCCCGAAAGGGCCCTGCGCCCCGCGATCAGAATGCCTTGGCGATCAGACGCAGTTCGAATTTCTGGATCTTGCCGGTCGAGGTCTTGGGAAGGTCCTGAAACACCACGTGCTTGGGGCATTTGAAGCCCGCGAGCCGTTCGCGCGCAAAGGCGATGATCTCTGCCTCGGTCGCGGTGGCGCCGTCTTTCAACTCGACAAAGGCGCAAGGTGTCTCGCCCCATTTTTCATCCGGTTGCGCCACGACCGCGCACAGGTTGACGGCCGGATGGTTCATCAGCGCCGCCTCCACCTCGACCGAGCTGATGTTTTCGCCGCCAGAAATAATGATGTCCTTGGCGCGGTCCGAAATCTGGATCGACCCGTCCGGATGCTGGATCGCCAGATCCTCGGAATGGAAATAGCCGCCTGCAAAGGCTTTTTCCGTGGCTTCGGGGTTTTTCAGATAGCCTTTCATCACCGCATTGCCGCGCATGACAATCTCGCCCTGCGTTTTGCCGTCCCACGGCACGGGGGTCATGTGTTCGTTGACGACGGTCACGTCTTCCATGATCGGCGATCCCACGCCTTGCCGCGCCTTGATCGCGGCTTGCTGGTCTTCGGGCAGGTCATCCCATGCCGTATCCCAGATGCATTCGGTGACATGGCCATAGGTTTCCGTCAGGCCGTAGACCTGTTTGACATCAAAGCCCAGTTTGCCGATTGCCGAAAGCGTGGCAGGGGCAGGGGGTGCGCCTGCGGTGAAGACGTGCACGATGTGGTCAAAGCTGCGCCTGTCCTCGGACTTCGCATTGACCAGCATGTTCAACACGATGGGCGCACCGCCGAAATGCGTGGCCCCGTGATCGGCGATGGCGGCATAGATCGCGCGTGCCGTGATATCGCGGCAGCAGATCGCTGTGCCGCCAAGGGCGGGCAGCATCCATGTATGGTTCCAACCGTTACAGTGAAACAGCGGCACGATTTGCAGATAGCGCGCGAACAGCGGCATGTTCCATTTGATCGCGTTCCCGAGCGTGATCAGATACGATCCGCGATGGTGATAGACGACCCCCTTGGGCCGCCCCGTCGTGCCAGAGGTGTAATTCAGCGCAAGGCTTTCCCATTCATCCAGCGGCAGGATCCACGCGAAATCGGGATCGCCTGTGACCAGAAAATCCTCGTAATTCTGCTGGGTGCCGATGGCATGCACGCCTGCCTGATCGTCGGGCACTTCAATCACCAATGGCGCGGGCCCCTGCATCTGGTCGATGGCCGCCATCGCCTGCGGCAAGAACTGGCTGTCGACCAGCAAGACCTTGGCCTCGCCGTGGTCGAGGATATAGGCGATGGTGTCTACATCCAGCCGGATGTTGATCGTGTTCACGACCGCGCCACAGGCGGGCACGCCGAAGGCCGCCTCGGACTGGGCGGGGATATTGGGCAGGATTGTGGCGACCACATCGCCGGGCTGCACGCCTGCCTTGACCAGCGCCGAGGCCAGCCGCGTGACGCGGCGGTAATATTGCGCATAGGTCAGCCGGTGGCTGCCATAGACCAGCGCGTCGCGGTTGGCAAAGACCAGTGCCGCGCGTTGCAGGTGGGACAGGGGCGTCAACGGCACATGATTGGCCGCCCGTTTGCCAAGGCCCGTCTCGTCGCGCATCCAGCCCATGTCGCCCTCCCGCTTTCTGGGTCGCTATCTGGACAGAGTATTGCGGTGCATCAGCGAGTTTGAAAGCGGAATCCTGACGAAAGCCGCCCGATGACATCCCAGATCGCCTTGCCCGTCCAGATCGCGTCGCCGCGCGCCGCGCTTTACATCGTCGCGGGGATGGCGACCTTGGGGCTGAACGACAATTTCATCCCCCATATTGCGCCGGACGGATCGCTTTGGCAGTTCCACCTGCTGCGCGGCACGCTGGCGCTGGGCGCATTGTGCCTGATCGCGCTGCTGGGCTGGGGGACCTTGCGGCCGAAACGCCCGTGGGCGGTGTTCGGGCGCAGCTTTTTTCAAGCCGCCTCGATGCTGATCTATTTCGGCTGTCTGGCCATTCTGCCTATCGGGATCGTTGTTGCGGGGCTGTTCACATCGCCGATCTTCGTGCTGCTGATTGCCGTGATTTTCCAAGGCAAGCGTGTCGGCTGGCTCCGCAGTCTTGCTATCGTCACAGGGTTCGCGGGTGCGCTCTTGGTAATCCGGCCTGATCCGGCGGCGCTGGATTGGGTGGTGTTCCTGCCGATCCTTGCGGGGCTGCTTTACGCCATCGGAGCCATCGCCACCCGTGCGTGGTGCGAAGGCGAAACCACCCTGACGCTGAGCGCGGGGTTTTTTGCGATGCTGGCGGTCTGTGGCGCCGCGGGTTGCCTGCTGCTGCCAGCCGCCGCGACGGGGGCAGAAGGCTTCGCACAGCGCGGTTGGATGCCGCTGACCGCTGACCTGATGTTCTGGATATCGGTGCAGACCGCCTTGGCGCTGGTCGGCATCTTCTGCCTGTTCCGTGGCTATCAGATTGGAGAGGCCAGTCAGGTCGCCGTCTACGAATATTCGCTGCTGATCTTCGCCAGCGGCTGGGCGTGGTATCTGTGGGGGGATCTTGTCAGCCCCGTGGCGATGGCGGGCATGGCGCTGATCGCGCTTGCGGGCATCATCATTGTGTCACGCCGCAGCGCGTAAGGGGTGGCGCACCCCTGTGAAGGGATGCGCCAAGTTGTTTAGGCCGCTTTCGCGCCGGTGCCAAAGCGTTTGTAGAACTCTTGCCCTTTACCGGCCATGTCGCGCAGCAGGTCGGGTGTGGTGAAACGGTCCCCGAACTGTGCGGTCAACTGGTCACAGCGTTCGGCGGCATAAGGCGCGCCGATGATGTCAAGCCAGCTGAACGGCCCGCCCGACCACGGCGCAAAGCCCCAGCCGAGGATGGCACCCACGTCGCCTTCGCGGATGTCGGTCAGCACGCCGTCTTCCAATGCGCGAACCGCTTCCAGAACCTGCGCGAACAGCAGACGGTGCTGGACGGTGACCAGATCGGGCTGCTCATCCGCGACAGGGTATTGCGCGGCCAAACCGTCCCACAGACCAAGGCGCTTGCCCTTGTCGTCATAGGCATAGAAACCGGAATTGGATTTGCGGCCCAGACGGGTCTGGTCGGCCATCCAGAACAACACCTCGTCCACTTCGCCATCGGGATAGGCATCGCCCATCGCGGCGCGGGTGGCCTTGGCGATTTTCACGCCCAGATCGATGCTGGTCTCATCGACCAGTTGCAGCGGACCCAGCGGCATGCCGACCAGCTTGGCCGCGTTTTCGATCAGGGCGGGGGAAACCCCTTCCTTCACCATACGGATGCCTTCGTTGATGTAGGGAATGATGCAGCGGTTGGCGTAGAAGAACCGCGCGTCATTGACCACGATCGGCGTCTTGCGGATTTGGCGCACAAAGTCGAGCGCTTTGGCCACGGCGACATCACCTGTCGCCTCGCCCTTGATGATCTCGACCAGCATCATCTTGTCCACGGGGGAAAAGAAGTGGATGCCGATGAAATTCGCCTGATCGTTGCTGGCCTTGGCCAGTTCGGTGATCGGCAGGGTCGATGTGTTGGTGGCAAAGATGCAATCGGGGCCAGTAACCGCCTGCACCTTCTTGGTGACCTCGGCCTTGACGCCCACATCCTCAAACACGGCCTCGACGATCAGGTCGCAGTCTTTCAGCGCGGCGTAATCGGTCGTGGCGTTGATCAGCCCCAGCACGGCGGTTTTCTTGTCCTCGGTCACCTTTTTGCGGGCGATGCCTTTGTCCATGTAATCCGCGGTATAGGATTTGCCTTTGTCGGCGGCTTCCTGTTTCGCGTCGATCAGCACGACCTTGATGCCTGCAAGGGCGGACACCAGCGCGATACCAGCACCCATCATGCCAGCGCCGATGACACCGACCTGCTTGACCTTCTGGTCAGGCGCGTCGGGGCGGTTGGCGCCTTTTTCCAAGGCTTCCTTATTGATGAACAGGCTGCGGATCATGGCCGAGGAGCTTGGGTTCATCAGGATGTTGGTGAACCAGCGCGCCTCGATCTTGAGCGCGGTATCGAAAGGCACCAAGGCACCTTCATAGACCGCCGAGAGCAGGGCTTTCGCGGCAGGATAGACACCCATCGTCTTGCCATTGACCATGGCGGATGCGCCGACGAAGGTCATGAAACCGGCAGGGTGATACGGCGCGCCACCGGGCATTTTGTAGCCTTTTTCATCCCATGGTTTGACGATGGCAGGGTTCGACAGGATCCATTCCTTGGCGGCGGCGACAGGGTCAGCCACAACTTCGTCTATCACGCCTGCACGCTTGGCGGCCTGCGGATCGTTCAGCTTGCCTTCGAGCAGCAGCGGCGATGCGGCCATCGCACCCAGCTTGCGCACCAGACGCGTCGTGCCACCGGCACCGGGGAAAATGCCGACCATGATTTCGGGCAGGCCGATTTTCGCCTTGGGGTTATCGGCGGCAAAGATGCGGTGACAGGCGAGCGGGATTTCCAGCCCGATGCCCAGCGCCGTGCCGGGCAGGGCGGCGGCAATCGGTTTGCCGCCTTTGTTGGTCTTGGGGTCCATGCCCGCGCGTTCGATCTTGCGCAGCACGCCATGCATTGCCATCACGCCTTCGAACAGCCCGCGCGCGGGGTCGTCGCCGGCGCTGTCCTTCATCTTGGCGATGATGTTCAGGTCCATGCCGCCTGCGAAACTGTCAGGCTTACCCGAGGTGATGATGACGCCCTTGACGCTCTCGTCGGCCAGCGCCTGATCGATCAGCGCGTCCAGATCGGTGAACCCTTGCTGGTTCATCACGTTCATCGATTTGCCGACCGTGTCCCATGTGATGATGGCCACGCCATCGGCATCGGTTTTGAGTGTGAAATCAGTCATGTTGATCCCCCTTACACGCGTTCGATAATAGTTGCCGCACCCATGCCGGATGCGATGCACAGCGTCGCCAGGCCGGTGGATTTGCCCGTGCGTTCCAATTCATCCAGCAGGGTGCCGATGATGATGGCACCGGTGGCACCCAAGGGGTGACCCATGGCGATAGACCCGCCGTTCACGTTGACGCGGTCGTGGTCGACGTTGAACGCCTGCATGAAACGCAACACAACGGATGCGAAGGCTTCGTTCACCTCGAACAGGTCAATGTCGCTGATCGCCATGCCGGAATCGCGCAGAATTTTCTCGGTCACAGGCACGGGGCCGGTCAGCATGATGGTCGGATCGGTGCCGATTTTGGCGGTGGCACGGATCACGGCGCGGGGTTTGAGACCCATCGCCTCGCCCCATTCTTTGGACGCGACCAGCACACCTGCGGCGCCATCCACGATGCCCGACGAATTGCCTGCGTGGTGGATGTGGTTGATCCGTTCCAGATGGGGGTATTTCATCAGCGCGATCTTGTCGAAACCGGGCATCACCTCTCCCATGGCCTGAAACGCGGGGTTCAGTGACCCCAGAGTCTGCATATTCGTCTCTGGGCGTATATATTCGTCGTGGTCCAGAATGGCCAAGCCGTTGATATCGCGCACGGTGACGACGGATTTGGCAAAGCGGTTGTCATCCCACGCGGCCTTGGCGCGCTGCTGGCTGGCGACGGCAAGCTGGTCGGCATCGTCGCGGGTAAAGCCGTACTCGGTCGCGATGATATCGGCGGAAATGCCCTGCGGGACGAAATAGCTGTCCATTGCAATCGACGGATCGACGGCAATCGCCGCGCCGTCGGAGCCCATCGCAACGCGGCCCATCATTTCCACACCGCCCGCGATATAGGCCTGACCCGCCCCGCCGCGCACCTGATTGGCGGCAAGGTTCACGGCTTCCATGCCCGAAGCGCAGAAACGGTTGATCGCAAGCCCGGGGATCGACTGGTCCAGATCGGATGCCAGCACCGCCGTGCGCGCAAGGCAGCCACCCTGTTCGCCGACTTGGGTGACGTTGCCCCAGATCACATCCTCGACCGCGTGGCCTTCAAGGTTGTTGCGCTCTTTCAGCGCGTTCAGCACACCGGCGGACAGGCGGGCGGATGTCACCTCGTGCAGGCTGCCGTCGGCACGGCCTTTGCCGCGCGGCGTGCGGATCGCGTCATAGATATAGGCTTCGGTCATCGTTTCCTCCGTTCAGGCCGCGTCAGGTAAGGCACGCGGCATCAAGTCATAGGGGTGTTTCCAACCGGGGCGGGCAGCGATTGCGTCCAGCCAGCGGTCGATCTGCGGGTAGTCGGCCCGCGCAAAGGTAAAGGGTTCGGTGTAGAACAGGTAACCGGCACAGGCGATATCGGCGATGGTCATATCCTCGCCCGCCAGCCAGTTGCGGCCCGTCAGGTGGGTTTCCATCACCTTGAGCGCCGAGGCCAGACGCATCGCCATAAAGGCGTTCACATCGGCGTTGCGCTTGGCTTCGGGCAGAAAGTTCATGTTGAACCGCAAAGGGCCCGCCACGCCGCTGACCTTGTGGGTGTCAAAGAACATCCAGCGCAAAACCTCGCGGCGTTCGGCGGCAGAGCGCCCCCCGAGCTTGCCCGATTTGGAGCTAATGTAATCCTGAATGACCGCCGACTGCGTCAGGATCAGGTCGCCGTCTTCGAGCACGGGAATTTCGCCCATGACGTTGAGCGCGCGGAACTCGGCGCTGCGCGTCGCACCGTTGAAGAAATCGACATGGACAGGGTCCCATTCCTGATCGGTCAGGGTCAAGGTCAGGGCGACCTTGTAGGCGTTACCGCTTTCGGCAAAACAATGGAGTTTCATGGGCATGGTACAGGCCTCCCAACCTTTGGTCGGATTCTCTGGGGAATCGAATGTGGGCGCCGCAGGATCGCGGCACCCACAAGAACCCTAGAAGTTTGCGGCCTTCAGCGCCATGACCGTATCCGCCCCGGTGTTGATCCGGGCCAGATGCATCGCGGTCGCGGGCAGTTGGCGCGCCATGTAGTATCGGCCGGTCGCGATCTTGGTTTCATAGAATTCGGTGTCGGATGCACCGCTGTCCAAGGCTTCCATCGCGGCCTTTGCCATGCGTGCCCACATCAGACCCAGACAGACATGGCCCATCATGTGCATGAAGTCATAAGACCCCGACAGCGCGTTGTTGGGGTTCTTCATGCCGTTCTGCATGAAATACATCCCCGCCGCCTGCAGGTCCTTGCTGGCGGCTTTCAGCGGGACAAGGAAGTCCTTGTTCAGCGCCTCATTGCCTTCGTTGTCCTTGATGAAGGTTTTAATCATCTCGAAAAACGCCATGACGTGCTTGCCGCCGTCCAGCGCCAGCTTGCGACCCACGAGGTCCAGCGCCTGAATGCCGTTGGCCCCTTCGTAGATCATGGCGATGCGCGCGTCGCGGGCATATTGGGACATGCCCCATTCTTCGATATAACCATGCCCGCCATAAACCTGCTGCGCGGCCGTGGCATATTCAAAGCCCTTGTCGGTCAGGAAACCTTTGACCACGGGGGTCATCAAGGAGATCAGGCCATCGGCGTCTTTGTCGTTGTTGCGATGCGCGCGGTCGATCAGATAGGCACCCCAAAAGGTAAAGGCGCGCGCCCCTTCGACAAAGGATTTCTGGTCCATCAGGTTGCGGCGGATATCGGGATGCACGATCAGCGGGTCGGCAGGGCCGTTCGGGTTTTCCGCACCAGTGACGGCGCGCCCTTGCAGGCGGTCGTTGGCATAGGCGACAGCGTTCTGATAGGCGCTTTCGGCCTGGGCATAACCTTGAAGACCGACACCCAGACGGGCCTCGTTCATCATTGTGAACATGGCGCGCATGCCTTTGTGTTCTTCGCCCACAAGGAAACCTGTCGCCTCGTCATAGTTCATCACGCAGGTCGAATTGCCGTGGATTCCCATCTTCTCTTCGATCTTGCCGACGCTGACGCCGTTGCGCGCGCCAAGGCTGCCATCGTCATTGACCATGAACTTGGGGACGATGAACAAGGACACGCCCTTGATCCCTTCGGGGCCACCCTGGATTTTCGCCAGCACCAGATGGATGATGTTATCGGCCAGATCGTGATCGCCCGCCGAGATAAAGATCTTCTGGCCGCTGATTTTGTAGCTGCCATCGTCCTGCGGGACGGCCTTGGTGCGCATCAGGCCCAGATCGGTGCCGCAATGCGGTTCCGTCAGGTTCATCGTGCCGGTCCATTCGCAGGTCGTGAGCTTGGGCAGATATTTCTGCTTCTGCTCGTCCGAGCCATGCGCATAGATCGCGGAATAGGCACCATGCGTCAGACCCTGATACATGTTGAAGGCCATGTTGGCCGATACAAAAGGTTCCTGTGCTGCGGTGTGCATGACGTAAGGAAGGCCCTGACCGCCGTATGCGGGGTCGCAATCCATCGCGGTCCAGCCGCCGTCTTTCATCGCCTCGAAGGCTTCCTTGAAACCTGTGGGCGTGCGCACGACACCGTTTTCCAGCACGCAGCCTTCGCGGTCGCCGACGGCGTTCAACGGGTGCAGCACAGCTGTCGCGACCTTGCCGGCCTCTTCAACCACCGCGCCGGTGAAATCGCGGTCTAGGTCCTCGAACCCCGGAATGTCCTGTTCGCTGACTTTCAGCAGATCATGCAGGACGAACTGGATGTCTTTGACGGGTGCGTTGTAGATTGGCATGTGGTCTCTCTCCCTAAGGTCGTGTCGTGGATCGTCGCGGCCTCAGGCAGCGACCGTTTTCTTCTTGGCGAGGGCGGCGAGCTTTTCGGCGCCCCAGGCCATCTGGGCTTTCAATTCGCCGATCGCTTCATCAAGCTCGGCTTTCTGGGCTTCCATGTCGGCCAGATGGCGTTCGGCCAGCTCATAGGTCTTGGACAGCTGGGTCTCTTGCCCGTCGTCCATGTGATAGAGGTCCAGCAACTGCCGGATTTCCTCGAGCGAGAAGCCAAAGCGCTTGCCGCGCAGGATCAGCTTCAGGCGGGCGCGGTCGCGCTTGGTGAACAGGCGCTTTTGGCCCTGCCGGATCGGGAACAGCAGTTCCTTGGCTTCATAGAAACGCAACGTGCGCGGCGTGACATCGAAAGCCTCGCACATATCGCGGATGTTCATTGTGTCGGTCGTCATGGCTTTTCCTCATGCGGATGGCGGTTGCCACGCAATTGCGGATCACAAGGCCAGCTTACAAGCAAAGGTGACGTTAACGTAAACGGAACGTGGCGTCACAATCAGGGTGACGAAAGGTCAGCAAATTTTCAGCGATTTTGGTGTAATTTTCTGACGCGTCGGGCGTATTGGCGCAGCGGCCTCAGGCCAGTGTTTTCGCCGTATCGTCGCGCAGTCGTTGCAATTCCGCCATCGTTTCATCCAGCTGCGCGCGCTGCTGGCGCAGCTCTTCCATCTGACGATCCGCCAGCGCTACCCATTCACGCATCTGCGCATGGGTGCCTTCCTTTTCGTAGATCAACAGCCATTGCCGGATGTCTTCGAGCGCGAATCCGAACCGCCGCCCGCGCAGGATCAGCGTCATCCGCGCCAGTTCGCGCGGGCCATAAAACCGCGACCGCCCTTCTTTTTCGGGCGTCAAAAGCTCGATGTATTCGTAATAGCGCAACGTCCGCGGAGTGACGTCGTACTTCGCACACATCTCTTTGAACGACAGGCGCTTTTCGGTCATCGGTTTCTCCTCCTCGTCAGCCTATCGCCAACATTGTGACGCGGCAACATATGGATCAATCACGTTTGCAATGACAATCGGGTAACGCTACTGCAAAGGGTGAGTTCCCTTTTGCAGGAGTCGTCATGTCCGAGGATCAGGCCCGTCGCCGCGACAAGATCGCCGCGCAGTTCATTGCGTCGATCCCGCATGCACAGGCGCTGGGCATGGTGCTGACCGAGGTGGGCGACGGGCGCGCGACCATCGCGATGGACTACGACGCACGCTTTATCGGCGACCCCGAGACAGGCGTGATCCATGGCGGCGCAGTGTCCGCGCTGATGGATACCTGCGCCGGGGCTGCGGTGATGGCGCATCCGGCGGCGGCGCTCGCTACGGCGACGCTGGATCTGCGGATCGACTATATGCGCCCCGCCACCCCCGGCGACCGGATCACGGCCACGGCGGAATGTTATCACGTCACGCGGTCTGTCGCTTTCGTGCGGGCGACAGCGGTGGACAGTGACCCCGCGCGGCCCGTTGCATCGGCGACAGGTGCGTTCACCATCGAAAGGCCGCAAGAATGATCCAGCGTCCCGAACCCGTACAGGTGATCAAGCAACGCCGCGATGCGATGTTGCAGAAACTGGTGGCGCGGGTGCCCTACATGCAATTCCTCGGTATCCAGATCGACCGGCGCGGGGACGAGCTGACCGCGATCCTGCCTTATGCGGATCGGCTGATCGGCAACCCGATGCTGCCAGCATTGCATGGCGGTGCGACGGCGGCGTTTCTTGAAGTCACAGCCATTATGGAACTGACATGGGCGATGATCTGGGAAGATATGGAGGCAGGCCGCATCACCGGTGATACCCCCGCGATCACCCTGCCCAAGACAATTGATTTCACCGTGGATTACCTGCGCACCGGTCTGCCGCGCGATGCCTATGCGCGGGCGCGCGTGAACAGGTCCGGTCGGCGCTATGCCTCCGTGCATGTGGAGACTTGGCAGGACAACCGCGCGCGGCTCTTTGCACAGGCTACGGGGCATTTCCTGATGCCCCCGCGGGATGGCTGATGCACTGACGCACCGGCGCGTGCTGCGGATCGCGCTGCCGATCGTGCTGGCCAATGCAACGGTGCCGCTGCTGGGCTTGGTCGATACCGGCGTTGTCGGGCAGTTGGGCGAGGCGGCCCCGATTGGCGCGGTCGGCCTTGGCGCGGTGATCCTGTCTGCCGTTTTCTGGATTTTCGGTTTTCTGCGGATGGGCACCACGGGCCTTGCAGCGCAGGCCAGCGGCGCGGGCGACACCGACGAAGTTGCGGCCCTTTTGTCGCGCGCGCTGCTGATCGGTTTCGGCGCGGGGGCGGTGATGATCGCGCTGCAATGGCTGATTTTTGACGGCGCGTTCCGCCTTGCCCCCGCAAGCGCCCAGGTCGAAAGCCTTGCCCGCGAGTATATGGCGATCCGCATCTGGTCTGCGCCTGCGGCCATCGCGCTATATGGCATCACCGGCTGGCTGATCGCGCAGGAACGCACGGGCGCGGTGCTGGTGATCCAGCTTTTGATGAACGGTCTGAACATCGGTCTGGACCTTGTCTTCGTGCTGGGCTTTGACTGGGGTGTGGCCGGCGTGGCCTGGGCCACGTTCATCGCTGTTTGGGCGGGGCTTGCGCTGGGGTTGTGGTACTGCCGCGATGCCTTTGCCGGGACGGCATGGCGGTCGATGGCGCGGGTCTTTGACCTGATCCGCCTGCGGCGGATGGCGGTCGTGAACAGCGACATCATGATCCGGTCGGTGCTGGTACAGGCGATTTTTGTCAGCTTCCTGTTCTATGGCGCGGGCTTCGGTGACGTACCCTTGGCTGCAAACCAGATCCTGATCCAGTTTCTGCACGTCACGGCCTATGCGCTGGACGGTTTCGCATTCGCCGCCGAGGCGCTGGTCGGCAAGGCGATGGGGGCGCGCGCGCGCGGCGTGCTGCGCCGTGCGGCGATCATCAGCAGCCTTTGGGGGCTGGGGGCCTGTGCGCTGATGGCGGTCTGCTTCGCGCTGCTGGGCGGGGTCGTGATTGACGTCATGACCACCGCGCCCGAGGTGCGCGAGGCCGCGCGCATCTATCTGCCCTATATGGTCGCGGCCCCCTTGGTGGGTGTCGCTGCATGGATGCTGGACGGTATCTTCATCGGCGCAACGCGGACAGCGGATATGCGCAACATGATGATCGTGTCGGCTGCGGTCTATTTCGCAAGCGTCATTCCCCTGATGGCGGCTTTTGGCAACCACGGGCTGTGGATGGGGATGCTGATCAGCTTTGTGGTGCGTGGCGTGACACTGGGGCTGAAGTATCCGGCGCTCGAGGCTGCTGCCTCAGGTCCAGTCCGCGCGGCCTGATCCGACGGCATCGCCAAGGGTGGCAAACCCGTCGCGCAGCAACAGCGCATCCAAACCGCGCGCTATTTCATCGACCAAGGACAAGCCGCCATATACCAGCGCGGTGTAAAGCTGCACAGCTGACGCGCCTGCGCGGATTTTCTGATAGGCTTGGTCCGCCGAGGCGACACCGCCCACCCCGATGATCGGCAGATCGGTCAGGGCCGACAGCTGCGCCAACACGCGCGTCGATTTCTCGAACAAGGGCTGGCCGGACAGCCCGCCTTTTTCCTGCGCATGGGGGCCATGCAATCCGCTGCGGTCCAGCGTGGTGTTGGTGGCGATGATGCCCGCAATCCCCGCCGCCTGCGCGACCTCGGCAATCTCGGCGATTTCCTCCACCGTCAGATCGGGTGCGACCTTGAGAAACACGGGGATCGGCCGCGCCATCCCTGCGCGGGTGTCCATCACACCCGCGAGCAAAGCTGCCAGCGCCGCCTTGCCTTGCAGGTCACGCAGTTTTTCGGTGTTGGGGGACGACACATTGACCGTCGCGAAATCCACATGCGGGCCGCAATGGGCGAGTACAGTCGCGAAATCGGCGGCTTTGTCGGTGCTGTCCTTGTTCGCGCCAAGGTTCAACCCGATCGCGGCGCCCGCAGGGCGCTGCGCCAACCGGTCGCCAATCACCTGCATCCCGTCGTTGTTGAACCCGAACCGGTTGATCGCGGCACGGTCCTGTGCCAGCCGGAACAGGCGCGGCTTGGGGTTGCCGGGTTGCGGGCGCGGGGTCGCGGCACCGACCTCGAGAAAACCGAAACCCGCGCGCGCCAGCGGCGCAAGGGCGGTCGCGTTCTTGTCGAAACCGGCGGCAAGGCCGATAGGGTTGGGCAAGGCCAGCCCCGCCAGATCGCAACGCAGACGCGGTGAGGTGAACGGCGCGATCTTGGGGCCAAGCCCCGCGCGCAAGGCCGTGATCGCCAGCCCATGCGCGGTTTCGGGATCAATCCGGCGCAGCGCCGCCAGCCCGACCCGCTCGAGCGCTTTCATGCAAGCTCCGGCAGGATATGCGCGCCGCCTGACAGCGGCAGGTCGCGGACCCAGACGACATCGGCCAGCGTCAGGTCACGGTACAGATGCGGAAACAGCACGCCACCGCGGGCAGGTTCCCATTTCAGCGGGTCCAGACCATCCGCCTCGACCCCCAGTAAAACAAGGCCGGTTTCGCCAGCGAAATATTTGGCTACAGTCTCGGCCACGGTCGCTGCGGTCGAAAAATGGATATAGCCATCGGCCAGATCGACAGGCGCGCCCGCCGTCGCGCCATCGCGTTGCAGGTCGGCCCATTCATCGGCGCGGAATATCTTGTAAATCAACATGGGCAGCGTCATGGGGCCTGCGCAAAAAATGGTCAAGTGTCTTGGCTGTGGCAGTTGACGTTGCGGGAAGGTGCCGACAACTGGCCGTTGTGTTTGACTCTGTGTCGCTGTCGCGGCCAATCTTGCACAGCGAAACCTGAAGGGAAAACGCCATGACATTGCGATTGATGACGACAAGCTGCGCGCTGGCGCTGATCGCGGGGTCGGCCTATGCCGATTACACCCTGCACATCATCCACACCAACGACCTGCACAGCCGGATCGAGCCGATCAGCGGGTCCGATTCGACTTGCGGCGCAGAGGCGAATGCCGCGGGCGAATGCTTTGGCGGCGTCGCACGTGTCATCACCCAGATCAACGCCCTGCGCGAGGAATTGGCGGGCCAGAACGTCATCGTCGTCGATGCGGGCGACCAGTATCAGGGCAGCCTGATGTACACGACCTACAAGGGCGAGGTCGAAGCCGAATTCATGAACGTGATCGGCTATGACGTCATGGCCGTGGGCAACCACGAATTCGACGATGGCGACGAAGGGCTGCGCAAGCTGGTCGATCTGGTGTCCTTCCCGGTGATTTCCGGCAATATCGACGTGTCCAGTTCCAACGTGCTGGCCGGACAGGTTGAAAACCACATCGTCCTTGAAATCGGTGGAGAGCGTATCGGCATCATCTCGGCCTTGGCCAGTGATACGGTCGAAACCTCCAGCCCGTCGGATGCCGTAATCTTCACCCCCGAGATCGAAAGCCTGAGCGCCGATGTCGCCGCGTTGCAGGAAGAAGGTGTCACCAAGATCATCGCGCTGACCCATGTCGGTTTCTCCAAGGACATGGACATCGCCGCCGCCGTTGACGGGATTGACGCCATCGTGGGCGGCCATTCACACACGCTGATGTCCAATACCGAAGAAGGCGCGCTGCCCTATCCGCAGATGGCGGGCGATGTGCCGGTCGTGCAGGCCTATGCCTATTCCAAATATGTGGGCCACCTGACGCTGGTCTTTGATGATGAAGGCAACGTGACCTCGGCCACCGGCGACACGATGCTTCTGGATGCCAGCGTGGCCGAAGATGAAGCCGCCCTTGCGCGGATCGCCGAACTCGCCGGGCCGATCGAAGAGATGAAAACCCGCGTTGTCGCCGAAACGACCGATGCAATCGAAGGCGACCGGACCGTCTGCCGCGCGGTGGAATGCCCGATGGGGTCGCTGATCGCTGATGCGATGCTGGACCGTGTGCGCGATCAGGGCATCCAGATCGCGATCCAGAACGGGGGCGGTATCCGTGCCAGCATCGACGCGGGCGAGGTGACGATGGGCGAAGTCCTGAGCGTTTTGCCGTTCCAGAACACGCTGTCCACCTTCGAGGTGACAGGTGCCGACATCCTTGCCGCCCTTGAAAACGGCGTGGGCCAGATCGAGGAAGGCGCAGGCCGTTTCCCGCAGGTCGCGGGCATGAGCTTTACCGTCAACAGCACCGCCCCGGCGGGCGAGCGGATCTCCGACGTGATGGTCGGCGATGCGCCGCTTGATCCTGCTGCGGTCTATGGTGTCGTGTCCAACAACTATGTCCGCAATGGCGGTGACGGCTATTCCATGTTCGAGGATGCGGCCAATGCCTATGACTTCGGACCTGATCTGGCCGATGTGCTGGCTGAGTATATGGCGGCCAATGGTCCCGTGACGCCCTATACCGACGGGCGGATCACTGTGAACTGATGCAAACGCGTTGCGCGCCGCACTCAGCGGCGGCGCGCAATGTGATGTCAGGTCCGCCCCGCGCGGGGGATATTTATGCTTCGAAGATGCGGGCTGTTCCTTGACGGGGCGGGCCGCGTGACTTAATCCAACTCCTGCGCGGGCGTTGTGTAATGGTAAGACCCTTGCCTTCCAAGCAAGAGACGCGGGTTCGATTCCCGCCGCCCGCTCCACTCCTGCGACAATTGCGGACCACGGATGGGTCCTGACTTGTGCAACTGGCGGCCCCGCTTTACATCAGGCCCTGAGAGACAAAGGACGCCCGATGGCCGACACTGTGCAGACCAAAGCAGAAGACCGGCCAGTCGGCAAAAAGATCGGCGCGCTGCAGGCGCTCTGGCCCTTTATCAAACCCTATAAATGGAACCTGATCGGCGCGGGTTTTGCGCTTGTCTTCACGGCGATGGTGGCGCTTAGCCTGCCGCTGGTTGCGCGGCTGGTCGTCGATACGTTCGGGCTCGACAGTGTCGAGATCCGGCGCCATTTTGTATCGCTGCTGGCGGTTGCTGTGCTTCTCGCCTTCGGGACGGCGCTGCGGTATTATCTGGTCACGCGTCTGGGCGAACGGGTCGTGGCCGATATCCGCAAGGCCGTGTTCAACCGCATGATCAGCATGAGCCCCGCGTTCTATGAAAAGATCATGACGGGCGAGGTGTTGAGCCGGATCACCACCGATACCACGCTGATCCTGTCGGTGATCGGCAGTTCCGCATCAATCGCGCTGCGCAATATCCTGATCTTTATCGGCGGCGTCATCCTGATGCTGCTGACTTCTGTCAAGATGAGCATCATGGTGCTGTGGCCGATCCCCGTCGTGCTGTTTCCGATCATGTTTCTGGGCCGCCGCGTGCGCAGCCTGTCGCGCGAAAATCAGGACCTGATCGCGGAATCGAGCGGCGATGCCTCCGAGCTTTTGACATCGGCGCAGACCGTGCAGGCCTTTACCCACGAGGACCTGAGCCGCGCCAAGTTCGATGAAGTGACCGAGCAGAGCTATCGTTCGGCACGGCGGCGCATCCTGACACGCGCCTTTCTGACGGCCATCGTGATCTTCATGGTCTTTGCGGCCATCGTCCTGTTCTTGCAGATGGGGTCGGAAGATGTCGTCGCGGGCGAGATCACCGAAGGCGGGCTGGTGCAGTTCATGATTTACACGATCATGGTCGGCGGCGCCGTCGCCGCCTTGTCCGAGGTCTGGGGCGAATTGCAGCGCGCGGCTGGCGCCACCGAACGGCTGATCGAATTGCTGACGATCGAGGACAGCGTGACTGATCCCGCGCAGCCGCGCCAGTTGCCTGCGCCCGTCCGGGGCGAGTTGCGCTTTGAAAACCTGCGGTTCAGCTATCCGTCGCGGATGTCGATTTCCGCGCTTGACGGGATCGACCTGCACATCGCGCCGGGGGAAACCGTGGCGTTGGTCGGCCCGTCCGGTGCGGGCAAAAGCACGATCATCCAGCTTGTCCAGCGGTTCTATGACCCGCAGGAAGGGGCTGTAAAACTCGACGGGATCGACCTGCGCGACCTGACCCGTGCCGATTTCCGCAAGCATATCGCGCTTGTGCCGCAGGACCCGGTGATCTTTGCCGATACCGCGCGCGAAAACATCCGCTTTGGTCGCCCCGACGCCACCGACGCCGAGGTTGAAGCCGCCGCCAAGGCCGCTGCCGCGCATGATTTCCTGACGGCCTTGCCTGATGGCTATGAAAGCTATGTTGGCGAACGCGGTGTGATGCTGTCAGGCGGGCAAAAGCAGCGCATCGCGATTGCGCGCGCCATCCTGCGAGACGCACCCGTTCTGTTGCTGGACGAAGCGACCAGCGCGCTTGACGCCGAAAGCGAATATGCCGTGCAGCGCGCCGTCGAAGATCTCGCCAAGACACGCACCACCCTGATCGTCGCGCACCGTCTGGCCACGGTCAAAAAGGCCGACCGGATCGTCGTTTTCGACGCAGGCCGCATCGTGGCGCAGGGCACGCATGACGCGTTGGTCGCGCAAGGCGGGCTTTACGCGCGTCTGGCGCGCCTGCAGTTCACCGAAGGTGTGGCCGCCGAATAGCGCGACTTTCGCAGCGTCAGTCTTGCAAGCCCTGGGCAGATTGACCAACCTGCCGCCCTGAGGGGCCGCGTCGACAAGTCGCGGAAAGGAATTACTGGGGAGGAATGCAGCATGGCATTTGCAACGATGGCGGATCGCGACGCGATTCATAACGAAATGCCGTGGGCCGACCGCAGCCTGCCCGTGACGACCTTTGCGCTTCTGTCGCAGACGGCTGCCGCGCATGGCCCGCGCAAGGCGGTCAGTTTCAGCCTACTGTCCGACCCCGATGCCTTTTGCGAAACGCTGACTTGGGCGGAATTGCAAGCCAAGACAGCACAAGCGGCCAACCTGTTCCGCGACCTCGGTGTCGGCGAAAAGGATGTTGTGGCCTTCGTTCTGCCAAATGCGACCGAGACCATCCTGACGTACTTGGGCGGGCAGGTCGCGGGGATCGTCAACCCGATCAATCCGCTGCTGGACGCAGAACAAATCGGTGCGATCCTGCGTGAAACCAAGGCCAAGGTTGTCGTGACCCTGCGCGCCTTTCCCAAGACCGACGTTGCCCAAAAAACCGCCGAGGCCGTGCGCCTTGCGCCCAATGTCACCACCGTCCTCGAAGTGGATTTGCTCCGCTATCTGACAGGACTGAAACGGCTGATCGTGCCGCTGATCCGGCCCAAAAATCCTGTCGCGCACAAGGCCAAGGTCTTGGATTTCAACGCGGAACTTACCAAGCGGCCTACCACGCTGACGTTCGCGGATTCGGACAGGGACAGGGTTGCCGCCTATTTCCATACCGGCGGCACCACGGGCATGCCCAAAGTCGTGCAGCATCGCTATTCCGGCATTGTCTATAACGCCTGGCTGGGCGCGCGGCTGTTGTTCACGGAACAAGACGTGCAGATCTGCCCCCTGCCGTTGTTCCATGTGTTTGCGACGATCGTGTCGCTTGGCGCCTCTCTGGGGTCGGGGGCGCAGGTCGTGTTTCCTACACCGCAGGGGTATCGCGGCGAAGGCGTGTTCGACAATTTCTGGAAACTGGTCGCCAAGCACAAGGTCACTTTCATGATCACGGTGCCGACAGCGATGTCGGCGCTGATGCAGCGCAAGGTCGATGCCGATATCTCGTCGTTGCGCCTCGCGTTTTGCGGGTCCGCGCCTTTGCCGCTTGAACTATACAAGAAATTCGAGGCGGCGGCGGGCGTCACCATCTGCGAAGGTTATGGCCTGACCGAGGCGACCTGCCTTGTGTCGATCAACCCGCCTGACGGGGAAAAGCGGGTAGGTTCCATTGGCATGCCCTTCCCCTACACAGATGTGAAGATCGTGTCTGCAGCCACGGGGATGGAATGCGGGGTCGATGAAATCGGCGAAATCTGCGTGGCCAGCCCGGGCGTCTTCAGTGGCCAGACCTATACCGAGGCCGAAAAGAACCGTGACATGTTCTACGTCGATCACCTGCGTACCGGCGATCTGGGCCGCATCGATGCTGACGGGTATCTGTGGATCACGGGCCGTGCAAAGGACCTGATCATCCGGGGGGGGCACAATATCGACCCTGCCGAAATCGAAGAAGCCCTCGCCGGACACCCAGCTGTCGCATTTGCGGGGGCGATCGGCCAACCCGACGCGCATGCGGGCGAGGTCCCGTGCGTCTACCTTGAACTGGTCGCCGGTGCCGATGTCACCGAAGAAGCCCTTCTGGAATACGCCAAAGAGCATATTCACGAACGTGCGGCCCATCCAAAACACCTCGAGATACTTGCCGAGCTGCCAAAGACTGCCGTTGGCAAGATTTTCAAGCCTGACTTGCGCAAGCGTGCGATTATGCGCGTCTATAACGCCGCGCTGGCTGACATCGCCGCTGAAGTCAGCGCCGTCGTCGAGGACAAGAAGCGTGGACTTGTCGCGCGCATCAACGCCGATGCAGAGCTTTCTGACAAGATCGGCAAAGCGCTTGGTGCATACACCATTCCCTGGGACTTGGAGGGCAAATAGGCCCGTATGCTGACCGATTGCGCCCCCGCATCAGAACAGCGTGATCTCTGGCGCGGGGCGCGGCCGCACAACCTGTGCTTCTGGTGGAGGTGAGCCGGCGATCTGCATCTGCCGCGCCGCCCCTGTCGTGGGCGTGAACTGGACCCGTCGGGCCATGGTTCCGCCGATGCTCTGGGACAGGCAGGGGATGCCTTCACGTTCCAGAAACGAAAGGGCAAAGGTACCATTTGACTGGCCGATGTCGCGGGCATGGACCGTCATACGTGCACCTCCGAAAATCTTGGCCTGTAGTCTGCGCCGGTCACCACCGGCACGCAATATCTTGTTGATCAGCAATTCCATCGCGTTCACGCCATATTTCAGGTCCGAAGTGTTCGTGTCGCCGCCACTTGCCAGCAAGAAATGGTTCATGCCGCCAACCTTTCCCGGCAAGTCGAAGATGCAGACGGCGACGCAAGACCCCAGAATTGTGGACATGACCACTTGCGGATCGGCCGATACGGCGAAATCGCCCTGCACGATGGTTAACATCTTGGTGCCTGTCGCGTTTAGGTCGGTCATGCGCGCTGCCTTTGCAGAGCCGTCCGCAGCAAGCCGGGGCCGATTTGGTTGATCGGTAGTTCGGTTTCGATACCTCCTAATGCCTTGGCGACGCGCGGCATGCCGTAGACCACGCAGGTCGCCTCATCCTGCCCAAAAGTGCGCGCCCCCGCGGCGCGTAGTGCTGTGATACCTTCGGCGCCGTCTCTGCCCATCCCAGTGAGGAGTGCAGCTGTTATATGCGGTGCGAACGGGACCGCGGAATGGAACAGCGCGTCCACCGATGGCCGGTGCCCTGATTGGCGCGGCGCTTCATCCAGCCTGATCCGAGCAGGGGCCCCCTGTGTCAGACGGACATGGTGTGTGTCCCCCGAAGCCAAATAGATGTGACCCGGCTGCAAGGCCGCGTCCTGTGTTGCGGCAACGACTTTTGCCGCAGTGACGCCATCGAGCAGTCGGATCAGGCTGCCGGCGAAACTGCCGCCGGTATGCTGAACAATGACTGTTGGTGGCGCGGCCGGATGAAAGTGACGCAGGATCTGCATCAAAGCATCGATGCCCCCTGTCGAAGATCCGATCAAAACGGCTTTGCGCGGGTCGATCCGGCCGGTTGGGGCGGGCACAGCGCATAGTGTTGCAGGGCGGTTCAGGCGCCCGCTTGGAACAAGAGCGGCAAGCAGAGTGCTGTCAGAAACGTTGCCCGGCAAAACACGTATCGCAGGGTTCGCCTTGAGCGCGGCATTGGTGAGATGCGGCTGATGCGAGGTCCCAAGCACGACGCAACCGACACCCAGCATCCTGAAAAGCGTTGCAAGCAATTCGAACTCCGGACAATCGGCGATTTCGGTCGTCAGCAAGACACAATCGGGTTCGTTGTGTTCAGTGAAATCATAGACTTCTGTCAGCTCGGTCGCTGCGCGAACGACGTCGAGCGCGAGTCGTTCCAGACGACGCTGCAATTGCCCCAGCAGGATAACGGATCGATGGGCGATCAGTATGCGCATGAATTGCCTCGCTTTTGGTCGGGCGCCATAGTGCCGGTGGCACAAAGACCGACATGACCTGCCCCACGCGGGACGACGGTCGTGATCTGGCGTATCAGGGCGCGCCGTCCTTCGACATTCCACGCCATCAGAAGATCGCTATCCGTGGCTGATCATGGTCGGCCCGTGGGGTGGCATCGCCGATCAGATCACGCAGCCACGCAAGACGCATGCGTGCAATGATCACACTGCTGTCCGACGTCGTTTCATTCTCAGTTTGTTCACCCATCGCATCCAACAAGCTGGCAAGATCAGCAAGCGATTGCAGAACCAGATCAAAATCCTGCAGTGACTTTGTCTTTTGGGACAAGTCGGTCTCGCAACTGCACATACTCAGGGCTGTGTCTTCAAGACGCGTCACGATGGTCGCGATTTCGCGCAGCGCAGTTGCGATATTGTCCAATGGTCGCATTGGCCCGGACCGATGTGGCACAGATTGCATATTCACAGTCGACCCACCACGCTTTCGATACATTGCTTCATGCTCGCGGTCGAAAACGGCTTCTTGATAATGTTATTCAGACCAAGCGCCTTACCCTTGGCGACCAGATCAGGTGTCGGATTGCCCGTCACGAGAATGAAACCGATGCGGGATGTCGCTTTATGCTGGCGCAGGGCGCGAAGCAGTTCGAGCCCGTCCATTCCCGGCATGTTATAGTCCGAGAGGACCAGGTGAACCGGGTCGGCAATCAGCTTGTTCAGCGCCGCTCTGCCGTCATTCTCTGCCTGGTTTTTCCAGATGCCCATCTCCTCGATGGCCTGCACGAGAAGTCCGCGGCTGACGCCCATGTCGTCCACAATCATCACGCGCAATGTGTCTTTCAAGCTCATGGCCTAGTCTTTCGTTTGAGGTCGGATCGATGCCCCGCTGCGAGGCCGTCGTTGATACGTGGTAATGGCCACACTGCGGAATTCGTTTTCTGCCGGCCCGGTCAGCCGCTCCGAATGCCCGATCATCAGATGGCCGTCGTCGTGCAGCACATCCGCGAAACGTTGCCAAAGCCGGACTTGCGTCTCCTTATCGAAGTAGATCGCAGCATTTCGGCAGAAGACGACATCGAAGCGGCGCCGCATCGGCCATTCAGAGATCAGGTTCAATTCACCGAATGTCACCAAGGCCATCAGATCCTGCCGGATCCGGAAGTGAGGACCTCCGCCGATATCGTCTATCATCAGCTTTTTGTATTCGTCAGGTATCGCGTTGGCCTGTTCACGGTCATATTGCGCTTGTCGGGCTTTCTGGATCATTTGCGGATCAACATCTGTGGCAAGCAATTTGATATCGAGACGCGATGCATCGGGGCATGCGTCACGGATCATGGCAGCCATGGAATAGGCCTCTTGTCCTGCTGAACACGCGGAAGACCACATCCTGACAGGGGCGCCCATTTTTGCTTTCTCAATCAGTTGGGGAAGGACCCTTTCACGCAAAAAAGTGAAATGATGCCGCTCGCGAAAGAAATGGGTGACATTTGTAGTCAGCGCCGAAAGCAGGTGTGATTGCTCGTCGTGGGCGTTGGGATCGGACAGCAAGGCGCAGTAGCTTTCGAAGTCCGGAAGGTCGAGCGCCCGCAATCGTTTCGTGAGCCGCGAGTAAACAAGCGGTTTCTTCGACGGTTGCAAATGAAGACCGTATTTTTGATGTGCAAGCGTTGCAATCGTAAGAAAGTCACGATCGGTGAAATGATACTCGCGTGCTGTCGGTTCGTTTGCAGAGACTGGACCAGGTGCGCTCATGCAGCAACCTGATTTGTCGGGTTCAGCAATGCTGACAGGCTGATGACTTTCGTCATGTCATCACCAAGCGGTATGATCCCGAGAATGGCACGTGTGGTTGTATCCTCCGGGCCGCGGGGTGTTTCTCGTACTGTATGTGCATCTACACCAAGGATCTCCGAGACAGATTCGACCAAAAGTCCGATGATGCGATCTTCGACCGCGATGATGATGATGACATGCCTTTCAGTGGGCATGATCTTCGCGAAACCGAGCTTGGCGGCAAGGTCGATGATCGGAATGACCGCACCGCGCAAGTTGATGACACCAAGAACGTGGTCGGGCGAATGCGGTAGCACCGTCACCGGGGTCCAGCGACGGATTTCTCTGATCTGTTTGATTTCAATACAGAAATTCTGCCCACCTGCAACCAGTGTCACGAATTCCAGCCGTTCGGATTTTTGCAGTTCAGCAAGCTGTGACATAAGTGGCATCCCTTCCATTGTGGCTATTGGTGACTGTATAGGCAGTGTTGCCGTGCGCGACGGCCTCGGGGTCGATGATCAGGGCGATTTTGCCGTCACCAAGGATTGTCGCGCCCGAGATACCCGAAATCTCGCCGTAGTTGCCTTGCATGCTTTTGACCACGACTTGCCTCTGGTCGAAGATGTCGTCGACGGCCAAGGCGCATTGGGGGATGCTGTCTGTCTGGATAAGCAAAAGTACCCTGTCAGTCATGTCGCGCGATGTCACCGCCTGACCCATGCGTTCGGCTAGATCGATGATTGGAACATACTCGCCACGTATACGCAGCAACGTGTTGTTGAGCCCGATCTGGGACAAGTCAGCCGCTTTTGGTCTGACCGTTTCGAGGATACTGGAAATCGGGACCACCATGGTCTGGTCGCCTAGGTTAATGATCATCCCGTCCATCACCGCAAGTGTCAGCGGAAGGGTGATCGAGAAAGTCGTTCCCTGGCCGAACTGGCTGCTGATCGCCACGCGCCCACCAAGTGCGGTGATTGCCGTTTTGACTACGTCCATCCCAACGCCCCGACCGGACAGGTTGGTCACTTCCTTCGCGGTGGAAAACCCCGGAGCGAAGAGCAGGTGATCGATCTCCGTCTCAGACAGTTGCGCATCCTCGGCGACCAGCCCCTTCGAGACGGCGATTTCCCTGATCTTGGGGCGGTTGAGACCGGCGCCGTCATCGGCGATTTCGATCACAATGCTGCCAGATCTTTGCCGTGCGGCAAGACGGAGTTTGCCTTGCCGGTTCTTTCCGGCAGCGACCCGGCGGTCCGGCGCTTCGATCCCGTGGTCGATGGCGTTACGGATCATATGTGTCAGCGGGTCGGCCAGCCGTTCGACGACGGTTTTGTCGACTTCCGTTCCCTCACCTTCGGTGATCAGTTCGACCATTTTGCCGGTAGCATCGGCAGCCTCACGCGCAATACGCAACATGCGCTGGAATAACGGTTTGACCGGCTGTGCACGAATTGCCATCACGCCTTCCTGAATTTCGCGCGCCAGCAACTTGTAATCGTCGAGATCGGCGAACAATTCGGCGGCATTGGGCAGGTTCGCATGCTGCAACCTTTGAGAAATGACCGATTGGTTGATAATCAGTTCGCCGACTGCATTGATCAGGCGATCCACTCTTTCAGGATCGACGCGGAGCGAGCTTGCAGCGCGACCGCCGCTCCGATCTGCGGCATTGCGCGCTTTTGGATCGGGCGTGTCACCCTGCAGGTTGGCCGAAGCGGGTTCTGCCGTGTCGTCCTCCGGCAGTTGAGCGGAGGATGTGGCCAGCTGATCTGCAGGCGCCATAGCCTCCGTGTCACTTGACGTGACCCGCAAGGCGCAAAGGTCATCGACAAATTCAAAGACTTCAAGGATCGGTAAATCCGATCCCAGTCCCTCGATCTCTACCTGCCACGTCAGCAGACCTGCCTGCCAGTTCAGGTCGTCCAGTCGCGTCGGCAACGCAGACATGTCCACTGTCACACGGGACGGACCCAATGCCTGCAGTGCGGCAATAACAAGGACCGGATCATTGCCGCTGGTGTAAAAGGCGGCATTTGGCGTAAACGTGACCACATGGGTCGAGGCCGCATCAGCGGGTGCATCAAAAGCGAGCGTCAGCGCCTCGAAAACGAAATCGTCGGCGGCGGCCGGTGCGTCGCCCAGAAAGGATTGCAGGTCCGCCAGCACGGGGTCGACCTGCGCCGTGTTCGTCGGCAAGTCCTCTCTCGCGGTATCAATGAGATCGGCAAGGACATCGCCGGAGCGCTGTAGTACATGCAATATCCGGTCATCGAGCATCAGACGCTGTGACCTGACGTGGTCCAGAACTGTTTCGAACGTGTGGGCGAACCCGACAAGATCGTCGAGCGCGAAGGCGCCAGCCGCGCCTTTCACGGAATGAACGGCGCGAAAGACAGCATTGACGGTTTCGCTGTCGGTGCTGCCATCGCGCATCGCGGTCAGGCCTTCGGTCAAGGCAGCGATCAGGTCTTCGCATTCCTCGAAAAAAACATCGCGCATCGTCATATCACCAGTCATTGGGCGGCTCCTGTCAGACGGCGGATGACTGCGACAAGTGCTTCGTCGTCAAAGGGCTTGACGATCCAGCCAGTGGCACCGGCCTGCCGCGCACGTTCTTTCAGTGCAGCCCCGCTTTCCGTTGTCAGGACGAGGACAGGCACCGTGCGGTTGCGGGTTCCACCACGGATATCGGCGATGACACCAAAACCGTCTTTGTTGGGCATGTTGACGTCGGTGATGACCAGATCGGCGTCCTGTTCCTGAAATTTGGTAATCCCGTCGACGCCATCGACGGCAGTCGACACCTCGAATCCCGCGTTCTGCAGCGTCTGGGTCAGAAGGCTGCGGATTGTCCGGGAGTCGTCGATGGCCAGAATGCGTGTGACCATTACTGTACCCCCTGCTGCTGCGGCAAAGGCCAGAGCGCCAGCGTTTCGAGCCCGCTGCGCAGTTCCTGTGATTCGTTCACGACCGTCAGGCTGTGGCCGCCAGCCGCCCAGGTCTGCGTTGCTGTGGCGAGGATCTGTGCTGCCAGCCCGCCGACGCGGCTGACAAGCCGGCCGTCCAGAATAAGATCGGTGCCTTGCGCCTTGACCAGAAAGGCATGAAGATCCGCGCAGGCATCGAATGCCAAGACTGGCGGCAGGACAAAAGTGGCAGTTTCAGCCGGCATGATGGCAAGACCCTTCGTTACACGTCGAAGGCCCTTATGTGCCGCTCCGGCTTAAGATCATGTAAACAGCGCCTCTATTTTCCGGACATCGCACATCACTTCAAATCTGCGTGTGGCGTGGCGCATCTGCACTGATCTTATGGTAATTCACACGCGACTTGCATAGCGGTAGGCACAGAAGCGCAGATCGCGTAAAGTCAACGACGATCGTTCAGGATGAGGCTACGAATGAAAAACAACAACAATACCCAGTCACGCCGCGCTTTGCTTCTTGGGGCAACGGCGGCGACGCTATTCGCACCGTCGATTCTGCGTGCGCAGACCCAGCAAGCACCGGTGGACCGCAATATCGCGGCTTTCCGTGTGCATGAATGGCGCGACCATTTCGATTCGATCGGCGTTGGCGCGATTCTTGCAGACACCAAATCGATGTTCATGCAGCACTGGACACCTGATGGCGACATGCGGATCTATCCCACATCGGTGCCCTTGTCCGATGACCTGACCCGCACCGGCTATACCGAGGTGATCGACAAGCGCGTGGCGCCCAGCTGGGCACCCACCCCTGCAATGCGGCAGCGCAACCCCGAATGGCCGGCGTTCATTCCAGGCGGTGACCCGATGAACCCGATGGGATCGCATGCGCTGTATCTGTCCTGGCAATTCTACCGGATCCATGGCACGCAGGACACCCGCAAGATCGGGCGCCGGTCGTCCAACGGCTGTATCGGTCTGTTCAACGAACAGATCGCCGAAGTCTACGAACGTACCCCGATCGGCACCAAGGTCCGCCTGATCTGATCCTTGACACGCCGCCTGCCTTGAAAGGGACAGCATGACTTTCGCAAGACTTTTCGGCATCGCGGCAATCTGCGTTCTTCCGGTGTCCGGTGGAGCGCAAAACCTGACCGAAGACCAAGTCAGAGATCTGGTACTCGACACGATCCGCGCCAATCCGCAGATCGTTGTCGAAGCCTTGCAGATCCTCGAGCAAGAACAGCAAGAGGCGCAGGCGGCTGCAGCGCAAGTCGCGCTTGCCGACCAGCGGGCGCTGCTCGAAAATGACCCCAACGCGCCTGTCATCGGCAACCCTGACGGCGATGTCACGGTGGTCGAGTTCTTTGATTACAATTGTCCGTATTGCCGGAGCGCCAAGACAGAGCTTGACGGTTTGCTATCGGCCGATTCCAACGTCCGTGTCGTGTTGCGCGAATGGCCCGTCCTTGGTGAGGGATCGGTTTTCGCAGCCCGCGCGGCACTGGCATCGCGCCAGCAGGGCAAATACGAGGAATTCCACAACGCGCTGATGACGATGCAAGGGCGCGCCGAGGAGCAAAGCGTCATCCGCGTCGCGCAAAGCGTGGGGCTGGATATCGACCAGCTGCGCCGTGACATGGAAGCCCCCGAAGTCGCAGAACATCTGCAACTGTCCAGCGGCCTCAGCAGGTCACTGGGCTTTACAGGGACACCGTCCTTTGTGATCGGTCAAAATCTCGCCCCCGGCCTGATCCGTGCCGATCAGATGCAGCGTCTGGTCGCAGCGGCCCGCACGGCCGACTGACCGTTCAGCGCGAGGTTGCGGAGTAACCTGCGCCTTTCAGGACCGAAATCACCGTATCGGCACCAAGCTTGGTGTTCACAGACACCTCACGTGCGGTCAGGTCGGTTCTGACCACCGCATCCTTGTCAGCGGTCTGCAGGCTTTTGGTGATTGCGGCGGTGCAGTGACCGCAGCTCATATCCGGAACATGGAATTTCATTTCGGTCCTCATCATTTTGCGTGTCCCATAGCAGACCCGTCTTACCGTGAAAGTGGGTTTTTTTGGTTTTCTGCACAAGGCGCTTGAGCTTCCAGTGACTGGAATGCCTATGTTGGGGGTAATCAAGAAAGGTTCAACCCGATGGCACAGCCTGCAACAATCCGCCTTGCGATCGACGGCATGACCTGCGCGTCCTGCGTGGGCCGTGTCGATCGCGCTCTTGCGGCAGTGCCGGGGGTGCAGTCGGTCGCTGTGAACCTTGCAACGGAAACTGCGACGATCACGCTGGATGATCGCAGTCTCACCGCCGCGCAACTGGCCGATGTCAGCACAAAGGCGGGCTATCCCGCGGCACCGGCCGAACCTGACCAGACCAGCGTGAACGCTGCCCGCAAGGCGGACGAAGCCCACGCATTGGCGCGCAGCACCCTGTTCGCAGCGGTCTTGGCGCTGCCCGTTTTTATTATGGAAATGGGCGCGCATCTTGTGCCTGCCTTCCACCATGTCATTGCCGACACGATCGGGATGCAGACGTCATGGATCATCCAGTTCATTCTGACCACGCTGGTGCTGTTCGGCCCGGGCCGCGTGTTTTTCGCCAAGGGATTGCCAGCGCTGTTCAAGGGCGCGCCTGACATGAACAGCCTTGTGGCGCTGGGCACGGGGGCGGCCTGGACCTATTCGGTCGTTGCGACCTTCTTGCCCACGCTTATCCGCGCCGATGTGCGCGCCGTCTATTTCGAGGCGGCGGCGGTGATCGTCGTGCTGATTCTGCTGGGCCGCTTGCTTGAGGCGCGGGCCAAAGGACGCACGGGTGCGGCTATTCAGGCGCTGATGGGATTGCAGGTCAGGCAAGCCCGCGTGCTGCGCGACGGCAGGCTGGTGGCGGTCGATGTGGATGCGCTGGTGGTGGGTGATGTCATCACCCTGCGCCCGGGCGAACGGGTGCCGGTTGACGGGACCGTGACCGACGGGAGCAGCCCTGTAGATGAAAGCATGATGACCGGCGAACCGCTGCCTGTGGTCAAGACCACCGGCGACGCGCTGACCGGCGGCACGGTGAACGGGCAGGGCGGGCTGACCTTTGCCGCAACACGGGTGGGCAAGGATACGACGCTTGCGCAAATCATCCGCATGGTGACCGAGGCGCAGGGCGCAAAGCTGCCCATTCAGGATGTCGTGGACCGTGTGACCCTGTGGTTCGTGCCGGCGGTGCTAGCGCTGGCCATGTTGACTGTGGCGGTCTGGCTCGCCGTTGGTCCTGATCCGACGCTAGCGCTGGTTGCGGGTGTGTCGGTGCTGATTATCGCCTGTCCTTGTGCGATGGGGCTGGCCGTGCCGACCTCGATCATGGTGGGCAGCGGGCGGGCCGCCGAAATGGGCGTGCTGTTCCGCAAGGGGGCGGCTTTGCAGCAACTGGCCGATGTCAGCGTGATCGCCTTCGACAAGACCGGCACCCTGACCGCAGGCAAGCCGCATCTGACCGATCTGGTGCTGGCCGACGGGTTCACCCGTGCCGATGTGCTGCGCCTTGCCGCGGCGGTCGAGGCGAAGTCCGAACATCCCATCGGGGCGGCCATCGTCAACGCCGCCCGTGCCGAAGGTCTGGGCGAGGCGGCGGTCAGCGACTTCCGCGCCATCGCCGGTTTCGGAGTGTCCGCTTTGGTCGACGGGCAGCGCGTGCTGATCGGGGCCGACCGGTTGCTGGCGCAGGACGGGATCGCCACAGGCGCGCTTGCTGCGACCGAGACGGCGCTGGCGGAACGCGGGCGCACGGCGCTCTTTGTTGCCATCGACGGTCAAGCCGCCGCTGTCATCGCGGTGGCCGATCCGGTCAAGCCCGGAACGGCGGCGGCGATTGCCGCGCTCAAGGCCATGGATCTGAAAATCGCGATGATTACCGGCGACAAGCGCGAGACCGCAGAAGCAATTGCCCGCGAGATCGGGATCGACCATGTCGTCGCGGGTGTTCTGCCCGATGGCAAGGTCGCAGCCCTTGACCTGTTGCGCGTAGAGGGCCGGATCGCCTTTGTCGGGGACGGGATCAATGACGCCCCCGCACTCGCCCATGCCGATATCGGCATCGCCATCGGCACCGGTACCGATGTCGCCATCGAGACGGCGGATGTGGTGCTGATGTCGGGCGATCTG
This sequence comes from Yoonia sp. 72, assembly GCF_034652275.1. NCBI lineage: Bacteria > Pseudomonadati > Pseudomonadota > Alphaproteobacteria > Rhodobacterales > Paracoccaceae > Yoonia > Yoonia sp. 72. The sequence goes on along the minus strand of NZ_JAXIWG010000001.1, from coordinate 1,458,284 downwards.
CGCGGTGTCGTGAACGCTGTCGCCGTCTCGCAGGCGACGATGCGCAATATCCGCCAGAACCTTGGCTGGGCATTCGGCTACAATGTCGCGCTGGTGCCGGTGGCGGCAGGTGTGCTCTATCCGGTCTTTGGTCTGCTGCTCTCGCCGGTTTTCGCGGCTGCCGCGATGGCGCTGTCGTCGGTGTCGGTTGTGTCCAACGCCCTGCGTCTGCGCCGTTTGCGTCCCGTCATGAACGAAAAGCCGCCGCATACGCCTGTCACCCTCGGCACCGCACCGCAACCCGCTGAATAGGAGGAGAGTCATGAACATCGGAGAAGTCGCCGCCAAGTCGGGTCTGCCTGCAAAGACCATCCGCTATTACGAGGACATCGGCCTGATCCGGCCGGAACGGCACGACAACGGCTATCGCGTGTTCCGGCAGACGCAACTGCACAAGCTGATGTTTCTGGCGCGCGCGCGGTCCTTGGGGTTTTCCATTGACGATTGCCGCATCCTGCTGGCCCTTTACGAAGACGACAGCCGCGCCTCTGCGCAGGTCAAAGCACTGGCGCAGGATCATCTGACCCAGATCGACGCCAAGATCGCGGGGCTGCGGGCGATGCGCGACACGTTGGCCGATCTCGTCGATGCCTGCCACGGCGACAGCCGCCCGGATTGCCCGATCCTCAAGGATCTGGCGGCAGCGCAGGACAGATAGACCCTTTCCGCCCCGGTGCCCGGGACGGGCGCTCCGCGCGGGGATATTTAGGCTCGAACGATGGCGGGATGTCGCGCAACCTTGCTTTGACGCGCTTGGGCACCTCTGTCATGTAGGCCGCAAGCGGCCCGCCTTGTACAGGAGACTACAATGAAATTTCGATTCCCCATCTTCATCATCGATGAGGATTTCCGGTCGGAGAACTCATCCGGCCTTGGCATCCGCGCCATGGCCGAAGCGATCGAGAATGAAGGTTTCGAAGTCGTCGGCGTCACGAGCTATGGTGATCTGTCCCAGTTCGCGCAGCAACAGTCCCGTGCGAGCGCTTTTGTGCTGGCCATCGACGACGAGGAATTCAGCCCCGGTCCCGATCTGGACCCTGCCGTGCTGAACCTGCGCCATTTCATTCAGGAAGTCCGCCGCAAGAACGAGGATGTGCCGATCTACCTGCACGGCGAGACCAAGACGAGCCGCCATCTGCCCAACGATATCCTGCGCGAATTGCACGGATTCATCCATATGTTCGAGGATACGCCGGAATTCGTGGCGCGTCATATCGTGCATGAGGCGAAAAAATACCTTGAAGGCATCCAGCCGCCGTTCTTCAAGGCGCTGCTGGATTACGCCGAGGACGGGTCCTATTCTTGGCATTGCCCCGGCCATTCCGGCGGCGTTGCGTTCCTGAAAAGCCCGATTGGACAGATGTATCACCAGTTTTACGGTGAAAACATGCTGCGTGCCGACGTGTGCAATTCGGTCGAGGAATTGGGCCAGCTTCTGGACCATAACGGCGCGATTGGTGCGTCGGAGCGGAATGCGGCGCGGATATTCAACGCAGATCATTGCTTCTTTGTGACCAACGGCACATCGACCAGCAACAAGATGGTCTGGCACCACACCGTCGCCCCCGGCGATGTCGTGGTCGTAGACCGCAACTGTCACAAGTCGATCCTGCATAGCATCATCATGACGGGGGCGATTCCGGTTTTCCTCAAACCGACGCGCAATCATTACGGCATCATCGGCCCGATCCCGCAAAGCGAGTTCGAGATCGAGACAATCAAGGAGAAAATCCGTGCGAACCCGCTTTTGTCCCATGTCGACGCCGATACGGTGAAACCGCGGATCATGACGCTGACGCAATCGACCTATGACGGGGTGCTTTACAACACCGAAACCATCAAGGGTCTGCTGGACGGCTATGTCGAAAACTTCCATTTTGACGAGGCGTGGCTGCCGCATGCGGCATTCCACACCTTCTACAGCGATTTCCATTCGATGGGCCGCAAGCGCGAACGCCCGCGCCATGCCGTGACCTATGCGACGCAGTCCATCCACAAACTGCTGGCAGGGATTTCGCAGGCGAGCCATGTGCTGGTGCAGGATTCACAAGATACCAAGCTGGACCGGCACCTGTTCAATGAAGCCTATCTCATGCACACAAGCACCAGTCCGCAATACAGCATTATCGCAAGCTGCGATGTGGCGGCGGCGATGATGGAACCGCCGGGCGGCGTTGCGCTGGTCGAGGAAAGCATCGCCGAAGCGCTCGATTTCCGCCGCGCGATGCGCAAGGTCGATGCCGAATTCGGGGATGACGAATGGTGGTTCCAGGTCTGGGGACCGGATGCATTGGTCGAGGAAGGGATCGGCGATCCCAAGGACTGGGTGCTCAAGAAAACCGATGCCGATGGCGTGCAGGCCTCTGACGGCGAGGATTCGTGGCACGGGTTCGGCGATATGGCGCGCGGGTTCAACATGCTGGACCCGATCAAGACCACCATCGTCACACCCGGCCTGAACCTTGACGGCCGGTTCGAGGAGATGGGGATTCCCGCCTCTATCGTGACCAAATACCTGGTCGAAAACGGCGTCGTCGTGGAAAAGACCGGCCTTTACAGTTTCTTCATCATGTTCACCATCGGGATCACCAAAGGGCGGTGGAATTCGCTTTTGGCGGCGCTGCAGCAGTTCAAGGACGATTACGGCCGCAACCAGCCATTGTGGCGGGTCATGCCGGAGTTCATCGCCAAGCATCCGCATTACGAAAAGATGGGCCTGCGCGACCTGTGCCAGCACGTCCACCAGCTTTATGCGAAATACGACATCGCGATTCTGTCGACGGAAATGTATCTGAGCGATCTGCAACCCGCGATGGCCCCGAACGACGCCTATGCGCACATCGCGCGGCGCACGACGGAACGTGTGGCCATCGACGATCTGGAAGGGCGGATCACCACATCGCTGGTGACACCTTATCCGCCGGGCATCCCGCTTTTGATCCCGGGCGAAGTGTTCAACACCAAGATTGTGGAATACCTCAAGTTCAATCGCGAGTTTGAACGGCTGTGCCCGGGGTTCGAGAATGACATCCACGGGCTGGTCGTCGAAACCGGCGCAGATGGCGTGAAACGCTATTACGCGGATTGCGTGGCGGGCTGAGCACCGCCACGCGCGTGATCGCCGGACCTAGTGTCCGGCGATGGCGGCGGCCAGCGCATCCTCGAAAATCGCAAGCCCTTCGTCGATGATCGCGTCCGACGCTGTCAGCGGCACCATGATCCGCAAGGCATTGCCGTGCATCCCGCAGGACAGCAGGATCAGCCCGCGTTTCAGTGCATTTGCTACGACGGATTTGGTCAGCGCCGCATCTGGCGCATTGCTGGCCAGATCGGTCACGAATTCCACGGCCAGCATCGCGCCCAAGCCCCGCACATCGCAGATGCGGTCGGGGGCTGTACGCGCGCCGATATCCGCAAACCGCGCGCGGAAATGATCGCCAAGCGCGGTTGAACGGGCAAGCAGGCCTTCGTCCTCGATCGCCTTGATCGCGGCCAAGGCTGCGGCGCAGGCCACGGGGTTGCCGCCATAGGTGCCGCCCAGACCGCCGGGGATCACGGCATCCATCACCTCGGCCCGGCCGATCACACCGGCGATGGGATAGCCGCCTGCCATGGATTTCGCGACGGTGATCAGGTCAGGGACAACGCCCGAATGCTCTATGGCGAACCAAGTGCCGGTACGGCCGAACCCTGCCTGAATTTCGTCCGCGATCAGCAGGATGCCGTGCTGGTCGCAGATGTCGCGCAGGGCGCGCATCATCTCGAACGGGACGGGGGTGTAGCCGCCTTCGCCCAGTACAGGCTCGATGATCATCGCCGCGATCCGGTCGGGCTGCGCATCGGTCAGGAACAGGTTCTGCAATCCGGTCAGCGCATCCTGCACGGTGATCCCGTCGCGCGCATTCGGAAACGGCGCGCGGAAAATGTCCGACGGGAACGGGCCCACGTCCTTTTTATAAGGGCTGATCTTGCCGGTCATGCCCAAGGTCAGCAGCGTGCGCCCGTGATAGCCGCCCGTAAAGGCGATCACACCGGGACGGCCTGTTGCGGCGCGGGCGATCTTGACCGCGTTTTCCACCGCCTCGGCGCCGGTTGTGACCAGCAGCGATTTTTTCGCATGATCGCCGGGGGCCAGCGCGTTCAGCTTTTCGGCCAGCGCGACGTAAGGCTCGTAAGGGACGACCTGAAAACTGGTGTGGGTGTAATGGTCTTCCTGCGCCTTGGCGGCGGCGATCACCGCAGGATGCCGGTGGCCGGTGTTCAGCACCGCGATGCCGCCTGCAAAGTCGATGTAACGGCGGCCTTCGACGTCCCACAACTCGGCGTTTTCGGCGTGGCTGGCATAGATCGGTGCGGCAGAGGCGACGCCGCGGGCAACGGCAGCGTCGCGGCGCGCGATCAGGTTGGCATTGGTCTGGGCCGCGACGGGCGAGGTGTGCATGGGCTTGTTCACGGCTGTGGTCCTTTTCTGGCAGGGCTTTGCCTGCATGGATGTGCTGATCCTAATCCGATCCGCACCATGGCTGTCAATCTATCCCAAGACCTGCGCCACGGCGTCTTTTGTCACGGTCACGATCTCGTCCGCCTGTGCGCGCGTCAGCGGGAAAGGCGGGGCAAAGCCGATGATGTCCCCCTGCGGCATGGCCCGCGCGATCACGCCACGGTCCAGCATGGCGGCGACGACACGGGGGGCTGTCTTGTCGGCGGGGTCAAAGAACACGCGGTCGTCGCGGTCTTTGACCAGTTCGACGGCGCACCACATGCCTTCACCGCGCACATCGCCGACATGTTTATGGCCGCCAATCGCGGCGGCCATCGTCTTGTTCAGATAGGCCCCGACGCTGCCCGCATTGGCGACTAGGTTCTGATCGTCCAGCAGCTTGAGGTTCGCCACCCCCGCCGCCGCACAGATCGGATGCGCCGAATAGGTCCAGCCATGACCGAAGGGGCCGAATTCATCGGTGCCGCGCTCCAGCACCTCCCACATGCGGTCCGATACGATAGAGCCGGACAAAGGCGCATAGGCCGATGTCAGTCCCTTGGCGATGGTGATGAGGTCGGGCTTCAGCCCGTAATGGTCCGACCCCATCATCGTCCCCAGACGGCCAAAGCCTGTCACGACCTCGTCCACGATCAGCAGGATGTCGTATTTGTGCAGCACCGTCTGGATCGCGTCCCAATAGCCCGCAGGGGGCGGCACGATCCCGCCGGTGCCCAGCATCGGCTCGCCGATGAAGGCGGCGATGGTGTCGGGGCCTTCGCGCAGGATCATCTCTTCGAGCTTTTCCGCGCAATGGGCGCTAAAGGCGGCTTCGTCCATGTCACGATCCGCGCGGCGGTAGAAATAGGGCGCTTCGGTATGCAGCACTTGCGTCAGCGGCAAGTCGAATTTCTTGTGGAACAGCTCCAGCCCCGTCAGTGACCCCGTGACCAGCCCCGACCCGTGATAGCCGCGCCAGCGCGAGATGATCTTTTTCTTCTCCGGCCGGCCCAGCACGTTGTTGTAATACCAGACCAGTTTGACATTGGTTTCATTCGCATCCGACCCGCTGAGGCCATAATAGACGTGGTTCATCCCTTCGGGCGCGCGTTCGGCGATCATGTGCGACAGGGTGATCGACGCCTCGGTGCCGTGACCGACATAGGCGTGGTAATAGGCCAGTTCATGCGCCTGTTTGGCGATCGCCTCGGCGATTTCGGGATGGCCGTAGCCGACGTTGACGCAGTAAAGCCCCGCGAATGCATCAAGCGACCTCCGCCCTTCACGGTCGGTGATATGCACGCCTTTGGCGGACTGGATGATCCGGTTGCCGATGTCGCGCCGCGCGAACTGGCCCAGATGGGTGGACGGGTGAAAGAAATGGTCGTGATCCCATTGGGTCAGCTGGTCATTGGCAAACTGGTCGGTCATCGCATTCTCCCTCAGGTTTGGGGCAGTCTAGGCGGGATGGCCCGCAGTCTCCAGCCCAAGGGGGACGCTCTTTGTCGGAAAGCGACATGGTTTGCCGGTGTTGGGGTATAGAGCGGGGGCGCGAAACAGCCCAGCCTTGGCACGACCACCCCAAGCAAAGGCCAGATGATGACCACTTTCGAGGCGAATTTCCCGACCAGCGAATATCTGCGCCGGATCACCAAAACCCGCGCCGAGATGCAGCTGCGCGGGCTGGATGCGATCTTTGTCACCGACCCGTCGAACATGTCATGGCTGACAGGCTATGACGGTTGGTCCTTCTACGTCTTTCAAGGCGTGATTCTGACCCATGACGGCGATCCGGTCTGGTGGGGCCGGGCGATGGATACTCTGGGTGCGCGGCGGACGGTGTTCATGGACAGCGACGACCAGATCAGGGGCTATGACGATACCTTCGTGCAGAACCCCGATAAGCACCCGATGCAGGAACTGGCGAAACTGCTGGCCGAACTCGGGCTTGCCAGCGCGCGGATCGGGGTGGAGATGGACAACTACTATTACTCCGCCGCCGCCCATGCCGCGCTGCTCGTGGGGTTGCCGCAGGCGCGGATCAGCGATTGCACCGGTCTGGTGAACTGGCAGCGCGCCGTCAAATCCGACCGCGAGATCGACTACATGCGCCGCGCGGCGCGGATCGTCGAAACCATGCATGCCCGCATCGTGGAACTGGCCGAACCCGGCCTGCGCAAGAACGACCTGATCGCGGAAATCTATGCCGCGGGGATCAGGGGTGCGGATGGCCATTGGGGTGACTACCCCGCGATTGTGCCGATGGCCCCGTCCGGCATGGATGCTACCGCCCCGCATCTGACATGGGACGACCGCCCGATGAAAACCGGCGAGGCCACGTTTTTCGAGATCGCAGGCGCCCACCGCCGCTATCAATGCCCGCAATCGCGCACCTTGTTCCTTGGCAAGGTGCCGGACAAATACCGCGACGCGGAAGCCGCCGTGCTCGACGCGGTCGAGGCGGGGCTGGAACAGGCCAAGCCCGGCAATCAGGCGCAGGACATCGCCAATGCCTTCAACGCGGCGCTGAACAAGGCGGGCTATGTCAAGGACAGCCGCTGCGGCTATGCCATCGGGATCAGCTATCCGCCCGACTGGGGCGAACGCACGATATCGTTCCGCAAGGGCGACACGACCATTCTGGAACCGGGGATGACGTTCCACTTCATGCCGGCGCTCTGGCTTGATGACGGCGGGTTGGAGATTACCGAGCCGATCCTGATTACCGAGACGGGCTATGAGTGTTTCTGCACCACGCCGCGCGCGCTGGTAGTCAAAACATGATTACCCCGACCATCCCGCTGGACCGCCACGGCGTCCACCACGGTTTCCTGAAACTGCCCTACAGCCGCGATGACAGCGCATGGGGGTCTGTGATGACCCCGATCACTGTCATTGTGAATGGCAACGGTCCGACCGCGCTTTTGACGGGGGCGAACCACGGCGACGAATACGAAGGTCCGGTCGCCTTACAGGAACTTGCGGCGACTTTGCAGCCCGATCAGATCACGGGCCGTGTCATCATCCTGCCGATGATGAACCTGCCGGCCTTCGCCGCAGGGACGCGCTGTTCACCCATCGACGGGGCGAATATGAACCGCAGCTTTCCGGGCCGTGCCGATGGCAGCGTGACGCAGAAAATCTGCCACTATATCGCGACCGAACTGGTGCCTTTGGCCGATATCGTGCTGGATTTCCATTCGGGTGGTCGCACGCTGGATTTCCTGCCATTCGCTGCCGCCCATATCCTGCCCGACAAAGCGCAAGAGGCCGCCTGCATGGCCGCGATGCAGGCTTTCAACGCGCCTTATTCGGTGCGGATGCTGGAAATCGACGTGGTCGGCATGTTCGACACCGAGGTCGAACGTCAGGGTAAGACATTCGTGACCACCGAACTCGGCGGGGCGGGCACGGCGACCGCGCGCAGCGTCGCCATCGCGCGCAAGGGCATCCGCAATCTGCTGATCCATGCAGGCATCATGGCGGGAGACTTGCAGGTGGACCCTACCTTGCAGCTCGACATGCCCGACGACACTTGTTTCGTCTTTTCGCATCATGCAGGGCTGATCGACTATCTGGTCGATCTCGGCGACGCTGTCGAAAAGGGTCAGCCCATCGCGCGCATCTGGCCTGCCGACCGGACCGGCGTGCCGCCCGTGACCTGCCACGCCGCTTGCACCGGTATCCTGACCGCCCGGCACGTGCCGGGGCTGGTCAAGATGGGCGATTTCGTCGCCTTGGTCGCCGTGGTTACCGGAACGCTGCCAGATTGACGATGATCTCGCCGGGCGCGGTGGTGTTCAGGCTTTGCTTGACCGGCGTGATGCCTGTCAGCGTGGGGAGGTAAGCGGCCAGATCGGCAGCCAACGATTTGTCGGCGCTGTAGCCAAAGCTGATATAAGTGTCACTTTCCTCTGGTGCGCGCGCATCAAGCCGCACCCAATAGCCAGCATGCCGCAGATCCGTCGCAAAAACCTCTGCCGCTGTCCGCATTGCGGGCGAGGAGGGATCGGCAATCAGCGTGACCCGTCCTGCCGGTGGCGTGATATCCGCCATGCCCGCCCAGCCGGAGGCGGCGTAAGTCGTGCCGTCGGGCGCAAGGGTGCTGACCCGCCACAGAACATCCGCATCAGCGTCCAGCAACAGCCCCGACCCCGCTGTGACGACGGTGATCTCTGGCGTGGCGTAATCCCCTGTGCTGTCAGGCAGGCGCAGGGCTTCGACCAGAAACCTCTGCGACGATGCGCCGTTGATGGTCCACACAACCTCGCCCGCTTGGGCGAATAGCAGGTCCGGCGCAGTCACGCCGATGGCGGGTTGTGGGGGCAGGGCCTTGGCCGCGGCGGCGGGGATCGCCACGGCAGCTTTGTCGAACCAGTATTGTGCAAGGGCGGGATTGGCGGCGATGCCGTCGCCTGCCTCATACAGCAGACCCAGATTGAACTGTGCGCGGGCATGGCCGCGCAGTGCCGCACGGGTGTACCACAGGATCGCGGCGTCCACGTCGCGCGGCCTGTCGGTGCCCGCGTCATGGATAATCGCAAGGTTGAACTGCGCTTCGGCAAGGCCCAGTGCGGCGGCCTGCGCATACCAGTCAAAGGCGGCGGCAGGGTCGCGCGCACCGTCGACACCGCGGTCGGCCAAAAGACCGAGCCCCAGCATCGCCTCGGCCGATCCGGCGGCGGCTTCGTCCTGCCACAGCGCACGCGCCGTGGTAAGATCATTGCGCGCAAAGGCATCCGCGCCGGTGTCCTGCGCCCAGCCTATGGCTGGACACAGGATCGCCAACACGCCCGCGATGATCGCCGCGCGCCGCATCAGCGCCAGCTGATTTCGACGACGCGGTTTGCTTCTTCCGCGACGCCGTCAGGGGTTTGCACCTGCAATTCGCTATTGCCACGGCCCAGCACCTGCAGGCGTTCGATCGGGATGCCGCGTTCGGTCAGCGCGGTGGCGACAGCCGTGGCGCGCTGCAATGAAATCGCGAGGTTCACCGCTGGATCGCCGACCTTGTCGGCACCGCCCGCCACGACCATGACGAACGGGTCGCCTTCGCGGAAGGTGCGCACGGCACGGTCCAGCGTCGCGGCCTGATCGGGGCTGATCGTGGCGCTGCCAGAGTCGAAATAGACCTTGAGCCAAGGCGATTCCGCCGTTTCTTCGGTCGCGGCGGGGGCCGTTTCCTGTGCGACGACGGGGGCTGCGATCATCAGCATGGCGATGGTCAGCGACCGGAGAGTTTGGGATGTCATGGTTTTTTCCTTTGTTTGAGGTTTGAGGGGTTAATTCGGCAGTGGCGTGTCATGCGCCAGAAAAAGGTCGATCCGTGCAGGGGCTGCGTCTGACAACCAACTGACATCGACCAGAACGGCACCGAAACGGTCGGCAAGCGCCTGTGCCATCGCCATGTCCTGCGCGCGGTAGACCCTGACTTGGGGCGATGCGGCTGTGATGGTGCTGGTGCGGTTCAAAACCACTTCTGCGCCCATAGCGGCGATGGTGTCGGCGATACCGGTTTGCGCCGCGCTGTCGCCCAGCAAGGTGATGGTGATCCCGTCAAGGCGCAGCACGCTACTTGTGCAATCGGCGCATTGGAATGCGCCGGTCGCCGGGGCGGGTGCGGCAATTGTCGGGCTGGCGGTCAAAGGACGGGCGGGCATGGCGATGCTGGGGGCCAGCGCCGGGCCGATCTTGGGTGGTTGGGCCACAAGGGTCGGCGCCGCATCCTGAACGCGAGGCACAGGCGCGACTGCGTTGCGCGCCACAGGCAAGGCGGATGCGATCATCGCGGGGGATTGCGAGGCAACCGGTGGGCGCGTTCCCTCGATCGTCGTCAAGGCAAAGAGGCAGGTTCCGGCCACGGCCGAGGCGACACCGGCGACGGCCAGTCGTTTGCGCCGGAAAGCGGGCGGCGGTGCCGCCACAAAGACCTGTTGGGGTATGCTTGCGTCCTGCACGCCCCACAATGCAAGGCTTTCGGCGCGCAGCACGCCGCGCGGCCGATAAGGCTGGCGCTGCCTTGCCGGATGCCGGATCGGCTGGTCCGGCGCGATCCGTGGCCAGACCGGCGCCTGCACGGCTTGCGTCCGCGAGATCGCGGCTTGGATGATGCAGGATGCCTCTGCGCGGGCCATCGGGGTTTCCTTTGAAAGGTGGTTCGGCTTCGATGTCAAAGCCACGGCGGCAGCCAAGGATAAGTTTCAGCCGCTCAGAAGAATTCTTCATAAACGGAAACGGCCCCCCCGACTTGCGCCGGAAGAGCCGCCACTTTTTACCATGCTACTGGTTAAAAACTCGCAAAACGGTACTCGTTAGAAAGCGGGAAACCTTACATCGCGGGGGTCAGGACCGCGTCGATCACGTGGATGACGCCGTTGGACTGGACGACATCGGCGATAGCCACGGTCGCGACGGTGCCGTTCTCGTCCGTCAGCTGGATCATGTCATCGGTCATCGTCGCCTGCAGCGTGCAGCCGCCCAGTGTTTCGACGGCATGGGTGCCGTTGCTGTCAGCGATCATGCCCGCGATGGCATCGGACATCGCGTTTGCACCGACCACATGGCAGGTCAGGATCGTGGTCAGCAGGTCCTTGTTCTCGGGCAGCAGCAGCGAATCCACGGTGCCTTCGGGCAGGGCAGCGAACGCGTCATTCGTGGGGGCGAAAACGGTGAACGGACCTTCGGACTGCAGCGTCTCGACCAGACCGGCGGCGCCCACGGCAGCGACCAGCGTGGTGTGATCGGCAGAGTTCACGGCGTTTTCAACGATGTTCTTGTCGGCGAACATGGCGGCACCGCCGACCATCGGGTTTTCAACGGAATGGCCAGCCGAAAAAGCGGCGCTGGCGGCGAAAGCGATGGTCAGGGCAGCAAAAGACGTCTTCAACATGATACGGGTTCCTTGTTTGAGTGACCCGGTCGTCTGACCGGAGATACAAAGAACCACGAGGGGCGGTGCGGATTAGTTTCACAGCACAGCAAGTTTTTGCGAAATACCTGTCTGCGCTGCACAAAAAAAGCAGCAACGCAGATCAGATCGCGGTGACAGCACCCACGGCCAGCACGGTTCCGGTCGGCGTGCCGGTCGGCGACCCGCCGAAGGGTTCTTCGCTGATCGCAAGGGTGCCGCCCGCGATGGCGGCGATCAGGTCGGCGGGCAAGGTGATGTCGGTCACCGCATCTTCGGGCAGCACGCCCAGCGATACAGGCGCAGGCGCGCCTTCGGCAATCAGCCACAGTTCCAGCACGCGCCCCGATGGCGCGGCACCGGCCTGCCGGTCGACGCGCAGGATACCCGTTTCGGGCGCATAGCTGGCCAGCACGACAAGCGACTGATCTTCGGCCACGATCTCGGCTGCAAGGCTTGGGGTAAAGGGCAGGGGTGCCTCGTCCTGCGGGATCGTGACCAGCACGGCGACAGCGATCACCGCCGCCGCTGCCGATCCGGCCAAGACACGCCAGAGCGACCATGACTGTTTGGCCGCTGCCGGAAACAGGACCGCGTCGATGCGGGACTTGACCGCCTTGGGCGGGCGCACATCAGCGAAATTGTCGGCCAGGGGCACAAGCTGTTCGTCCCATTCCACGACAAGCCGACGCAAGGCGGGTTCGGCATCCAGCCGCGCCTGGAACGCACGACGCTGCGCTGCATCCATCAGATGCAACGCATATTCACCGGCAAGGGTGACATCGTCGTTGGTGTCGTCCTCTTGTGTCATGCGCTCAGGCACTCTTTCAGTTTGATCAGGCTGCGCCGCAACCATGTCCGCATCGTGTTGAGCGGCACGTCAAACCGTGCCGCCAATTCGTCATAGCTGTAGCCTTCAAGATAGGCCCCGCGAACAGCATCAGCCCGGTCCGCGTCGAGTTCGTTCAGGCAGCCATCCAACCGTGACCGTTCGGACGCCGCCACCGCCGCCGCTTCGGGCGTGGGACCGGTGTCTTTGAGGTCGTGCACCTCGTCTATATCCACGGCACCGCCCTTGCGGGCGCGCAGCCGGTCGATGGCGAGGTTGCGCGTCAGCGTGATCAACCAAGTCATCGGACTGTAGCCGTTGACGGCATAGCTGCCCGCTTTCTGCCAGATCCTGACAAATGCATCCTGCAATGCGTCCTCGGCTTCGGCCCGATCATTCAAGATACGCAGGCAAACGCCAAAGAGTTTCGCAGAGGTCGCATCATAAAGCGCCGAAAACGCGGCCCTGTCACCAAGGCCGACCCTCTGGATCAGGTTTTCAACGTCTTCGCGGGTGGTCATGGAGTCACTTTTTCTGGCACAGGCAGCGTCTAACAGAAGATAGCGCGCTGCGAAAGCGGGCAGGCGGGATAGAATGCCGCAGGCTTTAGCCTGCCCGTGCGACACCTTGCGCCCTGCGCGATTTCAGCCAGTTCCAGACCAGCAAACCCAGAACCACCAGCGCGCCTGCCGCCTCGATCATCTCGTCGGGGTTGAAGATCGCAATGACACCGGGCACCACCAACAGGCGGGACAGATTGTCCATCCATGTGAACAGATAGCCTTCGATCGCGGCGGCAAAGCCCACGAGGCCGATCACGATGATGATGCCGGTCCAGATCACATACCATGTCTCGCCTCCCATGATGATCTCGGGGTTGAAGACCATGAAGGCGGGGATCAGATAGAGGCCCTTGGCGTATTTCCACGCCTGCATGCTGGTTTCCATCGGTTTGGACCCCGCAATCGCCGCCCCCGCAAAGCCCGCAAGGGCGATGGGCGGGGTCACGTTGCTGTCCTGTGAATACCAGAACACCACCAGATGCGCGATCAGCAGCGGCACGCCGAAATCGTTGTGCAGCGCGGGGCCGACCAGCACGATCAGCACGATATAGGCCGCCGTCACCGGCAGGCCCATGCCAAGGATCAGGCTGGCCAGCAGCACGAAGATCAGCGCAAGCGGCAGGCTGCCCCCCGAAAGCGAGATCATCATGGACGAGAATTTCAGCCCCAGACCCGTCAGCCCGACAACACCGACGATGATGCCCGCGACGGCACAGGCGACGCTGACCGCGACGGCATTTCGCGCGCCCAGCTCCAGCGCCTTTGCCATCAGCGCCAGACCGCTCAGCAGCGACGCCTTGATCCGCGCGGCTGTCAGCGGCTTGCCGTTCTGCGGATCAAGCACGACCAGCGTGAACCCCGCGCGCAGGGCCGTCACCGCGATGACCGACAGGATCGCCCAGAACCCCACGCGGGTGGGCGAGATGTTGTTGACCAGCAGATAGATCAGCACGACCAGCGGCACGATAAACTGCCACCCCGCCGCCAGCACATGACGCACGACGGGCAGGTCTGCGGCGGACAGGCCGGTCATGCCTGCCTTCATCGCGACCAGATGCACGAACAGATAGACCGTGCCCAGATAGAGGATCGCCGGAAAGATCGAGACCATGACAATGTCGATATAAGGCACATTGGTATACTCCGAGATCAGGAACGCCCCCGCGCCCATCAAGGGCGGCGTGATCTGACCGCCGGTAGAGGCTGCCGCCTCGATCCCGCCCGCCTCTTTGGGTTTGTAGCCCAGTTTTTTCATCAGCGGAATCGTGAAGGCCCCTGTCGTAACGACATTGGCGATGGCCGACCCCGAGATCGACCCCATGCCTGCGGAGGCGACAACTGCCGCCTTGGCGGGGCCTCCCGCCTTGCGCCCTGTCGCGGCAAAGGCAAGGTCGATAAAGAACTTGCCCGCACCGGTGACTTCCAGAAACGCGCCGAACAGCACGAACATGAAAACATAGGTCGCAGCGACCCCCAAAGGCAGGCCGAAAATCCCTTCCTGTCCCAGATAAAGCTGGCCCACCAGACGTTCCACGCTTGCCCCGCGATGCGACAGGATACCGGGCATCCATTCGCCCAGCCACGGCAGCGCGCCGCGCGGTCCGGCCAGCGCATAGGCGATGGCGATCATGCCGATGATGGTCATGCCAAGGCCCACGACACGGCGGCTGGCCTCCAGCACGGCCAGCGTGGCGATGATGCCCATGACGATATCCGTGCGCGACCACCAGCCCGCGCGGTTGATGATCTCGTCAAGGAAATAGAAGATATAGAATCCGCTCAGGAAGGCGGCGGTCAGGCAGGCGGCGTCGATGATCCAGCCGATGCTGCCGCGCGGACGGCTCGGGCCTGTGACCGGAAAGATCAGGAACGCCAGAAACAGGATGAACCCCAGATGCGCCGAGCGTTGATAGAACAGCCCCATCGGCTCGATGCCTGCGGTATACATCTGGAACAGCGACATGGTGATCGCGACAAGCGTGATCGTCCACAGGATCGGGCGCGGCTGGATCGCATCCGCCGAGCGCAGGGCAGGTGGCAGGTCGGTCAGGTCTTGATCCTCGCGGGGGGTGTCGGTTGTCTGGCTGCTCATGGTTTGTCCTGTCGGTGCGGATGGCGGCGGTCAGTCGGGGCGCAGGGTCAGGCGCACGGCGGTATCGGGGGCGATCCGGCTGAGTGGCAGGGAATGATCCGTGCCGGTCAGGGTATGATCGACCGCAGCGGGACCGACCCGCAGGGCCAGTGAATTGTCGGGGATCCTTTCGGCAATGCCGGTGATCCAGTAACCGCCCGTGGCGGCCGGCGTGATCTGGCCGCGGCCTGCGACCTCGCCCAATCCTGCGGCGAAATCGTGCAGGTAGGACCGTGTCAGGGTCAACTGGCCTGCGATATTCTCGAAACAATCGGCGACGGCGCCGCCGGTGACGGAATGGTTCCAGCGCAGGCAGATTTCCGTGCCCGGTTGGAATGCCAGTTCACCCAGCGGCGCGCCCGCAGTCTCCACCGCCAGCACGGGCTGCGCCATGACAGGCCCGCCCGCGCATACTGCGGCAGAAAGAAGGGCAGCCCCGAAGGACTGCCCCACAGGTATCGCCATCATGGGCGCTGGTGATCCTGCACCGCGGCACCCACCTCTTCGAGATAACGCAACGCGCCGGGGTGGAACGGGATCGGTGTCGAGGCGACCGAGAACTCGATCGTGGTGTCGTTCGCGGCCGGATGGATCGCGATCAGTTCGGCCACATTTTCATACATCGCCTTGGTGATGTTATAGGCCAGTTCCTCGTCCATATCGGCATGCACGATCAGCACGTTGGGTGTGGACATGGTCAGCACATCCTCGGCCATGCCGTCATAAAGACCCGCCACCAGCGTGAAAGGGGCGAAAGTCGGCTCAACGCCTTGCGATGCCGCGATCTGCTCCTCGGTGAAGGGGATGACGGAAATGGCGCGCGTTGCGGCAAGGTTCATGATCGACGATGTGGGTGGCCCCACGCTCCAGAAACCGGCGACGATGTCACCGTCGCGGATCGCATCGGCGGTTTCGTTGAAGTTCAGGCGCTGCGGGTCGAAATCATCATAGGTGATGCCGTTCGCCTCGAGGATCATCTGCGCGCTAAGTTCGGTGCCCGATCCCGGTGCGCCAACTGACACGCGCTGTCCGCGCAGGTCTTCGATGCTGGTGATCCCGCTATCGGCCAGTGCGACAAGTTGCACGGCGTTGGGATAGATCGACGCCAAGGCACGCGCTTCGCCGATCTGGCGGCCGTCGAAAGCGCCGGTGCCAGTATAGGCCTGATAGACCGTATCGGCCAAGGCAATCGCGATGTCGCTGTCGCCGCGCTGGATCAGCGCCATGTTCTCGACCGATGCGCCGGTGACTTCGACGCTGGCGCTGTAGCCGTCCACATGGTTGTTGATCACCTCCGCAAGACCACCGCCATAGGGATAGTAAACGCCGCCTGTGCCGCCTGTCGCGATGGACAGTTCCTGCGCTTGTGCGGCTGAACCGATCCCG
The DNA here is from genome assembly GCF_034652275.1 of Yoonia sp. 72. NCBI lineage: Bacteria > Pseudomonadati > Pseudomonadota > Alphaproteobacteria > Rhodobacterales > Paracoccaceae > Yoonia > Yoonia sp. 72. The sequence goes on along the minus strand of NZ_JAXIWG010000001.1, from coordinate 1,441,949 downwards.
AATGCCAGAACGGCTGCTGGTGCGACAAGCGCCTTCAGCCCGCGACCAAGATAAGTCGTCATGATGTCTCCTCCATTTTCGGGCGTGATGCCCTCCCTGACCCGGCTTTTCGTCCGGGGTATGAAACGGGTAACGGATACACGACCCTGAGAACAGTTTTTTCGACCCGGCGCGGGCAATTTTCAACCCAGAGGGTCAGTGGCCTGCGTCCGGTTCAATAGCTCTGCCACCAGCGGATTGGGGAACCGCCGGCGCAAAGTGACCGCCACGAACCGTTCAGTGATCCCGTCCAACCGCGCATATTCGACCAGTGTGCCCGCGGCCAGTTCGTCCTGCACAACGACCGGCGGCAATACGGCAAAGCCCGCATGCGCGCGTGCCAGAAGGCGCAGCATCGCCATGTCGTCGGCCTCGGCCGCGATGCGCGGCACGATCCCGAGCCTGTCGGCCAGCGCATCGAACGCCGCGCGCAAGGCCGATTCCGGTGTGGGCAGGATCAGTGCCTCGGTCGCCAGAATATCGGCCAGCGTCCGGTCGACACGGGCGGGGCGGGGTGGCCCCACAAGGCTGACAGGCTGTTCGGACAGCGCCTGCACCAGATAGGGGCTTGCCGCATCGCGCGCAGGCACAAGGTTGGTCAGCACGATATCCAGCGCCATCGCCTGCAAACCGCGCAACAGGTCGGCCTGCCCCCCTGACCGCAGCACTAATTCGACATCGGCGCGCCCGACAAGGGGCGCCACGAACCCGATCTGGAAGTTGCGCGATAGCGTCGACAGCGCCCCCACCCGCAACACCCGCCGCGACCCCGGTGCCTGCGCCAGCGTCGCGGCCAGATCGTCTGCCGTGCGAAAGATCGCTTCGGCATGATCCAGCGCAATCCGCCCCGCCTCGGTCAGGACCAGCCCGCGCCCACGGCGTTCAAACAGATCATGGCCCAATGCGGCCTCCAGCGTGCGCAGCTGCGTGGACAGTGCCGATTGCGACAGGTTCAGGCTGCGGGCCGCACCGGTCAGCGTGCCATCGCGCGCCACGGCCCGAAACAGCCGGAGGTGATGCAGGTTCAGGTGTGACATTGTTCTGTTTTCTGGATGTATACCCGATAAAATATGTAATTTTATTGATGAATGGCAAGCAGTATTCCCGCCGTCACCGCAATCACTGGAGACGGACCATGCCCTTACCCCTTTTTGCCCTGTTCGCCCCGCTGGTGCTGGCCATTGCTGCACTTGCTTTTGCCGCACGGCCCGGGCGACGCCCCGGTGGTCTGCTGCAACTGGCCCAAGGCGCCACGCTCTCGGCCTTCGCGCTTGCCGTGGGTGGGCTGGTGCAGCTGCTGCTGTCTGGCCCCGCGCAGGCAATGTTTGTGGATGGGTTGATCGGCCTGCGCATGGATGCAGTCAGCGCCACGCTGAGCCTGCTTGTCACCTTTCTGGGGTGGGTCATCCTGCGCTATACCCGCAGCTATCTGGACGGCGAGGCCCGCGAAGGCGCGTTTCACGGCTGGATGCTGGCGGCCTTGGCGGCGGTGCTTGTGCTTGTGCAGGCGGGCACGATGCTGGTTGCGATTGCGGCGTTCATCGCCACGGGCGTGGCTTTGCGGCAGTTGCTGCTGTTCTACGCCGACCGCCCAGAGGCTCGGCGCGCGGCAACCAAGTTCACGCTGGTCTGGGGCTTGGGCGATCTGGTGCTGATCGTAGCGGCAGGGCTGCTTTGGCACAGCTACGGCACATTGGCGTTCGATGCCTTGAACATCGCCGCGGCAACCGGCCTGACCGGACCCGCGCAGATCGCCACAGCGCTTGTAGTGTTGGGGGCCATGATCAAAACCGCGACCTTCCCGCTGCACGGTTGGCTGACCGAGGTGATGGAGGCGCCCACACCCGTCTCCGCGCTGCTGCATCCAGGCATCATCAACGCAGGCGGCGTGCTGCTGATCGCGCTTGCGGGACTGGTGCAAGCCAGCCCCGGTGCGATGGCGGCACTGGTCATGGTCGGCGGGTTCACCGCGCTGTTCGGCGCAATCGTCATGCTGGCGCAAAGCGCGGTCAAGACTGCGCTGGCATGGTCCACGGTCGGGCAGATGGGCTTTTTGCTGCTGCAATGCGGTCTGGGGCTCTGGGCCCTGGCGCTGCTGCATATCGTGGCCCATGCGCTGTACAAGGCGCATGCTTTCCTCGCATCAGGCGGCGCTGTCGCCGCCGTGCGTGAGGCGCGCAAGCCGGGTCCGGTCGCGGTGCCGCACATGCGGGCGGTCGCGCAGGCCTTTGTCATCGCGCTGGTAATCTATGCAGGCATCGCCGCGGGCTTTGGCCAGATCGCGGGGGCCAAGTCGGCACAGGCGCTGGCGTTGGGCGCGATCCTGATCTTCGGCGTGGCCTATCTGGTGGCGCAAGGGCTGGCCGATGCGGCACCGCGCGCGCTGACATTGCGCACGGCGGGGGCGTCGCTGGGGGCTGCGATTGCCTATTTCGGGTTTCACACTGTTGCAGGCCTGCTCTGGGGCACGTCACTGCCCGCCGCACCCGTGCCCACGGCGCTGGAATGGGCGCTGATCGTGCTGGCGGTGGGGTCTTTCGGCCTGATCGCCATCGCGCAGGCGCTGTTCCCGCTCTGGGCGCATCACCCTGCGGCGGCCGGCCTGCGGGTCCATGTCGCCAACGGCTTTTATCTCAATGCGGTCCTCGACCGCCTGATCGGTGGCCTGAAAACCACCAAGACAACCTGATCCAGCGGAGTTCAGCATCATGTTCCACGATCCATCAACGATCGCAGCTGACCGGCTGCCCACCCTCCTGTCACTGGCCGAAGCGGCCGCACGCGCCATCCCGCCTGCCTTTCCGCTGGATGCGACCGTCGCGGTGAACCCGTTTCTGGGGCAGACCGGCGAAGACCTGCCCCACGCCGCCGCCCGACTGGCACGGGTGGCGGGTGTCCGGATCACGCGGTCGCGCAGCGACTATGCGGCACAGATCGGCACCGGTGCGATCAGCGACGACGACCTTGTCGCCGCATTGGCGGCGCTGGGTCTGCCCGGTGACGATGCGGCACTTGCGCAACTGAAGGCCGCGTTGGTGTCCGACACGCCAGCGCCGCAGGCCGCACCGACCGTGGCCGATTTGGCCGCCGCCGCGACCGGCACCGACTGGCCTGCCGTGATCGCTCGTGCCTTCGGGCTTTGGGCGGCTGGGCATTTTGACCGGGGGCAGGCGCTTTGGACGCCTGCGCCGGGGATGGGGGCGTTTGCGGCATGGCGCGCGTGGGCCAGCCATGACCTGACCCCCGAAATCGCGGGCCTGACAGGGTTCTGCGCGCATGTCGCTGCCGCCCCCGACACCGCCGAACGCGCGATCCTGCGCGCGACCGAGGCGCTTGGGCTGAGCGACGCGGCCGTGCCGACGGCGTTCCATCGGCAGCTGCTGGACCTTGGCGGCTGGGCGCAACACGCGCGCTGGCTGCTGTGGCAGGCGGAACTGGCGGGCGGGACCGACGCGACGCTGACCGACCTGCTGGCGATCCGGCTGATCTGGGAAGAGGCGCTGCTGGCCCATGCCCCGCAGATCGGCGCGGATTGGGCCAAGGTTGTGGCGACACATGCCGCACCTGTCACGCCATCGCCTGACGACATGACCGACGCCGTGCTCCAGATGGCGGTAGAGCGCGCCTATCAGCGCAGGCTGTCGGCTGCCTTGACCGGCGCAAAAAAGACAGGGGCGCGTCCGGCGCTGCAGGCCGCGTTCTGTATCGACGTACGCTCCGAAGTGTTCCGCCGCGCGCTCGAGGCGCAGGGCGGGGATATTGAAACCATCGGTTTCGCCGGGTTCTTCGGGCTGCCGCTTGCGCATAAGCCGCGCGGCACCGATCTGGCACAGGCGCATCTGCCGGTGCTGTTGCAACCGGCCATGACCTCGTGCAGCCATGATGCGCCGCACGAAGAGGCGGGGCGCATCGCCGCGCGGGCGGTGCGGGCTTGGGGCCGGTTCCGGCAGGCGGCGGTGTCGTCCTTTGCCTTTGTCGAGGCGGCAGGTCCCGCCTATGGCGCAAAGCTCGTCAAGGATGCGTTGGCGCTGGGGGCGGGCAAGACGGCAGCAGACCCCGCACCCCGGCTGGAGGTTCCGCTGACAGCCACGCAAAAGGTTGCGACCGCGGCGGCCGTGCTGCGCGCGATGAGCCTGACGGAAGGCCACGCGCGTCTGGTGCTGCTTTTGGGGCATGGCGCGAAGGTCGCGAACAACCCGCATGAAAGTGCGTATCGTTGCGGGGCCTGTGCCGGACAGACCGGCGAGGTGTCGGCGCGCGTGCTGGCGGGTATCCTCAACGACCCTGAAACGCGGGCGGGCCTGCCTGCGCAGGGGATTGCGCTGGCCGAAGACGTGCTGTTCGTTGCAGGATTGCACGACACGACAACCGATAGGGTCACGCTTTATACCGATGCAGAGGCACCCGACCATGCCGCCGACATCGCGCAGGCGCGGGCCTCTCTGGCAGCGGCGGGCCGGATCGCGCGGGCCGAACGCGCCTTGCGCCTGCCCGGTGCCAAGGCCGACAGCATCATGGCCCGCGCCGTCAACTGGGCCGAGGTGCGCCCCGAATGGGGCCTTGCGGGCTGTGCGGCCTTTGTCGCGGCACCGCGCAATGCCACGGCGGGTGTCGATCTGGGCGGGCGGGCCTTTCTGCACAGTTATGACTGGCGCGCGGACGCGGATTTCGCGACCCTCGAACTGATCATCACGGCGCCCGTCGTCGTGGCAAGCTGGATCAGCCTGCAATACTATGGATCGACCGTCGCGCCTGCATTGTTCGGTGGTGGCAACAAACTGATCCATAATGTCGTCGGCGGGATCGGCGTCGTGCAGGGCAATGGCGGCGTCTTGCGCCCCGGCCTGCCGTGGCAGACAGTGCATGATGGCGACAAGCTCGCGCATGATCCGTTGCGCCTGTCGGTCCTGATCGAAGCGCCGCAAGAGGCGATCAGCGCGGTGCTGGAAAAGCATCCGCAGGTGCGCGCGCTCTTCGACAATGGCTGGCTGCATCTTTTCGCGCTGGACAGTGGGCGGATGGCGGCACGGTATCGGCCGGGGCTGGTTTGGGCCGACTGCGCAGCGGACGGTGAGGTCAGGGCGCGCGATCGCCAGCAGGCGGCGTGAACGGGCGGCTCAGCCCGCGCGCACCGGCAAGACCGAACCGCCAAGGGACGTCACGCGCCTTGGTGATCCCTATGCGCGGCCCGACCAGCAGCGGCGGCGTGCAGACGGGCAGGGTGATCGCCAGATCACCCCCGTCAAACGGCGCGCCGTCGTCGGCTGGCCTGATGCCAAGAGCCGCCGCCAGCCGACCGGGACCGTTGCACAAATGGGGCGTGCCGCGTCTTTCGTGCATGATGTCCAGACCGGTTTCGGGGGCGATGGCACGGATCAGCACCGCCTCGCCGGGGTTGGCCACGACGTTCAGGCATAGATGGATGCCGTAGGACCGGTAGACATAGGCATGCCCCGCAGGGCCGAACATCGCCGCATTGCGCGGTGTGGGCCCGCGGAAACTATGCGATGCAGGATCGTCGCTTGTATAGGCTTCGGTCTCGATCACGGTGCCGCCGGTGCCGCGCACAACCAGTTGCGCGCCAATCAGGCGGCGGGCCAGCGCGGGGGCGTCCAGCCCTATGATCTGTTGTTGAAACGCCGTTTGCATTCAGGGCCCAAGCTATCATGCCAAGGTTGGGTCCTTGGTCGTTGTCTCGTTGGTTGTCGTCTCGACCGTGCGCCCGCTCAGGAAATTGCCGAATGTCGCAAGTGTCGGCACATGATCGCAGACCACCTTGATCAAAACAAGGATCGGCACCGCCAGCAGCGCGCCCGGAATCCCCCAAAGCCATGTCCAGAAGATCACCGACAGGAACACCGCCACGATATTGAGCTGCAACCGGACGCCCAGAAACCACGGTGTGACGAACTGGCCTTCGATCGCGGTCAGCGCCTGATAGGCCAAGGGCGCGAGCAAAGCATAATAGATGCTGTCGAAATGGACGATGGCAAAGGCACCCACACCCAGTGTGCCGATGATGCCCCCCAGAAACGGCAGGTAGTTCAGGCAGAAGGCCGCGACCCCCCAGACAAATGGATAGGGCATTTCCAGCAGGTAGAGCACGCAGGCGACCGCCACCCCAAGCCCCGCGTTGATGAAGGTAATGGCGACAAGATAGCGCGACATTCGCCGCTCGATTTCATGGATCACCGTCAGCGCGCGTTTCTTGTCGCCGAACCGCGAGAAGGATTCGACGACCTTGACGTAGAACATGTTGCCCGCCGCCAGCAGGAACAGCGCAAGGATCAGCCCGACGACCAGCGACGTGACGAAGCTGGTCATGTTGCTGACAGCGGTGGTCAAAAGGCCGGGCTGCTGCATGACGACGGTATCGATATCATCCGCGCCGCCTTGGGCGATCTCGCCGACCTGTTTGGTTGCGTCCTGAAAGGCCGACATGGATTCGATGACGCCGCGCAGCTTGGTGCGCAATTCGAAGCTGATGCGCGGGATGTCATCGAACCAGCTGACGACGGACCCGCCAAGCACCACAACGACGGCCCCGATCGCTGCGACCAGCCCGATGAGCGTCACCGATGCAGCCAAAGCCGATGGAACGCCGCGTTGCGACAGCCACCTGACCCAAGGCCCCAGCGTCAGCGCCAGCAAGACCCCCAGCACAACCGGCAGTACGACATCCTTGGCGAAGTAAAGCGCCGCCAGCGTCATCAGGGTGACGATCGCGGCAAGCAACCTGTTTGTCGTGCGAATATTGTCGAAATTGTCCATGCATGCCCACTTTGCCCTGCCACCGCGACAGGTCCCACGCCCGTGCAAAGACGCGCTGTTCCGGGCGGATACCGGACAGCGGACTTTCTGAGCCTAAGTCTCGCAACGCCGCTTGGCCCGGAAAGTTCCCGCCATGCGCCGATTTTACGCAGGCGCGTGCCGCTTTGGTTTCAACCATGCATCATGGGGGAGACCCGCAGGCAGCAAATCAAAGCTTGCGTCATTGTGCGGTTTTCGGGGATCACCCTGACAGACGCGTCCGAGCTGGTGTCAGGACCTGCACCGGCCGCGCGAGGTCATGGGGCAGCGCGATGTGCAATCTTTACAGACACACCACCGCCGTAGAGGCGATGCGCCAGATCTTCGCGAGCCTCGACAATCGGGCCGGCAATGTCGAGACGGGCGAGATTTATCCCGATCGTCTTGCGCCGGTGATCACGCAGGACGGTGGTGCGCATGTCCTGCGCCGCGCCCGCTGGGGTCTGCCGTCCCCGCCGCAATTTCACAGCAAAAGCGGGATCGACAGAGGCGTCACGAATGTGCGCAACACCGCGTCCCCGCATTGGCGGCGATGGATCGGGCCGCAGAACCGCTGTCTGGTGCCTTTTGCGCAATTTGCAGAACCGCGCGCAGGCAAAGGTGCAGGCAATGCATGGTTCAAACTGACGACCGGCCAGCCCGCCTTTTTCGCCGGGATCTGGGTGCCTGACTGGCGCAGTATCCGCAAGCTCAAGGATGGCGAGACGACCGATGACCTTTTTGCGTTTCTGACCTGTGAACCCAATGACATCGTCGCACCCATCCATCCAAAGGCGATGCCTGTCATCCTGACGCGCGCGTCCGATCTTGAAACGTGGCTATCCGCGCCTTGGCCAGACGCGAAAAGGCTGCAGCGACCACTGCCAGAAGCGCTGCTTGCGCAGGAAGAAAGCGGAGTGATACCGTAACGCGCGGGAACGCCGAGGATACAGGCGAAAGCCACGAAATGGCATTGGCGGGCGCGCTTGATACGCGCCCGCCAGCAAGTCGGCATCGGGCAGAGCTGTACCTCGAACCTTTCTCAGAAGCTGATGTTCAGCGACACTCGGACAGCGTGGCTTTCGAACCCGTCACCGAAGAATGCCCCCTTATACTCCGCGCCCAGCGTGGTTTCCGACCTGCCGGACTGCGACAAGGTGGTCGAAAGGCCAAACCCGAAATCGACCCAGGTGTCGTCCTGCGCGTCAACCGGTGTCTCGAAACCGGGCAGACCGGCAAAGCTGGTGCTGATCGCGGCATCGCCCCCCGACTGCGCTGTGACCGCGGCATAGGCAAAGGGGTTCACCACCCCGCCGCCAACCTGATAGTCAGCCTCGGCGCGCAGACCGGCACTGGCAAGCAGGTAGTTGGTGCTTTGGTCGCCCACGGTCAGATTGCCAAGCCCCGCACCGGTTTCGCTGTAGCCGTCAACCGACAGGTTCACATATTGCAGCGATGCGGTCGGACCCCAGCGCAATGTGTTCGCGGGCTTGAGCCAGTCAGCTTCGACCCCGGCCACGAACATTGTGCCGTCGGTGGTGCCAGCGGCAGTCGCCTCAAGCACCCCGATGTTGCGCGCGGTGTCGAACGACAGGCTTTGATACCCGACAAGCGCCTTGTAGCGCCCGTTGCCACCCATCGATCCGCGGGCATAAACGCCCAGACCCAGCGCATCGACATCGACAGAGCCTGCGCCCCCATCCATGTTGGCATTGGCCTGACCGCCGCCGATCATCACGCCCAGCCATGTGCCGGGGTTCAAGTTCCGCTCGATCCCGGCCCAGACACTGGCGGCTTCAGTCTCGAAGCCCGGATTGTTGGAAGTCGCATCCGTTTCGGACACACGACCACCCAGCGAGACAAAGCCGCGCGTGCCATCGCCCAATGTCCAGTTGGCACCCCTGCTTGAAACCGATGTTCCGTCGTCCGGACCGGCATCACCACCGGGCAGGGCAAAGAACTGTTCCGTGCCCATCGCATAGGCCGATCCAAAGATACCGGCACCCGAGGTAAAGCCAAGCCCCGCCAGCGCCTGCTGACGTTCGGCCACGGTAGGCAGGGCCATCACGCTGTCGATGATCGCCAGATAGCCCGCATCTGCCGCAAGATAGGGCACGTTGGCCGCATCAAGCGATGCTGCCACGCGGAACTGGCTATCGCTGCCCGAGGTTTCGACAACCGGTGCAAACCGCGGGGCTGTCCGGATGATGAATGTGTTTCCGTCAACCGTGCCAACCGTGATCGTGTAGTTCACGTTTGCATTGCGCAGATCCTCGATCTTGCCGATGGCGAACAGGCCATTGGCTTCTGCCGCCGCGACGATCCCTGTGGGGACCAACCCACCCGGCGTGTAGGCAAGATCACCAACGCTGACCCCAAGGGCTGCGGCAAGATCTTCCAGACGGGCGTCGAGCGCTTCTGGCAGTTCAAGGTTGCCATAGGTCCAGCCGCCGCCTGCCATGTTGTTCCATGCAACCAGCGCGGATTCGTCGGACGGATCGGCGTTGTCGTCCCAGAACAGACCATCGGGGATCATGGAATTGTCCAGCATTGCGGTGCCGAAGTTGACCACATAGAAGCCGTTGCCGAGCAAATCCGCTGCGCCACCGAAGTCCAGCGTGTCGTCGCTACGCACAAGGCTGAAGCCCGCCCGCGCGTCAGAGAAGAACCCGATGTCCCCTTCCTGACCGCCCCCGCCGAACAGCCCGTCCACCAGACGTGCGCCATTGCCAAGGTTTGCCATCACATCGGGATCAAGGTTGAACAGCACGGCACTTGCTGGGTCCAGCGTGCCCATCGGCGTGCCATCGGCTGTCAGCAGTTCGATACTCAGCCCGGTAATGCGCGCGCCGGTAAAGTTCGAAATCTTGCCGAAATTGAAATAATCGACCGAGGATACATCGACGGATTCGCCTGCGTTGTTGGTGAAGGTCGGGCTGGTCCGGATCAGCATGTCGAACGCATCCCGTCCGGTCAGCCAAGTCTTGATCCGCTTGCCGGACCCCGAGGCTGAATCGCAATATACTTCGGGGTTGTTGGCCATCATGCAATTGGGCACACCACCACGCGATTCCAGCGGATCGTCGGTGAGGTCGCCATCGGCAAGCACATCCGCAAAGTCGAAGATGATGTTTTCGTAAGGTGGCAGAAAGACCCCTGAAATATCCGGATCCCGTGTCGAAGTGAACGTGACGCTCTTGATCCCCGGCGGTAATACGCCCTCTTCAGGATCGTTGAAGATCAAGCCACCGCCTGACGTGCCGATCAACATATTTTCGGCCAGAACGTCCGCCTTGGCGGGTGTAGCACCAAGTCCCGCGGCCAGAAGCAGCGGAAGGGCTGCAGCGCATCCCAAAAGCTGTGTACGGACAGGGGGTGACGTCAAAACACGCAAATTCGTAACCATAATGGTCATCCTTTAATAATATAGATGATTGGAAAGGGGTCGCTGACCTTCAGTAGACGCCCGCCAATCCTTGAATCTTAGGCGTTAATACATTTCATTTCTTTGATGTGTATCAACTTTGGACGTCGTTCAGGTCGGTTTGCTGCCCAAGTCGCCCAAGGTTCCGGCAGGTGGCTTGCACGCCGCAGGGCGGCAGGGCCCAAGCTTCACGCCATGTTTGTCGTGAATGATGTTATCGGTGGTATGCGGCCCGATAAGGTGGTCAGCTTTTTCGGAGCACAGCCGCAGGAATGACCACGGCATGCAGGGGACCGTCATGGACCAAACCAAGTCAGACCGCCTCAAGACGCTGCTTTTGGTTCTTGCCTTGACGGGCCTGATCGGGGGGCTGGCGTTACATGTCGGCGGCAGGCCCGATCTGGCCGCGACATTGTGGTTTGCAGGCGTTGCGCCCGTGCTGGTGGCACTGGTGGTCGAGATCGCGCGCAGCCTGATGCGCGGGGATGTGGGGCTGGATATCGTCGCCGCTTTGTCAATGGCGGCGGCGTTGACCTTTGGCGAAACGCTGGCAGCGGCGGTGGTCGCGGTCATGTATTCGGGCGGCACCTTTCTGGAAAACTTCGCCGAAGGGCGCGCACGCGCCGAGATGCGCAACCTGTTGTCCCGCGTGCCGCGTACCGCAACCCGCCATCTGGACGGCGGGCTGGAAGAGGTGCCGCTGGACAAGATCGTGCCGGGTGACCGGCTGCTGATCCGGCAGGGCGATGTGGTGCCGGTCGATGGGCAAGTCGCCTCGGCCACGGCGTTTCTGGACACTTCGGCGCTGACCGGTGAATCGCTGCCCGTGCGGCTGGAACGCGGCGGGGATGCGATGAGCGGGTCCACAAACGCAGGCGATGCCTTTGACCTGACAGCCACGCATGAAGCAAAAGACAGCACCTATGCCGGTATCGTCAGGCTCGTCGAAGAGGCGCAGCGGTCAAAGGCACCGATGGCGCGGCTGGCGGATCGCTGGTCGCTGGGGTTTCTGGCGGTCACTGTCACGATCGCTTTTGCGGCATGGTGGTTCACCGGCGATCCGATCCGTGCAGTGGCCGTGCTGGTTGTCGCCACACCTTGCCCGCTGATCCTTGCCGTGCCTGTCGCCTTGGTGGCGGGCCTGTCACGCGCGGCGCATTTCGGCATTCTGGTGAAAGGCGCAAAACCGCTAGAGGCGATGGCCCGCATCCATACGCTGATCCTCGACAAGACAGGCACCCTGACCGACGGGCGGCCGCAGATCGTGTCGATCGACAGCGCGGGCGGGATGGCACCCGATGACATCCTGCGTTTTGCAGCCGCGCTGGATCAGGCATCCAAGCACCCGGTAGCACAGGCGATTGTCGCTGCTGCCAAAGAGCGGGGGCTGGTCCTGCCGGTGCCTGTCGATGTTGCGGAAATGCCCGGTGAGGGGGTGATCGGATCTATCGACGCGCGGCAGGTCATTGTCGGCGGCGACGGGTTTGTGACACGGCAGGTGGGCCAGGCGTCAGGGGCGCATCCGGAACTGGCTGCGGGCGCGCTGATGGTTGCGGTGGCGATTGATGGCCGTCTGGCGGGCTATCTTGTCATGGCTGACCCCTTGCGCGACGGGGCTGGTGACATGCTGGCACGGCTGCGCGCGCAGGGGATCAGCCGCATCTTGCTGGCGACAGGTGACAGGGTCGCGGTGGCGCAGCGCATCACGCAGGGTCTAGGGCTTGACGGAACTCACGCCGGACTGACCCCGGACGGCAAGGTCGATCTGGTTCTGGCAGAGCGCAAGACCGGCCCTGTCATGATGGTCGGCGACGGGGTGAACGATGCCCCCGCGCTGGCCGTTGCCGATGTCGGTGTCGCGATGGGCGCACGCGGCGCCGCCGCCAGCGCAGAAGCGGCCGATGTCGTGTTGCTGGTCGACCGCGTTGACCGGATCGCCCCCGGAATCGAGATTGCCCGCCGCGCCCGCCAGATCGCGCTGCAAAGCGTCGTTGTGGGGATCGGCCTGTCGGTCCTCGGGATGATCGCCGCTGCCTTTGGCTATCTGACGCCCGTGCAAGGCGCACTACTCCAAGAGGTGATCGACGTGGCCGTCATCCTGAACGCCCTGCGCGCGCTGCGCATTTCTCCCGCAGGTATCGACGCTCTGAAAACATCACAACAGACGGCAACAGCGTCATGATGCGGGTCCCGACCTGCCCCGCGCGGTGCAAGTCGGACGGCTGGGTGACATACCCCGTGTTGCCTTAGCCCGCAGGATCGCTCGATCAGCCGTCCGATCGAATACCTAGGTCTGCTGTTCTTCGGACATGATCGAAGGGATCTCGGTGCGCTCTTCTGGCGCCGCACCGCAAAGCAGTTCGACCGCACGGTCGGCGGCATCCTGGAAAGGCTCCAGCACCACATCGGCACCAGAGGCGAAAAGCAGCTCTGTATCGCGCAAGTGGTGTGAGGCAACAGCGATCCGCCCAAGGAACCCTGCAGTGCGTGACAGCTGGATCAGCGTGGTGCGTGTGTCCTCATGGCTCAGCCCCGTTGGGTGGATCGGCACCGTGGAGACGATCCATTCCGCATGCGGTAGGGGCAGTTCGGTGACGAATTCGGGGTCGGTCGCATCGCCGAATTCGGTGGCCAGCCCAAGTTCGCGCCAGCGCTTGATCGCAAGCGGGTTGAAATCGACCCCAAGCACCGTGATCCCCCGCTTTTGCAAGCGCAGCCCGATAGCCGTGCCGAAACGCCCCAGCCCGAAAATGATCACTTTGGGACCGTCAAGACGGTGTGCGCCAGCCTCAACGGGTTCACGCGGAGTGCCGCGACGCTCGAACACGCCCAGAAACCGCTCGAACACAGCGTAAAGCTGGTGCGAATAGGTAATCATATAGGTAGAGGCCGCGATTGTCACGAGCCCGACCATGGTCACAAGGCCAAGTGCATCTTCCTGCACATGCCCGATCGAGACACCCATCGCTACGAAAATCAACGAGAATTCGCTGATCTGTGCAACCGTCAATCCTGCCAGAAAGCCGGTCCGCTTGCGATAGCCCAAAGCCCCCATGATCAGCAGCACGATCAACGGGTTGCCGATCAGAACGAACAGCGAGAAGACGATTGCCCCAATCACATGCGTGCCCAAAAGCGACAAATCCAGTGCAGAACCAAGCGCGATGAAGAAGAACAGCAGCAGGAAATCACGCAGCGGGGCAAGGCGTGCTGCAATGGTTTCGCGGTAAGGCGTCGACGCAAGCGCTACACCGGCGAGTAGGCCACCGACCTCCTTGCCCAGCCCGACGATCTCGCCTGCGGCGGCGAACATCGCGGCCATCGCGATCGCGAAGATCACCAGAAGTTCGGGCGCGCTTGCCAGACGCTCTGTCAATGGGTTGGCGATATAGCGCACAAACAGCACGACAAGCGCCACCATCGCGACACCCGACGACAGGACCATCGTCACCGACCCGCCGCCATGCCCGTCGCCTGCCGCACCGATACCGATGGCAGACAGCACAATCATCGCAAGCACGACGACAAGATCCTGCACGATCAGAAACCCCAGTGCGATCTGCCCGTGCAGGCTGTCGATCTCCCGCTTGTCGGACAATAGCTTGACGATGATGATGGTGGACGAAAACGTCAGAGCGACCGCGACATATAGGCTGGTGACCGCGCCCAGCCCCAAGGCCAGACCGATCAGATACCCGAAGGTCGACGTGAATGCGACCTGTCCGAGACCCGTCAGAAGCGAGACAGACCCGAGCGACCGGATCAGTTTCACGTCGAGCTTGATGCCGACGAGAAAAAGCAGCACGGCAATGCCGAGTTGAGACAACAGGCTGATCTGCGCATCCGAGCGTACGACGTCCATTGCCGAAGGCCCTGCGATCAGTCCGACAGCGATGAAGCTGACGATCAGCGGCTGCCGCAGCATGATGCCGATAAATCCGACCGCCGCCGCCATCACCAAAAGTGCGGCGATCTCGGCGAACGGTGACTGAACGATCACCTCCATCAATGTGTCTGCTCCCTCTTGTTATCGTGGCAAGGATTGTTGGCGGCTGCTGTTGCTGGGCGTGTCCCGCGATCTTTGCGAATGGCGTCGCGATGATCCCTGTTACCTTTGCCGATTAAGTGAAGTCCGTCGCCCTTGCTACCCCGGTCTTGCGTAACGTCACGGGTCATTGGCAGGTCGGCCCTGTCCCTTGCTGTCTGGACATGACCTTGCTGGATGCTGAAGGCGTTTTCAACACAACGGTTATCCCTGATCGCACTCTGACGAAAAATCACTGTCCCAGACAGGGTTTCCCCCGTCTGGACGCTCAAAACAGGGCCTTCAGGCATTTGCGTCATGTGGGAGAACCTCTTTGAGACATCGACGGCGAAAATTGCGAAACGCGGGTCACGCGCACCCCCGAACCTGACAGTATGCCGCAAGTTTGACCGCAGACCTTGCGCTAGCTCAAATACGCCGCTGCCGAAGTCAGGTAGTCTCAACGTCACGATGTCGATTTTGACTTTTGATGGAAGGAACGGACAACAATGCAGGACTTCGCAGGACAGACCGCACTGGTGACAGGGGCCGCCTCTGGGATCGGCAAGGCAATTGCTTTGGAACTGGCCGCACGCGGCGCAACCGTCATCGTCTCTGACCGGGACCAACCGGGATGCGACCTCGTCGTGGCCGAAATTCGCGATCGCGGGGAAAAAGCGTTGCCATTTGCGGCAGATGTGTCTGATGCCGAAGCGATGAAAGCGCTTGTCACCTTTGCCGAGACACAGACGGGCGCGTTGCATCTGGCGGTGAACAATGCCGGCATTGGTGGCGCGCAAGCCCCCGTGGGAGAGTATCCGACGGACGCTTGGGATCAGGTCATCGGTGTCAATCTGAACGGCGTGTTTTACGGGATGCGCTATCAGATTCCGGCGATGGAGCGCGCCGGTGGTGGGGCCATCGTGAATATGGCGTCCATTCTCGGCAGTGTCGGGTTCGCCAATTCCTCTGCCTATGTTGCCAGCAAACATGCGCTGTTGGGACTGACCAAAACCGCAGCCATCGAATACGCACGCAAGGGCATTCGTATCAACGCCGTTGGTCCAGCCTTTATCCAGACCCCGCTTTTGACGGACAACCTCAGCCAGGACATGCTTGATGGGCTAGCGGGTTTGCATCCGATGGGGCGGATCGGCACACCGCAGGAAGTGTCCGCACTGACCTGTTTCCTGCTTTCCGCGCGCGCTAGCTTTATCACCGGAAGCTATCATCTGGTTGATGGCGGCTACACGGCACCATGAGTTCGCCGACAGGCAATATGCGCGAAACCGCGTCCCCTTGGGCCCGTTCTGTCGATGACGTGTTGACCGACCTCGGGTCCTCCGGGTGCGGGCTTGCGCCGGGCGAGGCGGCAGCGCGGCTGGATCAGGTCGGCCCGAACCGGTTGCCAGCCGCGCCACGCGCCAGTCCGTTGGCCCGTTTCGCACGACAATTCAACAACCTACTGATCCTCGTCCTGATCTTTGCGGCTTTGATCACGGCGCTGTTGGGGCATTGGATAGACACAGGCGTGATCCTGACCGTCGTTGTTATCAACGCCGTTATCGGCTTTGTGCAGGAAGGACGCGCCGAAGCCGCCCTTGATGCGCTGCGAAACATGCTGGCACCGCGTGCCAACGTGCTGCGCGCGGGCAGACGCATGGCCATCGCTGGCACCGATCTGGTCCCCGGAGACCTTGTGTTGCTGGAAGCCGGCGACAAGGTTCCCGCCGATCTGCGCCTGATCGATGTAGCGGGCCTGCGGATAGAAGAGGCCATGTTGACGGGTGAATCTGTACCCGTGCGAAAAGACACAGCACCGGTCGCCGCAGTCGTGTCGTTGGGGGATAGGCGCTCGATGGCCTTCAGTGGAACGATGATCAGCGAAGGCACAGGGCTTGGCGTGGTAACCGCGACAGGGCAGGCCACAGAAATCGGGCGTATCAGCCGCATGATGGCAGATGTGCAGACCATCAAGACCCCGCTGGTCCATCAGATGGAAGTCTTCGCGCGCTATCTGACTGGCTTTGTCATGGCGGTTGCGGCAGGCATTCTGGGCTTTACGGTTGCTGTGCGCGACACACCGTTCGCGGAAGCCTTCATGATTGTGGTGGGCTTTTTCGTCGCCGCGATCCCCGAAGGCTTGCCTGCGGTCCTGACGGTGACATTGGCCATTGGCGTTCAATCAATGGCGCGGCGCAATGCAATCATCCGGCGACTGCCAATTATTGAAACCCTCGGTGCCGTGTCGACCATTTGCTCGGACAAGACCGGCACGCTGACCCGCAATGAAATGATTGTCGCAAGCGCCGTGATGGCGTCCGGCACAGCGCACGTGTCGGGCCAGGGATACGCGCCAGAGGGCGCTGTTGACGGTGGCGACCACCCCACGCTTGTGGCCATGGCGCGCGTCGCCGCCTTGTGCAATGGCGCGGTGTTGGTGCAGGACGCGCAGGGATGGCGTGTTGAAGGTGACCCGATGGAGGGCGCGCTTTTGGCTTTCGCAGGCAAGCTGGATGCGCCTGTCCTCGATCGTCCGCGTGCTGATGCCACTATTCCTTTCGATGCGCGCTATCGCTACATGGCGGTGCTGTATGATGGGCTGGTTCTTCTCAAAGGCGCGCCGGAGCAGGTGCTGGCGCAGTGCCGCTTTCAAATGACCGCTGACGGACCAGCGCCACTCGACCCCGCCTATTGGGACCAAAAGAGCGCGGATATCGCCCGACAGGGTCAACGTGTTCTGGCGCTTGCGCAGATGGAACATCGGGGTGCCGGGCTGGACCACGACACCTTTGGGCGGGGATTGACCCTGCTGGGCCTTGTGGGCCTGATAGATCCCCCCCGCGATGAGGCCATCGCTGCCGTGGCCGAATGTCATGCCGCCGGTATATCGGTGAAAATGATCACGGGCGACCATGCGGGCACGGCCGCCGCAATCGGGCGACAGATCGGTCTGCACCGGACCGACCAGCCCCTGACCGGGGCAGAGATCGACCAGATGGATGACGCGGCTCTCGAAAGCGCCATGGACAGGACAGATATCTTCGCGCGCACCAGCCCCGAGCACAAACTGCGCCTCGTGCAGGCTTTGCAGGCGCGCGGGCAGGTCGTGGCGATGACCGGCGATGGGGTGAACGATGCGCCCGCGCTCAAACGCGCAGATGCCGGGATCGCCATGGGACTGAAAGGGTCAGAGGCCGCGCGCGAGGCATCGGATTTCGTGCTGGCCGATGATAACTTCGCGTCCATCGCAGAGGCAGTCAAACAAGGCCGCACGGTCTATGCCAATCTCAAAAAGGTCATCACCTTCCTGTTGCCGGTCAACGGGGGGGAATCCATCTCGTTGATTATCGCCATCCTGTTTGGTCTGGTGCTGCCCATTTCGCCGCTCCAGATCCTTTGGGTGAACATGATCAGTTCTGTCGCCTTGGCCATGTCGCTGGCCTTCGAGCGCCCGGAGGCCACAATCATGCTTCAGCCCCCACGCCGCGCAGACGCGCCCATCCTGTCGCGATTTATCCTGTGGCGCGTGTTTGTCGTCTCGATCCTGTTTGCGATCGGCATCTTTGGCCAGTTTACACTTGCACAGGCACAAGGTGCAGGTCTGGACGAAGCCCGTACAATGGCGGTGAACACGCTGGTGGCGATGGAGGTTTTCTACCTGTTCTCGGTGCGGTATCGCCACGGTTGGTCACTGACATGGCAAGGGTTCAAAGGAACCCCCGCCGTGCTTTTGGCGGTCGCATTGGTCGTCGTACTCCAAGCGGTTTTTACCTATCTGCCTGTCATGCAATCCTTGTTTGGCACGGTCGCGCTTGGTCCGGTGCAGCTTGCACAATGTGCCGCAGCGGGTGTCATTCTTCTGGTCCTGCTGGAAGCGGATAAACAAGCGGCAGAAGGATGGAAGACCTTGTCGAAGGGCCGGGGGAGTAGGCTCAGGACCCATTGATTTGAGGTCTTTTGCGTGGTGGTGACATGTCTGATCTCTTCTGGCTGACCGAAGCGCAGATTGCGCGATTGGTGCCTTGCTTTCCGAACTCTCATGGTGCGCCTCGCGTTGATGATCGACGCAACCTACCTGAAGGCACGGCGCACAGCGTCCAGTCTGGGCGCGGAAAAAGGGGGGCGTGGCCGCCTGATCGGCCGCACCAAAGGCGGGATGAACGCCAAGCCACATGCCATCTGCGACAGCAAGGGCCGTCCGATCAACGTCTGTGTCTCTGCCGGACGGGTCAGCGATTGCATCGGGGCACGGGCACTGCTCTTCAGCCTGACGGATACGGACTGGCTGCACTGGGGTTACGACGCTGATTGGTTCAGAGACGCGTTGCAAGACAAGGGGATACGCGCCCGCATCCCCGGACGAAAGCAGCGTAAGTCACCGGTGACGTATGACAAGCGCCGCTACAGGCGACGCAGCCGCATCGAGATCATGTTGGGCAGGCACAAGAATTGGCGACGTG
Source organism: Yoonia sp. 72 (assembly GCF_034652275.1). NCBI lineage: Bacteria > Pseudomonadati > Pseudomonadota > Alphaproteobacteria > Rhodobacterales > Paracoccaceae > Yoonia > Yoonia sp. 72. The sequence continues at coordinate 1,423,210 of NZ_JAXIWG010000001.1, read as the reverse complement.
TCGCAACCGGATACGACCGATGCCCAATGACCTTTTTCTCCACCATCGCTCTCGCGGCAACAGTCATCTATTGGCTATGAGTTCTGACCCTAGCGGAGGCATGTACATTGCCCCGCCAATCCGATTCTGAACTCTGATAGCATCACCAAGTCAATCCTCGGCAAAAGCTCACCCAAGATAGACCCGTCCTTCGGGATAGCGCACACGCGGCACAACGCGGGTGGCAAGGAAAAACCCCAGCGTCAGCGGGCCGACGCGCCCCAGAAACATGATCGCTACGATCACAGCACGACCGAAATCATTCAGTTCACCCGTATAGCCGCGCGACAGGCCGACAGTGCCGAAGGCGCTTGCCACCTCGAAACTGATGTCAAGGAAATGGCCGTCATGCGAGGCGGTCAGCAGGAATATTCCGACGAAAACAAGCACAAGACTGATTGCCGTCAGTGCCATGACCTTGAGCACCTGATCCAGCGCGATGCTGCGCCCGAATGCGTGCAGCTGCTGTTGCCGCCTGAAAAAAGCGACCGTCGCGATGATCATCACCACAAAGGTCGTCACCTTGATGCCCCCTGCCGTCGATGCAGGCCCGCCGCCGATCAGCATGAGCGAGATGAACATCATCGACGTGCTGTCATGCAGCGCGCCGATATCGGTTGTGTTGAAACCGGCGGTGCGGGTTGTCACTCCTTGAAACCAGCTGACCGTCAGCTTGGCAGCGGTGCTGTCGAACTGGCCAAGGGTGCCCGGATTGGTCCATTCCAGCAGCGCGAACATGCCCACCGACCACGGGATCAGGATCGCCGTGCCCACCAGCATGATCTTGGTGTGCAGCGACTATGCCCGCCAGCGCTTTTGCGAAAAGATATCGTGCAGCACGACATAGCCGATCCCCCCGATGATAAAGAGCGCGGGGATCACGATATTGACGACGACATTCGTGGCATAGGGGACCAGCCCGTCGGGAAAGGTCGAAAAGCCCGCGTTGTTGAAGGCGGATATGGAATGGAAAACCGATTCCCACAGCCCTTTCCACAGACCGAATTCCGGCACGAATACAAAAGCCAGCAGCACCGCGCCCACCAGTTCGCAGACCACGACCACTTTGAAGATCGTCAGCACCAGCTGCGACAACTGGCTGACAGAGCTTTGGTTCAGGTCGTCGCGCAGGAAGATCTTGCCAGTGATCCCCACCTGCATCCCCAGTGCGCCAAGGATCAGAACCGCGAATGTCATTAGCCCCAGACCGCCCATCTGGATCAGGAAGGCTACAACAGCCTGACCGAACACCGTCAGGTCGGCCCCGGTGTCGATCACGACAAGGCCGGTCACCGTGACAGCGGATGCCGAGGTGAATATCGCGTCCGACCACGTGATCGGCACCGTCCGCGCAACGGGCAACATCAGCAGCAGCGCGCCAAAGGCGATCAGAACCGCATAGAGCAATGACAGGATCAGCGGTGGCGGCAGGTTGCCGATCTTGCGGAAAAAGCGTGTCGCGGGGGATATCACGGGGTCACCCTTGCCGCGTCAAAGCGCATCGCCAAAGCGCCGCAGCTCTGGCCGTTTGCCCAGAACGATCAGCTTGTCGGATTCCTCCAGCACCAGATCCAGCCCCTCGCAGGCGTGATATTCTGTCCCGCGCATCAGACCAAGCGGGCGCAGATCGAACTTTTCACCGATGCCCAGCGCCTTGAGCGGTTTGCCCTGCAGCCGTTCGGGAATGACGATGTTCACGACGCTATAGCCGTTGCCCAGACCGACGTAATCCTGAACCACAGGGTTGTTGAGCATCTGTGCCACATGGCGTCCCATTTCCTGTTCCGGCAGGATCACGCGGTCCGCGCTCAGTTTCGACAGGATACGGTGATGGGTCTTGTTGGATGCTTTGACCCAGATCGTCTCGACGCCCAGCATCTTCATGTTCATGGTCGTCAGGATGCTGGCCTGAATATCGCGCCCGATCGCGACAAGCGCGACATCATATTGATCAACCCCCGCTTCGCGCAGGGCGACATCATCGGTTGTGTCAAGGATGACGCAGCTGTCCAGCGTGTTTGCCATCTGCCCGACGCGCCGTTCGTCCAGATCGACGCCCATGACCTGATTGCCGAACCGTGCGAGTTCGGACGCCACGGCCGAGCCGAACGCCCCCAATCCGATTACGGCGAAGCTGCGTGTTTCTTTTGCCATAAGACGACCCTGTCAGACTGCTATCCGGACCCCCGACGCTGCGGTGCGGCACTTTTGTTGTCGATGGCAAAACCCCGGCAAGGGCAAAGTGCCGCCGGTCAACATGCGCGCGACATGACGGCCGCCAGTCGCTATATGGCGAGGTATAGGCACGACAGGAATGCACCAAGCATATGACCACAGCCATCATCTTTGCCACTGCGGGGCTGCTGATCGCTGCCACCGTCCTTGTCCATTACGAGGCACTGCGCTTCACAGGCCGCCTTCTGCCGCGGTTGCGGATCAAGCCACGCCAGCGCGTGCTGGTGGTGATCGCGATGTGTTTCGCGGCCCATCTGGTTGAAATCTCGCTTTATGCTGTGGCTTTTGCCGCGCTGCATGACAGGGCCGGTTTCGGCAGCATTCAGGGCGATTTCGGGGCGACAACGCTCGACTTTTTCTACTTCTCGCTGACCAGCTACACAACGCTGGGGATCGGCGATGTCTAACCCAAAGGTCCGATCAGGGTTCTTGTCGGGATAGAGGCGTTGAACGGGTTTCTTCTGATTACGTGGTCGGCATCCTTCACCTATCTGATGATGCAACGCTACTGGCATCCCGAACGCGACAGATAACGTTCCTGTCTAAATCGGGCGGCATCAGACAGGCAAAAACGCTATTGCCAAAATCATGCGCTTTCATCGGCGAGCGTGCCCAGATTGATCGCGCGCGCGGCACGATCGGCAAGACCCATAACGGCCTGGTTCATCGTCAGATAGGTATGCGTCGCGCCCGCCGATTTCAGGCGGTCGATATGGTCTTCATACAGGGCATGCGACACGATCGGCCCCGCAAAGCCGTTTCTGCGCAGGGCGCGCGCGGAACATTCCTTTGCCTCGACACTGTCCATGGCAAGGATCACCGCTTCCAGCTTTGAGACATCAAGTCCGCGCCAGAAACTTGCATCCTCGACATCCGCAAAAAGCACGTTCCGGCCAGCGTCGCAATGTGCCTGCGTCTTGTAGGTATCGGCATCAATCGCCACGATCTTGTCGCAGGTGGGGCTGAGATGATCATAGGCCGCCGAGCCGGTGCGCCCCATGCCAAGTATCAGAATGCGCGCATCACCAAGATCGGTCGGCAATTCGTCCACATGCACACGTGACGCCTCGAACCGCTGCAGGCGCGTTTCGTGGCGTTCAAACAACCGCTGCGCCAGCCGGTTCAGCGGCGCAGACACCACAAACGACAGGCTGACCGCAACCGCCAGCGGCACCAGCCATTCGGTCAGGACACCCGCCGCCACGATCAGGCCGAACTCGCTATAGGCGGTCAGGCTTGCAGCGGCCATAAACGACGTGCGTGCGCGCATGCGAAACAGCATCAACAGGAAAAAGAACAGCACCCCTTTGAGCGGCAGGATGAGCGCGAAAACCACCGCAAAGATCATGTCCCCGAGATCGGGCAAACCCGACATTCCGATTTGCAGGAAGAACCCTACAAGGAATACCTCTTTCAAAGCCCAAAGCGCGTCAGAAAGCTCTTTTGCACGGCGATGCGTCGACAGCAAAAGCCCCATGACCAGCGCGCCGATTTCGGAACTGAGCCCCACGCTTTCGAACCCCATGCCGCCCACGACCAGCGCCAGCAGCATCCCCATCAGGACCAAAAGCTCGTCATGGCCGGTGAAATCCAGCAGCCAGTGCAGAACAGGGCGCAGCAGCGGAATGGCAAAGACAGCCAGCGCCCAAATGGTCGGCGTCTGCCCGCCCCAGATGCCCAGCACCACCAGCGCGACAATGTCCTGCACGATCAGGATGCCAATCGCGGTGCGGCCGTAAAACGACCCAAGATCACGCTTTGCCTCGAGGATCTTTGCCGAAAACACTGTCGATGAAAACGACAAGGCAATGGCCAGTAGCAAGGCCGTGTTCCAGTCAAGCTGCAGGAAAAGGGCAAGGCCCAAGGTGAATACGGTTGCTGTGATCGCGAAATGGATCAGCGACCCGCCCAGCACCTGCGGCTGCACCACCTGTTCCAGCTGCAGCTTGAGGCCCACCGCAAACAACAAGAGAAGCACGCCCAGATGCGCGACATATTTCAGGATCTCGCCGGTTTCCGCAGGCAAGCCAAGGCTTGGCCCAACCGCATTCACTGCAAAACCGGCGGCAAGAAAGCCAACCAGCGGTGGCAAGCCAACCTGCCTTACCGCAAGCCCGAAAAAAATAACGCAAAAGAGATACAGATGACTTCGAACATGCTGCGTCCCCAACATAGTTGCTGCAAAAAAGCTGTAACGGCTTTGGCAAACCGCCTCAATCGACCTTGATCGTTGAAGACATGAAACAGCAGAAGCTACGTAGGCTGAAACCTGCAACATCGGTTGCTGGCGCAAAAACCCGAACGGCGGGTTTGTCTCTCTTTTCAGCCATCTTTGGTCCTCCTGAAACGGGACAATACAATCCCAGTCAGTGGACCACGTCCGTGGGGGCAAACCACCGCTAGCGGATCCTCACAGGGGATACTGCGGCTGACAAAACCGACTGCACCCAGGCATGCCATCGCGACGGGACTGTCGGAACCTGCGTTGCAACTGATTTCGATGTCTGGCAGGTCAACGCATCCTTTTGAACAGCAGCATTTCTTCGTAGAACCGTTCCATCCGTTCCATGCGTTCGCGGGTGTCGCGCCAGTTCGTGTCCTGAATGGCCGATAACAACGCCTCGACCAATGCGACCAGCGGGACGATGGTGTCCCACGCCGATGGCACCTCGATCTGGCTTGTCAGGATATGCTGCGCTACCCCCGCGCTGGGCGATACCCAGCGGTCGGTCAGCAGAACCACCTCGACCCCTTGCGCGCGGGCCAATTCCGCGAATTGCTGCATGGATGGCTCGTATCTGCGGATATCGAACACGACCAGCACATCGCCTTCTGACATATCCAGCAAGGCAGGTGGCCATGTGTTGGGCAGGCTGGACAGCAGCGTGACATCGGATCGCATCACATGCAGGGCAGTGGTGAAATATTCGGCAATCGACCGTGTCAGCCGCCCGCCGATCAGGTAAACCGACCGCGACTTGTCTGCCAGCAGGTCACGCACCGCATCGAATGCGCGCAGGTCTTGCTGACTTAACGTCTGATTCAGATTCTCGATCACCCGCAGGGCAAAGCGGTTCAGCGGATGGTCAATTTCTGACATATCCGCCCATTTTTCATGCTTTGCGATGGGCGAGGCGAGCCGCTCGCCCATTTCCTCGTGCAGTTGCGCGCGAAATTCGGGGTAGCCGCTGAACCCGATCTTGCGCACGAACCGCACGACAGTGGGGGCGGACACACCCGCATCCTGCGCAATATCCGCCACACTGCCCAGCACCGACAGCGGAAAGTTCCCCAGCATATGGCTGGCCAGTTGCCTTTCTGCGCGGGTCATTTGGGGCATGGCAGCGCGCAACCGGTCTTCGAGAGCTTGAAACTGGGTCATCGGTCCATCCTGTTTGTGTGCCATTCTGTAACAAGTGTTTCAGAAAAGAAAGAAAGGAAATATACTTGACACAAAATTGGAAGCCGGTGCAGCCTTCACCCAAGTTCACCTTCAACCTGCCGGGGATGCAGATCATGACAGGGTCAGATTGGGCAGGCGGCGTGATCGGCTGGACTCACTTGGGTGATCCGGGTGAAACGGCGCCCGGCGTGATCCTGATCTGCGAACATGCTTCGAACGATGTCACCCCGCCTTGGACAGATGCCGCCCCCGACCTGCTGGCATCCCATGCGGCCAGCGATCCGGGCGCTTTGGGTCTGGCCCGCGCGCTTGGCCCGCTTTTGGCGCAGCAACATGGCGGGGCAGAGCTGATCCATGCGCCCTTGTCGCGGCTGATCTATGATCTGAACCGCAGCCCCGACCGCCCCGATGCCTGCCCAACCCAGTCAGAGCTTTATCCGGTGCCGATGAATGCTGGCATCAGCATGGCCGATCGGCTGGCGCGGATGGAAAGGCTGTATCTGCCGTTCCATAACCTTGTCCGCGCCCGCATTGCCCGTGCGCTGGCGTTGGGCCAGCGGCCTGTTGTGCTGACCGTTCATTCGTTCTCACCGACATGGCATGGCATCCCCCGCAGCGTCGAATGCGGCGTGATCCATGACAACCTGCCCGCATTGGCGCAGCGCATCGTGGCAGAAGCAGGTGATCTGGGCCTGCGGACCGAACTGAACGCGCCTTATTCGGCGGCGGATCATGTCACCCACACCCTGCGCCTGCATGCCCTGCCTTACGGGTTGGACAATGCGATGCTTGAAATCCGCAATGATCTGATCGCCACGCCAGAGGCGCAATCGGCCATTGCATCCCGCCTTGCCCCCGTGCTCACCCGCGCAATTGCCCAGACGGTGGAGGTGCCATGCCCCGCCCTGTGATGGCCTATCTGCATTTCGTGGAGGCGGTGAATTACCGCGTCGGGCGGCTCGCCATGTGGAGCTTGTTTGCGCTGATGGGCATCCTTGCTTGGGGCGCTGTGGCGCGTGCGGGATTCTCGCCGCAGATCTGGACCGATGAAATGGCACAGTTTCTGCTGGTGGGCTATTTCATGCTGGGCGGGGCGTATTCCTTGCAGATGGGTTCGGCTGTGCGCATGGACCTGCTGTATGACCGCTGGTCGGACAAGACCAAGGCGGCGGTAGATTGCATTACGATTTTCACCTTGATCGTCTACCTTGGCGTCCTTTTGTGGGGCGGGATCGAAAGCACGCAATTCGCGCTCGAATACGGCGAACGGCGGCGCGGCCTTTGGCAGCCTTACATGGCGCCGATCAAGATCGTCATGTGTATCGGCATCCTCCTGATGATCCTGCAATGCAGCGCCTTTCTGATCCGGGATATCGCCACCCTGCGGGGCATCAAAATCGCGGAGCGTGACACCAATGCCCTATGAAATGATCGCCGCATTGATGTTCGGGTCGATGCTGGCCGTGATGCTGACCGGTCAGCGGATGTTCGGTGTCATCGGCTTTGTCGCTGTCGTCGCGGCGGTCTGGCTTTGGGGGGATCGCGGCGGGCATGATCTGGCTTTTGCCCAGACCATCAAGCTGATGAACTGGTTCCCGCTGATGACGCTGCCGATGTTCATTTTCATGGGCTATGTGCTGTCGGAAAGCAAACTCGCGGATGATCTTTACCGGATGTTTCACGTCTGGTTTGGCCCTGTCCCCGGCGGGCTGGCCATCGGGACGATCCTGCTGATGGTGCTGATCTCTGCGATGAACGGGCTTAGCGTCGCGGGCATGGCGATTGGGGCCACGATTGCGCTGCCGGAACTGCTCAAGCGGAATTATGACAAGCTGATGGTGACAGGCGTCATTCAGGCGGGATCGTCGCTTGGCATCCTTGTGCCGCCATCCGTCGTGCTGGTGCTTTACGCGATGATCGCCCGCCAGCCCGTGACGCATCTGTGGGCGGCGGGACTGATCCCGGGGCTAATGCTGGCGGTGTTGTTCATCATCTATATCTGGCTGCGGTGCCGGATGAACCCGTCCCTTGGCCCGGTGATCGACCCCGACGAACTGGCGCAGGTCACCAAGCGCGAAAAATATATGCTGTTGTTGGCGGGGCTGATGCCTTTGGGCATTTTCGCGGTGATGATGGTGCCGTTTCTGCTGGGCTATACCCGACTGGTTGAAAGTGCTGTTGTTGGCGCGATTTCCGCCTTGATCGTCAGCGTTGCCAAGGGGCGGATGACTTGGGCGATACTGGAAACCTGCACAAAGAAAACCTTGGCGATTTCGTGCATGTTTTTGTGGATCATCCTTGCCGCACTGGCCTTTGGCGCTGTCTTTGACGGGCTGCGCGCGGTGGATTTCGTGCGGGCGCTGTTCATGGACAATCTGGGCCTTGGCCGCTGGGAAATCCTGATCCTGATGCAGGTGTCTTTCCTGCTGATGGGCATGTTTCTGGACGATACCGCGATGCTGGTGATTGTCGCGCCGCTTTACGTGCCGATCGTGCAGATGCTGGAATTCAACCTGATCTGGTATGGCGTGCTTTACACGATCACCTGCCAGATTGCCTATATGACACCACCTTTTGGCTATAACCTGTTTTTGATGCGCGCCATGGCCCCTAAAGAGGTCACCTTGGCCGAGATTTATCGGTCCATCATCCCGTTCGTGGGGGTGATGATCATCGGGCTGGGCCTTGTGATGGCGTTTCCGCAGATCGCGCTCTGGCTGCCCGGCGTTCTGTTTCCCTGAATTACGACGAAGAGCGGGTGAACCCGCCTTATTTTCAACCAACCGGAAGGAAAGATCATGACCACGACAAGACGCAAGTTCCTGACCACCGGCGCCCTTGGCGGTGCCGCTGCGTTAGCCGCCCCTGCGGTTCACGCGCAATCCACCATCCGCTGGCGGATGCAAACCTATGCCGGTGCCTCGCTGGGCGCGCAGGTGGCAAAACCCGCGATTGACATGTTCAACGCCATCGCGGGCGATGAAATGCAGATCGACTTGTTCTACGCCGACCAGCTTGTCCCAACCGGAGAGCTGTTTCAGGCGATGCAGCGCGGCACCATCGACGCCGTGCAATCGGACGACGACAGCATGGCTTCGCCTACCGAAGTCACTGTGTTCGGCGGCTACTTCCCGTTTGCCAGCCGCTACAGTCTGGACGTGCCGGCCTTGTTCAACAATTGGGGCCTGAATGAAATCTGGGCCGAAGAATATGCCAAGGTCGGCGTGAAACACATCTCTGCCGGATCATGGGACCCTTGCCATTTCATCACATCGTCCCCGATCACGTCGCTGGCCGATCTGCAGGGCAAGCGGGTATTCACCTTCCCCACCGCCGGTCGGTTCCTGTCGCAATTCGGCGTCGTGCCGGTCACCGTGCCGTGGGAAGACGTTGAAATTGCCCTGCAGACCCGCGAAATCGACGGTGTGGCATGGTGCGGAATCACCGAGGCGCACGAGGTTGGCTGGGCCGATATCACGTCGCATTTCCTGACCAACAACATTTCCGGCGCGTGGATCGGGCATTTCTTTTCCAACATGGACCGCTGGAATGAATTGCCGCCGCATTTGCAGGCGCTGATGACCACCTGTTTTGAACAATCGCATTACTACCGTCAGCATTGGTATTGGGCGGGCGAAGCGCGCTTGCGCACCGAAAGCGAAAAGCTGGAACTGACATCGATCCCTGACGCTGAATGGGCCACAGTCGAAACTGCAGCGCGCGCATTCTGGGAAGAAATCGCAGCAGAATCTGAAACCAAAGCCAAGGTGGTCGAGATTTTCCGCAACTATAACGCCGCGATGGATAAGGCCGGACGGCCGTATCGGTATTCGTAATCCAATGGGATGGGGGTTCGCCCCCATCCTCCACTGACGCAAAGACAGAAATAAAGGGGCAATGACCATGCCGGGACTGATGACTTTGGATGAATTGCGCGCCGCTTTTGACGCGGGCGAAATCGACACCGTGCTGGTCGCCGCGCCCGACATGCAGGGCCGCTTGGTCGGCAAACGGTTCCATGCCGCGCATTTTCTGGAGTCCGGCTACAAGGAAACGCATTGCTGCAACTACCTTTTCGCCACGGATATGGAGATGGTGACGGTCGCGGGCTATGCCTCGACCTCTTGGGCGAAGGGGTATGGCGATTACACGATGAAACCCGACCTAGCCACCCTGCGCCGTGTGCCATGGCTGCCCGGCACGGCGCTGGTGCTCTGCGATATGCTGGACCATCACACGCATCAGGAAATCGCCATTTCCCCCCGCGCGATCCTGAAACGGCAGGTCGCCCGCGCACAGGCGCTGGGCTATCAACCGATGGCCGCGACGGAACTGGAATTCTACATTTTCGAGCAAAGCTATGACGCCCTGCGCGATGGCGGCACCGATCATCTGACGCCCGTGTCGGCCTATAACGAAGATTACCATCTGTTCCAGACCACCAAGGAAGAACCGCTGATGCGCGCCCTGCGCAACGGGCTTTACGGTGCGGGCATCCCCGTGGAGAATTCCAAAGGCGAGGCAGAGGCCGGACAGGAAGAAATCAACATCCGCTATGACCAGATGGTCACGACAGCGGATTTCCATGTCATCACCAAACAGGCGACCAAGGAAATCGCGCATAGCCTTGGCAAATCCGTAACCTTCATGGCGAAATATGACCACCGCCGCGCGGGATCGTCCAGCCATGTGCATCAATCGCTCTGGACGATGGATGGCCAGCCTGCGTTTTTGGACAAGGACGCAGAACATGGCATGTCCGCGCTGATGCGGCAGTATATGGCAGGCCAACTGGCCCATGCGCGTGAAATCACGGCGCTGCTGGCGCCTTATGTGAACAGCTACAAACGGTTCTGTGTCGGCATGTTCGCCCCGACCAAAGCGGTCTGGTCGCTGGATAACCGCACCGCCGGTTTCCGTGTTTGTGGCGATGGCACAAAGGCTGTGCGCGTGGAATGCCGGATCGGTGGCGCGGACCTGAACCCCTATCTCGCCTGTGCGGCCTTGCTGGCGGCAGGTCTGGCGGGGATCGAAGGCAAGATGGAGCTCGAACCCGAAATGCAGGGCGACAACTATAGCAATGCGACTGCGCGCGAGATACCGAAAACCTTGCGCGAATCTGCGGACTTGCTGGAAGGGTCCGCCATGCTGCGCGCAGCCTTGGGCGATGATGTGGTGGATCATTACACCCGCGCCGCAAGGTGGGAGATTGAAGAACATGACCGCGTCGTCACCGATTTTGAACGGCAGCGGTTGCTGGAACGGGGCTAGGCCCGGACCACAGCACTACAGGAGCTTTGATGACAACGATCAGTTTGATTTCACCCGTGGACGGGTCGGTTTATGCCGAACGCACGGCACTGCCATTGGCCGATGCGCAGGCCGCTGTCGCCCGCGCGCGCAAGGCCCAAACCGCATGGGCCGCACAGCCGCTTGATGCGCGGATTGCCACAGTGCTGGCGGGGATCACCGCACTCGAAGGTATGGCCGCAGAGATTGTGCCGGAACTGGCATGGCAGATGGGCCGCCCTGTGCGCTATGGCGGCGAATTCGGCGGTGTGCGCGAACGGTCCAACTACATGGCCAGCATCGCCGCCGATGTGCTGGCCGATGAAGTGGTCGAGGATAGCGCCAAATTCACCCGCCTGATCGCGCGCGAAGCGCAAGGATTGGTGTTTGTCATCGCGCCGTGGAACTATCCGTTCCTGACGGCGGTCAACACCATCGTTCCCGCCCTGATCGCGGGCAATGCCGTGGTGCTGAAACATGCCAGCCAGACCTTGCTTGCGGGCGAACGTCTCGCGCAGGCATTCCATGCCGCAGGCGTGCCGCAGGATGTGTTCCAGAACGTCGTGCTCGACCATGCCACGACCGAAGCGCTGATCGCGGATCGGTCTTTCGATTTCATTAACTTCACCGGATCGGTCGGTGGCGGCCGTGCAATTGAAAAGGCCGCCGCTGGCACGTTCAGCGGCACAGGGCTGGAACTGGGCGGCAAGGACCCCGGCTATGTCCGGTCCGACGCCGATCTGGACGCCGCTGTCGATGGATTGATGGATGGCGCGATGTTCAATTCCGGCCAATGCTGCTGCGGGATCGAACGGATCTATGTGCATGAAAGCCTGTACGATGCTTTCGTCGAAAAGGCCGTCGCATGGGTGCGCGCCCAGCGCCTTGGCAATCCGCTGGATCAGGATACGACGATGGGCCCGATGGCGCATAAACGCTTTGCCGCCATCGTGCGCGAACAGGTGGCCGAGGCTGTCGCCCAAGGCGCACATGCGCTGATTGATGTGTCCGAGTTCCCCGCGGACGACGGCGGTGCCTATCTCGCCCCACAAATCCTGACCCATGTTACCCACGACATGCGCGTGATGCGCGAGGAAAGTTTTGGCCCCGTCGTCGGCATCATGCCCGTCAAGGACGATGCCGAGGCGATCCGCCTGATGAACGATTGCGCCTATGGCCTGACCGCATCCATCTGGACCCGCGACACGGCCGCCGCGCGGCAGATCGGCGGTCAAATCCAGACCGGCACCGTGCTGATGAACCGCTGCGATTATCTGGACCCCGCGCTCTGCTGGACCGGCTGCAAGGATACCGGGCGCGGTGCCGCCCTATCCGAACTTGGCTATCTGGCGCTGACGCGTGCCAAATCCTATCACCTCAAAAAGGCCTGAGACATGACATTCACTGCTAACTGGAGCTATCCGACCGCCATCAAATTCGGGGTGGGCCGGATTTCCGAACTGCCTGATCTGTGCAAGGGGGCAGGCATCATGCGGCCCCTGCTGGTCACCGACAAGGCGCTGGCCAGCCTGCCGATCACGGCGCAGGCGCTGGACCTGCTGGAGGCCGCAGGCCTTGGCCGCGCGGTGTTTTCGCAAGTCGACGCGAACCCGACCGAGGCGAACCTAGATGCGGGTCTCGCGGTCTACCGCGACGGCGGGCATGACGGGGTGATCGCCTTTGGCGGTGGCTCCGCCCTCGACCTTGGCAAGCTGATCGCGCTGATGGTGGATCAGCCCGTCGGCATCTGGGATCTGGAGGATATCGGCGACTGGTGGACCCGCGCCAACCCCGCCACCATCGCGCCGATCATCGCCGTGCCCACGACTGCCGGCACAGGGTCCGAAGTCGGGCGCGCCGGTGTGCTGACCGACAGCGCCACACACCGCAAAAAGATCATCTTTCATCCCAAGCTGATGCCCACCGTGACCCTGTGCGATCCCGCCCTGACCGTCGGCATGCCTGCCTTTATCACCGCAGGCACCGGCATGGACGCGCTCGCCCATTGTCTGGAGGCCTATTGCAGTCCCCATTACCACCCGATGAGCCAGGGTATCGCATTGGAAGGCATGCGGCTGGTGATCGAAAACCTGCCGCGCGCCTATGCCACCCCCGATGATCTGGAGGCACGCGCCAACATGATGTCAGCGGCGGCGATGGGTGCTGTTGCCTTCCAGAAAGGGCTGGGCGCGATCCACAGTCTGAGCCATCCGATTGGGGCGGTCTACAACACCCACCACGGCACGACGAATGCTGTGGTCATGCCGATGGTGCTGGATTTCAACCGTCCCGTGATCGAGGACAAGATCAACCGCGCCGCCGCCTATCTGGGCATCGCGGGCGGCTTTGACGGGTTTTACGCCCATGTGATGGACCTGCGCGCCAGCCTGTCGATCCCTGCCAACCTGACAGCACTTGGCGTGCAGGCCGACCGGCTGGACGAGCTGACCGAGATGGCGCTGCTTGATCCGTCCTGCGGCGGCAATCCGGTCGAAATGACTCGCGACAATACCCGCGCCCTGTTCGCGGCCTGCATGTAGGCAAAAGTCACCGAAATCCTCGGGTAGCGCGGCGGTCGCTGAATGCGACCGCCCGCAAACCGCCAAGAACAGGCCAGCGGTGACGGGCAGGGTACAAAGGCAAAGATGGGGGCTGTGGGTGATACGCCCCCCCATGCGCCGTCTCTGTTGATTGTCACTGAGAACTGACGCCGCGCCCGTAAAAATGTCATTGAGAATGGACCCATGTGCAACCTTTCCCCTGCTTGAAGCAAATGGTGGCGCATGGCGTGATAGAAACGGGACTTTTGAAAGTTATTCGGCGATAGGCGCTGCGAGAGACGATGCCCATTCGTGAGATCGCGCGGCGGACAGGCGTGTCTCGCAGCACGATCAAAAAGTATCTGCAGGGGGGAGTGTTAAGCCTGCGTTTCAGGCGCCGGATCGTCCCAGCAAGCTGGGCCCTTACGCCAAGCATCTTACAGCATGGCCGACAACTGATCAGCGCAAATCACCCAAGAAGCACCGGACGGCGAAGCGGATGCATGCCGATCTGCAACGCTAGTGCTCTCCAGCGAACGCTTACGGACAAGCCATCAGATGAACCTGCCATGTTCCATGGCCTGCCGGCGTGACCTCTGGCATTTTCTATGCCGTCAGAACCGCCAGTCCAGCGACAACTCCACTCCATGGCGCGTGAGTGCGGCGTTTCCGATCCCGTCGAGATAGCCTCCTACCGTCATCTGCAGGCCGGTTGCGGTGTGGTGGCTGAGCCCCAGGTCCAACCGTCCCCGGCTGCCGTCGAAGTCTGACCCGCCGCCGTCCTGTACGCCCCAGATTCCGGACACCTCGCCGGTGAACAGTGTGAGGCCCAGGTCGCCGACTGGCACCTCCCATCCCAGGCTGGCGCTGAGCTCGCCCTGGCTGATGGTCTGCGCCGCCACCGGGTTCGACAGACCGTCCAGATAGGCCTCCTGCCGGTCTTCGGTATAAGCGTATTGCAGCTGCGGCAGAAGCGTGGCGCGTGCCGTCTCGATCCGACCCGCAAGGGCCAGCGTCGCAAGCCAGCGTTCGGTATCAAAGCTGTCGGTGTAGGTGCCGAGCGGGCTGATCTCGTTATCGGTCACGCCCCAGAGCACACGCCCGTCGAGGTAAAGCGGCCCCTGACCAAGCGCTGTGGCGAAGTAGGGGCCGACCAGCCAACCTGTCCCTTCGATCTCGGCCACACCCTCGCGCGAGGTGGCGTGGTCGAGCTGAAGCATGACACCCAGGATGGTGGCCTCGCCAAGGGGCGCATGGCTACCGACGGTGAGATGTGTGTAACTGGTCTCGGCCTCGCCTGCCTCGCCCCATTGTGCATCAAGCGCAACCCAGATCGGTCCGCGCATGCCCGTGGACAGCTGGATGTCGCCCGCCCCGCGGGTCACGCTTACGCTGCCTGTCGGATCGCCGGAATTGGTCAGAAACCGCGACAGCCTCGGCTGCGCCGCCAACAGGGCCGAGGCACGGCTGGCCATGAACTCGCCGATCAACCGTGATGCGACCTCGTCGCTGGCGATACGGCCTGTGGCGCTGGCCGCCAGGCTTGGCGTGCCGGTCGCGTCCTGCACCGCACCTGCGGCCACGCTGATGGTCACCGTCTCTGTGCCCACGAGGGTCAGTTCCGCCGTCCAGCTCTGCCGCCCGCCGCTGATCGGGCCGAGCGTGCCTCCGGTGACAGAAATGTCGCTGTCCTCGAAGCCGAAGACATCCTCGCCGAAGTCAAACGTGATCGCGACGGTCTGCGACCCGACGAACCCGTCGGGCACGCCGGTGATGGTCAGCACAGGTGCGCTGCCGTCGGGCGCCGGAGGCGTGAACGCCGCTGAGGCCTCGTTCGGGTTGCCCGCGGCATCGGTCGCGACACTGGCCGGGACGCGGGCGCTGTAGCTGAACTCCTGCCCCGCCTCGGCGGTCAGGGTGGCAGTGAAGCGCGCGCAGGGGTTACTGCCGCAAGTGTTAACGAAGGCCGACACCACACCACCCGCGACCTCGATGTCGCCAGCGACGAAGCCGCTCACTGGCTCGTCGAACACGATCTCGATGGCGACCGGATCACCGGGAAAGCCGTGCGTGCCGGAAATGGAGACGGTGGGTGGAGTATTATCGAAGGTGGCAATCAAAGTATTCGATGCAGCGTTCCCGGTATTATTTCCGTCGCGAACGCGGTCTTCAAGCAGTCTGATCTCGATCGTTGTGGCGCCGGTGGGGATCACATCGAAAGTGTAGGTTTGCGGGCCAGTCCCCGACCCAGCAGAAAGGTTCGCCAGCGTTGCTCCACTGACCGTGAAATCCGCCAACTCAAGCGCGCCCGTCGCGGCTGCGGGGGAGATGGCATTGGCAAAGGTTACCGTTCCTTGCGTGATCCCGTTCAAGTTGGCAGGCAGGCCTGACAGCGCAGTGGCGAATGACGCACCGCCGCGCACGGTAATGTTTTGCGTGGTCGTATCGCACAGCGTTCTGTCGCAGACCGTCAGCGATACCATGTAGTCGCCAGGCGCAGTGTAAGAGTAGATAGGATTTCGCGCCGTGCTGGACCCGCCGTTTCCGAAATCCCAAGCATAGGTCACAACGGTCGCGGCGGGATCGACGGTGGAGGTATTGGTGAAAAAGACGGTTACTGGAACGCCTGTATAATCCCCGCCGCCGAAAACGGTGAACGCTGCGATGGGCGGGTCAAGCACGGCAGCAGGTTCGAGCATCTTCATCGCCGTTCTGGTCGTGACGCTGGCTCCCTCCACGCGACCCGAGGCAAAGTAGACCAATCCATCGTCGGGATCGGTGTAGTTGAATGAAATGGCCATCAGGGATTGTTGCGAAAATGGCAAACCCGCCACCGGTGCAACCACCTCAAGGTTTTGGACGCCAGAGACACCGCAGGTCGTGGAGATCCATTCGTCGGTGAAAGTTTCGACAATGATCAACTCATTTTCATTTACGAAAAGTTGGCGGGCGCCAGCGGGACCCGAAATAGACAAAGCATATCCATCGCCGGTAGGTTCAAATTGTTTGTCGGCGACCAGCGAGCAGGATCCAACGGCCACAGATGCGTTTGGACCTGGAGTGCTCATGTTGAATGCCGCGGCAGGAGCGGGCAGTATCAGAAAACTGAAGCCTACAACGCCCATGCTGCGCACCGCTGCACCAGACAACTGACCAAGTTGTGCTCCGAAATATTTGGCCAGACACACCCGCATCGCTCGTTCCTTCAAAAATGGGCCAAAGGCGCCTTCAGTAGCTGCGACACGCCCGAGGACCCTAGCCAACCAAACCCCCGCCGCGAAGGTACCGAGATAAAGCCGCCCTGTCGTCTGCGTCGCAGGGCGCACACCCCAAAGCGGCGGCGGACACATGATGACATAGACGCCCCAGCGGTGTTGCCTGTTCAGAAGTCCGCGAAACGGTAAAAAGCCGAAATCGTAATCGCAATTCAACGAGGTAAAGCTGTCCCAGCCGCCGCCTGAAAGGTAACTGTTTCAACGAGATATTGGGGTATATTCTTCATGCTGTTGCTGTGCCGCAACACAAGTCGGCGAAAGACCAAACGGGTGACCCCCATGAATCTGGCGGCGTGACGATCGATTGGCTCACCGCCTTTGGTCCTCTGGGTTGTGGGCTGGCCCTGTAACTGGTCTGATAGATCGGGTAGGAAACCGTTCTCCCGTGCCCGGTATTCGTAGACCCCCACATCCGGATGTCCTGCCAGGTGAACTTGTTGATTGGCGTCGGGCGCTGGCCAAGCATTGCAAACGTCTTGGTCACAACTCGCGTCAACGCAGGTTTAGGGTGGCCTTGCCAAACACTGCGCTACAGACTCTGGCGGACCAGGCCAGCACTAATATCGTGTTGGGCGTGCAGGCACATTTGCTCGGTTTTTTAATGCGAATTCAGCCAGTACGTTTCTTGCGACGTGTGATGCAGGATTTCATCGCGGTCAGCACGGGTGATCCTTACCATTTCGCCCAGAGGGATCGGCAGCTTTCGGCAAGAGCCGTCCGTCGCTGTGCTCACCACGAAGGCCCGCTTTGGGCCGTTTGCGGCGTCGGATTGCTGGGCAACCTTGATCAGCATTTCAATGCAAATGACAGATTACTACTCCGCATCTACTGACACACGAATGCGTTGGTGGATCAGTGTCGCCTCCTTTTCGGTCTCCATGAACGAGACATCTGCGGCATCCCGTCCAGTTCCGATGATTGCCAGACCGCTTGCCGTACTCATGCCGGTTGCATCGACAAGGTGCCATGCCCCGTCCAGCCAGACCTCTGCAACAGCATGGAAATCAGCAGGATCAACATCGGCCCCATAACCTGTCACATAGCGGGCGGGGATATTTGCCGCGCGCGCGAGGCCGCAGACCAGCTGGGCGTAGTCCCGACAGACCCCTTGGCGCATGACGAAGGTATCATAAGCAGTCGTGGTGCCACACGAGCTGCCCGGAACATAAGCAAGCGACGATGATGTCCAGTCGTGGATCGCGGCGATCTTTGCGCCGCCCTCCAGATGACCGAACCGCGCGTCAGCAAAGGGGCGCAGCATATCCGACGGACAGAGGCGGGACGGCCTGAGATAAGTCGCCACGTCTTTTGGCAGCGCATGTAAAGGTGTGGCCGCAAGGCTCGGCAGGTCAACATCGGGTCTGATTACGTCGACCTTTGCACTATAGCGCAGCCTGAGATTGCCGCCCTTGGTAATTGCCCGGACCTTCTGGCCGACATTACCTTCTCCATCGATCCAGCGCAGAGTTGAATTCTCGATATCAAGATCGCTCGACAGCACGGTCTGTCCGGTCGTCTGCGCCACGGTGATGATCAACAAAGCCGGATCGTCGCCCTCAAGCGCGTAGTTCATGTCCACGTCGATAGCCAATCTCATAGGATGTACGCCTGCTGTAGCCTTGGGGTGATATCGTCATGCCGAGCGGCCAAAAAGTCGACCGCGGCTGGAATGAACGGCTGCTTCAATGATGCAGACCGACGGTATGCCATTGGCGCGGAACGACGGCAATGGGCCGGTCGCGGCAAAGCTTGCATTGCTGCACGGGTCAACGTGATGACGACCCAAGTCTGTCCGGACTGAACAATGCGACCGCGTTGACGGATAGGTGATGCACATGACGACTCCCGGTAAGGCGAGAGCGAAAGATTTCACTGACAGACCCTGAGGCGGGAGCTTCACATCTGCTGCTGTGATGCAGGGATGTGATGCAGTGGGGTGAAACCACCGCAGCCGCAACAAACGGGCCTATATAAATCAGTGCTTTAAGTGAAAGCTGGCTGGGATGGTAGGATTCGAACCTACGATACACGGTACCAAAAACCGATGCCTTACCACTTGGCTACATCCCATCAGCGTGGCGCTGGATACTGCGAAGCGGGGGGCGGTTCAAAGTGGGGGCCAAGTCGTTGCTTGGGGCAGCGCTTGGGGCGGTGACCCAAATCAGAAGCTCACTATAGGTTGTTCCAATGTCAAAGTGCTTGTTTTGACGGAGCCATTTTTTTCTTGACCGCGTTATCGCAACTGGGCAAGCTTCTTATGTAATATTCAAATTTACTGGACGGATTGATAACTTTCTCTGGCTGGGGGAGTAGCAATAATGAACAATAAGTTTCAATGTGACGTTGATCCGGACCTACCGGCTTCAGAGATTCGCACTACAACTTTTGGTCGTGGTGAAAGAGAACAAGAGCAACATATTGTTGTTTCACCTCGAGAAATTAGTCTGCGCACTGGCCGAAATGTGGATGCCATCATTTTCGATGGGAAGCGTTTCGGCGGGGGTGGTGGAGGTCCGCACGATGGATATGTGATGTCTGGCGATGATTACATATCCACGATAATCGCTCGGCACGGAGCGCGCCTTGATGCAGTTCGGTTTGAAACCAAATCAGGCCTATTCGTCGGAGGTGGTGGTGGAGGGGGTAAGCGGTCATTACTTGAGGATGTAAACGCATATAAGTTCAAGGTTGGAGTTGGTAGGGGGGGGAGTAGCAACTCGCTAAGGATCACTAGCCTAACTGTAGAGTACGTAAAGCCATATTATCAATCTCAGCTTTTGCATACTGCCCCAGCGATATTTTCACTGGTTTCACCTCGGCAGATGTATCAGTCTGTAGTGAGCGAAGAAATTCGGAGGCTTGATGCTTGGAAAACGATTCTTCAAAGACAACAAACGATTGAATTAAAACAATCAATCACGGCCGAGATTGTAAAAGGTGTTTCTGCTACTCGCAGCCTTACATTTACCGATCAGCGGACTACGACGCGCGAAATCCGAGAGGAAATCGAGAAGACTGTGAAAAGTTCAGAGACGAACTCAATAGTTCAGGGTGATGAGTACGGATTTGTTGTCGGGAATGTTGATATTTTGTGTAATCCTGCAGAGGGGGTGTACTTTGTCCCTCGTGGTACACCCGCATTAATTACTGTCAAGAGCGATGAATATAATAGATTGGCTGGCTACTGGAGCTTTGTCGGTGGTCGTGCAGCTGAAACTGTCACTGGGCTAGGCTCAAATGTGTTCCATGGAGTTCCTTTACTTGAAGAAGTGTAGGGTGGTGTAGACTAGTACATGGTCAAGAATTTATGATTTTGTAATTGAAGGTGTGAGGCTATCAGAAGCTCAGAAGGGTTCGTATTTAAATGGAGGCACTGTATTACTGTGATGGCCGATTCATCCTTGGTTATAAAATGTAGTAGTTGATATGAGCGAGTATTCACCTCCAGAGGCTATAGTGGTCCTGCTGAATGCAATCAGGGCACAAATTGATATAGTATCGACGCTATCGTCTCTTGGGCTGGGCGCAATAATTTTTACTTGGGGGCGAGTTCTTCAAATTTTTAACGATGCGGATTTCTCAGGATTTCGTAAATCTGGATTTTTATTATTTCCGGCACTCTTACTAGTTTCAGCAATCGTGATTGGATATCTCGCAGGATCACTTATGACAGGTTACTATTCGGAAGTTGCTAGGGGTATCAACGTAACGAGTGGAGCAAAAATTGAGGACAACCGCCTCTACTATTTCGAATCCTACGAAGCAATCTTTCACTGGATGATGTTGAGTCAACTTTGTAGTGGGGCTTTTGGAGTACTTATGATGGTCGCATGGTTTGCATGGAACATCTGGCTAGGGAGCCCAAAGAAAAATGACACGAATTCAAACGATTTTGAGCCTTCAAACATTACTTAGCTTCATATCAGTGCCATTTACTTACGCACAAGATGCTATGGCCCTTATAGAAGATTTGCAATTGGCAGTTCCTGCGATGATAGAAGATTCTACTTCGGTGCTACTGCCTTTTGCTATGGAGTGGGACATGCAGGCTTCCGCGTTGCATGATAAAGGCTTTGTCGTCATGCCCAGTGAGTATCAAGCGTTAGCAGTTGGCGATAGTGCTCGTTTGAACCAAAGCATTACTGCCTTGGCCAAAAATGAGAGCGCCATGAGGCTATATACTGACAATGCTGCGATTGCTGCGTTCAACCAAGTTTACCAACAAGCGTCGAACGAAGGATCCTCGATCGGTATGATTCCTCGGGACGATGCTTTGCTTTACTGGGTACTCTCGAGGTCGATCATCGAAGGTCCGGATGCGATCTCTAACTTCCGCGAAGTAGACGGCTCACAAGAGTTATGCCTTCCGCCATTCATACGTTGCACTCCCCCGAATCCCAGCCCACCGGAGTAGATAAAGACAACTTAAGAGAGAAATCCACTTGTGACTCTTGTTCAGTTCTTGCGGATATTCTTTCTTTTTCTTCCTTATTCAGGGATTCAAAGGCGAGAAAACCGTGAAACCTCCTGTATCTAGAATAGAAGCAATCACAGGAGCTTAGCTATGAAGACCCTTGCAACCCTCGGCGTTCTCGCCGGGGGATTTCTTTTTGTGCCCTTTCCAAAAGCAGTAATCGCCATAGTCCTATGGACTGCCTGCCGATCCCATCCAGCCGTAGGTGCGCTGGTGCTACTCGTTCTGGTCGCAACGGGGGGCAGGCGATGACCATGAAAATCCGTCCCGGTGATATCGTGACCATTTCGGCCTTCGATGACGTGCCAGAACACCTGTTCCGCGTGGACGAGGTGCTGAACGACTGCGTGACCGGAGTGGCCCTCACGGGGCCGCTGGCGGGAGAGTATGGCGAACCTGACCTCTCCTTAGTGGCTGGGATCTCTCCAGACCATCAAAGCCGCTGAACCCAATCAGAAAATTCAAATCACCAATCAAGCTGGGGCGGATGCCCCAAAGGAGGAGTCATGCGTATTCCTTACGCGTATCTGAAACAGCAGACGTGGCTGTATCGTCGGAACTACCCACGTGACCTGCAGCCGATGCTGGGGCAGGCGCTGAAACAGTCCCTGAAGACCGGGGATACCAAGACAGCGAAGATGCGGGCGGCAGAGGTCAACTCGAAGTTCGAGGAGATCGTGGCCAAGGCTCGAGAAGGCATCGTGCTGGAGCGTTCCCAGCCGATCAAGGTGGCTGCCCCGGTCTTTGCTCCGTCGAACCCGATCATCGGTCGGAAGACGGTCAAGGAGCTTGCTGCTGAGTACCTGCGGCGTCGGTCTGGTGAGCTGCGTCCCGGTGGCTTCAAGTCGGTCCGGTTTTCGATTGGCTTGATCATGTCGCTCTATGGGACACGGCAGATTGGGTCACTGTCCAGAGAGGACGGTCGGAGGTTCGCGTCATTGGTGGCGCAGCTTTCACCGCACGTTGGCAAGTCGTTTCGGAACCGGTCACTTGGTCTGGAACAGCTTATTGCCAAGTCTGACGGGGTGAAGATCACGGCGCAGACCCAGAAGCGCATTCTCTCGCAGGTCTACCACTTCCTCGACTGGGCCTACCACCATGGCCACAGCCCTCAACTGGACTTCTCGGCTGTCAGGGTGGACCAGAAGGGCAGGGTGGCCTCCTACGCTGTCCCGACGGACGAGGAGGTCGATCGAATGTTGGGGGCCGCCAACCCTGTCATAGGGCGCGTCCTGCTGTTCTGCCTGCTGACAGGAATGCGGTCCGGGGAAGCGACTGGCCTGCTCCGGGAGGACTTGGTGTGGAAGGGCAATCTGGGTTGGTTCGCGCAGGTCCGACCAAACCGGGTCCGGCTACTTAAGACCGACGCAGCGGAACGGGTGGTGCCTCTTCACGGGGTGCTGGCTGACCTGCTGCCGTCGATGCCAGACGATCGGCTGTTTCCTGATCTGACGGTATCGGTGGTCACCAAGGCGTTCGCCAAGTTCCGAGCGGAGCTGGAGATAGATCGTCCGGGGCTGGTGTTCCACTCGACCCGGAAGTGGTTCATCACCCAGTGCGAGCGGACAGGGGTGCCCGAACACTTCACTGCGTCCTTGGTTGGTCATCAGTCTGCTCGGTCGGAGAACCGGCTGACCTACGGCATCTATTCGGCTGGCATCAGTGACGAGCAGAAGCGGGCTATCGTGGACGGGATACGGCTGCCATGCTGATCCCTGACATCGACGCCTTCGAGGAGCGGGCGGCAATCATGCAGTACGAGGGCCAACTACGCCGACCTGTTGCCGAAGACCTAGCAGCACAGGAACAAGGCTTTCGGGACGCTGAGCACTATTGGCAGGTGCTGGCGGATTATGTCGTCCACCGGAGGCTGAAATGAAAGACACCTCGGCGGCTACGGCTGCCGGGGTGCTCCACTTTTCTTTTTTCTTCTAACCGGCAGATTCACCCATGTGGAGGAGGCAAAGCTGCATCGGTAGCCCGGAGGAGCGGCGAAAGGCAGCTTCAAACCCTTAACAGACGGTCGTCTATTTCGCCGTCGGTGTTTGCGCTCACCCATTACGGTCTTTGGCGACCGCAGCGATCTATGTCACATTTCAGAGCGGATACTCATTCAATGTGGCTGTTGAATTGGCCAGTGACTTCAATTTATTGAGGTCAAAGCAGTGCTGGGAGATGGCTATGATTACTGAAGCTGACGCACGAGAGCTTGCGGAGAAACTTGCCGAGGCGACTAAACGCGTTGAAAGAGATTACGAAGAGGAAGACATCGGGGGCGAAGAGGACTTTTCAAGCCAACTCTGCGGTCGCTTGAAGGAGACGCTCGACAGTTTTCAGACGGAAACGATAGTTTGGCAGGTCGAGACGGACGAAGCTGGAACTGGCAGGGGTACTTTTAAGGCTAGGACGCTGAGTAAAGTCTCTGAAGAGCCATTCTTCGGCGCTGACTTAATTATGGTGATTGATGTCGCTGGTGCTGGATATGAGGTGAAGAAGGGCTTCCTGGCACAAGCGAAGCGGCTGGAGCCGGGAAAATACCTGAGCACCGATGCCTACAATGACCTCCGTAAACAGTGCGGCGATATGCTGAACGTCACCTCGGCGAGCTACGTGTTTCTCTACAGCACCACCGGCGTGACCGTCGTATCAGCTAATGCCGTAACAGCAGCATTGAACCAGGACCTTTGGGCGTTACCAACCTACGACTTAGAAATCCTGTATTACGACTTCGCCATTTGCTGGATCGGCGACCAAAGGCTGCGTACAACGACCCGCCGTTCCCTTAAAGATCTCCGCGCTAGCTTGGATGCGAATGCTGCAATAAAGGTTCTTGGAACCCCTAGGCACAAAGATGCGCCGCCGCGAAAACGGGGAAGGTCAATCCAACTGTAGAACAGGCATCCTGATATGCAGGATGTCTTTGCTTCGGAAGCAGGTTTGGCACTGACTTTGGCAGGCCGCCGCCACCCAGTAGCTACTCTTGGAAACAGGAGCCGGATCCCTGCCTGATTTTACCCAGATGGCTGTTTAGGGTCTTCTCGCACGGCGGAGGAGCCCACTGCAGCCGATGACTTTTGAGGTGAACTGACGTGGTGATGGGAAGAGGCCCGAAGGCCTCCCCTGAGGGTGTGACGGGTGTGTCCTTTTTCACTCGTGCAGGGCATTGGAACAGCTAGAGGTATCGGTGGTCTATCCCGTTGGCCCAGTGATCCCAGTCGTCGCGCTGGTTATCGGCCCGCGTCCCCTTCTGCAGGTGGTCGGGATTAATGCACAGGCGATTATGGCATCGGTGGCGAATTACATCGTGATAGCTGGGCACCTCCTGATTTAATGCGCAATAGATAAAGCGGTAGGCTGCGTACTGTTGCCCTTGAAACCGTACCTTCCTGACTGTGTTGGTGTTGGTGACGATGCAGCCTTCCTCTGTCCGTCTTCCATCCCTCACGAGGCGGTTGGCCAACGCTTCAGCTTCGGCGGAATGGTTTTCATGGATGTGCATCCAGCGCTGCTCGGAGTCATCGAGGAACATGAAATGCTGGGTCATCAGTTAAAGTCCTCCTTCGACAGGTGAGCCGCGATAGCTTCCGCCGTTCCGTCCGGCCTGACGATGTTACCGTCAGCGACATGGAAGCCCGGTTTCATCCAGAGGGCGCGCGCATAGTCCTTTCCACCCCACTTCACCTGTGTCTGGGTCCAGCCAAGCTCCTGCATCATGTGGCGGGTACGATTGCCGTTTTGTCGCAGGTCCTTGGTGATGTACTCCTGAACAGTGGCTTGGGGGACAACATGTAGCCCAAGGTCCGCCAGATACTCACTCAGCTGGTCTAGGATAGTCTCGCCAGACGTTCCCAGTAGCTGGCGCATGATAGCCGTGCCGTCCCGCTCGGTGTTCAGACTCTTCGGGTTGAAGGTAACGCTGACCCGACGGTGCATGAGTGCGTTAAATAGGGCCGCTACCTCGTCGGGGTTAGCCAGTGCCTCGTATACCCCCGCTACCACTGCAGAGAAGTCGGCAGCCCTTGGTCCTGAGGAATGGCCATCATGGTCAGTCTGAACGACGAAGTATCGCCGTTCCCCACTCTCCATCCACGTCGGCAGGTGGTTGGTGGTAAACACGAAGCAGGAGATCAGGGGCGTACTTTCAGCCTCTCGCCCCTTCCGTTCTGTCAGCGTCTCCGTGTCCGTGATGTAGGTCTTGAGAGCGTTGGCCTGCTTTGACTCTGATCGCAGCGATAGCTCTTCGCACACCACCAACCGGCTCGTGAGAACCTGCGCGTTGAACCGAGCGACGAGACTGTCGACGTTGTTCTGCGTGGTGCTGTTTTCGATGCCATGCAGCTGCTTTAACACGTCGCAGAAGGTGCTTTTCCCGGTGCCCTTTGCCTTGGAGTAAAGCAGCAAAGACCAGCTTGGCCGGTCATTTTCGTTCTGCAAGGTCCAAGCCACCCAGTCCAAGACCTGCCGCCGTTCCTTGGGATTCGGGAACAGGGTCCGAAACAGTGGCCCGAAGTGACCGTATCTCGCTCGGTTCACACCTCGCTGGCGATACTCTGGCTTGCGCCATGTGTTGATTGCCACCGTACCGTTCGGGTTCCAGACAAGACGAGCCGCCTCGCCGGGATAGCTCCGTAGCTGGCCACCCCACACCGGGATGCTGCGGTTCTGATCAGTATGTTGGAGTTCGATCCCGACCCTGAAGACGGTTTTCATCGTCTCCACGGTCAAGGCAATGTCCGGCAGTTCCCTGCCAACCATGTTCATGAATGTCTGCTCGACGTCCCGGCGTGACAAGGCCTGAGTGGGCTGGTCGATATGATAGAAGCGGTTTTCCTGCCTAAGGTACCGCGCCGCCAGCAGCCTTGTAAGTCGGTCTTGCTCTGGCGTCAGATTGGTTAGTGTATTCGTGGAATTCATTCATTGATGTTCCGATAGGCTATACGTGATGTAGGCCCCCATTTTGTTGAAGTTTGGCCAATGAACTCGGCAGGTAGAGATGCCGCGTGGTCGTCGATAGTCATATCGATCCGTGCCAAGCATGAAGGTGTTACTGCCTTGTCAGAGCCGGTTTCTAGGCTCCCGTGACACCCGCAGAAAAAGCGAGCCGATCGACTCGCATGATTGGCATTGGCTTGATCGCACGCGGGTATCATGTGGCAGCCGCCGAAGCATTGACTGCGGTTTTTCTGCTGTATCTCTACCTTTACAGTCCCCTGGAAGGTGGCCCCTAGCTAGCAGGACGCTTTCGCACCGGAAAACTAGGCCTCAAGCGCCTCAGTATAGCCACGCATTCTGCTTAAATAGCTCGACTTCTTCCGGCGTCATGACCTCAGGAGCGTCCGCAGCATCCCTGACGACGATTTTTGACGCGCTCAATGCTTCGATCAGGGCTTTGCCGGAAATCCAGTCGTTGTTCCAGAGATCGACCTCGCCACCATTCACGATCCGGCAGAGGAACTCGTCGCTTGTGTATTCAATACCCACGGCCCTCGGTTTGGTGACGCGCTGTAGCCATACTTCAAGATACCCGTTGTTCGGGACCTTGCTCATTTTCTTGTAAACCTTGTTCCACAGGACTGATTTCTGGTCGCCCGGAGCCAGCGATATCATGTGACTGAGGATGCCTGCGATGGCTGGGAATGCGAGTGGTGACACGACAGCAATGTCTGTCGCGATAGCCACCTGAACCTCAAGGTCTTTGGGTTGTACTTCTTGCTTAATAATCTTGGTGTGAAGCTCGCCCACCAGCCGCCTCAGCGCACCACTATTCGGGTGGAGCCTGCCGAAGGTGTGCAGGCGAAGGAGCTGCTTCTGCAGGGTTTGTGCATTGGATTCACCGAGGTCTTGCAGGTCGATCCCTGCCAGTTTGTCGGGCTTAATTGATCCTTCAATTACGTTGGTCGAGACGTAAGTCTTATCGACGCCTAGCTTCATACCCACAGTTCGCAACTTGTCACTGATCACCTTCAGAATTTCTTCTGCTCGATCATCGTTGTTGGCAAATATTCGATAGTCGTCCTTGTAACGAAGAATGCGGAAATCTTTCGCCTCGCCCAGCTCATCGCTGATCGTCTCATCAACGTAGCCAAGGACCAGCTCCGCTATGAAGTCCATGAGAACAGAGCCCTGCGAAATGCCATTCGTCTGCCCGTAACGCCCTGCACGAATGAAGCTATCTATCTTGTCGCCCAGCAGGCCGTCCTTGCCTCTTGCCTGTTTGGCAGTGTCGCGACCGTGCAGAGCCCAAGCGATGGCGTGCGTATAAATCGACCCGTAGCAGTCGGTGACATCGGTATGCAGCAGATGGCTGAATTCAAGCGACAGCTCCAAAGATCGCTGTTCGACGGCCTGCCACCAATGGCTGACCTGTGCTGCCACATCAGTCTGGTGATCGACGGAGTAAACAGGACTACTGCAGCAGGTGACGATCCCCTTTTCGAAGTCCACCAGCCGTTTGGTTACGAGCGACCAGTTCTCTGGCGTGCAGAGCAGGTTCACTAGTGAGACATAAATCGCTGGATGCATCAGCTCGTAAGGACGCCATGCGAAGCGACCATCTTTGTTGGCAACGAAGCTGTAGTTCACACCGGACAGCAGGTCAGGTTTGCTGAGTTTATGCTCGGTGAAAAAGCCACCCCCTAAGACCTCCGCGACATCGTTCAGGATGGGCTCGAAGCTGATGTAGTCTGGGAAGTCTCCGTTGAAGTAGCTGCTGCCCTTGAGGAAGTGCACCTTGGCTTCTTCGGCACTGAGATTGATCAACTTTTTCAAAATAAATCAGCTCCAATCTACCAGTCGGACGATATCCGACCGAGTGATGATTGCAACAGAGGAGTGTGGCCACATTCTGTGGATACCACTAAGCCGTATGGCGTAAAGCTGTCCCTTACTAGTGGCACTGAGTGCTCAAGCGACCTGAAGGAAGTTGGGATCGGCGAAGTAGAGTATGTTCACGGCGCAACAACACTGCTGAAGTAAGCCCAATATTCCCCCGCGTTCGAGCTGTCACGAGGGTCGGGTTTTTTGCTATGCCGTTGATGGCACGGGCGTTTCGCTACGACACTCCGGCTCACGCAGCTATTTTTTCGACCACCACCAACTTGCCGAGTGGTTAAGAAGTGATATGAACAGCTTGCAGGCAAAGGTAAACAAATGTGTAAACTAGCGCGCTCGGCAAAATTGTCTCTGGCTATAGATGGGGTTAGAATATGCTTGGACTAACTAACTGGCTTGAACATGTTTATGTCGATGGGCTGCATGGAAGCATCGATATCGATGTCTCGTTCAATCCGGGGATAAACATTATCTATGGAGACAACGGTGTAGGTAAAACTACTCTGCTTCACATTATTTCTAACATTGCAAATTTTGACTTCGAAAGATTCAATTATTTGAAGTTTTCATTTATTTCTTTTACAATGAGTAATGGTGATAGAATTGACCTGCTAAAACGAGATGGTTCAAGTGTTCCTCAGGTAATGGTAAACCAGAGACGATTATCCGTCTCAGATGACTCACCAAGAGGCTCAGAAGTTGAGCGAGAGCTTTTTAGTCAATTATTTGGAAAGAGTCCGGTATACATTCCAGCATTCAGAAACGTACTGCAAAAAATAGATGAAAGAAGTAGCGGCAGGTGGAATGCATTAGTCGACCTTAATCTGATTCGAGGATTAGGGGCGAGGAGTGATGGCGAACAGACCGTTGACGCGAAAACAGCACAATGTAGAAGCTGGTTTGGTGACTTTGTACCGACCATTCGATTTCCGAGTGTTGAAGAGGTCGAACAGGAACTCGAGACTTACTGGTCTCGTGCTGATTCAGCAGCGCGCAGGGAAGAATCCAAAATGATAAGCGAGGCAACAAACAAAATACTTGCCGATCTTCTTGGTTCAGAACCTGAATCGATGAAAAATTTGATAGAACGCATTCTCCAGAGTGCACCGGATCATCTGACAGAAAAGGAGTATATGGCAGAGGATTTTTCGCGTGCAATTGCCAATGCGGGGAGAAAGAATAGCAGTAAAGAAATAGATCCAAACTCTCTTGCTGCCATATATATTGATGCTTTAATTAAGGCCCAGGCGAAGCAAAAAAGTCTTTTTTATAAGGCTAATAGGTTTGTCGAATCAATGAATGAGTTCTTACTGCCATCGCGTGAATTCCAGGTATCAGGAGAATATTCAGGCAAGGGTAAACCAAGAATAAACTTCAGAAATAGTGATAGACCAGGATATGGTGTGGGTGGCCTTTCGTCAGGCGAACGTCAACTCCTTACGCTTCTCTACTCAGCCTGGACCCAACCAGGTGAATCGAATCTAATGCTGGTCGACGAGCCAGAAATATCACTGCACATTGATTGGCAAAGGCAGATCCTTACTGAAATGCATAAGCAGAGTAAGCAACAGATCATCGCCTGCACGCATGCTCCTGAAGTCGCTGCTGATATTGAGGAAGGTTACCAAGTGTTTGAGCGTATATCTCGTTTTGGAAAGAACGAGTGAGGATTAGTCAATGGCACAACAGACGGTCAATGGCTACGTCATCTCAGTAGACATTCGGAAAAAGAAGACACTGTTAGTCGAAGGTAATAGTGACAGAAGAATACTTAGGCGACTAGCGGCGAACTGTCCGGGATGTAAACCAGAGAACTTCGTCATCGATACAGCGCAAACCCTTAAAGCACCCGAAGAGTTGGATGAGATTGGTAATAGAGGGAAGGTCCTTCATACATTCGAGAAATTGAAGCAGAGCGAGAAGTTCGCCGTGTTGGTTGATAGGGAGTGGGATGGATTAATCGCGGATGACGGGTCATGGCTGAAATTTAAGAAACCTGATGATACCGAGCGAAAGTACTTCACTCTTGGTCATTCTATTGAAAACTATGGCTTTCAGGAGCCACACTTTGTGCAGATTGTTTTGTCCAGATGCTATGATGGCTTAAGTCAGGATAGCCTAAGTTTGGTGCAAAAGTGTTTCGAGAAGTCTTTAGTGATGGCCCTCGCAGCGTCAAAAGTTATTGCAGAGGAGAGGCTGATAACAAGGGCATCATCAGTGTTTACCTATAATGATTTTGCTTGGACTGTCGAAGGTGATGTAGCCCTGAGGATAGATGGGGATATTGCCACGCGACTTCTGCAGAGGGGAGTAAAAGACCCTAGCGCGCTACTGACAAAAATTAACACTACATATGCGAAAGTGCCTAAGGCATCAAATAGTTTCCCTATTCCACTCTACATTCATGGGCATATTGGATGTGAGGTCATACGATGCGTTATCGCTTCTAAATTGGCTGACATGGGCGTCACTATTCCCGTCGTAAATCAATTTGCACATGAAGGAGCTGAGGCAAGGGAAGCGTCCTTTCGGGAGTATCTTGCTGGCTTATCTGAAATTCCATCGTCACTTCAGCGCGCTCTGGACTTCATCTCGAATTGATCTGGCAAGTAGCTTGCAAATCTGAGGATGTTCATTTCGGCCAACACCATGGAACCTCCAACCGTCCAAGGACATTGCGAAGGGCCGTTCAGTCGCGTCTATGTGCTACTCCGGCCATATCGCACTGTCCACTTCATCCGGAAGTGCGAATAAAGCTCTACTAGATATTGCAAGAATTCTGAACGAAGCCTTGATCCGTTGCCAACTCCTACACGATGTCATCAGAAAACCGCGCAAGCCTCCGTATCTGAAATGATACCAACAACAGGAGGTCATCCAATGCGTATCATATCAGCCCTCGGCGTTCTCGCCGGGGGTTTTCTTTTGTCACCACCACCCAAGGTCGTGCTGTCCACACTGTTCTGGCTGGCAGGCCGATCACACCCAGTGGTCACCCTCGTCTTCACCCTCGCTGTCCTAGCGGCTTGGAGGAAACCCCATGACTGACATACGGGAAGGAGACATTGTGGTCATCAAGGCCTTCGACGGCTGGCCAGAGCATCTGTTCGAGGTCCATGAGGTGTTCGACGACTGCGTGGGCGGTTACTCAATCACAGGGCCGCTGGAGGGGGTCTATGGAGAGCCGGGGTATGGCCTGATCCTGAGGGTCCACACGGCAGCACGATGACAATGAAAATAATGATGACTGGGCTGTCATGGCCCGGTCACACTGGGGCAGCATCTGGGGCAAAACAGCCAGCACGGACCCGCTAAAGCGGTCATGTGTTCATCAACTTTACTTCATGGAGAGTAAGCTGGCTGGGATGGTAGGATTCGAACCTACGATACACGGTACCAAAAACCGATGCCTTACCACTTGGCTACATCCCATCAGCGTGGCGCTGGATACTGCGAAGCGGGGGGCGGTTCAAGCCCCGTTTTGTCAAAAAGCGGACTATTCCTTCGGGCGGTCGGAGCGCAACAGATCTTCGGTGCTGCCAAGGCTGCGTTCGGTATCTACGATGCGGGTCAGGGCGGCATCTTGGGACGGCTCGACATCTTCAATCTGCGTTGTTTCCTTGGGCTTTGGAACAACGTCGCGGTCCCTGACAGCCGGTTCGACGTGCTGTGTGCTTTCGGCAATCGCATCGCGTTCGGTCCAGAGGGCCAGCTTGACCTGGCGCAATGCCTCTCCGCGTGCCAGCGCAAAAGATGTGTCGTGCTGGTTGATCCATCCGGTCACCTGCAATTCGACCGACCCCTGATGCAGTGTCTCGATCCAGGCCTGCGGGCTGGGATCTTTCAGCACAAAAGGCAACGCCTTCATGGTCCGGTTCACCTGTGCAAGCGTTTCATGCAGGTCGGCATCCTGATCGACATGGACCGCGAAACGGAACTGCCGTTCGGCGTTCTGGGTGAAATTGACGATCCGGCTTTTGAAGACGGTCGCGTTGGGGATGCGGATGTGATTGCCGTCCAGCGACAGAAGGATCGTCGCGCGGCTGGTCAGGCGGATCACCTTGCCCACGTCGCCGTTGATTTCGACCACGTCATTGGGGCTGAAGGGTTGCCTGAACGACAACATGACCGAGGCGATGAAGTTCTCGACCGTGTCGCGGACAGCAAACCCGAAGGCGAGGCCGATGATCCCCGCCGCCCCCAGAATCGTGCTGAGCAGGGCGGTCGCGTTCATGATGTCGAGAGCGACGACCATCCCGATCACGATGAAGGCCACCCGCAACAACTGCCGGTAGATATCGGCGACAAAGCTGTTGGGCGCCAGCCGGTCCCACGGCTGTTTCATCCGTGCGAGGGCATAGCCCACCATGACGACCAGCCCTAAGGCCAGCGCCGCAATCAGCGCGAGCGGCAGGAAGATCACCAGCTGTTCGAGCCGTGCTGCGAACCGGTCCACAGCCGGGTTCAGCCGCCGCGCGATGTCGGTGGTTTCGGTCACCTCGTTGCGCACGGCAACGACCCCTTCGATACGGGAAGCAAGCGGTTGCAGGGCCAGCGCCTCGACCGTCGAATTGGTGGTGCCGCGCAGGGTGACGACCCCTTCGTTCACCGTCACGGTGACATCGGCGTAATCGCCCAACTCGTTCATGATCTCGCGCATGCGGGTGGCGATGGCGACATCCTGCACAGCGCTGTTTTCGGTGGCGATCGTGCCTGTGGCGTCTTGTGCGAAACCAGCAGGGGCAGCGGCCAGGAGCAGCAGGATCAACAAATATGCGCGCATCATTTTGGTCCTTTCTGGCAGCGGCCAAGCGTCGTTCCCGCCTTGGAGGAAAGCCCGATCGCTAGACGCGGATCGGGTCCGCCTTTGCCAAAGCATCAAACTGCATCAGGCTTTTGACCAGCGAATCCATCTGCCCGAGCGGGATCATGTTGGGCCCGTCAGAGGGCGCGGTGTCGGGGTCTTCGTGGGTTTCGATGAACACCGCCGCAATCCCGAGCGACACCGCCGCCCGCGCCATCACGGGGGCGAATTCGCGCTGCCCGCCGGATGATCCGCCTTGCCCCCCCGGTTGCTGGACCGAATGGGTCGCGTCCATCACCACCGGATAGCCCATGCGCGCCATCGTCGGCAGCGCCCGCATATCCGCGACCAGCGTGTTATACCCGAATGACGTGCCGCGATCGGTGACAAGGATGCGCCGGTTGCCGGTGCTTTCGATCTTGGCCACGACATTTGGCATGTCCCAAGGGGCAAGGAACTGCCCTTTCTTGACGTTGATGACGGCCCCCGTTTCACCTGCAGCGATCAAAAGGTCGGTCTGCCGGCACAGAAATGCAGGGATTTGCAGCACATCGCAGACCGCAGCCACGGGCGCGCATTGGTCGGCGGTGTGGATATCGGTCAGCACGGGGCAGCCGATACTGTCCTTGACCGATTGCATGACCTTCAGCCCGCCGTCGATGCCAAGCCCGCGCTTGCCGCCCAGTGACGTGCGGTTGGCCTTGTCGAAACTGCCCTTGAAGACGAATTGCGCGCCATGTGCGGCGCAGATTTCGGTCATGCGGCCTGCGATCATCTGGGCGTGATCCGCGCTTTCCAGCTGGCAGGGGCCAGCGATCAGCGTGAGGGGCAGATCGTTGCCGACCTTCAGTTTTCCGATTTCGACAATATGCATCAAGAGCTGACCTGTTCACGTAGGATGGAGGCGGTAAGAGAGATCATCAGGTAAATGCCCGAGAAAATCAAAAACGCCAGGATAGTATTCTCAAAGGCGCGCGGATAGGTCGCCTGATCCGGCAGCACCGGACGCACGCTTTCGGACAGATAGCGCACCTGCCGGTTCGCCTCGATCCGCGCGGTTTCCATCTGGGTCAAGGCCTGCTGGACCATGAGCGTCTGGAACGTGTAGTTTTCTTCGGCTGTCAACAGCTCTGTGTTGCGCGCGGCGAGCGACCCTTGATCGTTGGTCCCGCCGATCAGGTCGGCGCGCAGGTTCACGATCAACCCGTCGATATTGGCGATTTGGTCACGCAGCGCCTGCACCTGCACTTCGCTGGGGCGCTCGACGTTCAGGCGCGATTGCAAGACCAGTTCCAGCCTTTGGCGTTCTCCTTCCAGCGTGGCGATCTGGCCAAGCCGGGTCGCGGATTCGCTGACGGGGTCGATCTGCTGGACCTCCTGCTGGATCGCAAGCCAAGCCGCCAGCGCCTCGGACCGGCGACGTTCCGCGGCCTCATAGCTTTCCTGCGCGCCTTGCATCTGGTCGGCGCGCAGCCGGCTGGTCAACTGATCGACCTGTTCCTCGGCGTAGCCGATCAAAGCCTGCGAGAATTCAAACGCCTTTTCCGGCGAGGCCGCGATGACCTCCATCCTGATCAGCCCCTCGGTCGGGTCATAGCTGATGACGACGTGGCGTTTGAACAGTTTGAACGCCTCTTCATTGGTGGCGTCCGCGTCCAGCCGCTGGATCGCGTCGATGGCAGGGTCGCTGAAATGCGCCTTGAACCCGTGGTCGGCATCCAGCCGCAGCATCGCCTCGCGCGAGGCAAGATAAGACTGCACCGCGATACTGTCCTGCTGGGTCGCCATCGACGTGCCTTGAAACAGGTTCGAAAAACCGCCCGCGCCGCCTTGGGCGGGTTGCGCCTGTTGGATGACGATTTCGGAATTGGTGGCATACATGGGGGTGGCGATATTGTAGAAATACCACCCCACCAGAAAGGTCGGCAGAAAGATGAACACCGCCAGACGGGTCGTCAGCAGCACCAGCTTGCGGCGCCTGCGGCGGGCGATATCGCGCTGGATCTTGATGATCTCTGACGCGTTCTTGTTGGCGCGCTGTATCGCGCGCGCATCTGGCAGCGTGTTGCCCTTGGCGATTGTCTCGGGCAGCTGGACGCGCGCGGGGTTGGCGGGTTTGGGCTGCACCAGTTCCAGAACCGATTGCCGCTGGAACGGGTCGATCCCCGCCAGACGCAACTGCCGGACGGCGTCATAATCCGACCCGACGATCAGGCCCTGTTTCTGGGCCACACGACGCGCCATGCGCAACTGGCGGCCGGTCAGCCCTTCTTGCGCGATGGCGTCAAGCTGGTCCTGCATGGTCTGGGCTGGTTCTGTGACGGGCGCTGGCGGCACGGCTTCGGCCTGCGGTGCAGCGGGTGCATCACGTCGGATACGGAACTTCTGGACCCTAGGTTTGATAGTCATACAGCGCCTTTGCCTCTTCGAGGGTATCGAACATATAAAGCTGCCCGTTGCGCAGCACAGCGGCAGAGCGTGCGAACCGTTCCAGGGTCGCGGCCTGATGCGACACGATGATGATGGTCGTGCTTTCCAGACGCTCGCGCAAGATATCACCCGCCTTGCGGTTGAATTCCGCGTCGGTGGCGCTCGGCATGCCTTCGTCGATCAGGTAGATGTCGAATTCCAGCGCCAGCATCAGCGCAAAGGTGAACCGCTGTTTCATCCCGCTGGAATAGGTGCCGACGGGCATATCAAAATATTCCGCGATCCCGCAAAGCCAGCGACAGAAAGCTTCGACATAATCGGGGTCGAGCCCGTAGATCCGCGCGATATAGCGGCTGTTTTCCATCGCGCTGAGCTTGTTGATCACACCGCCCATGAAGCCCAATGGAAAAGAAATCCGGCAGGTCCGCGTGATCGTGCCTTCGTCGGGTTTTTCAAGGCCCGCCATCATGTTGATCAGCGTTGTCTTGCCGGTGCCGTTGGGCGCAAGGATGCCCAGCGAATTGCCCAGTTCCACGCGAAACGACACCCGGTCAAGGATCACCTTGCGCTGGGTGCCGGTCCAGAAGGATTTGCTGACATTCGCGAATTCCAGCATGGGGTTCCTGTAAAAGGCCTGTCAAAACAGTCTGGGGCAGGTTTGCGGGCCAGACATTAACATGCCCTGATGATGCGCATATTTAGCAAAGATATCCGCGAAATGCGGCCCTAATACAACGACAAAGCCGTGATCGCCCAAAAGCCGCATGGCTTGGGCGGGCTTGCCCTTCCTGTGCGGTCTGACATGATGCGCGGGCAGCTTTGACCGGGGCGGGGCTTGACCCTGCGTGTGACGGCCTATCCTTGCCACAACTGAACAGGACATCGGATCATGACAAAACTCGCTTTTCTCGGCCTCGGGGTGATGGGCTTTCCCATGGCAGGGCATCTGGCCGCCGCGGGGCACGACGTAACGGTCTATAACCGCACCCGCGCCAAGGCGGATGCCTGGGTCGCCAAACATGGTGGCAGCGCCGCCGATACACCCGCCGCCGCCGCCCAAGGGGCCGATATCGTGCTGGCCTGCGTGGGCAATGATGACGACCTGCGCGCTGTCTGCACCGGGCCTGACGGCGCGTTTTCCACGATGGGCAAGGGGGCGATCTTTGTCGATCACACCACGGTTTCCGCCAAGGTCACGCGCGAGCTTTACGCCGCCGCCAAGGATAAAGGTCTCGGCTTTGTCGATGCGCCGATCTCGGGCGGACAGGCCGGCGCGGAGAACGCGCAACTGTCGATCATGTGCGGCGGCGATCAGGCCGATTACGACACGATCAGCGCGGTGATCGCGGTCTATGCCAAGCTTGCCCGCCGGATCGGCGACTGCGGCGCAGGCCAGATGACCAAGATGTGCAACCAGATCGCCATCGCAGGGCTGGTGCAGGGTCTGTCCGAGGCGCTGCATTTCGCCGACAAGGCCGGCCTTGACGGGCATGCCGTCATCGAGGTGATCAGCCAGGGGGCCGCGGGTAGTTGGCAGATGAACAACCGCTACAAGACCATGCTGGACGATCATTTCACCCACGGTTTTGCCGTGGACTGGATGCGCAAGGATCTGGGCATCTGCCTTGATACCGCCAATGAAAACGGCGCGAGCCTGCCAGTGACCGCCCTTGTGGACCAGTTCTACAAGGATGTACAGAAAATGGGTGGCGGGCGCTGGGACACGTCTGCGCTGTTCAAGCGGTTGCAGGCGCTCTGAGCGGATGACCGATCTCGACACCGCCCATGCGGCGATGGAGGCTGCACCCGACGACGATGCCGCGCGTCTGCGGTTCTACGAACGGCTGGCCGACAGCGAAATCTATCTTCTCTTGGGCGGCGAGGCGGAGGGGGACCAGATCACTCCCGCGCTGTTCGATGTGGAAGACGGACAATATGCGCTGATCTTCGACCGCGAAGAACGGCTGTCTGATTTCGTGGGCCGGATCGCCCCCTACGCCGCCTTGCCGGGACGGGCGCTGGTGCAGATGCTGGCAGGGCAGGGGGTCGGGCTGGGCCTGAACCTCGAGGTCGCACCCTCGGCCATGCTGATCCCTGCGGATGCGGTGGACTGGCTGGCCCAGACCCTGTTGCATGCCCCATTGGAAACCGAGGCGCGGCTGACGGCCATCGCCGCGCCGCGCCACCTGCCGCAAAGCGTAATCACGGGACTTGACCGCAAACTCGCCATCGCGGCGGGTCTCGCACGGGCGGCCTATCTGGCCGAAGTCACCTATGACACCGGCGCCAAAGGCCATGTGCTGGCTTTTGTCGATGCGGTCGAAGGTGCCGAAAAGGCGCTGGCCTCTGCGGCAGGCGAGGCGCTGACCTTTTCAGGCATCGAGGCCGGGATGATGGATGTGCTGTTCGTCCGCGCCAGCGACCCGCTGGCCGCACGCTTGGCAAAGGTCGGCCTGCGCTTCGATCTGCCCGAACCCGCTGCTGCCGCCGCCGCCGCTCCTGCCGCCCCCGGCATGGACCCGACAAGGCCGCCCAAACTGCGCTGAGACATTCTCATCTTCCGAGTAAAAATATCCCCGCCGGAGGCCTCGTATTCCGCAGGAATGCGACCCTAATACCCCAGCCCGCGATCCACGACGTTCATAAACGGCAGACCCGCCTCGCCACGCCGGATGTTGTCGGCGATAATCTTCGCGGCAGTATCGGGCCGTGTAGTGGCTGCGATATGGGGGGTAACGGTGACGCGGGGATGCGTCCAGAACGGATGATCCGCGGGTAAGGGTTCGCGGCGGAAAACATCAAGCGTCGCATGTGCAACCTGCCCGCTGTCCAGCGCGGCCAACAGCGCGTCGTCGTCGATCAGCGGGCCACGACCGGGGTTGATCACGAAGGCACCTTTCGCCAGCAGCGCCAAAGTCTGCGCATTCAGGATGTTCTGCGTGTCCGCCGTCTGCGGCAATAGCGTCACGACGATCTGGGCACCGCGCAGCGCCTCTTGCAGGCCATCCGCGCCATGCAGGCAGCGCAGATGGGGCACATCTTTGGGGGACCTGCTCCAGCCTGTCACCAGAAAACCCAAGCCCGCCAGCGCCTGTCCGCAAGCCGCCCCCAGCGCGCCGATGCCAAGGATCGTGACAGGGCGTTCGGCGGCCAGCGGCGGGCTGATCCCGTCACGCCAGATGCCGTCCTGCCCAAGGATATGCGCGTCCATCCCCAGATGATGGCGCAACACATGGCCTGTCACCCATTCCACCATGCCGCGCGTCAGGCCCGGATCGACGAGCCTGCACAAAGGCTGGGTCAGCGTTGGGTTGTCCACGATGGTCTCGACACCCGCCCAAAGGCTCAGCACCGCCTTGGCCTTCACATAGGGCGCGAAATCGCGCAGCGGGCCGTTTGGTGCAAAAACGATGTAATCGGCCTGCTCGGGGGCGTGATCGCGCCCGAGATCTACCTCCAGCCCGACCTCGGCAAAAGCCTCTGACAGCGGGCGTTCATAATCGTCCCAGGCCTGCGGTTTGGCTGCGAAAAGAACCTTCAGCATCAGCGTGGCCTATGGACATGGGCGCTTTGCACCAGCCCAAAGGCGCCCATCAGCACCAGCATCGCCGATCCGCCATAACTCACCAGTGGCAACGGCACACCGACGACGGGGGCTAATCCCGTCACCATCGCCATGTTCACAGCGAAGAACAAAAAGAACGTCACCGCGATCCCCAGCGTCAGCAAGGCCCCGAACCGGTCCTTGTTGGACAGCGCAGAGGCGATGCAAAACAGGATGATCAAGGTGTAAAGCACCAAGAGCGTGATCGCGCCAACAAAACCGAATTCTTCGGCCAAAGTGGTAAAGATGAAATCGGTGTGCTTTTCGGGCAGAAAGTTCAGTTGCGACTGCGTTCCCTGCATGAAACCGCGCCCTGTCCATCCGCCCGAGCCTAACGCGATCTTGGCCTGTGTGATGTTATACCCCGCACCAAGCGGGTCGTTGGTCGGGTCAAGGAATGTATCGATCCGGCGAAACTGGTAATCCTGCAAAAGCTGCCATGCCGTCCCACGGCTTTGCAGGACTGCGACGATCAGGCCGACACCTGCGGTGACGACGGTTGCGAAATAGGCCCAATGCACGCCTGCCAGAAACATGATCGCCCCGCCGCCAATCAACAACAGCAAGGCCGTGCCAAGATCGGGCTGTTGCAGCACCAGCGCCACCGGCACAAGGATCACGATCACCGGCACCATCACCCAGAACGGGTGCGATTTACGGTCCAGCGGCAGCCAGTCGTAATAGGCGGCCAGAAACATCACCAATGTGATCTTGGTCAGCTCGGACGGTTGCAGGCGCATAAACCCAAGATCGATCCAGCGCTGCGCGCCCATGCGGACCTCGCCAAAGAGTTCCACGCCGATCAGCAGCAGGATCGACATGCCAAAGGCGACAAAGGACATATTCCGCCAGAACCAGATCGGCACCATCGCGACCACGATCATAACCATCAGCCCCAGCGCAAAGCGTTTCATCTGCGGCTCTACCCAAGGGTTGATCGATCCGCCGCCCACCGAATAAAGCATCAGGAAACCCGCACAGGCGACCGCGATCAGCAGCAAAACCAGCGGCCAGTTGAGATACAACAGCTTGCGCAGGCCGACCGGCACCGACTTGGTGTTGTATTCAAGATAGCTCATGCGCGGCCCTGGCTGCGGGTGCCTGCGGGGATACGGTCCGCGATCCGGCGCTGCTGTTCGGCGATCTGGTCACGCAGATTGCTGGGATAGGCCTCCAGCGGGGGTGGGCCGCCATATTGCGCCTGCAACAGGATGTCGCGCGCCACAGGGGCGGCTGCCGATGATCCGCCGCCGCCGTGTTCCACCACAACCGACACAGCATAGCGCGGATTGTCGAGCGGTGCGTAGCCCACGAAAAGCGCATGGTCACGGCGTTCCCACGGCAGGTCCTCGTTGCGGATCACGCCTGCGGCCCGTTCTTCAAGGGTGATGCGCCGCACCTGGCTGGTGCCGGTCTTGCCCGCCATCTTGCGGTCCTCTGCGACGATCCGCGATCCATAGGCTGTGCCGCGGTTGTGATTGCAGACAGCGTCCATTGACGCGCGGACCCGCCGCAAGGTGTTCTCGTTCAGGCCAAGACTTGGCCCGATCCCGCCGGGTTGCTCGACCCCGTCGATCAGCCGGATCAGGCGCGGTTTAATCTCGTGTCCGGTGGCAAGCCGCGCTGTCATGACCGCCAATTGCATCGGCGATGTCAGAACATAGCCCTGCCCGATCGAGGCATTGACGGTATCGCCGATCCGCCAGTTTTCGCCGCGCACGGTTGACTTCCATTCGCGGTCAGGCGCGATCCCTGTCGCCACTGCGGACAAGGGCAGGTCGTGGCGCACGCCAAGCCCCAGCTTGCGCGCCATTTCCGCCATCTTGTCGATGCCCACGCGCTGGGCCACGTCATAGTAATAGACGTCGCAGCTTTGCTTCATGGATTCGTGAAGGTTCATGTTGCCGTGGCCACCGCGTTTCCAGCAGTGGAAACGGATGCCGCTGATATCGGCGTGGCCGGGGCAGAACACGGTATCCTCGGGGCCGATCACGCCCGCCTCCATCGCAGCCAGCAGCGTGACCATCTTGAAGGTCGATCCGGGCGGATAGGTGCCTTGCACCGCCTTGGCCGCCATCGGGCGGTATTTGTTTTCCATCAAGGATTGCCAGTCCGCAACCGAAATGCCGCGCACAAACATGTTCGGATCGAAGGACGGCGAGGAGACGACCGCGCGCAGATCGCCGTTTTCAAGGTCGATCACCACGGCGCTGGCGGATTCGCCGTCCAGCCGCGCCTGCACATAGGACTGCAGCCGCGCGTCGATGGTCAGTTGCACGTCCTTGCCGGGGATGCCTTCCTGCCGGTCAAGCTCGCGCATGATTCGGCCTGCGGCGCTGATCTCGATCCTGCGGGTGCCGGCCTTGCCGCGCAGGTCTTCCTCCAGGCGGTTCTCGGCACCGGTCTTGCCGTATTCGAACTTGGGGATCTGCAGCAGCGGATCAGGATTTTCGATCTGGCTCAGGTCGTAATCGCTGACGGGGCCGACATAGCCCACGACATGGGCCATGTCTTCGCCCATCGGATAATAGCGGCTGAGGCCGACCTCGGCCTGCACACCCGGCAGAACGGGCGTATTAAGGTTGATCTGCGCGACATCATCCCACGACACCCGTTCCAGAATAGTGACAGGGACAAAGGGCGCACGGCGGCGCATTTCCTCGATCGCGCGGGTCAAGGCATCGGGGGGGATGTCGATGATCTCGGTCAGGCGCGCCAGCACCTGTTCGATATCGCCCGCATCCTCGCGCACCATCACGACGCGATAGTTCTGTTCGTTGGCGGCGATGGCAATCCCGTTGCGGTCAAAGATCATGCCGCGCGCGGGTGGCAAAAGCCGCATGCTGATCCGGTTCTCTTCGGCCAGCATCCGGTACTGGTCGGCCTGTTCGACCTGCATGTCGCGCAAACGGAACCCGATCGCCCCCATGATGCCAAGCTGCAGACCACCCACGACCAGCGCACGCCGTCCGATGATCCGAGAGCTGTTGATCACGTCCTTGGGGGACCGTTTCATGGTCTTTGTCCTATCTTTCGCATATCGCCGGGTGCCGGATG
Source organism: Yoonia sp. 72 (assembly GCF_034652275.1). Classification (NCBI taxonomy): domain Bacteria; kingdom Pseudomonadati; phylum Pseudomonadota; class Alphaproteobacteria; order Rhodobacterales; family Paracoccaceae; genus Yoonia; species Yoonia sp. 72. The sequence goes on along the minus strand of NZ_JAXIWG010000001.1, from coordinate 1,381,229 downwards.
CGACACGCCGAACAGGTAGTACGCCACCAGTGCGACCAGCGGGTAGATCGCGACCGTGCCACCCAACTGCATCACTGTCAGCCCGAAAGGTGCTTGCGGTGTCATCACGATAGCAAGAACGATCCGGTTCGCCAATGTGATCGCGACAAGCCCCAGCCCGACAAAGGCCCATTCCGCGACAAAGGACATGTTGCGCAATTCACGGTGCCTTGTGCGGATCGCCTCGGTCAGCATGATGACAAGCGCCGCCCAAAGGCCGGGGGGCCGCTGAAACAGCAGATCGGTCATAAAGAACACCGCGGCCACGATATAGACAGGCAGATAGTCGGGCCTGCGCGCCACCCAGACGCAGGTCATGGCCAGCAGCAGATCAGGCGCCGCCCATGTCGCAGGTTCAAGGTTCAGCGGCACAAGCTGCGCGACCGCGATCATGCAGGCGAGCAGGACGAACACCACGCGTCGTGCCCATGTCGCAGAATCTGCGACCTCAGCCATCGGCAGCCTCGGCGGCCTCTGCCGTTGGAAGGGTAGCGGGATTGAGGGCGGACGGCCCGTAGACCTCTGGCATCGGGGTCAGCAGGCGGCCTGGATCGTTGATCACCTCGTGCGGGCGGGCACGCAGGACGCGCAGGAATTCCAGCCGCTGGTAATCGGCAGCCAGCCGCACCCGCAGTCGGTTGTCGGTGCCGAGTGCCACCTGTCCGACCAGCAGGTCGGCCGGAAAGACGCCGCCATCACCCGAGGACACGACCCTGTCGCCCGGCCGCACGACGGCGCGGTCCTCGAGAAACTCGATCAGCGGGTTCTGGGTGCTGTCGCCCGCAAGGATTGCGCGTTGCCCCGACGGCAGGATCGTGATCGGGATACGGCTGGAGGTGTCTGTCAGTAGCAGCACGCGGCTGGTTTCGCGGCCCACACCGGCGATCCGGCCCGCGAGCCCGATCCCGTCCATCGTTGGCCAGCCATCGATGATTCCGTCGCGCGCGCCGACGTTCAGCAGCACCGACTGGCGAAAGGGCGATCCGCTGTCTGTCATCACAACCCCGGTCACGAAGGTCAGTTTGGGGTCGATCCGCACATTGTTGAGATCGAGCAGCTTGGCGTTTTCCTGTTCCAGCTGGAGCGCGGCCTCGCGCCAAGCCTTCATCTGCTGCAATTCGCGGCGCAGATCCTGGTTCTGGGCAGCGAGCCGCTGATAGCTTTGGAAATCCGCGATCAGGTCGGCGGCGGCACTGACCGGCGCCATGACCCAGTCAAAGGATGGCAGCACACGGTCGATTACCGCCATGCGCAGCCGTTCCACCCGCGGGCTGTCGATACGCCAAACGGCGAACACCCCCAGAAGCGCAAGCACCAACACCCCCACCAGCAGATTGCGGACGGGAGCGATGTAGTTTTCGCTGGCTTTGTCGCGTGCCAAGGGGTGGATATCCTCAGGCCGTGGTTAGCTGTCGTAGTCGATCACATGACGCAGTTGCTTTTCGTATTCCAGCGCGCGCCCGGTCCCCAGCGCCACGCAATTTAGCGACTCGTCCGCGACCGAAATCGCAAGGCCGGTCTGTTCGCGCAGCGCCAGATCAAGCTGGCCCAGCAGCGCACCGCCCCCCGTCAGCATCACGCCACGGTCGACGATATCGGCGGCCAGATCGGGTGGGGTTGCTTCCAGCGCGGTCATCACCGCCTCGCAGATCTGCTGGACAGGTTCGGCCAAGGCTTCCGCCACTTGCGCCTGATTGATCTCGGTTTCTTTCGGCACACCGTTCAGCAGGTCACGGCCGCGGATCATCATCGACTGGCCGCGCCCGTCGTCGGGCATCCGCGCGGTGCCGATGCTGGTCTTGATCCGTTCGGCGGTGGATTCCCCGATCAACAGGTTATGCTGGCGACGCAGGTAGTTGATGATCGCCTCGTCCATCCGGTCGCCGCCGACGCGCACGGACCGCGCATAAACGATGTCACCAAGCGACAGAACCGCCACTTCGGTCGTACCACCACCGATATCGACGACCATGTTGCCGGTCGGGTCGGTGATCGGCATGCCCGCGCCGATGGCCGCGGCGATGGGTTCCGCGATCAGCCCCGCACGGCGCGCGCCTGCCGACAGAACCGACTGCCGGATCGCACGCTTTTCGACAGGTGTCGCTCCGTGCGGCACGCAGACGATGATCTTGGGTTTGCGGAAGGTGGACCGTTTGTGGACCTTGCGGATGAAATGCTTGATCATTTCCTCAGCGGTGTCGAAATCCGCGATCACACCGTCGCGCATCGGGCGGATCGCCTCGATGCTGCCGGGGGTGCGGCCCAGCATCAGTTTCGCATCCTCGCCCACGGCCAGCACTTTGCGCACGCCGTTCTTGACCTGATAGGCCACGACCGAGGGTTCTGACAGGATGATGCCCCTGCCTTTGACATAGACCAACGTGTTGGCCGTGCCCAAATCGATCGCCATGTCCGAGGAAAATATCCCGCCGAAGCCAAACATGATGTGGCCTTCCTATTCAAATTCAAAGATCCCGCGCCGTCCCGCTGCGCCCGGTTGGACGATGTTATAAAGACTGCGGGGCAGGGATAGAAGCCCCTCGTTTCCGACAAGCCGGCAGCATTGTGCCGGTTGCACAAATGCAATCCTGAGAGCCGAACTGACGGGGATTTGAGCGGAATAACCAGACTTTTCCGACATTCCCAAATTTGTGCCGTCCCGCCGGATAGCACAAACGCAACAGGCGGCCCCGTTGCGGGGGCCGCCTGTGTCTGTCATCCGAGTCGTTTGGCTCAGCTGTCCTTGTAGCTCACACCCTTGGTGTCATAGCCCGGCTGCGAATGCGCGCGACGCACCAGCAGACGGTTGAGCGCGTTGATATAGGCCTTCGCGCTGGCCACGACGGTATCGGTATCGGCGGACTGGCCGGTCGCGATGCGCCCGTCCTCTTCCATGCGCACCATCACGGTGGCCTGCGCGTCGGTGCCTTCGGTGACGGCCTGAACCTGATACAGCTGCAACCGCGCGCCATGCGGGAACAGCGCCTTGACCGCGTTGAAGGTCGCGTCCACCGGCCCGTCGCCCGTGGCCGTTGTCTTGGCATCGGTGCCGTCGATATCGAGCACCATATCCGCCTGCTGTGGCCCTTCGGTGCCACAGACAACACGCAGGGATTTCAGCTTGATCCGGTCATCGCCGCTGTCGTTCTGATAGACGAGCGCCATCAGGTCGTCGTCAAACACTTCCTTTTTGCGGTCGGCCAGATCCTTGAACCGCACGAACACATCGTTCAGCTGGTTATCGGCCAGATCGAAGCCAAGCTCTGCCAGCTTGGCGCGCAGGGCGGCACGGCCCGAATGCTTGCCCAAAGGCAGGCTGGTGCCCGACAGGCCTACATCCTCTGGGCGCATGATCTCGAACGTCTCGGCGTTCTTGAGCATCCCGTCCTGATGGATGCCGCTTTCATGGGCAAAGGCGTTCTTGCCTACGATCGCCTTGTTGAACTGCACGGCAAAGCCCGACACGGTGGCGACCCGGCGCGAGATGTTCATGATCTTGCGCGTGTCGATGCCCGTCTCGAATGGCATGATGTCGCCACGGATTTTCAGGGCCATCACGACCTCTTCCAAGGCCGTGTTGCCCGCGCGTTCGCCCAGACCGTTGATCGTGCATTCGATCTGGCGCGCGCCGCCGATGACAGCGGCCAGCGAATTGGCCGTCGCCATGCCAAGGTCATTGTGGCAATGCGTGGCGAAAATCACGTCATCCGCACCCGGAACGGTCGCGATCAGCCGCCGGATCAGGTCCGCACTTTCCGCAGGGGCGGTATAGCCCACGGTGTCGGGGATGTTGATCGTCGTTGCCCCCGCCTTGATCGCGATTTCCACGACGCGGCACAGGTAATCCCATTCCGTGCGCGTCGCATCCATCGGCGACCATTGCACGTCGTCGCACAGGTTGCGCGCATGGGTCACGGTGTCGTGGATGCGTTCGGCCATCTGGTCCATGTCGAGGTTCGGAATCGCACGGTGCAACGGCGAGGTGCCGATGAAGGTGTGGATGCGCGGGGATGAGGCGTGTTTCACCGCCTCCCAGCAGCGGTCGATATCCTTGTAATTCGCCCGCGCCAGCCCGCAGATCGTGGCGCGTTTGGCACGTTTGGCGATCTCGCTGACCGCATTGAAATCACCTTCGGAGGCGATGGGGAAACCGGCCTCGATGATATCGACGCCCATATCGTCGAGCAGTTCCGCGATTTCCAGCTTTTCGGCGTGGGTCATTGTCGCACCGGGGCTTTGTTCGCCGTCGCGCAGGGTCGTGTCGAAAATCAACACTTTGTCTTTGGTCATGTCACTATTCCTTTGATCTTTGGCAGGTATCGGCGCTGTCCCATCCGAGCGGTCGCGCCGACAGGCACGCTCAGGCGCTGCTAAGAATTAGCAGGGCGGGGGCAGTGCCGGATGTCTGTGCCATCGTGATCATGGGGTGGACTATACAAATCTGATCCGCGATGAAAAGCGCTTTGTTGCCTCAAAGCGGCGGGCGGGGCTGGTCGCGCGGGGCCCGCGGCCTACTCTCAGCGCATGAAGAACGCATTGATCATCGGCGCCTCGGGCGGCATAGGCGCGGCTGTCGCGCAGGAACTGGACGCGCGAGGGGTTGCGGTGACGCCGCTGTCGCGCCGCAAGGACGGGTTCGACGTAACCGATCCGGCCTCCGTCGAGCGGCATCTTGGCGCGCTGGAGAGGCCGTTCGATCTGATCTTTGTCGCGGTCGGTATTCTTGCGCCTGAAGGCAGCGGGCCGGAAAAGGCGCTGGCGGCCATCGACGCGGGCACGATGGCGCAGGTCTTGGCGGTCAATACCATCGGCCCTGCGCTGATCCTGCGGCATGTGCCGCGCTTGCTGGCGAAGGACGGGCCTGCTGTGACAGCCATCCTGTCCGCGCGCGTCGGGTCCATCGGTGACAACCAGATCGGCGGCTGGCACGCCTATCGCGCGTCCAAGTCGGCGCTGAACCAGATCATCCGCGGGGCCGCGATCGAGCTTGGGCGGTCGCATAAACAGGCCGCTTGCGTGGCGCTGCACCCCGGCACGGTGGAGACGCCTTTCACCGCCAATTATGCAGGCCGCCACAAAACCATGCCCGCACCCGAAGCGGCGGCGCATCTGCTGGCGGTGATCGACGGGCTGACACCCGCGCAGACAGGCCGGTTTTACGATTATGCAGGCGTAGAGGTCCCGTGGTGAGGCTGGTTCTGGTGCTGGGCGACCAGCTGTCGCCCAACCTGTCGGCTTTGCGCAAATGCGACAAGGCCAACGATGTGGTCGTCATGGCCGAAGTCGGTGACGAGGCGTCTTATGTCCCGCACCACCCCAAGAAGATCGCGTTCCTCTTCGCCGCGATGCGCAAATTCGCGGACCATCTGCGCCGCGACGGCTGGCAGGTCGCCTATACGCGGCTGGATGATCCCGCCAACACCGGATCAATCACGGGCGAGCTGATCCGGCGTTCCAGCGAATACAAGGCGGCGGGTGTCGTCTATACCGAACCCGGCGAATGGCGGTTGATTGCGGCGCTGGGGGATATGCCGATCAAATCCCATAGCTTGCCCGATGGCCGATTCATCGCGTCCCATGCCGATTTCGACGCTTGGGCCGAGGGGCGCAAACAGCTGCGGATGGAATATTTCTACCGCGACATGCGCCGCAAGACGGGCCTCTTGATGGATGGCGACCAGCCCGAGGGCGGCAAGTGGAATTACGACCACGACAACCGCAAACCGGCTCCCGACAGCGTGGATTACGCAGGGCCGATGCAGTTCACCCCCGATGACACGGTCGAGGAGGTGCTCGAACTTGTCGCGCGCCGTTTCGGCAACAATTTCGGCGATCTGCGCCCGTTCTGGTTTGCCACTGATACAGGCCAAGCCCGCCAGCATCTGGCGCATTGGATCAAGGGCGGGTTGCCCAAGTTCGGCGATTATCAAGATGCGATGCTGAACGATCACAAGTTTCTCTATCACGGGATTGTCGGGCTCTACCTCAACGCAGGCCTCTTGGACCCGCTGGAGGTCTGTCAGGCTGCCGAGGCTGCCTATCGCGACGGCCACGCGCCGCTGAATGCGGTGGAAGGCTTCATCCGACAGATCATCGGCTGGCGCGAATATGTGCGCGGCATCTATTTCCGCGAAGGGCCTGATTACGTCAGCCGCAACGCGCTGGGCCACAACCGCAAACTGCCCGCGATGTATTGGGGTGCGCCGACGAAGATGAACTGCATCTCCAAGGCCGTGGACCAGACCAAGACCGAGGCCTATGCCCACCATATCCAGCGCCTGATGGTCACCGGCAATTTCGCGCTGCTGGCGGGGATCGACCCTGCCGAGGTGCATGAATGGTATCTGGCGGTCTACGCCGACGCCTATGAATGGGTCGAGGCGCCGAACGTCATCGGGATGAGCCTTTTCGCCGATGACGGGATCATCGCATCCAAACCCTATATCTCGTCTGGCAACTACATCCATAAGATGTCGGATTACTGTGGCACCTGCGCCTATCGCGTGCAGGACAAGACGGGTGCGGATGCCTGTCCGTTCAACCTGCTTTACTGGCATTTCCTCGACCGGCACCGCGACCGGTTCAAAGGCAATCCGCGGATGGGCAATATGTACAGCGTCTGGGACAAGATGGACCCCGCCCGCCGCGATCAGGTGCTATCAGAGGCGGCGGAGTTCCTGTCGCAGATGGACGCGGGCGAGCGCGTTTGAGGGCGGGAAGGTCTGGCATCTTAATCAGTGTATGTTTTGACGCGGCAGAGATGTTGGCTATGCAGGGCGGAGTGGGCCTTTGATCAACTGCATGGAATGTCCTTTCCGACTAGCTTTCGGTCGAAAGTTTCTAAGACGCACTGAGCCTCAGGAAATCCGCTAGCGCCTCGGGCGGTCCAATCACTTCGCGTGTTTCGTGAGCTTTCTGAACACCTGAAAAGACAACCTCAACTGTCACATCATTGAATGAGATCGTCCAAAAACGAAGTTGCAGGGCTGTCCATCTAATTGTGCGCTCACTGCCGAAGACTTCTGTGAAGTCCCATGCCTTGGTAGGATATTCTGCGTCCCTCAACCCTTCAACATTAATGGGATTTTGTTCGAAGTGGACCACGTCAGAAAATCTAAGAATAGCAATGCCGCCGCCTGCCGCCGGCGCAATTTCGTAACATAGCAGAAGGTCACGACCGTCACTGAACAAGGCTGGATTTTCAACCGTTCCAATTAGAGGAAAGGACTCTTTTGGCGGTATGCCCTCCATGTATTCCTCGCGAAGCCACAGTCGATCTTAGAGTTAGCGTAGCGGACCGCTCAAACTGCAACAAGCTCGCATTGCTGCCATTCATGCAAGCCGCAGCATCCGGCAAGTAGGGCTCAAAGCTGCCCTCGCCTCTCCCACCGCCAAAAAACGCATCCTCACCATACGACAAAAGGCCCGGTCATCGACCGGGCCTTTTGTTTGTCTTGTGGCGGGATTACTCTGTCGTTTCCGACACAAAGGCCCCGTCCGACCACATTCCGGTGGCTTCCTGTCCTGTCGCATAGCGCATTGTGCCTTCGCCTTCGCGGCGGCCGCGCACGAAGTTGCCTTCGTAGACGTCGCCGTTGGCATAGGTCGCGATGCCGTAGCCGCTGATCTCGCCGTCCTGCCATGCGCCGGCATAGGTGAACCCGTCGGGAAGGGTGATTTCGCCTTGGCCGCTGCGCTGGCCGTTGACGAATTCGCCGACATAGACCGTGCCATCGGCATAGGTGGCGCGGCCTTGGCCGTTGCGCTGGCCGTCGGCCCATTCGCCCTCATAGACGTAGCCGTCGGAATAAGTCATCTTGCCTTGGCCGTGGTTCTTGGCGTTCAGGAATTCACCTTCATAGACCAGCCCGTTTGCGTAGGTCGCAACACCTGTGCCGCTGATCACGCCGGCGACCCATTCCCCTTCATAGGTCGATCCGTCGGGATAGGTGATCTTGCCGGTGCCGTCCGCCAGGTCATTCGCGAAAGTCCCGACATAGACCGACCCGTCGGGATAGGTCACCTCGCCCGTGCCAGAAATCTGGCCGCCGGCCCATTCACCCACATAGACATAGCCATCCGCGCCACGGAATGTGCCGGTGCCTTCGCGGCGGTCGTTGACAAAGCTGCCCTCATAGGTGTCGCCATTGGCATAGGTGATCCGGCCCTGACCTTCGCGGCGGCCAGCGACAAGCGTGCCCTCATAGACATCGCCATTGGGCTGGGTCAGCGTGCCTGTCCCCTCGATCTGGCCAGCGACCCATTCGCCGGTATAGACAAGACCGTCCGCCATAGTCAGCGTGCCGGTGCCATCGCGTTCACCCGCGCGCAGCGTGCCCTGATAAAGCGCGCCATCGGGATAGGTGATGCGGCCTTCGCCTTCCTTGACACCGTTGACCCATTCGCCCTCGTAGGAATAGCCGCCGGGGCTGGTCATGATGCCGATGCCGTGGTGCATCGCATTGCGGAATTCCCCCTGATAGACGACGCCATTGGCATATTCGGCCACGCCGTTGCCGGTGATGTTGCCATCGACCCAGTCGCCTTCGAACGTGCCGCCATCGGCGAATGTGATCTTGCCCTGACCTTCGGGTTTGCCTGCGACAAAGCTGCCTTCATAGACCGATCCGTTGGGAAAACGCGCGACACCCTGGCCGCGGATTTCGCCTGCGACCCATTCGCCGGTGTATTCATAGCCGTTGGGCAACCGGTAGGTCCCGGTCCCGTCTTGCAGGCCATCGACGAAAGTGCCTTCATAGATGCCGCCATCGTCATATTGCTTTGTCTGGACCTCCTGCGCCTGCGCGCTGACGGCAAACCCTGCCACCAACAGGGTCATGACCATGCTTTGTGGTAAACCAAACGTCTTCATTCTCGTCTCCGATCCCTGAGGTTGGCGCAGCTTAAAAGAGGCACCGCCACCTGACAACGGTTAACAAGGCAAAGGCGGCAAATGTCGCCATTGTTCTTTCCCCCGCGGTCTGTTCTGCTACATGACTGTCATCGCAATGGGACAAAACTATGACACGCACCTTTCGCCTGACCATGGCACAGCTCAATCCGACGGTCGGCGATCTGGCAGGCAATGCGGCCCTTGCGGCCGAGGCTTGGGCGGCAGGCAAGGCGGCGGGTGCCGATCTGGTGGTTTTGCCGGAAATGTTCCTGACCGGGTATCAGACACAGGATCTGGTGCGCAAACCGGCCTTTGTGGACGATGCCGCGCGCCATCTTGATGCGCTGGCGCTGGCTTGCGCAGATGGGCCTGTTCTGGGCATCGGTTTGCCGATGTTCGAGGGCGACAGGCTTTACAACTGCTATGTCTATCTGGCCGACGGCAAAATCGGCGCACGTTTTCGCAAGCATTTCCTGCCCAATTTCAACGTCTTCGACGAGGTCCGCCTGTTCAAAAGCGCCGATATCTCTGGCCCCGTCACGCTGGCGGATGGCCCGCGTATCGGCACCCCCATCTGCGAGGATGCATGGTACCCCGATGTCTGCGAAACCATGGTCGAAAGCGGGGCGCAGATACTGGTCGTGCCCAACGGGTCGCCCTATTTCCGCGACAAGTACCAGATCCGGTTGCAGACGATGATTGCGCGCGTGGTCGAGAACGACGTGCCGCTGGTCTATCTCAACATGATCGGCGGGCAGGACGACCAGATGTTCGACGGCGGGTCTTTCGTGCTCAACCGCGGTGGCAAGCTCGCTGTGCAGCTGCCGGTCTATGACGCCGCGATCACCCATGTGGATTTCGAGGACACCGGAGACGGCTGGGTCGCCCTTGACGGCCCCAAGGCGCTGTTGCCCGACAGTCTGGAACAGGATTACCGCGCCATGGTCGAGGCCTTGCGCGACTACATGCGCAAGACCGGTTTCAAGAAGGTGCTGCTGGGTCTGTCGGGCGGGATCGATTCGGCTATCGTCGCGACCATCGCGGTTGATGCGCTGGGCGCGGACAATGTGCGCTGCGTGATGCTGCCGTCGGAATACACCTCGCAGGCGTCGCTGGATGATGCCGCCGCTGCGGCGCGAGCCTTGGGCTGCCGCTATGACACTGTCAGCATCGCAGGACCGCGTGGCGCCGTGACCGAAGCGCTGGCGCCCCTGTTTGGCGACCGGCCCGCCGATCTGACCGAGGAGAATATCCAGTCGCGCATCCGTGGCCTGCTGCTCATGGCGCAATCCAACAAATTCGGGGAAATGCTGCTGACCACCGGCAACAAATCCGAGGTCGCGGTGGGCTATGCCACGATCTATGGCGACATGGCGGGCGGCTATAACCCCATCAAGGACATGTACAAAACCCGCGTTTTCGCAACCTGCCGCTGGCGCAACGCCAACCACCGTGACTGGATGCAGGGGCCTGCGGGCGAAGTGATCCCTGTCGCGATCATCGACAAGCCGCCATCAGCCGAACTGCGCCCCGATCAAAAGGACGAGGACAGCCTGCCGCCCTATGACGTGCTGGACGGTATCCTTGCGATGTTGGTGGATGGTGATGCGTCCGTCGCTGAGTGTGTCGCGGCGGGCTATGACCGCGAGACGGTCAAAAAGATCGAACATCTGGTCTATATCAGCGAATACAAACGCTTTCAGGCCGCCCCCGGTGTGCGGCTGTCGGATCGCGCCTTCTGGCTTGACCGGCGTTACCCGATCGTCAACCGCTGGCGCGATCCAAGCTGATCAGATCAGCTGATAGGAATGCGGCACGAAATGGAACGTGTCGTCCGCGCGGGTGTCGATAAAGCCAAGCCCCGGGAACGGCATGTGATAGCCGATCAGCGGGATCCGGTCGGCAGCGGCCATGCCCATGATGCGGCGGCGGGTCGCGGCGGCGGCGGCCTTGTCCATATCGAAGCGGACTTCCCAATCGGGATACGCCACGGACCAGACATAATGGTTGGCGGTATCGGCCATCAGGAACAACTGCGACCCGTTGCTTTCCAGCATATAGCCCATGTGGCCGGGCGTATGGCCAAAGGCCGCCATCGCGGTCACGCCACCGCGCACGGCATCGCCGTCACCAAGGAAGCTCATTTTTTCGGCTAGTGGACGGACCTTGGCCTCGAACCCGTCGTTTCCGGCGGCGGCCCAATGGTCGAACTCGGCCTGACCGGTCAGATAGGCGGCATTGGCAAAGGTTTCGGCACCGGCCTCATCGGTCAGACCGCCGATGTGGTCGCCGTGCATATGGGTGATGACGACATGGGTGATCTGGTCGGGGGTGTAGCCGGCACCGGCCAGTGCCGCGATGATCCCTGCGGCATCGTTGCCGGTGTCGAACAGGATGACTTCCGATCCGGTGTTCAGCACGGTCGGCGTAAAAAAGAACTGCGCCGCATCGGTCGGGATGAAGTTTTCCGCGCTGACTTCGGCAAAAGTATCGGCATCGACATTCATGCCGAAAATCTCTTGCGGGTTTTCAACGCGGCGGCTGCCGGACAAAAGGGTGGTCACCCGGAAATCGCCCAAGGTGAAATCGCGGTGCGTGGGCAGGGTGGCAGTGGCGGCCTGTGCCTGCACCAGCGATGGGGCAGTGGCGGCCAGCGGCAGGGCGGCCCCTGACAACAGGGCCTGACGACGGGAAATCAGCATGACGATATCCTTCATTGGTTAAGGTGACGCAGAGTTAGCCCCCGCGCCCCTGCCAGCAACCAACGGTTTTGTGATCGCCCTGCCTTGCATGGACAAAACGCCCCCGACATGACAAAGCGTGCCGCAACAGGAGTATATCGCATGACCACGACAAGATTCGCCCCATCCCCTACCGGCTGGCTGCATATCGGCAACCTGCGCGCGGCTTTGTTCAACTATGCGATTGCACGGCAGAACGGCGGCACCTTCGTTTTGCGGATCGACGACACCGACCCCGAACGGTCCAAGGATGAATACGTCGAAGGCATCAAGGCCGATCTGACATGGCTAGGCCTGACATGGGACCGGATGGAATACCAGTCGCGCCGCATGGACCGCTACGCCGAAGCCAAGCAGCGGCTGATCGACATGGGCCGACTATATGAATGCTTCGAGACGCCTGTGGAACTCGACCTCAAGCGCAAAAAGCAGCTGAACATGGGCAAGCCGCCGGTCTATGACCGCGCAGCGCTGGCCCTGTCCGAGGATGAAAAGAACACTCTGCGTGCCGAACGCGGATCGCATTGGCGGTTCAAGCTGGACCAGCATCGGATCGAATGGACGGACGGGATCATCGGTGACATTTCCATCGACGCGGCTTCGGTCAGTGATCCGGTCCTGTTCAAGAATGACGGGCAGATCCTGTATACACTCGCCTCGGTGGTCGATGACGTGGAAATGGGCATCACCGATATCGTGCGCGGATCGGACCATGTGACCAACACCGCGACGCAGATCCAGATCATTCAGGCGCTGGGCGGCACCGTGCCCCGCTTTGCGCACCATTCCCTGCTGACCGGACCCAAGGGCGAGGCGCTGTCAAAACGCCTTGGCACCCTGTCCCTGCGCGATCTGCGCGCCCAAGGCATCGCACCGCAGGCGATCCTCTCGCTGATGGCGCGGCTTGGCTCTTCCGATCCCGTCGAATTGCGCGCCAATGTGGCCGAGGTTGTGGCCGGTTTCGATCTGTCGAAATTCGGATCTGCCCCGACAAAGTTCGACGCCGACGACCTTGGCCCGCTGACCGCGCGCTATCTGGCCACGCTGTCGGCGGATGATGTGGCCGATGTCCTGACATCGGCTGGCGTGCCGTCCGACCTGCGCGTGCCGTTCTGGACGCTGGTGCGCGACAACATCGCGACGCTGGACGACGTGGCCGGCTGGTGGGCGATGTTCCGCGACGGGGCGACGCCGCTGGTAGGCGAGGAAGACCGCGATTTCATCGCCAAGGCGTTGTTCCTGCTCGATAACCCGCCCTACACAGCGGACACTTGGGCGAACTGGACCGCGCTCGTCAAAGACGAGACTGGCCGCAAGGGCAAGGGCCTGTTCATGCCTTTGCGCAAGGCGGTCACGGGCCTTGAACGCGGGCCGGAAATGGCCGACGTGATGCCGTTGCTGCAGGTCAAACCCAAGCTCTGACGCTATTCCCGCGCGCGGAGCACGCGTGCGGGTTTCGCCGCCAAGGGGCGCAGGGCAAACGCCAGCCCCGCCAGCAGTGACGCCATGATCCCGCCCCCGATAATCAGCAGGGCATTGGCCCAGATCACCGTATAGCTCGTGTCCATGATAAACGTAGCCACGGCCCAGCCCCCCAGAATCCCCGCGCCAAGTGCGACCACCCCCGCCGCCAGCCCCAGTAAGGCAGACCGCAGTGCAAAGCTGGCAAGGATACTGCGCCGCGACGCGCCCAGCGTTTTCAGCACGGCGGCTTCATAGGTGCGCGTGCGTTCGCCCGCCGCTGCCGCGCCGATCAGCACCAGAAAGCCCGTGACCAGCGTGATCAGCGCGCCATAGCGCGTCGCCGCCGACAGCCCGCCGACAAGCGCGATCACTTGGTCGATCGCATCGCGCACGCGGATCGCGGTGATATTGGGATAGGCGGTGGCGAGATCCCGCAGGATCGCAGCCTCGGCCTCGGGCGTGGCATAGACGGTGGAAATCCAGCTGTGCGGCGCGCCTTGCAACGCGCCTTGGTTCATCGCCAGCACGAATCCGATGCCCGCATCTTCCCAGCTGACATTGCGGAAACTGGTGACTTCGCCGGTGATGTCGCGCCCAAGGATGTTGATCGTCATCGTATCGCCCAGTTGCAGGCCGATCTCGGCAGCTTCCTCGGCGGCGAAACTGATCTGGGGCGGGCCGTCATAGCCTTCGGGCCACCATTCACCTGCGGTAATCTCGGTTCCCGACGGCTGTGCATCGGCATAGGTCACGCCGCGATCACCGCGCACGACCCAATGACCGCCCGCGAATTCGGTCGCGGGGATGCCGTTGATCTGGGTGATGATGCCACGCAGCATGGGTGCTGTGTCATAGCGGCTGACGGCTTCGTCCTGATCCAGCCTGTCGCGGAACCCGCCGATCTGGTCGGGCTGTATGTCGACGAAGAAATAGCTCGGAGCCACCGCAGGCAGGTCATCGGCAAAGGCCGAGCGCAGGTTGCCGTCGATCTGCCCGACAGCCGCCAGCACCGTCAGCCCCAAGCCTAGCGATAGCACGACAGAGGTGGATTCCCCCCCGCGCGCCCCGATTGACCCCAGCGCCATGCGCAGCGCTGTGTTGCCCCGTGCCGCCAGCCGCGATTTGCGCGCGAACCAGCGGATCAGGGCGGCGGCGAGGATCAGGATCAGCAGCGATCCGGTGATCCCGCCTGCGGTCCAGAGCGTCAGGAAAACCGTACCGGAGAACCAGACAGCCGCCCCGATCAGCAGCGCCACAAGCCCTGCGATCACCACCAGATAGGCCGCGCGCGGCAGGGCGCGTGACGCGCCGAACGCATCGCGGAACAGGGTCGCGGCGCGGATATCCTCGGTCTTGGCCAAGGGCCAGAGGGTGAAGATCAGCGCCGCCAGTACCCCGTAAACTGCTGCCTCAACTAAAGGTGCGGCATAGATGGTGAAGACCGCAGGCACCGGCAGGCGCGCTTCGATCAGCGGCGCGAACAGCACCGGCAGACCCGCCCCAAGGATCAGGCCCAGCGTCACGCCTGCCAGCGTCAGCACGCCGATCTGGATGAAATAGGTCAGGAAAATCGTTGACCGCGTCGCCCCGAGCGTTTTGAGCGTGGCAATCACGCTGGTCTTGCCCGCGAGATAGGCCCGCACCGCCGCGGACACGCCGACACCGCCCACCGCCAGCCCCGACAGGCCGACAAGGATCAGGAACGCCCCGATCCGGTCCACGAATTGTGCGGCCCCGCCCGCACCGCGCCTGCTGTCGCGCCAGCGCAGGCCTGCGTCGCGGAATTGATCCTCGGCCTGCTGTTCCAGTGCCGCCAGATCGGCACCTTCGGGCAGGTCCAACCGGTATTGCGTGGAAAAGAGCGTGCCTTCCACGATCAGACCGGACCCATCCAGACTGTCTGTCAGCACAATGGTGCGCGGTCCAAGACCAAAGCCTGCGGCGGCATTGTCCGGGAACCGCTCAAGGATCGCGCGCAGGGTAAACTCCGCCTCGCCCAGCCGGAAGGTATCGCCCGGCACCAGCCCCAGCCTGTCGGCCAGCACCCGTTCCATCACCCCGCCCTGATCGGCCAGCGCCTGATCCAGCGGCATGGCAGGGTCCAGCTGCACCGCACCGACCAGCGGATAGACATTATCGACCGCGCGGATCTGTGTCAGTCCGCGCTCGGTCGTGCCGTCACGGTCCACTACCGCCATCGAGCGGAAATCGACGGTTTCGGAAATCCGGTCCGCGATACCGTTCAGAAAGGCCAGTTCTTCCTCGCGGGCAAAGCGGTAGGTGAATTCGACCTCGGCATCGCCGCCCAGAAGGGCGGCCCCATCGCGGACCAGCCCCGCCTCGATCCCTGCGCGCACCGTGCCGACGGCGGCAATCGCCGCGACACCCAAGGCAAGACAGGCCAGAAACACGCGAAAGCCGCGCAAACCACCGCGCAGTTCGCGCAAAGCGAAACGTGACGCGATGCGCAAGGTCATTCGGCGGCCTTTGCCAGCGTGTCGATCCGGCCGTCGCGCAGGTTCACCACGCGGTCGCAGCGCGCAGCCAGTTCATTGGCATGCGTCACCATGATGAGCGTCGCGCCATGCCGGTCGCGCAGGTCGAACAGCAGGTCGATGATTGCCGCCCCGTTGGTGGCATCGAGGTTACCTGTCGGTTCATCCGCGAGCAAGATCTTGGGTCGTGGCGCAGAGGCGCGCGCCAAGGCCACCCGCTGCTGTTCGCCACCCGACATCTGGCTGGGGTAGTGGTTGATCCGGTCGCCAAGGCCCACGGCGCGCAATTCGGCCTCGGCGCGGGCAAAGGCATCGCGCACGCCCGCCAGTTCCAGCGGTGTCGCGACGTTTTCCAGCGCGGTCATTGTCGGGATCAGGTGGAAAGACTGGAACACCACCCCCATATTGTCTCTACGAAAGCGGGCTAACTGGTCCTCGTTCATCGCTGTCAGGTCCTGGCCAAGCGCCATGATCCGCCCCGATGTCGCCTGTTCCAGCCCGCCCATCAACATGAGGAGCGACGACTTGCCCGACCCACTAGGCCCGACCAGACCCAAAGTTTCCCCCTGCCTGACCGTCAGCGATATGTCGTGCAGGATATCGACCCGCCCCGCATTGCCGTCGAGCGACAGGTTGGCGTCGGTGATGGTCAGAACGGGGTCGGTCATGCGGCAAGCCTTTGGTCACGGGGTTAAATCTGGATATGGGGCAATCCACGCCCTGCGCAACCTGAGCGGCGCGGTTTTGCTGACAATGACGGCGGCCCATGCCGAAACGGTGACGATCGCGGCCTTGGGTGACAGCCTGACCGCCGGTTACGGGCTGGATCAGGGGCAGGGCTTCGTGCCGCAGCTTGAGCAATGGCTGCGCGATCAGGGGGCGGATGTGACCATTATCAACGCAGGCGTGTCGGGTGATACGACCGCAGGCGGCCTCGCGCGGGTTGGGTGGACCCTGACTCCGGATGTAGATGCGATGATTGTTGCCTTGGGCGGCAACGACTATCTGCGCGGGTTGGACCCCGCTGTCAGCCGCGCCAACCTGGATGCGGTTCTTGCTGCGGGGCAAGAGGCGGGGGTCGCCATGTTGCTGGTCGGGCTGGAGGTCGGTACGAACTACGGACCGGACTTCAAGCGGGATTTCGAGGCGAACTATGTAGAGCTTGCAACCAGCTATGGTGTCCTGCTTTATCCGGACATGTTTGCAGGTATGCGGGCCGCCGCAACAAATGAAAGCGACGTGCGCGCCTTTATGCAAAGCGACGGCATCCACCCCAGCGCCGCGGGGGTGGCGCTGATTGTCGCGGATATCGGCCCGGCGGTGCTGGAGCTGGTCGCGGACCTGCCGCAATAACGGCCACCGGATGTTACCAACCGGAAGCCTGATCGCGCGGCGAGAATGCCTGGCTTAGTCGGCCAGCGTCAGGTTGACAGCGCTTTCGCGACCGTCACGGCTGGCTTCGATGTCGAAGTTGACCTTCTGGTTGTCCTTCAATCCGGTCAGCCCGGACCGTTCGACAGCAGAAATATGAACGAATACGTCTTTTGATCCACCGTCGGGTGCGATGAAACCATAGCCTTTGGTGGTGTTAAACCATTTGACAGTGCCTGAAGCCATGTCCTTGTCTTCCTTATGTTTTTCCGCTCGCATTGTGCAGCGGACCGGCTCGGTCAACGTAAGATCGATGGACTGGGCCGAAAGGAGACAGTGGTCGATTTATTAACGTCGCGGTATCATGTTGCCATGATCTGCCGCAAAATCAACACAATTTGGAAATTTGGCCATTCACGGCTGGCCATTGCCGAAAAAAACGGCGCGCAGATATGCGCGCCGTTTCAAAATCGAAAGCTTATGCGAGCGCGAGGTTGATCGCGGATTCGCGGCCATCACGGCCGGATTCGATGTCGAAAGTGACCTTCTGGTCATCTTTCAGGCCGGTCAGGCCGGAACGCTCGACAGCGGAGATGTGGACGAACACGTCCTTGGATCCGCCTTCAGGAGCGATAAAGCCGAAGCCTTTTGTTGCGTTGAACCACTTTACGGTGCCATTGGCCATCGTATTATTCCTTTTTTGTGCTGCCCGCGAGATTGCGACAGCGCGGCTTAGTCAGAACTTGATCGAGTGACTGTGGCCGAAAGGAGAACAGTGGGTCGAAAAGAATAACGTTTGCAGGCCCTACATGGGGCCTGCCCCGCGATAAAGCAAGGAAAACTTTGCAACCATGCGTTTTGCGCGGCGGGGGGATGGGCTAAAGAGCGCTACTTCCTCTGAGGTTTTTGCGGCTGAGGCTGGACGGATTGCCAGACCAAGGTATGCACTAGAGGCCGTCCTCGCGCTGCGACATCTCCAGCATATTCTGAAATTTTTTGAAGTCCTCAACACAATCGCTTGCGACGTTGCGCGCGGAGAGTGCATGAAATTCTGCCACGGCTCGACCTTGACAGTTGATCGACTTGTCGGGCGTGAACTCAATGTCAGAGTAGGCTGCATAGTCCAAATTTTTTCTTATCCATCCTTCGTGCGGCGCGATCGCGCGAAGATAGAGCCAGTCATAAAAAGCGTTTTTCGGCTCAGTTGGGTAGTCAATGTTCTCGAAATTGAACGCGATAATCTCGCCTCTACCAAGGCTTCTGATAGCTCGTTTTGCTTCGAATGGATCTACGTCCATCAACATTTTGTGCTGTCCTGACTGGGCAAATACCTTGGCGCTTTGGTACACGCTTTCCAGTGGCTTCATGACACCACTGACTGCAATTTTTAAGTTGAACGCGGATAGCCTGCGCCCAACTTCGTCGGGAGACTTGGTGGAGATTTCCAGCACAGGATGGATTCCGAGCCTTTTCGCTTCAGCATGCAAGGCGGCAATATTTTTCTGCTTTTGAGATAGAGCAAACCCGCCATGCCAACGGATTTCGATAGGAACGACCTCTACCAAGGGTCCGCGCTCGGTTCGCGGCACGAAGATTGGTCTAGTCGCCAAGCTTGCTCTTTCCAATAATAAAATCTTTCGGCACACGTTTTGGCACCAGTAACTCATACCTATGAACAGGGGTTAGCCGTTCACGAATGACAGGATCCCTCCAGTCTGCCCATGAATATAAAATGCCAATGTCCATGTCATCTATAGCTTCGCTTATCGGTCTAACTACCGCGTTGTGTGCATTTGCGATCCCAAGTGACAGTCTAACTCCTTCTACTAAGAGAATTGATGGGTTAATCCAAAGTACCACTTGGTCAGTGTGACGATCGTCCTTCCGGCATTCGTGGGCCATTGGGTGTTGGTCGGTGAAGCTGAGTGAGACATCATCATAAATGCCGCGTTGTTCGTCGAGTGTGCGGCTTACATCGTTTCCACCCGGCCTTGTTGCTGTCAAATTTCTTGCGACAAGCTCAGCCTTCGAAAGCAGCCCATGTTTGCGAATACTGTCTAAATTGGTGGTGTCTGTGAAATGATAAAGACTTTTCCACCGCCGGCCATTTTTTATCGCTGTGATTAGTTCTGCAATGTTCATCGGTTACTCCTTGAGGTGCAATCTGTCGATTTTGCACCTCAAGGTTAATCATGCAACATTTTTACGCGCATAGGTGGTTTTGTTCACCGCACGAATTTCTTGTGCTTCATCCGCTTGGGTTCCAGCGCATCGGCCCCCAGACGCGCCTTCTTGTCTTCTTCGTAATCGGTGAACCCGCCCTGGAACCATTCGACATGGGCGTCGCCTTCGAAGGCCAGAATATGCGTGCAGATCCGGTCGAGGAAGAAGCGGTCGTGGCTGATGACCACGGCGCAGCCTGCGAAATCGACAAGCGCATCTTCGAGCGCGCGCAGGGTCTCGACGTCCAAGTCGTTGGTCGGCTCGTCCAGCAGCAGCACGTTGCCGCCGGATTTCAAGAGCTTGGCCATATGCACGCGGTTACGTTCACCGCCCGACAGCAGGCCAACCTTTTTCTGTTGGTCGCCGCCTTTGAAGTTGAAGGCCGAGCAATAGGCGCGGCTGTTCATCTGCGCGTCACCCAGCACGATGATTTCGGCACCGCCGGTGATTTCTTCCCAGACGGTGGCGTCAGGGCTCAGCGCGTCGCGCGACTGGTCGACGTAGGACAGCTTGACCGTATCGCCATAGGTGACCGTGCCTTCGTCAGGCTGCGTCTGGCCTGTCAGCATCGAAAACAGCGTGGATTTCCCCGCACCGTTCGGCCCGATCACGCCGACGATCCCGCCGGGCGGAAGATCAAAGGTCAGATCCTCGATCAACAGCTTGTCGCCCATCGCCTTTTTCAGGCCTTCGACCTCGATCACCTTGCTGCCCAGACGGGGACCGTTGGGGATGATGATCTGCGCGCGGCCCATCTTTTCGCGTTCGGACTGATTGGCCAGATCGTTATAGGCGCTGATCCGCGCCTTGGATTTGGCCTGCCGTGCCTTGGCACCCTGCCGCATCCATTCCAACTCGCGTTCCAGCGTGCGCTGTTTGGATTTGTCTTCCTTGGCTTCGCGTTCCAGCCGCTTGGCTTTGGCTTCCAGCCAGCTGGAATAATTGCCTTCATGTGGGATGCCCGACCCACGGTCGAGTTCCAGGATCCAGCCCGTGATCGCATCAAGGAAATAACGGTCGTGCGTCACGATCAGGATCGTGCCTTTGTAGTCGATCAAATGCTGTTGCAGCCAGGCGATGGTTTCGGCGTCCAAATGGTTGGTCGGTTCGTCCAACAGCAGCATGTCGGGGGCTTCGAGCAGCAGTTTGCACAAAGCGACGCGGCGCTTTTCACCGCCCGACAGCGTTGTCACATCGGCATCGTCAGGGGGGCAGCGCAGCGCCTCCATGCTGATGTCGATTTGCGCATCCAGATCCCACAGGTTCTGCGCGTCGATCTCGTCCTGAAGCTGCGCCATCTCGTCGGCGGTTTCTTCGGAATAGTTCATCGCCACTTCGTTGTAGCGATCCAGAATGGCCTTTTTGCCTGCCACACCAAGCATGACGTTTTCACGCACGGTCAAGTTGGGGTCGAGTTCGGGTTCCTGCGGCAGGTACCCTACACGCGCGCCTTCGGCAGCCCAGGCTTCGCCCACGAAATCCTTGTCCTGACCCGCCATGATCCGCATCAGCGTGGATTTACCCGTGCCGTTGACGCCGACCACGCCGATTTTCACGCCGGGCAGAAAGTTCAGGCGGATGTTCTCGAACACCTTTTTGCCGCCGGGATATGTCTTGGACACGCCGTCCATGAAATAGACGAATTGATAGGCTGCCATTGGCGCTGCTCCGCTGTTCTGATCAGGATCAGCCTTGTCGATAACGCAAGCCCGCGCGGGGGGCAATCGGTCTTGCAGGACAGGACTGCTGGAAGAGGGGCAAAGCGTTTGGACTGTCAGAGTGATAAATTGCCACCGTTTCGGATTATCAGCTTTACCCTACGTAGCCTTTTCTCCTGAAAATACTTCACAGGCCAGATTTTTTCCCAAAAGCCGGATGTAGTCCCTAAGGTTGTGGCAGGCAGGCACCCGAACCTGCCCGCGAGACGCTTGTCCTGCAAACCACACTGGAACATCAACCAACGGGGGTATCATCATGGAAAAAACGACGTTCATCGTCGGCCTTGACGGGTCCGAAACGGGGGCGCGTGCGTTGGCCTTCGCAAAGGATCGCGCCAAAGCCATCGGCGATTGCGCCATCGTCATCTGTTACGTGATCGAATGGTCGCCATTCACCTTTCAGACAGCCGAGGAAAACCGCGAACGCCACAAACGCCGCGAGGCCGAGATCGCAATGGCGCATGAACGCGTGCTTGATCCCGCGCTGAGCATGACCCGCGCCGAAGGGTTCGACATCGAAGGCATCGTGCGCCACGGCGATGCGGCCGAAATCCTTGACGGGCTTGCCCGCGAACGCGGGGCCAAGCAGATCATCGTCGGGCGCATTGGGGCGCGCGGGCTGAAATCGCGGCTGTTTGGCGGCGTGGCAGGGCGGCTTGCCGCAACGGCCAGCGTGCCGGTCACGATCATTCCATGAAAGGCCTTATCATGTTGAAACTGCATCACATCATGGCTGCTTTGATCGCGTCATTGCTGCCCAGTCTTGCCGCCGCACAAGAGGCTGTCAGCCTTGACGAGCGGATCAATGCGATTTTTGCCGATTACACCGGCTGGTATGTCGGCTTCATCTTCGCGCCGCTGCCCGGCACGGATTTTTCATGGATCGCCTTGTGGCTGGTTGTGGGGGCGGTGGTTTTCACCGTCTATTTCGGCGCGATCCAGTTCAGCGGTTTCGCCCATTCGATCCGGCTGGTCAAAGGCGACTATTCCGACCCCAATGACGCGGGCGAGGTCAGCCACTTTCAAGCGCTGGCCACGGCGCTGTCGGGCACGGTGGGCCTTGGCAATATCGCGGGTGTCGCTGTCGCGGTCAGTATCGGCGGGGCAGGGGCCACGTTCTGGATGATCGTGGCGGGCCTGTTCGGCATGGCCACGAAGTTCACCGAATGCACCTTGGGCGTCAAATACCGCAACGAATATCCCGACGGGTCGGTGTCCGGCGGGCCGATGTATTATATGGTGAAGGGCTTTCAGGAACGCGGCCTGCCTTTGGGCGGCGCGATGGCAGTGCTGTTTTCGGTTTTCACCATCTTGGGTGCCTTGGGTGGCGGGAACATGTTCCAAGCCAATCAGGCCCATGCGCAAATCTCGACCGTGGTTGGCGATTATCCGGGCTGGATCACCGGGATCGTGCTGGCGATCCTGACCTTTGCGGTCATCGCAGGGGGTCTGAAATCCATCGCCCGCGTCACCGAAAAGATCGTGCCTTTCATGGGGATTTTCTATGTGCTGGTCTCGCTGCTGATCCTGCTGATCAACTATGACCAGATCCTCTGGGCCTTTGGCCAAATCATCGAGGGTGCCTTCACCGGCCTTGGTGTCGTCGGCGGCTTTACCGGCGCGCTGATCCAGGGCTTCCGGCGCGCGGCCTTTTCCAACGAGGCAGGCATCGGCTCTGCCGCCATCGCCCATTCGGCGGTGCGCACCAAGGAACCCGTGACCGAAGGCTATGTCGCCCTGCTGGAACCCTTCATCGACACGGTCGTGATCTGCACGATGACCGCCCTTGTGATCGTGATCAGCGGCGTGCTGGCGCAGGACCCCGCGACGGGCCTCTATATCTGGAACGCCGAACTGGGCCGGATCACGACGGAAGGCGATGTGGGCGGAGTGGCGCTGACCTCGGCGGCCTATGCGACCGCGTTTTCGTGGTTTCCGGTGCTGTTGATGATCGCCGTGGTGCTGTTCGCCTTTTCCACGATGATCAGCTGGTCCTATTACGGGCTGAAGGCCTGGACCTACCTCTTCGGCGAAGGCGCTATGAAAGAGCTGATCTTCAAGATCATCTTCTGCCTCTTCATCGTGATCGGCGCTGCGGCGAGCTTGGGGCCGGTGATCGACTTTTCGGATGCCATGCTGTTTTCCATGGCGATCGTGAACATCATCGCGCTGTATTTCCTGATGCCCATCGTCAAACGCGAGCTGCACAGCTATCGCAGCCGCCTGCGGTCGGGCGAGATCGTCAAGCAGACCAAATGAACGCAAAAGGCCTCGCCAGTGGCGGGGCCTTTCAATTCGTTCAGCCCGCTTATTGCGGAATTTCGCCTGTCAGACCTTCAAGGTAGAAGTTCATGCCCAGCAGGTCTTCGTCGCTGGCGGTTTCACCTTCGGCCAGCCAGACTGACCCGTCCTGACGGTTCAGCGGTCCTGTGAACGGATGGTATTCGCGGTTGCGGATCGCCTCGATCATCGCCTCGGCAGAGGCTTTCACTTCGGCTGGTACGGCATCGGTGATCTCACCGATCGCGACCATGCCTTCGGGGATACCGTCCCATGTGTCGGTGCTTTCCCAAGTCCCGTCGATCACGGCCTGCGTGCGGGCGATGTAATACGGCGCCCAGTCATCGATGATGGAGGACACGCGCGGGAACGGCGCAAATTCCGCCATGTCGGAGGCCTGGCCGAAGGTGACCACGTTGCCAGCGGCCTGAGCGGCAGCCTGCGGCGCGGTCGAATCGGTGTGCTGCAGGATCACGTCGGCACCCTGTTCGATCAGCACGGTCGCGGCTTCTGCCTCTTTCGCGGGGTCGAACCATGTATAGGCCCAGACGACCCGGAATTCGACATCGGGGTTCACCTCACGCGCGTGGATGAAGGCAGAGTTGATGCCCTGGATCACTTCGGGGATCGGATAGGACCCGATGTAGCCGATGATGTTGCTTTCGGTCATCTGGCCCGCGATATGGCCCTGAATGGCGCGGCCTTCGTAGAAGCGCGCGTTATAGATCGCCACGTTGTCCGCCATCTTGTAGCCGGTCGCATGTTCGAATTTCACGTCCGGGAAACGCTCGGCC
The DNA here is from genome assembly GCF_034652275.1 of Yoonia sp. 72. NCBI lineage: Bacteria > Pseudomonadati > Pseudomonadota > Alphaproteobacteria > Rhodobacterales > Paracoccaceae > Yoonia > Yoonia sp. 72. The sequence goes on along the minus strand of NZ_JAXIWG010000001.1, from coordinate 1,357,211 downwards.
ACGTTGATCGTCGCATCCATGTAGCCAAAGGATGTGGTAAAGATCAGGTCGGCACCCTGCAGCGCCATCTGCGTCATGACGCGCTCTGCGTCGGGGCCCTCTGGCACGCTTTCGACGAAAATCGTCTCGACTGCGTCGCCGAAATGGGCTTCGACGGCTTGACGGCCCTTGTCATGTTCATAGGTCCAGCCGCCATCACCGACGGGGCCCACGTAGACGAAACCGACGGTCGTCGTGTCCTGCGCAAAAGCGCCTGTCGCCAAGGCAAGGGCAACGCCCGTCCCGGCCAGTAAGTTCTTGATAGTCATGTTCATCCCCTTGGTGGTCAAAGCCTCAACGCGAGGCGTGGAAAGGTTGGGCCAGCGACCCCGGCGCCCGTCCTGCCCGCATCATAACCAGAACCACAATAGTTGCCAGATATGGTGCCATGGAAAGATAAGCCACCGGGATCGCCATGCCCGCCGCCTGTAGATTAAGCTGCAAGACGGTCACGCCGCCAAACAAATAAGCACCCAGCAAAAGTCGCCATGGCCGCCAGCTGGCAAAAACGACAATCGCCAGCGCGATCCAGCCTGCACCGGCGGTCAGTCCTTCGGTCCATTGCGGCACGCGCACAAGGCTGAGATAAGCCCCGCCAAGCCCTGCGCAGGCCCCGCCAAACATGATCGCCAGCAAGCGGACGCGGATCACATGATAGCCCAGCGCATGCGCCGCTTCGTGGTTTTCGCCCACTGCCCGCAGGATCAGCCCTGCACGGGTGAAAGTCAGGAAAAACCACACCGCCGCGACGATCAGGATGCCCAGATAGACGACAGGATCATGGTTGAACAGGATCGGCCCGATCACCGGAATATCGCTCAGCAGCGGCACCGGCCATTTGGGAATGACGGGTGCCTTGATCCCGATATAACTTTGCCCCAGCAGCGCGGCGAGCCCGAGGCCGAACAGCGTCAGCGCCAGACCGGTCGCCACCTGATTGGACAGCAGAACCTGCGTCAGCAGCCCAAAGACCAGCCCGAGCAATGCCCCGCCAAGGGCCGCACCTGCAAAGCCCAGAACCGACGACCCCAGCGTGATTGTCGCGATGAACCCGCAGACAGCGCCGGTGATCATCATCCCCTCGACGCCAAGGTTCAGCACGCCCGAGCGTTCGACCACCAACTCGCCGATGGCGGCCAGCAGGATCGGGGTCGCCGCTACCATCAGCGAGGCGAGCAGCAGGATCGGGTTGATCGCCGACAGATCCATCACGCAACCCTCCGCGAGGTGAACCGGACGCGGTAATGCGTCAGCACATCCACCGCCAGTAGGAAGAACAACAGCATCCCCTGCAACAGCTGGATCGCCGCCGCAGGCAGGCGCAGGTTGGACTGCGCGATCTCGCCGCCGATATAGGTCAGCGCCATCAGCCCCGCAGCCAGCAGGATACCCACGGGGTGCAACCGGCCCAGAAAGGCCACGATGATCGCGGTGAAACCGTAACCCGCGTTGAAGTCGATGCTGATCAACCCCGATGGTCCCGCCACCTCGAACAACCCCGCGAGCCCTGCCAAGGCGCCTGAAATCCCCATGCAGATCAACACCAGCAGGCCGGGGTTTACGCCTGCAAACCGCGCCGCCCGCGGGCTTTGCCCCGACAGGCGTACATGGAACCCGAAGATATGCCGCGACAGCGTGATATAGGCGAAAATCACCGCGATGAAGGCAAAGACGACACCCCAATGCAGCCCCGCGCTTTCATTGATCCAGCTTGTGGCGGACGGATAGCGTGCAAGGTTCCGGCTGCCCGGAAACCCGCTGGCATCGGGGTTGCGCAACGCGCCTAATGCCATCGAGGCCAGCAGGTTCTGCGCCACATAGACCAGCATCAGCGAGACAAGGATTTCATTGGTGCCAAACTTGACCCGCAAAAACCCCGGGATCATCGCCCATGCCCAGCCACCTAGCGCGCCCGCCATTACCATCAGCGGAAAGATGAACGCGCTTTCGGTGGGGTAAAACGCAAGGCCCACCGCCGCCCCGCAGATCGCGCCCAGAATATACTGGCCTTCCGCCCCGATATTCCACACACCCGCGCGAAACCCGAAAGACAGCCCGATGGCGATCAGCACCAGCGGGGCTGCCTTGATCAAAAGCTGCGGGCGGTAATACCACGAAAACTCCGAAAACAGCGGGTCCAAGAAAATCGTGCGGATCGTCACAAAAGGATCATTGCCCAAGGCGGCAAACAACAAAGCACCGCAGACCATGGTCAGCACTACTGCCAGCACGGGGGCGGCATAAGTCCAGAACCGCGACGGCGCCGTGCGTTTCTCAAGCCGGATCATGCCCGCCCCTTCATCGTCAGAGTAAAAATATCCCCGCCGGAGGCATCAAAGTCAGGCATCCACATGCGCCACCTCCATGTCATGCGCACCGCCCAACATCAGGCCGATCTGCTCGACGCTCAGCCCCTGCGCGGGGCGGGGTGCCGACAACCGCCCGCCATTGAGGGCTGCAAAGCGGTCCGAGATTTCCATCAGCTCGTCCAGATCCTGACTGATGCAGATCACCGCCGCCCCCTTGTCCGCCAGATCCAGTAGCGCCTGCCGGATCGCCGCCGCAGCGGAGGCATCGACGCCCCAGGTCGGCTGGTTCACGACAAGCATGGCAGGAGCCTGCATGATCTCGCGCCCGATCACGAATTTCTGCAGGTTGCCCCCTGACAGCGACCGCGCGGTATTGCCCGCCCCCGGCGTGCGCACGTCAAAAGCCGCGATGACACTGCCTGCGAATGCGCGTGCCTTGCCCCAGCGCACAAACCCGCGCGCGGTCAGGTCCTGCCGGACAGCGGCAGTGAGCAGCGCGTTTTCGGTCAGGCTCATATCGGGGGCGGCGGCATGGCCCATCCGTTCCTCTGGTGCGGCCAGCAACCCCAAATGGCGTCGCGCATTCGGGGCCAGATGCCCGATACCTTGGCCGTCGAACTGCACCATGTCGCGCGCCGTGCGGATTTCCCCCGACAAGGCCGCGACCAGCTCGTCCTGCCCGTTGCCCGCAACGCCGCCGATACCCAGAATCTCGCCGCGCCGGACCGTCAGGTCGATGTCACGCAGCGCGGTGCCAAAGCGGTGCGGGGCCTTCGCGCTCAACCCCTGCAAGGTCAGGATCACATCCCCCTCGGGGCGTGCGGCCTTGTGCGGCACATGCAGGCTGCTGCCGACCATCAATTCGGCCATCTCGCGCGCGGAGGTGGCGCGCGGATCGCAGGTGCCCACCACGCGGCCCAGCCGCAGCACCGTGGCCGCATCGCAGAGCGCGCGGATTTCCTCGAGCTTGTGCGAGATGTAAAGGATCGCCGTGCCCGCCGCGCGCAACCGGCGCAGGGTCTCGAACAGGATCGCAACCTCTTGCGGGGTCAGCACCGATGTCGGCTCGTCCATGATCAACAGCTTGGGGTCCTGCAACAGGCACCGCACGATCTCGACCCGCTGGCGTTCGCCTGCCGACAACTCGCCCACGATCCGTGTCGGGTCCAGTGGCAGACCGTATTGGTCCGACACCTGCCGCACCCGCGCCGCGATCTCGCGCTGGGGCGGCGGGTTTTCCATGCCCAGCGCGATGTTTTCAGCCACGTTCATCGCATCGAAGAGCGAGAAATGCTGGAACACCATCGCCACACCCGCCGCGCGCGCCGCACGCGGTTCGGCAGGCGCGAAGGGCGCGCCTTTCAATTCCATCAGCCCCGCATCGGGTTTGACCAGACCGTAGATCGTCTTGACCAAGGTCGATTTGCCCGCACCATTCTCGCCCAAAAGCGCGTGAATTTCGCCCGGCTGCACGTCAAAGGATACGTCCTGATTGGCCACGACCCCGGGATAGGCTTTGGTCAGGCCGCGCAGGCGCAGCAATGGTGTGGTCATGCCCGGCGTTCCCTGCTCTGGCGCGTATCGGTGCGGATCATGGCGGTTGCGACGCCAAGCGCAAGGGCTGCAGGATGTTTCCCCAGTGCCGGATCCCCGATGGGGCAGGCGATGCGGTCAATTTGTGCTGCACTGTGACCCAGATCACCCAGTCTTTTGCGAAACCGCGCCCGTTTCGTCGCCGACCCGATCAGCCCCACGCTGGCGAACGGGCGCGACAGGATCGCATGGCAGAGCGCCAGATCGAGCGCATGGCTATAGGTCAGGATCAGATGCGCGGCCTCATCCGGCGCATGGCGCACCACCTGCGCGGGATCAACGGCGACCAGCGTGGTGACATCCGTTTGCGGAAACCGGTCAGCGGCCACATCGACCCAGGTGATCGCGAAATCGGGCAACGGCTGCATCACATGCACGATGGCGCGGCCGACATGGCCCGCCCCGTAAATCCACAACGGACGGCGCGGCTGTTCGTCCAGCGCCTCCGCCACCTCCCAGACCAGCGTGACCGACCCGCCGCAGCATTGGCCCAAGGCAGGCCCCAGCGGGATCGTCGCGCGATGCTGCGTCCGGCCTTCGGCCAGCATCCGGCGCGCTTCGGCCATGGCGTCCCATTCCAGCGCACCACCGCCAATCGTCCCTTCCGTGCGGTCGGCCCAGACCATCATCTGCGCCCCCGCCTCGCGCGGGGCCGATCCCGCCGTGCCTGCGACAGTGATGCGGATTCCCGTCATCCGCGCGCCCTGTGGACAGCGCGCAGCACTTCTTCCGCTGTGGCAGGCGCCTGCAAATCGGGGTAGTGCGGCCCGCAGGCCTGCACCGCCGCCGACAAAGCCAGAAACGCGGAAATCCCCAGCATGAACGGCGGCTCCCCCACGGCCTTGGACCGATAGATCGTCTGCGCCGGATTGGGCTGGTCCCACAGCGCCACATTGAAGATGTCCGGCCGGTCCGAACAGGCGGGGATCTTGTAGGTCGCCGGCGCATGGGTGCGCAGCCGGCCTTTGGCGTCCCAGACCAGTTCCTCGGTGGTCAGCCAGCCTGCGCCTTGCACATAGGCCCCTTCGACCTGCCCGATATCGAGCGCCGGGTTCAGCGACGCGCCAGCATCATGGAGCAGGTCCGCGCGCAAAATCCGGTTCTCGCCGGTCAGCGTGTCAATCACCACCTCGGTCACCGCCGCCCCTTGCGCGAAATAGAAAAACGGCGTGCCTTCGCCCTTGATGCGGTCCCAGCTCAGCCCCGGCGTTTTGTAGAACCCCGTCGCCGACAGGCTGACGCGCTGGAAATAGGCGGTCTGCGCGGCCTTGGCAAAGGTCATCACATCGCCGCCGACATGCACATGGCCATCCGCAAAATGCACATCCTCGATCCGCGCCTGATGCAGTTGCGCAAGACAGGCCGCGATCCGGTCGCGGATCGTATCGCACGCATTGGCCACCGCCATCCCGTTCAGGTCCGACCCCGACGATGCCGCCGTCGCCGATGTATTCGGCACCTTGCCGGTATCCGTCGCCGTGATCTTGACCGCCGCCACGTCGATCCCGAAACGGCTTGCTGCCACCTGCGCCACTTTCTGGAACAGGCCTTGCCCCATCTCGGTGCCGCCATGGTTCATATGGACCGACCCGTCCTGATACACATGCACCAGCGCACCGGCCTGATTGAGATGGCTCAGCGTGAAGGAAATCCCGAACTTCACCGGACTGAACGCGATCCCGCGTTTCAACACCGGCTGGAGCGCGTTCCAGCGCGCAATCGCCGCGCGCCGCGCCTGATAGTCGGAGGTTTCCAACAACCGCTCTGCCAACCCGTGCAGGATGAAATCCGTGACCGGCATTTGATAAGGCGTGGTCTGCGCTTCCATCTTCCGAGCGGAAATATCCTCGGGGGGCAGGTGCGCAGCACCGTGGGGGGCAGACAGCCCCCCATGCGCCGCAGGCGCAGCTTCGGCCCCTGCCATCGGCGCATAGAAATTGCGTTGCCGCACGACCAGCGGGTCAAGCCCCAGTTCCGCGGCGACATGGTCCATCACCCGCTCGATGCCCAACACCCCCTGTGGCCCGCCGAAACCGCGAAACGCGGTGGCCGATTGAGTATTGGTTTTCAGCCTGTGCGAGGTGATCCGCGCGGCGGGCAGATGATAGGCATTGTCCGCATGCAGCATCGCGCGGTCCGCGACCGGCAGCGACAGGTCGAGCGCCCAGCCGCACCGCGTCATCTGAACAAAATCGATCCCCAGCAAGCGGCCATCCGCATCCACACCCACATCATAGGTGATGCGGAAATCATGCCGTTTGCCCGTAATCATCATGTCGTCGTCGCGGTCGTACCGCATCTTGCACGGCTTGCCCGTCAACCGCGCCGCCACCGCACAAGCCACCGCCAGCGCATTGCCCTGGCTCTCCTTGCCGCCGAATCCGCCGCCCATCCGGCGTACCTCGCAGCGCACGGCATGCATCGGCAGACCCAAGGCATCCGCGACCTTGTGCTGGATTTCCGTGGGGTGCTGGGTCGAGCTTTGCACGACCATATCCCCGCCTTCCTGCGGCAGGGCGAGCGCGGCTTGGCCTTCCAGATAGAAATGCTCCTGTCCGCCCATGTCGATCCGGCCGGTGATGCGGCGGGGTGCTGTGGCGAGTGCGGCGTCGACATCGCCCTTGGTCCAGATGCGCGGGCCATCCTCGAACCGGCTGCCCGCAGCCAAAGCCTCCTCGATCGTCAGGATCGGTGTCTCTGGCGTGATGCTGATCTTGCCCAGCCGTGCCGCCTTGCGCGCGGCAAGGTGGCTGTCGGCTACGACCAGAAACAGGGGCTGGCCCAGATAATGCACCTCGCCTGTGGCGAGCAGCGGTTCGTCATGCACCGAAGGCGAGACATCATTGGCAAAAGGTAGATCCTGCGCCACCAGCACCGCGACGACACCGGGGGCTGCGCGCACGGCGGCAAGGTCCATTGCGGTGATCGCCCCCTTGGCCACGTCCGACAGGCCAAAGGCCAGATGCAGCGTGCCCGCGGGCGTCGGGATATCGTCGATATACCGCGCCTGACCCGTCACATGCAGATGGGCGGCATCATGCGGCAGGGGTTTTGCGACGCTCATGCCGAGACCTCCAGCACATTGGCGGCCTGGCCCGTGCTTTGCGCAAAATAGCGGTGCAGCAGGTTCTGCGCGACCTCCAGCCGGTAATCCGCACTGGCGCGCATGTCCGACAGGGGCGTGAAATCTTTCCCAAAGGCGCGGGCGGCCACCGTGACCGTGTCCTGCGTCCAAGGCTGCCCGATCAAGGCCGCCTCGACCGCTGCGGCGCGTTTCGGCACACCCGCCATCCCGCCAAAGGCGATCCGGGCGGATGTGACCACGCCATCCACAACGCCAATATTGAAACAGCCACAGACAGCGGAAATGTCCTGATCGAAGCGCTTGGAGATCTTGTAGCAGCGCAGGTCAGGGGCATGGCGCGGCAGGGTGACACCTGTCACCAATTCGCCGGGCTTGCGGTCCTGCTTGCCGTAATTGAGGAAAAAATCCTCGATCGGCATCTGCCGCATGTCATCCCCCTGCCGCAGATGCAGCGTCGCGCCAAGCGCGATCAGCGCAGGCGGATTGTCCCCGATGGGCGAGCCATTCGCGATATTGCCGCCGATGGTCGCGGCGTTGCGCACCTGATCGGACCCGTAGCGCCGGATCAGTTCCGCGTAGGATGGGTGATATTCACCCATCTTGCCCAAAACCCCTGCCATCGTCACACCCGCACCGATGTGGATGGTGGCATCCGTCACTGTCATCTGCTGCAAGTCCACACAACGGTGCAGGAACACGAGCTTTTGCAACTCGCGCAATTGCTTGGTGACCCACAGCCCCACGTCGGTCGCCCCCGCGACAATCGTCGCATCGGGGTTGGCGGCATAATAGGCGGCGAGTTCATCCAGCGTTTCGGGCGCATAGGGGGCGGCGTCTACCGCAGGCGGCGTATCCTTGACCCAAGCGGGGCTGGGCTGCGCCTCTGCCGCCTTGGCCGCGCGGATGATCGGGGCGTAGCCGGTGCAGCGGCACAGATTGCCTGCCAGCACATCGTCATGATCGGTCCGGCCCGCCAGATGGGCGGTCGCCATCGCAGCGATGAAACCGGGGGTGCAAAAGCCGCATTGCGACCCGTGATGGTCGATCATCGCCTGCTGGACAGGGTGCAGGGTGCCATCGGGTGCTGCGATCCCTTCGACGGTGCGCACGGCCTTGCCATGCAGTTGCGGCAGAAACAGGATGCAGGCGTTCAGCGATTTGGCACCACTGTCGTCCGTCACCATCACGGTGCAGGCCCCGCAATCGCCTTCGTTGCAGCCTTCCTTGGTGCCGCAAAGCCCGCGGTCGTTGCGCAGCCAGTCCAGCAACGTCACTGTGGGCTGCGCCGTGACGCGCATGGTTTCCCCGTTGAGAAGAAACGTGATTTCCATTGGTGTAGACCTGCCGCCTTACCAGATCAAAAGGATGCAGATGTCGATGCGGCGTAGACATCTGCCCGTTGTCACAGCGTATCAAACCGGCCTGACCGCCCGTTTGCAAGGGTTTTCGCCGCGCATCGCCCTGTTGCGCTGCCTTTGCTGAAAAATCAGGCGCCTGTCAGGACCGGCCCGTATCGCGGTTTTCCCAGATCGCGCGCTGCCAGGCCAGCCATCCCTGTACCTCGATCAGGGGCGCGGTTTCCAGCTGGCAAGTGCGCACGCGCCCTTTCTTGATCGACCGCACAACGCCGCTGTCCTCCAGCACCTTGAGATGCCGCATGAAAGTCGGCAGCGCCATCTTGTGCGGCTTGTGCAGCTCGCCCACACTGGCAGGGCCAGCGGCCAGCCGTTCCAGCACCGCGCGGCGGGTCGGGTCGGACATCGCCCCAAAGAAGGAATCGAGTTTGTCAGTCATCCCGCTTACCTTTCGGGCGGCGCGGAATGTGTCAAGGCGCGGTCTGCGCGGACTCCAGCCCAAGGGCTGGCAGGATGCCCGGCAACCAGCCCGATTTGTCATCGGTCACGATGCTGAAATTGCTGGCAAAGGACCAGACGCACCAGCCGATCCCGCGGTCCTCGGAGGCATGGCGCACAGCCTTGAGCCAATTGGCGCGGCTGGCGGGGTCGATGTCGCGATAGGTGCCGAATTCCCCCAGCAGGATCGGCGGGCCATCCACCGGCACGGTGGCAAAATCGCGGATGATGGCCGCGCGTTCCGTGGCAGCGGTCCACCCACGCGCAGGCAGCGGCGGGTTGTCATACCACAATTGCTGGTGGGTGAATTCAAATGGGTCGTAGTAATGGAAACTATGGGCGGTAAACGGCCCGAAATCGGGCAGGTGCCGCATCTGCGCAAGGCTGGCCGCATCGCTGCCTTCGACGATGATCCAGCGTTCGGGATGTGCGGGGCGCAGATCCGCGATGATCGCCTGATACAGCGGGACAACGCGGGCCGTGGTCATCGCCTCGATTGGTTCGTTCAGCAATTCAAAGATCAGCCCGTCCGGCCAGCCTGCGTAATGATCGCCAAGAGCAGCCCAGATCGCCGTGAAGGCGGGGCTAAGCTTGTCCGGATTGGTCATCAGGTCCTCGAAATGGTGCAGATCAAGGATCACGTTCAACCCCGCATCCAGCGCCATGCCGATCACGGCGTCCACGCGCGCCAGAAACGCCGGATCAATCCGTTCGCCGTCCCAGCGGGTGGAAAACCGCACCGGCAGGCGGATGGTGTCGAAACCTGCCTGCGCGACCAACGCAATGTCGCGCTGTTCGATGACATAGGTCCATTCGCCCTCAATGCTGGGTGAATCCAGCGCATCACCCAGATTGACGCAGCGCGTGACCGGCAAAGCCGCCGCGCCGAGCGGAAGAAGCGACAAGGCCAGAGCAGGGATCAGATGTTTCACGGTTTCGCCCTTTGATGCGGCGGGTTAAGAACAAGCATGACAGATCAGCCCCGATTCATCCACCTGCGCACCCATACCGAATATTCTTTGCTGGAAGGGGCGGTACCGGTCAAATCGCTGGCACCCTTGGCTGCGGGCATGGGGATGCCCGCGGTCGCTGTGACCGATACCAACAACATGTTCTGCGCGCTGGAGTTTTCCGAATACGCGACCAAGGCAGGCGTGCAGCCCATCATCGGTTGCCAGCTTGATCTGGCCTATGCCACCCCCGAACCGGGCAAGCGGCCAGAGGAACCCGCGCCCGTCGTGCTGCTCGCACAGAACGAGGCGGGCTATCTGAACCTGATGAAGCTCAATTCCTGCGCCTATCTTGATGCTGCGGGGGAATTGCCCCAGGTCACGGTCGATGAGCTGGCACAGTATAGCGCGGGCCTGATCTGCCTGACGGGTGGCCCTGACGGCCCTTTGGGGCGGCTGTTGCGGCACGGGCAGGGGGCCAAGGCCGATCTGCTGCTCGACCAGTTGGCGGCGATCTATCCCCAGCGCCTTTATGTCGAATTGCAGCGGCACCCCGTCGACGGTGGCCTGCCCGAGGCGGAACGGCTGTCCGAGCGCGGCCATATCGAAATGGCCTATGCCAAGGGCCTGCCGCTGGTCGCCACCAATGATGTCTACTTCCCGAAATCCAGCTTTTACGAAGCCCATGATGCGCTGATCTGCATCGCGGGCGGGGCCTATGTCGACCAGCAGGAACCGCGCCGCCGTCTGACGCCGCAGCATTATTTCAAGACGCCGCGCGAAATGGCCACCTTGTTCGCAGACCTGCCCGAAGCGCTGGAAAACACCATCGAGATCGCGCAACGTTGCGCATTCAAAGCCTATAAACGCGCGCCGATCCTGCCCAAATTCGCCGATGACGAGGTGGCCGAACTGCGCCGTCAGGCACAGGAAGGGCTGCGTGCGCGCCTTGCCGTGATCCCCCATGCGGCCCCGGTCGAGGAGTATGAAAAGCGGCTCGATTTCGAGCTCGGCATTATCGAAGGCATGGGCTTTCCCGGCTATTTCCTGATCGTGGCCGATTTCATCAAATGGGCCAAGGACAACGGGATTCCCGTGGGGCCGGGGCGGGGGTCGGGGGCAGGCTCGCTCGTCGCCTATGCGCTGTTGATCACCGATCTGGACCCTTTGCGCTATAGCCTGCTGTTTGAACGCTTCCTGAACCCCGAACGTGTGTCGATGCCCGACTTCGACATCGACTTTTGCATGGACCGCCGCGAAGAGGTGATCCGCTATGTGCAGGACAAATACGGCCGCGACCGTGTGGGGCAGATCATCACCTTCGGCGCGCTTCTGTCCAAGGCCGCCGTGCGCGACGTGGGGCGTGTGTTGCAGATGCCTTATGGGCAGGTGGACCGCCTGTCCAAGATGATCCCCGTCGAAGGCGTCAAGCCCGTCAGCATCGAAAAGGCGCTGGCGGACGAACCCCGCCTGCGCGAAGAGGCCAAGAACGAAGAGGTCGTCCAACGCCTTCTGACCTATGCCCAACAGGTCGAAGGGCTGCTGCGCAACGCATCCACCCATGCCGCCGGTGTGGTGATCGGGGACCGTCCGCTGGACGAACTTGTCCCGCTGTATCAGGACCCGCGCTCGGACATGCCTGCGACCCAGTTCAACATGAAATGGGTCGAACAGGCGGGGCTGGTGAAATTCGACTTTCTGGGGCTGAAGACCCTGACGGTGATCCAGAACGCCGTGGAACTGATCCGCAAGGCGGGGCGCAGCCTGAATGTCACGGCGGATGGCGATGTGCTCTACCAGCCGCCCGTCGGGTTCGAATACGACATCGGGGCGATCCCGCTAGACGATCCCAAATCCTACGCGCTTTACGCCTCCGCGAAAACCATCGCAGTGTTTCAGGTGGAAAGCTCTGGCATGATGGATGCGCTCAAGCGCATGAAGCCGACTTGTATTGAGGATATCGTGGCGCTTGTGGCGCTGTATCGGCCCGGCCCGATGGAGAATATCCCCACCTATTGCGAGGTGAAAAACGGGATTAAGGAGCTGGAATCGATCCACCCGTCGATTGACCATATTCTGGCGGAAACCCAAGGCATCATCGTTTATCAAGAACAGGTGATGGAAATCGCGCAGGTCATGGCGGGCTACAGCCTTGGCGGGGCCGACCTGTTGCGCCGCGCGATGGGCAAGAAAATCGCCGAGGAAATGGCGAAAGAGCGTCCCAAGTTCGAGGCGGGCGCCAAGGCCAATGGTGTCGAGCCGAAAAAGGCGCGCGAGGTCTTCGACCTTCTGGAAAAATTCGCCAATTACGGGTTCAACAAATCCCATGCTGCCGCCTATGCCGTGGTCAGCTATCAGACGGCATGGCTCAAGGCGAACCATCCGGTCGAATTCATGGCCGGTGTGATGAATTGCGATATCCACCTGACCGACAAGCTGGGGGTGTATTTCCAAGAGGTGAAGAAGGGGCTGGGGATTGATTATATCCCGCCTTGCGTGAACCGCTCGGGTGCGACCTTTGAGGTGCAGGACGGCAAGCTGGTTTATGCGCTGGGTGCGCTGAAAAACGTGGGTGTCGAGGCGATGAAACTGATCGTCGCGGGCCGCGAGGGTGATCCCGGGCTTGACCCGGGATCTCACTCTGCCGGAGGCCCCGGATCGGGGTCCGGGGCGGCAACGTCGAAACCGTTTGTGAACCTGTTCGATTTCGCGCGGCGCTGCGATCTCAAACGCATCGGCAAACGGTCGCTGGAGATGCTCGCGCGCGCGGGGACCTTCGATGTGCTCGACCGGAACCGGCGGCGCGTGATGGACAGCCTTGATGCGCTGACCGCCTATTCGGCGGCGATCCATGACCAGAAATCATCCAATCAGGTGTCGCTGTTCGGGGACGCGGGCGAGGATCTGCCTGAACCGCGCCTTGCCTTCGGCGACGACTGGCTGCCCGCCGAACGGCTGGCCGAGGAATTCAAGGCCATCGGCTTCTATCTCTCGGGTCACCCGCTTGACGATTACATGGGGGCGCTCAAGCGCAAACAGGTGCTGACGCTGGACGAGGTGATCGCACGCGCCGAACGCGGGCCTGCCATCGTCAAGATGGCGGGCACCGTGTCGGGGCGGCAGGAACGCAAATCGGCGCGCGGCAACCGTTTCGCCTTTGTGCAATTGTCCGATCCGACGGGGCAATACGAGGTCACGATGTTTTCCGATACGCTGGAAACTGCGCGCGCCCATCTGGAAACCGGATCGCAGATCGTCCTGCAATGCGAGGCGACGATGGAGGCGGACCAGCTCAAGCTCTTGGGCCGGTCGGTGTCGCCCATCGACAGCGTTGTGGCGGATGCGGGGTCGGCGGGGCTGCGCGTGTTCATCGACAGCCCCAGCGCCATCGACACGATTGCCAGCATTCTGGCCAATGCCGCCCGCGACGGTGTGCGTGCGGCACGCGGCTCGGTCTATGTCTGTCTGATGGACAACGATCTACCCGGCGAGGTCGAGCTGGATCTGGGCGAGCCTTTCCCGATTAATCCGCAGATCAAGGGCGCCCTGCGCAGCCTTGGCGGGGTGATCGAGGTTGAGGACGCCTGAGGTCTACCAATGCGGTGGGCCCCCAGGGGATGGACCCGCCAGTGTCCATCCCGCGCCTGTCCCATGATGACCTGCCGCTCTAACCATAAGCGGTCTATGTTCTGCCGCACCTGCCCGGTTCTGTTTGTGCTGTCTGATCTCGCATGCGACGGATGAAAGCATCCCGTTGTTCGTGTGCTTGCGTTTGGAATTGCCGAACACCTCAATGTGTCCGAAAACGTCCTGCGTTGTGAGGTCGCGTGCCGGACACCGGGCTATATCTCGCGCGCCCCATAGCGTCTTGCGTATTTTCCACGGAAACCATAGGGCGAAATCGAAAGGTGATCGGGGTAGAAACCACCTTGCGGATCCAACGAGTATATTCTGAAAACCAGTCGCGCGATTGTCGCGACAAGGGTTTTCATGAACTCATCGGAGAATTCGTTCCATTTCACATCAAAGCTGTTGGTTTCTGGCAGCATTGGCTCGATCGCCCATTCAGAAAAATCGAGGAGGTCCAGCTCGTACACTATCAGAGAACGTCCATTAGCCTCCAGAAAATCAGAAAGAATTCGATCCATTTCTTCCCCGGTATTAGGGGGAGGGATGTTTTTATTTCGGCGATCCACCGTCGCCTCCAAAGAGGTATTGTCCAAAGCCATCAACCGGAAGCGGATAGGGTCGGTTCCAGCAGCCAGCCGGAACGCGAGTATGTATTGGAACCCTCCCTCTCTGTCAGTATAGGAACGGTCATAAGTCAAGACCGATCCCGTTTCCGGATCAACTGCTCCGGTTTCCCTTTTTCGCAGCTCACGCATCGTTTAGCCCTCTCTCGTGAAACTCTCCGGTTCCATCGCAGACCTGTCGCTTCGTTTCAGGCTACCGTATCGAACACGTCGCGCTATGCATAGACGATCTCTACAGCCTTTGCTGGGGTATGCCGCCTGAAAACAACAATAGTCGCCTCCTGCGCCTCGGTCACGATCGTTGAACGTGGCTCCTTCACCCCTGTCTGGGCGCCCCCGTCCGTCTGACGTTTGCGCCACTTCGCAACCGTCATCGGGTTAATGCCGAGATCCCCGCCCGGCGTCGCAAGCGAAGTTTGCGTTTGTTATAGGCTGCTGTGGCGGTGAGTGCGGTCGTGACGCTCTAGTGTCGAACTTGGCCGATAATGCGTCCCTCCACTCCCGAGACGGGATCGCACCATCGAACCATCGGATCAAACGACTAGCGCCTACCAATGCGGCGGGCGCTGGTCGCCCAAGGGGATCGACCCGCCGGTGTCCATCTCGCGCGTGGCCTCGCGTTCCATCAGCATGGCAACGCGGCGGGTCAGCAGCGCCAGTTCCTTTTCCTGACGCGCGACGATATCGGACAAATCATCCACCGTGCGTGTCAGATGGGCGATCTTTTCTTCAAGTTGGATGATGTCGGTCATGCCCGACACTTACACGGACTTCTTGCCTTCGAAAAGGGCAGGCAGGTCGCCCATGGCGCGCGCCTGCGCGATCACCGCAGCGAAATCGCTGTCGAGCAAGCCTGCCAACTGGTCGAACCCGTCGATCACGAAATAGGTCGGCTGCACGATGTCGATCCGGTAGGGCGTGCGGAACACCGTCAGCAGATCGAAATCCTGCATCAGCGCATCACCCGACAACGCATGCGCGGCCTCGGCGGGGGATGACACGATCCCCGCTCCATAGGCGCGCAAACCGTCAGTCGTGCGGATCATCCCGAATTCCACGGTGAACCAGAACAGGCGGAACATGAACCAGCGGTCGGCCTTTTCCATGGCCAGCGCCTTCTGGCCGAACCCTGCGATGAAATCGACGTAGGACGCGTTGGTCAGCAACGGGCAGTGGCCGAACACCTCGTGAAAGAGGTCCGGTTCCTCGATATAGTCCATATGCTCGCGCCGCCGCAGGAAGGTGGCGACGGGAAACTTGCGCTGTGCCAGCAGGTCGAAGAATTGCGATGGAGGGATGATCGCGGGGACACCATGCGCGCCTGCGCCTGTGAGCGCCTGTAGGCGGGCGTCGATGTCGCGCACTTGCGGAGTCTCGGCGGCGTTCAGCCCCAGCTTTGCAACACCATCGAGGTACTCCGGCGCGACCTTGCCGGGCAGGAAGGCCATCTGGCGGGTGAACAGATCGCCCCAGACGGCGTCATCCTCGGGCGTGTAGGGATAGCGCCCTTGGGCATCGGGCAAGAGCGAGGCGTAACTTGTATCTTTGGGCATGTGGGATCCTCCTAGGGAACAGAGTGATCCGGTTGCGGTGGAATTTCTTGCCTTTCAGGCAATGAAATGAGTATTTTTGGAAAAAAGAAGTCAAAAGGCGCGCCTAGATGAAATTTTCCGATCAGGAGCGAGCCTTGCTGCGGGTTCTGCAAGGCAATGCGGCGCTGTCGCTTGCCGAGATGGCCACGCAGACGGGCATGGCCACATCGACCGTCTGGCGCAAGGTGCAGGAGTTCGAGGCTTTGGGTCTGCTGAAAGGCCGTGTTGCCTTGCTCGATCCGCGCAAGGCCGAGGTCGCGCTTTGTGTGTTTGCCACTGTCCGGCTGTCGGACCATGGCGAGGCCGCGATTGCAGGCTTTGCCGCCGTGATCCGCGCCCATCCCGAGATCATGGAGGCGCATGCCGTGTCGGGCACCGCCGATTACATCCTGAAAATCCGCTGTCACGATGTCGAGGCCTACGAGGCCTTCATGACCCATGCGCTGTTGCGCCAGCCTTTCGTGAAATCGGTCGTGTCGTCCTTCAGTCTCAAAGAGCTGAAATATACGACCGCATTGCCCCTGTGACATTGGCGCGGTAAACGGCGCGGGATCAAGAGGAACAGCGCGATGGCCAATGACAAGAAAACCCCCCGCCCTAAGGCTGTGACACCCAAGGGGTTTCAGGACTATTTCGGCGCGGATGTGACCGAACGGGCCGCGATGCTGGCCAAGATCGCGGCGGTCTATCATCGCTACGGGTTCGACGCGCTGGAGACATCCGCGGTCGAAACGGTCGAGGCTTTGGGCAAGTTCCTGCCAGATGTGGACCGCCCGAACGAAGGGGTGTTTGCATGGCAGGAGGATGCCGACTGGCTGGCGCTGCGCTATGATCTGACGGCACCGCTCGCCCGGGTAGCGGCGCAATATCGCAACGATCTGCCCTCGCCTTACCGCCGCTATGCGATGGGGCCGGTCTGGCGCAACGAAAAGCCGGGGCCGGGGCGGTTCCGGCAGTTTTACCAATGCGATGCCGATACGGTGGGCGCGGCCAGTGTCGCCGCAGATGCCGAGATCTGCGCGATGCTGGCGGATTGTCTGGAAGAAGTGGGCATCGCGCGCGGTGACTATGTGATCCGTGTGAATAACCGCAAGGTGCTAAACGGTGTGCTGGAAGTGGCTGGGCTGTCGGGCGATGACAAGGAGGCCGAGCGCGGGATCGTGCTGCGTGCCATCGACAAGCTGGACCGGCTGGGCATGGCGGGCGTGCGCGCGCTGCTGGGCGAGGGGCGCAAGGACGAGAGCGGCGATTTCACCAAGGGCGCAGGGCTAAGCGATGCGCAGGCGGATGTCGTGATCGGGTTCATGGAGGCCAAGCGCGACACCGGTGCCGCCACGGTTGCCCGGCTGGCGGAACTGGTCGCAGACTCGCAGATCGGCGTGGCGGGTGTCGCGGAACTGGAAGAGATCGCAGGGCTGCTGTCTGCCCAAGGCTACGGCCCCGACCGCATTATAATCGACCCGTCCGTCGTGCGCGGTCTGGGCTATTACACCGGGCCTGTCTACGAGGCGGAACTGACTTTCGAGGTCACCGACGAAAAGGGCCGTCCGCGCAATTTCGGCTCGGTCGCGGGGGGCGGGCGCTATGACGATCTGGTCAAGCGCTTTACCGGGCAAGAGGTGCCGGCGACGGGTGTTTCCATCGGTGTGGACCGATTGCTCGCGGCCCTCCGCGCGACGGGGCGGATCACGTCTGAAGCCACCGGTCCCGTGATCGTCACCGTCATGGATCGCGCGCATATGGCCGATTACCAGACGATGGTCGCCGAACTGCGCAAGGCGGGGATCAGGTCGGAAGTGTACCTCGGCAATCCCAAGAATTTCGGCAACCAGTTGAAATATGCCGACAAACGCGCGTCACCGGTCGCGATCATCGCTGGGGGCGACGAATTCGCCAAAGGTGTCGTGCAGATCAAGGATCTGATCCTTGGCGCGGAAATCGCCAAGAATGCGACGCTGGAAGAATGGAAAGACCGCCCCAGCCAGTCCGAAGTGCCGCGCGACCAGATGGTCGCAAAGGTGCGCGCCATTCTGGACGGGCAGGGCTGATGCCGACTTCGCCCGCGACCCTGACCGAAGCGCGCCGCCTGCGGGACCATTTCGCAGCGCAGGGCGCAATCGTGGTCAAGGCGGATGTGCTGCAACCCGCCGATCTGCTGCTGGACCTTTACGGCGAGGATATCCGCGCGCGCGCCTATCTAACGGCCGATCCGTTGCGCGGCGAAAAGGTGCTGCGGCCCGATTTCACCGTGCCGGTCGTGCAGATGCATATGGAAACCTATGCCGATCCCGCGCGCTATACCTATTCGGGCAAGGTGTTCCGCAAGCAGGAAACCGACGAGACCCGCGCCAACGAATATGTGCAGGTGGGATACGAGGTGTTCGACGGCCAGAACCCTGCCGCGGCCGATGCCGAAGTCTTTGCCGTGATCGCCGCTGGGCTGGCCGGTCTGCCGCTGCGCGCGGCGACGGGCGATATCGGCGTGCTGATGGCTGCGGTACGCGGCTTGCGCACGACCGACGACCGCAAGGCGGCGTTGCTGCGCCATATCTGGCGGCCGGGCCGGTTTCGCGCGCTCTTGCGCCGTTACGGGTCGGGCGAGGTGCCGCCTTTGCGCGCGGCCTTGCTGGCGGCGGATGATCCTTTTGCCGCTGCCGGTCCCGATATCGGCCTGCGCAGTCGGGCGGAGGTTGCCGCCCGTATCGCCGCCTTGCGTGTGGATGCCGCTGCCGCGCCTTTGTCATCGGACGAGACCGCGCTGATCGACGCGATCCTTGGCCTGCGCGCCACCAGCACCGATGCGCTGAGCGTGTTGCGCGATATCGCCGTGGACATGCCCAGCATAGGCAGCGCCGTGCGCCGGATGGAGGCGCGTCTCTCCGCGATGGCCGCGCGCGGGATCGACGTAGATACGCTCGACTTTGAAGGCAGCTATGGGCGGACCTCGCTGGAATATTACGACGGCTTCGTCTTTGGCTTTTACGCCAGCGACCGCCCCGAATTGCCGCCCATCGCCACGGGCGGCCGCTATGACGCGCTGACCGCGCGGTTGGGGCAGGGGCGTGCGGTGCCTGCGGTGGGCGGTGTGATCCGCCCTGATCTGGCGCTGGAGGTGGGCAAATGCTGAAGCTTGGCGTGCCGTCCAAGGGGCGGCTGATGGAAAAGACCTTCGACTGGTTCGGCGCGCGCGGTGTGACCTTGCGCAAGTCGGGGTCGGAGCGTGAATATGCCGGTGCCGTGGACGGGATCGCGGGCCTTGAACTGGTGCTGTTGTCGGCGGGCGAAATCCCGCGCGAACTGGCGCTGGGCAATATCCATCTGGGGGTGACCGGGTCGGATCTGGTGCGCGAAAAGCTGGTGAACTGGGACCGGCGTGTGCGGGAAATGGCGCTGATGGGCTTTGGCGGGGCCGATCTGGTGATCGCGGTGCCGCAGGGGTGGGTCGATGTGGATACGCTCGATGATCTTGATGCGGCGGCGGCAGCGTTTCGTGCGCAGCACGGGTTCCGCCTGCGGATCGCCACCAAATACCACCGGCTGGTGCGCGAATTCCTGCGTGACAATGGCGTGGCCGATTACCAGTTGATTGACAGTCAGGGGGCCACCGAAGGCACCGTCAAGAACGAAACCGCCGAAGCGATTGCCGATATCACCTCGACCGGCGAGACGCTGCGCGCCAACGGGCTGAAAATCCTGTCCGACGGGCTGATCCACGCCAGTCAGGCGACGCTGTTTCGCGGCAGCCGTGCCAACTGGACGCCCGAGCAGCGCAAGATCCTCAAGGCGCTGGAACTGGTCCTCGACCTTTAATCATTCTGCGGGTGCGATCCTGATCCGCGCCCGTCCAAGGCGCGGATGCAGCTTTGACGACAGCGCCCATGCCGCCAGAAGGCTTGCGCCCGAGGCAACAAAGACGCCCGCGACCGGTGCGAACAACAAGACCAGCCATGCCGTGCCGGGGGTCAGGATACCCGACACATCGCGGAAACTGGCATAGACGGCGGCCATTTCCGTCCGCTCGGATGGTTTGACCGCCAGCAGGAAAGGCAACCCCCCCGACACATCCAGCAGGATCAGGAAAAACGACCCGCCGACCAGCGCCAGCACCGTGACCCAAGGCCAGCCAGCGGCCAGCCCTGCGATGCTAAACAAACATCCGGCCATGACGAACCCCGTGCGCACAGCATAGCGGATCGAGCGTTTCTGCATCCAGCGCAGCATCAGCGGCGTGACGAACAGCGCCGCATTCGACAGCGACAAAACGATCCCCGCGATCCTGTCGCCCAGCCCGTTTTCAATCGCGTAGATCGGCAGATAGACGATATAGACCCACCAGCCCGCCGACCGGATCACCGCGAAAATCCACCCCGCGATCAGCCTTGGTTGCCCTGCAAAGCGCGGCAGATAGGCGAGCGGGTTCGCAGGTGGTCGTGTCGCCTTGGTGATCAGCTTGCCATTGCCAAGGCGCATCCACAAAAACAGGCTCATCATCGAGAATGCGGCGCACGCGGCGATGAAGAACGGGACAGGCGGCCACCAGCTATAAAGGAACACGCCAAGTGCCGGACCAATCGTCCAGCCCAGCGCACTGTAAAACAGGCGGGACGTTTCCAGACGGCCCAGAGATAGTTTTGCGATGTAATCCATCACATAGGCGTTGAAGCAGACGAAGGTGATGACGGTGGATATCGTGTTCAACCCAAGGCCGACGACAACCGCGAGCGGCCCCCCCGTCGCGGCCAGAAGCGAGCCTGCCACGAACAGGCTCGCCCCGATCACATAGACCCAGCGGCGCGGCAGATAGCGTGTCGTGAACGGCACCATCAATCCGACCGCCAGCGACAGCACGCCGACCAGAAAATAAGCCTCGGAGATCAGCTGCGCGTCCTGCAGCGCGTTATACATCGCCAGCGGAAAGACCGAGATCAGGATGCCGCGGGCAACAGCTTCGGTGCCTGCAAGGGTCGCGAACCCCCGCACGCCGGGCGCCGGAGCATGGCGCAACCATTCGGGGATTCGGCGTTCGTGCATGGGACGGCTTTCTTCAATTGCTGCCACCCTAGGCGCATCGCGCGCCCAGACTTGTCACAATACGACGCCGCGTGGCGTTTTTGTCCCGACGCCGGATGGCGTCATTATCCCTGCGCTGCGATCCTGTCGCGCAAGACCCGCCGCAAGATCTTGCCCGAGGCCGATTTGGGGATTTCCGGCACGACATGGATCTGGTGCAACTGCTTGTAATGCGCTAGCGTCCGGCGCAGATGCGCCATGATCGCGTCGGTGTCGGCGACCCCGTCCCGCGCCACGATAAAGGCAATCGGCAACTCGCCCGCCTCGGCATCCGGCAGGCCGATCACGGCGGCGTCGGTGATCCCGTCAAGTGCGACAAGTGCGGCCTCAAGCTCGGCGGGGGCGACCTGAAAGCCTTTGTATTTGATGAGTTCCTTCAACCGGTCGACGATAAACATATAACCCTGTTCGTCGATCCGCGCGATGTCGCCCGTGCGCAGCCACCCGTCATCCGTGATCGTGGCGGCAGTGGCCGTAGGGTTGTTCAGATACCCCTGCATCACCTGCGGCCCCTTGATCCACAATTCGCCGTCCTGTCCTGCTGGCAAGTCCGCCCCCGTTTCGATATCGACGATGCGGCAGGACGTGTTCGGCACCGACTGACCGGAGGCACCCGCGACGGCCGCCTTGGCAGGCGTGACATGGGACACGGGGGCAAGCTCGGTCATCCCGTAGCCTTGCAGGGAGATGCAATCCAGCCGCTTGCCCACGGCATTGGACAATTCCGCCCCCATCGGTGCGGCACCCGAAAACACCTGTTCGATGCTGGACAGATCATACTGGTCCACCAGCGGATGCTTGGCCAGTGCCAGCGCCACCGGAGGGACGATCCACATGCGCCGCGCCTTGTGGTCCTGACTGATCTGCAAGAACAGCGGAAGATCGAAACGCGGCATCGTCACAACCGCACCGCCGCCTGCCAGATGGACATTCATCAGCACGGTCATGCCGTAGATATGAAAGAACGGAAGGAACCCCGCCGCAACCTCGCCCTTGCGGAAATCGGCGGCGGCGATGATCTGGTCGACGTTCACGACAAGATTGCGATGCGACAGCATCACGCCTTTGGGCAGGCCCGTGGTCCCCGACGAATAAGGCAGCACGACCGTATGCGCCACGATATCGACTGGCACCTGCGCGGGCAAAGGATCACCCATCAGCGCCGTGTAGGCATCGGTGCCGATGGCGATCACGTCCAGATCGCCCGCACCATCCCGTGCGGTGGCCAGAAAATCGGGGATGGTGATCAGCACATCGGCACGCGAATCCGCAAGCTGGTGGCGGATCTCGGTCGCGGTATAGGTCGGGTTCAGCGTCGTGATCGTGCCACCGGCCCAAGCGACGGCATGAAAGATCACGCAATACTCGGGCATATTGGGCGCCATCAATGCCACGACCTTGCCTTGCCCCAGTCCCGCCGCCGTCAAGCCCCCCGCCAACCGCTTGACCTGATCCATGAAATCCGCCGCCGTCAGGCTGCGCCCCGATGGGCCGTCGATCAGCACCACATCGTTGGGGCGGTCCGCCAGCCCATCAAACACCCGTTCGGTGATGGATTGATCGCGCAACGGCACATCGGCAAAAGGCGTGTGGTAGATTGACATGCGTTCCTCCCCAGAAATGCTGGGGTCAGGATGCGTCAGACGCTGCGCGAAAGCCAGTCACAAGTCGGGGCGGATCAGCGCACCCCGATGGCCGCCAGCGCCTTGGACAATTCGGGGGGCAGCGCCTCTTCATGCTGGCGACCTGCGGGCAGATCGGCGGGCGCATC
This sequence comes from Yoonia sp. 72, assembly GCF_034652275.1. Taxonomy (NCBI): domain Bacteria; kingdom Pseudomonadati; phylum Pseudomonadota; class Alphaproteobacteria; order Rhodobacterales; family Paracoccaceae; genus Yoonia; species Yoonia sp. 72. The sequence continues at coordinate 1,334,696 of NZ_JAXIWG010000001.1, read as the reverse complement.
CGCCACGGGCAGATAACGCCAGCCCTGAAAAGCGCGCTTTGGCGTTGCCGCGACACGGATCAGGCCGGGTTTACACACGATGGCGCAGCGGCGGATGTCGTCGCCGCCGATATATTCATCAAGCCGCAGGATAGGCTGGCGGCACAGGATCACACCCTTGATCACCCAAAAGATCGACCCGCCGTTCAGGATTTCATCCTCGCGCTTGGGCCACATCCGGGTGATGTGGCGCGGCAGCCCGTCCTCGGTCTGCGCGCGCCTGTCAGCCTGCCACGCGGCAAGATCGGCCACGTCATCCGTGCCGACCGAAAGCTTGAGCAGGTGGACTGTACTGGTCATCTATCCCCCCCGGGATCAGCGTGAATTAAGGCGGCAGGATCGAAAAGCAAGGCTGCGACAAAATATACGATCCAGAACCGTCGATGCAGGTTGAAACCACAAGATATGGCGGTCTACAAGACCGTTCCAGAATCCCCGCAACTGACTTAACATGGCGTGTCTTCGCCATGGCCGCCAGCATGAAAGCAAAACCCATGTCCCATTTCGCAGCCCCCATCGCCGAACAGATCTGGGACATGAAATACCGTTTCAAACAGGCCGACGGTACGCCGATCGACACGACGGTCGAGGATACATGGCACCGGATCGCCAGATCGCTTGCCGCGGTAGAGGCCGACCCGCAGGCGTGGGAGCCGAAATTCTACGATGCGCTGGCCGATTTCAAATACCTGCCCGCAGGCCGGATTACGGCGGGGGCGGGCACCGCGCGGTCAGTGACATTGTTCAACTGCTTTGTGATGGGCACCGTGCCCGACAGCATGGGCGGCATCTTCGACATGCTCAAAGAGGCTGCGCTGACCATGCAGCAGGGCGGTGGCATCGGTTATGATTTCTCTACCATCCGGCCCAAGGGAGCGTCGGTGCTCGGTGTCGCCGCCGATGCCTCGGGCCCATTGTCCTTCATGGATGTCTGGGATGCCATGTGCCGCACAATCATGTCGGCAGGGTCTCGCCGTGGCGCGATGATGGCCACGATGCGCTGCGACCACCCCGATATCGAAGCCTTCATCACTGCCAAATCCGACGCCGCGCGCCTGCGGATGTTCAACATGTCGGTGCTGATCACCGATCCGTTCATGGCGTCGGTCAAGGCGGGCGGCGACTGGGATCTCGTGTTCGACGGGCAGGTCTACAAGACCCTCAAAGCGCGCGATCTGTGGGATACGATCATGCAATCGACCTATGATTACGCCGAACCCGGCGTGATCTTCATCGACCGCATCAACCAGATGAACAATCTGAACTACTGCGAAACCATCGCCGCGACGAACCCCTGCGGCGAACAGCCATTGCCGCCCTATGGCGCCTGCCTGTTGGGATCGATCAACATGGCGCGGCTGGTCAGTGATCCGTTTAGCGAGAGCGCGAAACTGGACGCGGACGCCCTGACCGATCTGGTCGCCACCGCCGTGCGGATGATGGACAATGTCGTGGATGCCTCGCGCTTTCCGCTACCTGCCCAACAGCAGGAGGCGATGAACAAGCGCCGGATCGGGCTGGGCGTCACCGGCCTTGCCGATGCCTTGCTGATGGTCGGGCTGCGCTATGGCTCCGAAGAGGCCGCAGCACAGACCGACGCCTGGATGCATGCCATCGCACGCGCGGCCTATCTGGCCTCGGTGGAGCTCGCCAAAGAAAAAGGCGCGTTTCCGCTGTTCGACGCCGACAAATACCTCGCCAGTGGTGCCATGCAGCAGATGGACACCGATGTGCGCGACGCGATCCGCACCCACGGCATCCGCAACGCATTGCTGACCTCCATCGCGCCCACCGGCACGATCAGCCTTTACGCGGGGAACGTCTCGTCCGGGATCGAACCGGTCTTTGCCTATGCCTATACTCGCAAAGTCCTGCAAAAAGATGGCAGCAAGACCGAGGAAGAAGTCGTCGATTACGCCGTCCAGATGTGGCGCGATCTGAAAGGCGACGCAGCCCTGCCAGACTATTTCGTCAATGCGCAAACCCTCGCCCCGCTCGATCACGTCCGCATGCAGGCGGCCGCGCAGAAATGGATCGACAGCAGCATTTCCAAAACCATCAACTGCCCCGAGGACATCAGCTTTGATGCCTTCAAGGAAGTCTACATGGCCGCCTGGGACCAAGGCTGCAAAGGCTGCACGACCTACCGGCCCAATGACGTGACCGGCTCGGTGCTGTCCGTGTCGGAAGAAAAACCCCAACTTCTTTTTTCCGAAAATACTCCCGCCGGAGGCGACCCGGCAGGGTCTGATGTCACCACCCCTGGCGGCGAAGTGATCTATATGTCGGAACCGCTGGACCGGCCGCAGGAACTGGAAGGGGCAACCTACAAGCTCAAATGGCCCGACAGCGAACATGCGATCTACATCACGATCAACGACCTGATCGTGGCGGGGCACCGCCGCCCGTTTGAGATTTTCATCAATTCCAAGAACATGGAACATTTCGCCTGGACCGTGGCGCTGACGCGGATGATCTCGGCGGTGTTCCGGCGCGGCGGTGACGTGACCTTTGTGGTGGAAGAACTCAAAGCCGTGTTCGACCCGCGCGGGGGCGCATGGATGCAGGGCAAATATGTGCCGTCGATCCTGGCAGCAATCGGCGGCGTCATCGAGCGGCACATGGTCTCGATCGGGTTCCTGGCGGGCGAAGGTCTGGGCCTCAAGACCGACCCGACAGCCGATGTGGTTACGCTAAATGGTGGCAAGCGCGGCAAGGCCTGTTCGTCCTGCGGGTCCTATGACCTGCGCATGGTCGAAGGCTGCATGACCTGCGCCTCCTGCGGGTTTTCCAAATGCGGTTGATCGCGGCATTCTGCCTTGACCGAGAGAAACCATAACAGTGCGCAAACGAAACCATAACGCTGCGCAAGGGGTGTCAAGAGGCGTTTGCCAGAAGTAGTAGTCAAGTAAGCTGCCCAGCTGGGCGGCTTCCTTAACCATAAGTAATTATAGTTAACTTGATGGGCGCAGCGTCAACATCCGGTGCGGACGGTGTCGCTGCCACATGTACAATACAGGCTCCCGAACTTAACAGCGCATGGCTGCGGGCAGCCCAAACCTTACAGAGACTTCCTGTACGTCGAGCAGAAATCGAGTATTTGATGGTGTCGTGGCCATTGGCTATTTAAGAATTTAGAATTGTGACCCACGCCAAAAGTAAACAGTCGACATAACAGTGAGACTTCCGTCTTTAATACGCCTAGGATAGTGTTTCGATCATGGTAGGCATTTCCTTATGAACAATAGTCTTTCCAAGATTGGCCTTTGGATCTCCCATCAACTCATCAAGATAGCTGAAGCGCTGCGCATACGATCGACGTCATCGTCGGGGCCAGCAAAATTCGTTGATCTCGCCCCAACTGATGAGGCTGACCAAGAAGGGGTGTACTCGGCTGCATTGAAGTTCGCGACCAACAGTCCCAACGTCTCAAACATTGCACTTACAGGACCTTATGGCTCTGGCAAAAGCAGTATCATCCGATCGTTCTTGAAGTCCTATCCCCGTCAAGCCCTGCACATTTCTTTGGCCGCCTTCTTACCAGAAGCCGGCGCTGAACGACGCACAGTTACCAAACAGGAAGTTGAGCGAAGTATCCTCCAGCAACTGCTCTATGGCGCTGATGCGGATAAACTGCCGCTCTCGCGTTTCAAGCGGATCCAATCGCCAGGGTTCTGGGCGATCTTTCGATCACTGTCCATTCTTGCAGGGTTGCTTGCACTCTGGCATGTGTTCCATAAACGCGCATCGATTATAGAGGGATCTTATTTCGAACCCTTTGATGTAACAAACTGGCTCGATATCTCCATCGCCGCTTTCGCGCTGGCCTTTCTTTGGTCTGCAATTCATCACTTGTACGTCATAAGTTTCGGGGTGTCGCTAAAAAGCATTTCGCTGAAAGACATTGAGATGCGGCCGTCTTCTGATGACCAGGATTCGATCCTTAACCGTCATTTGGACGAAATCGTTTACTTTTTCCAGTCAACGCGCTATGATCTAGTGGTTGTTGAGGATCTCGACCGGTTCGAGGATTCCGATATCTTTGTCACCCTTCGCGAGATCAATAGCCTTGTCAACGGCAACGTGGGCGTGAGACGCCGAGTCCGATTCCTCTACGCGCTGCGCGACGACATGTTCGTTAACACCGACCGAACCAAATTCTTCGAATTCATTATTCCTGTCATTCCGATTATCAACAGCTCAAATTCGATTGACATGGTGCTCGCGCAAGGCAAGCGGCTTGAATTGGACGGAAAGCTTGATCAGCAGTTTCTGCGCGAAGTGTCCCGCTACCTGAGCGATCTCCGACTGATCCATAACATCTTTAACGAGTACGCGATCTATGTCGCCAGCTTGGAGACCGATGGAGAATATGCTCTAGATCCCACCAAGCTTCTCGCGGTGCTGATCTATAAAAATGTCTACCCACGGGATTTTGAACAACTGCATCGCGGTAAAGGGCATCTCGCTGGGATTTTGGGGCGAAAAGAAGAGCTCATTGCAATGCGTGAACAGCGCTACCGGTCCGAGATTGCCGTACTTGAACGCAATATTGAAATGGCGCAACAAAAGGTCCCGAAAGATCTGCGCGAACTCAGACGAATTTACGCGATGTTTCTTTTCGAGTCGCTGCCAGCCAATACATTTGCAGTGGGCAGAAATTCACAAGAGAGCATTGCGTTCAATACCTTGTCTGATCATGAACACTTCGACGAACTTATAGTGGCACCAACACTTTTTTATCGTCATGCTAATGGTTATCCGGCTCAGCACAACAATTCTAACCTGCAAAAAATAGTCAACCCAGAGGAGGGCTATGTTGAACAGGTTCGAAGCGTCGAACATAAGGGACATGCACTTAAAAAGGCTGCGCATCTGAAAATCATCAACTTGAGAAACGAGATTAAATCTATCCGGACCTGTAAGTTTAATGTTTTGCTGCGATCCAATACCGAGGAAGTCGAAAACCTTTTTGAGGAGTTCAAGGACGGCGGTAACCTTGCTCGTTTCCTGCTGCTTGAGGGATATCTCGACGATAGCTACTATCAGTACACCTCCTTGTTTCACACAGGACGGCTTTCACCAAATGACAACAAGTTCCTTATTCAGATTAGATCGTTCCACACACCTGACCCTTATTTCCCAATCGACAACACAAATGAAGTGATAGCGGGAATGAGGGAGGACGATTTTGGCCTCGATTACGCACTGAACGTCCGGATTATAGATGCTCTATTGGAAAGTGAAGAGCATAAGGAGCGACTTGCAAAAGTCTTTACATATCTTTCGAACGAGTTTCCGAACCAGCAGGAATTCTTCGAAGCCTACTACGCGATGGGATCGCATGTTGCCGAGTTCTTGAGGCTTCTTGTCGATGCTTGGCGGGGTTTCGTACCCGCGGCAATTGGGGGAGCCTCCGCAACCTTTCATGTCGCGCGCCTCATCGAGCATCTTCCGCCCGCCATGCTTGCTCGCGAGCGGGAGGAGCACCCAGAGCTTAAGGCGTTCGTGGCCGACAACCTGCCGGACATTCTCGGCCGCTTGGAGGGAGTAGATCCGGGCAAGCTCGAAGAGTTACGGATTGAGACAAATGACCTTGATGCGATCAACGGATATCCAAACGTCGCTCGCAAACTGTATGAATTCGGCCATTACCTCCTGAGCAACGCAAATTTCGATTACATTTTCGGCACGATCCTCGGAGAAGAAGTCGGCCCGGCCTTGCGTAAGCGGCATTATTCAAGGGTCCGAAACTCCGGAGCCGAGCCCCTGCTTGCCCGGGTGGAGAGAGACTTCGCAGCGTACTTTGGGAACGTACTGCTGGGTATGGATGACGACGATGAGGAGGATATCGACGCGATACTGGCTGTGATGTCCCACGATGAGCTCGATACCCAAGAGATAGAAACCTTTGTCCTGCGCCAAACGAAACTTCTGCCATTACTCAAAGAAGTCCCCGAGCGATATCGGAGCATTGTTGTGCGCAGGGCCCGGATTGCTCCGACCTGGTCCAATTGCATGGCTTACCTTGGGTCAGAGACATTCGAGAGCGGCGCTCTCATCACCTTCCTTGACAATGAGGAGGTCCGCGCAATTCTGCTGGAAACTCCGCTTCCGGAAGCCAAGGAAGTGTTTCCTTTCCATCAGTTCCTGATCAGTGCTGAGGATCTCGGAGATGAGGCATATCGCGCATATGTCCGAGCGCTACCAAACGAATTCAAGAAATTTCCCGAATCTGTAAGTGCCCAAAAGCGCCGGATACTGATTGATGAGCGGCGCATTACTTTCGATGCCAAGACTTTGGCTGAACTTGACGGCAACGTCGATCTTCAAACGGCATTCGTTGCTCAGAACATCGCCACATATCTTGATGACCCCAGCTCTTTTTCGATCGATGACAACCTCCGCGAGCGATTGCTGGCCGCTGAAATCACGAGCGACCAGAAGCGTGCTGTAATTGGTTTAATGGACTTGAGCGGTCTTCCAAGTCTACCCGAACGTGCTGGCATCGTTGGGCCGATACTTCTGCAGACAAATGGCGCGCTACCTCACCTCACGTCAGATATCATCAAAGCAATCGTCGTGAATGCCAAGCCAGTAGGCATACAGATCCAGCTGCTCAATCTGCTACACGAAACCCTCGATAAAAACGAAGTTCGTGAGGTCCTTGGACAGCTTTCTGACCCATACTCAAAGATCCAAATCGGATATGCACGTCCGGTACTCAAGAGGACATATGAAAATAGCGAACTTGTCAGCTGGTTGGAGGCGCGCGATATCATCTCTTCGGTAGGGACGCCGTTCTGGTCAAACGATATCATGGTTAATTTATATCGATCATGAGACGATAACTTACGCCTTTGACTCGTCCGTACAGCCGCTACTCCTGATCTCAAATTGCTGCATGATTGACCAACAGCCGGTCTGGCGTAGCTGTGAGGCAGCATGGGAATTGGGGGCGGAGGGCGGCCTTGGGCTGGTCACACCAAGCTATCCCCGGTATGATCCGAATTCAACGTCAGCCCTCTTTACCTTTCAATCGTGCAGACACGGTTGACCAAGGAGGTTGATCATGGTGCTTCGCAAAAAGACCCGACCGTACTCCCGGCCGTCCTGCGTAAATGGCTTCACGCATTGGCGATCCAGTTCCGCGAGTAGGCTCTGCCAACTCCTGCGATACGCGTTCGCCATTGTCCGTGGCGTGAAAAACTGGGCATGAAACGCCTCTGCATCGTCTGTGGTAATGTAGAACTGTTCCGCGTTCGTCCTTGGATTGATTGCCGTGGTCGCGGGTGTGTGCCCATCGAGGATAAGCCGGCGCAAGCCCACTGGCGAACCTGCACCTACAGATCTCGCGAAGGTCTCGATGCTGTGCCCCGGCGGAGCTTCATTTCCAAACAGCCGGGCGACCTCGTCATGGTCTACATATACAGCGGAGTATCCTGTTCGGCCCTCCAAGTTCCCGATCCGATGCAGCCGCCCGTCCATGATGGCGCGGATGATGACACCGGGGCCAATCTTGAGTCGTTGTGCGGATTTCGAGATGTGTTCCCAGCTATGTTGTGGCTGCCGGAGCTGAACTGCGCCCCGCAACAGCGCAGTCGTAAACGCGGTTCCAGTCCGAGGATCCCAGACTGATTTCGTGTCCATTGTTTCCAGAGCTGGCTTGAGGACATCATCTGCGACGAGAAGGTCGAACTGCGACCGGGTCGCGCTTATGATGTCACGGAACTCCGTGGCGGGAACCAGGACTGTCAGGTCGTCCAGGATGGGCGACGCTGCAGCCGCTTCGAAGACTGCCCAGGAGTCCGGCAGATCACAGTCCTCCGCCAGAATGCCTGAAGCGACCAGCAACTTCCGCAAACGTCGGGGATCGATGCCTGTCTCTTGGGACGCCGTCGTAACGGAATGCAGGCGTCGCTCGTGAACCGGCTCACCCAGCAATTCATCGCCGGGTCCAAGCGGCCAGGTCGCCGCCATATGATCCCGAAGGATGCGCCGGAACGCAGTATAGTCCGGGTTGTCGAAGTAATCATGGGACAGGCGATCATAGAGGGCCGGGAAGATCTTCTTCGGGCCGTCCTGCGGAGTTTCGATCAGCTCTTGAAGTCGAAAAAGTGCGTTGCGGACTTCTGCTTCTCCGCCCTGCGCGATTTCAAAGCCTTGAGCGTAAAGGGCGTGTCGCGAATCCGCCGCGATGTGATCGAGCCTGAGCCCGTCCAGCCGCAGGAGGGAGATCCCGAGAAGACGACAAAAAACTGATGCGGCGTGCAGCGGATGACTGGACAGCCAGTCCGGACCCGGACCATCAGAAAGCCGATCTTCAAGCCAGTCTTCGAAAGATGTCAAATGTTCTTCGGGATTGTCCATTTCCCCACGCAGGATTGCGGTGCTGACCGCTGCCAGGTGCTGCGCATTGTCGTACCGCACGGTTGCGTGGGGTTCACGGTAGAGCGAAATCAGCGGGTGATCATGTCGTACACAGGTTGAAACATAGGGAATACTCCAGTGTCCTCGAATGCCCATCGCCTGTTCCGGCGGCAGGTCGGACTGCTGCGCATCCTCCCGCAAGCATATAGGACATCCACGGATATCTGGATTTCTTAAGGTCATTCCATGGAAGACGTGTCCTCGGAAGTTGAAGTGCCCCGCACCGAGAGATACTGGCGACCAGGCAGCGAGTTCATCCGGATGAATGCCACCGAGTTCTGCAATTACGCGCAACGCACTTGGGTGCCCATCGACAATGTCTCGGAACGGAACACCGAAATCCCGACAGAAAACAGGTGCGGACAACCCATTCCGCGCAGCCAAACGCGACGTAAAAGATGTCGCGGTTTCTCTCCAAAGGAGTTCGATATTCAAGGGCAGCGTTTTGGCCATCAGGGTATCCGTTTTTAGGTTCTGCCCATTTTTTCGCTGGAGGTGGTTCCTGTTCGTTCTGACAATTGATTTGCCCAAGCTGAGCAGGATGCGATCATGTCATTTAAGAACACTGTCCAATTTCTCAGGGTTGTAGTGACTGTTCAATCCGTCGTTGCCGATATTGTCCTTAACTGGGTTGAATGACAGAAGAAAATGGCATTTGGTTGCACGGGGAAGTGTAGGTGGGGATGATTGCTCGGTCCTGACGCTCCGACATAACTGATTTTGAAAACCGAGTGCGCTGCTTCTCGGTACTCGAATCGAAGTTCTACACGGCGAATACAGGATACCGATCGTTTATGACTTCAGAATATCCTACCCCTGGCGCCGTCATCAGCCTCCGCTCGGCTACTTGGAAAGTGCTCGGCACCTCGATCTTGAAGCGAGGGTTCCGGGAGGTCCGTTGTCGCGGCATGACAGGACTGGTGCGCGACAAGGAAGCCCGGTTTGTTTGGGATCTCGAGAAGGGCGCGCGCATCTTGGATCCAGCGGCAATCAATCTGGTCCCTGATGCGTCCCCAGGATTGATTGACACGAAGCTGCACCTCGCAGCCGCGTTCCGAGCGACGCCCACCACGACGCGGCGGCCCCTCACTCTTGGCAAGGCCGCTATCGATGATCTGACGTTCCAGCACCTACCGGTGCAACGTGCCTTGGCCCAAGACAGGGTCCGGCTCCTGATCGCGGATGATGTGGGTCTCGGAAAGACACTCGAAGCGGGTTTGATCACCTCGGAGTTGGCACTCCGAGGCCGGGCGAATAGGATACTTGTGATTACCACACGTGCAATGCTGACCCAATTCCAGAAGGAATTCTGGACTCGGTTCTCGATCCCGCTCGCGAGGCTTGATAGCGCCGCAATCCGCAGGATGCGGAACCGGATCCCGGCACACTACAATGTTTTCGACCAGTTCGACCGATCCATCGTATCAATTGATACATTGAAGCGGGACACCCAGATCCGGGACGCGCTGAAACATTCCTACTGGGACCTGATCATCATTGATGAGGCGCACAACGCGGCAGCTCGAAAAGCGGCGGCCGGGTCGAACTCGCAACGGGCGGAGCTGGCGCAGCTCCTTTCTCAGCGGACGGACTCGCTACTCCTCCTGACCGCGACCCCACATGACGGGTCACAGGAGAGTTTCGCGAGCCTGATCACGATGTTAGACCCGACCCGGGTTCCGGACCCGACGCGGCTGCACCGATCCGATATAGAGGATCTTGTCGTGCGGCGTTTTCGCTCTTCGCCGGAGGTGGTCGTCGATATCGGAAGGGAGGTTCCCAAGCGAGAGCTGTTCCCGCGCCGTTTTCCGATCAGCCCAGAGGAAGAGGTGGCCTATCAGTCGATTGCGGAACTTCATCTCGATCTGGATACGGATGGAACCAAGGGACGCGCTATCGATCTGTTCCGGACTACGATCGCCAAGGCGATATTCTCCAGTCCGGCGGCTTGCCATGAGACGTTGGAGCGGCGGATTCGAGGAATAGAAAATGGCGCGGCCCGCGGCACCGAGGCAGATCGGGACCGGTTGCGGGCTTTGGCTGACCAAGTCGCGGCGATCGACACTGGTGCCTTCAGCAAATATCAGGAGCTGCTGCAGCTTCTGCGTGAACTGTCCTGGACCGGAAAATCGACGCGTGACCGCCTGGTGATCTTCTCGGAACGGATTGCGACCGTCGCCTGGCTTGCCGGGCGTTTGCGCGAGGATTTGAATCTCGCGGCAGACCAAGTGGCGCGGGTCGACGGGGGCAGTGTCGAGGCAGACGTCCGGACCCAAGAGGTGATCGAGGCGTTTGGCCAGGAGCGGTCCCCGATCCGGATCCTGATCGCCTCAGACATGGCATCCGAGGGATTGAACCTGCATTTCCAATGCCATCGGCTCATTCATTTCGATCTGCCTTGGTCCCTTCTGAGGTTCCAACAGCGCAACGGGCGGATCGACAGATATGGTCAGGACCGACCGCCGCAGATCAGCTACTTCGTGGGGGAGAGCACGCACCCGAAAGTACGGCAGATGTGGGTGCTTGAGAAGCTTGTCGCGAAGGACGAGGCTGCCCAAGCAGGTGTAGGGGACCCGGCCGTATTTCTTGGGGCGGGGAACGCTGAGGGAGAAGAGGCAGTCGTTGCGGAGGTGATCGCATCCGGGATAGGCGCGGAGGCGTTTGAGCGTCAGATGGACGAGCGCGCGGCCGAGACAGTTATCCATATGTCAGTCGACGACGAATATGCTGCCCTCTTCGGAGACTATGCGGATCCTGCCCCAGCAGCTGCTCTGAACGGGGCATCTGTCGATGACGGCCCACCGCGGCTTTTCAAAGACACTTTCACCTATGCGACAGTGATGGTCGAGCGGCTCTCCCGTCCTGAAGAGAACGCATTTCCTGAAATGCCAGGGATATTTCCTAACGATCGCCTCATAAGACTCTCCATTCCTGCCGACATGCGGTCCCGAGACGGGTTTGGCTACGCGAGTGATGGCGCAGTAGACGGCCGATTCATGCCGGAAGAGGCGGTTGGCCCTGGGAACCGTATTGAGCTTACTGATCAGGCGGCGGTGATCAACAAGGCCATCAACGACGCCAAGGCGCAGGAACGCGCTTGGCCGACCGTTCAGTTCCTGTGGGACGGGCATCCGATCCTAGAGTGGTTTGCTGACCGAGCCAGCACATTTTTTCCGGAGCATTCGGCACCGGTGGCGCCGCTTGTCGGAAGGCTCGCCCCAGGAGAAGTTGCCGTTATCCTGCATGGGGCCATCCCAAACGCGAACGGGGCCCCGGTCGTCGACCTTTGGGCTGCAGTTGTCCAATCCCCTGAAGGTACGGTCCGGATAGAGGATATGAGCACGTTCCTTTCCCGGACCCAGCTTGCGGAGGATACGCCCAGTCGGCCCCTCGAAGATCTCTCCTTTGCAAAAGCTGCGATCTCGATCGCCGTAGATCGGTTCCAGACCCACCTCGTAGAACTGAGACGAGCGAGGGAGGCGGACATTCAGCTGGATCTGGACGTGGTCCTCAACCGGCTTGCTGCCCTTGAAACACGGTTCCGCGCGCAACTCACGCTCAACCTCGGCGACGTGCCAACGAGCGATGCTGAGATGAGCCCGACCGAGAAGAGGCGTCTCACGATCCGCCGCAAGCGTGAACAGGAAATCGACAAGCTGTTTCATGACTGGACCGAGTGGTTTGCGCGTACGCGGAAGATGGTGACCGACCCGAACCCGCATGTGGATGTCAAAGCTGTGTTTGTAGGATGACTTGATGGACCTGATCGGGATCGAAAACGAGGCTGAGTTCTTCCCATCAGGGACCCTGTCAGACGTTCTGAAGGATGAACTTCAGGACATCACCTCCCGCTGGGCCGGTCTGAACCGTAGCGCGCACCCGGTTGAACGGTTGATGGCCATCGCCGGCCCAACCATGGAGGCGCTGCGGCAGGTCCGTAATAGCTCTGACCAGTCCCGGCGCGTAGAGCTGGTTTTGGACGCCCATCACGCCCTGCTATCCTCCCTCGGCTATACGTGGCGGCGTGAGGGGGCTTTTTCGGCGCTGGACGGGGCACCTGTGATCCCGCTCGTTTCCCGAGCTGCTGACGCGACCGGGCGTGACGCGCTCTGGGTAATCGAAGCGCCGGTCCCGGCGCCTGATGACGAGGCCTCAGACCCGCTTGGCTCCTGCTTTGCAGCTGATCAAGTGCCTCTGGACCTACGAGAGGCGGCTCTTCTTGACCGAACTATCGAGTCCATCCTTGCAGAAGGGGTGTTCGAGCTGTCTGACGGGCCGCGCCACGTTCTGGTGTTGGGCCTGTCCCAGCTTGTTCTGATCGACAAGCGGAAGTGGCCCGCCCGATCGGTCCTGCGGTTCGACCTTCAGGAGATATTCACCCGCGCGGACCAAGACACACTGACGGTCATGGCTTGCCTGATATCGCGTGAGGCGCGTGTGCCTGATCAGGGTGCGCCGATTTCGGACCGGCTCGAGGAAGAGGCACAGCGAAACGCCAACGCTGTAACAACCTCCCTGAAGCGGACTGTCCGGGACGCGATCGAGCTTCTCGGTCAGGAGGTCATCGCAGTGACCGACGGCAAATATCCGTCAACCTTTCCTGACCAATCTCGACGTGGTGTCTGGATTGACGGGCCAGAGCTCTCTCGCGAGTGTCTGCGCTACATGTATCGGCTCTTGTTCCTGTTTTACGCCGAGGCAAACCCGCGCCTGAAACTTCTCGACATGCGTAACCCGATCTACGCTACAGGGTATTCGCTCGAGGCGCTGCGCGAGCTCGAGTCCGTCCCGCTTCGGACCATGGCTGACCGAGATGGAAGCTTCCTCTGGGAGAGCCTTCAGCGGACTTTGAACTTGCTTTACTCCGGCCTCGACCTCGCGGATGAGGAGAATGGGAACGGGCTGCGACTTCCCGCAGTGAAAGTGTCCCTCCTCGACCCGGACAGCACTCCGCTCCTGAACAGTCTCCGGCTGCGCAATGAGGCGATCCAGCAGGTAATCAGGCTCCTATCCCTCCGCTCTACCGGAAAAAGCACGGGCCGGATCTCCTACGCCAAACTCGGGATCGGTCAACTGGGTGCAGTCTATGAAACCCTCATCTCTTTCACTGGAGTTGTGGCAAAGGCGGACCTTATCGAGCTGAAGCCCCGCAAGGGCCGGTCGAATGACGCGCCCGAAGATGGGGAGGAATTGGAGGCATCCGAACCGGACGATGAAGTCGAAGAGGAACTGTATAGCGACGATGAAACCGAACAGGTAGAGGCATTCCGCCGCGATCCGATCGACAAGCTGGCCCCGAGCTGGTTCGTCCCACGGAACCGGATAGGGGAGTTCGCCCCGGACGAAATCGTGTTCAACGGCTCTGAGGCGCTGGTCTACCCCAAGGGGACCTTCATCTATCGGCTCGCTGGTCGGGACCGGGAAAAGTCCGCCTCCTACTACACGCCTGAACCGCTCGCGCGGCTCCTTGTCAAACACGCGCTGATGGAGCGATGCCGCGATCTGACGGCAGACCAGCTTCTTGAACTGAAAATCCTCGAACCCGCGATGGGGTCCGCCGCATTTCTTGTAGAGACCACGAACCAACTCGCCGACCTCTATCTCGAACGCAAGCAAAAGGAGACGGGCCAAACCATCCCCCAAGAGGACATCGTCATCGAAAAGCAGAGGGTCCGGGCCTATATCGCGGACCGGAACTGCTTCGGCGTCGATCTTAACCCGATCGCAGTGGAACTGGGTGCGATTTCGCTCTGGCTTAACAGCCTGCATGGCAGCGAATTCTCGCCCTGGTTCGGAGACCAGCTTCATGCCGGGAACTCCTTGATTGGGGCGCGTCGCGCGTCCTATTCCCCGTTGCTCCTCACCGCCAAGAAACAGGCGGACCTCTGGCTCAACGGGAAACCGGACGAAATCGGCTGGCGCAAACGCCTGCCCGACGGCCATATCTGGCAGTGGCTCCTCCCGGCCAAGGACATGGCGAACTTCGACAAGGACAAGTCGATCGCCCCTTTCGCCAAGCCCGCGCAGGATCACATCAAGGCATGGCGCAAGGCCGGTTTCTTCAAGGAACTTGAACGCCACGAGGTGATGCTTGTCCAGAAACTCAGCCGTGTCGCCGAGGCCTTGTTCGACCGGGTGGCCGATGACCTCGCCAAGACCCGTGCAGCGGCGAACGATGCGATCACGCTGTGGCCGGACAAAGAGATCCCGGGCAACAGCCAGATGGATTTCCACCAGAAGGAACAGCTGAACGCCCACCTGATCGGCGCGGATCACGCGACGAACACGCTCCCTTATAAGCGGCTCAAGACCGCGATGGACGCGTGGTGTGCGCTCTGGCTCTGGCCGCTCGACATGGCGCATCTGCTGCCCAACCGGCGCGAGTTTCTGGAAGGCATGCGCCTGATCCTTGATGGCGGGTTCTCTGCCGACGGGTCGCTTGCGATGGAATCCACCGCAGACATCAAGGACCCGTCCCCCGACTTCTTCGACCAGTTGGAGCCTGACGCCCCGGCGCGTGACCTGTTTGGGGCCGCCGCCAAGCGGCAGACCAAGGATCAGGATACCCTGTTCCGGGAAACCAATGTCGAGGCGCTGATCGAGACCTTCGACTGGCTCGGCGTCGCGGTCGCGGTGGCCGAACGCGAGCGCTTCGTGCATTTCGACCTGATCTTTGCCGACGTGATGCGCGCGCGCGGCGGTTTCGACGTGATCGTCGGGAACCCGCCTTGGGCCAAGCCCTCGTGGAACGAGGGGCTGGTGCTGGCGGATATCGATCCGCTTTATGCGGGTCTGTCGGCGTCGGACGCGAAGAAGGTACTTGGCGAGGCGCTGCCGAAGGCGCCGCCCGTGCGGCGTGAGGGGCGGACGGTTCCGGCGGTCGAGGCTTTCCTGCAGGACTTCGTCTCGACCCGGGGGGCTATGGAGGTGACCTCGTCCGAGGTGATGAACCCCTTCGCCGGGGGCGGGTCGAACAACCTTTATCGTTGCTTCATCGACCTGTCGTTCCGGCTGGTCGCGCCGCAGGGCTATGCCGCGCTGATCCATCAGGACGGGCATCTGGGCGACCCGAAGTCGGGGGCGTTCCGGCGGCACTGGTATGCGCGGATCGCGAAGCATTTCGAATTCATCAACCGAATGAAATCTCGGAACTTTATGGAGGTTGATCATAACGTCAGGTTCAGCCTGAACATCTACCGTGGTGAGCAACGCGCTCCAGATTTCGAAAAATTCACATATGCCTTCACTGCGGCACAGATTGAGGACTCGTATGCGGATCAGGACGGCATCGGCCCGGTCCCCAGCATCAAGAATTCCGATGGAAACTGGGACACACGCGGTCATCGTGATCGAGTCATGCGTATCGACCGCCAAGCGCTCTCGGTGATCCATGCTCTCGCCGAGGAGGAGACTGTCCCCGTTGAAGAAGCCCGGTTCATTCAACCCTATTCGGCAAGAACCCTCGACGTGTTTCGCCAGATGGCACGGTTCCCGAAACTGGACGCGGCAATCCCGAAGATCGAGCGGACCGTAAGCACGGCGACAGGAGAGCGGACAATTGAAATTCCGCTGTGGCAACAGTCACCCCACTGGCACGAAACGGCCGCCCAAAAGGACGGGACGATCCGGCGCGAGACAGGGTTCCGCCCGGCGGATCAGATGATCCTGCAAGGGCCACTGTTTCACGTTGGGAACCCGCTTTACAAAACGCCCAAGGCGATCTCGCGCACCAATGCGGATTACCTCGTTATCGACCTGACCACCTCGCCTGAAGACTATCTGCCACGTACGAATTATGGTCCGGCACTGGAGATGACCGACTACCGGAACCGGATGACCCAGTGCCGCTGGGACGCTACCAAGGGCCATGCCGATTTCTATCGCGTCGCGTTTCGGAACATGATCGCTCTGAATGGAGAGCGCAGCTTGATCGGTGCGATGATTCCGCCGGGCGCGACGCACATACACAAGGTTGAAAGCATCGCTTGTGCGGATGTCTCAGCTTCTCTGACGATACACTCATTCGCTTGTTCGATCCCGTTCGACTATTTGGTAAAGGCAAACGGACGCGGTGACCTTTTCGCTTCTGACATAGGTCGGTGGCCGTTCCCAGATCTTGAGGAAACGGCCCAGCACCGCTCCCTGCGACTCGCCTGTATCACCTCGGCTTACGCCGATCTCTGGAACCGGCACGTACCCACGTTCAATGCGCTCCCGTGGTCCTCCCCTGACCCCCGACTCCAGCTGGAAGGCCCGGTCGAAGGTCCGGCCACGTGGGACCGGACCGCAGGCCTCCGGACCGAATTCGCTCGCCGCATGGCACTGGTCGAGATCGACGTGCTGGTGGCGCAGGCGCTTGGCCTGACCCTCGACCAGTTGATCGAAATCTACCGGATCTACTTCCCGGTCCTTCAGGAGAATGAGGCGGGCACCTGGTACGACCAGAACGGCCGGATCGTCTGGACCTGCTCCAAGGGGCTGCCCGGCGTCGGCTGGCTCGACGACCGCGGCAAAAGCCCCGGCCGCGCCGCCTGGGAGCGTATCCTCGCCGACAACCCGCCCGAACTGACCTGCACCGCCATCGACGACACGATGCCCGGCGGCCCCCGCACCGTCACCCGCCACTTCGTCGGCCCTTTCACCCAATGCGACCGGATCGAAGACTACCGCCGCGCCTGGGCCCATTTCGAGCGGCTGAAAACAGCGGAGGCCGCTGAATGACGGGCGTGCAGGGAGATCTGTTTTTGGAACCTGGACCGACCGGGATCGACGCCGTGCTTGCGGAAACTGCGGATCGCATCGATGAACTTTACCGCGCCGCCAAAGAACCGGGCGCGACACCGCCGTGGGCCAGTCTGTTCAACCGAATTTCGGGACATACCCACATGGCCCCGTTTAATCTGATGCTGGCAGACATTCAGCGGCCGGGTGCTCGCTACGTGGCTTTCCCCGACAAATGGCGGGAAATCGGTCGCGAGGTAAAGCCGGGCTCTGTTCCCATCGTCGTACTGTGGCCTTTCTGTCCTGTCAGGTGTGCTTATGAACTGGCTGACACCACGGGACCCAAAGAAGAGGATGCGGTTTTAGACCGGGTGTTCGGCGAACCGCATGAGATCAAGGCGGGTATGTCTGAAAAGCTTGCACGTCGTGCTGAGAAGGAAGACCAAATTTCGACCTCTTTCGTTAAAATGGCATCTGGCCGTGGTGGCGATGCTCGGGCTGTTCCGAATTCAACGGGAGCAAAAGGAACGTCGACTGCTGCACGGTGGCTGGTCCGTATCAATTCCGATCTTAATCAGGCGGCAAGTTTTCGTATCTTGGTTCATGAGCTTGCGCACATTTACCTTGGGCATCAGGGCGGAAATGGAAAAAAATGGCCGCATCGCCGACCAGAAGGACTCGATGCTCGAGAATTTGAGGCAGAGGCAGTGTCGTTTATAGTCGGGCGCCGTTTCGGGCTGCACACGAATTCGGCGGAATATTTGAACGCATATGTAAAAGAAAACACGCTTGAACATGTCAGCTTTTCAACAATCGCTAGGGCGGCAGGACGGATTGAACAGCATGCGCGGTAATGTTCTGATAGGTCTAATTGAATGAATCCGGTACTTCTCGCCCGTCATGTGCAGGACAGTCTGCGCGAACTGGTTCACACGACGCTGAACAGCACCAGCCCCGCCTTCGAGGGGGTTGTCGACCGTTTCATTGCCGAGCCCGGCAACTTCCTGAAGGGCCCATGGATCTCGGTGGACATGCCGTTCCGGCAGATCGACGGAGCTGCGGACGGCACATGGGAACAGCCTTTCCCGGAGGTGCCGCTGCGCTTCGCCCCTTATCAGCACCAGACGGACGCCTTCGCGCGGCTGAGCGGGGCGACACTGCAATCGACGTTGGTGGCAACCGGAACCGGGTCGGGGAAGACGGAATCCTACCTCTGGCCGATCCTGGACCACTGTCGGCGGAACAAGGGGAAGCCCGGGATAAAGGCGATCCTGATTTATCCGATGAATGCGCTGGCGACTGATCAGGCGCGTCGGATCGCGGCGGCCATTTCCGGGATCTCGTCACTGAACGGGATACGCGCTGGAATCTACGCGGATGCAGAACCACAGGACCCGGCACATGAGGTGACCTCGGACAGCGTCATCACGCATCGCGAGACGATGCGGAAGAACCCGCCCGACATCCTACTGACAAATTACAAGATGCTCGACTACCTCCTCCTGCGCGGTCGGGATAAGCCATTGTGGGCGCGGAACGATCCTGAAACGCTCCAGTTCCTCGTGGTCGATGAAATGCACACGTTCGACGGGGCGCAGGGGGCGGATCTCGCCCTCCTCCTGCGACGCTTGAAATATCGGTTGAACACTCCGAAAGGACACCTGGTCTGCGTCGGCTCCTCTGCTACGCTCGGCTCCGGAGACGAGGCAGAGACGGAGCTCAGGCAATATGCCGAAACGATCTTCGGGGAGCCGTTTGACGCCGGTGCCCTGGTCCGGGAGACACGGAAGAAGCCAGATGAAGTGTTCGATGATCCCGAGTATTTCAGCCTACCCGACCCCGCTGGCATTCACATAGCCCTGCGTGATGCAGTTGAAATGGATCAGTCGTCGGCTGCCGGGCGACTGGCCTCATGTCTCTTTCCAGACCGGGACGACCCGGATCTCGCCTTCGTGGACGCAGGGGACCCAGCAGATCTCACTTGGCGGATCCTCCTTGGAGAACGGCTCAAGGATCACGTTCTGGTTCAACGGACCCTCAAGATTGTTGCGCTGCATGAAGGGCCAGCATCTCTTGAAGCGGTTGCGACAGGGCTCGCACAAGTCAAGATCATCCGGGATTGGAGCCATCAGGACCATTGTGCCCTTGCCGAGCTGGTGGTGGCCCTGGCCGCGTGGGCCAGATCGGGCTCGCCTGAAAGTCCGCGTCCACTTTTCAATATCCGGCTCCAGCTCTGGATCCGCGAAATGTCACGGATGGTCACGACCTTGCCGCGTTTTGAACCAAGCGGGGCCCGCTCAGAACTGGACCTTTTTCACGCCATGGATCTGGACCGACAGATGCTTCGCCAAACCCTGCCGGTTGTGAACTGTAATCGTTGTGGGGCAACCGCTCATCTGGGGCGCCAGGATTCCAAATCGAAGTCGCTGCATGCCGACCTGGAACAACTCTATCAGGAGTTCTTCGACGAGAATGGGGCAGACCGAATCCGGCTCATCTACCACGACTCCATCGACAGAATGGTTCAGGCCAGCGGGAGCGGTGGCCAAATCGTGAAGGGGCTCCTTGATGCCGAGAGCGTCGAATTCACCCCCGCTGACCATAATGGAGTGGAGCCGGGATCGGCCTCGCCGGTCTGGGTTTACAACCCGACTGACCCAAATGGGAGGATCGACCGGACTTGCCCCGCTTGCGGACAAGCGCGTGGGCTTTTGCTGTTCGGGATGCGGGCGGCGCGTCTGACGACCGGGATAACCGGGACGCTTTACACCTCGGAGCAGAACGAGGAGCGAGCTGACGCGAAACCGCGCTTTCTCATGTTCTCGGACTCGGTCCAAGACGCGGCGCATCGCGCTGCGGTCGCCGAAACCCGAAACGCCCTATCCGTCTATCAAAAGGCCCTCTACACCGCGCTCTGCAGCGCCGAGCCGGGTGCAATGAGTCTGCGCGAGGTCATCGACGATGTGCCGAAGGCCCAGCTTGCCGAACTCGGCCCGGACGCGTTCACCGCAGTATTCATCCCGAAGGAACTGACTTGGCGCCGCCGGTACCGCGATCTGATAGAGAACGGGACGACGATTTCTGACCCGATCTTTCTCGAACACATTCGGCTTCGCCTCGGTTGGGAGTATTTCGTCGACCTCAGCTACCGGGCTCATTTCAACCATACGCTCGAGGTAAACGGGGTTGCGGTCGCAGAGGTTCCGGCAGACCTGTTGCGGGTCTCCACGGAGCGGCTGGCTCGCGAGCTTCGTAACGACTTGCCAGGTGCGCCGGAATTCGACCCGGTGCTTTTGACCCGGTTCCTTGCTGGAGTGGTGCAACGGATGCGACGGCAAGGGTCCGTCGCGCACCCTTATCTTGAGAGCGCGGTCGCGACCGCGAGAGGGAACTACGGGCTGAACTGGTTTGCAGCCGCCATTCATGTGGGCGTCGGAAGATCTGGCTCTCTGCCCAATCCAGATGGTCGGAGGGGTCTGGCACCGATCCCCGTGACGCTCGGCCACGCGCCAACTGGGTTCGAACGGATCACACGCTCTGGCACGGCGAGCTGGTATCGCGACTGGCTATTCCGGATGATCGGGCCGTCCGACCTCCGCTACGGAACCGACCCAGATACAATTTATCCAATGGTGCTTCGCCGACTCGAGGCTGACGATATCGTTCGGTGCGTCAACGGACCAGAGGGGCAGAACCGCCACGCCTGGCTCTTGGTACCAGAGAGGGTCACCGTCTCCACTTCCACGATTGGGCTCACCTGTGATCGCTGCGGTCGGCGTGAGATAGGGCTTGCCGAAAATGCGCCGACCGTCGTTGGCTCACGATGTACGCGGATCGGCTGCGACGGGCACCTCACCGCCGCGGATCGGCCGGATCGGCCTGCTCTGCGTCGGTCCCTCCTTTCGGATCGAAATCACAGGGTCGTCGCGCGCGAACATACTGGAATTCTTGAGACGAACGAGCGGCTGCTGGTCGAGACGGGATTTATCAAAGGGGAGACCCGCTGGGCCCCGAACCTGATTTCTGCCTCCCCGACCCTCGAAATGGGGATCGACATCGGGGATCTGTCTACCTTGCTCCTGAGTTCCGTCCCGCCGGAGGAGGCGAATTACGTCCAGCGGATGGGGCGAAGTGGTCGGCGTGACGGGAACGCGCTGAACATGGTCCTTGCCAACGCCCGCCCGCATGACCTCCAGTTCTGGGAAGATCCGACGCCAATGCTGGCGGGGCAGGTTCGCCCGCCGGGTGTGTTCTTGGCCGCCGAGGAAGTTCTATTGCGCCAAGTGACGGCCTTCACACTTGATGCCTATGTCTGCGCCTCAACGGAGAGCGGAGACTACGGAAAGGTCCGAGACGTATTGAAGCGTCGGGGATCCGGGGCGCTCGACGGGTTTCCTGTCGAATGGCTGGATATGGTTCGGCACCGCGGGTCAGAATTGGCGGAACAGTTCCTGTCCGGACTGCCACAGGAGGTCCAGGACCGGACGGATCTGGCGAATAGGATCAGGTCCTTCTTGACCGGAATGGACGCCGCCTCGATCGGGTGGCGTGTGGGTGCGGCGCTTGATGCGGCTGCCACGGATCGAGCGCGGCTTGTAGAGAAGCGGGAGGAGGCAACCAAGGAGCTCAAGCGCCTCCAGAAACGACGCGCGGAGTTGACTGAAGAAGAATTTCTGCGCCGCGAGCAGGACATCAATCGTGACAGGACCGAGATCAACCGGATGATCCGGAGTGGGATCGACGACGTGCCGATGATCAAGTTCCTCACAGACAACGGAGTCCTGCCAAATTACGCCTTTCCGGAAGAGGGGGTCAAGCTGACCTCGATCCTGTCTCGCCGGAACGATGGCGCAGTCCCGCGCGATGAAGACGGGCTTCTGCATGTGGAGTATTCTCGTCCGGCCAGTTCTGCCCTGTCGGAGTTTGCTCCCGGCCAATTTTTTTACGCCAACGGACGTCAGGTGCAGATCGACCGGATCGACATCGGTAAGGAGGATCTTGATCGCTGGACTTTCTGTCCTGCCTGTTCCCATGTCGCGCACCGGATTGAGGGGGCCGAGAGTCGCACGTGCCCGCAATGCGGTGACGAGATGTGGTCGGATAGCGGCTCGGAGCATGATGTGGTTCAGCTCAAGTCCGTCATTGCGATCGACAGCGAGGAGAAGGCGGCGATCCGGGACGGGGATCAGCGGGACCAGCGTCAGTTCGACCGGGTCCTCATGCCGTTCCATGGGCCGCAGGATATCGCAGCCTCATGGTTCACCAACCGGGAGACGGGTGCTCCGTTCGGATTTGAGTTTCTACCGCATTGTACGTTCCGGGACTTTAACTTCGGTCCGAAATCAACACTCCCGGGGCCGAGGATCGCCGGAGAGCGCCGTCCGGCGCAGCCGTTCCGGATATGTCGGCATTGCGGTTCTTTGCAGGGGCCGCCCAGAGGTGAGGATGACCGGGGTACGCATCCGCCGAACTGTCTCGTGATGCGGGATCAGGACTTGCCCCGTGACCGGTGGGAGACCGGAGTTTTCCTGATGCGCAAGTTCGACACGGAGGCGATCCGGATCGTGATCCCGGTGGTCGGAGACGCGGATAATGACGACTTGAAGAGCTTCGTGGCGGCGATCAACCTCGGTATGCGGCGCCATTTTGCCGGGAAGGTTGACCATATTCGATCAACCATCTTCGAGGCGCAACTCAATGGAATGACTACCGTCCGCAGCCTCTACCTCTACGATTCAGTCCCGGGCGGATCAGGTTACCTGCGCCAGATCGGGGAGCATCCAGATACGATGCGCCTTGTGATCAGCCGTGCGGCTGAAGCGTTGCGCGACTGCCCCTGTAATCAAGAGCCGGGTCGGAACGGTTGTTTCCGCTGCGTAAAACCTTACCGGTCCCAGTTCGGGCCGGGCGAGCCCGATCGTGATCGCGCGCGCCAACTCATGGAGGCAATTCTCGAGAAATGGGACAGCCTGACCCGCGCAGAGACCGGGATTGATGCCTCTATCCGGGACGCGCTCGTCGAAAGCGCTCTGGAGAAGCGGCTGCTTGGAGCCCTCTCGGCCTTTTACGGAGATGGGGCGCTTACCCCTCAGGTGCTGCCGGGTGGCCGGCGTGGTTTTGTGATCCGTGCCGGGCTGCCGGACGCGCCGCGCCTTTGGACGATTGAGCCGCAGGTGCAGATCGATGCTCGTTTCCGGGGATTGCCCCGCAAACGGGTCGACTTCTTGCTGACGCCGGTCGGGCGCAACAGTGGGCTTCCGGTCGTCATCGAGATGGATGGGATTGAATACCATGCGTCGACGGTAGCGCAGGATCTTTTGGACCGGATGCTTATGATCCGGTCGGGGCAAGTACGCGTCTGGACTCTGTCTTGGCGGGATCTCGACCCAGAGGACAAGGGCTACCTGAACCCATTGTCGGAGGCTTCACTCGGCCCGCAGATGACCGGCCCCTTGGGGCGGGCGCTCGCAAGCCCGTCTCTTGCCCCGCATGCAGTCGCAGTGCGCAGGCTTCAGTCCGCGAGCACGCTCGAAGCATTTCGGCAGCTCCTGGATGGAGACACGGATGATGAATATTCGGTCAGATCTGTCTTCGTTCGGGGGCTTGTGAAGACCGGCCGTCCGCTTGATCAATTGCCGCGCCACACTGCCCTTTCCGAGGACGGTGGGGCATTCCTTGCCTCGTCTGAAATGGCGGAACATGTCGGGGCCGGGGCGCTGGATCTTTATCTGGCTTGCCGGAAGATCACCCCCACGGAATGGGCCCAGTCTGACAGCGACGTCCGGATCCTTTTGCGCGCCGCCCTTCCGGACCCCGGCCAGCTGTCAGCCGCAAAGACGCTCTATACCGAGGCCTGGCGCGGCCTCTGGCGGCTCGTCAACCTGTTCCAAGGAGCTCGCGGGCTTCACGTCGAACTTGACGGGCTCGATACGCTGGCGCCGCCGGATATGTCCGAACCAATTGAAAAAGTCGGTCATGGGCTCGAGGTAGCGGCTTGGGAAGAGGCCCGCGCCCTATGCGACGAGGTGTTCCATCCGTTGATCGACGGATTGATTGCGGCCGAAATGCCAGGACCCGATCACTTCGGCGACGACCTTGTCGTCAACGGGCGTGTGGTCGGCGCAATGGAATTTGGATGGACGGATGCGCGCGTCGCACTTGTCGAGAACATCTACGAAGGGGTCGGTTGGACCCTGATCCGGTTTGATCCCGAGACTGACACCGTCGGGGAGACAGTCAGCAGGCTTGAAACCGCCCTTCAGGAGGTAAGAACATGACGAACACGATGAACAAGCGGGTTTCCTATGACATTGGCTGCATGAAGAGCCTACGGAAGCTTCCGGACCGGGTCGCGCTGAAATTCATGGACATGATGACGCGCTACATGTCCGATCCAACCGCGAATGGCTTGAATCTCGAAACCGTGGAAGGGTCGAAGGACAGCTCCATCAAATCTCTGCGGGTAGATCAAGGCTACCGGGCGATCGCGTTCGAGGTGGGTCGCGACATCATGTTCGTCCACGTGAACGAGCATGACAAGGCCTACCGATGGGCGGCCGGACGGCGGGTCAAGCTCGACCCGGAAACCAACCGGATCCGGGTATTCGAGGAGCTGGACGTGGAGGTGGAGGAGGTCGCGATACCGGCCCCGTCGGCGCCTCGTCTCTTTGACGAGGTGGCAGACGGACGTTTACGCGCGCTCGGCGTTTCGGAGGAAGAACTGGCAGCGGTGCATCTCGTGCCCACAATTGACGCGCTTGAGGAGACAGAGGATCGGTTCGACCCGCTCACCTATCAGATCCTTTACGCCGTCGTGGCCGGATATGATGACGAGGAAATCAGGGCATTGACCGGGGTCGGCGGTGAGACGGAGGCAGAGCCAAAGGCGTCCAGTGCTGAGCCTACCTTCGCCCAGTTGATCGAGACGGAGCAAAGCCGTCAGACCATCTTCATACCAGAGAGTCAGGAAGAACTGCGCCGCGTCTTCGAAGAAGGCCTTGAGGGGTGGCGGGTATTTCTGCACCCGGACCAGCGCAAGCTCGCCTATCGAGACTACAACGGGCCAGCTCTGGTCCGCGGCGGCGCCGGGACGGGGAAGACCGTCGTGGCGATGCACAGGGCCAAACACCTGGCGGACCAGATCGAAAAAGACACCACCCGAGCGGGCCAGCGGGTCTTGGTGACCACCTTCACCACCAGCCTTGCGCATGACATCGAGGCAAACCTGAGGACCCTTTGCCCTGCACATCTGGACGCGCGACCACCTCGGATTGAGGTCATAAACTTGGACCGGTGGGTGTCCCAGTTTCTCAAGCGCAAGAGTTTTGCCCGTGAAGTCGCCTTCTTCGGGGAAGCGCGAGACCGGCTTGATCTGGTCTGGCGGGAGGTATTCGACGATCATGAGCTGCCCGTTGGATTGTCGGAGCCGTTTGTCCGGGCGGAATGGGCGCAGATCGTGCAGGCCAAGGGGTTGACCGACCAGAGGGCATATTTGAAAGCGTCCCGGGCCGGGCGTGGTACCCCACTGGACCGCAAGAAGAGGGCGGCAATGTGGGAGATCTTCGCCGATTACCGGGCCCGCCTGATCAGTGAAGGGATTGCCGAGCCCGATGATGCCTACCGGGAGGCCAGCGAGATACTGTCTGCCGAGGCGCCAAACCTGCCATATGCGGCGGTGATCGTGGATGAGGCCCAGGATATGGGAGAACAGGCCTTCCGGCTGATCCGGGCCATTGTCCCGGAGGCCCCTTCAGGGGATCGGAATTCTCTTTTCATCGTGGGGGATGCGCATCAACGGATTTATGGGCGCCGGGCCGCAATGTCGGCATGTGGGATCAACATTCGTGGTCGCTCGAAACGGCTGAGGCTTAACTATCGAACAACGCAAGAGATACGTGCCTGGGCAGTATCCATTCTCGAGGGGGTCGCTGTAGACGACCTCGATGAAGGGACTGACACTTTGCGCGGCTATGTCAGCTTGATGCAAGGGGTTGCTCCTGAATTGGTCGCGTGTAATTCCGAAGCAGAGGAGTTGGACGGGCTGGTGGCGTGGGTACGCTCGCTGCCTCAGGATCAAATCCGGCTCTCCGATATCGGCGTACTCTGCACGCGACGAGCGGATGCAGACCGTGTTCACGCGAGGTTGCGCGCCGCCGGTCTAGAAACGGTGATGCTCCAGTCGGGTGCGGACGACCGGTCAGTGCCAGGTGTGCGTGTCACGACGATGCATCGGGCGAAAGGGCTGGAATTCTTCGCGGTGGCGATCCCGTTCTTGTCCGATACCGCCTTCCCCCCGCAGGGAGCACTTCGCGCCGCCGTGGACGGGGCGGACAAGGAGGATGTTGTCAATCAGTACAGGTCGCTCCTTCATGTCGCGGCGACCCGCGCGAAGAAAGCGCTGCGGGTTTCATGGTCCGGGACGCTGACCGGACTCGTCGGCGACGACGCCCGAAAATGACCAGAAGGTCACCTGTAACGTGGCTTTTGAAAAAATGCGAGAACCCGTTCGGGACGATACCTTGGAAGGAAATGTACCTCATGCTGCCTGAAGAAGGCGTCAGAGCGACATTCCCCAACACCGAGAGCTGCGAAGCAAGACTTGCCGCGGTGCGCTGGCCGCAGAGCGTCCAATGTCTGTCCTGTGACATGCACGATGTCGGCTACATCAAAAACCGGGCGCTCTATCAGTGCCGATCGTGCCGAAGGCAGTTTTCAGTTACTGCCGGCACTGAAGCCCACCGCTCCCGGCTGGATCTTCGAATGTGGTTCATCGCGGCTGAAGAGATCATCACGGCGTACGCAGAAGAAGCCGGGCATTACCGCCTCGTCGGACAATCCATGGCGCATCGATACGGGATTTCATATTCCGCGACTCATCGGTTGAAAACCACTCTGACGAACAGTCTCGCCGATCCCAGTGGCGGGTTGTTCGGCGCGTGCGTCTGCTTGTGCGCGCTACCCGTCTTGCGACTACCGAACCTCTCTCCAGAAGAATGGGACCGCATCCTATCGGCGGCAATGTATGACAGTGGGCGCGTAAGACGGACGCCCCATCGGGGTCCAACTTTGACACCCTTGGACGAGTCGGATCAGGGTCTGAGCCAACGGAACTGATTATGTTGCGAAGGTGGGTCATGCGCTCGAACATTGAAAGCCGGCAAGCATATGCTGTCCGATTACTGGTTCGCTCCGGTACAGTGTGACCAACATTGGCGCCGGATTAAATTGAGGAGCAACAGATGCACAATCGTGGCCATGCCGACATCGAAGCCTCACGCGGCACGGGCGAAAGCTCTTTGACGCGATCGCAGGTGTATGACGCAAGTCAATTCGTGCGGAACGGCCAAGGTGATCTAATTGACGTCTCCGGTGTCAGCCCGGATGACCGTTATGCACGTGGGCCTTATTCTTGCCTGGCCTGTGGCCAACTTATGGTACCTGCGCTCGGGCGGATCCGGAAACATCATTTTAAGCATAAGGCGGGTCGTCCGGTTAACTGCCACAACGAGACCTACCTGCATCAGCTTGCCAAGATGGTCCTGTTCGCGGCCCTGAGTGACGCCATCCAGACTGGCCAGCCATATTGGTTGACTCGGGACCGTCCTGTCGTGTGTTCCTACTACCAAGAAAAGTTCGGAATTTCCTGCACGACGCAGAGTGCGCCATATAGAACTGACCTTGCGGCAATGTTCGATCGTGCCGAAATGGAGGTCGGAGTTGATGGCTTTGTGGCCGATATCTTGCTGTCCTCGAGCAGGTCCGATGCGCGTCTGCTCCTTGAGATTGCCGTGACGCATCCTTGCGAAGAGACCAAGATCGCAAGTGGCCTTCCGATTATAGAAATAGAAATCTGGAACGAGGACGCGGCCATCGGTTTGTGGGAAGGCATCGACGCTGCATCGAGATCTAATCTGTATCACAACATCCCAAGCCCGGATGCGGCACCGCATTTGTGCACAACGCCATGCCCGGCGACGGGTTTGGCGGTTCTTCTCTATGAAAGCGGGAAGGCATGGTATTCGGAATTGGTGGTTGGAAATCATAGCGAGAAGGAGATTTTGTCCGATTTTCGCTTGGTGACGTCCGAGATCGTTGATGTTCAGCTCGGACCTTTAACAAGGCCATGGAAAACTATCGAGGAGCATCTAAACGACTTCATGATCCGACAAGCATTCGAGCATGGCCGGTCGGTCAAATCCTGTATGCTTTGCCGGAACAATGGCGGGCGGGTGAACGAACACGACATCTTTTGCGAGGTCAAGGCCCGTAACGTCTGGATGTCGTCAAGTGCGATTGGTTGCACAGACTTTGATCCGCCAAACGATATCGACGAGGCCAGATTGATGTTCGGCCGTTTGGGTAGATCCTGACATGGTCGAAATCTCGTGCACCATATCGGGTGTCGCAGACGCCAAGTCACCTCCTTGGCGTCTAGGATTGTCAGGATTTTGGCCGTCATATTCATGACCGCAGAGCTTCCGACCTTTCTGATTTTCGCCTTAACCGTTGTCCCTTCTTCTGGGTGTATATGTCAGTACATACGGCACGTGCCGTAGCAGACAATGCGTCAACAGTTGTCGACGGGACCGGTGCCGGTGTCGCCCTCATGCATTTTACCAATAGGTAAAATTGCCCCTGCATGGCGAATAACAAGCCCTGCCAACTGGTTGCCTTTCGAGGCGGCGACCTCAGTGGTGCGGCCAGCAAGCCGCGCGGCAAGATACGCTGCGTTGAAGCTGTCACCTGCGGCAGTCGTGTCTACTGGGTGCGGGTCTGGTTTTGTCGGGACATGCATGTCTGGTGCAATCAAAGCGCCCTGCGATCCGCATTTAAGCACGATTTCAGCGATGCCATGTGCGGCCAGACGCGCGTGGCTGGAGTTTGTGTCGACGTCATCCCAGAGCAGGACTTCGTCCTCCGCGGTAGCAAGGCAGATATCTGTCAGATCCAGCATCCTGCTGTAGGTCGCCCGTGCGTGTTCACGGTTCGGTCCCCAAAGACGCGAACGATAGTTCCCGTCGAACGCGACCAGTGTCCCCGCTTTGCGCGCCTCGTGAAGCAGTCCGAACAACCGGTCAAGACTGGTCACATCGTAAAGCCAAAGGCTGATCCCTGAAAGATAGATCAACCGTGCCTCCATTATCGCCGTCTGAACATCAGGCGAAAACAGCGCGCCGAACACGTCTCGTGCGGGGGAACGATCACGCCAATAAGTGAAACTGCGTTCGCCATCCTTTGCCGTGCGGATCGCATATAACCCCATGGTCCGGCCGGAGGCGGTCGGGCAAACGCCGTCGTCTACGCCCTCGCTGCGCAGAGCGGCCCGCGCATCCGTCGACCACGGATCATCCCCGAAGGCGGTTAGATAGCCGGTAGGCTGCCCCAGCCGTGACAGATAGACAGCAGTGTTGAACGTATCACCGCCGAAACCGCTGCGCACCGCACCTTCTGATGCCTGAGCAAGCTCAATCATCATTTCGCCGATGCAAAGAACCTCGGTCACGGCTGCCCCATGATGAAACCGGCACAGCGGTCACCCAGCATCATGGCAGGCGCATTGGTATTGCCGGCGTTGATGTCCGGCACAGCAGACATGTCTGCGACCCGCAGCCCGTCGATCCCGCGTACGCGCAGTTTCGCGTCTAGAACCGCCATAGGGTCACCATCAGCCCCCATGCGCGCAGTAGAAGCGGGGTGGTAGTTGGTCTTGACGAACCGCCGGCAATGATTGGCCAAAGAGGCGTCATCCAGGTTCGCAGGGTCAGGGATGGCAACCTGTTTGATGTGCTTGGCCAAAGGCTCGCTCTGGAAAGCACGGATAAAGAAGCGCTGCCCAGCAATCATGTCCGCCATATCGTCGGGATGGCTGAGCAGGTTGGGGTTTACCAGCGGCATGTCGGCCGGATCGCCCGACCGCAGGCGCACCTCGCCGCGCGACTTGGGTTTCACGACAACTGTCGTGACGGTCATACCATAGGTATTCTCGACCAGATCCAGCGCATCCCTGTCCAGATAGACCGTCGGCACGCAGAACGCCTGAATTGTCGGTTCAGCCGTCGGGTCGAGTGGGTTGACGAAGGCGCCAGCCTCGACACCTGCGGACAATATACGCCCCATCCCGAATACCTTGAACTGGAAACCATTCCACAGCATCCGCCACCCGTCGCCTTGACGGAAATATCCGTAGGGGCCGTTGGCGGTCGCGATGACGGGGACTTCGGGATGATCGATCAAGTTTTGGCCGACACCTCGCAGGTCGGCTACGACAGGCAACTGATGGTGGCGCAGATGGTCGGCTGGTCCGATGCCTGACAGCATCAGCAGTTTCGGGGTGATCAGCGCCCCAGCTGTCAGGATGATTTCGCCCTTGGCATAGCTTTCGCGCAATGCCCCCGACTTGTCGCGCCATGACACGCCGACGGCGCGTCCGTTCTCGATCAGGATACGCTCGACCCGCGCTTGCAGCCGCACGGTCAGCCGCGGATCACCTTCCAGCGGCGACAGAAATGCATAGGCCGCCGAAGAGCGCCGGCCATGCCGGTTCATGAACTGGTAAAACCCGACACCTCGCTGCGCAGTGCCATTGAAATCCGCGTTGTACGGCTCTCCCAGGGCTTGCACCGCCTGCACGAACCAGCGCGAGGTCTGGTCGATATGGCCGGGGTCCGACACCTGCATCTGCCCGCCGACGCCGTGCAATTCGTTGTTGAGGCGGTTGTTGTCTTCCATTCCGCGGAAGTGTTTCAGTGCCGCGTTCCATGACCAGTCCGCGCCGTCATTATTGCCGCGCAGTTCGGCGTCCCAGCTGTCGTAATCCGATGGTCGCCCGCGCATATAGACCTGTGCGTTGACCGATGACCCGCCGCCCAGCACGTTCGCTTGTGGGATATCATGCTTGCGTCCGCCCAGATGCGCCTGCGGGACGGTCGTATGGTAGTTCATGAACTTGGAACCGTTAATCATCTTGAAGATGCCCGGCGGCATATCAAGCAGCGGGTGACGGTTGGAATGACCACCCTCGAGCACCAACACCCGGTTGCCACCGTCGCTGACCAGCCGCGCCGCCGCGACACATCCCGCAGAACCGCCGCCCACGACGATATGATCGAATTCTTCGCGCGCCATGACGTACGTCCCTTTTGTTGCATCTGCGCTGTGTCCCTTGCGGGACGTCGCGGCTAAACTTCGTTGAAAGTGCCGCGCACATATTCCCACGCAGAGCTGAGGTGAGCCTGCAATGCGGCCTCTGCTGCGTCGGGGTCGCGATCGCGGATGGCAGTGAAAATGTCGGAATGGCGCTGAAAGTTCACGCGGTTGCGTTCGGGCGACCTTGGCATCTTGACCCAATGGGGGGCCAGCCAGGCTGTAAAAGCCTTATGAATCGCTGGAAAAACCGGGTTTCGCGGGATTTCGTACAAGACAGCATGGAAGGCGACATCGGTCTTGTAGAACTCTTCACTGTCGGGAATGGCGTTTTCATTCGCGCGCAGCGCCAGTTCCAGTGCGTCGATGTGTTCTTTTCTGGCAGAAAGGGCGGCTTGCCTGACAAGACCCGCTTCCAGAAAGACGCGGGTGTCGTAAAGGTTCTTCACGCCGCCCGACCGCGCCAGAAGGTGCCCGACCACACCATCTGCTGCAGCAAGGGCGGCGTCATAGCCCGGGCGGCGTATGACGGGGCGAAAGCGAGGGCGGCTTTCGACAAGGCCGCGGCTGGCCAGCGCGGCAACCGCCTCCCGCACCACGGTGCGGCTGACGCCAAAAGTCTCGATCAGATCGCGTTCCGAAGGAAGAGCATCCCCGTCGACCAGATCCCCCGCTGCGATCCGGGCCTCCAACGCACGTACGACCGAGTCGGCTGCGCGATAGTCTGAACCCTTCAACTGATTGCTCACGTCCATGCGTTGCTCCATCTGAGTTTGGTATGATCATATATAGTCTTTCGAGTGACGCAAGTTTGTTGTTTTTGTCAGACCAAAAAATAGTTGATATATTTACATCGGGTAGTTTTGGCTAATAAATACTGAAATTTTCAAAAATTTACCCCAAAAAAATGGCAGATTGCAAAATTCTACGTTGACGACGGCTTGAATCGGCGACAGAGTTGGTCAAGTTTGATAATACTAAAAAGGCCAAGTCAGTGCTTATAGATATGTCTAAAATGATACAGGACGATGTTCCGCTTCGGGCGGGCATGTTCATCGACGGGCGCTGGACTGCGGCTGATGTTGACGGGAGCGCGGTCGAAAACCCCGCCACGGAAGCTGTGATTGCCACGACATCCATCGGTGGCACTGACGTGGCAGAAGAAGCTGTGCAGGCCGCCCGAAAGGCACAGCGTCTCTGGGCGCAGGTGCCAGCGGTGGAGCGTGGACGCGCAGTGATTGCCTTGGCCAATGAGGTGTGCGCAAATGCCGAACTTCTGGCGCAGATCGTGGTCGCCGAACAGGGCAAGCCGATCAGTCAAGCGCGGGGCGAGGTGCATGCGACCGAATCCTTCCTGCGCTTTGCCGCCGAAAACGCCCGCCGGATTGAGGGCGAGATCGTGCCGTCCGACAACCGCAATGAGGAAATCCAGATCCGCCGCTTGCCTTACGGTGTCGTCGTCGGTCTGACGGCGTGGAATTACCCATTGGCCTTGGCTGCGCGCAAGTTGGGGCCAGCTTTGGTTGCGGGCAATGCGTTCATTCTGAAAGCGCACGAATATACGCCGCTATCGGGGCTGGCTCTTGCGGGGTTGGCCGAAAAGGCTGGGCTTCCTGCAGGGCTGTTCAATGTCGTGACTGGCGATGGCCGCACGTTTGGGCGGGCTTTGGTTGACCGGGCGGATTTGGTGACTATGACTGGTTCGACCCGCGCGGGGCGGGAAATTTACAGCGCAGGTGCCGAAGACATCAAGGTGCTGCGGCTGGAGCTGGGTGGCAAGGCGCCGTTCATCGTCATGGAAGATGCCGATATCGACCGTGCTGTCGAGGCCGCAATCCTTGCGCGGTTCACCAACAATGGTCAGATCTGTACATGCAATGAACGCATGTATCTGCACCGCGCGATTGCCGATGAGTTTCTTGCGAAATTCACCGCCAAGGCTGCCGCCCTGACGATTGGCCAGCCGCTGACCGACCCCGACATCGGCCCGAAGGTAAGCAAGGGCGAACTGGAAAAGGTCGAGGCGATCACCGTGGCCTCAATCGCAGCGGGCGCAGAAGCCTTGCTGCGCGGTGGGCCGCTAAAAGAGGGGGCATTCGCAAAGGGACACTGGATCGCGCCAACGGTTCTGCTGGCTCAGAACAATGACCTACCCGCAATGCGCGAAGAGATCTTCGGTCCGGTGATCGCTGCCCTGATCGTCGACGATTTCGAGCAGGCGATGACTTATGCAAATGACAGCGATTTCGGTCTGTCCGCCTATATCTGGACGCGCGACCAGCGCCGTCTGATGGCGGTCGCTGCGCGACTGAATTGTGGTGAGATTTACTGCAACCGCGCCAATGGCGAACAGGTGCAGGGCTTCCATTCCGGCTGGGGCCGTTCGGGCCTTGGCGGCGAGGATGGGAAGCACGGGTTCGACGGGTACCTCAAGAAAAAGACGATGTACCTGAACTGGGCCTGAATGGGCCTGAAAAAGTGCGGGCCGCGACTGGCCGCACACCAAGGGAGGATGAAATGAAAAGACGGATTTTAATCGGCGCAGCGACTGTGTCGCTCGTATTGTCGGCCGGATTGGGCATGGCCCAAGACCTGCCTCCGCTCGAGCAGAAAGAGCGTTACAGCGTGGGTTTCGCACAAACGGAGAGCAACAATCCTTGGCGCATTGCGCAGACACAAAGCTTCCGTGATACCGCCGCCACCTGCGGCTGGGATCTGATCATCACGGATGCCGATGGGTCTGCTGCAAAGCAGGTGTCGGACGTGGACAGCATGATCGCGCAAGGCATTGACGTCCTGTTCCTGCCACCACGCGAAGAAAGCCCGCTGATCCCAGCCGTGATGCGTGCCAAGGCAGCTGGCATCCCGACGTTCCTGGTCGACCGCTCGGTTGATCCTAACGTCGCGCAGGCTGGGCGCGATTACGTGTCGTTCCTTGGTTCGGACTTCATCGAGCAGGGTGGCCGTGCAGCCGAGTGGCTGATGGAAAACTTCGAAGGCGAGCAAGGCATCATCATCCAGCTCGAAGGCACGACAGGGTCCTCGCCTGCCAACGACCGCAAGCAAGGTTTTGACGAAGCCATTGCAGGCGATGACCGCTTCACGATTGTCGCAAGCCGTTCGGGCGACTTTGCCCGCAACGAAGGGCGGCGCGTGATGGAAACCCTGCTGCAGGCCCATCCCGACGTGAACGTCGTCTATGCGCACAACGATGAAATGGCGATCGGAGCCATTCAAGCCCTTGAGGCTGCGGGCCGAGTGCCGGGTGCGGATGTGCTTGTTGTGTCGATCGACGGAACACGCGACGCTTTGCAGGCCATCATTGATGGCAAGATGGGCGTTACAGTGGAAAGCTCACCATTCTTTGGCCCGCTGGCATGTGAAGTCATGACCCAGTTCGCTGCGGGTGAGACAATCGAACCTTGGGTCAAGGTCGAAGACCGCATCTTTAATGCTGAAAACGCAGCCGATCACATCGACGAAGCTTACTGATCAACTTGTTCCTCCAAGAGAAAGCCGGGGGCCGTCACGGCGGCCCTCTGCACCCGGTATTTTTCACGGCAAGGCGGCCCAATGACTGAACCTCTTTTGCAGATGACCGAGATCACCAAATCCTTCGGCGGCGTGGTCGCATTGGCCGAGGGCAACCTGTCCATCGCGCCGGGCGAGGTTCACGCCCTGGTCGGTCAGAATGGTGCTGGAAAATCCACGCTGATCAAGATCCTGACCGGCGTTTACAGGCGGGACGGCGGCACCGTGCGCTGGCAAGGGCGCGAGGTCGATCTGCGTTCGCCCCGCGACGCGCAGGAAGCGGGCATCGCAACCATTTATCAGGAACTGACGCTGGTGCCGCAGCGCACCGTCATAGAGAATATTATTCTCGGCTATGAGCCACGCACGCGGTTCGGCATGATCGACTGGCGCGAAGCAGAGCGGCGAGCGAAAGGCGTCCTGTCGCGGTTCGGAATTGATATCGATCCGCATCGTGCGCTGGGTAGTTACCCCACCGCGATCCAGCAGCTTGTCGCAATCGGGCGTGCCGCGTCGATGGATGCGAAACTGCTCATCATGGATGAGCCGACATCGTCACTCGACGAACGCGAGGTGAAGGGCCTGTTCGGCGTGATCCGGCAACTCAAGGCGCAGGGCACATCTGTCATTTACGTCAGCCATTTCCTCGACGAGTTGTTTGATATCTGCGATTCAATGACGATCCTGCGCGACGGGCGCACTGTCAGCACCGCGCAGATGAACGACCTGACGAAACTCGATCTGATAGCCGGAATGCTGGGGCGCAGCGCCGAAGACATCCGCAATGCGGGCATGACCGAACTGGCTGGCAGTAATGCGCCATCGGATGGCCCGAAAATCGTCGAGGCCAAGGGCATCGCCACCAACAGACGGCTGCGCAAGCTTGACCTGACGATCCGCTCGGGCGAGATCGTGGGTCTGGCCGGCTTGCTGGGATCGGGCCGCACCGAAGCTGCTCGCGCCATTTTCGGCATGGACCAACTTAGCGCTGGTGAAATCATCGTGGACGGCGCCCTTGCCGCGATATCGTCGCCCCGCGGGGCCATCGCAGCAGGGATGGCCTTTCTGACCGAGGACCGAAAAACTGAAGGCATCATTCCCGATCTGTCGGTGCGCGAGAATCTGACCCTCGCCCTGTTGCCCAAGCTGACGCGCATGGGCATCATCAACGAGGCCCGAGAGCGCAGTATCGTCGAAGGGTTCATCAAGGCTCTCGGCATCAAGGTTGCGGATATGGAACAGCCGATCCGTGAACTTTCCGGCGGCAACCAGCAAAAGGTATTGCTTGGCCGCTGGCTCGCAACCGACCCGCGCCTACTGATCCTGGACGAGCCGACACGTGGTGTCGATGTTGGGGCCAAACTCGAGATTCAAGCCATCATCCGGCAAAAGGTCGAACAAGGCTGTGCTGTGCTGCTGATTTCCTCCGAATTCGAGGAACTGATCGAAGGCGCGCATGACATCATCGTCATGCACGAAGGGCGCAGTGTATCGCGGTTGAAAAACCCCGGCGTGACGGAAGACCAACTGATCCATGCCATGGCGGTCGGAGGTGAAGTATGATCCGTCATCTTGATCGGCGGTTGGTCGGCTTGATCGTAGCGCTTGCGGTGCTGATCTGCATCAACATCGTCATAACCGACAACTTTCTTAACATGCGGTCGCTGGCGGTCAACGTCAGCCAGGTCGCGACAATTGCGATTGTGGCGCTGGGCATGACGCTTGTGATCGCCTCGGGCGGCATCGACTTGTCGGTCGGTTCGGTCATGGCGATCGCAGGCGCGCTGGCGCCGCTGATTTTCCTGTCCGATTGGGCCTTAGCCAATCCCGGTATCGGCCTTGCCGCCGCCATCGTCGTGCCGATGCTGCTGGCCGCGATGTGCGGGCTGTTCAACGGGGTCTTAATAAGCCTTTGGGGTGTGCAGCCGATCATAGCGACCCTGATCCTGTTCATCTCGGGTCGCGGGATCGCGCAGCTGATGACGAACGGAAATCTGCAGACCTTCAACAACCCGTCGTTTAGCTGGCTTGGCACCGGGCGCATTCTGGGCCTTCCCGCACAGGGCTGGATCGCACTTGCCCTGGCGCTGTGTCTGGCCTGGGTGGTCCGGCGCACCATCTACGGGCGCTATCTGCTGGCCGTGGGCGGGAACGAGCGCGCAGCGGTGCTTGCCGGTGTGCCCGTCGTTCCGGTCAAGATAGTAACCTACGTCATTGCTTCGACCCTTGCAGGTCTGGCCGGTCTAATTGTGGTCGCGATCAATTCTGCATCCGATGCCGCACGTATCGGACAATTGATGGAGCTTGATGCAATTGCCGCCGCTGTCGTGGGGGGTGCCGCTCTTTCAGGCGGGCGCGCACCGATCCTGGGTGCCTTGCTGGGTGCAACTTTCATTCAACTGATGGGCTACACCCTGATCGCAAACGGCGTGTCCGACGAAAAGACTCTTATCGTGACGGCTGCGATCATCGCAGTGGCAGTCTGGTTACAACACGGCCGGAGGCACTGATGAAAGCCCTTCTCCCTCAAAACGTGCATGTCGCGGTCTGGGTCGCACTTTTGGCGTTGTTGATGTTCGGCGTGCTGCGGTACGACAATTTCCCGACCGCCTATAACCTGTCGTCGTTTCTTGGCTACAATTCTATGTTCGTACTGATTTCGGTCGGGATGTGTCTTGTCATTATGACCGGTGGTATTGACCTGTCCGTGGGATCGGTAGCAGCGTTTTCCAGCGTCGTTGCTGCCATCCTGTCCCCGTTGGGGTTGATCATCGCGCTGCCGGGCGGCGTTCTTGCTGGCATGCTGGCCGGCTCGATCAACGCGATCATGATTGCGGGATTGCGGCTGCCGCCTTTCATGGCGACGCTTGCGACCATGCTTGCGGCGAAGGGCGCGGCGCTGTGGCTGGCGAACAACCGCACGGTGCCTGTCGACTGGTCCAGCAATTTCACAAGTCTGGGTATGAACAAGATCGCCAATATCTTGCCTTGGACAATCGTGGTCGCCTTTCTTGTCGTGGTTCTGGCTTGGGTCATTGTGGACCGCACATCGTTGGGCCGCACGATCCTTGCGATCGGTGGCAATGCCGAGGCCGCACATCTGATGGGTTTGAAAACCCGCCGCGCCGAGATCTTTGTCTATGTGTTCTCTGGTGCCTGTGCCGGAATGGCGGGCGTGTTTCTGGCATCCGGCTATGGCGCAGGTCAGCCGCTCGAAGGCGCAGGCTGGGAACTTGCAGCCATTGCCGCAGTGGTGGTCGGTGGCACGCTTTTGACGGGTGGCATGGGGTCTGTGACGGCGACCGTCGCGGGCGCGCTGCTGTTCGGGCTGGTCTTCAATCTTTTGAACTTCGAAAACGGGCAGGGCACGATCAGCCTGTCGGCGCACTGGCAGTCGGTTATCCGCGGTCTGTTCCTGCTCATCGTCATCCTTCTCCAAGCCCGGCTCGCGAGGCCGGCGAACATGAGGCGATAATCAATGTCCCGTATCACTGACCTGCAGGTCCGGCTGTTCCGCGTCCCTCTTCCAGAGGTGATGTCGGATGCCAAGCACGGAGATCATACGCATTTCGAACTCGTGACGGTGACGATCACGACCGATGATGGCCTTTCCGGCACCGGATATACCTATACGGGCGGTGTCGGGGGTAGGGCGATTGTCGCCATGATCCAACACGATCTGCGCACCATCCTGCTGGCCAAGGATGCAACGCAAGTCGAAGCCCTGAACGAAAAGATGCAGTGGCACGTCCACTATGTCG
Organism: Yoonia sp. 72; assembly: GCF_034652275.1. Lineage (NCBI taxonomy): Bacteria > Pseudomonadati > Pseudomonadota > Alphaproteobacteria > Rhodobacterales > Paracoccaceae > Yoonia > Yoonia sp. 72. The sequence goes on along the minus strand of NZ_JAXIWG010000001.1, from coordinate 1,296,072 downwards.
CGCGCGGCGGCGTCGCGTCCTTCGCCATTTCAGCCATCGATATCGCGCTTTGGGACTTGCGGGGTCGCCGCGAGGAACAACCGCTATGGCGTATGGCGGGCGGGGAGTCTAATCGCAGCCGGGCCTATCGTGGGGCGATTGATCTCAATCTTTCGCTCGAACGCCTGCTTGCCAACGTGCAGGGGTTCATCGACGAGGGTTATACCGCGGTGAAGATCAAGGTCGGCCAGCCCAACATGGACGACGATTTCCGCCGTGCCGAGGCTGTGCGCGCGCTGCTGGGCCCCGACAGGGATTTTATGGTGGATGCGAACTACAGTTGGTCCGTGGATCAGGCAATCGTCGCGGCCAAGGGGTTTAAACCACTGGACCTTTTGTGGTTCGAAGAGCCGACGATCCCCGACGACTATGACGGCTACGCCCGTATCCACGAAGCCACTGGGATGCCGCTCGCCATGGGTGAGAACCTGCATACAATCCACGAATTCGAATATGCGCTGGCACAGTCATCCTGTTCATATCTGCAACCCGATGCGTCTAACTGCGGCGGCATCACGGGCTGGTTGCGAGTGGCAGAGCTTTGTGCCGCCAGAAACATCCCCGTCTGTTCGCACGGAATGCAGGAACTGCATGTCAGCCTTGTCGGCGCACAACCCTGTGCCGGTTGGGTCGAGGTGCATTCCTTTCCGATCGATCAATATACGACGCGCCCCCTGGTCCTTGAAGGCTCGCACTGCGTTGCACCCGATATCCCCGGCACCGGGGTTGAATTCGACTGGGCGCGTCTTGCCCCCTTTGCCGTCCATTCCTGAAAGGCTGAAATCATGACTCATCTTGCTGCATTCTATCGCGGCGGCAAAGCGTTTGCTGTCGAAGCGGTCCCCGTCCGCGAACCCGGTCCCGGAGAGGTCGCCGTCGATGTCGCCTACGTTGGGATCTGCGGGACTGATCTTCATGTTTTCCACGGCAATATGGACGCCCGCGTCGGGCTGAACCGGATCATTGGACACGAGATGTCCGGGCTTGTCAGCAACGTTGGCCCCGATGTAGCCAACTTTGCCGCAGGAGACCGTGTCGTGGTACGTCCGCTGCATCCTTGCGGGGCATGCCCGGCTTGCGCAGCCGGATTGTCGCACATCTGCTACAACCTGAAATTCCTAGGCCTCGATACCGACGGTGCGATGCAGGGCCGCTGGATCGTGCCGGCGTTCACACTTCACCAGCTGCCGCAGGATGTGGGGCTGGACAGTGCCGCCTTGGTCGAACCTTTGGCCGTTGCAGTCCACGACGTGCGTCGCGCAAGACTTCAGGCAGGGGAAACCGCGCTGGTGATCGGCGGCGGACCCATCGGGATGCTGATTGCGATGGTTGCACATGCGCAAGGGGCGCATGTGATCCTGTCCGAAATAAACGAAAACCGCCTTGCGATGGCCACGGCGATGGGGTTCGAGGTCGTCAATCCCAAGACGCAGAACGTGACCGAGGCCGTGATGGCGCGCACCGGCGGTGCAGGGGCGGATGTGGTGTTTGAGGTGTCAGGAACCCAGCCCGGCGTTGATCTGATGACGGAAGTCGTACGGGCGCGCGGGCGCATTGTGATGGTCGCCATCCATGCGCAAAAGCAGCAGGTGGACCTGTTTCGCTTTTTCTGGCGCGAGATCGAGATGCTGGGCGCACGCGTCTACGAACCCGAGGATTATGACCGAGCCATCAGCATGATCGCCGAAGGTCTGCCCGTCGTGAAACTGATCACCGACCGTCATCCCCTGTCCGAGGTGCAAGCGGCCTTTGATGCGCTTGACGGCAACCAAAGCGCGATGAAATCACTCATCGAAATTGGAGGCAACACATGAACCGCTTTGATCTTTCTGGCAAGACTGCCCTTGTGACTGGTGCCCGACGCGGGATCGGCGCGGGGATGGCGCTTGCTCTGGCAGAGGCCGGAGCCGACATCATTGGCGTTTCTGCCCAGATGACGCCTGACGGCGGCGATATCGGCGCACAAATCCATGCCTTGGGGCGGACCTTCAAAGGCCACGCAGTCGATTTTTCCGACCGCCCGGCACTCAAGATCTTCGCGGCAGAGATGGAAAAGGCCCCCATCGACATCTTGGTCAACAACGCCGGTACGATTAAACGCACGCCCGCCGCCGACCACCCTGAAGACTGGTGGGACGAGGTGATCGAGACCAATCTGTCCGCACAGTTCCTCCTGACGCAACGCGTCGGACGCGGGATGATCGCGCGGCAGCAAAAGGGTAAGATCATCTTTACCGCTTCGCTGCTGACGTTTCAGGGAGGCGTGAATGTTCCGGGCTATGCGGCGTCCAAAGGCGGAATCGGCCAACTGACTATGGCCTTCGCGAATGAATGGGCTGCAAAGGGGATTCAGGTCAACGCCATCGCACCCGGCTATATCGCGACCGACAACACCGAAACCTTGCGAAACGATCCAAACCGCGCCTCGGCAATCCTCGATCGCATTCCCGCTGGAAGATGGGGGCAGCCCGATGATTTCGGGGGGCCAATTATCTTCTTGGCAAGCGCAGCTTCAGACTATGTCTCAGGAACGATCCTGACCGTGGACGGTGGCTGGATGGGCCGGTGACTTGTAGACCACATTGGAAGGTTTTTTGTAGCACCACAGTATAGCTTTCGTGGGATGCTGCAAAAGCAAAGCCGCAAGGTAACAGTCGTTATTCCACCCTCGGTGTATATGATACTGCGATAGCGAACGGTTTTTTCGTAGATGCAGCAAACGGCAGAAAGGTCCCGCCTCATTGAAAGTCGGTAGCAAAAAATGCTGGGCGATCCACGAGTGACCAATTCAGGGAAGCTGCACCGCGGCATATATGGGACGCCGCCAAGCTAAAAAGGTCGGTGCATACCCTATCGCGACAATCTTTGAAGGAAATGTCGGTTTCGACGATAGCGGCTGGACGATCACTCCCCGCGTATTGGATAGTGATCACCAAATCGCATACTACCGTGCCAACAAATCCCTCTTTCTCTTGTCGAGGCAGAGATCACAGGCGTTTGTGACGTACCCGCCAATACTCCGGATCCCGGGTGATGGCCCACCGCAGCCTTCGCATGACGCAGCAGCCTCTGCTTCTGCCTGCCGGATCCGATCGGTGACCAGGTCATTTCCGCCCTGCACATACACCCGAAGCTCACCGAGCTTCTGCTTGACCTGTGAAACTCTGATGCCAGTCAGGGCGTCTCCGCGACGGATGGTGTCGATATCGCTGAACAGCCGATCAAGGAGTGGATACCAGCCCGGGCCGCACAAGAAACCGTCGCGCATGGGCGCACTGACTGTCCTGAAGATGTCAGGATAGCGTTTCATGATATCCATCGCTTCAGCGTCGATAGAGTTTTCCCGATCCCTCATGTCGTGCTCCTTCTGCCTCTTGTTTGGAAATCATGGTTCAAGCCACTGATCCCATGATCTGTTGGCCTACTGGGATGAGGATGCAGATCACCTTATCAGCACCGCGGCGAAAGCTGGCGTCTTCGGTGTTCTGGAATCGCTATGACGGCTGCAGCGATCGCAGTGTCTGGGAAAGGGATCACGCGTGGATTGTTGTGCATGTATGGTTACGGCGTGTCGTTGCAGTATTGTTCGGATTGTTGCTCAAAATGTAGCTATCGATGGTATGCGTGTAAATCCCTAAACATCTGAAAACAAACAGTTTTATTTTCTGTTTTTCGCAAGGGCGTAATTGCGGAATTCCTGTATGGATTTCAGGGGTTACCTGATTTCGAGCGAATTTTTCGCACCGGGGCAATTGCATTTTATTTCGACAACAGTCAAGCAAGGGACCCCAATCCGCTGCTCGGATAAGCAGTCGACGGTGCGGGCCTGTTTGCAACTTCGAACAGTACTCACCCTTCAAGTCGCAACCGGCCATCTGCTGTCTGTCAGCTATGATCCGGCCGCTACGGTGCGGTGTCTTCGAAACAGCCGTTCGCGGTGCAGTCAAAAATTGCTGACCAACTCAGATCTCAGCGCCAAGCGATGATTTGCTTTACACGCATTGGATTTTCATTACATGCAGTCAAGCTCGTCTACTCCCAGTAGTCGTCGCTACAACTGACATCATTAAGAATGCGTGAGAATTTCATGATACGCCTTGCAATTTTTCTATCCGCACTCGTTTTTTTTTCAATTATCGCTGTAGTATATTTTGACATTTTTGAAACAGAAAACCTGAAGCTTAACGAATTTGGAGATCTTGTTGCAGGGGTAGTATCTGCCATTGCTGTAATCTGGCTTGTGCTTTCAGCAGTAACCCAACAGCGGGAACTATCTGCTCAGCGAAAAGATATTGAAGAAACAAAAAGAGCTAATATTATTCAGAGTGAAGCTTTGCAGGCTGCGACAAAGATCGAAGCCATTCGACACCTTCGGGAACTTCAAGAGTCTCGGCAAGACTATTTAAGCACGCTCATGAACAATCTAAGGGCAATGCTAAAGCGTAACCTGGAGAAGCAAGATCAACACGTCGCATATTTGGCATGGAAAGATGACCTCAGGAAGCCGATTTTTGAGTTTTACTTTCAAATACTTCAGGCGTCTGATCATGGGTATAAAAAGTCGGTTTTCTATAATCCAACTCCCGAAATTATTAAACCCAACATAACCCATGAGGAAGCAGTGTGCGCCTCTGATATCACTGGGTTTATTGAGGACTTCGATAATGTCCTTAAAGTTTTGCGTGCGCGTGCAAATGAATTAAATGTGCAAGCACAACAAGTGGAGTGGGAGGGAATGCTTGGCTTGGATCATTTGTTGATTTTGAAGCCTGTAGCGAAGCGTTACGCTGAATGCGCAATGGAAGTCTATTCATTGCGCAATCAAACCGTTGCTGCTGAGTTTATGAGAATGTCTATAGACGGAACGCTTACTGACGGTGGGACACTTGCTATGTCATGGCGAGTAGTGTCGCGTCATTCAGATGGAACAGTCGCTGAGCGGGGTGAGAACGCTTTACCGAAGGAACCGTTAGGAAAATACGTAAGCGCTCGTGGAGTAGATGAGCATGAAACTTCATCTGAAGGGCGCAGTGTTATTGGCTTTATTTCTTCGGTTTGGCGACGATATTTTGAACGTTAAAGTTCGTGCAACCATCAGCACTTAATAATGTCCACTTTGTGCTTATCGCAGCAACCTGATGCGATGCCTCGAGGGTCTGCACTCCGCCCGATGTGTAGGAGACATCGGGCGCGGCAAGTTGCCAGACATGGGTCCGCCTTGGGTTGGTTGCGGCTATTGAAGGCATAGCAGTCAAGGTAGTCGTGCGTCTCGCACATGGTTCGATGCATCTCGTGATGAAGGTGCCGAAGATTTATCCGTGAGGTTTTCGCATTTTAGAATCCTTCACCGAAAATCCAGGCCCTGCAAATTGTATCATTCACCACGAATGACTTGATTCCTTCCCAGTGTCATGGACGTTAACGTTATGGGCATCATCCGGATGTTTGTCCTGCGTCACCATGAAATCTTCGTTTGCACGCGCTGGACGGCAGGAACATCAGCTTCAGGAAACTTCCGATGCCACCGGCACGTCGATCCTGCGTCCATACACCCGTTTACAAGGTTGATCCGTGGAATCCACATAAGCCTTTCATTCATTCAAGGCCACCTGATGAACGCTTGATGACTTAACGATACAGGTTGTCCACGACTATCAGCCGTGCAGCCGTTCCCCGAAGCCGGTTTCCGGCATAGATTTGTTGGATCGGTGGTGTTTACGAAAAGTCTGTGTTGTTCCCAATTCGAGGAGGATGCGAAAAAACAAAAATGATATTTTTTCAACAAAAACAATATGTTGACTCTTTTTCGTTCGAGCGGATAGTTCCGTCGAGTTGCTGGTCATGAGTGACGCGGTGACGAATAATTTGAAGATCGGCGACAGAAGGGATGCCACGCGAAACAGACAGACCTGAAAAAAGGGCGCGCCATAGGCGCGCCCGATAAAGTGGGAGCCTGATCGGCCCGATACACTTGTCAGAGTAGAGACCATCAATGGTCCAGGCAAGAGCGATCATAAGGCTCCTGAACGAAACACAAACACTCTGGAAAGCACAGCTTTCCGGACAGGAGAAAGTTATGTCGATTTTCATTGAAGAAGAATTCGGGCGCAGTCCGACGGGCAAGCAGCCTGCGCTGAAGATTCCGGAGATTTTCGGAGTCCGGCCCTATTCCGGCCACCGGAATCCCTTGACCCGCAGTCAGATCGCCCGCCGCGTTTCCACCACTTTCGCACTACGGGCTACGAGCTGCATCCCTGAGGTATACCACTTCGAGAGCCTCGCCGAATACGCCACCACACTCGACGTGCTTCTGGACCCCACCGTCTACGGCATTGAGGTCCAGCTTCCCCCGGTTATGTATCGTTGCGGTACCCGGACGAAACTGCGTGCGCATCATTTCGACTTGCGTATCACCTTCGAGGATGGGCTCCGCCGCGCGGTCTTCGTTCGGAACGGGTCAAGCCTGAAAAAGCGCAAAACCCAGGATGAGATCGATGCCATTTTCGACGCGATCCCGGAAGATTTCGCCGACGAGGCTGTGGTCGTGAACGGAGACCAGTACACGCGTCAGTATCGTGACAACCTCTTTCGTGTCTACGAGGCCTGTCAGACCACCGACATCGAGGCTGACGAAGCGATAGAGAAGGCAGCGTTTACAAAAAATTATTGGTTTCTCAAAGACCTGATCCAGCACACGAACCTTCCGTCTCCAAGGGCGTTTGGTGCTGCCCTGCGCATGATGGGTCGCGGCGGCATCGCTGTCGACTGGTACTCGGTCATCTGGATGCATTCACGAGTGACGCTCCCAGAATGAATACCGCCCCCCTCTACAGTGTTCCGACTGGATCGCGCCTCGTCCTCGACGGGTGCGACTGGCTGGTCACGGCGCGGGAGGAACGCGGCTATGCCGTAGAGGGGGTCGAAACCGGTGATTGCCTGTCGCTTACGTTTGAACGCGTCGATCGGGCGATCAAGGAGCGAAGCTGTGAGGTGATCAAGCCCAAGGACGCGGAAAAGCGGGCCATGCTACTTCGCTATACTGGCGGCCGGGAGCTGCTTGAGCAGTTGTCCGAGGAACAGCGAAATACCATTCGCTTCCGTCTCTCCATCGTACTCGCGATGGATGCTATGGAGGCGGAAGGCATGAAGATCACCCATCGGAAAATCAACACAGGTGGCGCGTATCGGAGCACTCTGCTGAGGAGGGCCGCGGAAATTCACAAGGGAGGAGACTTCTCTGGCCCCTCGCGAGGAGGACGGGTTAAACTCACCTTCAATGTACCCCAGGGGAAGACCCTCGCCAATTATCAGGCCACCTTTCATGAATTCGGTGACAACCCCATCGTTCTGATGGACCGTGATCATATGAAAGGAAACCGGTCGCTTCGGATGAGCGCTTTCGAGGAGATCTATACCGACCATGTAATAACTGTCTGGCACGATAGACGAAAACCAAAGTTGGCGCCGTTCCTCAGACTGGCCGAAGCTGAGTTCCATGTCCCGCCGCACGAAATCGCAGCCGGTTTCAAGTTTCCATCGATCACCACTATCCGGACACGGATCAAGGTGCTGTCGGACTTCGTCAAGGAGGGCGGGCGCAATGGGTGGATCCATGCCCGAAACCGCAAGGGCGCTGGATCCACCGACCTCCGTGCGATCGATTATGGTGAGGACGGAATGGTCGATCAGGTCTACCTGTCGATTTTCGTGGACACCAACGGCGTAATCCGGGCGAAACGCATTGACCCCAAGTCCGTGCCCAAGGAACTGGAGCAGCAAGAAATCCGTCGCTTGTGGCTCCACGTCATGATTGATGTCGCGACGCGACTTCCGCTTGCCTGGATTATTGCTGCATCCGCCGATGGCGATCACACGGCTGCCCTCCTGCGGATGGCCACGCGCGATAAGGTTTATGAGAAGGTGCGCTACGAATGCAAGAAGGACCCGGCGCCTCCCGTCCGGATCAGAAAGTTTGAGGCCGATAACGGCGGGGCTACCAAGAACGGACCGACATACGCCTCACAACTCGGTTTGGGGATGACCGTCATACCGGGGCGCGCCTATCACGCGGCAGACAAGCCGCACATTGAGACTCTGTTTGGGACCATGCAGTGGGACGTTCTGAATTTCCTGCCTGGCTACACAGGAAGCGCCCCGGGGGAGCTGAAGGATTATGATCCAAAGGGCTCTGCTGAGCTCACTCACGACCAGATTTATGGAACCATCACCAGATACCTCGTTGACGAATACTCGCATAAACCCCACCGGGGGACCGGCATGTCGAAGGCAACGCCTTGGGAAAAGCTGCAGGAGGTCGTGACAACCTACCGTGCGATCGAGCCGCCCTCGCAACGGGACCGTTGCCTGCATCTTGGTGTCAAAGCGAACGCAAGTACGACATCGGAAGGCGTAAAGGCCTTCAATATACCCTTTAACTCGACTGCGCTTCAGATGTTCGCCGGCGGTGCTTCATGCAATGTAGACATCCACCTGGATCCGGATGATCTACGGAAAGCCTACGTGACGGCGCGGGGACACGACGATGTAATCGAGGTTCACCTGTCTATGACGGCCTTCTCCGACCTGACCTTGGAAGAGGCAATCAGCTTGATGGAGGAGGCGTCTCGGCGCGACCCAAAGGCGCAGGAACTTCATGACGCCCACCTGAAAGAAGTACGGGCGCGTCGGGCCCGGGAATCCGGGTATTTGCCCGATACGCGCGACCCGTCCAACTACCGGAACATGAACGATCTCATGAAGCGAGCAGAGCGGCTCGCAGAGGTTTCAGTGCGCCCGGCGGGTGTGACCGGTCCGACCGCGCGGCCAGCTCACGTCACGGACCGCAGTGGCGGCACTGCGGTGTTCAAGGTTCAGAAGCGTTCCGTCGACGCTGCCGCGACATTGCCGACGACCGACCAAAAACCTCGGCCTCCTGGAAAGACCTTCTCACCCATCAAGGATAGCAAACTATGAAATCCATTTATAATGAAGAGATCGCCGATACGGCGGCCCAGAATATCGGCCGATATTTCCCACTTGCTCGCGGCGAAAAGCTTCGGACTGCGTTCAGCGAAGTTTTCAGCCGCCACATGGGAAACCTGAAGAGCGGACAGTGGTTCGAAGGGGAAGTGCTTCTGGTCACTGGTCTGAGCGAGTCCGGCAAGACCCGCGAAACAAACGAGGTCCTGAAGCTGCTCCACGCAGAACAGGTCCTGCTGTCCAACGGTGCCGCAGCGCGCATCGTCCAGTGCGACTTGAGCCGGGTAGGGGGGTGGAAAGATCTGGGACGGAGAACCTTGAAGGCGATGGATTACCACATTTCTGATAATGCGCGCCTGACCCAAACCGAAATCTGGGCGCGGGTCGCCCATCAGGCTCAAGCACAGGGCATCATCGGGATTCATTTCGATGAGGCCCAGCATATTTTCGCCGGGAAGTCCGAGAATGACCGCGAGATGATCCTCGACAACTTTAAGGGCCTTATCAAAACACGGGGATGGCCCTTAATGTTGATCATGTCCGGCGTTCCTGAACTCGCGGGTCATGTGCGGTCTCTCGACCAGACCCAAACCAAGGGAACCCATGTCCATTTCGAAGGGATCGACCTGTCTGTGGATATGGAGGTAATCCACGAAATCGTCGGGAGCTTCGCGCTCAAAAACGGCTTGGACGTCGACGAGGACCTCATGGTCGAGGATTTTTACCGCCGCCTCGCGGTCGCGTCTGCCATGAGGTGGGGCACACTTATCAAGATGACGATCGCATCTATCGCAGGTGCGCGAGACTCAGGCTCGACGATCTTGACCCGCGAGCACTACGTCAACTTCTGGGCAGCAAAGGCCAACGTGAACGTCGTGGCGACGCCTTTCACTTATGTTGGTTACGAGACCATGTTCCGCCCAGACAAACCGTTTCAGGCGTTCATCTCGTGACGCTCTGATCAACCAGTTCTAGACACACAATCGGTCTCCGGTAGCCACGTCCTGGAAAGACTGCAACTCACCAAGCGCAAATCGAAAGCTCGTCGTTTTCCCAGCAGGCCGAGTCTTGGGTAGAACGACTTAAATTATGAGGTTGGCCATGCATATGGCTTGCATAAGCCTCTTCAGTCCACATGCCCTCTGCGTGGCCGTCACCTATCATCCATACCGCTGCCGCGTATTTGGCGTTCCCGGTTACAACCGTGAAGGAACCATCGACATCTGCTTGAAAGTAGCATGCACCATTGTGGTAGATGGTACCATTGTCCGCGATACGGCATTGAATTTCTCGAGGGGCTGGGCCCTCAGGATTCATATAGGGCATAAACGGTTCATCAGCTTGTGTGAGTCCAGGTTTGATCACAGAAATCATAATCCAGAGCGTCAGAAATGATCTCTTCAGCATTGTAACTCCTTTTTTGTTTATAGCTGCTCTGTCAGCACATTGTGGAAGAATTATGACATATGATGTGGTTAAGTGGCGTGGAAAAGGTCGGAGCGAGGTATATATACCGCGACTTCAAGGGGCTCCAGAACGAACGCTTCGTGTGAAATAGAGCACACTTGTGTGCAAGCATTTTGCGCCCTGAGGTCATGTCAAACAAAGACGCTGAAGAAATCTTCGAGCCCTCTGAAAATTGGACGTCTGCTGTGCGGACTTTTCTGCAACTCGCTGCGGATGCGCAAAAGTCCGGTTTGGCGTACCGTTCAGGAAAACGTAGGTTTGAAAGCCATCTACGGAAACAAACTTAAAATTATTTGTTCGCCAACTGCGCACCAACGTTTTCCCAGTAAGCGAGCTTTCTGCCCTCACCTTTTATCCTCATTGTTGGATGAATGGTGCATATAAAGGACGTGTCGCCTACCTGAGCAATATGAAGGCCGTCGACTTCAACAAAACTCACACCTGAAATATTTTGCCAGTGCGCTAGATATTTTTTGCTATAAAAAACTATATTACGCGGCTTGTGTTTGTTAATAGCATTCTTGATAGCTGTGATCCGCGTTGGTAGCATCGATTCACTATAAGTGGATCTATTCCGCAAGATGGGATCGTTCGAGAACCGATCATAATGCCAGATGGTCGCATCAGGTGACGGAAGCGGCAACAGTTCAATTGCGCAGGTTCTGGAACCGCTGCGCAACCAACGCTGAACCTGCATTGCTTTTGACGCGGTCTTGTCATGCGCCTTGCCCTCGGATTTGAGTTGTGCTCGCATAAGCCAATCCCATGTGGGCTGCGCGGCCCGCACCGGAGAGGTGAACAAATGAGCGACACCAATCGCTTGATGATATTCGGCGCAGTCTTCAAGAGTACGTCGACCACGTTCCTCCCATGTGCCAATTCGGATCTGGACATCTTGGAGGGTGTTGCCGCCTGCTTCCTCCATTCCTATGAACCAAGTCTCAGCGTCGAAATCACCATATCCCATAAAAGTATTCATGAAAGCGGTAAGGGTGTCTTGGTGTAGCACTTGTCTCGCCCCTCTTAATCCGATCAAACTCTATTTAGGCTACGCAACTTGTTCGACGCACCCTCGTTTTGCCTTGGTGATAACAGACAACTGAGGCCGATGCAGCATCAGGGACGTCGGGCTTAGAGCGGATGTTGAGCACCGAGCCTCAGTTTCGCTCGTTTAAATCATTTACCAGAACGAACCCGGCTGCTGCGCGGTTTTTTTCAGTCTTTCAGCAGGTTATCACATAGATCGCGGCCCAGAGACAACTTTGCGCACGCTTATGCTGTTGTGCGTAGGCTTACGCTTTCCTCCTCGCTGAACGAACCTTTAAGGCACTGATGCGCTTCAGATTTTTTTCTCGATTCGGATCGCGCCAATACAGTTTGCGTACTATTATGGTTTCTCTCGGTCCTTGCCGCAGCGCTGGCGCAGGGTCCGGCGGCGGCACAGGACAACCTGTTCACCGCGGCACCGTCGGGGCAGGTTCTGGCCAGCGATCCGAATGTCCTGCTGGTCGATATCCGCGAACCCGAGGAATGGCAGCAAACCGGCGTCATCGCAGGCGCGCTGCTGGTCAGTTACCGTGATGCGGACAGTTTCCTTGCCACAGTCGGCCCGCTGTTGCAGGACGGGCAAAGCATCGCGCTGATCTGTCGGTCCGGTAACCGCACCTCGCGTGCGGCGCGGCAGATCGCCGCAATCAGTGACGTGCCGGTCATCGATATCGCGGGCGGGATGCTACGGGTTCTGGGCGAAGGCTACACGCCTGTTACCCCCACGGCAGCACAAGGCTGCACCATCTGCTGACGCAGCGCTGCCACGGTGTCGGCCAGTTGCCGCGCCCGTTGCGGTTTGCCACTTGGCAAGACCGGCCCAAGCGGTCAAACGACAGCCATGATGCATCGCCCTTTCCGATACGCGTGGAACCAGTTCCGCTATGTGCCGTTGCTGTCCGTTCTGACGTGGTCGCGTGCGCGCCGGTTCGACAAACGCTCTCATGCGCTGGGTGCGGCCATCGGTTTTGTGATGCGCTGGTTTCCGCCCGCCCGCTGGCGGTTCGACCGTCAGGTGCTGCGGGTGTTTCCAACCATGGACCGCAAGGCGCGCGCGCAGCTTGGGCAGGCGATGGGCCATGCGATGGGACAGACCCTGTTCGAGATTTACCATTGTGCCGAATTCCAGTCGCGTCAGGACAAGTTTCACCCCGAAGGCCCGGGCCTTGCAGCCCTTGTCGCGGCGCGCGATGCGGGCAAGGGCGCGCTTATTGTCTCGGGCCATTTCGGGCAATGGGAAGCCGTGCGCGCGGTGTTGAAATCGCGCGGGATGGAAACCGGCGCGATTTACCGCCGCCAGCCCAACCCGCACTACCAGCGCCGCCTGCGCGCAGGGATCGAAGCGGGCGGCATGCCGATCCTTGAAACCGGACGTGCGGGCACAAAATCTCTGATCCGGCATCTGCGTACCGGTGGGTTCATGGCGATCCTGCTCGATGAGAAACATGCCGATGGCACGCCGCTACCGTTTCTGGGGCATCCGGCGATGACCTCGCTTGCGGCGGCAGAGCTTGCGCTCAAATATGATTTGCCAATGGTGCCTGCTTACGGTTTGCGCCGCGCGGATGGCGAAAGTTTCGATGTGATCTTCGAAGAGCCTATCGCGCACAGCGATCCGGTGACGATGACGCAGGCGTTCAACGACAGCCTGTCGGCGCGAATCCTCGCCCATCCGGACCAATGGTACTGGATGCTGCGCCGGTGGGATGTACCGCGCGGATAGCGCTGCTTTGGGGCAGCGCGACCGGTCATATGCGCATCTTCAAATTGATCATGGCTAAACCTGCGTTTTTCATGCATCATCCCCCCAGCCAGACCGACCAGGAACTTATAAAATGACGCTCGCCGTCCCGAACATGAAATCATGTACGGATTGCCCGATCCGGTACAACGCGGTCTGTTCCAAATGCGAACCCGATGAAATCGACCTCTTGGAACAGATCAAGTATTATCGGTCCTATGCTGCGGGGCAGACCGTATTCTTTGCAGGCGATCCGCTGGAATTTGTCGGATCGATCGTGTCGGGTGTCGCCAGCCTGACGCGCACCATGCCCGACGGACGGGTGCAGATGGTGGGCCTGCTGTTGCCAGCAGATTTCATGGGTCGCCCCAACCGCGATACCATCGACAACGACATCGTTGCCGAAACCGACCTGATGCTGTGCTGTTTCCGGCGCAAGCCATTCGAGAAACTGATCGAACAGACCCCGCATGTCGGCCAGCGCCTCTTGGAAATGACGCTGGACGAACTGGACGCCGCGCGCGAATGGATGCTGGTCCTTGGCCGCAAGACCGCGCGCGAAAAGATCGCCTCGCTGCTCTATATGATCGCCACCCGGATGGTGAAGCTCAAGCCCGGCGCGACCGAGAAAATCTCGTTTATCCTGCCCATCACGCGCGAGACGATGGCGAATTACCTTGGCCTGACGATCGAGACCGTCAGCCGCCAGATGACCGCGCTCAAGAAAGACGGCATCATCGCCTTCGACGACCGCCGCGACATCAAGGTGCCCGACCTCGACGCGCTGAAAGCCGAAACCGGCGAGGATGTGTATTCGTAACTCCGTAGGTCGGGGTTTTCTCGACCTTCTTAGCCATGAGAGGCGACAGGGTGAACCCCGCCTTACCGTGACATCAGGATCGGGCGGTCTGCCTGTTCCAGCAGGCTGCGGGTCGCCCCGCCAAAGACCGCTTCGCGCAGGCGGGAATGGCCGTAGGCGCCGCTGACGATCAGATGTGCGCCGACCTCGCGTGCGCGGCGTAGCAGGATGTCACCCACATGCGGTTCGGTCTTGGCGAGCACTGCGACCTCGGACCGCGTGCCGTGGCGCATCAGATATTGCGCCATCGCACCACCCGGATCGGAGCGGTCAGCGGCATGCATCGGCGGGTCGATGATGCAGATATCGGCGACATCGGCCTGTTGCAGCAAGGGCAGGGCGGCACGCGCGGCAGCCAACGCTTCGGCCCCGTCGTTCCAGCCCATCAGGATATGCCCGCCCGCTTCGGGGGCCTTGCAGCCTTTGGGAATCATCAACACGGGGCGTTCGGCGGCGAAAAGGCAGGCTTCGACCAGAACGGCGGCATCGGGATTGTCCTGATAGGGGCGCGGCAGCACCACCAGATCGCAAAACCGCAGCTTGCGTGCCAGATAGGCCGTCAGCGCAGGCCCTTGCACGGTCGCCGATTGCAGCGCCCAGCGGACGGGTTCGCCCTGCATCCGCTGATTGACCCAAGCGTCCAGCTTTTCACGTTCCGCCATGGCGTCGCGTGTCTGGCGTTCGATGGTCAGCGCCTCGCCGCCCATGTAGTAGCTGTTCGTTTCGCTGTGGCAGATGGTGACCACGAAGATTTCCAGATGCGTATCCATCCGCGCGGCCAGCGTGATCGCGGCGTCGAGCCCTTCGGTTGATGCGTCGCTATCCGTCAAAACGGTCGAAATGATCTTGTATGCCATTACTCTGGCCCTTCCCCGTCACAAGCATTGTCAGGGGGCGATCGTTCGCGCAAACCGCTCCTCACTCTCTCTATGCCGCGTGGCGCGGGCGTTTGTATTGATCCATGTCAAGCGACCGGTTGATCCACATCAACGACCGCATCGGCGGACAACCGCATAACCCCATCATCGACAAAGGATCGGGCCGTGTTGTGGCGCGATGGATAAGGGGAATTCCATGGGGAATTATTTCAAGCTCGCGGCATTGGGGGTGACTGCCCTTTTTGCAGCAATGGCGGCCAATTGGGGGCGTGATACCGCCTATATTGTCCATGCCATCATCATTCTGGGCGTATCCGGTTTCATGTTCATCCGCGTGCTTCGCCAGATGGAACAGCCGGCCATGGCCACGCCCACGGGCTACATGGACGATGTTGTCCGCGCCGGGGTCATCGCCACGACATTCTGGGGCGTCGTGGGCTTTCTGGTGGGCGTCGTCATCGCGTTCCAGCTCGCCTTTCCGCAGCTCAATTTCGAAGTGCTGCAACCCTATGCCAACTTCGGCCGCCTGCGCCCGCTGCACACCTCTGCGGTGATTTTCGCATTTGGCGGCAATGCTCTGATCATGTCGTCCTTCTATATCGTGCAACGCACCTGCGGCGCGCGGCTTTGGGGCGGGAACCTTGGGTGGTTCGTGTTCTGGGGCTACAACCTGTTCATCGTTCTGGCGGCGACCGGCTATCTGCTCGGCGCGACACAGTCCAAGGAATATGCAGAGCCTGAATGGTACGTCGATATCTGGCTGACCGTGGTCTGGGTCGCGTTTCTGGCTGTTTTCCTTGGCACGTTGTTCAAACGGCAGGAGCGGCACATCTATGTCGCCAACTGGTTCCTGCTGGCCTTCATCGTCACCGTGGCGATGCTGCATATCGTCAACAACCTGAGCATCCCCGTCAGCATCTGGGGCAGCAAATCCGTGCAGATCTTCTCGGGTGTGCAGGATGCGATGGTGCAGTGGTGGTATGGCCACAACGCCGTGGGCTTTTTCCTGACCGCCGGGTTCCTGGGGATGATGTATTACTTCGTCCCCAAACAGGCCGGCCGTCCGGTGTTCAGCTACAAACTGTCGATCATCCACTTCTGGGCGCTGATCTTTCTTTATATCTGGGCGGGTCCGCACCATTTGCACTACACCGCGCTGCCTGACTGGGCCTCGACGCTGGGCATGGTGTTCTCGATCATCCTGTGGATGCCAAGCTGGGGTGGCATGATCAACGGTCTGATGACCCTGCAAGGGGCATGGGACAAGCTGCGCACCGATCCGATCATCCGCATGATGGTCATCAGCCTTGCCTTCTACGGCATGTCCACATTCGAGGGGCCGATGATGTCGATCCGTGCGGTCAACAGCCTGTCGCATTACACCGACTGGACCATCGGGCATGTGCATTCCGGCGCGCTTGGCTGGAACGGCATGATTACCTTTGCCGCTCTCTACTTCCTGACACCGAAACTCTGGGGGCGTGCGCAGATGTATTCCATGTCCGCGATCAACTGGCACTTCTGGTTGGCCACGATCGGCATCATCCTCTACGCCGCCTCGATGTGGGTCACCGGCATCATGGAAGGCCTGATGTGGCGCGAAGTCGATGCCAACGGGTTCCTCGTGAACAGCTTTGCCGACACCGTGTCCGCCAAGTTCCCGATGTATGTGGTCCGCGGTCTGGGCGGGGTTCTGTACCTCGCAGGTGGGATCATCATGGCCTGGAACATCTTCATGACGATCCGGGGTGGCGTCAAAGTCACCGCCCCGGTCGGCGTGCCGGCTGAATAGGAGGCCTAAGAAATGACCGAGACACCAAACACATCCGCACCGGCACCCGCCAAGGGTTTCCTGTCGAAACATGCGATCCTCGAACGCTCGCCCACATTGCTGCTTGTCACCTCCCTTGTGGTGGTGGCGGTCGGCGGGCTGGTGGAAATCGTGCCTCTGTTCTACCTCGAGAACACGATCGAAAAGGTGGACGGGGTGCGGCCCTATTCACCGCTCGAACTGGCGGGGCGCGACATCTATATCCGCGAAGGCTGCTATGTCTGCCACAGCCAGATGATCCGCCCGATGCGCGACGAGGTCGAACGCTATGGCCATTATTCGCTGGCGGCGGAATCGATGTATGACCATCCGTTCCAGTGGGGGTCGAAACGTACCGGCCCCGATCTGGCGCGGGTGGGCGGCAAGTATTCGGATGCCTGGCATCTGGATCACCTGATCGCGCCACAATCCGTCGTGCCGGAATCGATCATGCCGGGCTACGCCTTTCTGCTGGACAGCTATGTCAACGCCAGCCACACCGCCGATCTGGTGCGCACGCATCGCATCGTGGGCGTGCCCTATACCGAAGAGATGATCGCGGTCGCGGCCGCCGATGTGCTGGCGCAGGCAGACCCTGATACCGACGCCTATGACGATCTGCTCGAACGCTATCCGGGCGCACAGATCCGCAATTTCGACGGCCGCCCCGGTGTGTCGGAAATGGATGCGCTGATCGCCTATCTGCAAATGCTCGGAACGACGGTCGATTTCTCGACCTTCACACCCGACGCCAGCCGCTGAGGAGACCGATAATGGAAATCCAATCGCTTTGGCAGCAGATCGCCGACAACTGGCTGCTGGTCTGGATGGGCACGTTCTTTTTGCTGGTGATCCTCTGGGTCATGCGCCCGGGTAGCCGCAAACAATATGCCGATACAGCCAACATCCCTTTCCGTAACGAGGACAAGCCAGCCGGTGTCCGCGACGACACCGACAAGGCCCTGAAAGCCAAGGAGCTGCAATCATGAGCAGCAAGGACAAGAAAGACATTGATGATGTCACTGGCACCGACACAACGGGCCATGTCTGGGACGGCATCAAGGAGTTGAACAACCCGTTGCCGCGCTGGTGGCTGTGGACGTTCTATATCACCATCGTCTGGGGGATCGGCTATACCATCGCCTATCCCGCCTGGCCGCTGGTCAGCAGCGCCACCTCGGGTCTGCTGGGCTATTCGACGCGCGGTGAAGTCGCGCAAGAAATCGCCCGCTTTCAGGATGCCAATGCAGATATCATGGCCGAGCTTGCCGTCGCCGATCTGGAGACGCTGGACCAGAACCCCGAACTGATGCGCTTTGCGACATCGGCAGGGGCGGCGGTTTTCCGCAACAATTGTTCGCAGTGCCACGGGTCCGGTGCCGCAGGTGCGGTGGGCTATCCCAACCTTCTGGACGACGACTGGCTGTGGGGCGGTGATTTCGAAAACATCGCCTATACGATCCGCCACGGTATCCGCAACGAAGAAGACTGGGACGCGCGCTATTCCGTCATGACTGCCTTTGACGATATCCTGTCGAACGGCGAAATCGATGCGGTGGTGCAGCATGTGCTGGCCATCTCCGGCCAGACGCATGATGCGACGCTGGCACTGGCGGGGTCCGAAATCTATCTGGACAATTGTGCCGCCTGTCATGGTGACGAAGGTCTGGGCAACCGCGATCTCGGCGCCCCCAATCTGGCCAACAACCTGTGGCTTTACGGTGGTGATGCGGCAACGCTCGAAGAAACCATCCGCTATGCGCGCTTTGGTGTCATGCCGCCGTGGGGCACTCGTTTGTCAGAAGCGGAAATCCGTGCCGTCACCGCCTATGTCCACCAACTGGGCGGCGGCGAATAAGGTTCACCCGGGTTTCGCCACCTGTTCGCGCATCGGCGAAACCCACCGTGAAGGGAAGGGCGTCCGGTTATCCGGGCGCCTTTCTTTCATCTTGACCACAAGCGACACCCGCGCACATGGCACAAAATGTCGCGCTGTCTGTCAGGCCTGCTGGGCCAGTCGCGCCTCCAGCACGTCGAACGGTACGCCGGGTTCATCCTTGGCTCCCCGGATGACCAGCGATGTTTTGACCGAGGCCACATTGTCGGCGCTGGTCAGTTCTTCGGTCAGGAAGCGCTGGAACGTGCGCAGATCAGGGGCCACGCATTTGAGAATGAAATCCACCTCGCCGTTCAGCATGTGGCATTCGCGCACAAGCGGCCAGCTGATGCATTTGCGCTCGAACGCGGACAGGTCCGCCTCGGCCTGACTGACCAGCCCGACCATGGCGAAAACCTGCACCTCGAACCCCAATTCGCGGGCGTTGACATCCGCATGATATCCCGTGATGAAGCCTTGCTCCTCCAACGTGCGCACGCGGCGCAGGCAAGGGGGCGCGGATATGCCGACGCGGCTGGCAAGTTCGACATTGGTCATGCGGCCATCGGCCTGCAGTTCGGCCAGAATCATCCGGTCAATTTCGTCGAGTTTCGTGCCTGGCATCGGGTTCCCCATCTGTTTTTCCGAATACTACGTTTTCCGCGGCGGATACGCAATATTGTTTCACATTTCCGCAACAATCTAACGTAGTGTCTAACCCTTCCAACCGATGCCTTCGAGGGTTATATCGGGAATGTATTCCTGATGAGGTCCGTTATGCCCGATACCCGCCACACCCGCGTTCTGATCATTGGTTCCGGCCCTGCGGGCTATACCGCTGGCGTCTATGCCGCGCGCGCAATGCTTGAACCCCTCCTGGTGCAGGGCATGGAACCGGGCGGGCAATTGACCACCACGACCGAGGTCGAAAACTGGCCCGGCGACACCGAAGTGCAGGGCCCCGACCTGATGCTGCGCATGGAAGCCCATGCGCGCGCCATGGGCTGCGAGATCGTGCAGGACATCATCACATCGCTTGATCTGCAAAACCGCCCGTTTACCGCCATGTCCGACAGCGGCACGGTCTATACCGCCGATGCTGTGATCCTGTCCACAGGCGCGCGCGCCAAATGGCTGGGCCTGCCGACCGAGGACAAGTTCAAGGGTTTCGGCGTCAGCGCCTGTGCGACTTGTGACGGGTTCTTTTATCGCGGGCAGGAGATCGTCGTCGTCGGCGGCGGCAATACCGCCGTGGAAGAGGCGCTGTTCCTGACCAATTTCGCCTCCAAGGTGACGCTGATCCACCGCCGCGACGAATTGCGCGCCGAAAAGATCCTGCAGCAGCGATTGCAGAACAACCCCAAGATCGAAACGCTCTGGTTCCACGAGGTCGAAGAGGTGTTCGGCACCGACAGCCCCTTGGGCGTCGAGGGCATCCGTGTGCGTGACGTGCGCAGTGGCGCTGTGACCGAAATCGCGGCCAAAGGCGTGTTCATCGCCATCGGCCATGCGCCCGCGTCCGAATTGGTGCAAGGCCAGCTTGAACTGCACAACGGCGGTTATGTCGTGGTCGAACCCGGCACCACGCGCACCGCGATCCCCGGTGTCTTTGCTGCGGGCGATCTGACCGACCATGTCTACCGCCAAGCGGTCACAAGTGCGGGCATGGGCTGCATGGCGGCGCTGGACGCGGAACGCTTTCTGGCGGCACAGCACGATCAGCAGGTCGTCAAGGCGGCGGAATAGGACAGCGCGCGCGGGTCGCCCCCTTTTGGGGAATACCTGTTCCACGATAGTGCTGCGCGCCAAGGCCCTGTTCTTTTTGCGGCTGCGTGCTGGACAAGCGCGCAGGCTGGGGGCTATGGCTCTGCCAACGCAACCATAGATGTCAGTGAAAATCATGCCTCAGGACTTGGCCCCGATCCCGGAACTCTACGTCTCTTACGAGAGCGCCCAGAAACTGAAGGCAGAGGCGGGCGATCTGGTCAGCCACGACCTGACGCCGCGCCAGATCTGCGATCTGGAACTCTTGATGAACGGCGGGTTCAACCCGTTGAAAGGGTTTCTGTCCGAGGCCGATTACAACAGCGTCGTGGACAACATGCGCCTTGCCGATGGTGCGCTCTGGCCGATGCCGATCACGCTGGATGTCAGCGAAGGCTTTGCCGACAAGGTCACCGTCGGGCAGGACATCGCGCTGCGCGATCAGGAAGGCGTGATCCTTGCCACGATGACCGTCACCGACAAATGGGTGCCGAACAAAGCGCACGAGGCCGAAAAGGTCTATGGTGCCGACGATAGCGCGCATCCGGCGGTGAACTATCTGCACAACACGGCAGGCAGCGTGTATCTGGGCGGCCCTGTCACCGGCATCCAGCAGCCCGTGCATTACGATTTCCGCGGTCGCCGCGACACGCCCAACGAATTGCGTGCGCTGTTCCGCAAACTGGGCTGGCGCAAGGTCGTGGCCTTTCAGACCCGCAACCCCTTGCACCGCGCGCATCAGGAACTGACCTTCCGCGCCGCGCGTGAAGCACAGGCAAACCTGCTGATCCATCCTGTCGTCGGCATGACCAAACCGGGTGACATCGACCATTTCACCCGCGTGCGCTGTTACGAGGCGGTGCTGGACCAGTACCCCTCTGCCACCACCACGATGAGCCTGCTGAACCTTGCCATGCGCATGGCTGGCCCGCGTGAAGCAGTCTGGCACGGACTGATCCGCAAAAACCATGGCTGCACCCATTTCATCGTCGGCCGCGACCATGCCGGGCCGGGCAAGAATTCCGCCGGTCAGGATTTCTATGGCCCCTATGACGCGCAGGACCTGTTCCGCGAACATCAGGCGGAAATGGGCATCGAAATGGTCGATTTCAAACAGATGGTCTATGTGCAGGACCGCGCCCAATACGAACCTGCGGACGAGATCACCGACAAAGACAAGGTGACGATCCTCGATATCTCCGGCACCGAACTGCGCCGCCGTCTGGCCGAAGGTCTGGAAATCCCCGAATGGTTCAGCTTTCCGCAGGTCGTGGAAGAGCTGCGCAAAAGCCGCCCCGCGCGGGCGAAACAGGGTTTCACCGTGTTCTTCACCGGCTTTTCGGGGTCGGGCAAATCCACCATCGCCAATGCGCTGATGGTCAAGCTGATGGAAATGGGCGGGCGGCCTGTGACCTTGCTTGACGGGGATATCGTGCGCAAGAACCTGTCGTCGGAACTGGGGTTCAGCAAGGAACACCGCGATCTGAACATTCGGCGCATCGGCTATGTCGCCTCCGAGATCACCAAGAACGGCGGCATCGCCATCTGCGCGCCCATTGCCCCCTACGCCACGACACGGCGCGCGGTGCGCGAGGATGTCGAACAATTCGGGGCCTTCGTCGAAGTTCATGTCGCCACATCCATCGAGGAATGCGAACGCCGTGACCGCAAGGGTCTGTACAAGCTTGCACGCGCGGGCAAGATCGCGGAATTCACGGGGATTTCGGACCCTTACGATGTGCCCGAACATCCCGAACTGCGGCTTGATACCGAAAACCAAAGCGTTGACGCTTGCGCGCATCAGGTGATCCTGAAGCTCGAAAGCCTCGGGCTGATCAAGGGCTGACTTGAATTGGGGCTGGTTGTTTCACTGTCGACGATCCCGCCCCGCTTTGCCCATATCGGGGCAACCCTTGCTTCACTGATTGCGCAGACAGCGCCGATCGACGAGATCCGGCTCTATATTCCGCGCAAATATCGCCGATTTCCCGATTACGACGGCAGCTTGCCGGACGTCCCCGAGGGCGTCCGGATCATCCGGCCTTCTGATGATCTCGGTCCCGCCAGCAAGGTGCTTTTCGCGGTCGATGACCTGCGGGGGACCGATACGACGATCATCTACTGCGACGACGACCGGATTTACGAACCGGATCGGTTTGCCCGGATGATCGCGGAAAGCCTGCAACGTCCGGGGCATTGTATCGCCCCGCTCAGCCTCGAGTTTGCCGACATGGGCCTGCCCACGCCGTCCTTGCGCCAACCGCGTGTGCGCCGGTCGCGCAAGGATCTGGAATACAGGTTTCGTCGGGTCAAACAGCAATTGCGGTCGCTTGTCACGGGCCGCGCGCTTGCCAAGCCCTTCCGGCACAGATTCATAGCTGGCGGATATGCCGCCTTTGCCGAGGGCTGCGGCGCGGTGTTGATCCGGCCGGACTATCTGGGCGATGACACGTTCAACATCCCCCCAGTCGTCTGGACGGTGGACGATATCTGGCTTTCCGGCCAGATGGAGCGGATGGGCGTTCCGATCTGGACACCCGCCAACTTCGTTGTGCCGCAGCATGACGGCGCGAATGATGTCGAACCCCTCTACCTCGCCGTGATCGAGGGCTTGGGGCGGCATGACGCCAATCGCGCCTGCGTGCGCTACATGCAGGATACCTACGGCATCTGGCGTTAGTGTACCGTCACCGGATGCATGTGGTTTTCGCGCGCCAGATGGAAAGCAAGCTTGCGGTCCGCGACCAGCGCCAGTTGCTCGCCCTTGGTGTTGTGGACGGCGAACACCTCGCGCAGATCACCGATTTCGGCGCGCACCTCGTCGGGCAGGTCGGCTGTCAACACGGGTTTGACATAGACGATGTCCTGCCCCAGCGTCTTGAGATCGTATTTCATGTTCATGGCTTACCCTTTCCTGATCTTGATCGTCTGCACCACGCGGTCGGGGACCGACCGTGTCAGATCGACATGCAGCAGGCCGTTTTCCATTACCGCTTCGCCGACATCGACTCCGTCGGCCAGCACGAATGACCGCTGGAACTGCCGCGCGGCGATCCCGCGGTGCAGGTAGATGCGCCCTTCGCTGTCGTCGCGCTGGCGGCCGCGGATCACGAGCGAATTATCCTCGACCGTGATGGCCAGATCGCTTTCGGCGAAACCGGCGACGGCCAGCGTGATCCGGTAGGACGTGGCAGAGGTCTGTTCGATGTTATAGGGCGGATAACCGTCATTGCCGGTCTTCGCGGTGCGTTCGACCAGCCGTTC
The DNA here is from genome assembly GCF_034652275.1 of Yoonia sp. 72. Classification (NCBI taxonomy): domain Bacteria; kingdom Pseudomonadati; phylum Pseudomonadota; class Alphaproteobacteria; order Rhodobacterales; family Paracoccaceae; genus Yoonia; species Yoonia sp. 72. The sequence goes on along the minus strand of NZ_JAXIWG010000001.1, from coordinate 1,272,348 downwards.
AAGCTGTTCGAACCCCAAAAGGAACGGATGGGTTCCCAAAGCCATTTTCGTCATAAGACATGCCCTTCGTTCAAGCGACTGTCGGTGCGGCCCCGTTCGCGGCGGCCTGATCAAAATATGGGTGCCAAACCGCCCCCGATCAAGAGGAAGTATTAGGATGTTGGCGCGACATTGTTTATCTATGGCGGATCAGCTGCGGGATAATGCGGACCAATGACGACCTTTGCCAAAATGGATGAAATCGACGTGCTGCGCGTCAAGCTGGAAATGCTCAAGAGCCAGCACCGCGACCTTGATTCCGCGATCGAGGCCCTGCACGACCGCGCCTCGACCGACATGCTGACGATCAAGCGGCTGAAAAAGCAGAAACTGGCACTGAAGGACCAGATCGTCGTGCTCGAAGACCGCATTCACCCCGATATCATCGCCTGATCGCCCGTTGCGGTGCCCTCGCGCTTGGCTATAGTGCCGCTTCAGGATTTTTCACGGGACGCAGGATATGACACAGCCTTTGGTCGGGATCATCATGGGCAGCCAGTCCGACTGGCCCACCATGCGCGAGGCGGCAGAGATGCTTGACCAGCTTGGCGTGGTCTATGAAAAACGCATCGTTTCCGCCCACCGGACACCCGACCGGCTGTGGGATTATGGCAAAACCGCCGCGCAGCGCGGTTTGCAGGTCATCATCGCAGGGGCAGGAGGCGCGGCACATCTGCCCGGCATGATGGCGTCGAAAACCCGCGTGCCGGTGATCGGCGTGCCGGTCCAGACCAAGGCGCTGGGCGGCGTGGACAGCCTTTATTCCATCCTGCAAATGCCGCGCGGCTTTCCCGTGGCGACGATGGCCATCGGTGCCGCAGGGGCGGCGAATGCGGGGCTGATGGCCGCCGGTATTCTTGCCCTGCAGGATGCAGCCCTTGCCGCACGTCTGGATGCATGGCGTGACGCCCTGTCTGCCTCGATCCCGGAAGAACCTGTCGATGAATAATGCCTTGCCTGTCGGGGCCACCATCGGAATCCTCGGTGGCGGGCAATTGGGGCGGATGCTGGCGGTGGCGGCATCGCGGCTAGGGTTGAAGGTCCATATCTTCGAGCCGGGCGCGAACCCGCCCGCTGGCGACGTAGCACACAGCGTGACGACAGCCAGCTATGACGACCATGCCGCACTGACCGCCTTCGGCCAGTCCGTCGATGTCATCACCTATGAGTTCGAAAACATCCCCACGGCGGCGCTCGACCTTCTGGAAACGCTGGCCCCGATCCACCCCGGACGGCAGGCGCTGGCGACCAGCCAGGACCGACTGACCGAAAAGACCTTTCTGCAAGGGCTGGGGCTGCAGACCGCCCCCTTTGCGGATGTGCCCGATATGGCAGCACTGGAGGCCGCGCTTGCGACCATCGGCGCGCCCGCGATCCTCAAGACGCGGCGCATGGGCTATGACGGCAAAGGGCAGGCGCGGATCAGGACGGCCGACGATGCGCCGCGTGCTTTCGCCGAGATGGCAGGCGCGCCCGCGATCCTTGAAGGCTTCGTCGACTTCAGCCACGAGGTGTCGGTGATCGGCGCGCGCGGGCAGGACGGGTCGGTCGCCTGCTACGATCCGGGCGAGAATGTGCACGAGGATGGCATCCTGCGCACCACGACTGTTCCCGCCAGACTGACCGCCAGCCAGCGCACCGATGCCGTGCTGATCGCGGCGCGCATCCTGAACGCGCTGGATTATGTGGGCGTCATGGGGGTGGAGCTGTTCGTCACGCCACAAGGATTGATCGTGAACGAAATCGCTCCGCGCGTGCATAATTCCGGCCACTGGACCCAGAACGGCTGCACCATTTGCCAGTTCGAACAGCATATCCGCGCCGTGGCGGGCTGGCCCTTGGGCGACGGGTCACGCCATTCGGATGTCACCATGGAAAACCTGATCGGTGACGACATGGACAAACTGGCGGATTACGCGAAAACCGATGCGGCCATCCACCTTTACGGCAAGGCCGAGGTGAAACCGGGCCGCAAGATGGGCCATATCAACCGCATCGTTCGAGCCTAAATATCCCCGCCGGAGGCTTGTCGCCCCGCAGGGGCGGCAAAACCTCACTCTGTCCCGAGGATCACATCCGTCATCGTCAGGTCGGGGTCGAACCGGCCATTGCGCAGGAATTCGATGACCTGGCTGATCACCACCGGATTGTTCATCATGAACGTATGTGTGACCGGCAGAATAATATGGTCGGTCATCCCGTCCAGCCGCGTGGACGCAACCGAGACCTTACCGTCATCGGGGCCTTCGATCAGCGTCGAATAGACAGGGTTCAGGGTCCGGTTGCCCGCGATCACGCCAATCTCGAACGGCAGATAGTCAAGCGTGTTGGGAAAACTGTCAGCTTCCGTACCAAGCTGAAGACCCGCAGGTCCGTTGACCCATTGGAACGGCTCGAAATCGCCGAAAATGTCCACCAGCTCCGACCCGCCGTTCGGGGGCCCCAGCATGACGACGCGGCCCATGTCCTCGGGCCGGTTGTTGGTCAGCCAGGCCCGCACAAGGATACCGCCCATCGAATGGGTTACGAAATTGACCCGCCTGTCGCCGCAAGCGGCCACATCCTCGGCCACGTAATCCGCGACAAGGTTCGGGATCGTGCTTTCGGTCGACGGATAACCACGGTTGATGACGGTATAGCCTTCGCCTTCGAGGACAAGCGCCATCGCCGTCATCGAAATCTCGGTCCGGGCAAGGCCGTGCAGCATGACGACACATTCCTGCGCGACTGCGGGGGCGGCCGTCGTGGCCAGTATCAGGGAAGCGACAAAGTTTTTCATGACCTGTTAAGTAGCATCGTCCGGCCGGTGGGGAACCCCAAAACGGACCGGAACCTGACGTCGTGCGGGCAGGGCGATCGCGATGCCCCCCAGAACCAGCACCCCGGCCACGATCAAACGCGCCGACAAAGGCTCTGCCAGCAGCAGGACACCAGCGGCGACGGTCAGGACCGGCACGCTCAGTTGCGCGACGCCTGCCGTGGTCGAGGCAATCTGCGGCAGGATGCGATACCACAAGGCGTAGCCAAGGCCCGAAGTGATTGCCCCCGCGATGGCCGCCGTCACGACACCCGGGGCGGACACATGGCCCGCGTTGGAGAACGGCAAGGCCAACAGCACCAGCGGCAGGCACAGCAGGAAATTCGCGGCACTCGACCCCAGCGCATCAGGCTCGCCGCGCCCCAGCAGGGTGTAACTTGCCCAAGCGATGCCCGCGACGGTCATGGCAAGCGCCCCGCCCAAGGGCAGAGCCTGTGCCCCCGTCGGCCAGAGCAATACGCAAAGCCCGCCAAAGGCGACCGCCGCCCCAAGCCAGCGTCGTGGCAGAATCACCTGCCGTTCGGCGACGGACCAGCCGAATATTGCAACCTGAATGACACCGAACAGGATCAGTGCACCGATCCCTGCATCAAGGCTGAGGTAAGCCCAAGAAAATCCGACCATATAGCCCGTCAGCGCAACCGCCCCGCCGATCCTACGCGCGGACAATAGCGGCGGGCGCGCCGCCCCGCGCAGCATGACAAGCGCCCAGAGCATCAGGCCCCCCGCCGCCACGCGGATCGCGGCAAAATCCATCGGGTCCATGCCGTAGCGCGCGACACCCAGCCGGTTCAGGACCGAATTGGCGGCAAAGGCGGCCATCGTCAGGGCCAGCAATAGGGAAATCTTGAACACGTGCGGCCTTTCCAGATGACGGGCCATCTTGATACCGGATTGGCACAAAAGAAAAGGGCGGCCCCTGTGGGACCGCCCTTCGTAGCATTGTCGCAGCACTCAGCAGGTTCTCGGTGTTTGCAGGCAAACACCTGTCACCTGCCAGTCAAATCCTTGCGGATTTGACTTACATCATGCCGCCCATACCGCCCATGCCGCCCATGTCACCCATGCCGCCGCCATTGCCGCTGTCTTTCGACGGCTTGTCGGCGATCATGGCTTCGGTGGTGATCAGCAGACCGGCGACGGATGCCGCGTCCTGCAGGGCTGTGCGGACAACCTTGGCGGGGTCAATGACGCCGAACTTGAACATGTCGCCATATTCTTCGGTCTGCGCGTTGAAGCCGTAGTTTTTGTCGTTGCTTTCGCGGATCTTGCCAGCCACGACCGAACCGTCGACGCCCGAGTTTTCCGCGATCTGGCGCAGAGGTGCCTCGATCGCCTTGCGGATGATCGCGATACCCACGTCCTGGTCAGAGTTTGCACCCTTGAGACCTTCCAGAACCTTGCCGGCCTGGATCAGGGCAACACCGCCACCGACGACGACGCCTTCCTGAACAGCGGCACGTGTCGCGTTCAGCGCATCGTCAACGCGGTCTTTGCGCTCTTTCACTTCGACTTCGGACATGCCGCCGACGCGGATGACGGCCACACCGCCAGCGAGCTTCGCCACACGTTCCTGCAGCTTTTCGCGGTCGTAGTCAGAGGATGTATCCTCGATCTGGCCACGGATCTGGGCGACGCGCGCTTCGATCTCGGACTTGTCGCCAGCACCGTCGACGATGGTGGTTTCGTCCTTGGTGATCGAGATACGCTTGGCCGAACCCAGCATGTCGATGGTGACGTTTTCCAGCTTCATGCCGAGGTCTTCGGAGATAACCTGACCACCGGTCAGAATGGCGATATCCTGCAGCATCGCCTTGCGACGATCGCCAAAGCCGGGGGCCTTGACCGCTGCGATCTTCAGACCGCCGCGCAGCTTGTTGACGACGAGTGTCGCCAGTGCTTCGCCTTCGACATCTTCAGAGATGATCAGCAATGGCTTGCCGGACTGGATGACGGATTCCAGCAGAGGCACCATTGGCTGCAGCGAGGACAGTTTCTTTTCGTGCAGCAGGATGATCGCATCCTCCAGCTCGACTGTCATTTTCTCTGGGTTGGTCACAAAGTATGGCGACAGGTAGCCGCGGTCGAACTGCATGCCTTCGACGACAACGGTTTCTGTTTCCAGACCTTTGTTTTCTTCGACAGTGATCACGCCTTCGTTGCCGACTTTCTGCATCGCGTCAGCGATCTGGCGGCCGATTTCGGATTCGCCGTTGGCAGAAATCGTGCCGACCTGTGCGACTTCGTCGCTGTCGTTCACGGGACGGGCAGCAGCCTTGATCGCTTCGACGACTTTGGAGGTCGCGAGGTCGATGCCGCGCTTGAGGTCCATCGGGTTCATGCCGGCGGCGACCGATTTCATGCCTTCGCGGACAATCGCCTGTGCCAGAACGGTCGCAGTCGTGGTGCCGTCACCGGCTTCGTCATTGGTGCGGTTGGCCACTTCTTTGACCATCTGCGCGCCCATGTTCTCGAACTTGTCTTCCAGTTCGATTTCCTTGGCGACAGACACACCGTCCTTTGTGATGCGCGGTGCGCCAAAGGACTTGTCGATGACCACGTTGCGGCCTTTGGGGCCGAGGGTCACTTTGACGGCGTCGGCAAGGATGTTCACACCCTTGAGCATCCGGTTGCGCGCGTCGGTGCTGAACTTGACTTCTTTAGCAGCCATTTTCATGTGCTCCTTGAATTATTTGAAAGGGGAAAGGCGCTGTCGCCGGGATCACATGATCCCGAGGATGTCGCTTTCCTTCATGATCAACAGCTCTTCGCCGTCGATGCGGACTTCGGTGCCGGACCATTTGCCAAACAGCACTTTGTCGCCTGCCTTGACGGCCATCGGGATCAGCTCGCCGCTGTCCTTGCGCGCGCCTTCGCCCACGCTGACGATCTCACCCTCTGCGGGCTTTTCCTTGGCGGTGTCGGGAATCAGCAGACCGCCTTTGGTCTTCGTATCGCTTTCGATACGGCGGACCAATACGCGGTCGTGAAGTGGTTTAAATGCCATTTCAGAACTTCTCCAGTTCGGTTATCCTTGGTGTTAGCACTCAGCGACCCCGAGTGCCAACACCGGGTAGATATGAACCGATCACGGCGCTGTCAACAGTCGCGTAGCGATTGCCCCACAGATTTCCGGCCTTATTCCACAGGTGCTGCAATCACGCTCAGGCAACGGCGCAGGGTGGCGGTATCTTCGGGTGAAAACCGCGCTGCGAGTTTCGCATCAAAGGCGGCAGCGGCCTTGCACAGATCGTCGAACACCGCCTTGCCTGCGGGCGTCAGGCGCAGTTCTTCCTGCCTGCGGTCGCTGTCGCGGGTGACGCGCACAAGATAGCGTTTGGCGGCCAGCGCCGCGACTGCGCGGCTAATCTTGGTCTTGTGGATACCTGCCCGCGTGCCGATGTCCGTGGCGGTCAGCGCACCATAGCGGCCCAGATGGAACAGTACCCGCCATTCGGTGCGCAACATGCCATACCGCGCCTTGTAATGCTGCTGGAACGCCTGACCCGCCGTTTCCGCCGCCCGGTTGAGAAGGTAGGGCAGAAAGGTCTGGATATCGAAATCATCGGCCATCGGGCAGGCTCTGGGCTTGTTGGTTACATTTTCAACCAATATGCCGGATGCATCGGAGGATGACCAGATGACCAACCAGCCACTCTATATGTCCGGTTTCGGCAATGATTTCGAAACCGAGGCGCTGCCCGGTGCTTTGCCGCAGGGCATGAACAGCCCGCAGAAATGCAACTATGGCCTTTATGGTGAACAGCTCAGCGGGACCGCCTTTACCGCGCCCAGCCACCAGAATGAACGCACATGGTGTTACCGGATCAGGCCATCGGTGAAACACACGCACCGCTTCACCAAGATCGACCTGCCGTACTGGAAATCCGCGCCGCATATCGACCCTGATGTGGTGTCTTTGGGTCAATACCGCTGGGACCCTGTCCCGCATGCCGACACACCGCTGACGTGGCTGACGGGCATGCGCACAATGACGACGGCGGGCGATGTGAACACGCAGGTCGGCATGGCCGCGCATATCTATCTGGTCACGGCGTCGATGGTGGACAGCTATTTCTATTCCGCCGACAGCGAATTGCTGGTGGTGCCACAGGAAGGCCGCTTGCGGTTCTGCACCGAACTTGGGGTCATTGATCTGGAACCGCAGGAAATCGCCATCCTGCCGCGCGGATTGGTCTACCGCGTCGAGGTGGTCGAGGGGCCAGCGCGCGGTTTTGTCTGCGAAAACTACGGGCAGAAATTCGACTTGCCGGGCAGGGGGCCGATCGGGGCCAATTGCATGGCGAACCGGCGCGATTTCAAGACACCCGTCGCTGCCTTCGAGGACCGCGATGCGCCATCGACCGTCACCATCAAATGGGCGGGCCAGTTCCACGAAACCCGCATCGGCCACAGCCCCTTGGACGTGGTCGCATGGCACGGCAATTACGCGCCCTGCAAATACGACCTGCGCACCTATTGCCCTGTGGGCGCGCTGCTGTTCGACCATCCCGATCCGTCGATTTTTACGGTTCTGACGGCCCCCAGCGGCGTCGAAGGCACGGCCAATATCGACTTTGTGCTGTTTCGCGACCGCTGGATGGTGGCGGAAAACACCTTTCGCCCGCCGTGGTACCACAAGAACGTCATGTCCGAACTGATGGGCAATATCCACGGCATCTATGACGCCAAGCCCAAGGGGTTTGTCCCCGGCGGGATGAGCCTGCACAACATGATGCTGCCGCACGGCCCCGACCGCAACGCCTTTGAAGGGGCCAGCAACGCTGACCTGCGCCCTGAAAAGCTCGCCGATACCATGTCTTTCATGTTCGAAACCCGCTTTCCCCAGCACCTGACCGCCTTTGCCGCGCGCGAGGCGCCGTTGCAGGACGACTACATCGACTGCTGGGCGGATCTCGACAAGAAGTTCGACGGGACGCCGGGGGTGAAATGAAATTTGCAACGATTGCGAACGGGACAGCTGATGGCGAATTGGTCGGGGTGTCGGACGATCTGGCGCATATGTGCCCCGCAGGCCCTGCAAATCTGCAGGCCTATCTGGACGGCCAGCCCACGACCAAGCCCGATATCTACGGCCCTTTCGATCCTGCGAAATGCCTGTCCCCCTTACCGCGCGCCTACCAGTTTTTGGACGGCTCCGCCTATGTGAACCACGTCGAACTGGTGCGCCGCGCGCGGGGGGCGGATATGCCTGCGACGTTCTGGACCGATCCGCTGATGTATCAGGGCGGGTCGGACAGCTTTTTGGCCCCCACAGCCCCGATCACAGGCGACCCCGGTTGGGGCATGGATTTCGAGGGTGAGGTTGCGGTCGTCACCGGACCCGTGCCGATGGGGGCGGACCGCGCCACGGCACTGGCCGCGATCCGGTTGGTGATGCTGTGCAACGACATATCCCTGCGCCACCTGATCCCCGCCGAACTCGCCAAAGGGTTCGGCTTTGTGCAATCCAAACCCGCCTGCGCCTTTTCGCCTGTCGCGGTGACGCCCGATGCCTTGTCCGGCTGGCGGGATGGCAAGCTGCACGGCACGTTGAACATCGACCTCAACGGCCAGCCTTTCGGGCGGGTCGAGGCGGGGCAGGACATGACCTTCGATTTTGGCGACCTGATCGTGCATGCGGCCAAGACGCGCACTCTCGCCGCCGGCACGATCATCGGGTCAGGCACCGTGTCCAACAAGCTGGGCGGCGGGCCGGGCAAGCCCGTGGCCCAAGCTGGCGCGGGCTATGCCTGCATCGCCGAGCAGCGTATGATCGAAGTGATCGACACTGGCGCGCCGGTCACGCCGTTCCTGCAACCGGGTGACCGCGTGCAGATCTGGATGGAGGATGCGGACGGCCAGTCGATCTTTGGCATGATCGACCAGCAGGTCGCGGCCCTTTAAGATCACTCCGGCGGGCGGGTGTCGTCATCCGACAGGATGCGCCATGCGTCGCCTTCGAGGTCCTCATATTGGTTGGCCCGCAGACTCCACAGGAAGGCAACAAGGCCCAAGGCCCCCAGCACCAGCGACACGGGGATCAGGATCACAAGAACGTTCATACCCGTCCTTTCAGGCGCAATGCGTTCACCAGAACGGTGATCGACGAGGTGGACATGGCAATCGCCGCCAGCAGCGGTGTGGCAAAACCTGCAACCGCAATCGGGATGGCGACGACGTTATAGGCCGCCGAAATCGCGAAGTTTTCCACGATCCGTTTCTTGGCCGCACGCGCGACCAGTGGCAGTTCGATCAGCGGCACAAGGCTGTCGTTCAGCAACACGATATCGGATGCCGCGCGCGATGCATCGGCGGCTGTCGCGGGCGACAGCGATGCATAGGCCGCACTCAGCGCGCCGGTATCGTTCAGCCCGTCGCCCACCATCAGCACCTTGGCGCCAGCCTCGGACAAGGCGTTGATGTAGTGGATCTTGTCCTCGGGCTGGGTTTCGGCCTGCCAGCGGTCGATGCCCAGCATGCGGGCGACGCGGGACGTCTCGCTCCGGTCGTCGCCGGACACCAGATGCACGACCAACCCCTGTTTCTGCCAAGCGGCAACCAGTTCCTGCGCGCCGTCGCGCAGGCCGGCATGCAGCTTGATCTTGCGCGGCGCATTGTGGCCGATCTGCAGATAGGTGCCGACACCCGCCCCGAGCCATGCGCCGGACCCCAGCCGCACGGTCTGGCCGTTCCAGACCGCACTTAGCCCTTTGCCCGAATGTTCTTTCTGGTCGGTCAGTTGCGCAGGTGTCACCCCGTCCAACGCGGCGGCGATGGCCTGCGAGACCGGATGCGTCGCGTCCTGCGTCATGGCAAGGGCGATGGCCTGTTCATTAGCCGTCAGCGTGTCACGCGCGGCGACAGGCATCGTCAGCGTGCCGGTCTTGTCGAATACGACCGTATCCACCTCGGCCAGACGTTCCAGCGCCGTGCCGTCCTTGACGAGCAACCCTGCGCGGAAAAGACGCCCTGCCGCGATGGTCGACACCGCAGGCACGGCCAGTCCCAAAGCACAGGGGCAGGTGATGATGAGAACCGCCACCGCGATATTGATCGACAGGCGCACATCGCCCGTTGCGATGATCCAGCCGGTGCAGGTGACCAGCGCCAACAGATGCACCATCGGCGAATAGAATGCCGCCGCGCGGTCGGCGATGGCGGTGTATTTGTTGCGCACGGCCTCGGCCGCATCGACCATCGTGACCATCTTGCGCAGGGTCGTGTCCATGCCCACAGTCGCCGCACGGATCGTCAGCGGGCCGGTCATGTTGACCTCGCCTGCTGTGACATGCGCGCCGCTGGCGGCATGGTGCAGGCGGCTTTCGCCGGTCAGCATGGACCGGTCGATCTGGCTGGCACCTTCGGTCACAGTCCCGTCCACAGGGATACGCCCGCCCGGAAGGACCAGCACCAGATCACCAACCGCAAGATCGGCAAAATCCACCATCTCGCGCGCACCGTCACGCAGGCGCATGACGCGCGGCACTTCGAGCGCGGCCAATTGCGCGGCAGCGGATGCGGCGGCCTTGCGGCTGCGGTGGTCCAGATAGCGGCCGATCAGCAGGAAGAACACCAGCGACACCGCCGCCTCGAAATAGGCGTGTTCGCCGCCATAGACGGTTTCGAACAGCGACATCCCCGTGGTCAGGATCAGCGCCAGCGAGATCGGCACATCCATGTTCAGCCGCCGCACGCGCAAGGCCGACCATGCATGCTGAAAGAACGGCTGGCCCGCATAGGCGACGGCAGGGATGGAAATCGCGGCGCTGATCAGGTGGAACATGTGCTGGGTCGCCCCCACAGCCCCCGACCAGATCGCCACGGACATCAGCATCACGTTCATCATGGCAAAGCCTGACACCGCGATGCGCGTCATCAGGGCGCTGCCGACAGGGTCTTTTTCCGCGCTCAGAAGGCTGGAATCCAGACTGCGCGCCTCGAACCCCGCGAGTTCCAGCGCGTCGATCAGCGTTTCGGGTGCGACAGGCCGTGCCAGACCGACCGTCACGCGTTTCATCGACAGGTTGACGCGGGCGCTTGCAACACCGTCAAGCCGTTCCAGCGCGCGTTCGACGCCGGTGATGCAGGCGACGCAGTGGATCGCTGGCAAGGACAGCATGATCTGTTCGACCCCGCGCGAAGCCGCTTTTTTCAGCGCTCCTTCGGGGATGCCAATGCAGGCGGGGCAGGCGGCTGTATCGCTCATCGGTCACGCAACTGGATACGGCGGCGGAAAATCGTGCCGTCCGCTGCTTCCAGCTCCAGTCTCAGGTTCCAGTATCCGTCGCGCGACGGGACCACCGCGGTTAGCGCTGTGCCGTTCCATGCGAAATCGGGCGTGTGATCCTCGCCCGTATGGGTGGCACGGCCAAAGATCGCTTTGAGCACCTCGGGCTGCACCGCCACGCCATCCGCGTCGCGGATCGCCAGCGTCAGCAACCCGTCATCCAGCGTCGCCACCACATCCCAGCCCAAAGCGTCCTGAGCGTCGCGGTTTACCTCGAAGGTCTGGCTGGCAACATAGGGGCTGCGCGCCTCGACGCCGGGGAAGGTGGACACCGCCATATAAGCCATGCCCAGATTGACAGTGATGATGATCCCGAACCCGCCGACCATGACGGCCAGCATGTGTTTGCCCGTGAATTCACGGGGTTTTTGGATGTCTGCGGTCATTGCGCGGCCCTTCCGTTGAATATGGTGTCAGTGAATGCCCGTTCACCTGTGATCGCATCTTCGACCCAGAACCGCAGGTCGGTGCGGTCGGCGCTGGCGGCAGGTGTGCCGGGTGCGGCAGAGACATAGACGCGCTGCAACATGGTCTCGTTCGCAGGCACGGTGACGATGTCCAGTTCAGCGCCTTCCAGCGTGATGTCCAATGCCGCCTCTGACACCAGCGACAGCGTGAAGGCCCGATCCTCGCCCAGCTTGTTCAGCAGGCGGATGTCATAGATATTGCGCACCGTCCCGTCGCTGAGCACGACGAATGTCGGGTTGCGCACCGGTGACACGGTCATTTCCAGATCGGCGCGGATGAACATCGCAAAGACCAGCCCCACGCCAATCAGCGCCCAGAGCACCGTATAGAGCATGGTGCGGAACCGCAGGACATGCGCCCAGAGCGGTTTGGCAGGTTTGCCGTTCGCTTCGGCCTCTTGGTCGGACAGGGCGAGATAGTCGATCAATCCACGCGGCTTGCCGATCTTGTCCATCACGTCGTCGCAGGCGTCGATACAAAGCGCGCAGGTGATGCATTCCATCTGCTGGCCATCGCGGATGTCGATCCCCGCAGGGCAGACGTTGACGCAGGCCATGCAGTCGATGCAATCGCCCGCCCCTTCGACGCGCTGCTTGCCGCGAGGCTCGCCCCGCCAGTCGCGATAGGCGACGGTCAGCGTTTCGGGGTCCATCATCGCGGCCTGAATGCGCGGCCAGGGGCACATGTAATTGCAGACCTGTTCGCGCATGAACCCGCCAAAGACAAATGTCGTGGCGGTCAGCACTCCGATCGTGGCCCAAGCGACAAATGGCGCGTCAAACGTCACCAGATCCCGCGCCAGCGTTGGCGCATCGGCGAAATAGAAAACCCATGCGCCACCCGTGGCAACGGCAATCAGCAGCCAGACAATCCATTTGGTGGTCCGCAATCGGATCTTGCGCGCGTCCCATTTGGCGTTCCACAGCCGGACACGGGCGTTCCGGTCGCCTTCGATCCAGCGCTCGACAAGGATGAACAGATCGGTCCAGACCGTCTGCGGGCAGGTATAACCGCACCAGACGCGCCCCAGAGCGGAGGTGAACAGGAACAACCCCAGCCCCGCCATGATGAGCAATCCGGCCACGAAATAGAATTCATGCGACCAGATCTCGATCCAGAAGAAATAGAACCGGCGGTGCGCCATGTCGATCAGCACCGCCTGATCGGGCAGGTTGGGACCACGGTCCCATCTGATCCACGGGGTCAGGTAATAGATGCCAAGCGTCACCGCCATCACCCACCATTTGAGGTTGCGGTAATAGCCTTTCACGCGGCGCGGAAATATGGGTTCGCGCGGCGCGTAAAGCGGTTGGCTTTCTTGGGAGGACATAAGGCACCTTGTCAAAACGGGTCTGTTCGCAGCTTCCGTTCTAGAGACTGGGGCGCAAACATCCTTGATGTGGATCAAGCATCCCGCTCGCTTTTGGTTTTGAACGGGCGTAAGTCAGAGTCCATGCAGATTGTCCGCCTTGAAAACACCCCGTCCCTTCCGCTCTGGCGCAGGCCTATCGCGCTTTTGTTCGTGATGGCGATGGCGATGCCGGTGGCTTTTGCGACATGGTCCGCACTTTTGAACAATTTCGTGATCGAGGTGGCGCAGTTCGACGGGTCGGACATCGGCTGGCTGCATTCGGTGCGCGAGATTCCGGGTTTCTTTGCCATCGGAGTGATCGCGCTCATCATGTTCATCCGCGAACAGGTGCTGGGGCTGGTGGCGCTTGTCATGCTGGGCGTGGCCACGGCGGTGACTGCGCAGTTTCCGTCGATGGCGGGCATCCTGACGGTGACGACGCTGTCGTCCATCGGGTTTCATTACTACGAGACCGTCAACCAGTCGCTGCAACTGCAATGGATCGACAAGAAGAAAGCGCCGCAGACGCTGGGCTGGTTGTTGTCGGCGGGGTCAGCCGCGACGCTGGTCGTCTATCTGCTGATCGTGCTGACATGGGACCGGCTGGGCCTGAGCTTCAGCCTTGTCTACTGGCTGTCCGGCGGGTTCACGGCGGCCGTCGCGATCTTTTGCCTGCTGGCCTATCCGCAGTTTGAATCGCCCCATCCGCAGAACAAGCGCATGGTGCTGCGCCAGCGCTATTGGCTTTATTATGCGCTGCAATTCATGTCGGGCGCGCGGCGGCAGATCTTCGTCGTCTTTGCGGGCTTCATGATGGTGGAAAAGTTCGGCTTTACCGTGGCCGATATCACCGGATTGTTCATGGTGACGCTGTTGGTCAATATGTTCGCGGCTCCGTTTCTGGGGCGCTTGGTGCAGGTGTTCGGGGAACGGCGCGCGATGGTGATTGAATATGTCGGGCTGAGCCTTGTGTTCTTTGCCTATGGCGGGCTTTACTATTTCGGCTGGGGCGTGGCGCTGGCGATGTTTCTCTATGTTATCAACCACATCTTCTTCAGCCTCGCGCTGGCGATGAAGACCTATTTCCAGAAAATCGCGGACCCTGCCGATATCGCGCCTACGGCGGCGGTCGCCTTTACCATCAATCATATCGCGGCGGTGTTCCTGCCCGCGCTGCTGGGCTATGTCTGGCTGACCTCGCCTGCCTATGTGTTCATGCTGGCGGCTGGCATGGCGCTGGTGTCGCTGGGTCTGTCGCTGCTGATCCCCCGCCACCCCGGCCCCGGTCACGAGACAGTGTTCCAAAGCCGTCTGCTGGTCGCTGCAGAGTAGAAATCATCCATTGTGCCCCTATATCCAGGGCACAACACAGGAGCCCGCTATGTTTTTCATGAAAAGCGCCAAAATCGAAATGGTTTCCCCCGACGCTGCCTTGCCGGGGCGTGCGCATGCCATCCCCACAGCGGCGACGCATTTTGTCTATGGCACGCCGATCAGCGCGGATGTCCCTGCGGGGATGGAGGTCGCCATGTTCGGCATGGGCTGTTTCTGGGGCGTGGAACGCATGTTCTGGAAGCTGGACGGCGTGCAATCGACGATGGTCGGCTATGCGGGCGGCTATACCCCCAATGCCACCTATGAAGAGGTCTGCACCGGCAAAACCGGCCATAACGAGGTGGTGCGCGTGGTCTATGACCCAAGCGTGATCAGCTATGACAAGCTGCTGCAGGTGTTCTGGGAAGGCCACGACCCGACCCAAGGCATGCGTCAGGGCAATGACCGTGGCACGCAGTACAGGTCCGGCATCTACGCGTTCAACGCGGCGCAGAAACAGGCGGCCGAAGCTTCGCGCGACGCCTTTGCCCCGCGACTGACGCAGGCTGGCTATGGCGCAATCACGACGGAGATCGTGGATGCCCCGACCTTCTATTTCGCCGAGGAGTATCACCAGCAGTATCTGGCCAAGAACCCCGGCGGCTATTGCGGGATTGGCGGCACGGGGGTGACCTGTCCTATCGGTGTCGGTGCTTGACGGCGCGGTGGTGCGGACCTAAGCCGCACCATCCTAAGCGAAAGCGACAGCCATGACGACCTATACCGCCCTGACCACCATGCCCGGCGAAGACGCGGCCTATGCGCTGTGCGAAGCGCTGGAACAGTTGGACCCCGAACCTATCGGGACCGGCGTGTTCGAGATCGAGGACGGATCGGGCCTGTGGGAAGTTGCGGCCTACACCGAGGCCCACCCCGATGCTGGAGCGCTCGCCGTGCTCGCGGCGCTGCACGGCGCCAAGCCTTTCATGATTTCCGAAGTGCCCGATCAGGACTGGGTGTCCAAGGTCCAGCGCGATCTGGCACCTGTCCCTGCGGGGCGGTTTTTCGTTTACGGATCGCATGACGCGGACAAGGTGCCAGACGGCAGCATTCCGCTGCTGATCGAGGCAGCGATGGCCTTTGGCACCGGCCACCACGGCACGACGCTGGGCTGTTTGCTGGCCTTCGAGGATGTACTGGGCATGGGGTTCACTGGCGGGCGCATTCTCGACCTTGGCTGCGGTACGGCGGTGCTTGCGATGGCCGCAGCCAAGGTTCTGGGTGGTCCGGTGCTGGCCAGCGACATCGACCCGACCGCGGTCGAAGTCGCCCGCGCCAATGTGGCGGCGAACAACCTGAACGGGCATGTCGATTGCCTTGTCGCCGCGGGTTTTGGTGGCGGCGATGCCCGTATGGCCGGACCGTTTGATCTGATTTTCGCGAATATCCTGAAGGGTCCGCTGATCAGCCTCGCACCGGAAATCAGCGCCAACACACAACCGGGCGGTTATCTGATTCTCTCGGGTATCCTGAACGAGCAGGCCGAGGAGGTCGTCACGATTTATTCCCGAAACGGGTTCGATTTGTGCAAAATATCACGAATTAGTGATTGGGCGACGCTCATTGTGCAGAGAAACGACCAAAAATGATCCTTCTGCGCGCGCTCCTATCACAAAAAGCTTGTTTTTGAAGCCGTTTTTGGCGATCTTGGCGTTGTTAAACTTGTTCATCTTTGGGTGGCTTCTTCATGGCGCAGGCCAATGTTCCTTTCGACAAACGTCTCAAGCAGATCGTGCGCAAGCACGAGCGGCTTGCAAAGGGCGGCGTGCGGACGGTTACGCCGGATGGCCTGATCGTCGTCAAGCCGCGCGTCTATCGGCCAAAGTTCCCGTTGCGCGGCATGATACTGCTTGTGGTTGTGGGCTTTTTGTTCAAGGGCCTGTTTCTTGCGACTGTGGGCGAGGTCGCTTACGGCGAACGTGTCGCCGCCTTGTCGCAGGGCAGCGTGATGGACAAGGCAGGTGCATGGGTCATGCAAATTGACCCTGCCACGATGATCATCGCAAATTTCCTGTCGCCTTACCTGAATTAAAACAGACGGGCTGAACGCAAAAAGCCGCGCTGTCGCCAGCGCGGCTTTTGTTTTTGGGTCTGCGCTGGTTAGCGCGCGCCGCGTGTCGCGATCACGTCGATATCACCATAGCAAAGGCCGATGTCGTCAAGTTCGCGTGCCGACAGCTTGGACAGCGCGTTGCGGGTGATACGGGCGTCGTTCCATGCGGCGAAAGAGCCAATGATGGAAACGAATAATCCGGAGATGCGTCCGGCAGACATGCCGGCAGTCGTGCGATTGGTTGCGTAAGTGGCCATAGCCGTGATCCTTGAATATGCTGCTGTGCAGCGAAAAACTGATAGGCGGCATGTAGGAGCCTTTGCCCGATCGCACCAGAGTTGTTTTTGCATGGGTCATATGCGTTTTCAGAATGACTAATATTTGTGCAACACTTTCCTAACACCCCTTTAATCATTGGGCTTCGCGGTGTCGCTTTCAGCGTGCAAAGCGCCGCCCGCTGGCTGTGTCCCCGCAAAGCCGCTTGGTCTTTGTTCGCCTTTTGTGCTAGCGTCCTTCCAACAAAGAACAACGGGGCGAGCAATGCGCGTATTGGGGATAGATCCGGGCCTGCGGAACATGGGCTGGGGGCTGATCGATGTGGTCGGGTCGCGGATCACCCATGTCGCCAATGGCATCGCCCATTCGACGGGTGACGATCTGGCGATGCGGCTGTTGTCATTGCATGACCAGCTGACCGCGATGATTGCGCTGCATGGTCCCACCGAGGCTGCGGTGGAACAGACCTTTGTCAACAAGGACGGTGTCGGCACGCTGAAACTGGGGCAGGCGCGGGGGATTGCGCTGTTGGTGACGGCGCAGGCGGGGCTGACTATCGGAGAATATGCGCCAAATGCAGTGAAAAAGGCTGTTGTTGGCGTGGGCCATGCCGACAAGGTGCAGATCGCGCATATGGTCAAACTGCAACTGCCCGGTGTGAAACTGGCGGGGCCTGACGCCGCCGATGCGCTCGCCATCGCGATTTGCCATGCCCACCATCTGCAATCGGCCAATCGGCTGAATGCCGCCCTCGCAAAGGCCAGCGCATGATCGGGAAAATCGCTGGACGGCTGGAATATCGCAGCACCGACCATGTGCTGATCGACGTGCGCGGGGTTGGGTATCTGGTCTATGTGTCCGACCGTGTCATGGCCAGCCTGCCCCGCAACGGCGAGGCGGTAGCGCTTTATACTGACCTGCTCGTGCGGGAAGACCTGATGCAGCTTTTCGGTTTCACGACGTTGGTGGAAAAGGAATGGCACCGCCTGTTGATGTCAGTGCAGGGGATTGGGGCGAAAGCCTCGCTTGCCATTCTTGGCGCGCTGGGGGCGGATGGCGTCAGCCGTGCCATCGCGCTCGGTGACTGGAACGCCGTTGCCAAGGCCAAGGGCGTGGGGCCGAAAACCGCGCAGCGCGTGATCATCGAACTGAAAGACAAAGCCCCCGGCATCATGGCGCTGGGCGCGGGCCTGACCGCCGCAACGGGCGACGAGGTGATCGAGGCCGACCCATCCCCCGCACCGCGCGCCACCCCGCAACCTGCCAGCACCGCGCAGGCCGATGCGATGTCGGCGCTGGCGAACCTTGGCTATGCGCCGGGTGATGCCGCCAGTGCGGTGGCGCAGGCGCTGGGTGCTGATCCGCAGGCGGATGCCGGTGCGCTGATCCGCGCTGCCTTGAAGCTCTTGGCTCCGAAAGGCTAGATGGGCGGATGACCCAGCCCGACCCCACCCTGCGCCCTGAACGCCAGCCCGAGGATACCGACCGCGCCCTGCGGCCGCAGACGCTGGACGAATTCATCGGCCAGCGCGAGGCGCGCGCGAACCTCAAGGTCTTTATCGAAAGCGCACGTCGTCGGGGCGAGGCGATGGATCACACGCTGTTTCATGGCCCCCCCGGTCTGGGCAAGACGACGCTGGCGCAGATCATGGCGCGCGAACTGGGTGTAGGGTTCCGCATGACATCGGGACCGGTGCTGGCCAAGGCGGGCGATCTGGCTGCGATCCTGACCAATCTGGAAGCGCGCGATGTGCTGTTCATCGACGAAATCCACCGGCTGAACCCCGCCGTGGAAGAGGTGCTGTATCCCGCGCTGGAAGATTTCGCGCTTGATCTGGTGATCGGCGAAGGCCCCGCCGCGCGCACCGTGCGGATCGAACTACAGCCTTTCACCCTTGTGGGCGCGACCACTCGCATGGGCCTGCTGACCACGCCTTTGCGCGACCGGTTCGGCATCCCGACACGGCTGGAATTCTACACGCAGGACGAATTGCACCTGATCGTCACCCGCGCCGCCCGCCTGCTGGGTGCCCCCGCTGCTGACGAGGGCGCGCGCGAGATCGCCCGCCGCGCGCGCGGCACGCCGCGGATCGCGGGACGGCTGCTGCGCCGTGTCGTCGATTTCGCCATCGTCGAAGGCGACGGCACCGTCACGCAGGAAATCGCAGATATGGCGTTGAACCGGCTGGGCGTCGATGATCTGGGGCTGGATCAGGCCGACCGGCGCTATCTGCGGCTGATCGCGGAAAGCTATGCGGGCGGGCCTGTGGGGATCGAGACCCTGTCCGCCGCCCTGTCCGAAAGCCGCGACAGTCTGGAAGATGTGATCGAACCCTACCTGCTGCAAAAGGGCCTGATCCAGCGCACCCCGCGCGGGCGGATGCTGGCGCAGGCGGCATGGACCCATCTGGGGCTGGACGCGCCACGGCCGCAATCGGATTTGTTTGGATAGATGACGGACCTTGCCCCTTATTTTACCCGTTCCGATGGTGCCTATGTCTTTGCCCGCTGGGGGCGGCCCATCGTGCCGGTGGTCTTTGGTGTCGATGATGCGACGCTTGCGGTTTTCAAAGGCGCGATCGAGGCGGTGGTTGTGCTGGCGAACCACAAGATGGATGGGGTCGATACCGAACTGGGTGCGAACCTGATGGTGTTCTTCTGCCGCGACTGGGCGGAACTGACCGAAGTCCCGCATCTCGACCGGCTGGTGCCCGACCTTGCGCCGCTGGTGGCGCGTTTGCAGCAGGCGGATGCCAACCAGTACCGTATCTTCCGCTTTGATGACGCAGGCGGGATCAAGGCAGCCTTCATTTTTCTGCGGCTGGACGCGCATCTGGAACAGGTGCCTGCCGATACCCTGGCGCTGAGCCAAGCGGTGCAGGTGATCCTGCTGTGGTCCGACCTTGCGTTCGCCGACACCCCGCCGCTTGCGCTGATCGAGGGCAAGGCGGTGCTGCGGCCCGAGGTGGCAGATGTGATCCGCGCGGCCTACGACAGGGTCATGCCGGTGGCCACGCGCGATCCGTCCCATGCGCTGCGGCTTGCCGCCCGAGTACAAAGGCCAAGCTGATGCATGTGTTCAACCTGCGCGTCTATTATGAAGACACTGATCTGGCGGGGATCGTCTATTACGCCAATTACCTCAAATTCATCGAACGTGCGCGCAGCGAATGGGTGCGCGATCTTGGCATCGACCAGACGCAGATGAAGGCCGAAGGGCTGGTCTTTGCCGTCCGCAGGGTCGAGGCGGATTACCTGTCGCCCGCGCGCTATGACGATGTGCTGCGGGTCGAGACGGTAATGCTGCCGGGGTCGGGAGCACGGCTGGTGATGCAACAGGATGTAAAACGCGGCGACGCGACGCTGTTTTCGGCCACCGTGACCATTATCTGCATGACCACCGATGGTGCGATTGTGCGTCTACCGGCGGCGATCCGCCAAGCTGCGCGATAAAATCGCGCCAAATTCGGCTTTGTGATGCCGGATTGGTTGGATTTGCCTTATGCTTTGCGCTAATGATGGGCGCAATTGAGCCCGAACAGGGCCTTCAGGCAGAGCAGGCACATGGAAGTAGCACACGAATTCACAATGTGGGCGTTGTTCGCGCGCGCCACGATCGTCGTCCAGCTGGTGATGATCATGCTGATCCTCGCATCGGTCTGGTGCTGGGCGATCATCATCGACAAGTCGCGCCAGTTCCGCGCCGCGCGGGCAGAAGCGGACATCTTTGACCGCGCCTTCTGGTCGGGAGAACCCTTGGATCAGTTGTTCGAACAAATCGGCCCCGATCCCGAAGGCGCGTCCGAAAAGGTCTTTGCCGCTGGCATGAACGAATGGCGCCGGTCGCACCGGCAGGATGGCGGGCTGATTGCAGGGGCCGCTGCCCGTATCGACCGGTCGATGGATGTGGCCATTGCCAAGGAAGCCGCGCATCTGCAGAAAAGCCTGCCCATCCTTGCCACTGTCGGCGCGGTGACGCCGTTTGTGGGTCTGTTCGGCACGGTCTGGGGCATCATGAACGCCTTTATCGAAATCGCCGAACAGCAGAACACCAGCCTTGCCGTTGTGGCACCGGGGATCGCCGAGGCGCTTTTGGCCACCGGTCTTGGCCTTCTGGCTGCTATTCCGGCGGTGATCTACTACAACAAGTTGTCCGCCGACAGCGACCGGATCGTCGCCGGCTACGAGGCTTTTGCCGACGAATTCGCGACGATCCTCAGCCGCCAGTTGGACAGCTGACATGGGCGCCGGGGTCATGAAATCGCGCGGTGGTGGCGGCGGCAGAGGCCGCAGAAGCACCCGCGGCGGCCAGCCGCCGATGTCGGAAATCAACGTCACACCTTTTGTCGATGTGATGATGGTGCTGCTGATCATCTTCATGGTGGCCGCGCCCTTGTCAGTTGTCGGTGTGCCGGTGGAATTGCCGCGCACCGCGGCGACAGCGCTGTCTGGCGATGAAGAGGAACCATTGACGGTGACGATCACCGCCCAAGGCGTCGTGATGATCCAAGAAACCGAAGTGCCGCCGTCCGAGCTGGTCACGCGCCTGCGCGCGATTGCGGCCGAACGCACGAGCAACAAGATCTTCCTGCGCGCCGATGGAACCAACGCATGGAACCGCGTGGCCGAGGTGATGGGCGCGCTGAACGCGGGCGGATTTTCCGACATCGGCCTTGTGACGGATATTGGCGGCCCCACCTTTGATGGTGCCGACGGATAATATGCAGACGCCGGGCACGTATATCTCTGCGGTCGGCCATGTGGGGTTGATCGGCTGGCTTCTGCTTGGGTGGGGCATGCAGTCGACGCCCCTGCCTGTGCAAGTCATGGATGTGTCCATCATGTCGGGTGAAGAATTCGAACAGATGATGGCGGCCCGCACGCCAGAGCCGGGGGATGCACCGCCAACCGCCCCGGTTCAGCCTGTTATCGAAGAAACGCCGCCGCCGCCGGTCGTGGAAACCCCGCCGGAACCCGCGCCGCAGCCTGCGCCGGTAGAGCCGCCCGTGGTCGAGACGCCACCGCCGCCTGTGCCGGAAACGCCGCCCGCCGATGTGCCCGATACGGCTCCTGTTGCCCCGGAACCACCTGCTGCTCCGGCGCCTGCGCCCGACCTGCCGCCAAGCGATGATCCGACCGAGGCGCCTGCGAACCGGGTCGCCTCGACCCCGACGGCACCGCCGCCGCAGGATGCGCAGATTTCCGACATCGCGCGCGAGGCTGTTGTGCCCGACGAAAGCACCTCGGCCGAGGTTGTCGTTCCCGAACAGCAGGCGACCGCCCCCGAACAGACCGCGACCGAGATCGTGATCGCCGACGAACGCCCGCGCGGTGCCGTCGACACCTCGCTGCGCCCGGTCGCGCGGCCTGCGCGACCTGTCCCGCCTGTGCCCGCGCCGCAACAAGAGACCGCAACCGCAGAACCTACGCCGACACCTGCGCCGACACCCGTCCCCGTCCCTGATACCAGCGATGCCGTGGCCGACGCGCTTGCCGCCGCTGTCGCAAGCAGTTCCGCCCCCGCCGTGCCGGCCGGCCCGCCTATGACTGGGTCCGAACGCGACAGTTTCCGCATCGCGGTCAACAGCTGCTGGAACGTGGACCCCGGATCGGTGGCCGCGCGCGTGACGGTCGAGGTCGGGTTTACCCTGAACCGCGACGGAACAGTGGACGGCGAACCGCGCTTGTTATCGTCTAGCGGCGACCAATCGGCCATCAACACGGCATTCGAGGCGGCCCGCCGCGCGATCCTGCGCTGCCAACGTGGCGGATATCAGCTACCGGCTGACAAATATGACCAGTGGCGCGAAGTTGTGATTACATTTGACCCCAGCGGTATGCGATTGAGATAAAGAAAGACAGGTGCAGCCGGGCCGCCCTGCGTGTATAGGCCCCGCAATGACGCAAAAACGATGCTGACAGGGCCGATGCCCCGCAGCGCATGAGGCAGAGAAGATGAAAAGAATTTTGACCTTGTTGATCGCATTGATGCTGGCCGGTCCTGCCTTGGCGCAGGGCGGGCCCTTGCGTCTGACGATCACGGATGGTGTGATCGAACCGATCACCTTTGCGGTGCCGACCTTCGAGGCGGAAAATCCGCAGGCGGGCCAGCTTGCCAACGAACTGACACGGCTTGTCGCACAGAACCTGTCCGGCACGGGCCTTTTCCGCGAAGTGCCCGCCAATGCCTTCATCTCTCAGGTCAATTCTTTCGCGCAGCCGGTGGCTTTCGCTGACTGGCGGGCGGTGAACGCACAGGCGCTTGTTGTGGGTGCGGTCAGCGTCAACGGCGATCAGGTCAATGTCAAATTCCGTCTGTTCGATATCTTCTCGGGGCAGGAACTGGGCAGCGGGCTGCAGTTTGCCGGAACCACCGCTGGCTGGCGGCGCATGGGGCATAAGGTGTCCGATGCCGTCTATAGCCGGATCACGGGCGAGGGCGGCTATTTCGACAGCCGCGTGGTGTTCGTGGCTGAAAGCGGCCCCAAGGACAACCGGCTGAAGCGTTTGGCGATCATGGATTACGATGGTGCCAACGTCCAGTTCCTGACCGATAGCAGCAGCATTGTGCTGGCGCCGCGTTTCTCGCCACGCGGAGATCAGGTGCTTTATACCAGCTTTGAGTCCGGTTTCCCGCGGATCAACCTGCTGGATGTCTCCAACGTCGGCCGCCGCCAGATCGCCACAGCCCCCGGCGAGATGTCGTTCAGCCCGCGGTTTTCGCGTGACGGGCGGCAGGTGATCTACAGCCTGTCCAACGGTGGCACCACCGATATCTACCGCACCGATCTGGACACGGGCCAGCATGTGCGGCTGACGGCGACGCCGTCGATCGACACGGCACCCAGCCTGTCGCCCGACGGATCGCAGATTGTGTTTGAAAGCGACCGTTCGGGCAGCCAACAGCTGTATATCATGTCATCCTCGGGCGGGGACGCGCGCCGGATTTCCTTTGGCGAAGGGCGCTATTCCACCCCCGTTTGGTCGCCGCGCGGTGATCTCGTGGCCTTTACCAAGATGAACGCGGGGCGTTTCCATATCGGCGTGATGCGCACCGACGGGTCCGAGGAGCGGTTGCTGACATCGTCCTTCCTTGATGAAGGCCCGACTTGGTCGCCCAATGGCCGCGTGATCATGTTCACCCGCGAAACCCAAGGTGCCGACGGGGCCAGCGCGCTCTACTCGGTCGATATTTCGGGGCGCAACCTGCGGGCTGTCCCGATCCAAGGTGCCGCCTCGGATGCGTCCTGGGGGCCATTGCAGCCCTGACCGGGCGGCACAAGCCGTTCCCAGACCCCGATTGCCATGCTATACTGATGAAAATGAGCAGATAAACAGGATCAACCCATGAAAATGATGACAAAGGCGACAGTCTTGCTTTTGGTGCTGGCCACTGCGGCCTGTACCAATCCAAACCGTTTTGGCGCGGGTGCCGGTGGCGCAGGCGGTGCCGGTGGTGCCGGTGGTGCTGACGGGTTCGGCATGAATGCCGGTATGGCGGGCTCGGCCAGCGATCCGCGCAGCCCGATGTTCTTCAACCAGACCATCGGTGACCGCGTCTTGTTCGCGGTTGACCAGTCCACGATCACCCCTGAAGGACGGACCATTCTTGACGGACAGGCCCAGTGGCTGTTGACCAACACCGATTACCGCGCTGTCATCGAAGGCCATGCCGACGAACAGGGCACACGCGAATACAACCTCGCTCTCGGGTTCCGCCGCGCCAATGCGGTGCGCGAATACCTTGTGTCGCGCGGTGTGCCGTCGTCGCGTCTGGAAGTCACGAGCTATGGCAAGGAACGCCCGGTGGAGATCTGCTCCAACGAGGCCTGCTATTCCAAGAACCGCAGGGCCGTGACGGTCTTGTCCTTCTCGGCGATGACCAGCTGATCCAGACCGGGGGCCAATGATGCTGCACCGTATTCTTGCCGTTTGTGCCGTTCTGTTGGCCCCTTTGCCCGCCGCAGCACAGGATCAGACGCTGGCGGACATCCGCCAGCAGCTGACCGCGCTTTATGTCGATGTGCAGCGGCTGCGCTCGGAACTTTCCACGACTGGCGCTTTGTCCACGGGTATTGCTGGGGCGACGCCGCTTGACCGGCTCAACGCGATCGAGGCGGAACTGCAGCGGCTGACCTCCAAAGCGGAAGAACTGGAATTCCGCGTCAACCGCATCACCGTAGACGGGACAAACCGGATCGGTGATCTGGAATTCCGCCTGTGCGAACTGGAACCAAACTGCGATATCGCGAACCTTGGGGACACGCCGTCCTTGGGCGGTGTCGATAATTCGGCGGGCGTGCCCGTCGCCAACCTGCCGCCAGTGACCGGCGGCCCTGCAGTAGCAATCGGCGAACAAGACGACATCCGGCGGGCGCAGGAGGCGCTCGCCTCGGGTGACTTTCGCGGCGCCGTGGACCAGCTATCGGCCTTTGCCACGACCTATCCGGGAAGCCCGCTAGCGCCCGAGGCAGCGTTCATCCGCGGTCAGGCGCTGGAAGGGCTGGGCGAGAATACCAGTGCCGCCCGCGCCTTTCTGGAATCCTTTTCCGCAGATCCCGTGGGCCAGCGCGCCCCGCAATCGCTGTTCCGGCTTGGCGCAGCCTTGGGTGCCATCGGGCAGACACAGGATGCCTGTCTGACCTTGGCTGAGGTCAACGTGCGTTTTCCCGGCAGCCCCGCGGTGAATGATGCGCGGATGGCGATGCAAAACCTGGGATGCCAGTAACCTCGCAGCCACCGCGACTTGCGCCCGCCTTCATCGCGCTGTTGCAAAGCGGCTGTCCCGTCGGTTTTGCCGTTTCCGGCGGGGGAGATTCCCTTGCACTGCTGCATCTGGCCGCTGCGTATGGTGGCAGGATCAGTGTTGCATCTGTCGATCACGGCCTGCGGCCTGAAAGTGCTATAGAATGTGCGATGGTTGCGGGTATTTGCAGGGGCTATGGCTTTGCGCACCAGACCCTGAAATGGACGGGCTGGGACGGGCGGGGCAACCTGCAGGATCAGGCGCGTCAGGCGCGATATCATCTCTTGGCTGGTTGGGCGCAGGCTCAAAGGATTACTGATATCGCGCTTGGCCATACTGCTGACGATCAGGTGGAAACGATCATCATGGCGCTGGCGCGCGGCGCGGGGGTGGACGGCTTGGCTGGTATGGCCCCTGTCACTCTGCGCGACGGCCTGCGGTATCACCGGCCTTTGCTGCACGTCACGCGATCCGCGCTGCGCGACGACCTGAGCACGCGGGGGCACGTCTGGTACGAAGATCCGTCCAATGATGACCCGGCTTATACGCGGATCAGGATCAGGCAGGCGGCGGGTCTGCTCGCGGAACTGGGGCTGACGCCGCAAGCTTTGGGGCAGGTTGCCCAGAACATGGCTGCTGCTGCGGCGGCGCTGGACGACCAGACTGTCGATCTGGCCCGCGCCTGTCTGCTGCACCAGAAAGGCGATGTGCTGGTCACGCTGCCGTTGCGGACGCTGTCGCAGGAACAGGCCCGCCGTCTGGTGCTGGCTGCAATGGGGCAGGTGAACCGGCATCTGGCTGCGCCCCGCCGCGACGAACAGTTGCGCCTGATGCAATCCTTGTTTGACGGGCAAGGGGCGACGCTGGGCGGGTGCCTGATGAGCTTCGAAGGGCCGGTGCTGCGCGTGGGCCGCGAACCCAAGGCTGTCGCGGACCTCAAGGCGCCGACGACCGCGCTATGGGACGGGCGCTGGCGGCTGTCGGGGCCGCATGCCGCTGACCTTGCCGTGCGGGCGCTTGGCGCGGGGATCGACCTTTGCCCCGACTGGCGGCACAGCGGGTTGCCGCGCCGGTCCTTGCAGGCAACACCCGCGGTCTGGCGCGGAGATATGCTGGTTTCCGCACCTTTGGCAGGATTTGGTGCAGATTGGTCCGCGCAGATTGTCGCGGAATAGCCCTGCGCACGGCTTTGCGCATTGAAGATCGGCGGTTTGTCCCTATTCTAATAACAACCACACAGGCACGAGTCTGTCGCCTGTATGACGATGTGATAGGAGTCCCCCTTGGGTAACGCACGCAACATGGTCTTTTGGGTCGTCATGTTCTTGATGGTCCTGGCCTTATTCAACCTGTTCAGCAGCCCCGCCAGCACGACCGGCGGCGATGCGCGCAGCTTTTCGACATTTGTCGAAGCCGTGCAATCCGGCCGCGTGACCGATGCTGTGATCGACGGCGAACGTGTCCGCTATTCCGAAGGCGGGCGGAACTACACGACCATCGCGCCGTCAGATGCCGAGATCACCAATCTGCTGATCGGGGCCAATGTCCCGTTCGAGGCGCGCAGCCAGGAAACGTCGGTGTTCCAGTCGTTCCTTGTCAGCTTGCTGCCGTTCCTTCTGCTGATCGGCGTCTGGATCTATTTCATGAACCGGATGCAAGGCGGCGGCAAAGGCGGGGCGATGGGGTTCGGCAAATCCAAGGCCAAGCTGTTGACCGAGAAATCGGGTCGCGTGACGTTTGACGATGTCGCGGGCATCGACGAGGCCAAGGAAGAACTGGAAGAGATCGTCGAATTCCTGCGCAACCCGCAGAAATTCAGCCGTCTTGGTGGTAAAATCCCCAAAGGCGCGCTGCTTGTCGGCCCTCCCGGGACTGGTAAGACTTTGCTGGCGCGTGCCATCGCGGGCGAGGCGGGCGTGCCGTTCTTTACCATCTCGGGCTCTGACTTTGTGGAAATGTTTGTCGGTGTGGGTGCATCCCGTGTGCGCGACATGTTCGAACAGGCCAAAAAGAACGCGCCCTGTATCGTGTTTATCGACGAAATCGACGCCGTGGGCCGTGCGCGTGGTGTCGGCATGGGCGGTGGCAATGACGAACGCGAACAGACGCTGAACCAGCTTCTGGTCGAAATGGACGGGTTCGAAGCCAACGAAGGCGTCATCATCGTTGCGGCCACCAACCGGCGCGACGTGCTGGACCCCGCCTTGCTGCGCCCCGGTCGTTTTGACCGTCAGGTCACCGTGCCCAACCCCGATATCAAGGGCCGCGAAAAGATTTTGGGCGTGCATGCGCGCAAGGTTCCATTGGGTCCCGATGTCGATCTGCGGATCATCGCACGCGGCTCGCCCGGGTTTTCGGGGGCAGATCTGGCGAACCTTGTGAACGAGGCCGCTCTGATGGCTGCCCGTGTGGGACGCCGTTTCGTGACCATGGTCGATTTCGAATCGGCCAAGGACAAGGTGATGATGGGCGCTGAACGCCGGTCGATGGTGATGACCGCCGAGCAAAAGGAAATGACCGCCTATCACGAGGCTGGGCACGCAATCGTCGGCATCACGCTGCCCAAGTGCGACCCCGTCTATAAGGCGACGATCATTCCGCGCGGCGGTGCATTGGGCATGGTGATGAGCCTGCCGGAAATCGACCGTCTGAACATGTTCAAGGACGAATGCCACCAGCGTCTTGCGATGACGATGGCGGGCAAGGCTGCCGAGATCATCAAATACGGCCCCGATTCCGTCAGCAACGGCCCTGCGGGTGACATCCAGCAGGCCAGCCAGCTGGCCCGTGCGATGGTGCTGCGTTGGGGGATGTCCGACAAGATCGGCAATATCGACTATGCCGAAGCGCATGAAGGCTATCAGGGCAACACCGCCGGTCTGTCGGTGTCCGCCGATACCAAGGTCATGATCGAGGAAGAGGTCCGCCGCTTCATTCAGGACGGCTATGAGCTTGCTTACAAGATCATCACCGAAAAGAAGGAAGAGTTCGAACGTCTGGCGCAGGGTCTTCTGGAATACGAAACCCTGACAGGTGACGAGATCAAGCGCGTGATTGCGGGAGAGCTGCCCCATGCGACTGACGACAAGGGCGGCACGCCGCCGTCTGCGGGGTCTTCGGTGACGGCGATCCCCAAGACCAAGCCCAAAAAGCCCCGCGCGCCCGATGGCGGGCTGGAGCCGGAACCTTCGGTCTGACCGATCAAACGCCGCCCCGCGGGGCGGCGTTTTGCGTTGCAGCTCCGGTGCGGACTTTTTTTCTCGGAAGATGACTTGTCTTTTTGCGCCGCGCGCGGCCAATGTTGCGCGCAGTAGCAGGAGGTCGGCCATGCCCGCGTTGAAGAAGACAGAGATCATCGGCGAAGTTGTCTGGTTGGGTCTGGTGCCCGACCGTGAGGCCGCGCTGACCTCGGTCGCGGTGCAAGAGGCGCAGCTGACCTATGCGGGCATTCCCGGCGAGGCGCATGGCGGCCTGACACGCCCGTCCTGTTCGCGTGTGGTCAGCCAGCATCCGCGCGGCACGGAAATCCGCAACGTGCGCCAGCTTTGCGTGATGTCCGCCGAGGAACTGGCGCAGATCGCCGCCGATTGCGGGCTGGACGATCTTGATCCGGCCTATGCGGGCGCGTCGCTGGTGGTGCGCGGCATTCCGGATTTCACGCATCTGCCGCCCTCGTCGCGGCTCCAGTTTCCCGACGGGTCGGCCATTGTCGTCGATATGGAAAACCAGCCCTGCCATCTGCCCGCCAAGGCGATCAACGCCGACCATCCGGGCGCGGGCGACCGGTTCAAGGCGGCGGCCAAGGACAAGCGCGGCGTCACCGCATGGGTCGAACGCGAAGGCCATGTGCGTGTGGGCGATGCCGTGACGCTGCATGTGCCGGGCCAGCGGGCTTGGCGCGCCTGACCCCCGCCGCTGGCGGGGCGGATTGCGTCGCAATCAAGGGACGGCGGGTGCAAGCGCCTCTTTAGAAAAGAGGACATGGCCAGACACAGGAAAGATCACATGGCAATTAAATCCGATATCGAGATCGCCCGCGCCGCGACCAAGCGCCCCATTCAAGAGATCGGCGCAAAGCTCGGCATTCAGGTCGACGACCTCGTGCCTTACGGCCATGACAAGGCCAAGGTCAGCCAGCGCCTGATCGACGCCGTGCAGGATCGCCCCGATGGCAAGCTGATCCTTGTGACCGCGATCAACCCCACGCCAGCGGGCGAAGGCAAGACCACGACGACCGTGGGTCTTGGGGACGGGTTGAACGCCATCGGCAAGAAGGCGGTGGTCTGTATCCGCGAAGCCTCGCTCGGGCCCTGTTTCGGGATGAAAGGCGGTGCGGCAGGCGGCGGCTATGCGCAGGTGATCCCGATGGAGGATATGAACCTGCATTTCACCGGCGATTTCCATGCCATCACATCTGCCCACAATCTGCTGGCCGCGATGATCGACAACCATGTCTATTGGGGCAACAGCCTCGATATCGACATCCGCCGTGTCGTCTGGCGGCGGGTCATGGATATGAACGACCGCGCCTTGCGCCAGATCACCGCGTCACTGGGCGGGGTGGCCAACGGTTACCCGCGCGAGGCGGGGTTCGATATCACTGTCGCCTCCGAGGTCATGGCGATCCTGTGTCTGGCCCGCAATCTGGCCGATCTGCAAAAGCGGCTGGGCGATATCATCGTCGCCTATCGCCGCGACAAATCGCCCGTCTATTGCCGCGATCTCAAGGCGGATGGCGCGATGACGGTCCTGCTCAAGGATGCGCTGCAGCCGAACCTTGTGCAAACGCTGGAAAACAACCCCGCCTTTGTGCATGGTGGCCCCTTTGCCAATATCGCGCATGGGTGCAATTCGGTGACGGCGACGACGACCGCGCTGAAGCTGGCTGATTATGTCGTGACCGAGGCCGGTTTCGGCGCCGATCTGGGCGCCGAAAAGTTCATGAATATCAAATGCCGCAAGGCGGGCATTGCGCCGTCCTGCGTTGTCGTCGTGGCCACGGTGCGCGCGATGAAGATGAACGGCGGCGTGGCCAAAGCCGATCTCGGGGCCGAGAATGTCGATGCCGTGCAGGCCGGTTGCGCCAATCTGGGTCGCCATATCGAGAACGTGAAATCCTTTGGCGTGCCGGTTGTCGTCGCGATCAACCATTTTGTGACGGACACCAATGCAGAGGTGGATGCTGTAAAGGCCTATGTCGCCACGCAAGGCTCGCAAGCCGTCTTGTGCAAGCATTGGGCGCATGGGTCGGCAGGGATCGCCGATCTTGCGACGCTGGTTGCCGATATCGCGGATAAGGATGCGGCGAACTTTGCCCCGATCTATCCTGACGAGATGGGCCTGTTCGAGAAGATAGAGACCATTGCCCAAAAGATCTATCGCGCGGACGGGGTGATCGTGGATGGCAAGATCCGCGACCAACTCAAGCAATGGGAAGATCAGGGATACGGCCATCTGCCGGTCTGTATGGCAAAGACACAATACAGCTTTACCACAGATCCCGAACGTCGCGGCGCGCCTACGGGGTTCACCATTCCTGTGCGCGAGGTAAGGCTGAGTGCCGGTGCCGGTTTCATCGTCGCCATCTGCGGCGAGATCATGACCATGCCGGGCCTGCCGCGCGTGCCATCGGCAGAAACCATCATGCTCAATGCGGACGGTCAGATCGAAGGGTTGTTCTGAGGCGGCTTGTCGCTGTTGTCATCGCGCGCCCGAGGGCGTATCCGGCAAGCGGCCCCAAGCAAAAAGGACCGGATGTGAAGATACCGCAGGATTGCAACGATATGGCCGATATCCGGGCCGAAATCGACCGGATCGACGCCGACCTCGTGCGGATACTGGCCGAACGCGCTGCCTATATCGACCGCGCGGCGGCGATCAAGGCTGTGGCAGGTCTGCCCGCCCGGATCACCCCCCGCGTGGAAGAGGTGGTGGCCAATGTGCGCGGTCATGCGGCGGCGCAGGGCCTGTCGCCTGATCTGGTTGAGGTGCTTTGGCGGCAGTTGATCGACTGGTCGATCGCGCGCGAGGAAACCCGGCTTGGGCCGGACAGCGACAGGAAAGATATCCAATGACGGCACAAGTTCTGGACGGCAAGGCTTTTGCGGCCAAGCTGCGGGTGACTATCGCGGGTCACGTAGCGGGCTTGAAAGAGGGTCATGGCATCGTGCCGGGGCTGGCCGTTGTACTGGTGGGCGAAGATCCCGCAAGTCAGGTCTATGTCCGCAGTAAAGGCAAGATGACGGTCGAGGTGGGGATGCGCAGCTTTGAGCACCGCCTGCCTGACACCACGTCTGAGGCCGATCTGCTGGCGCTGATCGCCAAGCTGAACGCTGATCCGGCGGTGCATGGTATCCTTGTGCAACTGCCGTTGCCCAAGCATCTGAACAGCGATTTGGTCATCAACAGCATCGATCCGGCCAAGGATGTGGACGGGTTCCATATCTCGAACGTGGGGCTGTTGGGCACGGGGCAAAAGGCGATGGTGCCTTGCACGCCTTTGGGCTGCCTGATGTTGCTGCGCGATCATCACGGGTCGCTTTCGGGCAAACATGCGGTGGTGATCGGGCGGTCCAATATCGTGGGCAAGCCGATGGCGCAGTTGCTGCTGGGCGACAGCTGCACCGTTACGATCGCGCATAGCCGCACGGCTGACCTGCCCGCGATGGTCCGGCAGGCGGATATCGTCGTGGCCGCTGTGGGCCGCGCGCGTATGGTGCAGGGCGATTGGATCAAGCCGGGGGCGACGGTGATCGACGTGGGCATCAACCGGATTGCTAGTGATGATGGTGGCACGCGGTTGGTAGGTGATGTGGATTACGCGGCTTGCGCCGCCGTGGCCGGGGCGATCACGCCGGTGCCGGGCGGGGTGGGGCCGATGACGATTGCCTGTCTGCTGGCCAATACGGTCACCGCCTGTTGCCGTGCCAACGGGCTGGCTGAGCCTGAGGGGCTGACCGTCTGATCCGCCTGCTGCGCAGACGGAGCCTCCGGCGGGGATATTTGGGCTCGAACGATGGGGATGGTCATGCCAATGGGACGGCCAGTGCCTTGTGGCCTGTCAGGATCGCAAAGGCGCGCGGGCCGAACAACTGGCGGATCACGGGCGACATGCAATCAAGCCCGCCGGTATAGGCGCCGTAGGCGGGCATGACGAGCCGCGCGGCATCGACGACAAAGGCGGGACGGCTGCGCCCTGCCAGCCGGTGCTTGGGGTGGTAATGGCCTGACACCTCGGCAGCGGCGCTGGTTGCGATATGGCGGAAGGTCAGCGCGCCCACCTGCAATTGCGCCAGATGGCTGCCGCCCAGATCGACGGGGCCGGGGTCATGGTTGCCTTCGATCCAGACCCATTTGCGCCCCGCCTGCAGGCTGGTCAGGCGCAGGCGCATCGCATCGTCCAGACTGTCCACCGCGGCCAGATCGTCGAAACTGTCGCCAAGGCAGATGACCTGTGCCGGAGCGGTTGCACCGATATCGCCTGCCAGCTTGTCCAGCGTTTCCTGCACCTCGTAGGGTGGCAACATCACGCCGCTGCGCCGCGCGATCCGGTCGGATTTGCCTAAGTGCAGGTCGGAGACGCAGAGCGTGCCAGCCTCGGGCAGCCAGAGCGCGCCGGTGGGCAGGGCCCGACAAAGCGTGCCGCAAAAGGTGAAAGTATAGCTGTTCATGCAATGTTCTTTGCCGATTTACCCTGTCTGCGCAAGGTTCAATCCGCTGGCAATCCGACCTTGGCCATCAGGGCTGCGGCCTGATCCTCCATCAGCCGTTCGCGGCCGGCACCGGCCAGCGCGATGCGCCCCTGTTCAAGGAAAAGCGGCATCGCCAGCGGTGTGACACGGTCGAGCACGACATGATCGACGCGGCCTGCGGTGCGGGCGAGCATCTCCTCGATCCGGCCGAAATCGACCAGACCGCGCAAAGCCTCTTCACGGGTGATCTGCAGCATCAGGTGGTCGGGGTCGTATTTCGCCAGCGTGTCATAGAGGATGTCGGACGAAAACGTCGCCTGCCGCCCCGATTTACGGGCCTGCGGCAGGTTGCGTTCGATCAGGCCCGCGATGGTCGCGGCCCCCCGGAACGTGCGTTTCATGACGGCATTGCCGGACAGCCAATCCTCGAACCCTGCCCGCAGATCAGGGGCGCGGAACAAGGGTTCTGCGTCAGTCACGGCATCAAGCCCCCAGATCAGCACCGCGTAATCGGTGGCGACGAAACCCAAAGGGTGCAGATCCAGTTCCTCCATCCGCTGGGTCAGCAGCATGCCCAGCGTCTGCATCGCGTTGCGCCCCGCAAAGCCGTAGACGCAGATATGCTGGCGGCCGTCATGGGGGAAACTTTCGACGAGTATCCGGTCCGCCTCGGGCAGTTTGGACACCTGCCGTTGCAGGCCCAGCCACGCGGCGGTGTGGGCGGGCAGTTGCGGCCAGTCGTCTTGGGTGAACATCCGCAGGATGCGTTGCGACAGTTGCGTGGAATTGGCGAATTTCGTGCCCATGAAGGTCGCGATCTTGGGGGTCTTGCTGGCATCGCGCGTCACTTCGACTGTCATCTCGCGCAACCCGTCATAGCGCACGATCTGGCCGCCGATCAGGAAGGTGTCGCCTTGGGTCAGGGTGGCGGCAAAGGCTTCCTCGACCTCGCCCAAGGGTTTGAAATTGCCCTTTAGCCTGACTTTCAGCGTGTCGGTGTCCTGTATCGTGCCGATGTTCATGCGGATGCGCAGGGCAGCGCGCGGGTCGCGCAACTGCCATTTGCCGTCCGCGGTCTGCAGCAGGCGTTTCCAGCGGTCATTGGCGCGCAGGGCATAGCCGCCCGTGGCGCAGAAATCGAGGCAGGCGTCGAAATCAGCCCGGGTCAGCCCGGCATAGGCCCCCACGCTGCATACTTCGGCGAACAGGTCATCGGCGTGGAACGGCCCTGCGCAGGCCCTGATCAGGATATGCTGGCAGAGCACGTCGCGCGGGCCAGCACCTTTGGGGTCGCCGTCAAGGTCGTGGGCTTGCACGGCCTCCAATGCCGCGACACATTCGACCACCTCGAACCGGTTGGCGGGCACCAGCAGAGCCTTGGACGGCGCGTTGTAGCGGTGGTTGGCCCGCCCGATCCGCTGCACCAGACGTTTGACGTTCTTGGGCGCGCCGACCTGAATGACCAGATCGACATCGCCCCAGTCGATGCCAAGGTCCAGACTGCCGGTGCAGACGATGGCGCGCAGCTGGCCTGCAACCATCGCGGATTCCACGCGTTCGCGCTGTTCGCGGGCAAGGCTGCCGTGGTGGATGCCGATCGGCAGATCATCGGTATTGGCGAGCCACAGGTTGTGAAAGAAAATCTCGGCCTGCGCGCGGGTGTTGTGAAAGATCAGCGTGGTTTTGTGCTGTTTCACGGCCTCCAGCACGGCGGGGATGGCGTAGGTGGCACCGCCGCCCGCCCACGGTGGTGGCGCATCGGTTTGCAGCATGGCGATATCGGGGGCAGGGCCGGGATCGGCCAGCAGGATCGGACAGGGGTCGGGGTGGCGCGCCAACATGCGGGCGATGGCGGGCGGGTCCTCGACCGTGGCGGACAGACCGACACGACGCAGGCCGGGGGCAAGGGTTTGCAAGCGGCTTAGCGCCAGCATCAGCTGATCGCCCCGTTTGCTTTCGGCGAGTGCGTGGATTTCATCGACGATCACACGCTGCAACCCGGCAAATATGCGCGGCGCATCCTCGTAGCTGATGAGCAGCGCCAGCGATTCGGGTGTCGTCAGCAGGATATGCGGCGGGTCGGCGCGCTGGCGGCGTTTCTGGGTATAGGATGTGTCGCCAGTGCGATCCTCGATCCGGATCGGCAAGGCCATGTCATCGACGGGGGTGCGCAGGTTGCGTTTGATATCCGCCGCCAGCGCCTTGAGCGGCGAGACATAGAGCGTGTGCAGACCCCGATGCGTGCCATCCGAGAGTTCCGCAAGGCTGGGCAGAAAACCCGCCAGCGTCTTGCCGCCCCCTGTGGGTGCGATCAGCAAAAGTGCGGGGTCGCCTGCGCGGTCGAGCATGGCCTGCTGATGCGGATGCACCGACCAGCCGCGCTGCGCGAACCAGTCGTGGAAAGCCGCTGGCAGATGGCGCGTGGTGTCTGGCATGGGGTCCCGAAACAAGAAGACTTCCCCCTAGGTAGGGGGAAGCCTTTGGATTGCAAAGAGCAGCCTCGGGTCAGCGCACGATGTCTTCTTCCTTGACGAACATGTTGGCCCATGCGCGGTCAATCAGTTCGGGTGACATCTGATAGGGGATGCCTTCGAATTCGCAGATCGAGATCATCTGGTCGATCAGGAACACGGGCTGGTAGTTCGCATAGATATTGTCGATCTCGGGATACCGCACGTTCAGCAGATGGACCAGCGTGTCTTCGTCCAGCGGCATCTTGCGCTTGCGCGCGACCATGGCGAAAATCTTGAGGTAGTCTTCCTGATTGGGGCCGTCGATCTTGATCTTGTAGAAAATCCGGCGCAGCGCCGCCTTGTCGAAGATCGCGTTGGGGTGGAAGTTGGTCGAGAACACGACCAGCGTGTCAAAAGGCACCTCGAACTTTTCGCCCGACTGCAGCGCCAGAATATCCTTGTTTTCTTCGAGCGGCACAATCCAGCGGTTGACCAGCGTCTGCGGCGGTTCCGCCTGACGGCCAAGGTCGTCCACGATGAAGATGCCGCCGGTGGATTTCAGCTGCAACGGCGCCTGATAGGTGCGCGCGGTCGGGTTGTAGACAAGGTCGAGCATCGACAACGACAATTCACCACCCGTGATCACCGTGGGCCGTTCGCAGCGCACATAGCGCGTGTCGAACCGGCCTGATGTGCGACGCAGGCTGTTAGGATCGTCCACGTCATCTTCGGCCGCGGAATGCACGATGGGGTCATAGACGGTGATGACCTGTCCGGAATATTCGATGGCACGCGGCACATAGATCTTGTCCCCCAGCGCGTCCCTGATCCCGTTCGAGATCGAGGATTTCCCGTTACCGGGCGGGCCATACATCAGGATCGACCGGCCAGCGCTGACAGCGGGGCCGAGGTTGGACAACAGATCGTCGGGCAGGACAAGGTGGCCCATCGCCGTCGTCAACTGTTCGCGCGTGATCTGGATGTTGCGGATCGACTGGCGCTTGATCTGTTCGGAATAGACCGACAGCGGCACGGGCATGGGCCCGTAATATTCGGACTGGTGCAGCGCATCAAGCGCGCGGGCGCGGCCTGTGTCGGTCAGCCGATAGCCCATCTCATTGCCGTTGTTGGCGTTCAGCGTGCCTGTCGCCTCCAGCAGAAGCTGGCTGCGCGCCATATCGACCAGTTCCTGCGTGACCGAGACGGGCAGACAGACAGCGCGGCTGATCTGTGACACCAGATCAAGGTTCATGCGGAACATCGTCTTGATCAGGATGTCGCGCATCATGGCCATGGGCAGCAACATCGCACCCAGACTGCGCGGTGCGGGTGGTGCCATCACACTGGAAGCTTGCACGTTCATTTGTTCTGCCTATCCGCTGGAAACCTGTGCCGGACGATATCCGGACCTTGCCATACTCTACAGGGTATTATGGCGAAATCGTGAACAAAGATGTCCCAGTCCAAGGCATTGCGCAAGGCTTCAGCGATAGATCGCGATCAGTGCCAGATAAAACACCAAAGTCATCGACAACGGAAAGCCCATGGGAAACCGCCGCCCCGTTGACCAGCTTTCCCAATGCGGGACCATTGCCCGCAAGGGGCTGATTTTCGCAAGCCGGTGCGTGACAAGACCCGCCATCAGACAGGCCGCGAACAGGGGCAGAATCAGCGGCAGGTCATCCGTCGCCATGAAAGGCGCGGCACCTGCCATGAATTTGGCATCCCCCGCCCCAAGCACACGCAGCGCATTCAGCACGAATCCCGCCAACAGCACGACGACCAGATGGGTCCAGTGCCACAGATATTGCGTGAAGGGCAGGGCGATCAGGCCCAGTACCGCAAAACTGACCACCAGCGCGTAAACCGCGACATTGGGGATCTTCATCCGGTGCATGTCGCTCCACGCGACATAGACCGAAATCGGGACGACGGCCGGCAGAAACCAATATGCGGCTGTGGCGGTCAATCCCATCGGATCAGTTCAACACGTTGTTTTCGAGCGCTTCCAGCGCACGCACCGCTTCCTCGAAATACTGCGGATGGGTATTGATCGCGTCGTTCAGCAGCGATTTGCCGATCGTCACATCGTTCTGCTTGATCGCGGTCAGGGCAAGCGTGTGCAGCAGTTGTGCGCGTTCCACCTGTGTCATGGTCACAACAGGGATCGTATAATTGCGTTGCGCGCCACGGGCCAGAACAAGATTGTTCTTGGCGGTGAACATCCCCGGATTGAACCGCAGCGCGTCGGAAAATAGCCGCTCTGCCGCCGCATAATCGCCCCGCGTCAGTTTCGAAAAGCCCCAGTTGTTGTAAACTGGTGCAGGCCGCGTCGTCAGACCGACGGCTGTTTCATAGAAACTGTCGGCTTTGTCCCATTGCTGGCGGCTGTCGGCCACCATCGCTTCGAGCCGGTAACGCTCGAATGTCTCGAACGTTGGCGGGATCGTGTTCAGCGTCGCTGCCGCTTCATCCCAGAGATTGCTCCGGATCTGCGCGTCGGCCAGATCGACGCGGTCTTCATCTGTGGCGTCAGGATGCGCGACAACGGCCTGCCAAGCGGAGACAGCCTCGGTCGAGCGACGGGCGCGCACCAGCGACTTGGCAAGTCCGCGTTGAAGGTCGATCCGCCCCGGATCGTTGTTGCTTGCGGTCGCGAAATAATTGACGGCTTCGTTCGGGTCGCCGACTGTCAGCATCACATCGTTGAGGTTGGTTTCGTCAACGACGTTCAGATCCCGTAGGGCCCGTTCCACCTCGGCATCGCCTGATTGGCTGCATGCGGACAAGCCGATGACCGCCGCACAAAGCGTCAGGAAAATAGGTTGGCGCATGTTTCTGCGTCCTTTTGCTGCTCTGCCTACAGATCCGACATCAACACGAAATCGCCCGTACCGCGCCGGATCAGATTAAAGTTCTGCACTTCATCTACCACATTATCGCCGGAATCGACGAGATTTGCGAGAGATAAGCGCAGATTGTCGCGAATTTCATCCGAATTGCCATTATCTGCGGCATAGGCGCGACGGAAAGCCTCGCTCGCTTCGCCGACCTGACCGCGTTCCATCAGGATGACGCCCAGATTATTCCACGCGGGCGGAAAGGTCGGGTCCTCTTCAACGGCGCGCCTTAGCCAGCGTTCGGCCTGCCCAAGCCGGCCCAGATTGAGGTTGGCCGATCCGATCGCCGACATCGTATCGACGTTTAACCCCTGTTGGGCGGCTGCGCGGTTATAGGCGCGCAGGGCCAGATCGTATTCGCCCGCCGCCATCAAACGGTGGCCGATGATCAGCCCGTCGATATCGCTCATCCCTGCGACACCCGGTGCGAAAGTCCCGTCACCTGAACGACCTTGGCCGCCTGAACCACAGGCGGCCAGCATGATCAGCGCAAGGGCAGCGATGCCCGTGTGAATGCCCATAGCCCGTTCAGCCCTTATCCCAGGTTCGTCGCGATCGCATAGATCGAAGGCCCGATCAGGATCGCCATCAGCGGCGGCACCGTCAGCATCATGGTGGCCAGCGTCATCTTGGTCGGCAGCTTGTTGGCGGCCTCTTCGGCGCGCATGACGCGTTTGTCGCGCATTTCACTGGCGTAAACACGCAGCGCATCCGAAATCGAGGTCCCGAACTGCGCCGATTGCACCATCACCGTCACAAAGCTGGAAATATCCGGCACGCCGCAACGTTCGGCCATATCCTTAAGCACGGTGGTCTTGTCCTTGCCTGCCTTGGCTTCCTGGCTGACGATCTCGAACTCCTCGGCGAGTTCGGGAAAGCCGGTGCGCAATTCGTTCGACACACGCACGATC
This sequence comes from Yoonia sp. 72, assembly GCF_034652275.1. Taxonomy (NCBI): domain Bacteria; kingdom Pseudomonadati; phylum Pseudomonadota; class Alphaproteobacteria; order Rhodobacterales; family Paracoccaceae; genus Yoonia; species Yoonia sp. 72. The sequence goes on along the minus strand of NZ_JAXIWG010000001.1, from coordinate 1,232,978 downwards.
GACTGGTCCAGAGACTGGCCCGCCTCGACACAGACCAGCATCAGATCGAGCGAATCGGGAAAGGCGTTCACGATCGCCTCTTTGCGGATCGCGACACGGCGCGTGACCCAGTATTTCGGGAACAGATAGCCGATACCGCCGGGAAGGAAGATCATCATGATCAGCCCCTGCGTGTCGACTGTCCGCTGGGACATTTCAATCAAGGCGTAGATGCCGCCGCCGACCAGTCCCGCAATCCCCAAGGCGAATTGCAGAAAATGGTAGATCCGCACCGCATTCTTGCCACGGTATCCGGCCTGCAGCAGTTTGAGCTTGATAGCGGAATATTCTTCGGCGTTCTGCGGTTCCAGAAAGGTGGAATACTTTTCCAGCTTGTCCTTGCTTGACGCCGCGCGCAGCTTTTCGCCTTTTTCCTTCTTGCCCGCCTGCCGATTTGCGGCCTTGAGCCGGTCAAGCGGGTCTTCTTCACGCTTGAGAAGGACCGGCAAGGTCACAAGAATCATCATGAACCCCAGAAGGCCCACAACCATAAGAGGGCCGAAGGGGCCTAGGACATTGACGATGGCGGTTTGGATGGCTTCCATGGTTCGTCCCTCAGACTTTGATATCGGTCAGCGATCGCATCACGATCAGGTTCAGCACCAGAAAGGCCGCCACGACAAAGCAGGCCGGGATGAACAGCGGGCTTTCCATGACCTCGTCAAAATAGTCCGGCTGCACGACGTTGATGCCGATCAGGGCAAGGATCGGGAAACCCGACAAAAGCTTGCCCGACCATTTCGCTTCTGCGGTGATCGCGTTGACGCGGCGGAACAGACGGAACCGCGCGCGGATCACCTTGGCCAGACCGTCGAGGATTTCCGCAAGGTTACCGCCCGACGATTGCTGGATCGTCACGGCGACGGCCAGAAAGCGCAAATCCTGATTGTCGAGCCGTTCGGCCATCGCCTTGAGCGTTTCACCCATGTCGCGCCCATATGCGGTTTCATCGGCGATGATTCCCATCTCGGTTCCGAGCGGATCGGGGACCTCTTTGGCCACGATGTTGATCGCGTTCGAGAACGGATGCCCCACGCGCAAAGAGCGCACCATCAGTTCGACAGCGTCAGGCAGTTGTTCGGAAATCAGGTTCATCCGTTGCGTCGCCTTGCGGCTGATCCAGACATAAACCCCGCCGACACCCATCAGCACACTGACTAGAATACGCACCGGCGGTGCGACTTCGGTCATCACGGTCAGCATCAGGAATGCGACGACACTGACCGCACCCATCAACATGATGATCTGGATCGGTGTGAAGGCGATGTTCGCTTTCTGGGCCTTGTTCGCAAGCAATGAATAGATCGGGATGCTTTGCGATTTCATGTGCTGCGTCATCTCCTTGCGGAGTTGGTCGAGCACCTGTTCGCGGTTGCCACCCTTTTCAAGCATATCAAGGCGGCGATTGACCTTCCCGTCCATGCTGATCGACTTGCCGAAAATCACAAGATAGGCGCCTTGGACCAGCGCCAGTACGGCAACGAAGATCAGGACATAGATGACGGGTTCTGCTGAAATCATCGGGCTTACTCCGCGACCATGGGTTCAAAGATCGCTGGTGGCAGATCGTAGCCCCACAGCTTGAAGCGTTCGGAAAAGTGGCTCCGCACGCCTGTTGCGGTGAAATGGCCGATGATCTTGTTGTCGGGGGTCAGGCCGACACGCTGATAGCGGAAGATTTCCTGCATCGAGATCACATCGCCTTCCATGCCGGTGATTTCCGTGATCGAGGTCATGCGGCGCGAACCATCCTGCAGACGCGATGCCTGCACGATCAGGTTCACAGCCGAGGCGATCTGGCTGCGCATCGCCTTGATCGGCATCTCGATCCCGGCCATCGCGATCATGTTCTCGAGACGGCTGACACCGTCGCGGGCAGAGTTGGCGTGGATCGTCGTCATCGATCCGTCGTGGCCGGTGTTCATGGCCTGCAACATGTCGATGACTTCCTCGCCACGGGTTTCCCCGACGATAATCCGGTCAGGGCGCATCCGCAGGGCGTTTTTCAGACAGTCGCGCTGCGAAACGCCGCCTTTGCCTTCGACGTTGGGCGGGCGGCTTTCCATCCGGCCCACGTGGGTCTGTTGCAGCTGGAGTTCGGCAGTATCTTCGATCGTCAGGATACGTTCGGCATCGTCGATGAAGCCGGACAGCGCGTTCAGCGTCGTCGTTTTCCCCGAACCTGTACCGCCTGACACGATGATGTTCAGACGGGTGGACACGGCGGCCTGCAGATAGGCGGCCATTTCCTCGGTAAAGGCGCCAAAGCGGACCAGATCCTCGATCCCGAGCTTGTCTTTCTTGAATTTACGAATCGACACCAGCGATCCGTCCACTGCAATCGGCGGCACCATCGCGTTGAAACGCGACCCGTCGGCAAGACGCGCGTCGACATAGGGGTTACTTTCATCGACGCGGCGGCCCACGGCGGACACGATCTTGTCGATGATGCGCAAAAGGTGGCGTTCGTCTTTGAATGTGACTTCGGTCAGTTCCAGCTTACCGTTGCGTTCCACGAAAATCTGCTGCGGGCCGTTGACCAGAATATCGTTGACCGTGTCATCCTTGAGCAGCGTTTCCAGCGGGCCAAGGCCCGTCACCTCGAAAAACAGGTCCTGACTCAGTGTCTGGCGTTCCTCGCGGCTAAGCACGACGCCCATTTCTTCCAAGGTTTCGTTGGCGATCGCGTTGATTTCGGTGCGCAGTTCCTGTTCGGTCGCGGTTTCAAGCGCGGCAAGGTTCAGGTTTTCCAAAAGCGACTTGTGCAGATCAAGCTTGAGTTCCTGCAAACGGTCCTTGCGGCGCTTGTCCTTGTCGGCAGGCCCGGCCTCGGCCGGTCTGCGCGACGGCATGTTCTTCATCAGCGACTGGCGGGCGTCATCAGCTTTTGGGGCTGTAGCGACGGCGCGTGGCCCTGTGACCGGCGCGGCACCGGCAAGAGGAACAGTTGGCTTTTTGTACTTTGAAAACATGGATCGCCTCTTATGCTCTGGCGTCGGCGGTCGCGGCCACATTGACCTCGTGCACCGACTTCGCAAGTTTCATGATTTCTTTGCGCAGTGGATTCTTCGCATTGCTTTCGGCCAGCGGTGTGCCGTGGTCGGCGCTTTGCATGACGACTTTGCCGCCGTCGGGCATCAGCACCTCGATCGAGATGCCAAGACTTTCTGCCAGTCGTTTGACCCTGCTTTTGCCGTTCAGGTCGGTAAAGCCGGGGGCGCGGTTCAGAATGAAGCGGATCTTTTCGAACGGCAGATCTTCGGATTGCAGCGCCCGTTTCAGACGCAGCGTATTCTGGGCCGAGCGCATCTCCAGCTCGATCATCGCGAAATAGACATGGGCTGCTTCCAACACAGTCTGCGACCATTCGACCATCGTTGATGGCATGTCGATCACGACATAGTCGAAGTTCATCCGTGCCATCTCGATCACGCGGGTGATGTCGGCCGACGAGATCATGTCGAGCGGAATCATATCCGTGGGCGAGGTCAGCACATGCAGCTTGTCGCCATAGGTCAGCATCGCCTGCATGAAGCTTTCCGCATCCATCGCGGCGGTATCGGTCAGCATCTCCAGAACCGATTCGCGGCGTGGCAGGTCAAGATAGGTGGAGGCCGTTCCGAACTGGAAATCCAGATCGATCAGGCAGACCTTGGGTGGGTCCTTGGGGTCGATGTTAGCCAGCTCCCAAGCAAGGTTCACAGCCATCATGGTTGCACCCGTACCCCCGGCCAGACCGTGGATCGGAATCACAACGCCGGATTTGTCACCCGTGGCCTTGAACTTTGCGTTGTTGCCCGCCGCTTGCACGGAATCGTCGATGGTCAGAACCCGTTCGATCGCGCGGGCGAGTTCGTTTTCTGGCAAAGGGTAGGGGACGAATTCGTCGCCGCCTTCGCGCAGCAGCTTGTGCAGCGCAGCGGGCGTGAGGTCTTCGGCGATCAGGATCACCTTGATCCGTGCGGCCTTGGCAGCAGCGATGATCTCGGACACGGTGCCGAGATTGTCTTCGTCCTGCGCATCCATCGCGATTGTCACGAATTGCAGGCCGCGTGCCTCGGGTTGGGCCAAAAAGGCTGCGGCATCGTCGAAACTCAGGTCGCCCCACGAGTCACCAAGCGCCGATTCCATATCCTCGATCAACAGATCGAAGATCTGCACATCGCGACTGATCGTACAGGCCACGATCGGTGGTGGGTCGTGTTGAACGACCGGGCTGGTGCTCATAGTGTTCGTCCTCGGTTATTTCTGGCAGATTTCCCTACGGCGTGGATCAATCGCCCCCAGCAACTTGCCGTCGAGAGGGCGACTGTCGCGACTTTATCATCGCTATCTACAAATGTGGGGGGAAATCATGTCGAGAATTGGACCAAAACGTCGTGATTGTGCGAAATTTTGCGACGATCTTGTCAAATACGAAAGAGTGTTTACGCCAGCGCAGCCGGCGTAAACTGGTTCGCTCAAGCTTACCCGCCTGTGCCTGTCGCAATCGCCCCTTGATCCACGGTGGTTTGTGGGACGGCACTGACGATATACTCGCGGAAGATGACTTGCGCGTATTTGCCGTTCAGCAGCATCGGGCTCGTTTCGACAAAGCCCGACACTTCGGTGACCGTGCGCCGGTTCCGGCGTTCGGGTTCCGGCGTCGGGATCAGCGGTTGCGTCTGGCCAAAAGACACGACAGCTTCGAGCCGGTCGCGGCTGATGCCCTGCGTGGTCAGGTATGCAACGACAGCCTGCGCACGGCGCAGTCCAAGGTTGCGGTTGTATTCGGCCGAACCGACAAGATCGGTGTGGCCGAATACCTTGAAACGCACTTCGGGGAACTGGCGGATCCAATCGGCCTGCTGGCGCAAAGTGGCCTGAGCCTGCGCGTCCAGCACCGCCGAATCGAATTCAAAGTTCACCATCGCATCGACGTCCGTATTGAAGCGGCGCGCCAGATTGATCGTATAGTCTTGCTGCGAGCCCGACTGCACGGCGGCATTGTTTGCCGTGGCATTGCCGAAATCACCCTGATCGATCTCTGCGCCCGCTTCCGAGAAGAAGGACGAGAAAGTCGGGTCGGATGGACCGCAGGCGGACAGTGTAGCTGCGACAAGCGCAGTTGTCAGATAGGGTTTCATTGTCTCGCGCTCCAATCATTCATCCATGACATAGCCGTAGGACCCGACAAAGTCCTGCCGTGCTACTTCACCCGCGCCACCGCGGGTCGGTGCGTTGCTGGCTGCAACCCGCCCGAAAAGGAACAGGTCCTGCTCGGTCGGCGGCCGCACCCGATCGGTTGGCAGGGCAAGTGCCTGACCGCGCGTCGGGGATACCAGATGCGGGGTGACGATGATGACCAGTTCGGTCTGACGGCGGGCATATTCCGCGCTGCGGAACAGGGCACCCAGGATCGGCACGTCCCCGATCCACGGCACCTGACCGCTCAGGTCGGTAAAGTCATCCGACAAAAGCCCTGCGATCGCAAAGCTTTCACCGTCGCGCATTTCCACCGTGGTCGATGTTTCACGGCGGCTGAAGGCCGCGATCTCGAAACCGTTGGCCGAAAAGCTGTTCGATGGGTCGATCGACGACACCGCCGCTAGCAGTTCAAGGTTGATGATGTCACCATCAACCACGCGTGGGGTAAAGTTCAGTTCAACGCCGAATGGTTTGAATTCGACCGTGATGCTGCCTTCGTCGTTGGCCACAGGGACGGGGTATTCACCGCCCGCAAGGAACGTCGCCTGCTGCCCGCTTAGCGCGGTCAGGTTCGGCTCTGCGAGGGACCGCACGACACCGCGCGATTCGAGCGCCTCCAGCAAGAGACCGACTTCGACGCCGCCAGCGTCAAAGCCGAACAGGAACGCGCCGTTGTTGGCGTTGATCGTCGGCACGGCGTTGTTGAGCGCACCACCGATCCCGCCATTCCCGACGCTCGTGTTCGTGCCACCGCGAATCGACCGGTTGTTCTGGAGCGATGGGCCGCTCAGCGCCAGTGACGACGACAGCGCCTTGCTGACCGAGCGCTGCATTTCTGCAAACCGGACCTTGAGCATGACCTGCTGGGTGCCACCGACCGACATCAGGTTCGACACCCGGTCAGGGGCATACCGCTGTGCAAGATCAAGCGCGCGATCCAGACGTGCGGTGGAACTGACCGTGCCCGACAGCACGATCCCGTCGTTGGCAGTACGCACTTCGATATTCTCGCCGGGCAGGATCTGCGTCAGGCGTTCCTTGAACTCGGCCATGTCAGGCGAGACATGCACCTCAACGTTCGTGATCAGCCGCCCGTCTGCACCCAGAAGGGTCAGCGTGGTGCGGCCCGGTTCCTTGCCCAGCACATAGATCGTGCGGTCGGACAAGGACGAGATGTCAGCGATGCCAGGGTTGGCGATCGACAGCTCGGTAAAAGGGACGTCGCTTTCGACGACGACGGCCCGGTTCATGGGGACCTCCAGGGCGCTGGATGCGGCCCCGCGCAAAACGCGCAAAGTCCCATCCTGTGCCACAGCCGGTGCTGCCGCTGTCATCGACAACGTCAGACCCGTCAGTACGGCTTTTAGAAATCTGTCATAATTCATAAGTGACCTGCCTCTCCGATCACGCCTCATTGAAATGGGTCTTGATGCCCTTGATGCGGGGACCATGCGTCACGCTAGCATTTATTGCAATAATCAATGCGTTGGAGGTCAAACCGAATGTGGAGATCGCGCAACACTTGCCAATATCCCCCGGTTTCGCGGCGGTTCGTTAATCCAGCGTTTATGTCTATATATGGGCGTCCGAGGTATGATTTGCGACGTTTCCGTCAATATGCGGGATAACCCGGAAAACAAAATACCGGCGAAGAGAGGCCTCTTCGCCGGCACATATTTCTTGCAACCTCAGATTTCAGTTGCTCAGTTCGAGCATTCGATCTCGACCTGAACGCTCTCTGTTCCGCTGCGCTGGGTGACAAAACAACGGCGTGCTTCCTCGACCACGGGAGCTTCTTCGATCACGATATCCTGCTCACCGGTCAGGGCAGAATTGTCGATCGTCACCGGACCTGTCTCGGTGATATCGCCAGCGCCGACAAGTGCTAGGCTCAGCCGCCCGCTGTTTTGTGCCTGCGTCAGCAAAGCGACATCCTCAGGCGAGACCTGCAACACAACGCTTTGCGGGCCGCCGCGCGCCTCGCCGTCGCCAAGGACGGCGATGATCTGGACGCCGGATTTGATCAGGTTCGTGACCTCGCGGCCGTCGCGCAGGCGACCGGTCCAGTAAACGTCGATGCGGTCGTCCGGCCGCAAGATGCCAAAACCGGCCGCAACCCGCCCTTCAACAGGGAAAGCACGCATGCCCGGTTCGACCAATGCGGTCAGGCCACGGCTGGCGCCCGCTTCGGACACCTTGTTTGAAATGACGACCTCGTTTGCCACCATTGGCAGCACCACGACGCGCGGCGCCTGCGGGCCCAGCGGAAACAGATCTGCCTCTGTGGCAAAGGTGCCAGCGGGCAGGAAATCGCGCGGGTATTTGATGATGCGAACGTCATCGATAGTCAGCTGTTCGCCGTAGGTGATGGGGCGCGCCGCAGCATAGACATCGACAGTTGCGAGGGCCGAGGCCGCGATCTGACGCGCCCGTTCAAGCTGTGCGGTCTGCGTGCCCATGTACTGGTTGACCATATAAACGGCAAAACCCGCCAGTCCCATTCCAACAAGAAGTACTAGACCAAAAACTGCGCGCATTCTCTTTTCCTCGACTGGTCTATCTGATTTTCCACGCATCCATAGATCAAGGAGGTTACCAAATACAATCACAACACGGCCAGATTGTCACCTCTGGCGGAAACCGTGATGCACCTGCGTCACAAGGCGCGCGGGGCGTGGCATCAACGAATTGCGTGTGCGTCATGCAAAAGCTGCCTCTGCGGGCAGCATTCTTGGCACGTATCAAATCAATATGCGGTGGCGGTGTGCTACTGTGGTTTGCACGCCATTCTTGTCGCCGACGTGTCTAGGGTACGACCTGCTGGCTCGCCACGAAATCTGATGTCTCGTTCGCGATGCGGACTGTTTCACCGCTGAAGGCGCCCACGACCGCAACGCCCAAAAGTGTAATGGCCGATGTCAAAACGACGAAATCGACTGTGATCGCGCCCTGCTCATCCGCGTGAAACGAGAGCAACTGGCTGCAAAAGCGGAGTGCGACTGATGTCATCTGGCTGACTTTCGTACCAAACATGAAAACAGGACCGGCAGGATCGCTGTCTATATAGTGATGCTGCGCCAAGACTATGGCGCAGCAAAATCATGTCATAAGCGCCAGAAGCGTCTTATGGGGTAACTTCGACCGCCTGCAGCGCGTCTTCGATGTTGTTCGCCAGGCCGCGTGCGCCGGACTGGATCGCTGCACCGACAGCCAGACCCAGCAGAACGATTGCTGCGGTCAGAACCACGAAGTCAACGGTGACGGCACCGTCTTCGTCGTTGCGGAAATTTTTGATGAAGTTAAGCATTGGTATCTCTCCTAGGGTATCGTTGATGTTCAAGCCGTTCCTCGCCGGGGTCTGTGACAACCCGTGGCTGCCCGTTCCGTCTTGGATGGCCCCTTCTTGCTGGCGAATTGGGGCGGGAATTTGACAAGATCGGCGTTTTTTCTGTTTTGCAGCGTCCGGCGGCGAAAAACAGAGCTAAGTTATTGATTTATAATAAAAGAAAGTATGAACAAATATTCATATTCACGCTGACGCGTTGCCTAAAAGCCCGCAATCAAATGGAAAAATTCGGGATTGTTCGCAAATCTATGGCGTCAGCGACGGATTCTGCCATCTTTGGATTAACAAGAACCTCGAGCAGGGCAGTCCATGGATCACAACAAAGTGGCCTTTGCGGCCGCAGTCGCGTTTTTTTGCGCTACCGCTGTCGCCGCGCAGGTGGAACGCCTGCAACCCGATTTCACTTTCAAGCGAGTCGGCGTGCCGGCCTCCGGCCAGACGACCGGGCGTATCAACGTCCAGATTGATCCCAATGCGCCCCGTCGCGCGCCGGTCTATGCTGAACCGCGCCCCGAACCTGTATCTGCCGCCGCAGTTGCCCCGCCCCGTGCCAGATCGGGGTTCGGCTGGTTCTGGGAAACCGTCCCGTCGTCATTGACTGATTCAAGCCCTGCGCGGCTGGAACTGGCGATCAACCGGATCAACAATCCCCCCGCGGGGCAGGGTATCCCCGCACCACGCCTGCAATCCTTGCAAGATATCGCCTCTGCACATGGTCTGCACATCCTGCGCGAAACTGTCGGCACCAACGTGTCGCCCGCCTTGGTGTTGGCGATCATCGCCATCGAAAGCTCGGGCCGCACCGAGGCCGTCAGCAGCGCGGGCGCCCAAGGTCTGATGCAGCTGATGCCCGCGACGGCGGCCCGCTTTGGTGTCAGTGACAGCATGAACCCCGGCCAGAACATCAAAGGTGGCGTGGCGTATCTGGCATGGCTTCTGGACCGTTTCGGCAATGATCCTGTGTTGGTGTTGGCTGGCTACAATGCCGGCGAAGGCAATGTGCAACGCTATGAAGGCGTGCCGCCTTTCGCCGAGACAATGGATTATGTGCCCAAAGTGCTTGCGGCATGGCAGGTCGCCAAAGGGCTGTGCCAGACGCCGCCCGAATTGATCACCGACGCCTGCGTGTTCAACGTCAACGGTCTGTGAGGCCAAAGAAAAAGCCCTGCCAGATCATCTGGCAGGGCTTTTTTTGACATTAGTTGGATGACCTTCAGACGATCGTCGCTTCGGTCGCGGCGCGCAATTCGGCCTCGGTCACGCCTTCGGCGCATTCCACGATCCGCAAACCGCCTTCGACCACATCAAGCACACCCAGATTGGTGATGATCCGGTCCACGACACCTTTGCCTGTCAGCGGCAGGGTGCAGGATTTCAGCACCTTCGATTCGCCATGCTTGTTGGTGTGGTCCATCACCACGATCACACGGCCCACACCGGCGACCAGATCCATCGCACCCCCCATGCCCTTGACCAGCTTGCCGGGAATCATCCAGTTCGCCAGATCGCCGTTTTCGGCCACTTCCATCGCGCCAAGGATCGCGGCTGCGATCTTGCCGCCACGGATCATGCCAAAGGATGTCGCACTGTCGAAATAGGCGGTGCGTTTGAGTTCGGTGATCGTCTGCTTGCCTGCATTGATCAGATCGGGGTCTTCGTCACCTTCAAACGGGAAAGGGCCCATGCCCAGCATGCCGTTTTCGGATTGCAGCGTGATGTCCTTGTCGCCGACGTAATTGGCGACCAGCGTCGGGATGCCGATGCCAAGGTTGACGTACCAGCCGTCCTGCAGTTCTTCGGCGGCGCGTGCGGCCATCTGATTGCGATCCCAAGGCATTACACTGTCTCCCGCTTGCGCGTTGTGCGCTGTTCGATCCGTTTTTCATGCGTGCCCTGAATGATCCGGTGCACATAGATGCCGGGCAAGTGGATCGTGTCGGGGTCAAGGCTGCCTGTAGGAACGATCTCTTCGACCTCGACGACGCAGACCTTGCCGCACATCGCGGCGGGCGGGTTAAAATTGCGCGCGGTTTTGCGGAACACGAGGTTGCCCGTTTCATCCGCTTTCCATGCCTTCACGATCGACAGGTCGGCAAAGATTCCATGTTCCAGAATATAGGTCTGGCCGTTGAAATCCTTGTGTTCCTTGCCATCCGCGATGACCGTTCCGACGCCGGTTTTGGTATAGAAACCGGGGATACCGCAGCCACCGGCGCGCATCCGTTCGGCCAGCGTGCCTTGGGGGTTGAATTCCAGCTCCAACTCTCCGCTCAGATACTGGCGCATGAATTCGGCATTCTCGCCCACATAGGACGAGATCATCTTTTTCACCTGTCGCGTCTGCAACAGGATGCCGATGCCGAAATCATCGACGCCTGCGTTGTTGGACGCAAAGGTCAGATCCTTGGTGCCTGCATCCTTGATCGCCGCCAGCAGCAATTCGGGAATCCCGCACAGGCCAAAGCCCCCCGCCGCGATGAACATGCCGTCGAACAAAAGCCCATCCAGAGCCTCCTGCGCCGAGCCGTATACCTTTTTCATGCCGCTCCCCTTACCGATTTGCGCAAAACTGTCGCGGCCCCCCGCGAAAGTCAATCGCCGCAGTGCAGCGCCGTTATTTGGTGGCCGCTTTCTTTGGCGCGGCTTTTTTCGCGGCCGGTTTCTTGGCAGCAGGCTTTTTCGCCGCCGGTTTCTTGGCCGATGGCTTCTTTTTCCCCGCCTTGGACGCGCGTTCATCAATCAGGTCGATGGCCTGCGCCAGCGTCAGATCATCGGGCGTGATGGTTTCGGGGATCGTGGCGTTGATCTTATCCCATTTCACGTAAGGCCCGTATTTGCCGTCATAAATCGCGACAGCACCACCCGCCTGCGGGTGTTCCCCCAATTCGCGGATCGGGGCAGCCGCCCTGCCGCGCCCGCCGCGGGACGCGACCTTTTCGGCCAGCAATTGCACGGCGCGGTTCATGCCCACGGTCCAGACCTCGTCGATACCGTCGAGATTGGCATTGGTGCCGCCCTTGTCGGACGTGCTGGCCGCGTGTTTGAGATAAGGCCCATAGCGCCCGATATTGGCCCAGACCATGACGCCATCCTCGGGGTGCGGGCCGATCTGGCGCGGCAGTTGCAGCAGGCGCAACGCCTGTTCGAGATCCACCTCCTCGGGTGCCCAGCCTTCGGGCACGCCGGTGCGGTCGGGCTTGGGGTTCGCCTCGGACGTGGCGCCGCGCTGGACATAGGGGCCGAACCGGCCTTTGAAAATGCGGATCTCGTCGCCCGCATCATGGCCCAGCAATTTGCCATCGGGGGGGATGGCTGATTTTTCGGCCTCGGGGTCGGGCGGACCGAAGGGGCGGGTATAGCGGCATTCGGGGTAATTCGAACAGCCGATGAACGCGCCACCCGACCGCGCCGTGCGCATCGACAAACGCCCTGCGCCACAGTTGGGGCAAAGGCGCGGGTCGGTGCCATCGGCGGTCGGCGGGAACAGATGCGGTTCCAGCACCTCGTTGATCTTGTCGAGGACTTCACCGATGCGCAGGTCTGCGGTTTCGGCGATGGCGGCGGAAAAATCGCGCCAGAAACGGTGCAGCACCTTTTTATAATCGGCGTCGCCCGCGCTAACCTCGTCCAGCTGGTTCTCCAGATCGGCGGTGAAGTCATAGCCAATGTATTTCTGGAAATAGTTCATCAGGAAGGCGGTGACCAAACGGCCCTTGTCCTGCGGGATCAGGCGGTTCTTGTCCTTTTCGACATAGCCGCGATCCTGAATCGTCGTGACAATCGACGCATAGGTCGAGGGTCGCCCGATGCCCAGTTCTTCCATCCGCTTGACCAGCGTTGCCTCGGTATAGCGCGGCGGCGGCTGGGTGAAATGCTGTTCGGGGTCGACCGATTGCTTGACGACCTTTTCGCCCTGCGCCAGTTGCGGCAGGCGCTTGTCGTCCTCATCCGCCGTATCGTCGCGGCCTTCTTCGTAGATCGCGATGAAGCCGTCAAAGATCATGACCTGCCCGTTGGCGCGCAGGATAACCTGCCCGTCCGCGCTGGCGACATCGACGGTCGTGCGTTCCAACTGGGCCGCCGCCATCTGGCTGGCCAGTGTGCGCTTGTAAATCAGGTCGTACAGTTTGCGCTGGTCGGCATCCTTGATATCGGCCTGATCGGCGGCGACCATCATATCGGTGGGGCGGATACATTCATGCGCTTCCTGCGCGTTCTTGGCCTTGTTTTTATAGATGCGCGGCTGATCGGGCAGGTATTTCGCGCCAAACTTCGCTTTGATTGCATCGCGTGCGCCGGTCACGGCCTCGGGCGCCATGTCGATCCCGTCGGTCCGCATATAGGTAATGAGACCCGATTCGTACAAACGCTGCGCCACGCTCATCGTCTGCTTGGCGCCCATGCCGAATTTGCGGCTTGCCTCTTGCTGCAGGGTCGAGGTCATGAAAGGCGGGCTAGGGTTGCGGGTGGCGGGTTTCGCTTCGACGCTTGTGATCTTCAGATCACGCGAATTTACCGCCTGCACGGCCATTTCGGCCTGCGTGGCATTGCCCAGATCGAATTTATCAAGCTTCTTGCCCGCCAGCGTCGTCAGCCGCGCCTCGAACATCTGGCCGCGGGGCGATTGCAGCTGCGCCTTGACGGTCCAGTATTCCTGATTGCGGAACGCCTCGATCTCCATCTCGCGCTCGACGATCAGGCGCAGACAGACCGATTGTACGCGGCCCGCAGATTTGGCCCCCGGCAGTTTGCGCCACAGAACGGGGGACAGGTTGAACCCCACCAGATAATCCAAGGCACGACGTGCCAGATACGCCTCGACCAGGGGCGCATCGACCTGACGGGGGTTTTTCATCGCCTCGAGGATCGCGGTTTTCGTGATCGCGTTGAACACCACACGGCTGACGGGCGTGTCCTTGCGGATCGCTTTCTTCTCGGTCAGGGCCTCGGTCAGGTGCCATGAAATCGCCTCGCCCTCGCGGTCGGGGTCGGTGGCGAGGATCAGTTCATTGTCATCTTTCAGCGCATCCACGATGGCCTTGATATGCTTTTTGCTGTCGGTCGCGATTTCCCATTTCATGTCGAAATCGTCATCCGGCAGGACCGACCCATCCTTGGGTGGCAGGTCGCGGACATGGCCGTAGGACGCCAGAACCGTATAGCCGCGCCCAAGATATTCGTTGATTTTCTTGGCTTTTGCGGGGGATTCGACAACGACGACGGGCATGGGAATCCTTTATCTGCGCGGCTTTGTTCAAGTGGCGCAAGATGTGGCGACGATGGCGCGAATGTCAATGACGCGAAATTTGGCCCATCTTTCGAGCCGAAATATCCCCGCCGGAGGCATTGAAGTTTTCCCTTCAGACGGCGCGGGCCAGCAATCCGCCCGCCTGCCGCGTGATCTTGCCGTCAAGTTCCAGATCGACAAGGGCAGGTGCCACATCTGTGGCTGCCACCGCCAGATCGCGCAAAAGTTGGTCCTCGGCGACAGGGGCGGGGCCAAGGCGAGACAGGATCATCGCGTGCAATGCGGCGATATTGCGCAGGGCGGGGCGGGGGTGTGCGACTGGCTCTGGCACAGGTGGCGCCGTCACGGTTTTGGGCGCCAGCGCCTCGATCACGTCCTCGGCGGATCGCACCAGCGTCGCGCCGTCGCGCAGCAGCATATTGCACCCTGCCGCGCGCGCATCGAATGGATGGCCGGGCACCGCCAGCACGTCACGCGCCTGATCCAGCGCATTGCGCGCGGTGATCAGGCTGCCCGATCTTGCCGCCGCCTCGACCACGACAACGGCCTGTGCCAGCCCCGAGATGATCCTGTTGCGCGCCGGAAAATGCCGCGCCTGTGGTTGCAGCCCCATCGGCATTTCCGACAGGCGCAGCCCTTGCTTGGCGATGTCATGGGCCAGTTGGGTGTTGTCCACAGGATAGATCACATCGACACCGCCCGCCAAAACGGCCACGGTGCCGCCCGCCAGTGCGCCCAGATGCGCCGCCGTGTCGATCCCGCGTGCCAGACCAGAGACCACGATATAGCCCGCATCAGCCAAATCACCCGCGAGTTTGCGCGCCATGCGGCTGCCCAAGGATGACGCGTTGCGCGCACCGACCAGCGCCACCATCGGGCGCGCCAGCAAATCGGCCCGCCCCAGACACCACATCATCGGTGGCGCATCGGAGATCATGCGCAAGGCATCGGGATAAAGCGGGTCACGGTCCGACAAAAGCCGCGCACCCGCGGCTTTGCCCGCCTGCAATTCGGCGCGGATCACGCCGATGGGGCAGATTTCATAATCATCGACACCGGCCGCGCGGGCGACATCGGGTAGGGCCTTCAGCGCGTCAGCCGCGCTGCCGTATTCTGCCAGCAACCGCCGATAGGTCGCAGGCCCGACGCGGCGGGATCGCAATAGGCGAAGGTGGATGATCGCATCCTCTTCCGTGGTGGGGGGGAGTTGGGGGGTGGTGGAAGATCGTGTCGGTTTGGTCATCCCTTGCTCCGCCTATTGCTTCACAAGGTTTATGCCCACAGCGTTAACAAGCCATGAATCGCTGCGACAATCTGTCGAGCTTAGCGGTAAGCCCTTCAAACAAAAAACATTTGTGATTTCTTCCGTGCGCAGCGCAACCCCTATGCGCTGCGAATCGGGACTTCAGGCAGCCGCGCCCCCCACGGTCAGCCCACCGATCAGCAGGCTGGGCTGGCCGACGCCCACTGGCACCCACTGGCCCGCCTTGCCGCAATTGCCGATGCCGGGGTCAAGGGCAAGATCGTTGCCGATGCCCCTGATCTTTTGCAGCGCGGTCGCGCCGTCACCGATCAGCGTGGCCCCTTTCACGGGCGCGCCGATGACGCCATTTTTGACGCGGTAAGCTTCGGTGCAGGAAAACACGAATTTGCCGTTGGTGATATCGACTTGCCCGCCGCCAAAGCCCACCGCATAAATCCCGTCCTTCAATTCCGAAACAAGGCTTTCGGGGCTGGCGTCGCCTGCCAGCATATAGGTGTTGGTCATGCGCGGCATCGGTGTATGGGCGAAGCTTTCGCGCCGCCCGTTGCCGGTGGGGGCAACCCCCATCAGACGGGCATTCTGGCGGTCCTGCATATAGCCCACCAGCACGCCATCCTCGATCAGCACGTTGCGGGCGCTGGGCGTGCCTTCGTCGTCCACGGTGATCGAGCCGCGGCGGTCGGGGATCGTGCCGTCATCCAGTACGGTGACGCCCTTGGCCGCGATCTGCTGGCCCATCAGCCCGGCAAAAGCGCTTGATCCCTTGCGGTTGAAATCGCCCTCAAGCCCATGCCCGATGGCTTCGTGCAGCAGGATACCGGGCCAGCCGGGGCCAAGCACGACATCCATCACGCCAGCAGGGGCAGGTTCGGCATCCAGATTTACAAGGGCGATGCGCAACGCCTCGCGCACGATGGGTTCCCAATGGTCGCGGCCGATCAGCCCGATCAGGCCCACACGCCCGCCGCCCCCCATGCCACCGCTTTCGCGCTTGCCGTTCTGTTCGACGATCACGCTGATATTGATGCGCGACATCGGGCGCGTGTCGGTGACGAGCGTTCCTTCGGGTCGCAGGATCACCACCTCCTGATGGGATGCGCCGATGCTGGCCGACACCTGCACCACACGCGCGTCAAGCGCGCGGGCAAAGGCGTCAATCTCGCGCAGGACGTCGATCTTGGCGGGGAATGTCGCCTGCAGCATCGGGTCATCGTCGCTGTAAAGCTTGCGGTTGGTGCCCGCAGGCGCATCGGCCATCACCCCGCCGCCGTCGCCCACGGCAAGACGCGCAGTCGCAACAGCGCGGCGCAGCGCATGTTCGTCGATCGTAGTGGCATGGGCATAGCCTGCCGTCTCGCCGCGCACGGCGCGCAGCCCGAAGCCTTCGGAGGCATCGAAACTGGCCGTCTTGATCCGCCCGTCGTCCAGCGACAGCATCTCGGACTTGCGCCGTTCGATGAACAACTCGCCGTCATCCGCCCCTGCCGTCGCCTCGCGCAGCAGGTCAAGCGCGCGTGCCTGATCCAGATGGGTCTCGAACGGGCGAAATGGGGTGGCGGTCATCACATTATCCTTTGGCGGCGGTTTTCGGGGGCAAAAGCGTCTGTTTGCCGCAACAGCAGTTCTTGAGTTGTGCGTCAGGATATGGGACATGGGCGCAGCAAGACAATGGGATTCCGCCCGTAGCCCGAGCGGACTGACCGGGGAAAGAGGCCGCAAGGTCTTATGAAGTTAGGGTACAATATGCGACTGAACACCTTTGCAACCTCTGTTTGGACCACGCTTGGTCTGGTTCTCGCGGGCAGCACGGCCACGGCGCAGCAGAACATCGGCCAGGACCTCGAAATCGTGGGCCAGCCTGTTCCGGGCGGCATGGGTTTCCAGCCTTCGGCGACCGAACTGGCGCGCGATGTCGTTTGGCTCGATACGATGCTGCTGGTCATCATCACGGTCATCACCGTTTTCGTGACCGGTCTGCTGGCCTATGTGATCATCCGCTACAATGCGCGGCGCAACCCCAACCCCGCCGGTTTCACGCACAACTCGCCGCTCGAAATCGCATGGACGGTCGTGCCGATCGTCATTCTGGTTTTCATCGGTGCGTTCTCGCTGCCGATCTTGTTCAAGCAGCAGGAAATCCCCCAAGCCGATATCACAATCAAGGTCACGGGCTACCAGTGGTATTGGGGCTATGAATACGTGGACGAAGGCGTGAGCTTTGACAGCTTTATGCTGACCCGCGAAGAACTGGAACAGTTCGGCTATACGCAGGACCAGTATCTGCTGGCGACCGACACAGCCGTCGTTGTGCCGGTGGGTGCAACGGTTGTGATGCAGGTGACGGCCGCTGACGTGATCCATTCCTGGACGATCCCCGCCTTTGGTGTGAAGCAGGACGCCATCCCCGGCCGTCTGGCCGAACTGTGGTTCGCGGCCGAACGTGAAGGTATCTATTTCGGCCAGTGTTCGGAACTTTGCGGTCAGGCGCATGCTTATATGCCCATTACCGTCAAGGTCGTCAGCCAGGAAACCTATGACGCGTGGCTGGCCGACGAACAGGGTCTGTCCTGATCGCCCTGGCGGATCATCATTCACCTGACGGACCATCCGTCAGCGTGACTGCACCGCACTTTGCAAGGACGGACTGCCCATGACCGATTTCAGCGCCAACGACCACACCACCCACGAGGCGGGCATGGGCGATTACTTCGCCCTGCTCAAGCCACGGGTGATGTCGCTTGTCGTGTTCACTGCCCTTGTCGGTCTGCTGGTGGCACCTGTGCCGGTGCATCCTTTCCTTGGTTTTGTCGCGATCCTGTGCATCGCGGTCGGAGCAGGGGCGTCGGGTGCGCTGAACATGTGGTGGGACGCCGATATCGACGCGGTAATGAAACGCACGGTGGGCCGTCCCATCCCGTCAGGGCGCGTCGCCCCCGGCGAGGCGCTGGGGATCGGCGTCGCGCTGTCAGGCTTTTCCATCCTGCTGCTGGGGCTGGCGACGAATTTTCTGGCTGCCGGTTTGCTGGCCTTTACGATCTTTTTCTATCTGGTCGTCTATTCGATGTGGCTCAAGCGCGCGACACCGCAGAACATCGTGATCGGTGGTGCCGCTGGTGCCTTTCCTCCGATGATCGGCTGGGCGGTCGCCACGGGCGGTGTCAGTATCGAATCGCTTTTGATGTTCGCGCTGATCTTCATGTGGACGCCACCGCATTTCTGGGCGCTCGCACTCTTCGTGAAATCGGACTACGGCCGCGCCGGTGTGCCGATGCTGACCGAGACGCATGGCCGCGACGCGACGCGCAGGCATGTGCTGGTCTATACGCTGTTGCTGGTCCCCGTCGCGTTGGGTCTTGGACTGACCTCGATTGGTGGGCCTGTTTACATGGCGGTCGCTGTGGTGATGAACGCATGGTTCCTGAAAGGTGCCTATGACATCTGGCGGCGCGACGATGCCGCTTGCGAGGCTGACAAGCACCGCGTCGAAATCAAGGTGTTCAAGGTTTCGCTTTACTATCTGTTCGCGCATTTCGGCGCATTGCTGGCCGAGGCCGCCCTGCGGCTTTACGGATTTGGAGGATGGTCATGGTGATCCGCGTCGAACATGAACTGCACACACGCCGCAAGGGGCGCAATGCCGGTGTCGGTCTGCTGCTTGTCGGCTTTATCGCAATCGTTTTTGGATTGACCGTGGTCAAGGTCCTGCAACTGGACGACATCCGCCAGTTCGAAACATTTGACCATGCGCCGCGTCCGCAACTCGTGCCGATTCCGGAGGTGACCGAATGACTTTGTTCCCGCGTCTTAAAGGTATTTACCGCAGCGCCGCGCAGGCCTCTGCCGTTGTTGTCGTGATGGGCGCGCTGGCATGGGCGTCGGTGCCGTTTTACGACTGGTTCTGCCGTGTCACAGGATTTGGCGGCACAACCAGCGTTGCCGCAGGCGACAGCGATGTGATTCTTGACGAAACGATCAGGGTCCGGTTTGACGGATCGCTTGGCCGCGACATGCCGTGGACCTTCAAGCCCGTGCAGCGCGAGGTCGAGCTGCGGATCGGGGAAACGGCGCTGGTGTTCTACGAAGCGCATAACCCGCTGGACGTGCCGATTGCGGGACAGGCGTCCTACAATGTGACCCCCTATGAGGCGGGCGGGTTCTTCGACAAGATCGAATGTTTCTGCTTTACCCAGCAGGTGCTGGCCCCCGGTGAAACGGTGCTGATGCCGGTTTCCTTCTTCGTGCACCCCGATATTGTCGATGACCGCGAAGGCCAATATGTGCATACGATCACGCTAAGCTATACGTTCTTTCAAATCGACGTGCCGGGCGATTACGTTCAGGCCGCCGCCGATGCGACAGCTTTGACACCGGCGCCGCAAGACGCCATAGAGACTTACTAACGACAGCCGATAGGGAACGCACCAGATGGCGCAAGCGAAAAACCACGATTACCACATTCTGCCACCTTCTGTCTGGCCCTTCATCGCCAGTGTAGGCGCGTTCGTCATGTTGTTCGGCTCGGTTTTGTGGATGCACGGATCAGGGCCGTGGATCTTCCTGATGGGGCTGATCGCCGTGCTTTACGTGATGTATGCATGGTTTGCCGATATGGTCGCCGAGAGCCAGGCAGGCGATCACACCCCCGTGGTGCGTATCGGTCTGCGATATGGCTTCATCATGTTCATCATGTCCGAAGTGATGTTCTTCGCCGCATGGTTCTGGTCGTTTTTCAAACACCAGATGTATCCAATGGAAACCTATGTCGGCACCGAATACATCAAGCCCGAAATCTATGCGATCGACCCGTTCGGCCTGCCGCTGATCAACACCCTGCTGCTGCTGATCTCGGGCTGTGCCGCGACATGGGCGCACCATGCGCTGGTGCATGAAAACAACCGCAAGGACCTTAAACTGGGGCTGATCCTTGCCATCGCATTCGGGGTGATCTTCACCGCGTTTCAGGCCTATGAATATTGGATCCTCGTCACGCAGGACGGCTATACCTTCGGCGGTGAAATCCACTATGCCAACTTCTTCATGGCGACGGGCTTTCACGGCGCGCATGTGGTGATCGGCGCGATTTTCCTGCTGGTCTGCCTGATCCGTGTCGAACGTGGCCATTTCACCCCTGAAAAGCATGTCGGGTTCGAGGCAGCGATCTGGTACTGGCACTTTGTAGATGTGGTCTGGCTGTTCCTTTTTGCAGCCATCTACATCTGGGGCGCGTAAGGCGGGGTTCACCCCGCCCCGCACCAAACAATCAAGCGCGCGGCACCCCCGCGCGTTTTTTCCATCGAAGGCCTGACATGCTGCGCAAGATCATCTTTCCCGTGCTGCTCGGCATCGCCGGATGCGGTGTGCTGGTCTGGCTGGGCCTGTGGCAGATCGACCGGCTGGCGTGGAAAGAAGACATCCTTGCCACAATCAACGGTCGGCTGGCTGCCGATCCAGCGCCTTTTGCCACCGATGTGACCGAGGCAGAGGATGAGTATTCCCGCGTGATGCTGTCTGGCACGCCCACAGGGCAGGAACTGCATGTGCTGGTGTCGGGGACCGCCGCAGGGACCGGCTACCGCGTCATTTCACGCTTTGAGACCGATGATGGTCTTGCGATTCTGCTGGATCAGGGTCTGCTGCCGCTGGACGCGAAAGAGAGCGCACCCTTGCTGGCACCAATGCAGGTGACTGGCACGCTGCTGTGGCCTGACGACCAGACCGACGGTACGCCCGAACCTGACCTGCCCAAAAACATCTGGTTCGCGCGCAACGTCGAAACGATGGCCGAAGCGCTGGACACGCTGCCCTTGATGGTTGTCGCCACCGCCACCACCCCTGCCGACCCGCGTCTGACGGCGCTGCCGGTTGCGACCGCCGATATCAAGAACGATCACTTCGCCTATGCTGTGACATGGTTCTTGCTGGCCATCGTCTGGGCCGTTATGTCCCTGTTCCTGATCCTCCGCACTCTTCGGCCAAAGGACGCCTGACCCATGCGCTATATCTCGACCCGTGGCACGGCCCCTGTGCTGACCTTTGAGCAGGCAATGCTGACAGGGCTGGCGCGTGACGGCGGGCTGTACCTGCCCGAGAATATCCCGACGCTGACGCATGCCCAGATCGCGGCGATGGCGGGCAAGTCTTACGAGGAAGTCGCGTTCGACGTGATGCGCCCCTTCATCGGCGACACCTTCACCGATGCACAGTTCCGCGACCTGATCGCGCGCGCCTATGCCGGTTTCGGCCATGCCGCGCGCGCACCGCTCGTGCAGGTCGATAGCAATCATTACCTGCTGGAGCTGTTCCACGGCCCGACCCTGGCGTTCAAGGATTTCGCCATGCAGCTAATCGGCCAGATGTTTCAGGCCGCTTTGTCCCGTTCGGGCGACCGTGTGACCATCGTGGGGGCAACATCCGGCGATACCGGATCGGCGGCGATCGAAGCGTTTCGCGGGCTGAAGGCGGTCGATGTGTTCATCCTCTACCCGCATGGCCGCGTGTCCGAAGTGCAGCGCCGCCAGATGACCACACCTGTCGAGGCGAATGTGCATGCGCTGGCCGTGGCTGGCGATTTTGACGACTGTCAGGCGCTGGTGAAGGATATGTTCAACGACTTTACCTTCCGCGATGATGTGCGGCTGGCGGGCGTCAATTCGATCAACTGGGGCCGCGTGCTGGCGCAGGTGGTCTATTATTTCACCGCCGCCGTCAGCCTTGGCGCGCCGCACCGGCCTGTCAGTTTCACCGTGCCGACAGGGAATTTTGGTGACATTTTCGCGGGCTTTATCGCCAAACAGTTGGGCCTGCCGATTGCCGATCTGGTGGTAGCGACGAACCGCAACGACATCCTGCACAGGACGCTGCAGACGGGGGCTTACACCAAGGAAGGTGTCACGCCCACGATCAGCCCGTCGATGGATATTCAGGTCAGTTCCAATTTTGAGCGCGCCTTGTTCTATGCCTACGGGCAGGACGGGGCCGCGGTGGCCAGCCAGATGGAAGACCTCAAATCCGGCGGCTTTACCATTTCGCAAGGCGCCTATGACATGCTGACCGCCACCTTCAAATCGGGCCGCGCGTCAGAGGAAGAGACCAGCGCCACGATCAAAACCTACCTCGCGCAGCACGGCGAGCTGCTTTGCCCGCACACGGCCGTCGGCGCGCATGTGGCGCAGGCGCATCTGGGCAGCGTGCCGATGGTGACACTTGCCACCGCCCATCCCGCCAAATTCCCCGACGCGGTCAAGGCGGCCTCGGGCATATCCGCCCCGCTGCCTGCGCGCATGGCGGACTTGTACGACCGGCCCGAACGGGTCACACCAGTCGCAGCAGATCTGGCGGCCCTGCAAGCCGTCATCAAGGAACGGATCATATCTTGACCATCCAGCAACACACTTTGTCCAACGGCCTGCGCATCGTCACCGAACAGATGCCGGGCTTGAAATCCACCAGCATCGGCATCTGGGTGCTGGCAGGCGGGCGGCACGAACGGATCGAACAGAACGGCATCGCGCATTTTCTGGAACATATGGCCTTCAAAGGCACCAAGACCCGCACCGCGCTGCAAATCGCCGAACAGATCGAGGATGTGGGCGGCTATATCAACGCCTATACCAGCCGCGAGATGACGGCCTATTACGCCCGTGTGCTGGAGGACGATGTGGCCCTCGGCCTTGATATCATCGCCGACATCCTGCTGAATCCGCTGTTCGAGGAAGCCGAGATCGAGGTCGAACGCGGCGTGATCCTGCAGGAAATCGGACAGACGCTCGACACGCCCGACGACATCATCTTCGACTGGTTGCAGGAAGAAGCCTATCCTGACCAGCCCCTAGGCCGGTCGATTCTGGGCGAGGCCGCGCGCGTCAGTACCTTTGCCAAAGGCGATCTGGACCGCTTTGTCGGCGAACATTACGGGCCGAACCAGATGATCCTCGCCGCCGCCGGTGCCGTCGATCACGATGCCATCGTCCGGCAGGCCGAGGCGCTTTTCGGCCACCTGCCACGGGTCGAGCGTGCGCCGGGCCTGTTGCAGCCTGCCAAATTCATCGGTGGCGAACGGCGCGCGACCAAGGCGCTGGAACAGGTGCATTTCGCGCTCGCCCTCGAAGGGCCGACCTACCGCGACCCTGCGATCTATACCGCGCAGATCTATGCAACCGCCTTGGGCGGCGGCATGTCCTCGCGGCTGTTTCAGGAAATCCGCGAAAACCGCGGGCTGTGCTACACGATCTTTGCACAGGCGGGTGCCTATGAGGACACCGGCATGACCACGATCTATGCCGGCACCAGCGCCGAACAGATCGCCGAACTTGCGCATCTGACAATCGACGAGATGAAACGCGCCGCCGACGACATGTCCGCCGCCGAGGTCGCCCGTGCCCGCGCCCAGATGAAGGCCGGTTTGCTGATGGGGCTCGAAAGCCCGTCGAACCGCGCCGAGCGGCTGGCGCGGCTGCTGTCGATCTGGGACCGCATTCCGGGGATCGAGGAAACCATCGCCTATATCGACGATGTGACCACGGGTGATGTGAAATCCTTTGCCGCGCAAATGGCAGGGCAGGCAGGGACAGCCATGGCGCTATACGGTCCGGCAGATCAGGCCCCGACGCTGGATGCGTTGAAAGCACGGCTTGCCGCATAATGCTGGGCATCAAGCGCAAGGTCCGGATCGAAACCGAACGGCTGACCCTGCGCGCGCCCATGCACACGGATTTCCGCCCTTGGGCGGCCCTGCGGCAGGCCAGTGCCGAATTTCTGGTGCCGTGGGAACCAAGCTGGGCCGCTGACCATCTGTCGCGCAAGGGTTTCACCAACCGTGTCTATTGGGCGCAACGGTCGATTGCCCAAGGGTCGGCCTTGCCCCTGTTCCTGATCCGCCGGTCCGACGATGCGCTTTTAGGGGCAATTACGTTGGACCATATCAAACGGGGTCCTGCGCAATCGGGGATCACGGGATATTGGATCGGCGCCCCTTTCGCGCGGCAAGGTTACATGCGCGAGGCTGTGCAGGCGGTCGTTCATCACGCCTTTACCGTGCTGGACCTGAGCCGGATCGAGGCGGGCTGCCTGCCTGAAAACACCCCGTCACGGCGGTTGCTGGAACAATGCGGCTACAAATACGAAGGTGTCGCGCAAAGCTATCTGCAGATCAACGGGCGCTGGCGCAACCATGTGCTTTACGCCAACCTGCGCCATGATAGGCGCGGCAAGACGGATGTGGGCTAGATGCTGAATGCGGTGACACCGGCGTTCGAGAACCGCTTGCGCGGGCTTTTGGACGCTGCGGCCTTCAAGGATGACACCGCCCCCTATTTCACCGAACCGCGCGGACGCTGGCAGGGGCAGGGGCTGGTCGTGGCCCCTGCCGATACTGCCGCTATGGCCGCTGTGGTGGCCGTCTGTGCCGAGGCGCGCGTGGGGATCGTGCCCTATAGTGGCGGCACCGGTCTGGTTGGCGGGCAGGTCATGGCGGATGGACCGGCGCCGGTGGTTTTGTCGCTGGAGCGGCTCAACAAGATCCGCGCGGTCTATCCCTCCGAAAACGTGCTGGTCTGCGAGGCGGGCGTGATCCTCGCCCATGTGCAACAGGCCGCCGAGGATGTGGACAGGCTGTTCCCGCTCTCGCTCGCCTCCGAAGGATCGGCGCGGATCGGCGGGTTGCTGGCGACCAATGCAGGCGGCGTCAATGTGCTGCGCTACGGCAATGCGCGCGCGCTCTGTCTGGGGCTGGAGGTCGTGCGCCCGGACGGGACGATCTGGCATGGCCTGACACGGCTGCGCAAGGACAACACCGGCTATGACCTGCGCAATCTGATGATCGGGGCGGAAGGCACGCTCGGGATCATCACCGCCGCCGCCCTGCGGCTGGTGCCGCGCCCTGTGCATCTGGGGGCGGCGCTGCTGGCGGTGCCGTCACTGCAGGCCGCACTCGACCTGCTGGCTATGGCAGGCGCACAGATCGGCGACGGTTTGTCCGCATTCGAGCTGATGCATAGGCAAGGCGTCGATTTTCTGGCCGAGGTCGGACCCGACGTGCGCCAACCGTTCGCCGACATGCCCGAATGGAGCGTCCTGATCGACCTTGGCCTGCCCGCCAGCGGCGATCCCGATGCCGCGCTCGAGCGGCTGTTTGCGGATGCGTTCGACGCAGGGCTCGCCTTTGACGGGGTGGTCGCGCAATCAGCGGCGCAGCGGCAGGCGCTGTGGGACATCCGCGAAAACATCCCTGAGGCGAACCGTCGGATCGGGGCGATCGCGTCGCATGACATCGCCTTGCCGCTGAGTGCGGTGCCGGAGTTCATCGCCAAGGCCGGGGTCGCGCTGCGGGCCTTGGGGGATATGCGCATCAACTGCTTTGGCCATCTGGGCGACGGTAACCTGCATTACAACGTCTTTCCTGCCAAGGGGCGGACGCGCAGCGACTACGATACGCTGCGCCCAGCCGTGCAAAAGACAGTCCATGATCTAGTCGCCGCACTGGAAGGATCGGTCAGCGCCGAACACGGAATCGGGCGGGCCAAGGTCGGTGATCTGCAACGCTATGGCGATCCGGCGAAACTTGCGATGCTGCGCGCGATCAAGGATGCGCTGGACCCGCAAGGCATCATGAACCCCGGCGCGATCCTGCCACAGGGATAGGTCCGGTGGGGCCGCGCCTCCGGCGGGAGTATTTTAGGAAAAAAGAAGTCGTAACAGACGCGCCCGACCCCGCCGCCCGCTACAGGCTGACCTTTCTGGGGTCCGGGATCGGGCGACTTCTCATTTCACGGTCATCGGCTCTCCAGCCTGTACCGTGGAAGCGGTCTACCGGATCTTCCTTAACAACTTCTTTTTTCCCCAAATACTCCCCGCGCGGAGCGCATCAGAGTCCTTCGAAGGCGCAGAGGCTATGGACCTTCATGCCGAGCTGTTCCAGTTTGCGCGCACCGCCCAATTCGGGCAGGTCGATGATGAAGGCGCAACCCATCACCTGCGCGCCCAAGCGTTCGACAAGCCGGATGCCCGCCTCGGCGGTGCCGCCTGTCGCCAGCAGGTCATCGACCAGCAAGACCTTGTCGCCCGGTTGCAGCGCGTCCTCGTGCAGTTCCATCACGGCCTCGCCATATTCGAGCTGATAGGCCTGTTCGACCGTCTTGCCGGGCAGTTTGCCCTTCTTGCGGATCGGCACGAAGCCGACCGTCAACTGATGCGCGATGGCGCCGCCAAGGATGAAGCCGCGCGCTTCCAGCCCGACGACCTTGTCGATGGGCGTGCCTGCATAGGGATGCAGCAATTGGTCGATTGCCATGCGAAAGCCGCGCGCGTCGCTGAAAAGCGTGGTCACATCGCGGAACATGATCCCCTCATGCGGGAAATCGGGGATAGTGCGGATATAGTCGCGGACGGTTTTCATAGGGTTTCTTTCGCAAAGACACGGGCAGTGATCGCATCAAGCCGCGCCATCAGCGCGGGATCACGTTTGTCGGGGACGGTCATGATCGCATGTTCAAGCGCGCGGTCGCAGCCATGCGGGCAGGGGGCGCGCTTGTCTCCCAACAGGGCGGGCAGGCGCGCGATCAGGTCGCGGGCCTTGGTGCCGTTGCCTTGCAGGGTCGCGATGATCGCGGTGATGTCGACCGCCCCGTGGTCGGGGTGCCAGCTGTCATAATCGGTGATCATCGCGACGGAAGTATAGCAGATTTCGGCCTCGCGGGCGAGTTTGGCCTCGGGCATGTTCGTCATGCCGATCACATCGCAGCCCCAGCTGCGGTAGAGCCTGCTTTCCGCCAGTGACGAGAATTGCGGGCCTTCCATCGCGAGATACGTGCCACCGCGATGTACAGTAATGCCCGCAGCTTCTGCCGCTGTGGCGCATGCGTCCGACAGGCGGGGGCATGTCGGGTGGGCAAGGCTGACATGGGCCACGCAACCCGTGCCGAAGAAGGATTTTTCGCGCGCGAAGGTCCGGTCGATGAACTGATCCACGATGACGAAATCGCCCGGTGCCATTTCTTCGCGGAACGATCCGCAGGCGCTGACGCTGATGATATCGGTCACGCCCAGCCGTTTCAGCGCGTCGATATTGGCGCGGTAGGGCACGGTGGTGGGCGAATGTACATGGCCGCGTCCGTGGCGGGGCAGAAAGGCCATCTTCACGCCTTCCAGCCGCCCTGTCAGCACCGCGTCCGACGGCGCGCCCCACGGGCTGTCGACGGTGACCCATGCGGCGTCCTGCAACCCCGCCATGTCATAGATGCCGGAACCGCCGATGATGCCAAGGAAGGTTTCTCTCATGCTTTTTCTCCCGGACGGGTCAGGCTGAACACCTCGCGCACGACAGCGTAATCGCGATAGCCGAGACGGGACAGCGGTTGAAAAGTGGTCACATCGAAAATGCCGTCCACAAGGCAATTGTCGCGGATATGTACGCCTGTCACCTCGCCGAAGACGGCGAAATTGGCAGCACCGGGCAGGGTAACGATCTGGGTTACTTTGCATTCCAGAGTCGCGGGCGCATCCGCCACGCGCGCGCAGGGAATCGTTTCGCAGGTGGCTTTGGTGATGCCCGCCAGCGCGAATTCATCCGTTGCGCGGTCCCATGGGCCGGAGGTCTGGTTCATCGCGTCGCGCATCGCGTATTCCACGATGTTGACGGCGAAAACGCCTGTTTCGCGGATGTTGGCGACGCTGTCTTTCGTACCGTCACGGTCGGGTTTGGCGCTGGTTGAGGCGAACATGACCTGCGGCGGCTCGTAGGCCACGGCATTGAAAAACGAATAGGGGGCGAGGTTGTCCTGCCCGTCCGCGCCGCGCGTGGCGATCCAGCCGATGGGGCGCGGGCTGATGATCGCGTTGAAGGGGTTATGCGGCAGATTATGGCCGTCTTTGGGGACGTAAAACATTGCTCGAGACCTTTTCCTGCGATCCGCCAAGGGGTAGCGTGGCCGGACAATCTTGGCCAGATGAAAGACGCATGCAAATACCCTCCATCACACTGGCCATCGAGACCGCCGCCGATTACTGGGAAGTCGAGGCGCTGTACGATCTGTGCTTTTCACCCGGCCGCACGGCGCTGTCGTCCTACCGCTTGCGCGAGGATGTTTCCCCCATCGCCGATCTGTGCTGGACGGCGCGTGATCCCGACAACGTGCTGGCAGGCGTGATCCGCTGTTGGCCTTGTTATGTGGGCGATCTGCCTGTTGTCCTGCTTGGCCCGGTTGCGGTCCATCCGACGCGACAGGGCGAAGGGATCGCAGGGCTGCTGATCTACCGCGTGACGCAAGTGGCGCGCAAGGCGGGCTGGTCGCGCATCCTGCTCGTGGGCGATCTGCCCTATTATAGCCGCTTCGGGTTCCAGCATCTGCCCGGTGTTATCATGCCGCCGCCCACGAATCCCGACCGCGTGCTGGGGCTGTCGCTGCGCCCTGACGCATGGGATGGCACACAAGGGACCGTGCATAAGGCGGATGATTGCATTTTGCCGCAGTGATCCCATTTGAAAGGGATGGACAACAAAACCGTTCCGCATGATCCCATCCCTGTCTCGGTGCCAGCACCGCTGAACGACGACGCGCGCGCGCGTATAGCGGCCTTGGCGCTGCGCCAGCGCAAGGCCAATGGCGTGCTGATGAAAGCGATCAATTTTGTCGGCGGACAGGTCGAGGACGGGCTCAAGATGCTGCCCAAGCCGCTACGCGACCAGTTGAACGAGGTGACGCGCAACGCTCTCCGCCGCAGTTACGACATTGCCGCACGCTCGCGCGGCGGGATCGGTCAGCGGTTCGGATCGGACCAGAGCCACCGGATCATCGGCACGGTGTCCGGTGCTATCGGCGGCTTTGGCGGGTTGCCCTCGGCGCTGGCGGAACTGCCTGTGGCCACAACGCTGATCTTTCGCGCGGTGCTGCATGTCGCCGCCGAATACGGCGAGGACCCGACATCGGATGAAACGCGCATGGAATGTCTGGCGGTTTTCGGATCAGGCGGGCCGGGCAGCGCCGATGACGGGGTCGATACGGCCTTTATCGGCGCGCGGCTTAGCCTGTCGGGGGCGGCGGTCAACACGCTGATCAGCCGTGTCGCGCCGAAATTCGCGGCCGTGCTGTCGCAGAAGCTGGCATCCCAGACAGTGCCTGTGCTGGGCGCTGTGGCGGGGGCAGGGACTAACTACGCCTTTGTGGATTACTATGTGGCCCTTGCGCATGTGCATTTCGGGCTGCGCCAGCTGGTGCGCGAGCATGGCGATGCGGCGGTGCTGGATGAATTCCACCGCCAGTTGGCAGCGCAGCGCCTGCCTCAGACCTGATAGACCAGCCAGTCGGATACGGCACGCCGCACCGATTGATCGCCGTTGGCAATGGCAGCATCCATCACGGATTTGACCTCGTTCAGATCGACGCGGCGCAGCAGGTGCTTGACCGGACCGACCGAGGCGGGACGCATCGACAGGGTGCGCAGGCCGAGGGCTGCAAAACACAAGGCTTCCACGGGACGGCCTGCATCCTCGCCGCAGAAAGACAGCGGCGTGCCCGCCGCATCGCAGCGTTTGATCACATGCTCAAGGAACGACAGAAAGCTGACATCAAGCGTGTCGTAGCGCCGCCGCACCAGTTCGTTTTCGCGGTCGGCGGCAAAGAAGAACTGCTTAAGATCGTTGCCGCCGATGCTGATGAAATCGGCCTCTTCAAAAAACACATCCGGCGCAAAGGCAAGCGATGGGGTTTCCAGCATCGCGCCCACCTCGATCTTGGACGGGATCGGATGACCAAGACGCAATTCGCGGTCGAGCGCCTTGTCCATCTCGGCTTTGGCGGCGCGGAATTCGGCCAGTTGCGTGATGAACGGGAACATTACCGTTAGGGGTCGCCCCGCCGCCCCGCGCAACAGCGCCTGCAACTGCATCCGTAGCACACCCGGTTTATCAAGACCCACGCGGATCGCACGCCAGCCCATCGCGGGGTTGGGTTCGTCCTGTGGTTTCATATAGGGCAGCACCTTGTCCGACCCGATATCAAGCGTGCGGAACGCCACCCGCTTGCCTCCCGCTGCATTTAGCACGCGGTCATATAGGGCCGACAGTTCACCCCGTTGCGGCATCTGGTTGCGGATCAGGAACTGCAATTCGGTGCGGAACAGGCCCACACCTTCGGCACCCGACCCCGCCAGCGACGGCAGGTCAGCAATCAGCCCTGCGTTCATCTGCAACGATACCACCGACCCGCAGCGCGTCTGCGCGGGCAGGTCACGGATCGAGGCGTAGCGTTCCTGCGCACGCGCCTGCATCTCGATCTTGTCGCGGAACGCGGCCTGCACGGTGTCGTCGGGGCGCAGATGCGCGATGCCCTGATCGCCATCGACGAGGATGATATCGCCGTTCAGCGCCTCGCGCGTGACACCCTTGGCGTTGATGACCAGCGGGATCGCCCAGGCGCGCGCGACAATGGTGGCATGGCTGCCAACGCTGCCTTCTTCCAGAACGATGCCGCGCAGTTTCTTGCCGTATTCCAGCAATTCACCCGGCCCGATATTGCGCGCCACAAGGATCGGATCGTCGGGCATGTCGCTGCGGTCTTCGCCCTGACCCGTCAGGATGCGCAGCAGGCGGTTCGACAGATCGTCCAGATCATGCAGCCGTTCGCGCAGGTAAGGATCGGGCGAGCGGGACAGCCGCGCGCGCGCCAGCGACTGTTCCTTTTCGACAGCGGCTTCAGCGGATAGCCCGCTTTGCACATCGTCCTGCATCCGGCGCATCCAGCTGCTGGAATTGGCGAACATGCGGTACGCTTCGAGCACCTGCAACTGTTCGGGGTCGACCGACCGCGCGCCGACCATCATGCTGTCGACCGATTTGCGCAGCGTCTCGACGGCCTCGTTCAGCCGGATCTTTTCCTTTTCGGGATCGTCCGAGATCGGGTTGGTCACGACCACGCGGGGTTCATGCAGATAGACGCGGCCCGCGCTGGTGCCTTCCTGCGCCACGGACCCGCGCAACAGTACGGGTTTCTGGTGCAGCGCCGACAAGGCCGCCCCTTCGCCCACAAACGCACCGAGTTCGGTCATCTCGGCGATCACCATGGCCACGATTTCAAGGGCGTAAACCTCGTCGGGGGTCATCACCCGTTCGGTCTTGGTCTGCACTACCAGCACGCCCAGCACGTCGCCCAAGCGCTGGATCGGCACACCGCAGAAGGACGAGTACCGCTCCTCGCCCGTCTCGGGCATGTAGCGAAACCCCTTTTCGGCGGGCGCATTGGCCGTGTTGACGATATTGCCGGACTTGGCCGCGCGCCCGACCAGACCTTCACCAAGGCGCATCCGTGTCTGGTGGACCGAATCCTGCTCAAGGCCTTGGGTCGCGCACAGCTCCAGCGTCTCGGGATCTCGGAACAGGTAGATCGAGCAGACCTCGGCCTGCATCGAGGACGCGATCAGGTCCACCACACGGTTCAGCCGTGCCTGACCTTCGCTGTTGCTGGCCAAAGCCTCGCGCAGACGGCCCAGCAGCTTGCGGCTCTCGCTTTCCAACCGTTCCGGCATTGGTCCCCCGATATCAGCGGACCGATCCTGACGGGATCAGCCGGCCTTGTCCAATTCGAAGGCATCATGCAGGGCCTGCACGGCAAGTTCCATGTATTTCCTGTCGATCAGCACAGAAATCTTGATCTCGGAAGTTGTAATGACCTTGATGTTGATCCCCTCTGCCGAGAGAACCTTGAACATCTTGGCGGCGACACCCGTATGGCTGCGCATCCCGATGCCGACGACGCTGACCTTGGCGACACCTTCGTCCGCGACCAGGTCGTGGAAATTGATCGCACCCGATGCCTTAGCATCCTGCATCGCCTTTTCCGCGCGCAGCACCTGATCCTTGGGGCAGGAAAAGGTCATGTCGGTGCGGCCTTCCTCGGAAATGTTCTGCACGATCATATCGACGTTCACACCCGCATCCGACAGCGGGCCAAAGATCGCTGCTGCGATCCCGGGGCGGTCCGCAACCGAGATCAGGGTCATTTTCGCCTCGTCGCGGGAATAGGCGACACCGGCCACAACATTGGATTCCATGATTTCCTCCTCATCGCAGACCAGCGTTCCGGCGCTGTCCGATGGTTCCTCGAATGATGAAAGCACCCGCAGGCGCACCTTGTAGCGCATCGCCAGTTCGACTGAGCGTGTTTGCAGCACCTTGGCCCCGAGCGAGGCGAGTTCCAGCATTTCCTCGAACGAGATTTTATCCAGCTTGCGCGCCTTGGACGTGATCCGCGGGTCGGTGGTATAGACCCCGTCCACGTCGGTATAGATATCGCAGCGTTCCGCGCCGAAAGCCGCGGCAAAGGCGACAGCGGTGGTGTCAGACCCGCCACGCCCCAGCGTGGTGATCCGGCCAGCGGGGCTGACGCCCTGAAACCCTGCCACGACGGCGACCTTCATGCCTTCGCCGAATTTGGCATTGATATTCTTGGTCGGGATATCCTCGATCCGGGCGCTGGCGTGCGCGTCTGTGGTGATGACGGGCACCTGCCAGCCTTGCCAGCTGCGCGCGGGAATATCCATCTCTTGCAGGCGCAAGGCCATCAGCCCGGCCGTGACATTTTCGCCCGATGACACGATTGCATCATATTCGCGCGCATCATACAGCGGCGAGGTTTCGCTGACCCAGCCCACCAGTTCATTGGTCTTGCCGGACATGGCCGACACGATGACGATCACGTCATAGCCGTTGGCAACCTCGAGGGAGACGCGCTTGGCCGCGCGCGCGATCCGGTCGAGGTTGGCCACCGAGGTGCCACCAAATTTCATCACTAACGTCGGCATGGATTTTCCTTGCAAGCGTGGCTTTTCATCCGCGCCCGTTTACTGGGGCGGCAGGCAAAGCGCAAATGCTTAGTAAGGATGCACGCGCCCGTCCCACGTTTCGAGACAGCCTGTTGTCGCAGGGCCAAGGGCGGCAAACCGCGCCATCAGACCAGCAGCGCTGTCCTCCACACTGATGTCGGCGGCAGAGCCGCCCATATCGGTACGCACCCAGCCCGGATGATAGATGCCGACGCTGATCCCTTCAGGCGCCAGATCGGTCGCCAGATTGCGCCCAAGGTTCAGCGCTGCGGCCTTGCTCGCGCGGTAGATATAGCTGCCGCCCGGCGCACGCGTATGCGACGCCATCTGTGACGAAATAATCGCGATTTTGCCCGCCTTCGCACGGCGCAGATGCGGCAGGAACGCCTGCACGGTCAGGAATACGCCCGTGACATTGGTGGCAAACCCGTCCGCCCACATATCTGCCGGATAGCCCTGTTCCAGCGACTGGCCCTTGTCGGCGTAGACGCCCGCATTGCAGACCAGCAGGTCGATCGCCTGATCGCCGACGGTTGCGGCCAACGCCTTGATCGCCGCAGGATCAGTCACGTCAAGCGCGTGCAGCCCCGCGCTTGCGTCCCGTCCCGTGCCGATCACGCCCGCACCTGCGGCGCGATATCCGTCGGCCAAAGCCTTGCCGATGCCACGGCTGGCACCTGTAATCAAAACCTGCATCAATTCGCTTTCTTGGCGGGAATAAATGGCAGCGGCAGAACGGGGATGCCATCCTCGGCCAGCTTGCGCGCCTCGGCAAGGTTCGCCTCGCCATAGATCGGGCGTTCGGGGGCAAGGCCGTCATGCATGGCCCGGGCTTCCTTGGCAAAGGCCGTGCCGACATAATCGGCGGTGCT
Source organism: Yoonia sp. 72 (assembly GCF_034652275.1). Lineage (NCBI taxonomy): Bacteria > Pseudomonadati > Pseudomonadota > Alphaproteobacteria > Rhodobacterales > Paracoccaceae > Yoonia > Yoonia sp. 72. Next base: position 1,199,211 of record NZ_JAXIWG010000001.1, on the reverse strand, counting down.
TTCGATTTTCTTGCGCAGGGCTGCAATGGGGTTTTCGGCAGGCGCAGGCTCCGACGCCGATGCAATCGCGGGCGCCATCACCGTTTTGCCAACCAGCGTCGACCCGCAGGTGGTGCAGGACACCAACTTGGCCGCCACCAGCTTGTCAAAGGCGGCGCCCGACTGAAACCAGCTTTCGAACTGGTGGTTCTGGTCGCATTTGAGGTGAAATCGGATCATCTTGGCCTGTTGCGTGAGGTTTCACCACAGTTAGGCTTTTTGCTCGGCGGTGCAAGTCAGCGCAGACGCGCGGGATCAAAGGTCGCGACGATCTTTTTCAGCGCGGGTTCTTCCAGTTTCTTGGCTGCCTTTTCAGGGCTGAACCATTTGCGGCGGCGTTGGTGCTTTTCGGGCCAGTCGCTTAGCACATGCTGGACATGGACCGGATAGACCATCGCGACGATGGGCGCGTTCACATTGCCCAATGGCTTGATATAGCTGTAAATGCCAAGGCAGACATCCAGCGCGTCACCGCGCAGCCCCGCCTCTTCATAGGCTTCCATCGCGGCGGCTGCGGCGGGGGTCTGTTTATGCATCGGCCAGCCTTTGGGCAGGATCCAGCGGCCCCGCGTGCGGCTGGTCACCAGACAGATTTGCACATGGTCGTTCTTGATCCGCCAGCACAGCGCAGCAAACTGCGCGCGCACGTCGGTCTTGCGCCCGGTCGCGAATTTCAGCGGAATTTGTTGCGCGGGTAAGTTGGCCATGGTTCCGATCTGAATCCGGGTTACATCCGGGCTATGCAAGACGTTATGACGCCACCAACAGCACGGACAACCCCCCCGCCGCAATTTATCGGCGCGGAAATCTATCGCGGCTCGACCTATGGCGCGTGGCATCCGTTGCGGGTGCCGCGTGTGTCGACCGTGATGGACCTCAGCCGCGCGCTGGGCTGGCTGCCGCCTGCGCAATTCATCACCAGCCCGCGCGCCAAGGTCGCGGCCCTGACGGGTTTTCACACCCCCGCCTATCTTGCGGCACTTCAGGCGGCAGAGGCGGCACAAGCCGTCACAGAAGAGGTCCGCAGGCTGCACGGCCTCGGCACGCCGTCCAATCCGGTTTTTTCCGAAATGTTTCGCCGTCCTGCGACGGCGGCAGGCGGGTCGCTGCTGGCGGGCGAGTTGCTGAGGAACGGCGGCATCATCTATTCGCCCGCAGGCGGCACCCATCACGGCCTGCCCGACCGGGCGAACGGCTTTTGCTATCTCAACGATCCGGTGCTGGCGATCCAGTCGCTGCGGCGCAACGGGGCGCAGCGCGTGGCCTACGTCGATATCGACGCGCATCACCCCGACGGGGTCGAACATGCCTTTGCGCAGGACCCCGATACGCTGTTGATCTCCACGCACGAGGCGAACCGCTGGCCGCGCACCGGCGCGATCACCGATCAGGGGGCAGGACAGGTGTTCAACCTGCCCGTGCCCGCGGGGCTGCATGACGACGATATGGCACTGATCCTGCAAGAGTTGATCCTGCCCGCAGTGACCGCCTTTCGTCCCAATGCCATTGTGCTGCAATGTGGGGCCGATGCGGTCACGGAAGACCCGCAATCGCGCCTGAGCCTGTCGAACAACGCCCATTGGGCGGTGGTGGCCGCCCTGCGCGACATCGCCCCGCGCTATCTGGTGCTGGGCGGTGGCGGCTATAACCCGTGGTCGGTCGGGCGGCTCTGGACGGGGGTCTGGGCCGTGCTGAACGATCACGCGATCCCCGACCGCCTGCCGGACAATGCCGCAGGTGTGCTGCGCACGCTGCGCTGGGACGGCGCGCCCAAAAGGTTGCAGCCGCAAGACCACTGGATGACCACGCTGCGCGACACCCCGCGCCACGGCATGATCCACGACGCGGTGCGTTTCGGCGTGTCCCAACTCAAATCCCGCATCTTCCGAGCCTAAATATCCCCGCCGGAGGCCTCAACTGCGCCGCAAGGCGCAGGCAGACCCGCCAAGGCCCGCGGCAGGGCAGTCAGCGTGCGCGCAACCGCGCCCGCATGATCCGCATAAAAGCCCGCGATCTGGTCGTCGCTCACGGTCATGGGCGCTTGCACCGCTTCCAGCAGCTCGGCCTCGGTCTGCACATGGTGACAGACGCCTGCCGCAATCGCCTCTTGCGCGGGATATTCGATGGTCCAGATATGCGGGCCGACGATGACAGGTCTGCGCAGGGCCAGCGGTTCGATGATGTTATGCGCGCCTTTGGTCACAAACCCGCCGCCGACGATGGCGCGGTCGCAGAGCGCAAGGTAGAAATACATCTCGCCCATGCTGTCGCCCAGCAAAACGTCTATCTGTGGCAAGTCGGTCGCCCCAAGGGCTGCGTCCAGCACCTCCGACCGCCGGGCAAAGCGCAAGCCCGCAGCGCGCAGCATCCCCGCCACCTCGTCAAAGCGTTCGGGCGCGCGGGGCACATAGACAAAGAACGCCCCCGGCACTTGCCGGATCATGTCGATATAGACCGCATCCTCGCCCGCCACGACGCTGGTGAGGGTAAAGGCGGGGCGGCCAGCCACCAGCCTTTCGCGCAGGCGGGCGGCGGCCTGCAACTGCGCTTGCGGGATCGGCTGGTCGAACCGCATCTCGCCTGTGAGATGGATATTGCGCAGGCCTGCGGCGGCAAAGCGTTCTGCCTGCAAGGCCGATTTCACGAAGCCGCCCGCGAACCCAGCCGTCAGCGCCGCCCGTAGCCCCCAGCCCGCCATGTCCTTGTCGAAACTTTTCTGCGGATATTGCGCGTTGCACATGAAAAGCGGCACGCCGCGCGCCCGACAGGCCATGATCATGCGTGGCCAGATCTCGATCTCCATCACCAGCCCGTATTTTGGCGCAAAGCGGCGCAGGAAGGCGGCATAAGCCAGCCCCATGTCGAACGGCACCCACGCGACCTGCACATGACCTGCCGCAATCTCGGCGGCAAATTCGCGCATGGCCTCACGGCGACCGGCGGGGGTGAAATGGGTGGTCAGCACGCATTCACCCTGCGCCAGCAGCGCGCGGATCAGGGGCGTGGCAGAGCGCATTTCGCCCAAGGACACGGCATGGACCCAGACGGGATTGCGCACCTGTGGGCGCAGAAGGCCAAAGCGTTCGGCAAGATGAGCGGCATAAAGCGGGTCTTTGCGGGCGCGCAGGCGCAGATAGACGATTGCGACAGGCAGCAGGACCCACCACGCCAGCCCGTAAGCCAAAAGCGCGATCCGCAGGCGCAAGGGGGGGAAGCGGTCAGTCATGGCGCACCTTCACCAAAGCCAGCAGGTCGCGGGCCAATTCATCGGTCGCGCGTCCTGCGTCCTGTGCCGTGGCCTTGGCCTTGGCGGCCACCGCCGCCAGATGATCGCGCAACGCATTGGCGATTGCGGCGGCATCCTGCACCGCGACGGCGCCGCCAGCCGTATCAAGGGCTGCGAAATCGGCGGTGAAATTGCCAACCCTCGGGCCGTGCAGCACTGCGCAATCCAGTTGCGCCGCCTCCCACGGGTTATGGCCCTCGGTCGTGTCAAACGTGCCGCCGATCAGCACGGCACTGGCCACACGGTAGACCAGCCCCAGATCGCCTAAAGTATCGCAAAGCCAGACCGGATCGTCCTTGCCGGGCAGCGCGCCTTGCGACTTGCACGGCGGCGGGGCAGGGCAGGCGGCGCTGATCGCGTCGCGCCTGTCGGGATGGCGGGGTGCGATGATCAACAGCGCGTCCGGCATCTGCATCCGCAGCGCTTGATGCGCGGCCAGTGCCGCTGCCTCGTCCGCCGCATGCGATGGCGCGAGGGCCCAGACGAAACGCGTCCCCGTTGCAGCCTGCAGTTCGCGCAAGGCGGATGGGTCGCAGTCCAGCGCAGGGGCGGCAGGCTTCAACGATCCGCTGACCCGCGCTGCCGCACCAAGCGCTGACAGATGGGCGGCGCTCTCGTCATCCTGCGCCGTCACCAGCGCCATCCGCGCGTAGAGATCTCGGTACAGCCCCGCTGCCTTGCCGTGCCGCGCAAAAGACGCCGCATTCATCCGTGCCGCGACCATCGCCTGCGGAATGCCGCGTGTGTCAGCCTCAAAGACCAACCCCGGCCACAGGTCCTGCTCGGCCCAGATGCACAGGTCAGGCCGGACATGGTCCAGAAACCGCCGCCGATAGGCGGGTGCATCCAGCGGCAGAAACTGGTGGATGGTGCTGGGCGGCATCTGTGCGGTGAACACCCGCGCCGAGGCGGCGGTGGTCGAGGTCACAAGGAAATGCAGATCAGGCGCCGCAGCCGCCATCCGCGCGATCAGGCCGCGCAGCGACAAGATCTCGCCCAAGCCCACGGCATTAATCCAGATCAGCCGCCCGTCGGGCCGCGCGGCCAGTCCGCGCCCTTGCTTTTCAACCCAGCGCGTCTCGTGTTCCTTGCCGCGCTTGCGCCTGCGGGCCAGCACAGGACCCGCCACCAGCGGGATCAGATGCGTGGCCGCAAGATAGGCACGCAGGGCCAATCCGGCCTTAGGCATCGTGGTCATGGAAGGTCTTTTGCAGCGATCCCGTCCAGAATCCGGGGTCGGCCAGCACCGCCGCGAACCGGCCCGCCGCCGAGCCGCCGCCAAAAGCGTCGTGGCGCGGATAGGACTTGCCCCATTGCGCGGTCAGGAAGGCCGCTATCGCAGCGCTGTCGCCCGCATCGGCAAAGAACACCGATGGCGACTTTGCACGGTTGGTCTGGCGCGTGCCGATATCCAGCGACGGCACCCCCAGAAACGGCGCCTCGCGCACGCCGGCAGAGGAATTGCCGACCATGACGGCGGCATTTTTCATCAACTCGCTGAAATGGGCAAACCGCATGGAGGGCAGCACGCGGAACCTGTCCTTGGGCAGGACCTTGATCTCGGCAAAGATCGCGGCCGATCCGGGGTCGTTGTTGGGGGCGATCACGACGAAATTTCGCCCCGACGCCACGAGTGCGGCGAACAAGGCACGCGCCTGCGCGCCCATACTCGCCGCCTCGGACGTAACCGGATGGAACACGCAGATCCCGTAATCGGCAAAGGGCAGGGCATAGCGGTCCTTGACCTGCGCGATCGTGACACCGGAGGGGCCAGCATGGAAATCGAGTTCGGGCGAGCCTATCGCATGGATGTGGCTCGCCTGTTCGCCCAGCGACATCACCCGCCGCGCGGCATCGTCCGATGACACGAAATGATGGCTTGCCAGCTTGGAATTGCAGTGGCGGTAGATCTCGTCGATGGTGCCGCTGACCTCGCCGCCTTCGACATGGGCGCAGCGGATGTAATTGGTAGCACAGACCAGTGCTGTTGCCAGCGCCTCGACCCGGTCGCCGTGGATGACGACCAGATCGGGGCGGTGTTCCTGCACGAAATCGGAAAACCCGATCACCGTTTTGGCCAAAATCATGTCCTGCGGATCGCCGGGGCGCTGGTTGAGGAATTCATGCACCGTAACACCCGCCATCCGGTGCACCTCGAGCTTGGTCAACCCGTAGCTTTCCAGCATATGCATGCCGGTCACAAAGAACGACACGGCAAAACCCGCATCCCGCGCGGCCACGGCCAGTGGTTCCAGCTTGCCGAAATCGGCACGGGTGCCTGTCACGAAAAGGATATAGCGGGACATGGAGGTTCCGTTTGGGTGTTGATCAACAGCCGCGGACGGCCTTTTGCGGCAGACTATCTTTGCAGATAGGGAAAGGAAACCGGCATCAGCCGGTGTCCTGCGGACGAGTGCAAGTTTGATGCCCGCTCCCGTGTTATCCGCTTGACGGCGCGCCCTGTGATCCTTAGGGACACAGCTCATGAGGCGAGTGGGCAGGTAGGTTATGCAGCGGATTGCAAATCCGTGTAGACCGGTTCGATTCCGGTACTCGCCTCCAAAGAAATTCCATGATTATCGGGGTTATTCGCGCCGTCCGAACGCTTTGTCGGGTCGGCGGTCGCATGACCGAAAGTAACGCCTTCAGCCTCTGGTCGCAGCCCGCCCTCGTCAGATGGGTGGTGCGGCACGTTCGGTCACCAGCTGGCGGGCAGTGACCCTTTCGCGGTGGATCATGTAAAGCCCGGCACTAATGATGATACCGATTCCGGTCAGCGTCAGGGCGTTGGGAAAATCGCTGAACACCAGATAGCCAAGCAGGGTCGCGACCGGCAGTTCCAGATATTGCAACGGGGCCAGCGTGGCCGATGGGGCCAGCGACAGCGCATAGGTCATCATCATATGGCTGAGCGAGGCGAAAAACCCGACCCCGATCAGCCAGAGCCATGCAACGCCTTCTGGCCAGACCGGATCAAGCATCGCGGACCCTGTTCCTTGCGCCAGCAGCAGCACCGGCAGACACATCACGCTGGCGACCAGACCTGTATGAAATTGCAAGGCCACCGGATGCATCCGGCGCGACAGGCCCCGCGTCACGAGGATATAGAACGCAAACCCCACCGCCGTGCCGAGCGGGAACAGCGCCACAGAGCCGAAGGCGTCGAAACTCGGCTGGATCACCAGCAGGACGCCGACAAAGCCGACCAGCGCGGCCCCCGCACGGCGCGGGCCCACGTCTTCGCCCAGATAGAACTTGCCCACCAAAAGCACGATGAACGGGGCCACGAAGGCGATCGCCAGCGCGTCGGCCAGCGGCATGACGCTGATGGCGGCGATAAAGCAGAAGGTCGAGACCAGCAAAAAGAAAGCCCGCAAGATCAACGCCGGCCATTGCGCCCGCGCGACCCGCAACGACAGCCCCATCATCCAGACGAAAGGGGCCATCAGGGCGCATTGTCCGACAAAGCGCGCGGCGGTGACCTGCCCCACGGGGATACTGCCCGATGCCAGCTTTGCGGCGACATCCAGCAACGGGGCGGTCACGCAAAAGCCGATCATCAGGGCGACACCCGCCAGAATGCGGTCGGTCGATGGCGAGGATGCGGAAATATCGGTCATGACCGACGCTTAAAGTGTCGTCTGACAACCGTCCAGCCGTAGTCTTCGGCTGGTGCCATCAGTGTCGTCCCGCCTGATTGCGGACCGCGCGCACGATATGGGTAAGAAGGTGAGAGGTTGGACAACGACCCAAGTGGGGCTCGTTATGGCTGCTTCCTTCCGGACCTGACCAGGTTGGCGAGGCACTCGCCCGCGCCAACCTCTCGACCCCTATCTAGGACAGGCGGCGTCCGAGTGCAAGGTCTCAGAACGCCAGACTGTATCGCACAAAGCCTCCCGTGCTTGCGCCTTGCTGGGTCATGCCATCGGTAAGATGCGCGCCAGCCTCGTGTGCCGAGGCGAATTGGGCAGCAGTGTCGGGGATCGGCGCAAAGCGCCAGTTGGGCCGGACCGGCGCGTCGATGATCTGTCGTGCCTGAAACGCCGCCGTCAGGATATCGCGGATCGGCGTGCGCGGCATTGCGAGGACATCGTGCATCGGAACCGGGGCAAAGCCACCGCCGCCAAAAGTGCGGTAGCTGGTGGCGACGACCGCGAACCAGTCGTCAGGCCGGACGACTCTGCCGTCACAGCACAGGTCGGTGATCCGGCGCGCCTCGGGTGCGATGATCCGGCCTGTTGCGTCGTGGCGGGGCGGTTGCGTCAGGTCGATGGCATAGGTCAGGCCGCAGAAGGCGTCAAACACATAGGCCGGAAATTCGGGATTCAGCAAAGGCTGATCTGCAACACCGGGTTTGATCCGGTGATACCCCGACACCGCCTGCTCCAGCCAGTCCAGCAGCTCTGCACCGGTCCGGCGCATGACGACAGGTGTATCGGCATAGGGATAGATCGCGCAGATATCGCGTTGCGCGACGGGTCCGGGCGGAATGGCGACGTAATGCGCAGGACCGGCAAGCCCCCCCGCGCGGATCGGCGAGACAGCGGCAACCATCGGCAGGTCGCAATCCGGCAGCACGGTGCGCGCATGCGCGATCAGAGCGTCTCCGAGAATCTGGCCGGGCAGGTCGGGCTTGGTGCAAGCGAAATAGCTGTGGATCGGCACCGCCGTGCGGGCGACGGGCTGCCTGATCCGTCGCAAGGTTGCGTCATGGGCGCTGTGTGCTGCGGCACGGATCATGCTTGCGATCTTGCCCTTGGCGGGGGCAGGATCGGCGGGGATGATCCGGCTTGTGCTATCGGTGATCTGCCAGCTGTTCGCGTTGCGCCGCAGGGCCAGCGTGATGACCCCCAGTGCATGGCCGTGAAAACCCGCGCCGACCGCAGGCTTGCCATGCAACCGTCCCGCGACGGGATCGACTGCCGCGCTTGTGGTGCCAGCAGGATCGGGAAAGATATCATGGGTATGCCCTGTCAGGATCACGTCGATACCGGGCACCGCTGCCAGCGGCACGGCCGCATTCTCCATGCCCTGCACATGGTCGGTGCCGCCGATCCCCGCGTGACACAGCGCGATGACAACATCTGCACCCGCCGCCTTGATGTGCGGGACGATGTCCTGCGCTGCCTCCACGATGTCGCGACATGCGATGGCATCCCCGAGCATGACCTTGTCCCATTGCGTGACCTGCGGCGGCACGAAGCCGACCACGCCGATCCGTATGGGATGGTCGCACCCGTCGTTGCAGCGGATGCTACGGTCGAGAATGGCAAAAGGCTGCGCAATCGGTGCCTGATCCCGCCAGTCGATATTGGCGCAGACCAAGGGGAAAGGTGCTTTTTGCACGGCGCGTCGCAGGAACGGCAACCCATAGTTGAATTCGTGATTGCCCAAACCGACCGCGTCATAGCGCAACGCCGAAAAGGCCGCGATCATGGGGTGCATGGCACTGGACGGGGGCGCTTGGGCGACCGTATCGGCCAGTGGATTGCCTTGCAGGAAGTCGCCGTTGTCGAACAAAAGCGTCAGGGCGGACGGATCGGCCTGCAAGGCGCTGATCTGGTCGGCCAGCTGCACCAGCCCTGCGCCAGCTTCGGGGCGGTCGATGAAATAGTCATAGGGCAGGATCTGCATGTGCAGATCTGTGGTCGTCAGAACACGCAAACTGCCCAGACAGTCACCTGCTGAATTCATGAATCCCCCCAGTGCCATCATTCAACCATAGAATGAAATGCGACCATGGCCACAGCGCGAGGCCGGAAAAGTTTGAACTTCACCTCACGGCATGTCATTTCGGCCGGATGATGTTGAGCGAGACAGTGACATTCGGTGGTTCGGCCTTGGACCGTGCGGCAGAGTTGCGCGGCGACCCCGCGGCTGCGGCAGGACCGGGCGCGCGCGCGATCCTGTTGTGGCGCGGCAAGCCGATGGTTATGGATGACGCGCTGGTGCAGGTGCCCTTGGATCATCCGGTGATGGCCGATGCCGCCCTTGACCTGATCTTGCTGGGCCGCGACGAGGCAGGTGTGATTTTCGCCGCCGATCTGTCCGGCTGGACGCCGCCCGATCTGGATGTCACCCATCTGGACACGTTCCTTGATCCGTCCGAGCAAAAGCATCCCGCCATGCCCGACGGTGCAGGCCTAGCCGAATTGCGCGCCATCATGACGCGCCTGACGCCGCGCGACGCAGAATTGGCCGCTACCGCCAAGGCTGTGTTGGGCTGGCACCAGACACACGGGTTCTGCGCGCGCTGCGGCGCGCCGAGCGTCGTTGCGATGTCGGGCTGGCAGCGCAATTGCCCCGCCTGCGGCGCGCATCATTTCCCGCGCACCGACCCTGTCGTCATCATGCTGATCACCCATGGCAATGCCGTGCTGGTGGGCCGGTCTCCGGGTTGGCCCGAGGGGATGTATTCCCTGCTTGCGGGTTTCGTCGAACCCGGCGAGACGATCGAGGCCGCCGTGCGCCGTGAAGTGCGCGAAGAGGCGGGCATCCGTGTCGGGGCCGTCCGCTATCTGGCCAGCCAGCCTTGGCCGTTTCCGGCATCGCTGATGTTCGGGTGCGCAGGTGACGCGCTGGGAACTGACCTGACCATCGACCGGACCGAGATCGAGGATGCGCTGTGGGTCAGCCGCGAGGATATGGCGCTGTCTTTCGCCGGATTGCACCCCACGATCAAGCCTGCGCGCAAAGGCGCCATCGCGCATTTCCTCATCCAGAACTGGCTGGCCGACCGCCGCTATGACGGGCCGTGCGATGCGGCTTGAGACCCGCACCGATATCGACGCCCCCGTCGAGCATGTGTTCGCAGGCGTCAGCGATTTCGCAAGCTTCGAACGGCGCGCCTTGCGCGAAGGGGCCACAGTGGCGCGGCAGGATGCAGGTGCGGTGCAGGTCGGATCGGCTTGGGATATCACGGTGCCGATGCGCGGGCGCGACCGAAGCTTTGCCGCTGTCCTGACAAATATGGCTGCCCCCGAAGGCTATGTCGTGACCACGCAATCGGACGGGTTGACCGTCACCACGCGGGTCGATCTGGTCGCGTTGTCGCCCAGCAGCACGCGCGTCACGGTCACCATCGACCTTGCGGCGCGGACCCTGACGGCGCGGCTTCTGGTGCAATCGCTGAAGCTTGCCAAAGGCCGCCTGACCGAGCGGATCGCCGCGCGCGTGCAGGGCTACGCGACCCGCATCGCCGAGGATTATCGCAAAATCCGTTAGGCGCTGGCCGGTTCATGCCGGCGCGCGGCGGCGGGGTAGGTGCCCATAATCAGCAGATGGTCCGTGAAATAGCGCAATTCCTCCAGCGCAAGCTGGACGTTGCGGTCTTCGGGGTGGCCTTCGATCTCGGCATAGAACTGCGTCGCGGTGAACTGGCCGCCGACCATGTAGCTTTCCAGCTTGGTCATGTTCACGCCATTGGTCGCAAACCCGCCCATCGCCTTGTAAAGGGCGGCGGGAATGTTGCGCACGCGGAACACGAAACTTGTGACCATGCCGAAATCGCCGCGCCGCGTCGTGTCGGGTTCGCGCGCCATGATCAGGAACCGCGTGGTGTTGCGGTCGTGATCCTCGATATGGCGGGCCAGCACCTGCAGGCCATAGATCTTCGCCGCAAGCTCTGACGCAAGCGCCGCCGTGGTCACATCTGTCCCCTGCGCCACTTCGCGCGCGGCGCGGGCATTGTCGGTGCTGGTGCGCCCCGTGATGGCGTGCTGGCGCAAAAAGCCCGCGCATTGCGGCAGGATCACCGGATGCCCGACCGCGACCTTGATATCGGCCAGCGTGGCCTCGGGGCGGGCCAGCAGGTTGATATGCACCCGCACAAAGGTTTCATCCACGATATGCAGCTCGCTTTCGGGCAAAAGCGAATGCACATCCGCAACGCGGCCATAGGTCGAATTCTCGACCGCGATCATGCCCAGATCGGCATCGCCGCTCCGCACGGCCTCGATCGCATCCTCGAAAGTGGCGCAGGGCAGGGGCGCGTGGTCGGGGCGCGCGGTGGCGCAGGCCTCGTGGCCATAAGCTCCAAGTTCCCCCTGAAAGGCGATTTTGCGCGACATGACTGTGTCCTCCGGACGGCAACGGCCAAAAATGGGCATTTCGTCGCGCCACTATACCTTGCAACTGCGGGGGGGAAGCGGATACACGTCTGCAAACTTTGATCTTTGGATGGACCGCGACATGTTCGACACAATGACAATCACCAAAGCCGTCGGCGCGCTGAGTGCGACATTACTTGTTTATCTGCTGGGTGCGTGGCTTGCATCGTCGATCTATTTTGGCGGCGGGCACGGATATGGCGAACAGGCCTATATCATCCCTGTGGAAGATGCCGGTGGCGCGCAAGAGGAAGCCGTCGAAGAAGTCGATTTTGCAGAGATCATGGCCTCGGCCAGTGCCGCTGACGGCGAGGCGCTGTGGCGCAACTGCCGTGCCTGCCATGTGCTGGAACCCGGTGTGCATGGGACCGGACCTGCGCTGCACGGTGTCGTGGGGCGTCCGGTGAACTTTTACGATGATTTCTCTTATTCGGGCGCGCTGATCGCCGTGGCCGATGTCTGGACCCCCGAAGAGCTGAACGCATTTCTGGAAAATCCCCGTGGCTACGCCCCCGGAACGTCAATGGGCTACAACGGGATGCGGTCGGTCAACGACCGTGCCAACCTGATCGCCTATCTCGCCACGTTCGAGTGATCGCGCCGAGCGCTGATCAAGGGGCCGTCCATCACTGGGCGGCCTTTTTTATTGGCGATTGCTTATGAACACCGCGTGATCACGCATTCTCAACTTGAATGTTTGCCCTCGCGCGCCGTAGCCTTATTTCACACCTAGTTCCTGTCGCAACCGGAGTTCACGATGTCCCACCGCCCCAAGGCCCAAGCCATTGCACGGTCCCGCCAAGACGTAGCACAGCGCAGGCGCCTGTGGATCGCCGGGTCGGTCGCGGCAATCGCGCTGTTGGCAGCGCATAACGCGCGCGCGCAAGCCGAACCAGAGATCATCGTCTCGCACGGGTTCAACGAGTACGGCGACCTGAAATACCCCGCCGACTTCGCGCATCTGGACTATGTGAACCCTGACGCCCCCAAAGGCGGCGAGATCAGCATTTCCGCCGATGGATCGTTCGACAGCATGAACCCTTTTGCGACCCTGTCGGGCACGCCGGGGTCTTTGTCGTCGGTGATGTACGAACGGATGATGGAAACGACCGACGACGAGGTCGGGTCGTATTACTGCCTGCTCTGCACGACGCTAGAATATCCGGCTGATCAAGCATGGGTGATCTTCAACCTGCGCGATGACGTGACCTTTTCGGATGGCACACCGATGACGGCGCAGGACGTGGTCTTTACCCATAACCTTTTTGCCGAACAGGGCACGCCGTCATTCCGCGCGGGTATCACGCAGCTGGTGACAGGGGCCGAGGCGCTGGACGATCACACCGTCAAGTTCACCTTCAACCCGGAATCACCGCGTCGTGGCCGCGTCAGCCAGATGGCCAACGCCATTGTCATGCCGCAAGCCTGGTTCGAGGAAACGGGCGCGCGGCTGGATGAAAGCCGGCTGGAAACCGCCCCCGGTACCGGTCCCTATATGGTCGGCAGCGTCGATCCGGGCCGCCAGATCATCTATCGCCGCAATCCTGACTACTGGGGCCTGACCCACCCGATCAACATCGGGCGCGCCAATTTCGATGCGATCCGCGTGGAATACTTCGCCGACAGTTCCGCCGCGTTCGAGGCCTTCAAGGCGGGTGAATTCACCTTCCGGCGCGAGAATTCCTCGATCAACTGGGCCACGTCCTATGATTTCCCCGCGATCCGGAACGGCTGGGTCGTGCGCGAGACGCTTGCTGACGGCACCTTGCCTGCCGCGTCGGGTTTCGTGTTCAACCTGCGCCGCGAAAAGCTGCAAGACCGCAATGTCCGGCTTGCGCTGGGCCTGATGTATAATTTCACGTGGACCAACGCCAACCTGCAATACGGGCTATTCCAGCAGCGCACCAGTTTCTGGGAAAACGACCGCCTGCGCGCGACCGGCCTGCCCGAAGGGCGCGAGCTGGAAATGCTCGACACCGTGCGCGCCACGCTGCCCGAGGCGATTTTCACCGAAGACGCCTTTATGCCGCATACCAGCGGCGACCGCCCGCTTGACCGCGACAACCTGCGCCGCGCGCTCGCGCTGATGGAAGAGGCAGGGTTTACGCCGGGCAATGACGGCCAGTTGCGGGATGCGAATGGCCGGACGCTTGACATCGAGTTTCTGGAAACGCGCCAATCCTTCGACCGGATCATCACGCCCTATATCGAGAACCTCCAACGCTTGGGCGTGAATGCCACTTATAACCGTGTCGATCCGCCCCAGTATCAGGCACGCACGCAATCCAACGATTTCGACATGATTTTTGGTGCCTATAGCAGCGGTTTGCAGGAAGGCACCGGTATCGAACAGAAATATGGCTGCGAAGACCGCGACGACGTGTTCAACCCCGCGGGTTTCTGTTCGGCCGCTGTCGATGAGCTGGCAAAGTTTGTGACAAGTGCGGATGACTACGAGGAAATGGCTGCAGGTGTCCGCGCCATCGACCGCGTGATGCGGCATGAATATTTCATGGTGCCGACATGGTTCCTTGGTGCGAACTGGGTCGCCTATTTTGACATGTATGAATATCCCGAAGACCTGCCGGAATTCGGCCTTGGGTATCTGGACTACTGGTGGTTCAATCAGGACAAGGCCGACGCCTTGATCGCCGCCGGCGCTTTGCGGTAAGGCAGGTTTATGGGCGCCTATATCCTTCGACGGCTGTTGCTGGTCATTCCGACCTTGCTCGGGATCATGATCATCAACTTTGCACTGGTGCAATTCGTGCCGGGCGGCCCGATTGAACAGATCCTCGCCAATCTGGAAGGGCGCGGCGACGTGTTCGAAAGCTTCTCTGGCGGGGGGGGCGATGCCGATTTCGGCAATGACAGCGGCAGCGATTATGTCGGCGCGCGGGGATTGCCGCCCGAATTCATTGCCCAGCTGGAACGCGAATTCGGCTTTGACAAACCGCCCTTGGAACGGTTCCTCAACATGATGTGGAACTACATGCGGTTCGATTTCGGAAACAGCTATTTCCGGTCGATCAGCGTGTTCGATCTGGTGCTGGAAAAAATGCCAGTGTCGATCACGCTGGGCCTGTGGTCCACGCTGATCGCCTATCTCATCTCGATCCCGCTTGGCATCAAGAAGGCCGTGCGCGACGGTACCCCGTTTGACACATGGACCAGTGGTGCCATCATCATCGGCTATGCGATCCCCGGCTTTTTGTTCGCGATCCTGCTGATCGTGCTGTTCGCGGGCGGGTCCTATTTCCGCATCTTCCCGTTGCGCGGGCTGACGTCATCGAATTTCGCGGATCTGTCGCTGATCGGCAAGATTCTTGATTACCTCTGGCACATCACGCTGCCGGTGCTGGCCTCGACGATTTCGGCCTTTGCCACGCTGACGCTGCTGACCAAGAACAGCTTTCTGGACGAGATCAAGAAACAATATGTCATCACCGCCAAGGCCAAGGGGCTGTCGGAATCCCGCGTGCTTTATGGCCATGTCTTCCGCAACGCGATGCTGATCGTGATTTCGGGCTTTCCGGCGCTGTTCATCGGCGTGTTTTTCGGCGGGTCGCTGATCATCGAAACGCTATTCTCTCTCGACGGTCTGGGACGGCTGGGGTTCGAGGCGGCGGTCGCACGAGATTATCCCGTGGTCTTTGGCACGCTCTTCGCCTTTTCCCTGATCGGGCTGGTCGTCGGTATCCTGACCGACATCACCTATGTCTTCATCGACCCCCGCATTGATTTCGAGGCACGGAACTGATGCGCCTGTCCCCCCTGAACCAGCGCCGCTGGCGCAATTTCAAGCGTAACCGCCGTGCGGTCTGGTCGCTGATCATCTTTGGCGTGCTGTTTGGCCTGTCGCTGTTTGCCGAACTGATTGCCAACGACAAGCCGATCCTTGTCAGCTATCAGGGCGAATGGCGCATGCCGATCGCGACCTTCTATTCCGAACGCGATTTCGGCGGCGATTTCCCAACGCAGGCGCGCTATCAGGATATCGAGGTCCAATGCCTGATCAAGACCGGCGGCATGGAGGATTGTTTCGACGACCCTGACGGGATCGTCGCCGCCGTCGACGCGGGCGAGGATCTGGGGATCGGCTTCCAGCGCGGCTGGATGATCTGGCCGCCGATCCCCTATTCCTACAACACCATTGTTGACCGCCCGGGCGTGGCGCCTGCGCCGCCCTCGTCGATGAACTGGCTTGGCACCGACGATACCAAGCGCGATGTGATGGCGCGGGTGATCTACGGCTTCAGACTGTCGATCATCTTTGCGCTGATCGTCACGATTTCCGCATCGATCATCGGGATCACGGCGGGCGCGGTACAGGGCTATTTTGGCGGCTGGACCGATCTGGCGTTCCAGCGGTTTATCGAGATCTGGACCGGCACGCCGTCGCTTTACGTCATCATCATCGTTTTCGCGATTCTAGGGCGAAGTTTCTGGTTGTTGGTCTTTCTGACGGTCCTGTTCGGCTGGCCCGCGCTGGTAGGCGTGGTGCGCGCGGAATTCCTTCGCGCGCGCAACCTTGAATATGTGCGCGCAGCCAAGGCGTTGGGTGTGCCAGACCGGACGATCATGTTCCGCCACATGCTGCCCAATGCGATGGTCGCTACATTGACCCTGCTGCCGTTCATCGTGACCGGCGCGATCGGCACGCTCGCCTCGCTCGACTTTTTGGGTTTCGGCTTGCCATCCTCGGCCCCGTCGCTGGGCGAATTGACCTTGCAGGCCAAGCAGAACCTGCAAGCGCCGTGGCTTGGCTTTACCGCCTTCTTCACCTTCGCGATCATGCTGTCGCTGCTGGTGTTCATCTTCGAGGGCATCCGCGACGCCTTTGATCCGCGCAAGACCTTCATCGCCGACGGGTCCGTGCCTGTGGTTGCACCCCAAGACCTCGCCATCGCGCAAAAGGCCCCCGTGAAATGACCAAGCCGATCCTCGATGTGCGCGACCTGCGCGTCGCCTTCCGGCAGGATGGCGCCACGACACATGCGGTGCGCGGCGTGTCCTTCCAGATCAGTCGCGGCGAGACGCTGGCGATTGTGGGAGAAAGCGGGTCGGGCAAATCCGTCACGGCCCTGTCCACGGTGCAGCTGCTGGGCGATAGCGCGGTCATGGCAGGCTCGATCACCTATAACGGGGTCGAGATGGTCGGCGCGGCAGAGCCCGCCCTGCGCCGTGTCCGTGGCAATGACATCAGCTTCATCTTTCAGGAGCCAATGACATCGCTGAACCCGCTACACACGCTGGAAAAGCAACTGGCCGAAAGCATCGAACTGCATCAGGGCCTGCGTGGCCCCGCCGTTCGCACGCGGATCATCGAGCTTCTGACCCGCGTCGGTATCCGCGACCCCGAAACCCGGCTTGGCGCCTATCCGCATCAGTTGTCCGGCGGGCAGCGCCAGCGCGTGATGATCGCCATGGCGCTGGCCAACGGGCCGGAACTGCTCATCGCGGATGAACCGACAACCGCGCTTGACGTGACCATTCAGGCGCAGATCCTCGACCTGCTGGCCGATCTCAAAGAGCGCGACGGCATGTCGATGCTGTTCATCACCCATGACCTGACCATCGTGCGCAAGATCGCCGACCGCGTCTGTGTGATGAAAAACGGCGAGATCGTGGAAGAGGGGCCGACAACCGACCTCTTCGCCAATCCGCGCCACCCTTACACGCAAACCCTGCTTGCCGCCGAATCGACCGGCGTGCCGGCACCCGTGCCTGCCGATGCGGCCACCGTGCTTGAAACCGATGCCGCGCGGATCTGGTTCCCGATCACGGCGGGCCTGCTGAAACGCACTGTGGGGCATATCAAGGCTGTCAACAGCGCCACGCTGTCTTTGCGCGAAGGCGAAACACTGGGCATCGTCGGCGAAAGCGGGTCCGGCAAGACCACGCTGGCACTCGCCGTGATGCGGCTGATCCGGTCGCAAGGGCGGATCAGCTTCATGGGCCGCGATATCCACACGCTGACCCAGCGGCAGATGCGGCCTTTGCGCAGCGAAATGCAGATCGTGTTTCAGGACCCCTACGGCTCGCTCAGCCCGCGCATGACCGTCGAACAGATCATTGCCGAAGGTCTGGGCGTCCACGGCGTTGATCCCGGGCGCAACCGGCGCGACATGGTGGCCGAGATCATGACCGAGGTCGGGCTCGATCCGGCGATGATGGACCGCTATCCGCATGAATTTTCGGGCGGACAGCGCCAGCGCATCGCAATCGCGCGTGCAATGATCCTGCGGCCCCGCTTGCTGGTGCTGGACGAACCCACCTCCGCGCTCGACATGACGGTGCAGGTGCAGATCGTGCATCTGCTGCGCGAACTGCAGCAAAAACACCGGCTGGCCTATCTGTTCATCAGCCATGACCTCAAGGTGGTGCGCGCGCTGTCGCACAAGGTGATGGTGATGAAACAGGGCGATGTGGTCGAGGCAGGCGACGCCGATGCGATCTTCGACGCCCCGCAAGACCCCTATACACGGCAGTTGATGGCCGCCGCCTTTGAAGGGCGCGCCATTCCGGCCTGACCCCCCACTTCTTTTTTCCAGAAATACTCCCGCCGGAGGCCAGAAAGTCCTTTTCCGGCGCCGCGTTTTACCCGTCGGCCCCGATCATGAAACAGGTCGTACCGCGCGCCTGCAACCGGCGGCAGGCCAGATCGGCACCTTCGCGCGTCAACCCCATGAAATTCGCATCAAACCCGCCCGCCCGCTGCACGACACGGCGCAGTGATCCGTCCAGCGTGCTCATCTCGTTCAGCGCGACCTGCAGCAGGACGCGTTCGGCATCGAACCGGCTGGGATAACGGCCGACATTCACGCCCCAATGCCGCCCGCCGGATGTGGATACGCGGGTCACGACCTCTGGCTCTGCAGGCTCGAAGCTTTCGACAGGCGGGGCCACGGGGGCCGTCGCGGCCATCGCGGCCATCTGGACTTGCTCGGGCTCGGCCGGACGCGGCTGAGGTGTGACGGCAGGGGCGGCTGCGGCCACCTGCACGGGTGCTTCTTCGGCCAGCACCTCCATCAAGGTTGCGTTTACGGCATCGGCCAGCACGGCATTGATGATGTCCTGATCGACAAGGGCTGCGACATCGGCCTCGGGCGGCGCTGCCGCTGCAACGACGACCTCTGCTTCGGGCTCTGGTGCGGCGGACAACAGCAGTTCGGGTGCCGGTTCTGTCGCCACGGGGCGACCCACAGGGCGATAGCTGCGCGTCACAAGCCCGTTCACGCGGATCGTCTTGCCAGCGCTGCCGCGTACGCTGTCGCCTGCGGCCACAGTCTGCTCAGCACTCGGCGCGACAGGGGCTTCGGCCATGGCACCGGGCGGTGTGGGGCGGTTCACATTGGCGCGGTTCGGTGCCATGCTGAAGCCCATATCCATCAGCTCGGTGATCCGCGCATTACGTGCAGCCGTGGACGTGCCGCCAAACACGGTTGCAATAATCCGCTGATCGCCGCGCTGCGCCGAAGCGACCAGCGTGAAACCGGCCGCATTGGTAAAGCCGGTCTTGATCCCGTCACCGCCCGGATAGCTGTCAAGCCAGCGACGGTTGGTGTGCTGCACGGTGGCGACACCGGCATCGGCCGTGCGGCGCGAGAACAGGTTATAATACTGCGGGAAGTCATAGATCACATGCCGCCCGAGGATCGACATGTCGCGCGCTGTGGACAGATGGCCCGACTGGGTCAAACCATGGGCGTTGTGAAACGTGGTGTTGGTCATGCCCATCGCGGCAGCGGTCCGGTTCATGCGCGTGGCAAACGCCTCTTCCGACCCCGAAATCGCGATGCCGATGGCGGTGGCCGCATCATTGGCCGACCGCACGGCTGCCGCGCGGATCAGATAGCGCAGGCGGATGCGCTGGCCGGCACGCAGGCCCAGTTTCGAGGGGGGTTCATTGGCGGCAAGCGGCGTGATCGTCACCTCGGTATCGAGCGAGATTTCCCCCCGTTCGATGGCTTGAAAAGCGACGTAAAGCGTCATCATCTTGGTCAGCGAGGCCGGGTGCAGCCTTGTATCGGCATTCTGCGCATGCAGGACCTCGCCCGTGCGCGCATCCATGACCAGCGCCGCATAGGGTGCGGCCACCGCACGCACCGGTGCGGAAATCAGACCGAAAATCAGAACGCAGATATAAAGCCCGTAAAGGGCCAACTGTCCCGGACGACGTGCCATGTCGTTTGCCTCTTGCTGCCTCTGGCTCCGGATTTTTCCGGTGGCCTTATTATTATTCCAAAACGCTAGCACAACTTTGCTTTGCCGAAAACACCCTATTTTCAAACACTTTGCAGGTGATCGTCAGGCAGTTTTCACAGATGTGGTAGATCGGCGCCGTCAACCCGCTAGATCGGCGATTGGCGGGAATCCACTTTCTGACGCACCCCCTTTTCTCTGGGCGGGCATGGTTTATATGTAGGCGGTATGACAGGACCCTTGATGCATAAACCGTTTCACATGATGGCCGACAAAAAGGACCGCGATGACGGCAATCTTGGTGTTGCCTTGGAAACCAAGCCCAAGACCAAGCGTCCGCCGATGTACAAGGTCCTGATCCTGAACGACGATTTCACGCCGATGGAATTTGTTGTGCATGTGCTGGAACGGTTTTTTGGCATGTCGCATGCGCAGGCGTTCGAACTGATGCTGACCGTCCACAAGAAAGGCGTCGCCGTCGTCGGCGTCTTCAGCCACGAGATCGCGGAAACAAAGGTCGCGCAGGTCATGGATTTTGCCCAACGCCACCAGCATCCGCTGCAATGCACGATGGAGAAAGAATAGCGCGCCCGCGTTATTCGTAACACATATGCCACAGTCACGCCTCAGCACGGCCATCCAAGACGGCCTTCTGGTCTTGCGCGCGGGTAACATCGGCCTGATGCGCCCATCCGCCACCTATGACCTGTCGGACCTGCCGCGCGATGCGCTGCGGATCACGCATGGCTATTTCCCCGATGTGGCCGATTGGCAGATCGCGGGTTATGCCGTCACCCAAGACTTGCCGGCCTGCGGGACCGCCATCGTCGTTGTGCCGCGCGCCAAGGCGCTGGCGCAGGCGATGATCGCCGAAGCCTGCGCCAAGGCCGATCTGGTCGTCGTCGACGGCCAGCGCACAGATGGCGTGGACAGCCTGTTCAAGGCCTGCCGCGCCCGTCTGGGCGATCTGCCTTCCATCACCAAAGGCCACGGACGGTTGTTCTGGTTTCCCGCCACCACCGCCTTTGCCGATTGGGCGACGGCGGGGCCGGTGCAGGGCCCGCACGGGTTTTACACCACTGCTGGCGTGTTTTCCGACGGGGCGGTCGATGCAGGCTCTGCGCTGTTGGCGGATGCACTGCCGCCGAAACTGCCCGCGCGCATGGCCGATCTGGGCGCGGGCTGGGGTTATCTGGCGCAGGCGGTGCTGGCGCGGGACACGGTTGCGTCGCTTGATCTGATCGAGGCCGAGGCGCTGTCGCTGGATTGCGCGCGGCTGAACGTGACCGATCCGCGCGCCCGTTTCCATTGGGCCGATGCGCTGCGGTTCACACCGGAAAAAGGCTATGACGGGATCGTTATGAACCCGCCTTTTCACACAGGGCGCGCCGCCGATGCGGGTCTGGGCCGTGCGTTCATCCAAGCGGCGTCCCGCCTGCTTGCGCCGCATGGCAAGCTCTGGATGGTCGCAAACCGGCATTTGCCTTATGAACAGGCGATGTCGGAAAGTTTCCGCAATGTCGACATAATCGGCGGCAACAACGCGTTCAAACTGTTCCACGCCACCAAACCGCTGCGCTGACCGCGCGAGGGAGCATCGCAATGTCCTTTTCCATCCGCGGCAGGACCGCGATCGTCACAGGGGCGGCCAATGGCGTCGGTCTTGCCATCGCGCGCCATTTTGCCGAAGGCGGGGCCAATGTCGTTTTTGCCGATATGGACGAAAAGACGCTGCGCGCGCAGATGGGCGAAGAGGCCGAGAAAGCCACGAATATCCGGCTTTTCGCGGGTGATCTGCGCAAGAAGCTGACCATCACCAACCTGCTGTCCGCGACCATCGACGCCTTCGAGCGGGTCGATATCCTTGTCAACGCCTCGCGGCAGGTGATGACGACCGATCCGCTGGACCCCGATGATACGTCGATGGACGAATTGCTCCAGCAGAACATGCTGACCGCGATGCGCGTCTCTCAGGCGGTGGCGCGGCGGATGATCAAACAGGCAGGCAAGGGCGGCGGCGGAGGTGCTGTCGGGTCGATCGTGAACATCTCGTCCATTGCGTCACGGCGCACCCATGCCGATCTGATGGCCTATTCGGTCAGCACCGCCGCACTGGACCAGCTGACGCGGTCAATGGCGGTGGCCTTCGCCCCGCACGGTATCCGCGTCAATGCCGTGGCCTTTGGCAGTGTGATGAGCGCAAGCCTCAAGGGGTCGCTGAAAGACGATGACGAGATGCGCGATGCGATCCTCGAGAACACCCCGCTGCACCGGATCGCAAGCCCGGGCGAGGTGTCGGATGCCGTGCAATATCTAGCGTCAGACGCGGCCGGTTTCGTGACCGGCCAGATCATCACCGTGGACGGTGGCCGGACCCTGATCGACCCGGCCTGCGTCTCGGCGCATTGATCACTCAGGGTGTGTGGCGATGCATTGCAGCACCACCTGATCCGATGACGCCTGCTGCTGGTTACGCCGTTCGACCAGTGACGCAAGCTTGGCCTGTTCGGCATTCAGGTCGATGGCGACAGGGCGGCGCGTCGTGAATGTCTCGGTCTCGTCACAGCGATAGCGGAAGGTCGTGCCGTCGCTGTTTTCCCCCCGGCAGGTCTGGCGCACCGTGCGGACTTCCTGCTGTTCGGCGATGGCATAGCCGCGCGCAAGGTTGCCCTGCGTCTCGGTGATCAGGCTGTTCAGCACGCGCAGATCGCGGGTCGCCTGACTGATGCATTGTTCGCGTGGCGTGGCACAGGCGGCCAATGCCAGAAGGGGCAGAATCATCAGGGCAGGACGCATCGTCTTCTCCGGTTTTGGTCTGGAACATCGGGGCGTGTTCGGTATGGTAGCTGAACACTATCACGCATCGCTAGACAATATCAGGGGCTAAGCCGTCACATGGCAGAAGAATTCGCAGCACAAAAAGCCACGGCATCGGCATGGTTCCGCACATTGCGCGACGACATCGTCGCAGCGTTCGAGGGTCTCGAGGACAGCCATGCAGGCGACACCCCCGCAGGCCGGTTCGAGGTGACGGAAACATCGCGTCACTCCGACGACGGGTCCGATGCGGGCGGCGGGCTGATGTCGGTGATGCGCGGCGGCCGTGTGTTCGAAAAGGTGGGGGTCAATATCTCGACCGTCTATGGCCAGTTGGGCGATGCTGCACAGCGCGCCATGGCCGCACGCGGCGTGCCGGGCATGGCGGATGATCCGCGGTTCTGGGCGTCCGGCATTTCGCTGGTGGCGCATATGCAGAACCCGCATGCGCCTGCTGTCCATATGAACACACGCATGTTCTGGACCCCGCACGCCTGGTGGTTCGGCGGTGGGTCCGACCTGAACCCCTGCATCGAATATGCCGAGGATACCACCCATTTCCACGCCACGCAAAAGGCGCATCTCGACCCGCACGGCACCGACCATTACCCCAAGCTCAAGGCTTGGGCGGACGAGTATTTCTATATCCCCCACCGCAACCGCGCGCGGGGGGTGGGCGGCATCTTCATGGATGATTACTGCACCGGCGATTGGGAGGCTGATTTCACGCTGACGCAAGACATCGGCCGCGCCTTCCTGCCCGCCTATGTGCCGCTGGTGGAAAAGCGCCGCGATACGCCGTGGACCGATGCCGATAAGGACACGCAGCTGATCCACCGCGGGCTTTATGCGGAATACAACCTTGTCTATGACCGCGGCACCAAGTTCGGGCTGACCACGGGCCATGACGCAAATGCCGTGCTGATGAGCCTGCCGCCGCTGGCGAAATGGGTCTAATCAACCGTGACGAACTTTGCGCCGCCCGCTTGCCGTGCGGGCGCAAGGGCGTCGGGTGTCTGGGGCGGGACTGACGCGATATCGCGCAGGATCAGCGCAGCCAGTTCGGGCGTGATCTCACCATCGCTTGCGTGACTGAGCATCCGCGCCGACCGTTCGGGGGCGAAATGGATCATCGCCCGCGCGATGCGCAATGCCAGCAAACCGTCGGGTGACTCCAATCCCAATGGTGCGTTCAGCGCTGCGCGTTCGGCGGCGGTCGCGGGCACCAGCGTGACCCACCCCAAAAGCGTGATGGTCAGCGCCAGCATGACCCCGCGCAGACCGTGAAAGATCAGGCGCAGGGTCAGCGGCATCTGCATCCGTTCAGCCTCTGCGCACCGTGTCGATCATCAGTTGCACATTGGCGGGGTCCGCCTCTGGCGTGATGCCGTGGCCAAGGTTGAAGATATGCGCGCCGCCCGACAGCGCATCACAGATGCGGCGGGTTTCATCGACCAGCCCCTGACCGCCCGTCACCATATGCGACGACGCAAGGTTGCCCTGCACGCAGCCGTCTTTCTGCACATGCTCTGCGACCCATGCCGCATCGACACCATCATCGACGGCGACGCAATCGGCCCCTGTCGCGGCATGGACGCCTGCGTATTTCGTGCCTGCCCCGCGCGGAAAGGCGATGACGGGGATACCGGGGTGCTTTTCCTTGAGTGCGGCGGTGATCCGCTGCATCGGTTTGATCGAGAATTCGGTGAAATCGTCGCCTTCGAGCGATCCGGCCCAGCTGTCGAACAGTTTGACGCATTCCGCCCCCGCCTCGATCTGGCGGGACAGATAGGCGATGGTGCCTTCGGTCAGGCGGTGCATGATGCCTTCGAACACAGGGCGGTTTTCCGCCTTGAGCGCATGGGCGGGCCCTTGGTCGGGCGTGCCCTGACCCGCGATCATATAGGTCGCAACCGTCCAGGGCGCACCGGCGAAACCGATCAGCGTGGTCTCCTTGGGCAGTTCTTGCGACAGGATCTTCACCGTCTCATAGACGGGGGACAGCGTGTCGTGGATTTCGTCCACGGGCTTCAGACGACCCAGTTCTTCGGGCGTGGTGATCGTAGACAGGCGCGGTCCTTCGCCGGTGACAAACCACAGGTCCGCCCCCATCGCCTGCGGCAAGAGCAGGATATCGGCGAACAGAATCGCCGCGTCGAACCCGTAACGGCGGATCGGTTGCAGCGTCACCTCGGCGGCAAGTTCGGGATTGTAGCACAGTTTGAGAAAATCCCCCGCCTGCGCCCGCGTCGCGCGGTATTCGGGCAGGTAACGCCCCGCCTGCCGCATCATCCAGATGGGGGGCGTGGGGAGTGTCTCGCCCGCAAGGGCCCTCAAGATCGTCTTTTGCTGCGCCATGGTCTGTCCTTTTTTAACCCGTCTGTCGTCCCAATTGCGGAACATGTTGTCAAGGCAGTTGTCAGGCCAGATTGACACGTCTAACAATCGCGCCATGAACATTGCTTTGCCCACACCCGCCTCGCCTTTCAACATCGGAACCCGTGGATCGCCGCTTGCGCTTGCGCAGGCGCATGAGACGCGCGCAAGGCTGATGGCGGCCTTCGATCTGCCGCAGGAGGCCTTTGCCATCGTCGTGATCAAGGTCACGGGCGATGCGATTCAGGACCGTCCGCTGAAGGAAATCGGCGGCAAGGGCCTGTTCACCCGCGAGATCGAAGAGGCGCTGCTGGACGGCTCCATCGACATCGCGGTCCATTCGATGAAGGACATGCCGGTCGAACAGCCCGGTGGTTTGCTGCTCGACACCTATTTGCCGCGCGAGGATGTGCGCGATGCGTTTGTGTCGCTGACGGCCAAGGGGCTGGATGATCTTGAACAGGGGGCCACGGTCGGCACCTCGTCCCTGCGGCGGCGGTCGCAGCTTTTGGTGCGGCGGCCCGACCTGAATGTCGTGGAATTTCGCGGCAACGTTCAGACCCGCCTGATGAAGCTTGGTAATGGCGTGGCCGAAGCGACGTTTCTGGCGATGGCGGGGCTGAACCGGTTGAACATGACAGACGTGCCGCGCACCGCCATCGCGCCCGAAGACATGCTGCCCGCCATCGCGCAAGGCGCCATCGGGATCGAACGGCGCGCCGACGATTCCCGTGCCGCGACCATGCTGGAGGCGATCCACCACGGCCCGACCGGTCAGCGCCTTGCCGCCGAACGCAGTTTCCTCGCGCATCTGGACGGGTCATGCGAGACGCCCATCGGCGGGCTGGCAGAGCTGGACGGCGGCAATCTGCGCCTGCGCGGGGAAATCCTGCGCACCGACGGGTCGCAGGTTCTGGCCGATGACATGACCGGTGCGATTGCCGATGGTGCGGACATGGGCCGCGAAATGGCGGTCAAGCTGCTGGAGCAGGCAGGGCCGGGGTTCTTCGACCACAAGTAAAGCCATGGAACTTGCGGCGCGTTCGGGCGTTTCCCTTTCAACCCCGAAAGGATACGTCATGGACCGCCTGAGCATCTACCTGACATTTATGGTTGGCAGCGTCACGACTGGCGCGCTGGTTGTCGCTGTGATGACGCTGGGCTGGTATTCATGGCTGGCCATTGGCGTCGCGGCTGCGATCGGCTTTTTGATCGCTTGGCCGATCAGCTATGCGATTTCACGCCGGATCAAGCGGCAGGACAAAGGTTGGGACGAGACCAAGGTCGATGACGTCCCAAGCGTTGTTCCCGACCCGTCCGCGCCCGAGGTGTAACGGCACCGTCAACGCCCGTTTAGCCTGCCATCCGTTGCAAGGCGTCGCGCAAGGCCCGTGCAATATGGGCACATGCGCTGGGGTCATGCTGGACGGCAACCGCCGACGCGGCCAAGAGCTGCGCCTGCCTTTTGCAATCGGCGGTCACATCGTCTTTGCCCGCCGCAACAGCAATATCTGCCAGCATCTCAAGTGCGCGCAAGGTGGTGCTGTGGTCGGTCGCAACATACTGGCGCATCCCGTCAAAGGATTGATCGAGCATGTCCTTGAAGGTCATCCGTTGGTAGATCACAGGGTCGGACGGGTCCGCCTGCCGCGCGGGCGGGCGCTGGGCAAAGGCGGTCAGGCCGGGTTTGAGCCAGTTCAGGCACAGGATCGCCGTCATCGGGTCATTCACGCCGGGTGACAGCGCGCGGCCACATACCTCGACCAGCTGGTCCGACAGGAACAGGATATCCTGATGTTCGGTCCGGTTGGCCCCGATGGTGAAACAGTTGCGCATGTGGCCGATCACCTTGTCGGTGCAGCGCCCCTGAGGCTGGGCCGACAAGACCATATCGCCCGGCACCAGAAAATCCCCCGGCGCGCGGTGCAGCGTGACCTGAATGTCGTTGGCTTCCGCAATCTCCACCAATCCTTTGTAGTTCACATGCTGCAGAAACCCCGCGCAATCGGCCGCGATGTGACTGCCGGGGGCAACAGATCCTTCGGGGACGGGCGCAAGATCGACGGGCTTCTTGCGCTCCGCCGATTGCTCGGCCGCCAGCATCGCGATGACGGCGCGTTCCAGTTTGCCGCCGATTTCGGACAGCAGGTTCATGATGTTGATCGATTCGGGGATGTGGTGGATATAAAAGATCAGCGCACCCACCGCGGCCAGCGTCAGCACCAGCGCGAACAGGATCGCGATTTGCGGCACAAAGGTGTCCAGCGTCAGATCGGGCAGGGAGGTGTCGTCGTTCACCGTGCTCAGCACCACCATGCTGTAGGCGAAGGTCGCAACGAACACGCCCAGCACGACCTGATTTTGACGGTTGGCCATGAAATTGCTGATCAGGCGCGGCCCGTAATTGGCGCTGGCGAAGGACACGGCGACCATCGTTACCGAAAATGCGACACCTGCGACGCCGAGCGAGGACGCGGCCAGTGTCGTCAGCACCGCGCGTGCGCCATCGACATCGGCAATCGGCACGAAACCGAGGTTTTGCAGCCAGACAGCGCCGATATGCCGATCCAGCATGGGCATCAGGATGCCCACGACGACAGCAACGCAGGTCATCAGGCTGGGCCAGAACCAGTAGTTCTGACGCACTTGCAGGATTTTCGACAGCGCGAGCTTGATCATCGGCGGCCCTTCCATGGGGTCAGGCGGGCGGGATCACCTTGCCGGGGTTAAGGATGTTAAGCGGATCAAGGGCTGCCTTGACCGCGCGCATCGCGTCCAGCGCAACGGGGTCCTTGCGCCGCTTCATCGTGGCAAGCTTCGACACGCCGATCCCGTGTTCGGCGCTGAACGACCCGCCCAGCTCCTGCACGACATCCTCGACCGCCTCGACCAGTGCGGCCATCGCGTCCGGATCGTTGCGGCTGACATAACTGGTGTGGTGGATATTGCCGTCACCCAGATGGGCGACCATCACCTCTTCCACATCCGGATCAATAGCGCGCAGGCGGGGTGTCAGCGTGGCCTCGAATTCTGCCACCTTGTCGAGCGGCAGGGCGATGTCGGTATTGACGAAATGTCCGCCGAAAAAGGCGACCTCGCCCGCATCCTCGCGGCGTTTCCAGATGTCGCGGCGCTGGGTTTCGTTCTGCGCGATCACCGCGTCGATCAGCGTGCCATCGTCCAGCATCTGGCCCAGCACATCCTCGAGCAAGGTGACAACAGGCAGTTGTCCGTCCGGTCCCGGCTGCGCGTCGCGCACCGTGGTCGCGGCCACTTCGATCATGATGTTGACGTCGTGGTCCTGCGCGAAAGGCGGGGCCATGTCGGGGAACATCTGGCGGTGTTTGGCCATATAGCTGCGTGGCATGTATTCGAACGCCTCGACCCCGCCGCCTGTGGCGTCCTGCAGGCGGTGTAGCAGGTGCAGCGCATCGGCAAGCGAAGGCAGGGCGACCATCGCTGTCGCATAGGCCTGCGGTTTGGGCAGCAGTTTCAGCACGGCGGCGGTGATGATGCCCAGCGTGCCTTCGGCCCCGATCATCAGGTTGCGCAGATCAAGGCCGGAATTGTCCTTGTGCAGCGCGCTCATCAGATTCATCACCCGCCCGTCGGCCATCACGACCTCCAGCCCCAGACACAGGCCGCGCGTGCTGCCATAGCGCACGACATTGGACCCGCCCGCATTGGTCGACAACAGACCGCCGATCATCGCCGATCCGCGCGCGCCCAGGGTCAGCGGGAAGATCAGGTCATGTGCGGCCGCCGCATCGTGCAGGTTCGACAGGATCACGCCCGCGCCGACGGTGGCGGTGCGCCCTGTGGCATTGATCTCGGTGATCTTGTTTAGCCGCTCGACCGACAGCATCAGCGCGCCATCGGCCATCGTGGCCCCTGTCAGCCCGGTCCTGCCGGAACATGGCACGACAGCTGTGCGCGTGGCATGGGCGATCTGCATGATCGCTCCGACTTCGGCGGTGGACACGGGCCGCAGCACGGCCAGCGGCGTCGAGGTATAGGCGCCTGTCCAGTCCTTGCCGTAGGGGGCGGCGTCCTTGCCGGTCAGGATGCGGTCCGCGCCGATGGCGGCGGCGATCTGGTCAATGACGGACATCAAGATCCCTTTCAAACTGATCTGCGGCGCAACGCTAGTCTGGTTTTGTGGCCGAGGAAAGGTCGGTGGTGGCGGGGGACGCTTGATCTCTCGATACCTCCATTTTGCGGGCGCAGTCGTGACGATTTGGACGTGAAACGTATCTGCCACCCGCGGAAGGGGGATAAAGCCACGCGTCGCAGTGTCCCGGATCGTCAGCGACGCGGACTGTCACGTCCGTTGAACGAATGACTGGTTCGTCGGCAGGGAAATCAGGCTTGACGACCACCGATAGGATAATCTACGTCACTACATACCGGTCGTCCGGTATCGAACTGGAGGAAATCGATGAAAAACTTGATCGTTTCCCTCACAACGCGGCAATTTGCAGTGCCGTCTGTTTTCCACGAAGTAATCGGACAGCGACAGACGGTGGGGGGAATCACTGCGATCAGTGTCGCGGTTATCGTGTTTGGTTTCATATGGGGTGCCGAGTTCGCGCGTGACACGGGATGGCGGCACTGGCTCGCGGGATTGCTTGCTGTTGATATCGTCGCCGGAGCTGTTGCTAATTTTACCCAAGGAACGAATGATTTTTATGCGCAACGATCCGGCTTTCGCTGGGGTTTCATCGCGATCCATATTCATCTGCCGATCATCGGCTGGTTGATGGGATGGGACATGGCGCCCCTTTGTCTTGTGTGGGTGGGGACAATCGCCTGCGCCTGCGCTGTCAACCTGACGGGTAACAGACCTGTCATGGGCGGATTCTGTTTGGCCTTGGGGCTCACCTTCCTACCCAAATTGGGAATCGACGGTATCCAGCTTTGCTTGTCCGCGATGTTCTTTCTCAAAGTCACTTACAGCTTTGCGGTCAATCACTATGCAACATAGGCCTGACGTCGCGTTTGCACTGACAAGATGCACGGATCACGCCCAGATCGAAAGCGCCGTTAACATCATAACAGCCGCCTTCGTCGATGACCCCGCCATAGTGTATTTCGTCGGAGATACCACGCCACCGGGCCCTGTGCGTCACAACATCGTCGCCGCGATCACAAATGCCCACTTTCGTGCCAATGAGCCTATCTTCCTTTTTCGCAAGGACCGGCAAGTCGTCGGCGCCGCCCTCATCGAGGTCAGGCGGTCCGCGATGGCCGAGATAATCAGCGTTGTTCGGACTTGGCGGCTGTGGCGACGGCTCCCCAAAGGATGTATCAAGCGCATGAACCGCTATCGTTCGCTCGCGCGGCGCGGCAACGACAGAACGGCAAACTACCTTACGATGATTGGCATCCTTCCAGAGCTTCAAGGCAACGGGCTTGGCAAACAATTCATTGATTTGCTGGAAGGCGAGGTCGACTCAAAGCGCGGGTGGTCGCTCGATACCGAGAATCCTAAGAACGTGATCCTCTATGAAAAACTTGGCTATGATTTGGTCGCCAAGGTGGATTGGGAGGACAACACAATCTATCAGATGCACAAGGCAGGCAGATAGGTTGAACAGGGGTGCGAATGGCCACGAGCAAAGAGAAACTTTTGCGGGAAGCCTTTCGTCTGTTCGTAACCCAAGGCTATGACCGCACATCAATGTCAGATCTGGCAAAAGCGGCAAACGTCTCCAAGGGTGCCTTTCACCACTATTACCCGCGCAAGCAAGACATTCTTGATGCGTGCTTGGCGACTTATTTCAACGAGGGCCTGCCGCAGTCACCTGAACCGGAGGTTTCCACGCGTGAGTATGCTCGTACCGCGTCTCGAGCCTACGCCACCATCCTTGCAAGGCTGCGATCCGAGGGCATTTCCCTGATCGCCTACCAAGCTTTTCTTTGGACCATGATCAGAGACGGGCATATCGACATTCCAAAGCTCGCGCGGGACGAAGAAGGCCTAGTGGATATGGAACTGATCACGGCTTTGATTGAAGGGGCGGGAGTACTTGCCACCTTGACGGACCTGAAATCCGACGACGATATACACGATTTGTTCGACCGGATCGTTTCTCGTGGTTTTCAACGCAGTTAATCAAAATCAGGGCACCTGAAAGCTTGCGACGCAAACACCCTAGCAACCGTTAACGCTGTCAGAAAGTTGGAGGTGGTGGCGTGGGGGAGACTTGAACTCCCGACCTATCGATTATGAGTCGATCGCTCTAACCAACTGAGCTACCGCGCCGTACCTTGTGCGTCCGATTACGCAAAGGGCGGGGGGGTGTCAAACCGATTCTGCCCGATTTCCCCCCCCGTCAGGTGGATCATGATCCACCCTCCCTCAGTCATAGCGCAGTTCTGTCGCCTTGCCGCGGAACACGGTGTAGGCCAGCACCGTATAGGCGAGGATCGTGGGCAGCACAAAGAGCGTGCCGATCAGGATGATGAACAGGCTTTCGGGCGCGCTGGCGGCCTCGTAGATCGTCAGGCGCTCTGGCACGACATAGGGATAAAAGCTGTAGGCCATCCCGATAAACGCCATTCCCCAAAGCGAGGACGCCGCCGCAAACGGCAACCATGACAGCCGGTCATTTGTGAACGGCATCCGGCGCAGCATCCACCACAGCGCGAAGACCAGCAGCCCCGACAGGATCGGCAAGGGCGACAGGAATAGCGCCTCGGGCCAGCTGAACCATTTGTCGAAGATCCGCGTGCTGACCAGCGGTGTCGCGGCCGAGATCAGCCCGATCCCCAACACCAGCCCCCAGATGCCGCCCTTGGCCCAGTCCACGGCCTTGCGCTGGAGATGTTCGTCGGTCTTGTGGATCACCCATGTCGCACCGATGAAACTGTAACCCACGGTCAGGAACACCGCCGTCAGCAGGCTGAAGGCTGCGTTGATCAGCGTCCATTCCAGCCCCATGATATACATGCCCAGCATGAACCCCTGCGACAGCGACGTCATCAACGAGCCTGCGAAGAACGTGTTATTCCACAGTCTTTTGTGCGGAGCGGGGGCCTTGGCGCGGAATTCGAACGCGACGCCGCGCATGATCAGCCCCACCAGCATGATCGCAACGGGCAGGTAAAGTGCGGTCAGGATCGCCCCATGCGCCGCCGGAAAGGCCACCAGCAGAAGCCCGACCGCAAGCACAAGCCAAGTTTCATTCGCATCCCAGAACGGCCCGATCGAGGCGATCATGCGGTCTTTTTCATCTTCGTCCGCGAAGGGGAACAACACCCCCACGCCAAGGTCGAACCCGTCGAGCACCACATAGATCAGGATCGACAGGCCCATCAGTGCGGCAAAGACAAACGGCAGCCAGATCGTTGGATCACCAAAAGTATTCATCACATCACTCCGCTGGCATTGCTTTGGGCGCCGCCGCAGGGGCAGGGGCGATACGGGTTCCGATATCTTCGCCGCGCGACATTTTCCGCGCCAGATAGAAGATCACGTAGATATAGGCGGACAGCAGCAAGCCATAGACCACGAGATAGGCGATCAGCGTGGACAGCACCATCGGTGCGGGCACATCGGCCACGGCCTCTGCCGTTGTCATCACACCCTGCACGAGCCACGGCTGGCGGCCGATCTCGGTGGTGTACCAGCCCGCAAGGGTCGC
This sequence comes from Yoonia sp. 72, assembly GCF_034652275.1. Lineage (NCBI taxonomy): Bacteria > Pseudomonadati > Pseudomonadota > Alphaproteobacteria > Rhodobacterales > Paracoccaceae > Yoonia > Yoonia sp. 72. Next base: position 1,166,734 of record NZ_JAXIWG010000001.1, on the reverse strand, counting down.
GATCCAGCCGCTGAAGCTCATCCCGACAAAGGCATAGAGCATCGGCTTGGGCAGGCCTTCTACCCCGCGCTTGCGGCGCAGCATCATCACCGACGCTGCCCAGCTCAGCAGCAGCATCGCGATGCCGGTGCCGATCATTACGCGGAACGACCAGAACACGGGGGCGACGCGCGGGTGCAATATCGTGCCGTCTTCGGCGACAAAGTCGTTCAGGCCCTGCACCTCACCGTCCCATGTGTGGGTCAGGATGAAAGAGGCGAGGTTCGGAATACCGATCTCGAACCGGTTTTCACGCGCTTCCTGATCGGGCAGGGCGAACAGGATCAAAGGCACGTTGCCGCCGGTTTCCCAATGCCCTTCCATCGCCGCGACCTTGGCAGGCTGGAATTCCTTGGTGTTCAGGCCGTGCATGTCGCCGACAAAAATCTGCACAGGCATCAGCAGGGCCGCAGTAAACACGGCGGTTTTCAGGGCCACCCGCACGCCTTCAGTGCGCCCGCCGATCAGCCAGCGGAAGGCGCTGACACCCGCGATCAGGAAGCTGACGGTCAGGAAGCTGGCCAGCACCATATGGGTAAAGCGGTACGGCATCGAAGGGTTGAAGATGATCGCGAACCAGTCGGTCGCATGGGCCACGCCGTCGCGCATCTCGAAGCCTTGGGGCGTGTGCATCCACGAATTGAGCACGATGATCCAGAAGGTCGACATCAGCGTGCCGAAGGCGACAAGGAAGGTCGCGCCCGTGTGCACCCAGTTGGGCACACGGCGGAAGCCGAACAGCATGATGCCAAGGAACACCGCCTCGAGGAAAAAGGCCGTCATGATTTCATAGGCCAGCAGCGGGCCTGCGATATTGCCGACCTTTTCCATGAAACCGGGCCAGTTGGTCCCGAACTGGAACGACATCGTGATGCCCGACACGACACCCATGGCAAAGGACAGCGCAAAGATCTTGACCCAGAAGCGGTAGGCTTCCATCCAGCGTTCTTGGCCCGTCTGGTTATAGCGGATCTTGAAGAACAGCAGGACCCAGCCCAGCGCGATGGTGATCGTTGGAAACAGGATATGGAACGATATGTTCGCCGCAAACTGGATGCGGGATAAAAGCAGTGTTTCCATCATTTCATTTCACCTTTACGCTGTCTGTGCACTTCATATAGCAAGGCGAAAGCCCATGTCAGCGGGGTGCGACAGCAAGGCGCGGACCGGCCAAACGCTTGATTTCATGGCGACATGAATGGTAACGCGGCGGCCTGTTATGCGCAATTTTAGGTAACCCGAGGACCACGATGACCGGATTTCTGACGACCCATGTGCTTGATACCGCAAATGGCGTGCCTGCGGCGGGGATGAAGGTCGATCTTTACCGTCTCGACGGGGACGCACGGACGCATCTGGCGGCGATGGTCACAAATGCCGACGGACGCACCGACAGTCCGATTCTGCCCGCTACTGATTTCGCTATCGGACGCTATGAACTCGTCTTTCAGGCCGGCGCCTATTTCGGGCGCAGCGATGACCCGCGGTTCCTCGACGATATCCCGATCCGGTTCGGGATCAACGACCCCGCGTCGCATTATCATGTACCGCTTCTGGTCTCGCCCTTCGGGTTCTCGACCTATCGGGGCAGCTAAGCGGGGTTTCCGGACTGACGGCGATCCTGCCGCGCAAAGCCTAACTGCGCGCGAGGATGTCGCGCAGCACCGCCATGTCCAGATCGACCGGATTGGCTTTGTAGGACGAGGCCTCTGTCGCCGCGCGCGCGACCGCGTCATGGTTTTCGACGGTCAGGCCAAGTGTTGCCAGCCGAGGCAAATCATGATCGCGGGTCCAGTGGTCGAAATCGGACAGGCTGCCGAATTCATCCGCGATCCGGTCGATCACCCATGCGATCCGCGCTGCGGTTTCGTCCTTGGCCGCTGCCAGATTGGCTTGCAGCACCGGCACGAGCAATGTCCCGCAGATTGCGCCATGCGCTGCACCTGTCAGCCCGCCGATCACGCCGGCAAAGCCGTGCACCGCCCCCAGCCCCGCATTGGCCAGCGCCAGACCGCCGCAGACGCTGGTCAGGGCCATGTCATCCCAAGCAGCGCTGTCACCATCGTCCAAAAGACGGCGCAAGGCGGCGAGGCCGCGTGGAATAGCCTCTCGGCACAGCGCATCTGTCACTGGATTGGCGCGCACGCTGATGAAAGGTTCGATCACCTGCGTGATGGCATCCAGACCAGAGGCGAGGATCACCGGCTTGGGGCAGGACAGGCACAGATCGGGGTCGACCAGCGCCAGCGTCGGATAGAGCCGTGGATCGCGTAAGGATACCTTGCGCCCGGCCTCTGGCACGCCGATTACGGCGTTGCGGGTGACTTCGGTGCCGGTGCCTGCCGTCGTGGGGATCGCGATCAGGGGCAGGGGGGCCACGTCCAACGGTTTGCCGTCGCCCACCACCTCCAGATAGCGCAGCGCGCCGTGCGGGGCGGGGATCAGTGCCGCCAGCGCCTTGCCATAGTCGATCACCGCGCCACCGCCGATGGCGATGACGAAATCGGGGGCAAAGGGGCGGGCGGATGCCAGATGGGCGTTGATCGCGGGCAGGTCGGGTTCGCCTTTGACGGTCAGATCCAGCACGGCACAGGTCCGGCGCAGGTCTTGCGCCAGCCCGTCCGCCGCCGCGACCGAGGCAGAACGCACCAGCAGCACGCGGGCAAAACCTGCGGCAAAAGGCGCGGCTTCGGCCAGCACCCCACGACCGAACCTGATCGTGCCAGCGGTGGCAAACCCGAAAGGCGCGATCATCACACCGCCAGCACGGCGTTGACCGCACGCCCCCAGCGGGCATAGCGGGTGTCGCGGGCGTCGGCATCCATCGCGGCGGTGAACTGCCGGTCAACGGCCCAGACCTTGGCGAAGGCATCCATATCCGGCCAGACACCCGCGCGCATTCCCGCGAGCCATGCAGCCCCCAGTGCGGTGGTTTCGAGCACTTGCGGGCGGTCCACCGGTGCGCCGATGATGTCGGACAAGAACTGCATCGCGTAGTCATTCGCGGCCATACCGCCATCGACGCGCAAAGACGGCTGGGCGGCGTCACGGGTCCAGTCGGCCTGCATCGCCTCGAGTAGATCGCGGGTCTGGTAGCCCACGGATTCCAGCGCCGCGCGCGCGAATTCCGCAGGCCCCGAATTGCGGGTCATGCCAAAGATCGCACCCCGCGCCTGCGGTGCCCAGTAAGGCGCGCCAAGGCCAACGAAAGCGGGCACGAGGATCAGGTCCTGGCTTGGATCGGCGGTTTCGGCCAGCCCTTGGGTTTCGGGGGCGGCACGGATCACCTTGATCCCGTCGCGCAGCCATTGCACCACCGCACCCGCGATAAAGATCGACCCTTCGAGCGCATAGGTCGGCTTGCCGTCGAGTTGATAGGCAATGGTGGTCAAGAGCTTGCTGGTCGAGGCGACAGGCGTATCGCCGGTGTTCAGCACCACAAAACAGCCGGTGCCGTATGTCGATTTGACCATGCCGGGCTGGAAACAGGCCTGCCCGATGGTTGCGGCCTGCTGGTCGCCCGCCACACCCAGAATAGGGATTTCATGGCCGAACAGATCAGGCCGCGTCATGCCGAAATCGGCAGCACAATCGTGGACTTGCGGCAGCATGGCCTGCGGAATGTCGAACAGGTCGCAGATGGTCTGGCTCCACCTGCCTTTGTGGATGTCATAGAGCATCGTGCGCGCGGCATTGGTGGCGTCGGTCACATGGCTGCGCCCGCCTGTGAGGTTCCAGATCAGCCAGCTATCGACCGTGCCGAAAGCCAGTTCGCCGTTGCGGGCGCGATCGCGCGCGCCATCGACGTTATCAAGGATGTATTTCAGCTTGGTCGCCGAGAAATAGGGATCGACCAGCAGGCCGGTGCGGCGGGTAATCATGTCCTCATGCCCGTCCGCGCGCAGTTTGGCGCAGAAATCGGCGGTGCGGCGGTCCTGCCAGACGATGGCGTTGTGAATGGGTTTGCCGGTCTTGCGGTCCCAGACCAGCGTGGTTTCGCGCTGGTTGGTGATCCCGATCGCGGCGATATCGGTGGCTTTCAGCCCGGCCTTTTCGATGGCCGCCCGCGCGGTCGCCGCGGTCGAGGCCCAAAGGTCGCTTGGGTCGTGTTCCACCCAGCCGGACTGGGGGTAATGCTGCGGGAATTCTTCCTGCGCTGTCGCCACGATCCGCATGTCGGGGCCAAAAACGATCCCCCGGCTGGATGTCGTGCCCTGATCGAGTGCCAGAATATATCCCATTGTCGTCGGTCCTCTGCTTGGTCTTGGCAGCCTGTCATGAATGTGGCGAAGCAGCCAGAGGGCCGCTTCGCCACGGAGATCGGGGGCGTGGAGGTCGCCCCCGAATTTGGCTTATTCCGTCCAGCGGCGGATCAGCTCTTCATAGGCGATGGTCTGTGGTTCGCCTTTTTCATCCTCGAGGGCTGGCCAAGGTGCGCCGGGCTGTTCCAGCCAGAAGGACGCATCCTGCGGCTCGTTCAGCAGAGGGCCGAATTCGCCCTGCACGCCGGACCGCTGCAGGCGTTCCATCACGGCTTCCTGTTCGGCGCAAAGCGCGTCCATGGCTTCCTGAGCGGTGGCCGCACCGGACGAGGCGTTACCGATGTTCTGCCACCACAGTTGCGCCAGACGTGGATAGTCGGGCACGTTGAAGCCTGTGTCGGTCCACAGATCACGCTCTGGCGAACGGTAGAATTCCACCAGACCGCCCAGTTGCGGCGCACGCTCGGTAAAGCTGTCGTGGTTGATGGTGGATTCGCGGATGAAGGTCAGGCCGTAATGCGACTTGGCCACATCCACCGTCTTGGACGAAATGAACTGCGCATAAAGCCATGCGGCCTGTGCGCGGTCCACGGGTGTCGATTCCAGCAATGTGGCGGAACCCACATCCTGATAGCCGACCTTCATGCCGTCCTGCCAGTACGTGCCATGCGGGCTGGGGGCCATGCGCCATTTCGGTGTGCCGTCCTCGTTCATCACGGGCAGACCGGGAGCGACCATGTCGGCGGTAAAGGCCGTGTACCAGAAGATCTGCTGGGCGATGTTGCCCTGTGCAGGCACTGGTCCCGATTCCGAGAAGTTCATGCCGTTGGCTTCTGGCGGTGCATAGTTCTGCAGCCAGTCGACATATTTCTCGATCGAATAGACAGCGGCGGGGCTGTTGGTGGCACCACCGCGTTCCATGCAGGATCCGACCGTCTGGAAGTTTTCGTTGACCCGCAGACCCCATTCATCGACAGGCACACCGTTCGGCAGGCCAAGATCAGAGGCACCGGCCATCGAGAGCCACGCATCGGTGAAACGCCAGCCCAAAGACGGGTCACGACGACCGTAATCCATGTGGCCATATACGGTCACACCGTCGATCTCGCGGCCTGTAAAGAAAGCGGCGATATCTTCATAGGCCGACCAGTTCACCGGCACGCCCAAAGGATAGCCGTATTCTTCCTCGAAGGCGGCCATGATTTCGGGGTCGGTGAACCAGTCATGGCGGAACCAGTAGAGGTTGGCGAATTGCTGGACCGGCAGTTGGTAGAGCTGGCCGTCAGGTCCGGTCGCCATGCTGGTGCCAATGAAGTCGTCCAGATCAAGACCGGGGTTTGTGACCGATGCGCCATCGCCGGCCATCCAGTCGGTCAGGTTGCGGGTCTGCTGGTAACGCCAGTGCGTCCCGATCAGGTCGGCGTCGTTGATATACATGTCAAAGACGTTTTCGCCGGTCTGAAGCTGGGTCTGCAGCCGTTCGACCACATCGCCCTCGCCGATCAGCGTGTGGGTGAAGTTGATGCCGGTCATTTCGCTAAATGCAGGGGCCAGCACGCTGGATTCCCATTCATGCGTCGTGATCGTCTCGGACACGATGTTAATCGTCATGCCGCGGAACGGTTCGGCGGCGTCGATGAACCATTGCAGTTCGGCTTCCTGTTCCTCGCGCGTCAGGGCCGACATGTCGCCGATATGTTCGTCAAGGAAAGCGCGGGCGGCGTCCATATCGGCGAATGCCGGAACCCCTCCTGTCACTGTCAGCGCCAAAGCAAGCGCCGTGGATGTTTTAAACATGCGGTTCATAGTGTAAATCCTCCCATGGATTGAACCTTCTTTTCAGTCTTACATGACCGGCCCTTTGTCGTCGGGCCTCATCCCTTCGGGCCGGTCATGCCTTTACTTGCGGCCCTATACCCAGCGAAACACCGCTGCGGCATAAAGCGCGCAAATTCCCAAAGCCCAGTATTGCGGCAGCCCGCTTGTCGCGAGCCAGCCTGCGTTGATAAAGGCCGATCCCAAGAGCGTGATGAACAGACGGTCACCACGCGTTGTCTCGATTGTCAGAATGCCGCGCCGTGGCGTTTCGGGGTATTTGATCCCCAGAAACGTGAAGATCAGCAGCAGACAGGCGATCACGCCAAAGAAGATCGCGGTCGGCGTCGTCCAGGCCATCCAAGCAAGTGACATGAGCTTTCCTCCCTCTTACACGCGGCCCAGGGCAAAGCCCTTGGCGATGTAGTTGCGCACGAAATAGATGACCAAGGCGCCCGGCACGATGGTCAGGACACCAGCCGCGCACAGCACGCCCCAGTCCAGACCGGAGGCCGATACCGTCCGCGTCATGATCGACGCGATGGGCTGCGCGTTCACCGCCGTCAGCGTGCGCGACAGCAGAAGTTCCACCCAAGAGAACATGAAGCAGAAGAACGCTGCGACCCCGATGCCGCTGGCGATTAGGGGCATGAAGATCTTGATGAAGAACCGCGGGAACGAATAGCCGTCGATATAGGCGGTCTCGTCGATTTCCTTGGGCACGCCGCGCATGAACCCTTCGAGGATCCACACGGCCAAAGGCACGTTGAACAGTGTATGCGCCAGCGCCACCGCGATATGGGTATCGAACAAACCCACCGACGAATAAAGCTGGAAGAACGGCAGCGCGAACACGGCAGGCGGGGCCATACGGTTTGTCAGCAGCCAGAAGAACAGATGCTTGTCGCCCAGAAACCGGTAGCGGCTGAAGGCATAGGCCGCAGGCAGCGCCACCGCCAGCGACAGGACCGTGTTCATCACCACATAGGTAATCGAGTTGATATAGCCGATATACCACGACCGGTCGGTCAGGATGACGCGGTAATTGTCCAGCGTCGGGTTCTGCGGCCAGAGCGTGAAGCCGCCCAGAATCTCGCGGTTGGTCTGAAAGCTCATCTTGGCCAGCCAGTAGATCGGCACCAGCATGAACAACAGATAGGCGACCATCACGACATGGCGGGCGCGGACCTTAGGTAACGCGAACCGGCGCGCGGCTGGTGTGTAAGTGTCTGATGTGGCAACCATTCTACCGGCCCTCCGCTTTATCAAGGTTGGTCATGACGGTGTAGAACACCCAGGACACGAGCAGGATCACAAGGAAATACATGATGCTGAAGGCCGCCGCAGGTCCAAGGTCAAACTGCCCCAGCGCCATTTTCACCAGATCGATCGACAGGAAACTGGTCGCCGATCCGGGGCCGCCGCCGGTGACGACGAAAGGTTCGGTATAGATCATGAAACTGTCCATAAAGCGCAGCAGGATCGCGATCAGCAGCACGCCCTGCATTTTCGGCAATTCGATATAGCGGAACACTTTCCAGCGGCTCGCCTGATCGATCTTGGCCGCCTGATAATAGGCCTGCGGGATGGATTGCAGACCGGCATAGGCCAGAAGGGCGACCAACGAGGTCCAGTGCCAGACATCCATCACGATCACGGTGATCCATGCATGCAGCGGGTTGCGTGCATAATTCCAGTCGATCCCGATTGCCGACAGGCTATAGCCCACCAGCCCGATATCGCCGCGCCCCATGATCTGCCAGATCGTGCCGACCACGTTCCACGGGATCAGCAAGGGCAGGGCCATCAGCACCAGACAGACCGAAGCCCAGAACCCTTTTTTCGGCATGCAGACCGCAATCGCGATGCCCAAGGGAATCTGGATCGCAAGAATAATCCCCGAAAATGCCAGTTGCCGGCCGAGCGCGCTATGCACGCGGCTGTCGGTCAGGACCTGTTCGAACCAGCCCAGACCTTCCCAGAAAAACACGTTATTGCCGAAGGTGTCCTGCACCGAATAGTTGACCACGGTCATCAGCGGGATGACGGCGGAAAACGCCACCAGCATCAGCACTGGCAGAACCAGAAACCACGCCTTGTTGTTTTGTACCTTGTCCATCACACGGCCTTTCGTTCGGGGGTGGCGACCGCCTGTAGCGGGGCCACACGCCAGTCATCGGCATAGACGTTGATCCGCTCTGGCGCGAAATGCAGACGGTTCGCACCGGCGGGTACGGCAAAGCCTTCGGGCAGGATCGCGTTCACCGGCTTGCCTGCGAATTCGGCGCGCAGGATCTGGTGGCGGCCCACATCCTCGATCCGTTTGATGGTGACGGGCAAGCCGCGGTCGCCTGCAGTCAGTGTCACGAATTCGGGGCGGATGCCGATCTGCACGCGGCCTTTGGGCGTGCGGTAGTGGCCCCCCAGATTGATCGCATGACCGTCGCAATGGGCGGTGTCGCCCGCGACCTCGGCGTCAATCAGGTTCATCCCGGGTGATCCGATAAAATAGCCTACAAAGGTATGTTCGGGCGTGTCGAACAGATCCTCGGGAGTGCCAAGCTGGACGACGCGCCCGTCATGCATGACCACGACCTTGTCGGCAAAGGTCAGCGCCTCGGTCTGGTCGTGGGTCACATAGATCATCGTGTGACCGAATTCGTTGTGCAGCGCCTTCAATTGCGTGCGCAATTCCCATTTCATATGGGGATCGATCACGGTCAGCGGTTCGTCGAACAGGATCGCGTTCACATCCTCGCGCACCATGCCGCGGCCAAGGCTGATCTTTTGCTTGGCATCCGCCGTCAGCCCGCGCGCCTTGCGCTTGAGCTGGTCTTCCATTCCGATCATGGCGGCGATCTTTTGCACCTGTGCGGCGATGGTCGCAGGGTCCATCCCGCGGTTGCGCAAAGGAAAGGCCAGATTGTCGCCCACGGTCATCGTGTCGTACACGACAGGAAACTGGAATACCTGCGCGATATTGCGTGCGACCGTGTCCTGATGCGTCACGTCGCGGTCTCCGAACAGGATGCGCCCGCGTGACGGAACCACCAGCCCCGATATGATATTCAGCAGGGTGGATTTCCCGCAGCCTGACGCACCCAGCAGGGCATAAGCCTCGCCGTCCTTCCAGACATGGTCGAGCTGCTTGAGCGCGAAGTCATCTTCGCCCTTGGGGTTGGGCAGATAGGAATGTGCCAGATTGTCGAGTGTGATTTGTGCCATACCGCCCCCTTACGCCGCTGCCGCATAGGATGCGGGGGCGACCAGTTCGCCGTTTTCGCCAAAGACATAGACATGTGCCGCATCCAGCCAGACGGTGATTGGCGCGCCGAAGTCCAGATGATGCACGCCGTGGATCAACCCGACCCAGCGGTCGCCCGTATGGTCGAGATGCACGAAGGTTTCCGACCCGGTGATTTCGGTCACCCGCAGGGTGCAGGCAAAATGCAGCCCGTCCTTCTTTTGTGCCGTCAGGTGCAGATGGTCCGGCCGGAACCCAGCCGTGTAAGTGCCATCGGCCAGATGCGCCAAAGCGCCTGTCGCCGCTGCTGTCTGGCCCGCGCCAAAGCTGACCTTGTCGCCTGCCTTCACGATCTTGGTGAAATTCATCGGTGGGTCCGAAAACACCCGCGCGGTGGTCGCATCGCGTGGCTGGCGATAGACCGATGGCGTGGGGCCGAACTGCGTGATCCGGCCCTGCCACATCGTCGCGACATTGCCGCCCAGCAAAAGCGCCTCTTCGGGTTCGGTGGTGGCATAGACGAAAATCGCGCCGGATTCCTCGAAGATACGGGGGATTTCGGCGCGCAATTCCTCGCGCAGTTTGTAGTCGAGATTGGCAAGCGGCTCGTCCAGCAACACCAGCCCCGCGCCTTTGACCAGCGCACGCGCCAGCGCGCAGCGCTGTTGCTGACCGCCCGACAATTCCAGCGGCTTGCGGTCCAGTAGCGGGCCAAGTTGCATCAGGTCGGCGGCTTCGCGGACCTTGCGGTCGATCTCGGCGCGGTTCAGCCCCATCAGTTTCAAAGGCGAGGCGATGTTGTCGTAAACCGTCATCGACGGGTAGTTGATGAATTGCTGATAGACCATCGCGACCTTGCGGTCTTGCACGCGCATGCCGGTCACGTCACGGCCTTCCCAGATCACGCGCCCTGTCGCGGGCACATCAAGCCCTGCCATCAGGCGCATCAACGTGGTCTTGCCCGACAATGTCGGCCCCAGCAGCACGTTCATCGTCCCGCGTTCCAGCGTCAGGTCTGTGGGGTAGATATGACTCTGCCCTTCGACCACCTTGCTGACGCCGTCCAAGACTAGCGACATGTTCTCTCCTCCCCGAATGCGCCGACGTTATTCTGCGGCGCGCATCATTTCCCTTGCATGGCTGGCGATCCACTCCTCCAGAACCGCCACCTGTTGTTGATCGAGCCGCAGCCCTAGTTTCGATCTGCGCCACAGCACATCCTCGGCGCTGCGGGCGTATTCCTGTGTCATCAGCCAGCGGACCTCTGCCTCGGTCAGGGTCGCGCCGAAATCCTGCCCCAGATCGACCGCCTCCGCCGCCTCGCCCAGAACCTCTGTCGCTTCGGTGCCATAGGCGCGCACCAGTCGGCGCGCCCAGAAATCGGTCAGGAACGGATAGGCGCGCCGCAGGTCGGCGACCAGCGCCTCGACCCCGTCATGCGGAAAATCGCCGCCCGGCAAAGCCACGCCTGCCGTCCATTTGTCCTGCGACAAGGGCAGCACGGTGCCGATCTTGTCCAGCGCGGATTCCGCCAACCGCCGGTATGTTGTGATCTTGCCGCCAAAGATGTTCAGCACAGGCGCACCTGCGGAGCGGTCAACCTTGAGCGTATAGTCGCGGGTCGCGGCGGTGGCCGAGCTTGCGCCATCATCATAGAGCGGGCGCACACCGGAATAGGTCCAGACGATATCGTCCTTGGTCACGGGCCGCTTGAAATACTGGCTGGCGAAGTCGCACAGGTAATCGCGTTCCGCGTCAGTGCAGACAGGCGCGCGCGACGGGTCGTCATGTTCGGCGTCGGTCGTGCCGATCAGGGTGAAATCCTGCTCGTAAGGGATCGCGAAAATGATCCGCCCGTCGGTGCCTTGGAAGAAATAGCATTTGTCGTGATCATATAGCTTGCGCGTCACGATATGGCTGCCGCGCACCAGACGCACGTTTTCGCGGCTGTTCAGCCGCAAGGTGCCGTGGATCACGTCACCCGCCCAAGGGCCCGAAGCATTGACCAGCATCCGTGCGCTAATGATCCGGTCGCCATCTGCGTCGCGGACCGTGACCTGCCAGATCCCGTTCGCGGCATGGGCCGAGACAACCTCGGTGCGTGTCAGGATGGTCGCGCCGCGCGCCTCTGCATCGCGGGCGTTCAGCACGACAAGGCGCGAATCCTCGACCCAAGCGTCGGAATACTCATAGGCCTTGGCGAATTTGTCGTTGAGTGGCGCACCTTCGGGAGTACCAGTCAGGCTGAGCGTCGCCGTGCCCGGCAGGATTTTGCGCCCGCCGAGGTTGTCGTACAAAAACAGACCCAGCCGGATCAGCCAAGCTGGTCTGCGCCCTTTCATCCACGGCATGACCACGCCCAAAAGCCGCGATGTCGGCGTGTCGCTGTCGAAGCGCATGTCCTTGTGATAGGGCAGCACGAACCGCATCGGCCATGAAATATGCGGCATGGCGCGCAGCAATGTTTCGCGTTCGATCAGGGCCTCGCGGACCAGCCGGAATTCAAAATACTCAAGATACCGCAAGCCGCCGTGAAACAGCTTGGTCGATGCGGATGACGTGGCCCCCGCCAGATCACCCTTTTCGGCCAGCACCACCGACAGGCCGCGCCCGACCGCATCGCGCGCGATGCCGCAGCCGTTGATGCCGCCACCGATCACCAGCAGATCGTGGACGGTGTCGGATGTATGCGCGGATTGTGCCATGCGATCTCCCTTGGCAGGCGTCACCTGAGGTGTCGGCTGCAAAGGTAGTCGGGGCAAAAGCCGATGCGCAAGTTTTTTCGTTTTACTGGTCAAAAATGCTCGGTTTTTAAAAAAGGAACATTTTTGGGGCTTTTGTTTATGATATGTTCCGGTATTCATGTTCGCGGCGGTGCAGAAATCAGTATAAAACGAACATGGGTCGCCGCCCGTCTGATTCGGGGCGCCGACGCGAATTGATACACTCGGACCAGAAAGGGCTGTTTCATGTCACAACCCGAACGCCTGCGCGATATCCAGATCATCGCCCGCCGTGACGGACGTGTCGGGGTCGAGGATCTGGCGGCGCATTTCGCCGTGACGATGCAGACGATCCGGCGCGATCTGGCGGAGCTTGCCGATCAGGGCAAATTGCAGCGTGTGCACGGCGGCGCGATCCTGCCGTCCACCGTGGCCAATATCGGCTATCAGGACCGCCGCGACCTGAACGAGGCAGGCAAGGCTGCCATCGCCGCCGCCTGCGCGCGTGACATTCCCAACGGCTGTTCGCTGTTTCTCAACATCGGCACCACCACCGAAGCCGTCGCCCGCGCCCTGCTGCAACACCGCGAGATCATGGTGCTGACCAACAACCTGAACGTCGCCAATATCCTGATCGACAACCCGCATTGCGAAATCATCGTCGTGGGCGGTCTGCTGCGGCGCACCGACGCGGGGCTGGTGGGCACGGTGACAACGCAGGCGATCGGCCAGTTCAAGTTCGATCTGGCCGTCATCAGCTGCTCGGCACTGGATGAAGATGGCGACATGCTCGACTATGACATTCAGGAGGTGGGCGTCAGCCAGGCGATCCTGCGGCAGGCGCGGCGCAGTTTTCTTGTAGCCGACCATTCCAAATTCGCACGCCGTGCGCCTGCGCGGATCGGCTCGGTCGCGCAGATGGACGGGTTTTATACCGACGCACCACTGCCGCCCAAACTCGACACCGATTGCCGTGGCTGGGGCACCGCTGTCACGGTCGCAGGTGCGCGCGGCACGACGCTGGCCTGATCAGCTCCAAGGTCCGCCGCGCTTGCGCGTTGCCGGAACACCTGCGCGGACAGGCTGTGGCGCAGACGCAGTCCGCGCTTGCCCTGCCATGGCGCGCAGGGCGGCGATGCGGTTCTCGGTGGCGGGGTGGGTCGCGAAGAGGTTGTCGTGCTTGTGGGCATGCAGCGGGTTGATGATGAACATATGCGCCGTCGCGGGGTTGCGTTCGGCGGCGTGATTGTCGATCCGTGCCGCCCCTACGGCGATTTTCTCCAGCGCTGAAGCCAGCCAGAGCGGGTTGCCGCAAATCTCGGCCCCGGCCTTGTCGGCGGCATATTCGCGGGTCCGGCTGATCGCCATCTGCACAAGCGCCGCAGCGAAGGGCGCCAGAAACATCAGCGCCAGCGTGCCGATCAGGCCCATCCTTTCGCGCGATCCGCCAAAGAACAGCGCGAAATTCGCCAGCATCGAGATTGCACCGGCGAAGGTCGCCGTCACGGTCATGATCGCGGTGTCGTGGTTGCGGATATGCGCCAGCTCATGCGCGATCACACCCGCCAGTTCCTCGCGGTTGAGACTGCGCATCAGGCCGGTCGTCACCGCCACCGCCGCATTCGACGGGTTGCGCCCTGTTGCAAAGGCATTGGGCTGAGGGGTGTCGATCAGATAGACCTTGGGTTCCGGCATGCCCGCATTGCGCGCCAGTTCGGCAGTCATCGCATGCAGCCCCATCCGGTCGCCGCGCGTGACGGGTTCGGCGCCATGCATCCGCAGGACAAGCTTGTCCGAATTCCACCATGTAAAGACGTTCATTGCTGCCGCGACCACAAGGGCGATGACAGCACCGCCCGCCCCGCCCAGCAGATAGCCGATGCCCATGAAAAGCGCGGTCATCGCCGCCATCAGTATCGCCGTTTTCAGGTAGCCCATCGTGGTCTCCAGCAGATTGAGTACGCCGCTTGTCCGCATATGGGAAGCTTTGCGCGCGGCGCAAGAACACATGACTCCGTGCTGCCTGTTGATCGCACAGATTTGGCTAAAATTACGCGTTTTTCGTGGCTTATCGCAGGGCTTGGTTGTCGGCTATGCAACAAGATCAAGGCAACGGTTGCACAGGAAAGGAAAGGCAAAGCCATGCGCGTATGTATCGTCGACGACGAACGGATCAGCCGCAGCGTGATCCGTGCTGTCTTATCCCGCAACGATCAATATGAAGTCGAATGTTTCTCTGACGGGGTGCCGGCACTGGCGCGGTGCCGCGAAACCGTGTTCGACCTTGTACTGGTCGACTACCGGATGTCTGACATGGACGGGATCACCTGCATCACGCATCTACGCGCGCTGGCCGATTACCAATTCGTGCCGGTCATCATGCTGACTGCCGATCACGACAGGGAATTGCGTCTCTCCGCCGTGCGCGCGGGGGCGACGGATTTCCTCAACAAACCCTTTGATCCCGAAGAGTTGCGTGTGCGCGTCCAGAACCTGTTGTCGTTGCGCAATGCCCAGCTTGCACTGATGGACCGCGCGCGTCACCTTGATGCCGAAGTGCAGCAGGCGACCCGCAAACTCGTCGAACGCGAAGAAGAACTGATCTGGCGGCTCGCGCGCGCGATCGAATTGCGCGACGGGACGACGCAGCAACATATCTCGCGCGTGGCCGCTGTCGCCGAAATCATCGCGCGCACTTTGGGCCAAAGCAAAACCTTTTGCCGGACGATCTATCTGGCGGCGCCGCTTCACGACACCGGCAAAATCGGCATCAGCGACGCCGTTCTGCAAAAGCCCGCGGCGCTTACCCCCGAAGAACGGCTGGAGGTCCAGCGTCATATCACTATCGGTGCGGAAATTCTGCAGGACGGCGAAAGCGACCTGATCCGCATGGCCCATGAAATCGCGCTTTATCATCACGAAAAATGGGACGGGACTGGCTATGGCAAGGGTATCGCCGGCGCCGACATCCCGCTTTCGGCGCGGATCACTGCCGTGGCGGATGTCTTCGACGCCCTGTGCTCTCAGCGGCCCTACAAAAAGGCCTGGTCCTTTGACGAGGCCTATGCCGAAATCCTGCGCCAGTCCGGGCGTCATTTCGACCCGCAATGCGTGACCGCTTTCACCGCAGGGCTAAACGAAATCGCAAGATATTACCCCGAAGATGGCGCAGCTAGCCATGTTGCCTAGCAATCTGCAAGGAAAGGTTCCCATGATAAAACACCTGCTTTTCGCGATCCTCGCCATGATCGCATCGGTCGCACAGGCTGCCGACTTGCCCGCCCCGCAGGGCGATGTCATCCTGACAGTATCCGGCAATATCACGCACACAAACGGCGATGGCGTCGCGCGGTTCGACCGCGCTATGCTTGAAGACCTGCAGCAGGCGACCGTGACCACTGCGACCCCTTGGTTCGATGATGTCCACAATTTCAGCGGTCCTCTGGGGGCGGCTATCCTTGACGCGGTGGGCGCGCAGGGGGCGACCCTGCGGGTTGTGGCATTGAATGATTACGCCGCCACCGTCCCGGCTGCCGACCTGCATGATCTGGGCGTTGTGTTCGCCACGCATCTGGACACGCGGCCGATGTCGGTGCGTGAAAAGGGGCCGTTGTTTCTGATCTATCCGTTCGATGACAACCCCGACCTGTTTGACGAGGTGTATTTCGGCCGTTCCGTCTGGCAGATCGCGCGGATTGAAGTCCTCGACTGACATGGATGATCCCGCGCCCATCGGATGGACGGTATCTGTCCGCTGGGTCACATTCGTGCTGATGGCCTTGGGTTTGGTGTTGATCGCCACGACCGCCTATTTGTTCGTGAACGTTCAGGACCGACGGCAGGTCATGCTTGAAAGCGTGCGTGAAGACGCCATGTGGGCCGTCTTTCAGACCCATCGCGAGGCATCGCGCCTGACCGAAGCAGTACTTGAGGCACGCAACGGCCCGTCAGCCGAGACACTGGATGCCGTCCTTCTCAGTTTCGATCTGGTTTATAGCCGGATCACATTGCTCGATAAGGGCGTCTTTTCAGAGTCCTTCCAAGGGGCCGACGAATTGCAGGCGATCGGGGCCGCGGTCAAGCGCGACATCGGTAATCTTGCGCAGATGATCGACGCGCGCGCCAATGACAGAGCGGCACTTGAACAGGCCTTGCCATTGATCCTTGATCAGGCCCGACAGATCAAAGCTCTAAGCAACGACCTGGTCATCGCCACGAACGCAACACTCAACAAGGCCCGTGTTGCAAGCAGGGATCAGACCTTTGCGTCCTATCAGCGGCTTGCCGCGGCAGTGGCCATCGCGGCGCTGGTCTTTGTCGGCACTATCATCCTGCAATTCATCGACCTGCGCATTATCTCCCAGACCCAGCAACAGCTGCGCGCGCTGTCCATCCGCAATTCACGCAGTGCAGCCGCCGCCCAAGCGGCAAGTGCCGCAAAGTCGATGTTTCTGGCCACGATGAGCCATGAAATCCGCACGCCGCTGAACGGCATCATCGGATCTGCGGATCTTCTCAGGACTACGGACCTGGACCCCGACCAATCGGGGCGTGTTCTGACGATCTGGCGGTCCGGCCATGTCCTGCTGGAGATCATCAACGCTATTCTCGATTACTCGAACCTTGACGCCAATGGTGTCACCTTCAGCAATGCGCCAGTGTCGCTACCGGATGTTGCGGTTTTGTTGGATGACGTGTTCCGGACGCGGATCGCGGATGCGCGGCTTTCCTTCGACGTCGATCTGCCGGCGGTGACCGTCGCGACCGATGAAATCCGATTGCGGCAGGTGCTGTTGAACCTCGTTGCCAATGGGGTCAAGTTCACGTCCGAAGGCGGGGTCAGTGTGCGCGGCACGCTCTTGCCTCAGGCGGGTTTGCGGATCGAGGTGCAGGACAGCGGTATCGGCATCGCGCCCGAGGATCACGACAAGCTGTTCCGCGATTTCAGCCAGATCGAGGGGTCCGCCTCGCGCCGGTTCGGCGGAACCGGGTTGGGCCTTGCGATCTGCAAACGGATCGTCACCGGTATGGGTGGCCGGATCGGTGTCGACAGTGCCGTCGGGAAGGGCAGCGTGTTTTGGCTTGAACTGCCGGTTACGGTGCTGGGACCGGCTGCACCTGCCGCTGCGCGTCCCGTGCCGCACGCACCCGACGTGCCAAGCGGCATCCGGGTGTTGCTGGTCGAGGACAATCCCGTCAACCGCGAGGTCGCGGTGGCGCTGCTGCGCAGTTTCGGCGCCAAGGTCGCCACGGCTGAAGACGGCCATATCGGACTTGAACGGGTTCAGCAGGAAAGTTTTGACCTGGTGCTGATGGATTTGCAGATGCCGGTCATGGACGGTCTGGCGGCGACGCGCGCGATACGCGCTCTTGGCATCGAGTTGCCGATCGTCGGTTTGACCGCCAATGCCTTTGCCGAGGATCGCCAGCGCTGTCTTGATGCCGGCATGACGGATTTCATGGCCAAGCCCGTGACACGTGACAAGCTGGGATCGGTGCTGCGCAGTTTCAGGTCCGCGCAGGACCAAGAGCAGCCCGGGCTTGTTGTCCCTGCAACGGCTCCGTCGGAGACCGCTAGCACATCGGCTTTGCTCGATATGGTGCAGCTGACGTCGGTACTGGATGAATTGGGTCCGGATCTGTTTTGTGACTTGCTGGACCAGTTGCAGGACGACGCCGATGCGCTTGCCGCGATGACCGCCCCAGAGGCAGATGGTCCGACCCCTGCGCATCTGGACGATGTTCTGCATACGCTCAAGGGGGCCGCGATGACGCTTGGTTTGCACCAAGCAGGCAGCCGTTGTCAGGCGCTCCGACCGGGAACGGGGCATGACCACGCCGCCTTTGCGGGACTTGTCGCCCTTCTTGGGCAAAGCATCGCGGCCGCGCGGGACAAGGCGCGACACCCGCAGGGTACCGCACCGCTCTTGGTCGCGCGGGGGCGCGACTTCGCGGATCAACCGCCGTCGGCACTGGACTGCACCAGTCAGTCTGCAACTGCGGGGCGCAACGGCTAGAACCGCGCGGCGTGCGTACTACGACTAGGGTGGCCAAATGGTCGTGGTTCAGCGCCGCCTTCCGATCAACTGTTCTGCCTTGGCCAGCCGATGCAAGGCGGGCAGCAGGCTTTGCAGCCTGCAAGCGGCATGATCGCGCTTTTCGGTTTTCCACCATCGGTGGGCGATCGCGGGTCCGGCGCGCTGACCGGTGATCACCCGCAGGCAGGACCGCGCAGGACCGGTCGGCCGTTCCGGAGGATCCCGCAGCCATGCCCCTCCGCGCTGATCACCGCGACCCGATGACGCCTTTCTTGAGGATGATGTTGCCGTACAGCCGCGTCTCGCCGGTCTGCACAATGGCAAAGGCGGTCCGCGCGCGCGCATAGAACGCAAACCGGTCTATGGCGGTGATCGTCACAGGATTATCGGCTGTCGTGTTGATGATTGTCTGGAACGTCGCGACGACGGGCGGGACGGCGTCGGGGTCATCCACGACCTGCATTGTGATCGCGGGGTCCGGCACGAATGTGTCCAGCGGCAACAGCGTCAGGATCGCCGTCAGCACTTCGGTCGCGCTGATCCCGTCCAGCCGGTGACAGCGGCTTGCGAGGCTTGTCGCGGGAAAATTCGCATCCGCGATCACGATGTCGTCGCCATGCCCCATCGCCCGCAGGCTGGCCAGCAGGTCGGGCGACAGGATGGGAGGGATGTTGCGCAGCATGGTCCGTTTCCTTTTGTCAGTTGCCCCGAAACCGGTTCGGAGGCAGCGCCAAGGCTGCGGATGCGGCCTGCGCATCGATACCATCCACCACCGCCCGATCTTGCGCAATCGCTTTGACCGCGCGGACCTGCGTCAGTTGAGCTGCGGCTAGGGCACCCCCTGCTTTGAGGCGCGCGTTCATAGCGCGGTTGCGACAGAAACAATCGCCCGATGATATCTAGTGGCACCTGTACCTGTGGTGGTGCCGCCAGAGCCGCCTCTGTCAGCCTTGACGACAAGAGCCGCGCGGTGTTTGTCACCTTATCGGGACCGCGTTTCGCGGACCTGCGGGGGGAAAGACGGGGGACAACATGATCTTGCGCAACAAGACGATCCTGATCACGGCAGCGGGGCAAGGGATCGGGGCCGCCAGCGCGCGCGCCTGTGCTGCGGCCGGTGCGCGGGTGATCGCGACGGATGTGAATGCTGCCTTGCTGACCGCGCTGGCAGGCGTCAAGGGGATCGAGACGCGACAGCTCGACGTGACCGATCCGCAGGCGATCACGGCGCTGGCGGAGGACCTGCCGGACCTTGACGGGCTGTTCAACTGCGCGGGTGTGGTCCATCACGGCACGATCCTTGATCTGACCGATGCAGACTGGACCTTTGCGCTGGATATCAACGTGACCTCGATGGTGCGGATGTGCCGCGCCTTCGTGCCGGGCCTGTTGCGGCAGGCCGATAGCACCGGCAGCGCCGCGATCCTGAACATGTCGTCGATGGCCTCCTCGGCCAAAGGGTTCGTCAACCGCACCGCCTATGGCGCGACCAAGGCCGCTGTGATCGGGCTGACCAAGGCGATTGCCGCCGATTTCGTGACCCGCAACCTGCGCTGCAATGCGCTGTGTCCGGGCACCGTGGACACGCCGTCGCTGCGCGGACGGATCGCGGCAGCCCCCGA
This sequence comes from Yoonia sp. 72, assembly GCF_034652275.1. NCBI lineage: Bacteria > Pseudomonadati > Pseudomonadota > Alphaproteobacteria > Rhodobacterales > Paracoccaceae > Yoonia > Yoonia sp. 72. The sequence continues at coordinate 1,146,991 of NZ_JAXIWG010000001.1, read as the reverse complement.
TCCTGTCCAAGCGGAAAAGGATTTCATCGCACGCCAGCCCATGGGACGCCTTGCCACGGTCGATGATCTGACCCCGACGATCGTGCATCTGTTGTCTGACAACAGCCGTTTCGTGACCGGTCAGGCGGTACTGGTCGACGGCGGCGTGACGATCTGACGATAGCCAGCGACCTGCAATAGCGGCTGTTTCTGCCGAGGTCAGTTGACTATCGCCCGTATTGAAACCCAGACTGTCCAAGATGACCTTGCAGGCCCCTGTGACCACGGGACTCGGGCCTGCCAAAACCGGAAAGACGAATATCACATGAAACTTTTGCGTTACGGCCCGCGCGGTCATGAAAAACCCGGATGTCTGGATGCGCAGGGGCGCGTGCGCGACCTGTCCGCCCATGTGCCGGATATCGCCGCAGCGGCCTTGTTGCCCGACAGCATCGCGCGGTTGCAGGCGCTTGATATCGACAGCCTGCCGGTCGTTGACGGCACACCGCAGGGTGACCTGCGGCTTGGTCCTTGCGTCGGGCAGGTCGGCAAATTCATCTGCATCGGCCTGAATTACGCGGATCACGCCGCCGAAAGCGGCCTTGCCGTGCCGCCCGAACCGGTGATCTTCAACAAATGGACCTCGGCGATCGTTGGTCCCGATGACGACATTCTGATCCCGCGCGGATCGGTCAAGACCGATTGGGAGGTCGAACTGGGCGTCGTGATCGGGCAAGGTGGCGCCTATATCGACGAGTCTGACGCCATGTCCCATGTCGCGGGGTTCTGCGTCATCAACGATGTGTCCGAACGCGAATACCAGATCGAACGCGCGGGCACTTGGGACAAGGGCAAAGGCTGCGACACCTTCGGCCCGACCGGACCGTGGCTGGTGACCCGTGACGAGATCGCGGATCATGACAACCTGCGCCTCTGGCTGGAGGTGGACGGCCACCGCTATCAGGACGGCACCACCGCGACGATGGTCTACAAGGTGCCGCATCTTGTCGCCTATTGTTCGCGCTTCATGAGCCTGCAACCGGGCGACATCATCTCGACGGGCACACCGCCGGGCGTGGGCATGGGGCAAAAGCCGCAGCGCTATCTGTCAGGGGGCGAGACCATGCGCCTTGGCATCGACGGGCTGGGCGTGCAGACCCAGAAGGTCGTCAGCCAGGGCTAGGCGTCGCTACGCCCAAAGATGGCCTCGACCTCGGCGGTGCCTTTGGGGCGCAGGCACAACAGGCCATCGCGCCGTTCGATCAGGTCGCGGTCATGCGCGCGCAGCACAGCGGCGCGGGCGCGCGGCTCGGTCCAGCGCAGGTGACTGACCAGCGCGCGCAGGGTGTTTTCCTCGGCCATGGCGGGGGTGTCTTGGTGCGTGAACAGATGCGCCACCAATGCGCGGCAATCATGGTCCAGCCGTTCGGTCCGCGCGCGCAGTGCCTGCGCCAGCAACCCTTGCGCAGGCGCGAACAGTAGCGCCAGCGCGAACCAGACGCCCGTCATGCTGGCCATCATCCCACCGATCGACACGTTCCAGTATAAGGCCAGAAAATAGCCGCTGATCACGGCGGCCACCGAAAAGGCCACCGCCATGACGACCATCAGCCACAGGCGGCGGGTCAGCAGATAGGCCGTGGCGGGTGGCACGATCACGAAGGCGATGAACAGGATCGCGCCGACCGCATCAAACGCCGCAACCGCCGTCACGCTGGTCAGCGTCAGGATTGCGTAATGCAGCACGCCGGGCAAAAACCCCAAGGCGGCGGCGAGCCCTGCGTCGAAGGTGGCAAGCTTCAACTCCTTCCACAGCACCAGCACAAAGGCGAGGTTGACCACCAGCACAGACCCCAGCGTCGCCACCGCGACCGGCACATCCACCCCGAAGAGCGTGACGGTGTTGAGCCAGACAAACCCGATCTCGCCCAAAAGCACACTGTCCACATCCAGATGCACGTTGCGCGCGTTGATCGAAATCAGGATCACACCGGCGGCAAAGAGTGCTGGAAACACCAGCCCGATGGCCGCGTCCATCTTGACCAGCTTTGAGCGCGCCAGAAGTTCGGACAACACGACCGTCAGCACGCCGGTGACGGCCGCCCCCAGCACCTGCACCGGCCCTGATGTCTGGCCTGTCAGCAGCCAGACCACGATGATCCCGAAGACGATGGAATGGCTGATCGCATCGGTCAGCATCGCATTGCCCCGCAAGATCAGGAACGACCCCAGCAGTGCCGCCGAAACGCCCGTCAGCACGCCGGTCAGTACGATCATCAGGGGGATGGAAGAAAAGAAGCTAGCGATCATTCTGTGCGCTGCTTTTCTACCGAGGCGGGTGGACCTGACAAGGCCGCAGCCTCGGTATGGCCTGCGGTCGTCAGTTCCCAATGCGGCGTGGTTTCGGGCGGATGCATGACCGACCGGATCAACCCGCGGCTTTCCAGTGAAGCAAGTTGCGCGGCAGGCGGTTTCGCACCCAAGGCCACCTGCAACATGCCGCGCTCGGACGGATAGCCCGCGTCGTCATGCATCTGCGCAAAGCCCTGCAAAGTGGCCAGCACCCGCCCGTCGCTGATCCGCGCACGCGCGCGCCGTGTGGCGGCGGCCTGCCAGATCAGCCCGCGTCCGGGGGCGATCAGAAGCGAGATGATCACGACCCCCGTGGCGATCAGCACAACGACAGGTCCGGTCGCCAGCCCGCGTGTCGTGGCACTGACCAGCGCGCCACCGGCACCCGACGCCGCCCCGATGGCGGCTGACAGCAGCACCATCCCACCCAGCGAATTGGTCCATTGCCGCGCTGCCGCCGCGGGCGCGATCAGCAAGGCCACCATCAGGATCACTCCGACAAGCTGCAAGCCCACCACGATGGCAAGGGCCACCATGACGGTCAGCCCCGCCTCGAGCAGTGTGACCGGAAAGCCTTGCGACCGCGCGAAATCTGCATCGAAGCTGACCAGCTTGAATTCCTTCCAGAAGGCCAGCACCAGCACCAATGCGCCTAGACCGACCCCGCCCATGATCCACAGATCGCTCCGCAGGATCGCCGCCGCCTGCCCGAAGAGAAAGGTCATCAGACCCAGACTGCCGGACCCGCCCTGCGTCTGGATCACTGTCAGCAGCACGATGCCCACGGCGAAAAACACGCTCAGCACGATGCCAAGGGCTGCGTCGGTTTTCAGCGTCGTGCGCCGCACGATCAGCATCATCACCAAGGCCGCCAGCGCCCCCGTGGCGAAAGCGCCCACCATCACGCTGCCCAGATCACGCCCGCCCGCGATCAGAAAGCCAAGGCAGACGCCGGGCAGGGCGGCATGGCTCAGCGCGTCGCCAAGCAGGCTTTGCTTGCGCAGCACGGCAAAGGCCCCCAGCATCCCCGAAATCGCCCCCAAAAGTGCCGCGCCGATCAACACGGTCTGGACAATATCACTGGAGAAAAGCGCGACGATGGCCGTCAAGATGCGGCCTCCTCGGCCGGAACGGCGATCATCGCCAGATGACGGCCATAGGCGGCGCGCAGGTTTTCGGCCGAATAGGTCTGCGCGACGGGGCCTTGCGCGATGATGCGCACGTTCAGCATCACCAGCCAGTCGAAGTAGCTTTGCACCGTGGTCAGGTCGTGATGCACGACGATGACCGTACGCCCCGCATCGCGGAGTTTCTTCAGCAGGGCGATGATGATCGCCTCGGTGCTGGCATCGACGCCCGCCATCGGTTCGTCAAGGATCAGGATCGGCGCATCCTGCACCAGAGCGCGGGCGATAAAGACGCGCTGTTGCTGGCCGCCCGACAACTGGCTGATCTGGCGGTCGGCGTAATCCTGCATCCCGACCTCGGCCAGTGCCGCCAAAGCACGTACATGTTCCGCCTTGCCCGGACGGCGCAGCCAGCCAAGGTCGCGGTAAAGACCCATTTCCACCACATCGCGCGCGGTTGTGGGGAAATCCCAATCGACGCTGTGGCGCTGCGGGACATAGCCGATCTGCCCACGCATCTGCCCGATGGGGCGACCCAGAAACCGCACATGCCCCGCGACGGGGCGCACAAGGCCAAGCGCCGCCTTGATCAGCGTGGATTTGCCCGCGCCGTTCGGGCCGACAATGGCGCACATCACACCGGGGGGGATATCAAGGTCGATGTCCCACAACACCGGGTTCGCGCCGTAAGTGACGGTCAGATCCTCGACATGGAGCGCCTGATCGGGCTCGTGCAGGGTGTCGTCACGCATCATCATCTCTCCAGTACGAACGGCGCCCGGGTCTGCCCGCGCGCGCCATCCTGCGGGGTTTTGCGACCGATCGGTCAGCCGCCGATGTTCCAGTCCTGCGCCCAGCCTGCCAAGGCCTCGGGCCAGTCGGGCAGGGTGCCGCCAAGCGCTTCGGTCACGGTCACCGTATTGGCGCGGATCATTCCGATATAGGTGCCTTCGGGGGTTCCGTCATCACCCATCGCATCCGAAAAAAGCTCGCCGCCGATGACGACGTCATGGCCCTGGCTTTGCACCTCGGCCACCAGCGCCTCGATGGTGCGGGGGTTGATCGTGGTTTCGACGAAGACCGCAGGCACGCCGCTATCGACGACAAAGGCCGCCACATCGCGGATATCGCCGATGCTGGCCTCGGATTCGGTGCTGATGCCTTCGATAGCCTCGGAGGCTTCCATGCCGTATCCGGCGGCGAAGTATTCAAAGGCGTCATGCGCCGTGACCAGCAGGCGCTGATCCTCTGGGATGGATCCAATCGCCGCTGTCACCCAAGCGTGCAGGGCGTCGAGCTGGGTGGTGTAGGCTGCGACATTGGCAGCCAGATCATCTGCGCAATCGGGGCGCTGGGCGGCGATGGCATCGGCGATCACGGGCGCGATCTGCGCCCAAAGGCTGACATCCATCCACAGATGCGGGTCGATCTGTGTGGCGTCTTCGGGGTCGCCGATCAGCGTGGTGTCGTCAAAACTGGCGCGGGCGACGCCGACTGTCGGGGTCCGGTCAGTGAAGCCTGCCAGCACCTCCGCCAGCCGCGCTTCCAGAGCGGGATCGACATAAAGGATCAGGTCGGCCCCCGCGAGCTTTTGGACATCCGCCGCCGTCGGGCGATACAGATGCGGATCGCTGCCCGCACCCAAGAGCGATGTCACCTCGGTGCAGGTGCCTGCAACATTCGCGGCAACATCCGAGATCATGGTTACCGTGGTCAGCACATTCAACGGAGCGTCCTGCGCCATAGCGGGCAGGGGGGCAAGGGCGGCAATCGCAGCGAAAAGTCGGGTCGGTTTTTGGGTCGCGGGCATGTGATTTCCTTCGATTCGAGGGATGGATGCCCTCCTATACATGCAAATGAGAAGCGTTCGCAATAAGATTCAACCCATACGACCGCTGCCCCGTTGGCGCAAAAGGGAACCGCCGAACATCTCTCATTTTAGGCAATCAGATTGGGGCGCTCAGGGATTTATTAACGGGCAGGCGGGACTCATGGCGAAAGACTGTCATGGGGGGCCTGACATATGAAGAAGCTAATCTGCCTTGTTTTTGCTATTGTACTTGGGGCTTGCATCCCCACAAGCGACGATGCCGAACCGGTCACGATCGTCGTGCCTGATCCACCTGTCCGCGATGCAACTGACGAAACGGATGACGTGGGCCATCCGTGGAACCGCCACTTCGTGACCTCGTTTTCGGCGACAGAGGTGCAGCGCATACGCAGCTTGCCGGGATTTCTGGCCAACGGCTTTCGCTTTACGCTGTGGATCGACCAGCATCCTGACTACCAGGGGTTTGGCCGGGTGGTCCGGTCACATCCTTTGACCGCGGCGCGGCTGGATTATGCGTTGTCCACAGGCTTGACGGGGGCGGGTCAGGTCGTGTCGCTGATCGACAGTGGCGTGCGGTTGTCGCATGACCAGTTCACTGGCAAGACGATCCACATATCCGGCCGACCGCCAGCGGCAGGCGACTTTCACGGGACAGCGGTCGCGTCGGTCATGGCTGGCAACGGGGCAAATGGCGGCACGATCGGCTTTGCGCCCGGGGCTGACCTTCATCTGGGGCACCTGAACTTTGGTGCGCCCGTTAGCTGGACCACCCTTGGAAATCATATGCGCGATGCGGCTGCACATGGCGCGATCGTATCGAACAATTCCTGGGGGTTGTCGGGGGGCACGGTGCAGAACGTTAATGTCACCGACTTTGTGCGCGCAACACGTTCCTATATTGATGGCTTGCGGACATTCGCGGCCGGTGGCGTGATCGTGTTCGCATTGCAAAACGACTATGCGGCATCCAGCGCGAGCGTGATGGCGGCGTTGCCGTTAGGTGCCCCCGATCTGGAAGCAAACTGGATCAGCGTCATCAACGCGATCCCCTTATTCAACGACGACGGCATCCAGAGCGCTGTGCGCATCTCGACCGCCTGCCTTGAAACCGCACGTTTCTGCATGGCGGCAAACGGGCAGATCAAGGTCGCGACGCAGGCCGCGGACGACAGCTATGAAATCGGCGTTGGCGCGTCGTTTGCGGCACCTCAAGTCGCCGGATCGGTCGCACTGCTGGCCGAAGCGTTCCCCGACCTGACGGCCGCACAGCTGCGTGACAGGCTTCTGGCCACGGCAGACAACCGGTTTTTCGAACATGATGCAGTGCTCGAATTCGCGCCGGGGATCACGCATGGCTATAACGCCGAATTCGGGCACGGCTTTCTGGACCTGCGCGCGGCCTTGCTGCCGATCGGGCAACCGGTGGTCCCGATGGCGGATGGTGGGACGGTCGATCTGGGCATGGCTGCGATCTTGGCAGGCCCCGCTGTCGGCGACAGCCTGACCCGGTCATTGGCGGCGTTGGATATCGTAACGACGGACCAGCTTCATGGCAGTTTTGCGGTTTCGGGTGATGTGCTGGCAGGTACACAGACCCGCGCCGATCCTGCGGCGATGGCGCTGACGGCCGCCTTGCAGACCGACATGGGGGCCGCCCGACGCAATATGCATGCGGCGGTGCGCAGCGGCGGCGATCCGGCGCGCTTGCAAACCGGCTGGCACGACGCATCCGGCACCGATCTGCAGGGCGGTGAGGCTATCGCGCTGACCGCGCCGGGTGACGACCTTGGCGTTGCCCTCCTGACCGGAGAGGCGACGACCGGGCTCGCAGTGCACCGGAGCTTCGATCTGGGTCAGGCACAGGGGCAAGTCGGCTTTACGACGCTGCACGCCGACGGAACAATGCTGGGCATCACGATGCCGCAAAGCGCCGGTGATGTCAGCTCTGTGTCGCATGCGCTGCATATCGATATGGCGACGCAACTATCGTCGCGGACTGCCTTGCGGATGACTGCCGAAATAGGTGTTGCGACGGGTCAGGGCAGGGGACTTCTGGGCGATGTCAGCCCGCTGGTCTATGACCGTGTCGGCGTGTCGCTTGCGCGCGCGGATATTGGCTCCGCCGGCGACGTGCTGACCATGTTCGTTCGCCAGCCCGTCGCGGTGACCCGTGGTTCGGCAAGTATGGACCTACCAGTGCAAATGACGTCGGGCGACGTCCGCTTTGCCCGCCATGATATCGGTCTTGCGCCGGTCGAACGTCAGCTGGATCTGGGGTTCGCATATCAGGTGCCTGTGTCGAAGGCCGGCAACCTCAGCCTTGGGGTGATGCACAGCCAGAACGACGGGAACATCGCTGGGCAAAGCGCTGTATCTGGCTATATCGGCGTGCAGTTCGGATTTTGACATGGGTCATCGCCTGAACTGCCGGCCGTTTCGCTATGGGCCTCGTTGCCTGCACTGCCCGCAAAGTGCGCCACAGCATCAGTTACCTTGGACCGGCGGAAAAACTGACTGGAAGATTTCAGCGAAAGTGGCCTGCAGCGGTACGGTCGAAGATTCGAGGCCCGGCGCAAAACCGGGTGCCCTGACAGCAAGGAAAGTAGCCCTGCTGTCAACATGGGTACTCAACGATGTCCCGCTCAGAATGCGCGAACCGTGGTCGCCGTGGACGATCACGACCAGATCACTGCGACCTTCAATCGCCTGAAACAGGTCTGCCAGCCGGCGGTGGGTGCAAATGGACTGATCCCAGAACGCTTCATAGGCCGATGCGTCAATCTCGGTCCTTTCGGGATACAAAGGGTATCTCCAGTCCGCAATCTCTTTGAAATTGCAGTCCCGGTCAAAAAGGAACGGGCGATGAGGTACAAGAAGATGCGCGATAAGCGCGTCGCCCGGTGCGAGGTCGGCGACTGACGTCGAAAGATCTTCAAGGATCGTCAAGTTTGTCAAAGGCGGCATGATCGGCTGATGTGGCTCGTCCCGCCAGCCCGCCAACCTTGCCAGATGAAACGCGTAACCGCGATAGCCCAACACACGGCGACTGCCCCATTTGAAATCATTGTCGATAGTGATCAAAGCGTATTGCAGTCGCTTGAGAGGTTGCCATCCCAGAAGTGCTGCCCCGCTCATCATGTCTTGCATGGTATATCTATGGCAGGTCACGCGGGGATCATCACCACAAAGGCGCAGATAGTCCGAGCCGATGACTGTGGGCGCAAAGCCCGAGTCCAAGAGCCGCTGAACAAGCCGATTGTCCGCAACGTGATAGAAATAGGGGTCCGGCTCTGGCTGCTCGACATAGTTGGTGATGTCTGCGGTCAGGCCGAAAATGGAAGAGACAGCCTCGAATGTCTGTTGCGCCTCGGAATCCGCACGGCCGTAGAGAAGAAAGCCGTGATCGAGATAAGTATCAATGACCTCTTCGCGACCTGCGACGCGCGGCATCGTGGGGTGATCAACGATCGGCGATAGCTGTTCGTCAAGGATGATATGCAGATAGGCGAAATCCGGTCTGTCGGTCGCGGCTACTTCGACGGCGGCGGCTCTGGTGACCAGCATCGGATCGCTTGTGGCGAAAAATGATGGAAAACCGAAGACAAAACCAAAAACAGAAACGGCCAGCGGGACACCGTAGGGCATCTGTCTGACCAGAACAGGGGTCAGCAAGAATGTGACCACAAGACATGCGAGACCCCATTGAGGTTCAAGGAAGTAACTGTCGATGAAGAAGTAGACGAGATATCCGAGCGCGAACCCGAACAAGAGCTGATTGCGAAAAGCCGCCCCCAGAATGCTGCCCGTGATCAGGCAGCCGATGGTGATGGCAACCATTTCATAAGAGCCGAAACCATAGTTGAAATCCGTCAGGTGCGGAAGAAAGATCGCGATCAAGACACCGCAAAAGGCCAGTATCCGCAAACGCGTCGGCGTCATTGTCTGCGCCTGTACGAAACAAGCAATCTGTTGTTTTCAGCAAACCTGTGCTGCTTCGTGATTTCATGTGTCTCCGCGATGGTGGCGAGAAACACGTCTTCTCTGTAGTCGTCGAAAACATCTTCTCTGACGGCCAGCAGTTGTCGCACCATCGGGTCGTCCTTCGGCACGAATTCCACGATGCCCACTGGGGCAAGTTGCAACAACCACCGGATAGCTTCCGCCAAAGGAAGGTTCGTGCCGATGCACATGTGATGGATAATGGCCAAAGCGATCAGCCCGTCCGCAGGTGCCCGTTCGTTCAACCCCTTGCGTTCTGACTGACGCCAGCCAAGGTTGGGCGTGGGATCGGAGATGTTCATCAGAACCGGAAGCAAAGGCGCACCCTTTTTGGCGCGCAGCCGATACGCACGCTCGATCGAGTCGATATCACCGTCCAGAATGACCGCCGCACTGGCCCCGCCCTTGATGGCAGCCAGCGAGAAGTCACCGGTATTTCCGCCGATATCCCAGATGAGCGATGGTTTCTCTTGTGACGCCCAATCCTGCACAAACGCCAGCTTGCGTTCGCGCATCTGGTCCGAGTAGCTGTTGATTTCGGCGTAAGTTTTCCAATAGCTGGCGAGCCGCTTTCTGGTCTCAAGCGTTCCGACAAAATCCTTGAGCTGCGCAAGGATCGCGACGTACTGGGTCTTGGGCAGCTTCTTTACCGGAGCCTTGTCCAGCTTTGAAGCCGACGACCTTGCCGCGACAGCGCGACCGTGCAGATAGACATGCATAAAGCCGCTCACGGACGAGAACAGCTTTCGCCGTGGCAGGATGGCCAGAGCATCATCGAACGAAATGCCGTTGATCGACCCCCGATAGAGCGCCTGAAATGAAAGCCCGGCCCAGGCCTCGATGAGAAGCGGCAGCAGGAATTGCCGACAGAACTGGTTATACCCTGCCCAATGGGCGCCTTCGACATATGGTCTGACCGACATCGGGTCGATGTGTATCGGACGACCATCGACAAACTGCATGTTATAGGCGGTTGCGTCCGAGAGTTCGTAGCCATGTTCCAGTGCAAGTAGTTGCAAATTGAGATGCGCGATTGCAGCATCCTTGAGTTGCGCAAAGCACCACTCATAAGGATAGGTCAGAAAAGGAATTCTGGGGTGTTCAAAAAGAGCGACCGCGGCATCGCCTCTTGCGCCGGTACATCTTGCAAGCATCGCGTCGTCGGCATCGATCTTTTTTGAAGAGATCAAAAGACCCTTCGCTTCCAAAGCATGCAGCACGCCAGTGTCATGTGCGGCCAGAAAGCATGCGGCACCTGCTGGCATCACTGCCCTCAGAACGCGATCGCCCTCGGTAAAGACATATCCGGAAGGGTCACGGAACGAACCCGTATCCCTGACAGGGCCATTCATACGTTCGGACGGTCCTCTGACACTTTTGTCTCTTCATCACCGATCTTCCGAATACCGACCAGGGAAATAATCTTTTCGCGGACGCGGCGGATCGCGATCATGGCCGACGCGACGCCACCAACGATGGCCTGTAGAAGAAAGCTTCCCGTTACCGGGTCCAATTAGGCATGCGCAGGTGTCCCAAGAAGCCATGCATATGCAAAAGCGAGCGTCCAAATCGGCTTCATCATTGTTTCCTCACCATAATTTACGCTTTAGGCCGATGCCTGTAAGTGGTCAAGCCGATGCTGATTGTCGACATCCGGTATTGCAACAATATTGCGAGACACTTGGCCGATTATGCGACACGACTGTGACCCTCATGCGTCATGGACAGCCGCTGGGCCGTCATGTCCGTCAATCAGCGGCTCAAACAAGTTTCCAGCGTCGGTGTGTCCACATCCATTGCTCGGGATGCCGCCGGATCATCGCTTCGAGACTATCGTTGAGCGCCTGTGTCATCACATCGGGTTCATCGATAGGCACCGGGGCTTCGAAAACCAGATCGAAGCTGAGACCGTCGGGCCGCCTTACGCCATAGACCGGCACCAATGGCGCATCGTACCGCAGCGCGAGGCGTGCAACAGCTGTCGATGTCGCTGCGGGTCGCCCAAAAAAGCGGAGCCTTTCTCCGGTTTCGACATGCTGATCTGCCATAAGGGCAATGCTGTTGCCATCTTGCAGATACCGGACCATGTCGGCCGTGCCTGTCCGCCCGGTTGAAAACGTCGGGCCAAGCGCGTCCAGTGCGGCACGGTGTTGCCGCTCGTGATGTGGATTGTGAAAGGGGCGGTAGTTGACCCCCATCAGGTAGCCTCGGGCGCGCAAGGCCACGCGCGCGGCCTGGTAATTGCCGAAATGACCCGTGAAATAGACAACGGGCCGTCCAGCCTGCTTGGCCGCGACGATGGCGTCCCAGCCCGGACCAGCGAGCGGCAGGGCTGCGCAAAGCGGGAAGAACTCCTTATGGGAATAGTTTTCGATGAAGGTGCGCCCGATGTTGTCCAGCACGCCTCGGCAGAGTTGCGGCACTTTTGTTTCGGTGATGTCGGGCATTACGAGGGCAAGGTTTTCGCGGATCCGCTTTTCGTAACCGGCAAGCGGACCAACCGGCCAGGACATGATCCGGCCGAAGAACCGCACGCGCTGTCGATAGGGCATCGCCAGTGCCGTCTTGATCAAAGCCTGCGCAGTCCAGCCCGACACATGGTCCAGGGCAATGTTGCGTTGGATCATCGAACTCTCCTGCCCGTCCGACACCCGACGCCGCGACCCTGTAACGCAATGGCGCGGCGCACAGGACCACGCCACGATCCAGCAAAGCCCAACATCAGATAGGTTCGTTGAAACTCGCTCGGCTGATCAAGCCCACTGCGGTCAGGGCGCGGATGCACAGCCCGGCGACATCAATTTCCCACCATTTTTTCGACATGGACCAGTGGCGCGGGCGGGCATGATGGTTGTTGTGCCATCCTTCGCCCCAGGTCAGCATCGCGATCAGGACGTTGTTTGTGGAATCGTCGCGTGTGTCGAAATTACGGTAACCGTGGCCATGCGCCAGAATTGTCGAAAGATTGGTGACTGTGATTTGCAAACTGGCCGGAATCACAAAGCCAAAGACAAACGCCAACGGGTCGATCAAAAGTAAAACCAAAGCCCACAGCCCCACGACCAGCAGATAATAGCGGTGCAAGGCTCTTTGGAAGGGATCGCGCAGGATATCACGAATGCGCCACCCTTCGACCTCCGGCTCTGGCCCTGTCCACAGCAGTTTCCAACCGTGATAATGCGGCGCATGCGGATCGCGATCGGTGTCGGAATGGGCATGATGCGTGCGATGGCTGCCGACCCAGCCAAGCGGGCTACCGGTCATGCCGATCGCGGCAAAAACCGAAAACAGGCGTTCCACCGTCCGGTTCATCGTGAAGGCGCGGTGGCAGATACCGCGGTGCACACCCACCGCCATGCCAAGGCAGGAAGTCAAAAAATAAACCGTCAGGGCAAAAAGCCACCAGATCGCAGGAACGCCCGCAGCTATCGCCCAGATGGCCAGCACCGCACCGCCCGCCTGCACTGCCTGTGCTACGCGCAGGCGCGGCTCAAACAGCCGGCTTCGGCGTTTCATTCTTACCGATGAAATCGTCACTCTTTTCGTTTATCCTTTGGTATGACTGCAAATGACCTTGCGCAGCCATTTGTGAAAATAAACTGAACGCATGCAAAACGAGTATCGTTAATCCGCATGAAACCGCAAGGGTTGTATCCAGTCTTGGCGCAGCAAGCCAAGCGGTAGTGCGCGCAGCCCCGAAACCTCGATACCGTGCACCAGTGGCCTGCCGCTGCAGGCAAAAACAAAAAGCAGCCAATATCCCCGCCGGATCAGGCAAGAGTTGGACGCGAATATCGACGGCGATGTCCGGCTTACCGAGCCTTCGACGGTCGAAATGGTCGAGATATGGGAGGGCGCGGCGACCCTTTGGATGCGGATTTCGGCCACGACACCAGCCCCATCTGGGGCCCTGCACAACGACGTGCGAGAGAAGCTGATGCGCTTTCCGGCAGGCTTCGAGGGTGGCGCATATCTTGCATGCAGGCGGTATGTGATGGTGGCAAACCATACCGCAACTGGCGGTGCAAGATGAAGATCAAACCGTCCCATCTTCGCGTCTCGACAGGCAACCACATCTGCACGCTCAACCGCGCGGTGACTGGCGATGGCGCGCGGGATGCCGCTATGTGTGACTTGGCTCTATTGCCCGACGTGGTCTTCGTCAGGTCCGCCTTTTGGCGCTTGATCAGGCATGTTTTCAAGCACAACATCGATGAAATGGCAAACAAGCGCCGTGCGGCCCGGAACATCCGCCTTGCGAAAGATCGCGTTTAGCTGCGATTTGATCGTCGCCTCGCTCTTGCCGCGGGCCTTGGCGATTTCGGCGTTCGAATAGCCTCTGACCGCGAACAGCGCCACTTCGCGTTCGGCCGGGCTCAGGTCCCAGGCGTCGAACTGGTCCTGCAGGACATCGACGAACTGGCCTGATGCCACCTTGACCTGCTGTTCCACAGTGTCGACACGGCGCAGGGTCTGGCGCAGCAATGTGATCGAGGCGACTGCGCCAAGCACTAGTCCGACACTTGCGCCGATTTGAAGAAATTCACGCGTCGCCCAGCTGACGGCCCAATGCCGCAGGCCCAGCACCTCTGTCAGCAGCTCAACGACAAAGAATGCAGCACAAAGACTTTGCAGAACAACCAGGATCACCAAGCGAAGGACGGTATATTTGGTGAATATACGGGGATTGAGCATTTTTCAGTCCAGTCAGCCGAATCTGGGCGCGCGCCAAGTCACGGCCTGCGCAGACGTTTCGTTCAGTCTGGCCTGTTTGATCGGCCCGCACCACCGTTGTCGCGCGCTCCGCTTGCGGAATTGGATCTGCCGGAGGCGTTGTCGGAACGGCCATTGCCGTCGGACCGGCCCCCGCTGGCAGCCGAACCCGTCTCACGGGAACCGCCGCCCGCGCTGCTGTTCTCGCGCGCATCGCTGTTGTCTGGCAGCACTTGGCCGGCTTGCGCGGGGCCGGGGGCGCGCGATCGGCTGATATCCGAAAAGATTTCACCGGTTGTGCGGCTCATCACGACTTCTCGGATTGTGGTGTCATTGCTTGCAACAACGCGGATCCTGCCCAGAAAAGTGCGGGATATGTCATCGATGGAAAAGCCTGCCGACTGGAGTTGAATCAACAAGTCGTCCAGTGTGCGGGCCTGCACCACCGCGAAACCGGCATCGTTTGCGGGATCGTTCACTGAATGTGCCACAACCGGTGTGGTCCATGCAGCCGCGGCGCAGACCGTCAAAGTGAACAAGGTTTTCAAACTGGATTGTTCCTCTGTCTGGCTTGCGCAACGAAACTGCATGAACCGTTAGCGGGTCGGCTAAGCGCGGTTTCGCATCGGACGTCGGTGGGTGCAATCAAACCACCGGCTGAAACCACCTGTCTCATCCGAAAGGTTGAAAGATTCGCGCGGCCGTTTCGCCCGACCTTGACGGTCGGCGCGGGGTGGTGCGGGCCGGGAACACCGGCCCGCGTCCGGTCAACGCAGACCCAGCAGGCGCAACAGCTCGTCTTGCGCTTCAGCCGAAAGCTGCACGCCATCCGTCAAGGCCGCATACGCCGCCGTGTAGTCTACGCTTGCATCGATCAATGCGCGTTCCGCGTCGCTGACGGCTGTCTGCAAGACGCCTAAGTCCAATTCATATTGCGCCAATGCCGCAAGGTATTCGTCCGAGCCTTCTTCTAAGTCCGAAGAAAACGCAGGATAGTCTTCGACGGCTTTGGTCGCATCGTTGAGTGCGACAGTCGCATCATAGACCACACCATACTCGTTCCTGAACGCGGCGAGGCGTCCGGGCATGCTGTCGGGCGACGCATTGGCCAGTGCCTGCGGGCTCGCATGGGCTGCGTTAAAACCTTTCAGTTCGGATGCCAGCGCGCCGCGTCCGCGTGTCTCGGACGCGCCGGACGCGTCCGATCGCACGTCGGCCCTGCTTTCACGGTCGTTGCCACGACCACGTTCATCGGAATTTCCCCTGCCAGCGGAATTGCCCTGCGCATAGGCTGCGCTGCTTGCAAGCGGTGTCACGATCACCGCACCGGAAGCGGCCAAGACCACTGCCATCACGGCCGATGAAATAAGCTTGTTTGACGTCTTCGACATAGGTTCGTCCATCCATGGTTGTAAATGAATGCACGCGATGACAGCCTGTGCTGCCTTTTGCCATCGTCCTGACTGTCTAATTGCCCGCATTCATCCCAATGGTTGACTGGCGCACGACCGACGGGGGGGCGTCGGACGATATCGCCTGCGTTGAACGGGGCTTATTTCACCTGCTTTGCACTTTGTCGGGAATAAAGTGGCATCACGATCCGTTCTTAAAATTCACGGGATTGCAGCATCACCGCCGCAATCCGAACAAGAACGCGGTTGAATAAGCGACATGAACTTTTTCGTCTTCACTTACGCGCTGCGGTTTGTTGTTGTTTTCGTCGGAACGCTTGTGGTGCTGATGGTGCCGGTCGGTCTGGTAACGATGCTGCTGATCGCAGTGGTTGTCATTCTGGCGGTCATGCCTGACCCGTTCTGGATTGTAAGAAAGATGAAAGCGATCTTGCTGCGCAAGACAGGCAAGCATCCGGAGCTCGACGACTAGCCACACCTGAGCCGCGCCAAGACCGGTGGTATCCTAGCGCGGCACCAGCGCGGACAGATGCGCGATCAGGCGGTCTTCGTCGGCCTGCGTCCAGCCGTCCGGCGCAAGCGTTTCGGCCCAAGCGTGAATATAGTGGCGCGCCACATAATCGTGCCCGTAGCCCAGCGTGCCCAATGCCACGGCCATATCCATCCCGACCTGAAACAACGTCACCAGTGGTATCCATTGCATCTGTGGGGACAGGTCCGGCGCGCGGTCCTCGGCCAGCCAGTCAGGCCGGTTCCATGCCAGTGACCAGTCGAAAAAGACGATCGGGTCGCTGCCGTATTGCAAAAACACGAACCGCATCGGCCCCCAACCGGCATCAAAGCTGTCAAGCCCGCCGGTCTGGTTCATCGTGCGGATCAGGGACCCGTTCCCAAAGCGGGGCCGCCAGGCGGGACTGCCCGCATTGCGCCGCGCCTGCACCATCTGCCACAGCTCGCTCAGATAAGGGGACCCGGTCCAGAGCGCCCCCGCAATCGGGTCGGCATAAAGGTCCAGCAGCGGCACGGTTTCCTGCGATAAAAACGCCCCAAGGCTCAGCCCGTGCAGATAAAGCCGTGGCCGCGTTCGGGGCGGCAAGCCGGTCCAGTGGCGATAGACAAGGTCGAAGAGGGCTTGCGCCTCGGCGACACCTTGTGCCGGATCGACCACGACGGACACGGGGCTTGGCAGATAGGAATACTGCACGGAAACGGTCGCGACATCGCCGCGCGTGATGTAATCCAGCGTGTCCATGCCGCCCGGATCAAGCCAGCCTGACCCCGTCGGCATCGCGATCACCAGTACGGACCGGTCAAACCCGCCAAGTCTGCGCAGTTCGTCGAATGCCAGCAGCGCGCGCGCCTCGGGCGTGTCGGCCGCGTTCAGCCCGACATAGATGCGGATCGGGTCCAGTGCAGGACTGCCCCAGAAGGCAGCAATCTCGTCCGCGGCTGGCCCCGACGCCACGAAACTCCGGCCCCATCGGCCCAGATCCTGCCAGTCCAGCGATGAGGCCGGACCACCGCTGACAAAGGCTGATGCTGGAGGACCCGCATCTGGCGGAATAACGGCATCCGCAAGACGCGCGCCGTTGTCGATCACCCGCAGCACGCCGCGCAAGGCGACGCCGTCGATAAATGCCGCAAACAGAAGGATGGCCGCGCCGACACCCAAGCCGCGGGCCACGCGCGGCGGAAGAACCCGCTGGCTGCGGCGCTGCAAAAGTGCCGCGACGCCCGCGAACAGACGTCCGGCAAAGAGGAAGAACACAAAAATCGCAGCTGCAATCAGGATGATCCGCAAGGGGGCAGAGGCCTCGATGGGAGGCAGGCCCCAAGCCCTATGGATCGAGCTTTGCCAGTCGACGGCCTTGACCGCGCAGATGGCGGTGACAAGCACGGCTGCAAAGACGATCAACCAATGCCCCCAGCGCGGCAGGGGAGCGCGCAAGGACAGGCCCAGCCAGGCCGCGATGCTGGATGCCGCCCACCACAGGCAATACCCGATGGCTGCGACAACGCCGCCCAGCACCCCTTGCAATTCAGGTCCGCGCGGCACCATCGAAGGACTGACCGACAGGCCAAACAGCGTGGCGGCCACCAGAAGCCCCACCGCAGAGGGCATCCCGAACATGCGCGCCCGGCGCTGTCGTTCTGCTGATAAAATCATACCTTTCCCGTCCCAGCCCCAAGCAACCGCGCCCCAGAAAGACCATCGAAATGCCATGCACACAAGCCGCTTTGCCGATTGAAAGCGGGTTCAGTCATAGCGTGGATGATGCCTGCCAGCCAGGATGTGCGTCACGGCTGGACGAGTACGATCTTTCCGACATGCCGCTTTTCCAGAAAGGCCTTTTGCGCATCCGCGATGCGGTGCAGCGGATAGGTGGCGGCCAGCAAGGGGCGGATTTCGCCCCGTTCGATATAGGAAATCAGGTCGGGAAAAACCGGCGCGTCCCACGCCGTGCAGCCGATTAGCGTGATGTCTTTCAGATACATGACCCGTAGATCAAGGCGCACAATCGGCCCTGCGATGGCCCCCGAGGTCACATAGCGCCCTCCGCGTCGCAAAAGTTGCAGCATCGTGCCAAAGTCTGCGCCGCCCACATTGTCGATCACAACGTCGATCGCTTCAGCGCCAAGCGATGCCAACAGGTCCGTGTCGCGCGTCAGTACGCGGTCTGCGCCTAGGCTGCGAACAGCGTCGATCTTGGCCGCACCTGTCACCGCGATGACCTCCGCCCGCCGCCGCTTGAGCAGCTGGACCAGCGCCGATCCCACGCCCCCTGACGCGCCCGGCACCAGAACCCGCATCCCCGCAGTGACACAAGCGCGGTGGATCATGTTCTCGGCCGTGCCATAGGCGCAGGGGATTGTGGCAAGTTCGGCATCGCTCCAGTCAGTTTGGACCGCAAAGACCTCGGTTTGCGGCACCTTCACATATTGCGCGAAGGCGCCGTCAAAATCCGTGCCAAGCCAGACCGTGTCCATGCGGTCAAAGCCGTTTTCGCGCATGCAGGGCCTGACAAGAACGCGCTGCCCGATCAGTGCGGCGTCACCCGCGACGACCTCGCCGCAGCAATCCGCGCCTTGGATCAGCGGAAAGGGTGTGGCGTTCTTCCAGCCGCCGTTTTGCCCATCTTTGGCGCGCGTCTCGGAGGTTGCCTGATCGACGGACGCGGCATACCAACCAAGCCGCGTGTTGATGTCTGTGGTGTTCACGCCCGCTGCACGCACCCTGACCAGCACGTCCTCCGGCCCCGGAACCGGCGTCGGAACGTGTTTGTAGGCAAGTGTCTCATATCCGCCGGTTCCCGTGGTGACGATCGCCAGCATCTGGTCGGGGATGGTGGTGGGGTCATTTTGCATCTGCCTGTTCCGCCTTGGGTCCCGCCGTAGCAAGGCTAATGCAGGCGGCAACGTTTGTCGCGTGGTTTTGGACCGGCCATGCCGTGCCGCGGAATTGAACGGATCAGGATAGGAAGACCGGCCGGACTTGGTTAATGATACCAACACGACCGCAAGAGGAGCGATGCATGACAGACCAGAACCGGCGCCTGACTGCGGCTGAAACTAAAGGATTGCGCACCGCCAAGGAGCTTGAGGCGCATATTCTCTGGCTGGATACGTTCACGCCGGCAGCTTTGGGCATCCTTGCCATCGCCTCGGGCATTTATACCTATCTTGGTGTGTCCTCGCTGCTGGAGGACACCGGCGCGATGAGCTTTTTCGCGGCCGTTGCCTATTCAGTCGCCGTCTCGGTCGGGATATTCGTGTTCTGGAGCTACATGCTGCGGCTTTTGCCCGCGATGCGCAACGCGGCGGGCTATATCGGGCTGACGGTGATGATGATCGTGGGCAGCCTTGCGATCATCGCGATGTCAAGCTGGCTGAACGCAGCCGCCCTTGCAGGATCAGCGGCCGTGGAACAGCATCTGGACACCACGGTGCGCGACTACCAGACCTCACTGGAACAGGCGCATAACATCGCATTGTCCGCCCAAGCCCTGCGTCAGGAGGTCCGCCGCGCGCGCGAGGCGTTCGAGGCGCTGGCCGAACAGGAAAGGTCCGGCGAATTGTCGGGCACGGCGGGCGAGGGGGCGGTCTACCGCGTCCTGCGCCAGAAGACCGAGGAACTGCAAAGCCTCGAGACCCAGATTGGTGAACAGCAACCGCTGATCGAAGCGGCCTATGAACAGGGCAACGCCATGCTTGGCCGGATGCGCAGCCTGACGGTTGCGCCGGGGCCAGTCGATCAGCGATCGGTCGCGTTTTCCGAGGAAAGCGTGCGGCTGGCGGGGGTGATTTCCAACCTCAACCAGTATTCGGTGGCTTTGCTTGTGGCGCGTGCGGCGGCTGATCTGCCTGCATCTGTCGTGCTGCCCGAACTTGACGGACGGACCGCCACGATCCGCGACGCCCAAAGCTCGACCATCGGGTCGGTGCTTGACGCGCTCGACCAACGCAGCCAGACATTGGGGCAGGCCGCCGCCGAGGTGCTGGCGCTGGAGCCGCCGCAGGAAACGGCCTACAACCCGATTTCGCGCGCCGATGCCGTGATCCGCTATGCGGGCAATTTCGCGCCTTCTTGGGCGGGGGCCATTGCCATTGACCTCTTGCCGGGTGTGCTGGTCTTTATTCTTGCCATCACCCAAGCGGCAATCCGCAACGGTCGCGACGGGCTGAGCATCGAGGAAACGCTGACCTTGGCCGACCTGAAAGCCGCGATCAGCGCGATGAAGGATGTCGAGGCGTCGATGGGCGATGCCGATGCCGAAATGTTGCGGCGCGTGCGCGATGAGCCACCGGTCCTGAAACCGCACAAGACGGCGGCCGAATGACCGAACCCGCGCTGCAAAAAGAAGGCGGGTTCACGATCGGACGGGGGGTAAAGCTGGTCTTCATCCTGCAGATCGTCATTGCCGGTTTCCTGATCGCCAGCGATCTGGGTACGCGCTGGCAGTTCGATCTTGCAGGCAACCCGCCCGTGCCGACCGGCCCCGTCGCCCCCGGCGACCAGACCCGCCGCTATGACCCGCGCGAGGCTGTGCCGCGCTTTACAAACCCCGGTGCAGACCCGCGGATCAGCCTGCCCGACAACTTGCCGCTGCGGCTTGAATTCAGCCTGCGCGACGATCCAGAGATCGGGGCGATCTTGATGATGAACGGCGCGATAGAACCCGATGATGCCGAAAGGTTCACCGCTTATCTGGATACGCTCGATACCGTGCCCGAAACGGTCGCGATCAACAGCCCCGGCGGCAGTGTGGACGCAGCCTTGCAGATCGGTGCGGCCCTGCGCGCGCAAGCGCTGAATACGGTGATCCTGCCCGGCATGGCCTGCCTTTCGGCCTGTCCCTATATGCTGGCGGGCGGTGTCGAACGGCGGGTGTCAGCCACAGGCGCGGTCGGCCTGCACCAGCATTACTACGAAACGCCCGGCTATATGCCTGTGTTCTTCGCGGTCGAGAATATCCAGCGGGGGCAGGGGGAAACCATGCGCTATCTGATCGATATGGGGATCGATCCGGGCGTCATGGTGTACGGGCTGTCCACACCGCCCGCCGAAATCTATGTGCTGGTCGAAGACGAATTGCTCGACACGCGGCTTGCGACGCAGATGATCGACTAGGGCGGTTGTTATCGGCTAGCGACGGGCTGATATTGCCCGACCTTGTGACCTTGGCATTGCATCATCCTGCAAAGAGGATCGCCGCTGCCAGCAATCAGGCGATCCCGTTCTGGGTGTCTGCAAGAAGGTCAATGATCATGCTCAAAGCCGGTTTTTCCAACAGCGCATTCGTCAAGCGGTGCGCCCCTCGTCTGCCGCAGATACTGGGGATGGCTACCTTGGCCGCAGGGGTCTTTGCCTTTGCCCCGATGGCCAGTGCCACCAACCCCGCCTGCGGTGATGCGATCAGGATCACGCCCGGAGACACGCTGCTGCGCGTGGCCACCGCCTGCGACACGACCGTGCCTGCCCTGCTTGCCGCCAACCCCGAGATCACGCAGCCGAACCGGCTTTTCGTGGGGCAGCTTGTGTGGATGCCGGGGCGCAATCCCGTGGCGCCTGTCCACCGCCCTCCTGCACTGACACCTGTGCCAAGCCAGTGGGGGCAGGGTGCGTTTTCGCGCTGCGGTGCGACCGTGCAGGTCCGCCCGGGCGATACGTTCAGCGGCATCGCACGGCGCTGCGGGGTGACGCCAGCACAGTTGCGCGCCGCAAATCCCGGTGTGCGTGATCCCAACCTGATCTTTTCGGGCATGGTGCTGCGGGTGCCCTCCTCGGTCGGGGTGCGTCCGCATCAACCGGTAGCGCCAGTCGTGCCCGACGTGCTGCGCGTGACAGGCACGGTGACGAACGAAGGTGTCACCTGTCAGGCCTTCCGCGGCGACGACGGGCGGCTTTATACCTTTGCTGGCAGCGCCACCCGTCCGCTGCGCCCCGGCGACAGGGTCGAGGTCACAGGCACACGCGCCGCCGCGTCGATCTGCCAGCAGGGTATCACGATCTCGGCCTCGCAGATCGTGTTGCGCGATAGCACGGCACCCGCCGCCGTCGACCTGACAGGCACGATCACCCGCGAGGGTGTCACCTGCACCGCGCTGCGTGGCGATGACGGACGGCTTTACACGATCACCGGCCAGACGGGCGGTTTCCAGGCCGGTGACCGCGTGCGCATCACCGGCGAGGTGGCCGAAATGTCGTTCTGCCAGCAAGGCACGACGGTAAACCTGCGGTCTATCCGCGCCGCATGGTAAGCGTCAGAACTCTGACCGGATGGTGAACCCCGCCGACAGCGTGTCACGCGTAAAGCGGCTGACATTGCTGTCGGTATTGCTGCCCGAAATCGTCAGGACGGGGGTGAAACCCGCATAGCTGACATCAGGAAAGCCGATATTGGCCGCATAGAACAGCGTGGTGTCCTGACGGCCACCGTCAACCGGAAAGAGCAGACTGTATTCGGGATAGTCCGCCTTGGTGATGCCGCCGCTCACGCTCAGGGCAATCGGGCCAACAGGCTCTGCCCAAGTATAGGCAAGTTGCGCCGTCCAGTCGGTGGAAATGTAGTTCGGATTGTCGCCATCGCTATCGCTAAAGCTGAGCGTCGCGCGGATCTGGTCGGTGCTGGGCAAACGATAGGCCAGCGATGCCCCCAAGCTTGTGCTGACGACATCGCCGATCCGTGCCAGCTCGTAGCTGGTCAGGCTGCGCCCGACGGACAGGGTGACTTCGGCGTTCTCGCCGACGGGCACACGCCGGTCGATGCCCAGACGCCAGACATCAAACTTCTGCACTTCGGTTTCCAGCGACACACTGTCCAGATCGCGATAGTCCACCATGGCATAGGACAGTTGCGCCCCGATACTGCCCGTTTCCAGCACCCTGTCATGGCGCAGGTTGAACCCGAGGTTGTCGGTCGCAAGCGCCTCGTCCGGCACGTCGACATCATCGGTGATGCGGATGCGCGTCATCTGGTATTGCGCCCCGATCAGCGTGCGGCTGGTCGGATTCTCCTGCAATCTGTACGTCACGCCAAGGTCAATCGACCCCCGCCAGCCCGCCAGCGCCTGTGCGTCATCCGACAGCGAGCCGGTCGGGTTGCCGGGAGCAGAGGCCAGATCGCTTGCCGCACCACCGTTCACGTTGGACGACGGCACGAGCGAGGCGGATACGTCGAACGACCACGGGTTGCGCTGTTGCAGGAACTGCGCGTCTTGCCGCGTCTGTGCGCGTTCAGCGTCGTTGGGCGCCACGATCAGCGCACGGCGCAACCAGAAGGTCGCCAGCGTGAACCGTTCTTCATTGGCGGCGGCAAGGGCCGTCAGGCGGGCCGCCTCGTAGCGTTCGATATTGCTGCCAGACAGCGCAAAGGCCCGCGCGCCCGCACGCCTGCCTTCGGCGGCGTCGCCCTGCTGCGGTGCTGCTGCCGCGACGATCAGCAACGACGCGCGGTCATCGGGCACCTGTGTCAGGATCGCGCGTGCCACATCAAGCGCCAGCGCGCTGTCGCCCGAAAAAAGAGCCCGCGTCGCAATGGCGCGGGCGTCGTCGAGCGACAGGTCCAAGGTGGTCTGTGCGCTGGCGGCCGATCCCAGAAGGAAGGCCGCCAGCGCGAAGGATTTTAGTTTACTCACCCAGTTGGTCCACCTCTAGGCAGATCGTAGGCGTTGTCCCGCACCGGTCGAGAACGAAGATTCCGTATTCTTCCTCGTTTGTGAAATCGGTCAGGAAGTCGCCTTCCAAGCGGATACCGCCCGCGACCGAAGAGGCGTTCGTTCCACCAAAGATACCGGCATAGCTTCCCAGCGAGTCCTGTGCGATGTTTTCCACGACGCCAGAGAAAGATCCGTTCGTGGCAACCGCGGCGGGGATCAGAAAGATCGTCTCAATAGGTGTCGGCGTACCAAGCGGTCCGTCAGCGTCGTCCATAAGGCGGCGATTGTAGACAGCACCATTGACCGAACCGTCGGTGAAATCGGCGTTCAGGAAAACTTGGCCACTGACCCGAAAGGACCGCAGTGGCCGCAGTTCCGCCGGCGCTGTCGATGGCAATGTGCCTTCGCGGGTGCCGACGTTCAGTGTGCCGACATAGTCTCCTGCATAGCTGGCCAAACCTCCGGACGGGGCGGTGTAGGCACTGGTCTGACGATAGGTCGCGCCCCCGAAGTACTTGGTGAACTGGCCGCCATCCGCAGCCAGCACGGCTTGCACCGACCCGTCGCTGGATTCACGCCCGAATGCGGTGAAAAACCGATCCAGCGGGTCGTCCTGCGTCGTGAATGCAAGGTATCCGGGTACGTCATAGTCCGAGTTTCGGGTATAAACAGCATCCAGCACGTCCGCGTCCAGCGTGATGCGGACGATCATCGTTCCTCCGTCGGCAGGATTGAATGTTCCGGCCTTCAGGTCCCCTGCGATCTGCGCGGGCACGTCGTTCACTGGCGGCGGCGTTCCGGGATCGGTCGGTCCGC
Source organism: Yoonia sp. 72 (assembly GCF_034652275.1). Taxonomy (NCBI): domain Bacteria; kingdom Pseudomonadati; phylum Pseudomonadota; class Alphaproteobacteria; order Rhodobacterales; family Paracoccaceae; genus Yoonia; species Yoonia sp. 72. The sequence continues at coordinate 1,122,605 of NZ_JAXIWG010000001.1, read as the reverse complement.
CCGGACCACCCGGGCCGCTATCACCGCCACCGACACCGTCACAAGCAGTAAGGGCGGCCATCGCCACCACAGCATATGCAATATTCTTCATGATTTACGCCTCAATGTTACAGCTTTGCGGCGACTATTCGGCGTGGTTAATCACCTGTCAACATCTGACCCGCCCTCCGCGGGCATTGTTTCCCTGCTATGGAGGTTTTGCCACAACACTGCTTTGCCTATAGTGCCTCAACCAGAATCCCCCAGACCGGAGACGCAGATGCCCATCACCCCCGACCAGCAGGCCGAAATCGATACCTTGCGCGCCAATCCGCAACCGACCCTGCGCGCTGTCGCACCGGGGATGGAGGCACATCTTTACAAGGCGCATCAGGTGCTGGACCACGGCTTTATCAGGGTGATCGATTATATGGGCGACGATGCCGCGATCTGTCAGGCGGCGCGGGTCAGCTATGGCAAAGGCACCAAATCGGTGCAGAACGACGAAGGGCTGATCCGCTATCTGATGCGGCACTGGCATTCGACCCCCTTCGAGATGTGCGAGATCAAGCTGCACGTCAAACTGCCCGTCTTCGTCGCCCGCCAGTGGATTCGGCACCGGACCGCGAACGTGAACGAATATTCCGCGCGCTATTCGATCCTTGACCGCGAATTCTATATCCCCGCCCCCGAACATCTGGCCGCGCAATCGGTCATCAACAACCAAGGCCGCGGCGAGGCGCTGACAGGCGAAGAGGCCGCGCGTGTGCTGGCCTATCTGAAAGACGACGCCGCGCGGTGTTACGACCACTACGCCGAGATGATCGACACCGAAGGCCAGCAGGGGCTTGCCCGCGAACTGGCACGGATGAACCTGCCCGCCAATATCTATACCCAATGGTACTGGAAAGTGGACCTGCACAACCTGTTCCACTTCCTGCGCCTGCGCGCCGACAGCCACGCGCAATACGAAATCCGCGTCTATGCCGAGGAAATCTGCAAAGTCGTCGCCGACTGGGTGCCCGCCGCCTATGGCGCCTTCGAGGATTACCGGATGGGCGGCGCCACACTCTCCGGCAAGGCGATTGACTGCGTGAAACGTATGCTCAAGGGTGAAGAGGTGACGCAGGAAACCTCCGGCATGAGCAAGGGCGAATGGCGGGAGTTTATGGGGGTGATCGGGTGAATATCTTGAAGGGGGGGCATGTAGCTTTAGGTGCGACCCTTGGAATATGTTGCACCATTCTAGTGTTTTTGACCGTAGAGCATTTTGGATCTATTTTTACGCCAAACAATTCACTCTTGGCTGCGATGATTGGCGCACTCATAGGCGGTGGCATATCTCTCGCGGGTCAAGTAATGGAAGCAGAGAGTAGATATCGTGAACGAGAGACTGATCGACGAAATAAAGAGCTCGCTCAACTCTATGGTCTTTTTGATACCTTACACAACATTCTATCGTATTTGATTGCGGTCAAGGCGCACTGCCAGAGACAATTAAAAAGAGCTGATGAAGTAGGCACTAAATTTCGGTATTTGGGGATAATACCGTTATCGGGTCACTCGCGGTTCCCATCAATTTCTTCAGATACAAGAGTGACACTGATGGTATGTGGGGCGTTCGATTTATATAATGCAATCAATAATATTGATCAGTACGCCTCTAACTTGTTGGATCATTTCGACGACTTGCAGAAACGACGTCAAGAGATTGTTGATCTACTCAGCACAAAAGACATACTTGACGAAGATGAAATTAGAATAGTCAAAGGTAAAGAGATAGAGGCTCAAGCTCGCTATCATGTTTTGGAACGCAACTTTTCTGATTTTTTGTCATCGATAGGTGAAGCCGAAACTACACTTGATAAGTGTATTGACGCGACCTTGGCACTTATCGAATCGTTTGATGGTCCTAAATTCAAGTTTGTAAGGAAAAACAGCGAACCGCAGCAAGCGTAAGGCGATCATTCTCAGAACCGTCAGCAAACATACCCAAAGGTGCGCCGAACTGGCACCCTTCTGGGAACAATTTGCTAGCGCTCCATTCTCCCTCCGTCCTACACTTGCGGTATGAACCCCGCCCTACGGGTGAGGGCAGCAAGGGGCCGCGCCTCTCCCCCCTTGCCCAACACTCCCCCAGCACTCCGGCCCCTTGCGGCGCGCGGGGGCGGTTACTGGTGCTGCGGGGCGGTCTCTGCGGGTGGTTTTGCGGCGGCGCGCTGCGGCTGGATGCCGAAGAACACCGCGTAAAGCACGGGTACGGCGAACATCGTCAGCACGGTGGCAAAGGCCAGCCCGCCCATGATCGTCACCGACATGCTGGCGAAAAAGGCGTCCGACAGCAGCGGGATCATCCCCAGAATCGTCGTCGCGGCGGCAAGGAACACCGGACGCAAACGGCTGACGCTGGCATCGACAAGGCTGGTCAGCCGGTCGCCGCCATCGCCCGCCTCGGCGATGCGCAGGTCGATTTCCTCCAGCAGGACGATGGCGTTTTTCATCAGCATCCCCGACAGGCTCAGCAACCCCAGCAGCGCTGTGAACGAAAACGGCAGACCCGTCAGCAGCAGCCCCGCCACCACACCGCAAACCGCCATCGGCACCACCAGCCACATGATCGCAGGCTGCCGCAGCTTGCCAAACAGCAGGATCGAGATCACCAGCATCACCAGCACCCCCGGCGGCAGGGATGCGGCCAGCGCGCTTTGGGCTTCGGCGGTGTCCTCGACCTCGCCGCCCCAGGCCATCCGGTAGCCCGGAGGCAGCTCCATCGCCTCGACCTCGGCGCGCACGGCGGCCAGTGCTTCGGTCGCGGTCAGGGTGCCTGCGGGGTCCGCATCGACCGTCAGCGTGCGCAGCCGGTCACGGCGGCGGATCTGCACCTCTTGCGCGGTCAGGTCGGTCCGGACCACGACTTGCTCGAGCGGAATGAACGCCTGCGCCGCCTCGCTCCAGATCAGCTGGTCGGTCAGGCCGCCCGCCGAGGCCCGCTCGTGCAGGGGCGGGCGCAGCAGCACGGGGATCGCCTGATCGCCGTCGCGGATCGTGGTCGCGGTCACGCCGGTTGTCGCAAAGGCCAGCACCTGCGCGACATGTCCCCGCGTCAGCCCCGCGATACGCGCGCGGTCTTCGTCCACGCGCGGCACCAGCGTCAATTCCTGTGTGCGCCAGTCGTTGCGGATGTCGATCAGCACACCGCTTTGCGCAAAGATCCGTTCGACATCGCTGGCGAGGCTGCGCAGGATCGCGGGGTCTGCGCCCGACAGCCGCAGCCGGATCTTGGCCCCCCCGCCCGGCCCGAAGACCAGCCGCTGTGTGCGGAACGCGGCCGCAGGGAACTGCTGTGGTATCTCCTCACGGAGCGCCGCAATCAGCGGGTCGATTTGCGCGATGGTTTCGGTCCGCACGATGAACTGCCCATAGGCCGCACTGCTGTCCGGTGGCGCATAGGTCAGCATGAACCGGCTTGCCCCGCCGCCGACAAAGGCGGTGACTGCTGTCACCCCCGGCCGCGCAAGAAGATCGGCCTCGATCGCCTGCATGTCGCGCGCGGTGGCGCGGATGTCTGTGCCCTGCGGCAGCGTATAGTGCACAAAGAACATCGGCGTGTTTGAATCGGGAAAGAAGGCCTGCCGCACCTGCCCGAAACCCCAAAACGACAGAAGTGTCGCCGATACCAGCGCCATCAGCGCCAGCCAGCGCAACCGCAATGTGCCGCGCAGGATGCGCCGGTAAAGGCCATAGACACCGCCCGCGTAAAGGTCGGCCCCTTCGGTCATGGGTTTGACCCCGTCCATCAGGTAGACACAGAACAGCGGCGTCACCGTGACCGCCAGCACCCAGCTGAGCAGGAGCGATATTCCGACAACCGCGAACAACGAGAACAAAAACTCGCCCGTCGCGTCCGGTGACAGGCCGATGCCCGAAAACGCCATGATGCCGATCACCGTAGCGCCCAGCAACGGGATCTGGGTCCGCCGGCAGGCGTCAGCGGCCGCATCGCGCGGGCGGCGACCCCGCTGCACGCCGGTCAGCGCCCCTTCTGCGACCACGATGGCATTATCAACCAGCATACCCATGGCAATGATCAGAGCACCCAGCGAGATCCGCTCCATCTCGATTCCGGCCAATGCCATGAACGCAACAGTGCCCGCGACATTCAGGAACAGCGTCGCACCCACGATCAGCCCGACACGCCACCCCATGAAAAGACATAAGACCAGCACGACAATGACAACAGAGGCGACGAGGTTGACCACGAAATCGCCCACCGCCTGATCGACCACCTGGTTCTGCGCATAGATCGGCGCGACCGTGACCCCCAAAGGCAGGTCTGCGCGCAACTGGTCGATCCGCGCCTCAACCCGGTCACCGACGGCGACGATATTCTCTGTCGCAATTCCGGCAATGGCCAGCGTGAACGCCGCCTGTCCATTGTGGCGGATCAACCGCCGGGGCACGTCCTGCTCGGTGCGGGTGATTGTGGCAATGTCGATCAGTGCGATCTGATCGGTCGTGCCCGGCCGTCCGACCCGCAGGCCAGCCAGCGCTTCGGTCGATCCGATGGTGCGTGGCACAGCGATCCGCAGCGACAGATCGTCCAACCTGACCGAGCCGGTTTCGGTGACCTGATTTTGTCCGCGGATCGCATTCAATATCTGGTCAGGCCCGATCCCGAGTGCTGCCATGCGTTCGCGCGCCACGATAACCTCGATCGTCTCGGACGGCAGCCCTTCTGTCTCGATCTTTGACACACCTGGCACGCTCAGCAGGTCGCGACGAAGATCTGTTGCAAGCGTGCGCACCTGCCGGTCGGTAAACCCCGGGGCTGTGACCGCGTAGAAAAGACCGAAGACATCACCGAAATCATCGCGGACTTCGGGCGTTCTTGCGTCCTGTGGCAGCGTATCTGCTGTATCGCCGACCTTGCGGCGCAATTCGTCCCAGACCTGCGGCAACGCCTCGCTGCCATAGGTGTCACGGATCACCACATTGATAATCGACAGCCCTGGTTCCGAAACAGATGTGACACGCCGCAGTTGCGGCATCTGCTGGATGGCCGATTCCAGCACTTCGGTCACCTCCAGTTCGACCTCCTCGGCCGAAGCCCCTGGCCAGGACGTGACAACGACGGCTTCCTGCAAGGTGAAGGCCGGGTCTTCAAGCCGTCCGATGCTCTGGTAGCCCCAAAGTCCGCCCAAAAGGCAACCTAGCACCAGAAGCCATGTGATCACTGGCCGGTCGATGGCATAGCGTGCGATGTCCATGTTTCTAGCGGTCCATCAATGCGCGGACGGGCTGGCCTGGCATCAGGTCGGTTTGCCCGGCTGTGATCACGACATCCCCTGCGACAAGGCCGCTGGCGACCAGCGCGCTTTCGCCCGTAATGCCTGCGACTTCGACTGGGACGGGGTCCGCGCGGCCGCCCGAGATGCGCCAGACCAGCAGTGTGCCATCTGGCGCAGGCACCAGCGCCGAGACCGGCACAGCAACCCCCGAAGCCGGATCGGTGCGGCCTGCGCCGATCTCGACCGTCACCGCCATGCCCGGCAGCAGGCCGCTATCGGGTGGCAGATCGGCGGTGAAGGTCACCAGAAAGGTCTGTGCCACCGGGTCCGGTTGCGCCTGATTCTCGCGATAGATCAACGGCACGCGACGGACGGGATCAGTTCCGATCACGGCCTCGATGCGCACCTGGTCGAGCGGTGTGTCAAGCCGCATCAACCCTTCCGGGATCGATACGGTCACGCGCCATTCGCTGATGTCGTGCAGACGCAACACGGCGGTGCCCGGCTGGATCAGGCTGTTCTCGGGCACAAGGCGCTGCGCGACCATCGCCTCGAATGGTGCACTGAGCGATGCCAGCGCCAAGTCCCGCTCGGCCATTCGCACGGCAATCCGCCGCAATTCATGGGCGGCGCGGGCTTCTTCCAAGGATGTCTCGGGAGTGACACCGCGCGCGCGCAGGGCGCTCATCCGCTCAAAACCGGCTTGTGCTTGTTCGGCTGACACGCGCGCCTCTTCGAGCGCGAGGGTAAAAGCGACAGGGTCCAGTTCCGCCAGCGGCGCGCCTGCCGCAAGCGTGGCGCCCTCGTCGGCATGGAGCCGGATCAGCCGGCCCGGCACTTCGAACGCCATGTCCACGGTGCGCCTTGCCGCGATCCGACCGATCAGGGTGCGCTGCCATTCCGGAGCAGCAGCACTGGCCTCGACCGCAAGGACTGGCGTTGGCGGGGTGTCGGCCCATGTCGTCGCCGGATCCACCGCAAAAGCGATCAGCGACAGGCACAGCGCTGGCATGAACATAGCGCGCATGAAGAACCTCACAGGACTGATGGCAGAACGCCAAGGATTGAAAGAGCGTGCGAAACAACTGCCCGATGCGCCGCTGAACGCGGCACCACAAAGCAGTGGTCGCAAGGGTGCGGATCAACCGGCGACCCGACGCTCGCCTTCGTCACGGCTGCAGCCCACAGCGCGCCTGCTTGCGCCCGCCCGATTACCATGCGCGGTGCTTTGCAAAAGTCATGATTTTCGGCCCACAAAAAACAGAATGAACGCTCTGGTAATGTGGTGACTGGTTTTGGTCAATCGAAAAGTAGTGCGATCACTCTTCTTTGCTTAGCTGCCCGTTAAGCAGTCCCGCCAGCATCCGTTCGAGGGGTTTGGTAAAGGCACTTGGGTCGCCCTGAGGGTCCATAACCGCGCGTTGCACCATGACACCGTCGACAAGCGCGATCATCAGGTCGGCAGCAGCTGACAGGTCGGTCGTCGGGGCGATATCGCCCCGTGCCTTCAGTGCTTCGAGCATGTCGACAGCCTCGGCGCGCAGACCGCGCGAAAAGTCCTGGAGGATTTGCCCGATGGCCTGATTTCGTGCTGCCTCGGCGTAAATTTCCAGCGACAAAACCGCGTCCATGCCAAATCCGTCGCGGGGCGGTTTGCTGGTGATGGCATTCACGATGGCTTGTATGGGGGTGTCCGACGACAGAAGTTGCTCGATCACACCGCGGATATGGGCGCGGTCGCGCTCGACAATGGCCGCCACGATTTCTTCTTTGCCCGAAAAGTAATGGTACAGGTTCCCGGGGCTGACACCCGCGCGTTTGCAGATGGCGGCGATGCCAGCACCACGAAATCCGTCGGCGCGGAACTCGACCAGTGCCGCAGACAGAATGCGTTCCAGCGTTGCCGCCGACCGGGCCTGGCGTGGACCGTCGTTCATCGGTACCTCCCGTAATGTCGTGATCGTCTAGTCGGGATCAGGCAGACTTTCAACCAGGCTGCCCGGTGCTGGCGCTTGGAGCGTCGCTATTGCGGGGTGGCCGTTGCGTGCGCGCCTAGTTGGCCCGACCGAAAGGCCACGCGTCCTCCAGCAGTCCGGGCAGGATATCTTCGGCAAACGCGTCAGGTGTTGCGCCGCCGAACAGGTATTTTGCTTTTCCATCCACAACGAGATTTGCCATGCCGTGGATCGATGACCAAACGACGAAAACCTCGGCCATCATATCCTGTGATGCCGTATCGCGCCGCATGATCGCCGCCGCGAACCCCGACAAGGCGTTTGTGCTGGCCGTTGCATAGCGGGGATCGTCCCTGTTCACGAGGTCTTGCCGGAACATCAGCCGGAACCGCCCCGGATAGGCCAGTGCGAACCGCACATAGGCAAGGGCCAGCGCCCTGAGATCAGCCGCCGGGTCGTCGGTTGCCGCGACGGCGTTCAGGGCCTCGCCCAGGCTGTCGTAGCCCAGCAGCGCCACTTCGGTCAGAAGGCCGGTGGCCGAACCGAAGTGATGCGCCGGTGCCCCGATCGAAACGCCGGCACGCCGCGCGGCTTCGCGCAAGGAAAAGCCTTCGACGCCCTTGTCGCGCAAGATGGCATCGGCCGCTTCGACAAGCGCGGCTTTCAAGTTTCCGTGATGGTAGCCCGCCTTGGCAGGGGGTGCGGCATTTTTCATCTATGCAGTGCTCAGATTGTTTGTTACGTGACATCTTATCGCCGTTCAGATTGCGGCTGCAAGAGGAGTATAGACGATGAAACACTGGCTTGTAACTGGCGCGAATCGCGGCCTTGGCCGTGCGTTTGCCGAAGCCGCCCTGTCGCGGGGCGACCGAGTGGCCGCGACGGCCCGCGACATCGATGCGCTTGCCGATCTGGCACAGCGCTTTGGCGATCAGGTGGTGCGGCTGGCGCTGGATGTGACCGACCGCGCTGCATGCTTTGCCGTGGTCGCGCAGGCCCAAGAGGCCTTGGGTCAGATCGATGTGGTGGTGAACAACGCCGGATACGGGCTGTTTGGCATGATCGAGGAACTGACCGAGGCGCAGATGCGTGACCAGATGGAGGTCAACTTTTTCGGCCTGCTTCACATGACACAGGCCGTTCTGCCGGTGCTGCGGGCGCAGGCGTCGGGCCACATCGTGCAGATCTCGACCGTGGGCGGGGTGATGACCTTTCCGGGGCTTGGTGGCTATCACGCCTCGAAATGGGCCGTCGAAGGGCTCAGTGATGCGCTGGCCCAAGAGGTGGCAGGGCTTGGTATCAAGGTGACATTGGTCGAACCGGGGCCCTATGCGACGGACTGGGCGGGTGCTTCGGCCATCCATGCGGCCCCGATTGCGGCCTATGACGGGGTGCGCGCGGCACTGGCGGCGCAACAGATGCCCCCCGATGTTTACGGTGATCCGGCCGCGGTTGGCCCCGCGATCCTGGCGCTTGTCGATGCCGATGCCCCACCGCTGCGGCTTTTTCTGGGCGTGCTGCCAACCATGATGGTGCCGGGCACCTATCAGGCGCGTCTGGCTGAATGGGACGCATGGAAGGATGTGGCCGTGGCCGCAACCAAGGTGCTACATGGCTGAGGCGACACCCTTTGGCCGCAAAGGTGTCGAGCTTGCACTTGTCGGTCTTGCGGCCTTTGTCATGATCGGCGGCGGTGTCGCACATTTCGCGGCGCCGCAGGGGTTCGCGGACTTGGTGCCACCATTCCTTCCTGCCGTCCCCGTCATTCTGGCAGCGGGCCTCGTTCAGATTGCCATTGGCCTTGCCGTCCTGCTGCGCCCCACACGGGCCTTGGGCGGTCTGGCTTTCGCTGTCTTGTGCGCCGCTTACCTGCCGCTGCACCTGTGGGATTATGTCCGCCCTGATCCGGTCTTTGCCCCGCCTGTCGCCGCCACGATCCGGGTGGTTGTGCAGGGTCTGTTCATCTGGGCGGGCATTGCCCTGTGGCGCAGGGCAGGCTGAACCGGACCTGTCATCAACCTGAAAAAACTGGAGACTTATCAATGTGTGAAAACTGTATAACCGGTCAGGGGCCGCATCTGTCAGGCGATCTGACGCGCCGCGCATTGCTGGCGGGAATGACGGCCAGCGGCGCCATTGTTGCAGGCGGTGCAGGCTTTGGCAGCGCGGCGCAGGCGCAAGAGGCTGCAGGGCTTGACGCAGGGCCTTTCCCCGCGCGCGGCTTGGCTTGGTCCGCCCAAGGACAGGCGCCGCAGGTGATGGCGTTCGACCGCCGCACGCTGAACCCTGACGACGTGCTGATCGACATTCTGTATTGCGGCATTTGCCATACCGATATCCACTTTGCCAATAACGACTTCGGCTTTACCAACTGGCCGCTCATGCCGGGCCATGAAATCGTTGGACGCGTCGCGGCGGTCGGAGCGGCGGTGACGCGGTTCAAGGTCGGTGATGCGGCCGGCGTCGGTTGCATGGTCAATTCCTGCGGTGAATGTGAATTCTGCCTTGCGGGGACCGAACAATATTGCGCCCGCGGGAATACGCAAACCTATGGCCTGCATCGCCCCACAGGCGAAAACGTGCTGGGTGGCTATTCCAACCGGATCGTCGTGCGCGAAGCATTCACCCTGCGCATCCCCGACGGGATGGACCTTGCAAGGACCGCGCCTTTGCTTTGCGCGGGTGTCACCACCTTTTCCCCGATGGAGCAATGGCAGGTGGGGGCGGGTGACCGTGTCGCCGTCGTAGGGCTGGGCGGGCTGGGCCATGTGGCCGTCAAGCTCGCGGTTGCGCGGGGCGCAGAGGTGACGGTCATGACCACCTCCGAAACCAAACGGGCAGATGCGTTGGCGATGGGTGCAGCGGATGTGATGGTCTGGCCTGACCCAGAGGCGGTGGCTGCAAGGTTTGGCAGCTTTCACAGCATTTTGTCGACGGTGCCTGTCGGATTTGACCCCAATCCGTTCCTGATGATGTTGCGGACCGATGGTGTTCTGATCAACGTGGGCTTGTTCACGCCTTTCACCGAACAGCCGAACAATATCGTGCTTGCCGCAGGGCGAAAATCGGTCACCGCATCGTTGATCGGCAGCCTTTCCGAAACGCAAGCGATGCTGGACTACTGTGCCGAGCGGAACATTCAGGCCGACATCGAGATGGTCTCCGCCGACGAGGTGCAGACCGCAATGGCGCGCGTCAAGAACAAGGATGTCCGCTATCGCTTTGTCATCGACATGACAACGCTTGCCTGACTGATATCCGCTGTCATGGCATCGTGAACGCCACCAATGCGGAGCGCTGGAACGGTCAGCAAAGATGCCAGCGACGATCCGGGGTTGCGCCACAACACGCGGAGCGACAATAACAGGCCATGCCGCGCAGCATTGCGCGGCATGGTTAACAAAGTGGAACCGTGATGATCCTCTATGGCCTGCCTACCTGTTCGGATTGCAAGGCAGCGCTGCGGGCGCTGGCGGATCACGGCGTGACCTTTCGCGACATCCGCGCCGACCCGCTGAGTGCGGCTGAATGGGCGCCGCTGATCGCGGAATTCGGCGACAGACTGATCGACCGCAAATCGCAGGCCTACCGCAACCTGACCGCATGGCTGCGCGAATCGGAAACCGAGGCGCAGCTTGACGCGCAACCAGCACTTATGGCCCGCCCCGTCATTACGGACGGCACCCGCTGGACGCTGGGCTGGGACGCCACCGCACAGGCGGTCTGGCTGGATTAATCGGCCTTCGCCAGATTGCCCGCCATCTTGCGCCCGTCGCGTCCTTCGACCAGATCGAAGGTGATCTTCTGGTTGTCCGCCAACCCCGTCATCCCCGATTGTTCCACCGCCGAGATATGCACGAAGATATCGTTGCCGCCATCATCGGGGGCGATGAAACCGAACCCCTTGGTCGTGTTGAACCATTTTACTGTACCGCTTGGCATGTCGTCCTCTCCTTTTGTCGCCAGCACTTGGGCTCCGCGACAAGCGGTCTTCCCTTTGCCTTGTAATCCCAAGACTCCGGTGTTTTATGAAAAACGCAATTGACACGACGTCGCAGTAAACAGGAGTTGATGATGCGCTTTTTCGGGCTGAAGACCTGCGATACCTGCCGCAAGGCGCTGGCCGCACTGCAAGCGCAGGGCTTCACGCCGCAGGTGATCGACGTGCGGTCCGACGGGCTGCACTATGACGACATCCAGGCCATCGTGATGGCCTTTGGCGATGCTGCGATCAATCGCGCCTCGACCACGTGGCGCGGCCTGTCCGAAGAGGCGCGCGCACAGGATACCGCGGCCTTGCTCGCGGCTTACCCGACGCTGATGAAACGCCCGGTGATCGCAACCGACGACGGCTGGACCATCGGCTGGAAAGCGGATGTGCAGGCGAAATACCTTGGCAGCTGACGCCGCCATGCCTATCTGAACGGAACATAACAAGGAAAAGACGATGCGCAACGCTGCTGCCATATTGGGTCTGATCGGAGGATTGATCGGGATCGTCGTGGGGATGTTCGGCTATGGCTATGCCGAATTGTCCCAGAATCGCGCCGAAGTGGGCGAGATTTTCGGCGTGCTGGAAAACCCCGGTTTCATCCGGTTCGCCAGTTTCATCGCACCCTTGCTGGCGATTGCAGGGGGCGCGATGGCCAAGACCCGCGCGCTGTGGGGCGGCATCCTGATGCTGCTGGCAGCGGCCTTTTTCTACACCGCGTTCGGGTTCAATGTGGGCACGATGTTCCCGATCGGGTTTGCAGCCCTCGGTGGCTTGCTCGCCATTGCCGCGGGCAAGCCGGATGAGGAAAAGGCGCACTTTTAACAGCGCGCCTTTCCAAAGTTACAGCAAATCAGGCGGCGTGGCGCGCAGCTTCAGTTCCGCCACGATCTCGTCCATTGTCACGACGCGGGTCTGATTTTCGCCCAGCTGACGTGCTGTCGCCGTGCGTTCCTCGACCTCGCGCGCGCCGACGGCAAGGATGACAGGCACCTTGCCGACAGAATGTTCGCGGACCTTGTAGTTGATCTTTTCATTGCGGGTGTCGGCTTCGGCGCGCACGCCTGCGGCGGTCAGCGCGGACACCAGTTCGCGCGCGTAGTCGTCCGCGTCGGAGACGATGGTCGCCACCACCACCTGACGCGGGGCGAGCCAGAAGGGGAGTTTGCCCGCATGTTCCTCGATCAGGATGCCGATGAACCGCTCGAACGACCCCAAGGTCGCTCGGTGCAACATGACGGGGCGGTGTTTTTCACCATCCGTGCCAATGTATTCAGCCTCCAGCCGTTCAGGCAGGTTCGCATCCACCTGCAAGGTGCCGCATTGCCAGTTGCGCCCGATGGCGTCGGTCAGCGTGAATTCCAGTTTCGGGCCGTAGAACGCGCCTTCGCCTTCGAGTATCTCGAAATCATAGCCCGCCGCACGGCAGGCATCGCCCAGCGCCTTTTCCATCATATCCCATGTCGCGTCCGACCCGATCCGCTGCTCGGGGCGGGTGGACAATTTGATGGTCCAGTCATGGAACCCCAGATCGGCATAAACGCGCGACAGAAACGCGATAAAGCGCGCGGTTTCGGGTTCGATCTGGTCTTCGCGGCAGAAAATATGCCCGTCATCCTGCGTAAAACCGCGCACGCGCATGATGCCGTGCAGCGCGCCCGATGGCTCATAGCGCGCGCAAGACCCGAATTCGGCCATCCGCAACGGCAGGTCGCGATAGGATTTCAAACCCTGATTGAAGATCTGCACATGGCAGGGGCAGTTCATCGGTTTCAGGGCATTGACCGCTTTTTCGCGGGCATGTTCTTCGTCCACTTCGACGATGAACATGTTTTCCTGATATTTGTCCCAATGGCCGGATTTTTCCCACAGCTTGCGATCTACGACTTGGGGTGTGTTCACCTCGACATAGCCGCCCGCGCGCTGGCGGCGGCGCATGTAGTCCTGCAGTTCGGTATAGATCGTCCAGCCGTTGGGGTGCCAGAACACCTGACCGGGGGCTTCTTCCTGCATGTGAAACAGGTTCATTTCGCGGCCGAGCTTGCGGTGGTCGCGCTTGGCGGCTTCTTCCAGCCGGTGCAGGTGGTCTTTCAGCGCTTCCTTGTTGGTAAAGGCCGTGCCGTAGATGCGCTGCAGCATCGGGCGGGTGCTGTCGCCGCGCCAATAGGCACCGGCGATGTTCATCAGCTTGAACGCATCGGCAGGCACTTGGCCAGTGTTCTGCAAATGCGGCCCACGGCACAGATCCTGCCAATCGCCATGCCAGTACATGCGCAACGGTTCATTGCCGGGGATGCTGTCGATCAGTTCGACCTTATAAGGCTCGCCACGGTCGGTGTAATACTGCACGGCGCGGGCGCGGTCCCAGATCTCGGTGCGGACATCATCGCGTTTGTTGATGATCTCCTTCATCTTTTTCTCGATCAGACCAAGGTCCTCGGGCGTGAACGGTTCCTTGCGGTCGAAATCGTAATACCAGCCGTCCTTGATCACGGGGCCGATGGTGACTTGGGTATCGGGCCAGATTTCCTGCACGGCGCGGGCCATGATATGGGCAAGGTCGTGGCGGACGAGTTCAAGTGCGGCCGCGTCGTCCTTCATCGTGTTGATGGCGATCTGTGCGTCAGCCTTGATCGGCCATTGCAGGTCCCAATGGGCGCCGTTGACGGTGGCGGAAATCGCCTTTTTGCGCAGCGATGGGGAGATATCGCTGGCGACATCGGCAGCGGTAATGCCTGCGGCATAGGACCGGCTGTTGCCATCGGGAAAGGTCAGGGAAATCTGTGCCATCGGCAAGCTCCTCGTCGGTTTGGCGCCCACGGAACGCCCGGTTGCGGGTGATATGTGCGGCCTAGATGCCGCCGCGCCGTGGAATGGTCAAGCCGATTGAATTCGCCGCATGATTTGTATGCACAGATATACGTTGACTGCGACGCCTTGCGCGGTAAAACCGACATCAGTTTCCGATACGAAACACGCAGCACGGGGATGCATCATGCCAAGCTACAACCGCACTTTCGATCTGAGCATCGCCGATGTCGACCTGATCGAAGAGGCCCTGCGCGCGCGTGGACGGGAATTGTCGCGCATGCGGCTGGCCCTGTCCGAGGAAAACCCCGCCCATATGGAGTCGATCCGCGTGATCGAACAGGACCAGCGCACGGGCGAGGAGTTGCTCGGCCGCCTGCACGACCAGAAAATCTTTTACCGTCCGCGCAAAGCGGTCTATGTCGGTGGCTGACCCAACCCTGACCTAGCCACCTTGAGCCTGACCTCCCGTCCGGCGGGAGATAGCCATTGTCCTATGCTACCGCTGTTTTCAACGCGCTGACGCGCAAGACAGACCCAGACCCCGATCTGCCCGAGGCCGCGCAAAAGGCCGAACCGCGCAATTTTTTGCGCCATGTGCTGGCGTTGGGCGGTAGCAAGCTGGCCGACGGGCTGATCGACCCCAAACTGGTGCTAAGCTGGCTTTTGACCCATCTGGGCGCGGGTGCGTTCTGGGTCGGGCTGCTGGTGCCGGTGCGCGAAGCAGGCGCGCTGATGCCGCAACTGCTGGTCACGCCGGTGATTTCGCGCAGCAAATTGCGCAAATACTTCTGGGCGGGCGGGGCCGTGGTGCAGGGGCTGGCAGCGGCAGGCATCGCGCTGGTCGGGTTGACGCAGGACGGCATGGTTGCGGGGGCTGCCATCATCGGCTTGCTGGCAGTGCTGGCTGTGGCGCGGTCGGTCTGTTCGGCTAGTTACAAGGATGTGCTGGGCAAGACCGTCGGCAACGCGCGGCGCGGGACGGCGATGGGTCTGGCAAGCTCGGCCGGGGCTGTCGGGGTGATCCTGTTCGCGTTGCTGCTTTTGACAGGCTGGGGCGAGCGGTATGTGATCGTTATCGGTGCGATCTTTCTGGCGGCGGTGTGCTGGCTGGCGGCGGGGGCTGTGTTCTTTGCACTGGACGAGACCCCGTCGGACCCCGCTCCGACCGATGTGAAACGCGCGACCATCGGGCTGTTGCGCACGCAGCCGCAGTTGCGCCTGTTCATCCTGACACGGGCCTTGCTGATCGGGACAGCACTGGCGCCGCCATATCTGGTGCTGCTCGACAGCGAAAGCGGGCTGGGCGCATTAGGGGCCTTGGTGTTGGCCTCGGCGCTGGCGTCGCTTGTGTCGTCTTTTGTCTGGGGGCGGTTGTCGGACAGATCATCGCGGTGGGTGCTGATCCTTGCGGGGGGCGCGGGCGGCACGGTCCTGCTGGGCACGGTCGGGCTGCATCTGGCGGGGCTGACCGGCGCCCCGCTGGTGCTGCCGGCGGCCCTGTTTGGCCTGATGATCGCGCATCACGGCGTGCGGCAGGGGCGCAATACGCATCTGGTCGATATGGCTGACGCCGACCAGCGCGCGGCCTTTACCGCTTTGTCCAATACGCTGATCGGGCTGGTGCTGATCGGGGGCGGTGCGGCCTTCGCGGGGCTTGCGGCGATCAGCGTGCCGCTGGTGCTTGGCCTTTTTGGCGCGATGTGTTTTGGTGCCGCGACTTTGGCTGCCGGACTGGATCAGGTGCAAAATGACTGACACATTCACCACCCCGCAGGGGCGCAAGATCGCCTATCACCTGACCGACGGAACAGGGCCCGCGGTCGTGTTCCTTGGCGGGTTCAAATCCGACATGGGCGGCACCAAGGCGGTTTTTCTGGAAGACTGGGCGCGCCAGCAGGGCAGGGCGTTTTTGCGGTTCGACTATTCCGGCCACGGCGAAAGCGGCGGGAAATTCACCGATGGCGCGATTGGCGACTGGTTCGAGGATGCGCAGGCCGCCATC
Organism: Yoonia sp. 72; assembly: GCF_034652275.1. Taxonomy (NCBI): domain Bacteria; kingdom Pseudomonadati; phylum Pseudomonadota; class Alphaproteobacteria; order Rhodobacterales; family Paracoccaceae; genus Yoonia; species Yoonia sp. 72. Next base: position 1,106,579 of record NZ_JAXIWG010000001.1, on the reverse strand, counting down.
GGGCTGGTCGCGGGACCGCTTGTTCTGGTCGGGTCCAGCATGGGTGGCTGGATCTCACTGTTGATCGCGCGGACGATGCCGGAACGCGTCGCGGGGCTGGTGACAATCGCCGCCGCCCCCGATTTCACCGAGGACAGCATGTGGGCGGGCGCAAGTGACGCCCAACGCGCGGCGCTGATGACGGCCGGACAGATCGCGCTGCCATCGGACTATGGCGATCCTTACATCATCACCCGCCGCCTGATCGAGGACGGGCGCGACCATCTGGTCTTGCGTGCGCCGCTGCCGCTGCCGTTTCCCGTGCGTTTCCTGCAAGGGACGGCGGACAAGGATGTGGACATGGCCGTGGCGCTGCGCCTGCTGGATCACGCGCAGGGGCCTGACATGCGGCTGACGCTGGTGGACGGAGCCGACCACCGCTTTTCCGACGATACCTGCCTTGCCCTGATCGCGGACAGTATCACGGATGTGATCGCGCGCCTCTGACCCCTTCGGCGGTCCTGCGCCGATCGCCCTTGTGATGGGCGGACTTGCAGGCCAAAAGGGCCGCAGCCGGAAATACCAGGGATCAAATCAATGTCGCGAGAGCCGATCGTCCTTGTGCCCCCCATGCTGTGCGATGTGGGGGTGTTCGGGCCGCAGATCCTGGAGCTCGGGAATGATTACGCGGTGATGTTCGCGCCCACGACGCAGGGCGAGCGGATGGAGGAAGTCGCCTCCCAGATCCTGACATGGGCGCCTGCGAAATTCGCGCTGGCTGGGATGGGGATGGGCGGCATGGTCGCGCTGGAAATCCTGCGCCGCGCGCCCGACCGTGTGACCCGCATCGCATTGATCGCGACCAGCGCGCAGGCGGAAACGCCCGAGACCGCCGCTGCGCGCGAACCCCATATCATCGCGGCCAAAGGCGGCGGGCGCTGGCACGAAGTCCTCCAGCACGAGATCAATTCGACATGGATGGCCCCCACGACCGACCGTGTCGCGCTGGTCCGGCATCTGCGCCAGATGGGCGAGGCGCTGGGGCCTGCGGCCTATGTCAGCCAGTCGCGCGCGATGCAGCGGCGCAAGGACCAGCAATCGACGCTCAGCCAGATCAAGCAGCCCGCCTTTGTGATCTGCGGGCGGCATGACGGGCAATATCCGCTCAAACGGCAGGAATTCATGGCCGAACTGATCCCCTATGCCACGCTGAAGGTGATCGAGGACGCAGGATACATGCCCACGCTCGAAGCGCCTGATCAGGTGACGGCTGCACTGCGGGCTTGGATGAAAGCGCCGCTGATGCTGCGGATGTAGATCAGGCCGCGGCGTTCTTGTTGGCGGGTTTGGCCGTGTCACCGGAATTGGCGTCGATGAAATCAAGCACAAGCGGGCGGATGTTATGCCGCCAGCTGCTACCTGCGAAAATCCCGTAATGCCCGGCACCGGGTTCCAGATGCGCGAATTTCTTGCTGTCAGGCAGGCCTGTCAGCAGGGGCAACGCGGCAAGGCATTGGCCGGGGGCAGAGATATCGTCCTTTTCGCCTTCGACGATCTTGACGGCGACGGTCGTGATCTTGCCCAGATCGACAGCCTTGCCGTTCACGGTAAAGCTGTTGAGCGCGATTTCGCGGTTCTTGAAGATCCGCTCGACCGTGGACAGATAGAATTCCGCCGTCATGTCCATGACCGCCAGATATTCGTCATAGAATATGTTGTGCTTGTCGAAATCTGACGCCTCGCCCTTGGCGGCCTTGATGATCTGGTCGCGGAAAGCGTTGGTATGGGTTTCCATGTTCATCGAGATAAATGACGCAAGCTGCAACAGCCCCGGATAGACCAGACGGCCCACGCCACTATATTTGAAGCCGACGCGCTGGATCATCGTCTGTTCCAGCTGGCCCATGGTGACCGAGCGCCCGAAATCGGTGACTTCGGTGTGGTTCGCCTCTGGGTCGACAGGGCCGCCAATCAAGGTCAGTGACCGTGGCTGCGCCTTGGGGTCTTCTGCGGCCAGATATGCGGTTGCCGCGAGTGCCAGCGGCACGGGCTGGCAGACTGCGATCACATGGGTATCGGGGCCAAGCTCGCGCATGAATTCGACCAGATACATTGTATAATCTTCAACATCGAACTTGCCCGCGCTGACGGGAATGTCGCGCGCGTTGTGCCAGTCGGTGATATAGACATCGGCATCGGACAGCAGGCTCAGCACGGTCTTGCGCAGCAGCGTCGCGTAGTGTCCGGACATCGGTGCGACAAGAAGGATGCGGCGTTTGCTTGGTTTGCGTTTGGGCGTTGTAAAATGGATCAGATCGCCAAAAGGCCGTTCCAGCACGCGTTCAACAACAAAGGTATGATCGCGGCCCTTTTCATCGGAAATCGGCGGCAGGTTCCAGTCGGGTTTCGCCACCATACGGGCAAAGGTGCGTTCGGTCACTTCACCCCAGGCGTTCAGCCAGTCCATGGCCGGATTTGCGGCCCAAGACATCATCGGATAGGATGCATAGGCGCGCGCACTGGCCCCCAGCCACTGATAGGTATTCCGCGTGCTTTCCATAAGGTCATAGGTCATCATATACTTCATCGAAAGCTCCGATCGGTCACGCACACATGCTGCACTTGCAGCATACGCATAGGCGAATGAACATGACAACAAACGATTTAGATTCCGCCAACGAAATGGGCACAGGTGTTGCCAAACTGGAAGCAAATCTTGCACGTGTCGAAGAACTCACCCAGCGTTTGTTGAAAGTGATGGGGCAATCGCGCAAGGTCGCCCCCGCCCTGCAGGGGCCAAGTCAGGAACTTTATGTCAAGGCCGCCAGCGCCTATATGACCGAGATGATGCAGAATCCCGCCAAGCTGATCGAACATCAGCTGGAATTCTGGGGCAAGTCGGTCAAGCATTACGTCGAGGCCCAGCACCTGCTGGCGCAGGGCAAGCTGACGCCACCCAGTGACGACACCCCAAAGGATCGTCGTTTCAGCCACGAACTTTGGGACACCAACCCCTATTTCAACTTCATCAAGCAGCAATACCTGATGAATGCCGCTGCCGTGCAGCAGGCAGTCGAGGATATCGACACCTTGGACGCGGACGAGAAAAAGCGCCTGCGCTATTTCAGCCAGCAGCTTGTCGACATGATCAGCCCCACCAATTTCCTGCCCACCAACCCCGAAGCGCTGGCGCTTGCCGCCGAGACCGAAGGCGAAAGCCTTGTTGCGGGGCTGGAAAACATGATCGCAGATCTGGAAGCCAACGACGGTGACCTCGTCGTGACACTGGCCGATAAAAAGGCGTTCAAGCTTGGCGAGAATCTGGCAACGACGCCGGGGTCGGTCGTTTTCCGCAACCATATGTTCGAGCTGATCCAATATGCGCCCAGCACGGACACGGTCCATGAAATCCCGCTGCTGATCTTTCCGCCGTGGATCAACAAGTTTTACATTCTTGACCTGAAACCGCAGAACAGCCTGATCAAATGGGCCGTGGATCAAGGCTATACTGTGTTTGTCGTATCTTGGGTGAACCCCGATGCGTCCTATGCCGACACAGCGATGTCCGATTACGTTGAAGACGGCTATCTGACCGCCATCGCCGAGGTGAAAAAGATCTGCGGCGTCAAAAAGATCAACGCCGTGGGCTATTGCATCGCTGGCACGACGCTGTCGCTGACGCTGGCGCTGATGAAACAGCGCAAGGATACCTCCGTCAACGCCGCGACCTTGTTCACCACGCTGACCGATTTCTCCGACAGGGGCGAGGTGGGGGTGTTCCTTGACGATGATTTTGTCGACGGGATCGAGGCGGAAGTGAACGAGAACGGCATCCTCGATTCCTTTTTCATGTCGCGCACCTTTTCCTATCTGCGCTCCAACGACCTGATCTATGGGCCTGCGATCAAGAGCTACATGATGGGCAAGGCCCCGCCTGCCTTCGATCTGCTGTACTGGAACGGGGACGGCACCAACCTGCCGGCCAAGATGTCGGTCGAATACCTGCGTGGCCTGTGTCAGGGCGACCGTTTCGCCACCGACGGGTTCGAGATCTGCGGCACCAAGGTCCATCTGAAAGACGTGACCGTCCCGCTTTGCGCCATCGCCTGCGAGACGGACCACATCGCCGCTTGGAAAAGCAGCTATACCGGCGTGCAAAAGATGGGATCGAAGGACAAGACTTTCATCCTGTCGGAATCCGGCCATATCGCGGGGATCATCAATCCGCCCAGCAAGAACAAGTATGGCCATTACACCAACCCCGAACTGGGGCTGACGGTCGAGGACTGGCGCGACACCGCGGTGCGCCATGACGGGTCGTGGTGGCCACGCTGGGATTCGTGGCTGGCGCCGAAATCCGGCAAATCCGTGCCTGCACGCACACCGGGCAGCGCTGATCATCCGGTTCTGGCCCCCGCACCCGGCACTTACGTTTCCGCTAAGTAAGCCAGCGGAATACGCTTTTTCCGCTTTACAAAAATTTCATGCTGCAGTGCAGAAAAAATACTTGAAATGCTGCACTGCAGCATGCATATTGGTGTCAGACGAAAACAGCGGATGTTGATCCGCACACATAAAGGATTACTCCAATGGCCAAGACCCAAGATTTCACCGCCGTGTTCAAAGACATGATGGGCGCGTTCCCCGTCGACACAAAAGCAATGGAAGACACATTCAAGAACCAGACCGCTCTGGCCGAGAAAATGTCGTCCGTCGCCATCGACGCCGCACACAAGTCGACCGAACTGTCCGCCAAGTGGACACAGGACACGCTGAGCAAGCTGCAGTCCATGGCATCCGCCAAGGCAGAGCCAGCCGATTACGCCAAAGCGATGACCGATTTCGCATCGGCCTCTGCTGAATCCGCCGCCGAGCATATGGCCGCTTTCGCCGAGATCGCGAAAAAGGTCCAGACACAGACGATGGAACTGGTTCTGGCCGCTGGCAAGGACATGTCCGAAGAAATGACCGCCGCTGCCAAGAAAGCGACGAACGAAGTGACCGCTGCTGCGAAAAAAGCGACAGCCGCGAAGTAAGCGAACTGCCCCGCCCTCCCTCGGGGTTTGTTCTGAAAACGGCCCGCGTCATGCGGGCCGTTTTTCGTTCGAGGTAACGCTTTCCTTTTTTGCATACGCAGCCTAGGCTTCTCTGCAGTGCAACATGTCCGGGGGAGGGCGCGTCTTGGCTGACACCAACAAACCACTGCTTATCAAGCGCTACGCGAGCCGGCGCCTGTATAACACCGAAACCAGCGACTACGTCACGCTGGAAGATATCGCGCTGTTCATCCGCGAAGGCCGCGAAGTGCAGATCGTCGATCTGAAATCAGGCGACGACCTGACGCGGCAATATCTTCTCCAGATCATAGCCGAACACGAAAGCCGCGGCGAAAGCGTGCTGCCCGTCGACGTGCTGACTGATCTGGTGCGCAGCTACACCACGCAAGCCGCGTCTGTGGTCCCGCAATTCCTTGCCGCCAGTTTCGAGATGCTGCGCGAAGGCCAGTCCAAGGCCATGGAAAACATGACCAAGGCCAACCCGATGACCGCGATGCCGGGCTTTGATGCAATGCGCGCCCAGCAGGCCGCGTTCTTCAAGGCGATGACGGGCGGTCTGGTCGGCGGCAGTTCCGGCCCTGCCAAGGACGGTGACGATCTCGACGAGATCAAGACGCAACTGGCCGAATTGCAGGAAAAGCTAGAGAAGATGAAAAAGTAATGTCGTGAGTCTTCATGGTTGCGACGAAGAAGACCGCGCAGTCAATGCAGTTTTGCCGGGCCCCTTGAAAGGTAAGGGCGTGCCGATCCGACACGCCCCTTGCATTCAGAACCGGCGATGCAGACCGACGATCAGGCTTGTCGTTTCATAGCCGATTTCGTTCCGTACCGTGTTTCCCACGGGATCGCGGGCTTGCTCCTTGAAATCTACGTAACGCAACTCGGTCATCACCGACCAGTCGGTCGTCAACATCCGCTCATAGCCGACACCGACCATGAAACCGACCAGCCGCTCGGGTTCGTAGACGAATACCCTCGGATTTGTGTACGTCGTCTGCAGCTCGCTCACGGCCACGCCACCGGTGCCATAGACCAACGCCCCGCCGACAAGCCGTCCAGCACGCGCGCCGACCAGCAGATAATCCTCGACGGTGTATTCGACGTTGTCGGTCGGGTAAAGGCTGTGTACGCCGGTTCCGGAAATGTCCATTTTGCCGTATTCGGCAAACCCGCCAACCACAGTCTGACCGAACTGCTGATCGTAACCAGCGCGCAGGCCAAAGGTCGCGCCATCACCTTCGGCAGGCACTTCTGCGGTGTCCACTTCGAGGTTGTCCCAGCCAAAGTCGGCCTTTGCATAGCCTGCGGACAGTCCGGCATAAGCGCCTGTCCATGTCTCTTGTGCGCTTGCTGCGCCGCTCAATCCTGCGGTCAGCAGTACTAGTACAGAAAAAGTCTTCATTACCCGTCCTTAAATCTCATTTCTGGACAATATGTCCCAGACTTCGATACGGGACGCCCCGACAAGCGCACACCGCAAACGTATGCTGTAATGATCTAAACCCCGATATGTGACAAAAAACTCAATTTAATCAATGGTTAAGCGTGTTGGTTGATATGGCCTGCTGATAGAGTATAGCAGCCGGATCAACTGCACAGGCCGTCAGGGTAATAGGCAAACCGGGCTTAGACCCCCAGCCGGTCGCGCAGCGCGTACCACGTCATCGCCAGCGTCAGCAGGGGTGCCCGAAACGCGCGGCCGCCCGGAAAGCTGGGAACTTTCAGCCCCGCCAGCGTGTCGAAACGGCCTGCTTGCCCGGCCACCGCCTCGGCCATGACCTTGCCCGCAAGGCCGGACAATGCAACGCCATGCCCCGAAAACCCCGCGCCTGACAACACGTTGGGCGCCACCCGCTGGATCGCGGGTAGGCGGGTCATGGTGATACCAAGGGTGCCGCCCCAGACATAGTCAACCTTCACGCCCTCAAGCTGGGGAAAAAGGTTCGTCATCCGCTGGATCAGCGCCGTGCTGATGTCGCGCGGAAAGCCGATGGAATAGCTTTCGCGCCCGCCGAACAGGAACCGGTTATCCTCGGACATGCGATAGTAATTCACCACGAACTTGCTGTCGGCCACGGCGATATCGCGCGCCAGCACCTCGCGCGCACGATCCCCCAAGGGTTCGGTCGCACAGATGAAGGAATTGATCGGCATGACCTTGGCCGCCACGGCGCGGTTGATATTGGGCATGTATCCATTGCCCGCCATGATGACACGCCGCGCGCGGACCTGGCCTTGGCCAGTCTGCACGACTGCCGGATCACCATTGACGATGCCAGTGACCTCAGAGCGGTCATAGATCCGCGCGCCCGCCGCCTCGGCCAGTCGCGCCAGCCCCAAAGCATAGCGCAAAGGGTGCAGATGGCCTGCGCCCATGTCGAGCAAGCCGCCCTTGTAAAGCGGCGATTTCACCAGATCGCGCATCGCGTCGGGGCTGAGTTTCTCGATCCGGTCATAGCCATAGGTCTGCGCCAGATAATCGGCATCGGCGTCGTAATCGCGGGCTTCGGACGCGGAGTAATAGCCGTGTGCCACACCGGGCTTGTACTGCGCCTCGGGGATATGATCGGCACAGGTCTGGCGGACATCGGCCTTGGCTTCCTCGGCCAGTGCCCAGAGAGCTGCGGCATTGCCCGCCCCAAGTTTGCGCGCAAGGCTTTGCTGGCTGGCGTTAAAGCCCGTGCCGACTTGGCCGCCGTTGCGACCCGACGCGCCGAAACCCGCACGATGCGCATCCAGCACGACGACATCAAGCCCCTTTTGCGCCAGATGCCACGCCGCTGACAGGCCGGTATACCCCGCGCCGATGACGCAGACGTCGGCCACCACCTCGCCGAACAGGGCAGGGCGTTCGGGCGGCAGGTCGGTGCTTGCGACATACCAGCTTTGCGGCATCTGCCCGGGGCGGTCGTTTCGGTAAAGCGGGTTCATAAGGATCCTTGGTCATTGGGGTGACGGGACGGGCCCGTTACGGGATTACACAACGAAGACGCGGACAGGATGTCAAGATGACCGGGCTGGCCAGAGGTCCCGGATCAGGTCCGGGACGGTGGCCCCCGCGTCAGGGACGGAACTGGAGGTGGAGATGGTCGTCGTGCCGTGCGGCGCGGCAGCCTTGGAACCGGATCGCCGTGCCGGTCGCGTCCAACCGCGCTTGCAGGTGTGGTTCGACCAGCACCCTGAAATCGCGTCCCTGCGGATTGGCGGCCAACCAGCGCAGCATTTCGCCGGTGCGTGGTTCGTCCAGCGGCCAGTCGCGCAAAAGCGGCTGGAGCCACGCCATGTCCCAGCGCAACGACAGCCCCGCGACATCAGCGCAGGGTTGCAGGTCACCCGGACGGGGCTGTTCATAGGCCCAATAGCCAAGGAACCACCGTGCGCGTCCGGGCTGATAAACACCGGCCTGATCGGTGTAGAACAGCGCAAGATCGAGCTTTTCGCCGTCATCATGCGACAGATGCGGCAAAAGGGGAAAGCCGTCCAGAAACGGGAAATTGCCATCAAGCGCACGGGTGCGGGTCCCGGGGAACTGTTGATCCATATGTGCGGCCAAGGCGTCACCATAGGCAGCCATCTCGGGCCGCACATAGTGCCGGTTCAACGCGCAATAGATCGGGTGCAGCACAGCGATCCTGTCCGGCCCGGCATCCACGCATGGCAAGGCGACCCGCCCCGTTATCGGCGCCGCGACAGATGCGGCGACTGACAAACCGATGTAGAGGGCCAGAAACGGCAGCAGCAAACGCCGCGTGAACCGCCTGACGACAAGCGCCAGAAGCCAAGCGAGCCCCCCAAGCTGCGTTACGATCGTCAAGAAAAGGACGATCAGCCCGTGCCGGATCATACGTTCAGCAACAGGTGTTCGCGCTCCCACGGGCTGATGACCTGCAGGAATTCCTTGTATTCCAGCCGCTTGACGATGGAATAGACCCGCGCGAAATCCTCGCCTAGCACCGCGCGGAGTTCCTTGGCCTCGTCAAAGAGGTCAAGCGCGTCCGACAAAGACCCCGCGATCTCGGATTCGGATTCGTAGGCTTCGCCGACCCAGCGCTTGTCTGGCCGGATTTCGTTCTTCAGCCCCAGATAGCCGCAGGCCAGTGACGCCGCGATGCAGAGATAGGGGTTGCAATCCATCCCCGGCAGGCGGTTTTCGATCCGGCGCGCGCCGGGGTCCGAAATCGGGATGCGGATGCCCGTGGTGCGGTTGTCGCGTCCCCATTCAAGGTTCACGGGGGCGGCGGAATCGGGCACATAGCGGCGGTAGCTGTTCACGTAAGGTGCGATCACCGCGATGGCGCTGGGCATATGTTCCTGCAAGCCGCCGATGAAGTGGAAGAAGGCATCGGTTTCCCCGCCACCCGGTCCGGTAAAGATATTGCGGCCTTTTGCATCAATGACCGAATGATGCACATGCATCGCTGATCCCGGTTCACCCTCGATGGGTTTGGCCATGAAGGTGGCAAAACAATCGTGTTTCAGCGCGGCCTCGCGGATCAGGCGTTTGAAATAGAACACCTCGTCGGCAAGCTTGATGGGGTCGCCGTGGCGCAGGTTGATTTCCAGCTGGCCAGCGCCGCCTTCCTGCGCGATGCCGTCGATCTCGAACCCCTGGATTTCGGCATATTCATAGATGTCGTCGATGACGGGGCCGTAATCATCCACGGCGGTCATCGAATAGGCCTGCCGTCCGGCGGCGGGGCGTCCGGTGCGGCCCATCATCGGTTCAATCGCCTTGGCGGGGTCGATATTGCGCCCGACCAGATAGAATTCCATCTCTGGGGCGACAACGGGGGTCCAGCCTTCGGCCTTGTAAAGGTCCACCACACGCCGCAGCACGTTGCGCGGCGAAAAGGCGACAGGCTTGCCTTTCTGGTCATAGGCGTCGTGGATCACCTGCAAGGTGCCATCGGCGGCCCAGGGGGCGGCGGTCGCGGTGGACAGATCGGGTTTGAGGATCATGTCCGGTTCAAGGAACCCGTCCGGCCCCGATGCCTCGCCCCAGTCGCCCGTGATGGTCTGGAAGAAGATCGAATTGGGCAGGTGGAAATGGCTTTGTTTTTCCCATTTGCCCGCGGGCACGGCCTTGCCGCGTGCGATACCCGGCAGGTCGGCGATGACGCATTCGACCTCGTCCAGCCTGTTGGCTTCCAGATAGGCGACAGCGGCGGCGGGGATTTTGTCTGTCCAGCTCATGCCAGTTCTCTTTCCTTGAAGAACCGCGCGATCTGCGCGGCGAGGCGGTCACTGTCCACCTGTTTGTCCAGATCGTCGCGTGCCTGCGCCAGCTGCGCGTCCGGCACGTTGCCTTTGCCGCGATAGGTGGCCAGCCCGTCGATCACTTCTGCGTCGAATTCAGGATGCGCCTGCACGGTATAAATGCGGTTGCCATAGGTCAGCATGGCATTGGCGCAGAAATCGTTGTTGCCCGCCACCGTCGCATCGGCAGGCAGGGTGACCACCTGATCCTGATGCCATGCGTTCAGAGCATAATCCTGCCCGTTCATGCGGTAAACCTGCCGTCCCACGGACCAGCCGCCCGCGAATTTCTCGACCTTGCCACCCAGCGCCTGCGCGATGATCTGATGTCCGAAACAGACGCCGACCAGTGGCAGATCGGCGGCATAGACCGCGCGGATGAAATCCTCGAGCGGGGGGATGAACGGAAGATCCTCGTAGGCGCCGTGTTTGGAACCGGTGATCAGCCAACCGTCGCAATCGGTGACCGCTGCGGGAAAGTCCATGTCGACGACATCATAGACGGCGAAGTCAAAGTCGTGTCCATCCAGAAGCCGTTTGAACAGGTCTGCATAATCGCCTGTCGTCGGGCGCAATTCGTCCGGCGCGTGCCCTGTTTGCAGGATGCCGATTTTCATGTTTTCACCATGTGTTGGGTTTCAACGCCAAGTTATCCTGCCGTTGAAAGGGCCGCAAGCGGGGACCGTCAGACCGTATCGAGGTAGAGTTCCAGCTGCTGTTCCTCGGACAATTCGGCGAAATAATGCAGTTCCTGCCGCTTGGTCATGACAAAGTTATCGACCAGCGTGTCGTCGAAAATGCGCCGCGCAAGCGGGCTGTTTTCAAACGCGTCAATCGCGGCGGCCCAAGTGTCGGGGATCTGCGCCAGATCTTGATCATAGGCATTGCCAAAAATCGGCGGCGGCGGGGTCAGGTCATCCTCGATCCCGATCAGGGCGGACCCCAGCACACCGGCCAAGAACAGATAGGGGTTCACATCACCCCCCGCCACGCGGTGTTCGACGCGGCGTGCCTTGAAGCTACCGCCCGGGACACGCACGGATGCGGTGCGGTTGTCATAGGCCCAGCACACGCCCGTTGGTGCGTGGCTTTCGGGGACCAGCCGTTCGTAGGAATTGCCATGCGGTGCAAAAATCAGGGCAAGGTCGGGGATACCCTTCAGGCAACCGGCAATCGCGTTGTGCAACAGCCGCGTGCCTTCGAACGTGTCATTGGCCATCAGGTTGCGGCCTTCGGCATCCACGACCGAGAAATGCGTGTGCAGCCCGTTGCCTGCGTATTCCTCGTAAGGTTTGGCCATAAAGCTTGCCGCCATGCCGTGATTACGGGCGAGACCGCGCACCAGCATCTTGAACAGCCACGCATCATCGGCTGCCTTCAGCGCGTCGGGGACATGTTCGAGGTTGATCTCGAACTGGCCCATGCCGACCTCGGAAATCGCGGCCTCGGCGGGAATGTTCATCGCGTCGCAGGCGTCGTAAAGGTCGTTGAAGAAAACGTCGAACGCATCAAGTGCGCGCAACGACAGGATTTCCGCCCCCGGACGGCGCTTGCCTGACCGTGGCGAGCGCGGCTGGCGGATACCGTCGCCGCTGTCATCGACCAGATAGAATTCCATTTCCGTCGCCACAACGGGGGTCAGCCCACGCGCCGTGTATTTTTCCAAGACCCGCGCCAGCGCCTGGCGGGGATCGCCTGCAAAGGGCGTGCCATCCTCGTGGAACATCCACATCGGCAGCAGGGCGGAGGGGCTGTTCAGCCACGGCATCGGGACATAGCCGCGCTCGGTCGGCATCAGCACGCCGTCGGGATCGCCTGCTTCAAACACCAGCGGGCTGTCCTCCACATCCTCGCCCCAGATATCGAGGTTGAGGATCGAGAACGGGAACCGCGTGCCTTCTTCTTCCAGCTTGGCCGCAAATTTGCGCGGCACCCGCTTGCCCCTTGCCTGACCGTTCAGGTCTGCGGCCCCGCAACGCACGTTGCGGACCTCGGGACGATCGTCAATCCAGCTCATCTGATAACCTGTGGTTTGAAACGCAGCCTTGCGCGTACGTTCTGGGGAAGGTGGCGGTTCAAACGGTTGTTGAACAGCCCGAAAATGCCGATGATGACCAGCGTCAGCAGGATGAAATAGCCCGCCAGAATGGGATAGGGGATGAACGGGTTGAAGGTCTTGTCGGCGAAATAGCGGGCATAGTAAAGGGCGTCGCCCCGCTGCTGGACCGCGGGGAAGCCCGAAAAGAACACCAGCGTGGTGGCGTGGAACAGAAAGATCGCCTCGTTCGTATAGGCGGGCCAGCCAAGGCGCAGCATCGTGGGCCATGTGATCCGCCGGAACCGCGCCCAGCCCGAAAGGCCGTAGGCATCGGCGGCTTCCAGATCGCCTTTGGGGATGGATTGCAGCGCGCCATAGAAAATCTCGCTCGAATAGGCGGCGGTGTTCAGGAACAACACAACCAGCGCGCCCAGCCATGCGGATGTGAACGGGTCAAAGAAGGGCGAGACACCCTTGAGGCTGAGAAACAGGAAATAGGCAAAGAAGAACTGGATGAACAAGGGCGATCCGCGGAACACGAAGATGAACCACGCCGATGCCTTGCGGATCACCACGTTGCGCGATGCCTTGCCCACGGCCACGGCGGTCGCAAGGAAAAAGCCTGTACACAGCGCCACCAGACCGAAATAGATATTCCAGATCATGCCCGAACCGATCAGCGTGAATTGCTGGCACAGCGTAAAGTCGCGTTGCGGCAGCAGCCTTTCGCCGATGCCTTGGCTGCGCAGCCCGTAATCGAGGATCGTTTCCCAACAGCTCATGTGGCGGCCTTGCGCTGGGCTTCGCCTGCGGCGGTGGCCTGTCCGAATGTCAGCCGTGCCATGATCCGGTCCAGCACGATCTCGGACACTTTGGTAAAGCACAGATAAAAGATCAGCAGGGCAAGGAAATACCATTGCCGCCAGTCTGGGTGCGGATAATCGGTGAACCGCGGCTGTGCGGCCCCGCCCAGTTCGCGCGCCCAATAGACGATATCCTGAATCCCCAGCAGGAATAGCAGCGGCGTGGCCTTGATAAGGACCATCCACAGGTTCGACAGGCCGGGCAGGGCATAGACCCACATCTGCGGCACCAGCACCCGCCAAAAGGTCTGGCGCTGGCTCATGCCATAGGCTTCGGCAGTCTCCAACTGGCCGCGCGGCACGGCGCGCATCGCGCCATAAAGGACATTGGCGGCAAAAGCGCCAAAAACGATGGCAAAGGTGAAAGCTGCGACCAGAAAGGCATAGGTGTCATGCACCCATTGCGGCGAATTGCCCAAGGGCAGTTTTGCGGCCTGACAGACGACGAAATCATTGCCTTGCCAGACGGCCTGTTCCCAGTCGGGACATTTGATCCGGTGGCGGATGTATTCGAGCAACTGGTCCAGCGCGATGACGAAGAACAGGAAAAACGCGATATCCGGCACGCCGCGCACGATGGCGATATAGGTCTTGCCAAACCACCGCAGCGGGGCCACGGCACTGCGCGCAGCGGCCGCACCGGCAAATCCGAAGGCAAGTGCGGTGGGTGCCGTCAGCGCCAGCAGCAGAAGCACTGTCCAGACAGCATAGTAAATCTGCATATGCTTGCCGGTCGTCAGGTAACAGGCAAACCATTGGAATGTCTCCAATGTCGCGGGATCTGTGCAAAAGCTGAAAATGGCGGGACCGCACTATCTGGGGGTGAGGCCCCGGCGCGATGGCCGGGGCGCTTGGCGTTTAGAACGTAGCCGAACCGGGCAGCCACTTGGTGATCAGCGCGTTCAGGCTGCCATCGTCCTTCATGGACTGGATCGCGGCGCTGAAGGTGTCACGCAGTTCGGTGTCCGACTGGCGCACGCCCAGACCGATGCCGCCACCCAACAGGATGTCTTCGCCGATAAAGGACAATTCCGCATCGGATTCAGCGATGGGTTCAAGGAACGCCTTGTCGGCCAGAACCGCATCCGCCTCGCCGTTGCGCACGGCCGAGATGGTTTCATCAGGTGTTGCGAATTCCAGCAGGGTCGCACCTGCCATGCTGGTGACATGGCTGGCCTGAATGGTGCCGGACTGCGCTGCAATCACGGCGTTGTCCAGATCGACTTCGGTCAAGCCGAGGAAAGCGGACGGATCGGGCTGGGTATAGGGGTCGGAAAAGTCGATGACCTGACGGCGCTCGTCGGTGATCGACATGCCTGCGATGATCGCATCATAGTTGCCGGACACGAGGTTCGGAATGATGCTGTCCCAGTCGTTGGTGACCCATGTGCAGTTCAGCTCTGCGCGCAAGCACAGCTCGTCGCCCAATTCCCGCTCGAACCCGTCGACTTCACCGGCATCGTTGATGAAATTGTACGGAGGATAGGCGCCCTCGGTGCCAAGACGCACCACGTCTTGCGCCATCGCCATGCCACCCAGCAGGGCCATGGTTGCAGTTGTAACGATCAGTTTGTTCATCATACTTCTCCCGTTGATGATTATGCGACTGTTGCGGACAAAAAGCCGCGCAGTCTTTCCGTTGTCGGATTTCCGAAAAGCGCGGCGGGCGCGCCCTGTTCCTCGATGCGGCCCTGATGCAGGAACACGACATGGTCGCTGACATCCGCCGCCAGACGCATGTCATGCGTGACGATAATCATGGTGCGCCCCTCGGCGGCCAGATCCTTGATCACGCGGATCACTTCCTGTTCCAGTTCGGGGTCAAGCGCGCTGGTGGGTTCGTCAAACAGCAGCGCCTTGGGTTCCATACAGAGCGCGCGCGCAATCGCCGCGCGCTGTTGTTGGCCACCCGACAGTTGCGCCGGATAATTGTCGCATTTGTCCCCGATCCCCACCTTGTCCAGATAGGCGCGCGCCGATGCCTCGACCTCGGCCTTGGGGCGTTTGAGCACGGTGACAGGCGCTTCCATGACGTTTTGCAGAATCGTCATATGCGCCCAGAGATTGAACTGCTGGAACACCATCGACAGGTTGGTGCGGATGCGGATCATCTGCGCGTGATCGCCCGGACGGCGGTTCAGCCCCGTGCCCTTCCAGGTCACAGCCTCGCCGCAAAAGATCACGTCACCCTGCTGGCTGTCTTCGAGCAGGTTGGCGCAGCGCAGCAAGGTAGATTTGCCCGACCCCGAAGATCCGATCAGCGACACGACATGACCAGCGGGGGCGGTGATATCGACGCCCTTCAGCACTTCGAGCGACCCATAGGATTTATGCAGGTCGCGAATCTCGATCACAGGGACGCTGTTGGACACGTTCGGGCTTCTTTTCTTGTTCCGCCGCCGATTAGGCCCGCTTTTTGCGCCCATTGCAACGGTTTGGTGAAAGTTGACGATACGTCAGGCCCAAACCGCCTCTGGTTCGGGCGGCAGGGGGAAATCATAGGCCTCCGGCGAAAGCGGCACGATTCCGCGCAGGCCAAGCGTCTGTCGTTGGCTTTCCGGGAGAGTTGCGACGGCGGCCGTGATCGCGGCCAGATAGGGTGCGACATCCTGCCCCGCGCGGGTGATCAGCGTCATGCAGGGGCTGGCGGGCGTGGTGCCGATGACCTTGACCTGCCCTGTCAGCGGATCGTCCTGCCGCGCCATCCACCATGTCTGCGCGTCGATGGTCGCGAAATCGGCAGCACCCGTCGCCACGGCCTTGATGCTGGCGGCGTGGCTTCCCGTGATCATCGGGGCGGCAAACAGGAACCCCTGATCCGCCGCCCACTGCTGCGCCGCGCCATAGCCCGATTGCGACAGAAGCGCGCCCGCGGCCATGCGCCGACCGCGCAGATGGCGCAGGTCCGACAGGGCGCTGTCACGATGCACGATGAAAATCGAATTGTAATAGCCGGGCGGACAGCCTGGCAGTCCGTAATCCATCGCCGCGATCGGCGTGACACGGTCAAGGAACAGCGCGCGGTAAGGCAGGTTGCAGATCTGGCCCAGCACCAGATCTGGATGCGCCCAGCTTGCCTCGAAATCGATGTCCTCGTCCAAGGCGTCAGGCGCAGGCAGGCCGTGGTCGCGCAGGCCATCGCGGATCAGCGCCCAGAGGGCGTGATGCGCCGCCCTGTTGGCAGGGCGCAGATACATCGGCAGACTGGCAATCATGACGGCGTGACGCGCAACCGTGCCGCATTGCTGTCCTGATCGGTGATCCCCAGCAAGGACGCGGTCATCCGCATCATGCTGTCCTCGTGTTCGTCGCGTACGCCGTCGGCCAGCACGACCCGCCAGAGCGCCTCGATCACCGACAGGCGCTGTTCATAGACCACGGCATCCTTGATCGCGCGGGTAAAGCGGACGGTATCGGGAGCTTCGGCCTCCAGCGCTTCGCAATCGGCGCGCAACGCCGCGGCCTCGGGCTCGGTCAGGGCATAGCGGGACATCAGGGTCCGGTCGATCTGGGCCTTCTCGGATGGATCGTAACTGCCATCTGTGCGCGCGATGCGCACCAGAAGCGCGCCGAGCGCCAGACGCGCATCAGGGTCGGACAGGGGCTGCGGGGCGGGGGCGGACATGCGCCGGATCAGGTCTGCAAACATGGACCCCACATAAGACGTTTTGCTGCCGGAACAAACATCAATTCTGCATGAGGTGCTGGCAGAACAGCGCTGACAGGCGCGCGCCTTCTTCTTCCAGCCCATAAGGCGGGTTCACCACGAAAAGGCCGGACCCGACCATCCGGTGCCCGTCGCGGGCGGGGGGAAAGGCCACTTCGTGACGCAATCCTTCGGGGAATGCGTCCTGCAAAGCGCGCAGCATCGGGCGGTGCGGGCCGTCGGTCAGGACGGGATACCACAGCACCAGAACGCCCACGCCCCATTTGCGATGCACCTTGGCCAGCAGTGGCGGGATCGTGTCGTAATCCGACTTCACCTCGAAACTGGGATCGACCAGCAACAGCCCGCGGCGTGGATCGGGCGGGCAGAGCGACAGCGCCATCTCGAACCCGTCGCGCTGGCGGAACACGCCGCCGTAAGGGGCCATGGTTTCGGCTAGGGCCGCATATTCCTGCGGGTGCAGTTCCGCCAGATGGATGCTGTCGACAGGGCGCAGCATTTCGGCAGCAACGAGCGGCGATCCGGGATAGGCATCGCGGCCGTATTTCGCGCGGATACGTGCCAGCACAGCGCTGTAAGGATGATCCGGCGCAAACCAGTCGGCGGCAATGGCGATGCCCTTGGCGGCCTCTCCGGTCTTGAGGGCGGCGGCATCGGTCAGATCATAAAGCCCGCGTCCGGCATGGGTTTCCAGATAGGACAACGGTTTGTCCTTCTGCGTCAGATAGGCCAGCATCCACGCCAGCAAGCTGTGCTTGTGAACATCCGCGAGGTTTCCGGCGTGATAGCCGTGTTGATAGGACAGCATGATCTGAAACCTTTGGTTGGGCTGCTCCGTGCCTATCCTTGTGTGTCGATGGTGCCAAGTCACTTGCCCATGAGTTTTGTGACGCCATTTGCATCAGGCAAGAAGGATGAAGGACAGTTATGCGTGGTTTGATCATATTGGTACTTGGGTTCCCGTCTGCGGGGCTTGCGCAGGCGACGGACGATAGAAGCGTGGTCATCGGCCTTGGTGCGCAATCCGCCCCTGCCTATTTCGGCGCGGACAGCAACGAGACCGGCGTGACCGGACGGCTGACATTCGGTGAGACATCGGTGGGCAAGGTCGCGCTGGGCGACAGCGGTCTTTACAGCCTGGGGTTTGGTGGCTCATTGCGGTTCATCGGGGCGCGTGCGGCTGCTGATCATGCCGAATTGGCGGGACTCGCCGATATCGATGCCACGCTGGAACTGGGCGGTGCAGTGACGTTTTTTGCTCCGCAGTTCGAAGCCTTCACTGCGGTGCGCTATGGTTTTGGCGGCCATGAAGCCTTGGTGGCCGAAGTCGGCGGCGATCTTGTGTACCGCCCCGGCGACCGCTGGACAGTGCGGGGCGGCCCGCGCCTGTTGTGGGGTAGCGACGATTACGCGCAGACCTATTTCGGCGTCAGCGCGGCCGAGGCGGTGACCAGCAGTTTTGGTGCGTATGATGCAGGGGCGGGCATAATCAGCACGGGGATCGCGGCCGAGGTCAGCTATCAGGTCACAGCCGACTGGGGCGTGCTTGGCATCCTGCGCTATGACCAACTGCAGGGCGACGCCGCCGGCAGCCCCATCGTGCAAAGCAAGGACCAGACCAGCGTCAGTCTTATGGTCACGCGGCGGGTCAGTTTCGGGTTTTGAAGGGGCTAGCTGGCTGCGGGGGTTGTGCGCGCTGACCATCAGCGATTGCTTCGCGTGATCAATCACGGCATGTTCGGCGATGATACCTAAAGTTGTGGCGAAATCTGCGATGCAATCAGGGCTACGCCTTTTTATGACCTCCTGCGTTCTGAGCCTGTGGGGTTTCGCCGCTCTGCCACAGGCAGTGCAGGGTGCTGACGATCCCGCTCTGCGCGCGGCGGCCCTTGCTTGGCTGCACGCGGAGGAGTCGACTGACGCACTGGTTGCGCTTGCAACAATGGCGGCAGAGGGCAACTTGGCGGCAATGGGGTTGGTGAACACGATTGATCGCCGGTTTGGGCATATCGATTTTCCGGATATGAGTAGGGAAGAACGGCGGGCTTTGCTGCTCGCTGATCCGGGTCAACGTGCCTATTCCTTCAGTGTTTACCGTGACACAGCGACACGCGACCTCCTGAGTGAGGCACATCAACGCATGACCGATGCGACGACGCCAGAAGAGTGGATATCCGGCGCGCACATGCTGCTGGATGCAGGGTTCACCGAACCGCTTATCTACCAAACGCGGGGTTTGTCTGGCCTTTGGTCATCCCGACCTGAGATCGACGTTCCGGCGATGAAATTCATCGAAGGCCAGTTTAGGGATGACCCGACGATCCGGTCACATATGTGGCTTGCTCGCGGGCTGGACCATGCCGTGATTTCCAATCCTGACTACTCAGAACAGGAAAGAATCGAGGCATTGAGTACCGCGTGGGGTGACGAGCCATGGTCCCTTGACGTGGAGGATCAGTTCTTGAACGCACTGAACAATGGAGAATGGGCTGCATTGAAGACTGCGCCGCATATTTTTTCCATCGTTGGAAATATGGTCGAAGACTTCCTTCCTCCACCCGATCAAAACGTGCAGCGGATGATTGATCTTGTCAGGCCCATCGTGTTTGCCGCCCCGCGCGCCGAATTAGTCATCAGCGACGCCGACCTCGACGCTCTGGGATCATTTATCTTTGAAGATGCCGGACGGTCCTATGACCTTCAACCAATCTTGAACAGTTGCGCGATACATTGCGCAGACAGCGTGAACATCTGTATTGCGTCGGGCGCTTTGGGCCGGTTGGATCAGTTGATGCGCAACCAAGGCCGGTGGGAGCCTGTCATCACGCTAGAGGAATATGCATCGTCCGCCCGCGCAGCGCGGGAGCTTACCTATCGGTATGGAGAGCATCTGCACCCCGACGCAAGGCCAGAGACCATTTCGATGCCGCAATGCTACAAGGATGCGGCACTTGCTTTAGTGAACCCGCAGTAGGTTCCCCCTCACACCAGCCGCGACATCTCCACCGCAGCCCGCACGAAGTCCGCGAACAGCGGGTGCGGTGCAAAGGGTTTCGACTTCAGCTCGGGGTGAAACTGCACGCCGATGAACCACGGATGGTCCTTCCATTCCACGATCTCGGGCAGCTTGCCGTCAGGGGACATGCCCGAAAACAGCAGCCCGCCCGCCTCCAGCCGTTCGCGGTACTTGATATCGACCTCATAGCGGTGGCGGTGGCGTTCCTCGATCGTGGTGCTGCCATAGATCGCGGCAACGCGGGACCCTTCGGTCAGGGTCGCGCTGTAAGCCCCCAGACGCATCGTGCCGCCCTTGTCGTCATCGGTCTTGCGCGCGACCTTGTGATTGCCCTGCACCCATTCCTTGAGGTGATAGACCACAGGCTCGAACCGCTTTTCACCGGCTTCGTGGTCGAATTCCTCGGACCCGGCCTTGGCCAGACCCGCGACATTGCGCGCGGCCTCGATCACGGCCATCTGCATGCCCAGACAAATGCCCAGATAGGGGATTTTCTTTTCGCGGGCGAATTGTGCCGCCTTGATCTTGCCTTCGGTGCCGCGTTCGCCAAAACCGCCGGGGACCAGAATGGCGTGATAGCCTTCCAGATAGGGGGCGGCATCGGCGCGGTCGAAGAGTTCCGCATCGACCCATTCGATCTTGACCTTCACACGGTTGGCCATCCCGCCATGCGTCAGCGCCTCGGCAATCGATTTATAGGCATCTTCCAACTGGGTATACTTGCCGACGATGGCGATTTTCACATGACCTTCGGGGTTGTGGATACGGTCATAGACGTCATGCCACATCGCAAGGTTCGGGGCAGGGGCGGGCGAGATATCGAAGGCATCCAGCACCGCCTGATCCAGCCCCTGTTCGTGATAGGCAAGGGGCGCCTCGTAGATGGATTTCAGATCATAGGCCGCGACGACCGATTCCTTGCGCACGTTGCAGAACAGCGCGATCTTTTCGCGTTCCTTTTCGGGGATCGGATGTTCGGACCGGCAGACAAGGATATCGGGCGCGATGCCGATGGATTGCAATTCCTTGACGCTGTGCTGGGTCGGTTTGGTTTTGAGCTCGCCGCTGGCCGCCAGATAGGGCAGCAGGGTCAGATGCATGAAAATGCATTGCCCGCGTTTCTTGTCATGCGAAAACTGGCGGATCGCCTCGAAGAAGGGCAGGCCCTCGATATCGCCCACGGTGCCGCCGATTTCGCACAGCATGAAATCGACCTCATCCTCGCCGATCTTCAGGAATTCCTTGATCTCGTTGGTGACATGGGGGACGACCTGAATCGTCTTGCCCAGATAATCGCCACGCCGTTCTTTTTCGAGCACCGTGGAATAGATGCGCCCGGAACTGACCGAATCCGTTTGCCGCGCGGGCACGCCGGTAAAGCGTTCGTAATGGCCAAGGTCGAGGTCGGTTTCCGCGCCGTCATCGGTGACGAAAACTTCGCCATGCTCGAAGGGCGACATCGTGCCCGGATCGACGTTCAGGTAGGGGTCAAGCTTGCGCAGCCGCACCGAAAACCCGCGCGCTTGCAACAGCGCCCCGAGTGCCGCCGAGGCCAACCCCTTGCCCAAGGAAGACACAACGCCGCCGGTGATGAAAATGTAACGTGCCATAGGCGGCTGCCCCCGTGAAAAGTCCAGAAATAGTGGGAAAGCGACCCGTTAAAATCGCATCATCACGGGATTTGACCCATAGTGGATTCGGCGCAGAAGCGCAACCTCGTGACGCAAGATCCTGTTGCCGACCGTTGCAGGTCGGCCATAGATTGTGGTCAGTCGCCTGCCGGCAACAGCGGCTCTTCTGCCGGTGAGGGTGGCAGCAGGCTTTCGCCAAGGTCGGGAACGGAGACAGGTGCGCTCAGGTCGGCACCGCCCACGCGGTCGGCCACCGAAGATCCAGCCGTATTGCCCGCTGCGATCAGCGTCAGTGTGATCGAGGTGGCGATAAAGGCTGCCGCCAGCATCCAGGTGAATTTGCTTATGGCCGATGCAGGCGGGCGACTGTTCGCCGTGCTGCCACCGCCGCCCATGCCCAGCCCACCGCCTTCGGACCGCTGCAACAGCACGGTGCCGATCAGGCTAAGCGCCAGGATCAGGTGGATGATGAGGACGACGTTTTCCATTTCTTGCCTTTCGGGGCTAGCGCACTGGCGCGTATCTAAAAGCAGACAGCGCCCCCCGCAACCCCTGATGTCTTTTCACAGCGTCACGGTTCATCCACATCATCGACATCGGCCTGACCGCTGAGCCTGCGGCGTACGATGGACCAGCTTAGCCCGATGGCCAGCACCAGCGACAGGGTCAGGATGGCCAGCCATGTATTCACGGTCGGGTCCGACAGGCTGATCAGCCCTTGGTCGAACAGCACCCAGATGATCGTGCCGACTACGGCGGCGGTCAGCAGCATCCCGAACACGCCAATCGACCGCAGCGTCGCGCGCAGATAGATGATGTAGCCGATCAATAGGATCAGCCCCGCCAGCACCACCAGCGGCAATTCGGTTTCATAGCTGTCCATGCCCCAGCGGACAAAGTTCCACGCGGTCGGGTTATAGGTCAGCGCCAGCAGGCCGAACGCGAATATCCAGCGGATGATGAAACCCATGGTTGGCCTTTCTTTTGTCCGCCGCGACCATGCCGCCCGCGCCCCGCGCTGTCCAGCGTCCCCGCGCAACTTTCCGGTTTCGCGCCTGCGCCCGCATCGCTATAGGGGGCAGCGGATCAGCAAAGGACAAATCAATGGCAAATGTGGTGGTCGTCGGGGCCCAGTGGGGCGATGAAGGCAAAGGCAAGATCGTGGACTGGCTGTCCGAACGCGCCGATGTCATCGCGCGCTTTCAGGGCGGGCATAACGCGGGCCATACGCTGGTGATCGACGGGACCGTCTACAAACTGCATGCGCTGCCTTCGGGTGTGGTGCGGGCGGGAAAGCTCAGCGTGATCGGCAACGGCGTGGTGCTGGACCCCTGGCACCTGCTTAAAGAAATCGAGACGCTGCGTGCCCAAGGTGTCGAGATTACGCCCGATACGCTGATGGTCGCCGAGAATACCCCGCTGATCCTGCCGTTCCATGGCGAACTCGACCGCGCACGTGAAAACCAGAATTCCGTCGCCAAGATTGGCACCACCGGGCGCGGCATCGGCCCATGTTACGAGGACAAGGTCGGCCGCCGCGTGATCCGCGTGGCTGATCTGGCCGATAACGCGACGCTGGAACTGCGGCTGGACCGCGCGCTGGTGCATCACGATGCGCTGCGTCGTGGGCTTGGCCTCGATCCTATCGACCGCGATGCGGTGCTGGCGCAACTGCGCGAGATAGCACCTTTGCTGCTGCCCTATGCCAAACCCGTCTGGAAGGTGCTGAATGAAAAGCGCAAGGCAGGCAAACGCATCCTGTTCGAAGGCGCGCAGGGCGCGCTGCTCGACATCGATTTCGGCACCTATCCCTATGTGACATCGTCGAACGTTATCGCAGGGCAGGCCGCGACAGGCGTCGGCATGGGGCCGGGGGCGATCGATTTCGTGCTGGGGATCGTCAAGGCCTATACCACCCGCGTCGGCGAAGGGCCGTTCCCGACCGAACTGCTGGATGCCGATGGTGACCGTCTGGGCACGCGCGGCCATGAATTCGGCACGACGACAGGGCGCAAGCGCCGCTGCGGCTGGTTTGACGCCTGCCTGTTGCGTCAGACCTGTGCGACTTCGGGCGTCAACGGCATCGCGCTGACAAAACTCGACGTGCTGGACGGGTTCGAGGTGCTGAAAATCTGCGTGGGCTACGAACTTGACGGCGAACGTCTGGACTATCTGCCTACCGCTGCCGACCAACAGGCCCGCTGCACCCCGATCTACGAGGAAATCGAAGGCTGGTCGCAATCGACCGAAGGCGCGCGGTCCTGGGCCGACCTGCCCGCGCAGGCGATCAAATACGTCCGCCGCATCGAAGAGTTGATCGATTGCCCGGTCGCCCTAGTTTCCACCTCACCAGAGCGCGAGGACACAATCCTCGTGACCGATCCTTTCGCTGATTGAGGCCGATGACCTACAAGACCCGCAAACGACTTGCCCTTCTGGTGCTGGTGATCGGCCTGCCGATTTACATGATCGTCGCGGTGACGATCATGAGCCAGGCAAACCGCTTTCCGCTGGTGCTGGAGTTTCTGACCTATGTGGTGCTGGGCATCGGCTGGGTGTTCCCGCTGAAACGGATCTTCGTCGGGATCGGCCAGCCCGACCCTGATGCACGTGACGGGAAATAAATAGGCGATGTGCGTCCCAGCGCTTTGCTGTAGATGATGCCCTTGGGAGAAACATCTTGCCATTGCGAAGCGATGTCGCGCGGATTGTATCAACAAAGAACCCAGGGAACGCTTTTCACTTGATGTCCGCTATGCGGGACTTAGCGCCATTTCGCTGCTACTGCGCCAAAGGCGGCTTTGGGGAACCCGTCAACAAATAGTCGTTTTTGGAGCACACTGTGGTGCGGAACGGATTTCGGCCTCAGACATGGCGGTTCAAGTTAAATGCGCAGGATCAAATAGTATCTGCGCATTTAGTCCGAATGAAATCCCGTGCTTCCGGGAATGCATGCAAGTCTATGCGACTAGGTTTCACATATTCTAAATTTCTTAGATCAACGGGCCTTTCCTGAAGCCAGTATGGGATATCTACAATGATCTCATCGTCTTGCCACGTGAAACCACCAAACTGGGTCCGCAGGCCAAAGTCCGCTCCGTCAACTCCCGACATTTCCGTCTGAAATATCGGCTTGCCACGATAAAGCGCCATGAAAATGCGATCTGTGGAAACGCAACCGGCTTTGGCTTGTAGACGGCCCTTCAGCTTTGTGCCTTTTATCGTTTCTTCACCAATAATATATGGATAGATGTAAGCAGATTTTCTAAATCTCTCACAACCAGCCAAGATCACGTCACGCGGCAATTCAGAATAGTCGACGGCTTGTGAGAGTGCGCGTTCTATCAGCTTGATGAAGAACTCCCCCAAGCTTTGATCATCTAATGGAACCGCCAAAATCTCAGCTACCGGACAATAGATATCGACGATCAGGTCCCAGCGCTCACCTTTGCGGTAATATTCTGGCTCCTTACGCGGATCATTAGTGAGGTTGATGTGAAGTTCGGTAATCCTTGGATCAACGGTGACCACTTTCGCAGACATTAATGCGAGTGAAATATAGCCCAACAGGCCCCTAGCTCGTAACACTTTTTTATGTGGTTCAAGGAACCTCTCTCTTTTTGCTGAGTGGTTCGAATAATCAGGACCAACCATATAGGCATCAAACATCGACGAAATGACTTCAATACGAACGCTATGAAAATGTTTCCTCGGCATGGCCGCCCAATTTCCTTTTCATCTCGCCGACTGGGGCAAGCTTCCCGCTCTCGCTCAACCGTCAGTTTGAAGCCATACTTGCGCCAGTGGCAAGCGAAGTGCGCGCATCTATGCGACCCCATTCAAAATCCAAACAGTCTTTAAAGGTTTTGGCAGTCCTTTGACAGCAGACATCCATGCATCGCGCAGCATCAGGCGCTTTGGGCTCAAAACGGACAGTGTGCCCCGCGCTGCGATTTGCTCACTCGTCCAATTTCATGCAAAAGGCGGGGTTCACCCCCGCCTTCTGTCAATCTGCGATCCGCGTCAACCGCGCGCGGACAGATCGTCAGGCCGGAACCGCGTGCCCGGTGCGACCTGAAAACGGCCGTTGTCCAGTTTGATGATCCGGTTCTGCCGCAAGAGCCGCCCGAAACAGCGCAGCCCGTCTTCGCGCGAGATTTCCTCGTTGGTCAATGTCTGCACCAGTTTCATGACCTGTGGCCGCGAGAAATCCTCTTCCTCCAGCAAATAGGTGATATAGGCGGCCCCTGCCTCGATCATGTCCTCAAGGTCGGTCGCGGCATATTCGTCGGCGAATTCGGCAAACCCCATGGTGCGCGGCGCCGTCGTATCGACCTTGGCCGCGATCTGGCGCAGGCGCTGGGAGGCCGGATCGACCGGCGTATCCGTGCGCTGGGACGCGACCAGACGCAGTGTGGTCACAGGCCGTGGCGTGACCACAGGCGGTGTGATGTCCGCGCTCTCATCCTCGGCATCTGCTGGATCGAGCGCGTCGGTCAGGTCGTCCTCGTCATCCGGCTGTTCCGCAAAGGCATCGGAGCGGTCAGCCTCGGCCTCGAATTCGCCCAGATCGTGGCGATAGACAGCACTGGGGCGGCGCTTGGGGCCGCCATCGTCGCCCAGAAGGCGCGCAGCTTCGGTCGCAGCGACCGCTGCCTTTAGCTGTGCAAAGGCATCCTGCTGGCGGCGGTGTTCGGGCTGGTTCAGTTCTGCATCGGTGTGCGACAGAATCCGGCTGACGGCGGCATCGGCGGTGCGCGACAATTCGTTGCGTTTGTTGCGATCCTCGATCACGCGCTCGACCTCGGCGACCTCTTCGTGCAGGTCAAGTCCTTCATTGGCGACAAGATTTGCCAGATGCAGGTCTTCGTCGTCCTCGTCCTCGTCCTCGTCCAGAAACGGATGTTCCGGCTCGGCCCCGATCGCCACGTCCTGCTCGGTGTCTGGCGTCATATCCTCGTCATGCGGCAAAAACGTCTCGGCGTCGTCGCCATCAAGGGCGGCCAGATCGGCCTCGTCCTGCGCGTCGAACTCATCCCAGCGATCAACCTCGTCCTGCGTCAGAGGGACACCGGCCTCGATTGCGGCAAGTTCGGAATTGCGCTTGGCCAGTTCCGCCAAACGCTGTGCCAGCGGATTGACCCCGCCGCGCGGCGCGATGCTGTCGTCGTCGGCCAGATCTTCGGCATAGCTGTCGGCGGGTTCTGTCACATGGCCACGCCCCACAACAGCGCGGATGCGCTCAAGCTTGGCTGCAACGCTATCTTCGTCGAAGCGGGCGTCCGGCGCGTCTTGGTCGGCATCGCCTTCCGCCAGATCATCTGCGGCGTCCGCATCTTGCAGATCAGCCAAATCCTCGTCTGTCTCGTCATAATCCAGTGTTGGTTCTGGCTCTGGCGAATCCGATTGCGGCGCCTGTGCGTCCGCACCTTCGCGCAGGCGCAAGCGCAGCTTGCCTTCATCCATCCCCGCATCCACTGCGCCGCCCGATTGCGCGCCCGTCAAAAGCGCCAGTTCGTCCATATCGGGCGCAAGCAGGGCCGTGTTCAAAAACCGCTCATGGCCCGCCAGTTCGTGGAAATAGCCCACGACCTGCTTCATCGTCTCGACGCTGTCGTCAAAGCCTTCAAGACGGCAAGAGAACGTGCCATAGGTCACATCGAGGATCTTGGTCTGTTCGGTCATGGGTGTTGTCTTTCGTCGTTGGTTCGCAACTGTCAGGTGGTGTGCAGCGGTCTGGTGTCAGGATCACCGTGCTCCTGCATCAGGATCAGATTGTGACCGTTTTGGGGAATGTTTGTGAAGTGGGGCGTATATGATCATGCAACAAAGCATTGTTTCCAGCAACAGCGCAATCTGTCTTGTCGGGGGGGCGCCGGTAACGGATGGAGTCTTTGCTGCGGTTGCGCCTTTTGTCACGGGCTTTGTGGGCGTGGACGGCGGGGCCGACCATCTGCTGGTGCGCGGGATCGCGCCGATGGCCGTGATCGGCGATTTCGACAGTCTCACGGCGCAGGCCCGCGCCACATTTGCGGACTGTCTGTGGCATATCCCCGAACAGGAAACGACCGATTTCGAAAAGGCGCTGACCCGCGTTGATGCCCCGCGCATCATGGCGCTGGGTTTCACCGGTGGGCGGCTGGATCACACGCTTGCGGTTCTCAACGTGATGGCGCGGATGCCCGACAGAGGCGTCTTTCTGGTCGATGCCGACGATGTGTCCTACATGGCGCCGCAGGGCGACAGTGCCATTGATCTGCCTGCAGGTACGCGGGTGTCGCTGATGCCGCTGGGCGATGTGCGCGCATCCGCCGCAGGCGTAGCCTGGCCCTTTAGCCACTGGGCGCTGCACCCCGTCGGGCGCACCAGTTCGTCAAACATGGCGACAGGCGGAACGGTGCGGATCACGGCGCAAGGCCCGCTTCTGGTCACGCTGCCGCAGGCGCATCTGAATGCTGTCGTGACAGGCGGCGTTCGCGCAGGATGATGTAAAGCCCCGCCGCCACGGTGACACAGATCCCGACAGCGGCCAGCCCGTTGGGCAGATCGGAAAAGATCAGCCAGCCAAAGGCGGTGCCTACGGGAATCTCAAGATACTGCATCGGCGCAAGGGTCGAGGCGGGGGCAAAGCGCAGGCTCCACGTCATGAACAGATGCGCCAGCGTGCCGATCACGCCCAAGGCCACCAGCAAACCCCAGCTCGTCGCATCCAGTGCAACATCGCCGCGCGTGGCGGGCACCAGCACCAGAACAGGCCCCAGCAAAAGCACGGCCTGCACCCCGCTGATCGCCTGCAACCGGATAGGGTCCAGTGCGCGGGCGACACGGCGCGTCACCATCATGAACAACGCGAACACGACCGCCACCCCCAGCGGCAGCAGCGCAGGCGCGCCCACATCGACGAAATTGGGCTGGATCACCAACAATGTGCCGCCAAAACCCACTGCACAGGCCGCCATGCGATGGCGGCCGACCTCTTCGCCCATAAAGAAATGCCCGAGGATCAGCATGATAAACGGCATCACAAAGGCAATCGCCAGCGCATCGGCCAATGGCAGATAGCGCAGCGCCGAAAACATCAGCCCGATCCCTGCGATATGCAATGCCGTGCGCAGCAGCGTCAGCCCCAGCAGACCGCGCGGCAGCCGCAGGCTTTGCCCGCCCGCCCAGACCAGTGGGACAAGCATCACGGTCTGTATCGCGAAACGCGCGAACAGCAACGCACCCAGCGCCACGACCCCGCCCAAAATCTTGGCCACGCTGTCGCCCAAGGGGGCCAGCACGCAAAAAGCAAGCATCAGAAGGATACCCAGAAAGGGCCGGTCAGGGGTCATGGTCTCAGGCTAGCCCGCGTCCGCTGGCAAGACAACGCATCATCGTTCGAGCCCAAATATCCCCGCGCGGCGCGCTCCCCAATTGCTAGCAATTGGGGACATTCACGGCCAGCCCACCCAGCGCCGTTTCCTTGTATTTCTCGGACATATCGGCCCCTGTCTGGCGCATCGTCTCGATCGCGACATCAAGTGCGACCAGATGCTGGCCATCGCCGCGCAAAGCCAGTGACGCTGCCGACACCGCCTTGATCGCGCCCAGCCCGTTGCGTTCGATGCAGGGCACCTGCACCAGCCCCTTGACCGGATCGCAGGTCATGCCAAGGTGATGCTCCAGCGCGATTTCCGCCGCGTTTTCCACTTGTTCCGGCGTGCCCCCCAGCACGGCGGCCAACCCTGCAGCGGCCATCGCGGCCGCACTGCCGACCTCGGCCTGACAGCCGCATTCGGCCCCCGAGATCGAGGCGTTGGTCTTGATCAACCCGCCCACGGCCGCCGCCGTCAGCAGGAAATCCCCCACGCGCGATGGCGCTGCCCCCGGCACATGGTCGAGCCAATAGCGGATCGTGGCAGGCACGACGCCGGCGGCACCATTGGTGGGGGCCGTCACAACCTGCCCGCCGGCGGCGTTTTCCTCGTTCACGGCCATCGCATAGGTGGACATGTAATCGTTGATCGTATGGGGTGCTGTCATGTTCAGCCCGCGTTCGGCCATCAGGGCCGCATAAATCCCCTTGGCCCGCCTGCGCACGAACAATCCCCCCGGCAGGATGCCGTCGGTCGCCAGTCCGCGGTCGATGCAGGCGGTCATCACCTCCCAGATCCGCGCAAGGCCACGGTCAAGATCGGCGGCGGACATGCGCGTCAACTCGTTGGCACGTTTCATTGCAGCGATGCTCTTGCCGCTTGCCTGCGCCATCTGCAACATCTCGGCGGCGGTGCGGAACGGATAGGGGACGGCGGGGCCGGTGTCGGTATCGCGCCCTGCGGCCAGTTCGTCAGCGGTCAGAACAAAACCGCCGCCGATGGAGTAATAGGTGACCTGCGTGATGACATCGCCCTGCGCATCGGTCCCCGACAGGATCAGGCCGTTGGCATGGCCGGGCAGGGCAGGGCCGTAGTCGAACAGCAGATCGGCGGAGGGATCAAACCGCAGCACGCCCAGACCGTCGGGGGCGATGGTGCGCTCGGCCTTGATGCGGGCCAGTTCCGCCTCGGCGCGTGTCGCGTCGTAATCGTCCGCGCGCATGCCCGCCAGCCCAAGGATCACCGCGCGGTCCGTCGCATGGCCGACGCCTGTAAAGGCTAGTGATCCATGCAGCGATGCGCGCAGCCCTGCGACGCTGAACGGCAAGGCGCGCAGGTGGTCGAGGAACCGTGCGGCCGCGACCATCGGGCCGATCGTATGCGATGATGACGGCCCGATGCCGACCTTGAACATATCGAAGACGGACAGGAACATCGCGGCACCTTTGCTGGGGTCGCATCTTGCTAGCGGTTTTCGCGCACGCGCCATCCCCCAAAAGCGACAGCCGCCCTGCGGGTTGCGGCAGCGGGGCATTTGTGGTCTCGCACCCCGGCTGCAAACTGCTTATAAGAGCGCAACAAAACCGGAGGCGTGCCATGACCATCGAACTGTCCCCTATCGACACGGCCAAATTCGTCGCGGCCAAACAGGCGACCGAATATGTGCAATCGGGCATGAAGGTCGGTCTGGGCACCGGGTCCACCGCCGCATGGCTGGTGCAATGTCTTGGCGAAATGGTGCGCGATCACGGCTTGCAGATCAAGGGCGTGCCGACCTCCACCCGCACAGCGAAACTCGCTCGTGACGTCGGCATCGAGATCATTACGCTGGATGAGGCGAAATGGTTGGATCTGACCATCGACGGGACCGACGAATACGACGACGATCTGACCCTGATCAAAGGCGGCGGCGGCGCGCACCTACGCGAAAAGGTCGTGGCGACTGCCAGCGACCGGATGATCGTAATCGCCGATGCCTCCAAGAAAGTGGCGACACTGGGGGCCTTTCCATTGCCGGTCGAGGTGCTGCCATTCGGGATGCAGACCACGCTTGGCCTGATCGAGGAAACGCTGATCGGCGCCGATGTGCTGGGCCGCGATGTGATCCAGCGGATGCAGGGCGATGCCCCCTATGTCACGGATGAAGGCAATTTCATCCTTGATCTCCACCTCAAGCGGATCGGCAATCCGCGCCAGCTTGCGATGGTGCTGAACCAGATCCCAGGCGTCGTGGAAAACGGATTGTTTATCGACATCTGCGATGTTGTGATCGTCGGCCACGGCAACGGTAAGGTAGAAGTGCGTGACATCACCAACGACACCAGCGACGTGGTGCAATTCGATGTGCAGGACGATGACAACCTATTCGCCGATCTGGCGACCTGACAGACTGCACCGACCCAAGGACCAAACATGACTTTTGACTATGATCTTTTTGTAATCGGCGGCGGCTCCGGCGGTGTCAGGGCGGCGCGTGTGGCGGCCGCGACCGGCGCCAAGGTAGCCTTGGCCGAGGAATTCCGCATGGGTGGCACCTGTGTCATCCGTGGATGCGTGCCCAAAAAGCTGATGGTTTTCGCCTCGACCTATGCCGAAATGTTCGACGATGCCCGCGCCTATGGCTGGGACGTGACAGATGGGCCGTTCGACTGGCCAAAGTTCCGCACGCATCTGCACAAGGAACTCGACCGGCTCGAAGGGATATATCGCAAACTGCTGGACACTTCCGGCGTCGAAATCTGCGATGCCCGCGCCAGCCTGAAGGATGCACATACCGTCGCGCTGTCCACGGGCCGGACGGTGACGGCAAAACATATCCTGATCGCTACGGGTGGCAGACCTGTCGTGCCGGACCTTCCGGGAGCGGAACTGGGGATTACCTCGAACGACATCTTTCTGCTGGACGACTTGCCGAAATCGATCCTGATCATCGGCGGCGGCTATATCGCGTCGGAATTCGCGGGCATCCTGAACGGGCTGGGCGTGAAGGTGACGCAATTCTATCGCGGTGCGCAGATCCTGCGCGGCTTTGACGACGAAGCGCGCGGTCTGGTCGCCGAAGGGATGCGCGAAAAAGGCGTGAACCTGCATCTGGGCACCAATATCGTCGAAATGCGCGCCGCCACCGAAGACGACCTGAAAGACAACGGGATGAGCGCGCCTGTCGAACAGGGCAAACCCGTCTCGGCCCCGTCGGGCAAACCCGCCAAAGGCATCTGGGTCAAGGCCACCAATGGCACAGAAGCGATCTATGATCAGGTCATGTTCGCCACCGGTCGCGCGCCCAATACCGAAAACATGGGTTTGCAGGATGCAGGCGTCCAGATCGGGCGGCGCGGCGAGATTGTGGTCGATGACTATAGCCAGACCGGCGTGCCGTCGATCTATGCGATCGGTGATGTGACCAACCGCGTGCAACTGACGCCCGTGGCGATCCGCGAAGGCATGGCTTTCGTCGAAACCGTATTCAAGGGCAACCCGACCAAGGTCGATCACACGCTGATCCCCTCGGCCATCTTTACCCAGCCGGAAATGGGCACCATCGGCCTGACCGAAGAAGCCGCGCGCGAGATCGAGCCGGTCGAGATTTACTGCACCTCGTTCAAACCGATGAACCATGCCTTTGCCGGCCGGACGGATCGTGTCATGATGAAACTGGTCGTCAGCCGCGAAACCCGCAAGGTTCTGGGCTGTCATATCGTCGCAGACCATGCGGGCGAAATGATCCAGCTTGCTGCGATTGCGATCAAGATGGGCGCTACAAAAGAGGACTTTGACCGCACAGTCGCTGTCCATCCGACCATGGCCGAAGAACTGGTGACAATGAAGGACCCCGTCCGCAGCGCTTGAATTTGCGCCCGTAGGACACACATGTCGAACAACAACCCGGCACGCCGGGACAGACCGAAAGGAAGCATAGGGAAACGATGGCAGGAAATTCAGGAGGCCCGTGGGGGGGTGGCGGCAACAATGGCGGGAACGGCGACGATGACCGCAATCGTGGCGGCGGGCGCAGGCCCGGCAATGACGGACCCAACATCCCCGAAATCGACGATTTGGTGAACAAGGGCCGCGAACAATTGCGCGTCCTGATGGGTGGCGGCGGGCGCGGTGGCCCGCGCGGTCCGGGCGGCGAAGGTGGCGGTCAAGGGCCGCAACTGACACGCGGCACTGTGGGGCTGGGCATTCTTGGTCTGGTAGCGCTGTGGCTGTTTGCCTCGTTCTACACGGTGCGTCCCGAAGAGCGGTCCGTCGAACTGTTTCTCGGCAGCTATTACAAAACCGGCGAACCCGGTCTGAATTTCGCGCCTTGGCCCGTGGTCACCCGCGAAGTGTTGGCCGTGTCGACCGAACGGACGATCGATGTTGGCGCAAATGCTGCACGCCGTGACCCCGGCCTGATGCTGACTGGTGACGAGAACATCGTCGACATCGATTTCCAGATCGTCTGGAACATCATCGACCCGCAACTCTACCTGTTCAGCCTTGCCGATCCGCCACAGACGATTGCGGCCGTGTCGGAATCGGCCATGCGCGAAATTATCTCTCAGTCGCAGCTTGCGCCCATTCTGAACCGTGACCGTGGCGCGATTGCCGAGCGTTTGCGCGATGATATCCAGGCGTCGCTCGACAGCTTTGAGTCAGGCGTGAACATCATCCGCGTCAACTTTGACAAGGCCGACCCGCCAGAGCCCGTTATCGCGGCCTTCCGGCAGGTGCAGGACGCCCGTCAGGAACGTGACCGTCTGCAGAACGTGGCAGACGCCTATGCAAACCGTGTTGTTGCCGAAGCGCGCGGTCAGTCCGCACAGGTTCTCGAACAGGCTGAAGGTTACCGCGCCCGTGTCGTGAACGAAGCCTTGGGTGAAGCCAGCCGGTTCTCGGCAATCCTTGCGGAATATCTCGAAGCGCCCGACGTGACGCGCAAGCGGATCTATCTTGAAACGCTGGAAGGCGTGCTGCGTGACGTCGACATCATCATGATGGACGAAAGCGCCGCTGGCAGCCAAGGTGTCGTGCCTTATCTGCCTCTGAACGAAATGCGACGCACCCCCGTCGCGACCGGAGGTAACAACTGATGCGGAAAACAGCTCTTCTCATTCCCGCGTTCGTGGTCATCATCGGCTTGGCGCTATCGTCGGTCTTCATCGTGGACGAGCGCGAAAAGGCGCTGGTGCTGCAGTTCGGCCAGATCGTCAGCGTCAAGGAAGAACCCGGTCTGGGCTTCAAGATTCCTCTGATCCAGGAAGTCGTCAAATACGACGACCGTATCCTCAGCCGCGATCTTGAACCCATCGAAGTCACGCCTGCCGACGATCGTCGTCTGGTTGTGGATGCCTTCGCGCGGTTCCGTATCGCGGATGTGGAACAGTTCCGCCGCGCTGTTGGTGCCGGTGGCCTGCCTGCCGCATCCCAGCGTCTGGACAGCATCCTGCGGGCCGGCACCCGCGAGGTTCTGGGCTCGGTGTCCTCCAACGACATCCTGTCCACCGACCGTGCCGCGCTGATGCTGCGCATCCGCAACGGCGCGATCACAGAGGCGCGTGCTTTGGGGTTGCAGGTGCTTGACGTTCGCCTGAAGCGGACTGACCTGCCCGAGGCCAACCTCAACGCGACCTACGAGCGGATGAAGGCAGAACGCGAACGCGAAGCGGCCGACGAAATCGCCCGTGGCCGTGAAGCGGCACAGCGGATTCAGGCACAGGCCGACCGGACTGTGATCGAACTGGTGTCCGAGGCCGAACGCGAAGCCCAGGTCATCCAGGGTGAGGCCGACGCGCTGCGCAACGAAATCTTTGCGACAGCCTTTGGCGAGGACCCGGAATTCTTTGAATTCTACCGGTCAATGACCGCCTACCAGCGCGCTTTGCAGGGCGGGAACACGATGATGGTGATGTCGCCTGAAAGCGAGTTCTTCAACTACCTGCGGTCGGCGCAAGGGGCATCATCGCTGCGCTCTACCGGCAATGGCGAAACAGGGGCTGCCACGCAGACCTTGCCGCCGGTCGAGGATGAAGCCGCACTGCGCTGATCCATCCGGCTCGAAAAGCAACGCAAAGGCCGGCCTTCGGGTCGGCCTTTTGCATCGTATCACTTGGCAGTGAGGGGGATTGTGCTGTCCAACTGATGCGCTAACTTGATCTTAGATTTATTGCAGGACAACGGTTCTGCTTACCCCTGAGGAGATGATCCGTGAAAGCCAAGGCAGTCGCTATCCAAAAAGACCTCCATCACCTGCGCCGCACGGCGGTCGGATTCGTCAGTGCGATTTTATTGGCGGTGTCGTTCCTTGTCATGCAGGCGACGGCAGCCTTTGCGCAAGACCGCCCGCCCAGCTTTGCCGATCTGGCTGAGCTGGTCAGCCCTTCGGTCGTGAACATCACAACCAGCACCACTGTCGCCGAACGCACTATGCCTCGCGGCGTCGTGCCGGAAGGATCGCCTTTCGAAGACTTCTTCAATAACGGCCCCCGCGGCGGACCGCAGCGGTCATCGGCCCTTGGGTCCGGTTTCGTGATCTCGCCTGACGGGTTTATCGTGACGAACAACCATGTGATCGAAGGTGCCGACGAAATCCTGATCGAGTTTTTCTCGGGCGAGGAACTGCCCGCCGAACTGATCGGCACCGACCCCAACACCGATATCGCCGTGCTGAAAGTGGACGCAACCAACCTGCCGTTCGTGGCCTTTGGCGACAGCAATGCCGAAGGCGCGCGTGTCGGTGACTGGGTGATGGCGATGGGCAACCCGCTGGGTCAGGGGTTCTCGGTCTCTGTCGGGATCGTGTCGGCGCGCAACCGAGCGCTGTCGGGCACTTATGACGACTACATCCAGACCGACGCGGCGATCAACCGCGGCAATTCGGGCGGCCCGCTGTTCAACATGGACGGTCAGGTCATCGGCGTGAACACGGCGATCCTGTCGCCCACCGGCGGGTCTATCGGGATCGGTTTTGCGATGTCGTCCGAGGTCGTGACCAATGTTGTCGAACAGTTGATCGAATTTGGTGAAACGCGTCGTGGCTGGCTGGGTGTGCGTATTCAGGACGTGACCCCCGACATGGTGTCGGCGATCGACGGGCTTGACGGTGCGCGCGGTGCGCTGGTGACCGATGTGCCACCCGGCCCTGCAGAAAACTCGGGTATGCTGTCGGGTGACGTGATCCTGATCTTTGACGGTGTCGAGATCGAGGACACACGTGAACTGGTGCGCATCGTGGGCAATTCGCCTGTTGGCAAGGAAGTCCCTGTCGAAGTCCTGCGTGACGGAGAGATGGAACAGCTGACTGTTGTGCTGGGCCGGCGAGAAACCTCCGAGGCTGTGGCGTTCCCCGCCGCAGCACCGGAGGCACCCGCCGCCGAACCCGACGAAGTGCTGGGTCTGACGCTGGAGCCTGTCACCCCCGAACTGGCGGAACAGTTTTCGCTGAACGTCGATGCGGGGCTTGTCATTACGGCCATCGCGCCCGAGTCCGACGCCGCCTCTAAGGGGCTGATCGAAGGCGACGTAATCACTGAAGCCTCGCGTCAGCCCGTCGCCAGCATCGCCGATTTGCAGGAACAGATCGCGCTTGCAACCGAAGCAGGGCGCACCTCGATCCTGATGCTGGTCCGTCGCGGTGGCGATCCACGGTTTGTGGCGCTGGTGCTTGAGCAGGAATAAGCCGCCTACAGCACGTAACAAAGGGCGGTCCTCATGGGCCGCCCTTTGTCGTTGCGGCGGTTTTGCGCTGGCACCGGCCAACACGGTCATTTAGGAATATCTCGACCGATCAAACCTACAGGGGACCCAAGACAATGGCGAAAATCACTTATGTCGAACATGGCGGCAAGGAACATGTGGTCGATGTGGCCAACGGCCTGACCGTCATGGAAGGCGCGCGCGACAACGGCATTCCGGGGATCGAGGCCGATTGCGGCGGGGCCTGCGCCTGTTCGACCTGCCATGTCTATGTCGATGACGCCTGGGTGGACAAACTGCCCGCCAAGGACGCGATGGAAGACGACATGCTGGATTTCGCCTATAAGCCCGACCCCGTCAAATCCCGCCTGACCTGTCAGTTGAAGGTCAGCGATGCGCTGGACGGCCTGCGCGTGCAGATGCCCGAAAAGCAGATTTGATGCGAGCGTGCCTGCTGGCCTTGGCGGTTTTACCGGGGCTAGCACAGGCGCAGACGATCACCGATGCACGGCTGACGGGGCCGACCGACCGTTATCCGCATGGTGTGCTTGGTGTGCCCAGCGAACATGACACGCTGGAGGTCACGCTGTCGGACGGCACGCGGCTGGCCAGCCGCTGGCCTGTGCCGATGGTGTTCGAGGACACTAACCCCCGTGTCGTGGATCTGAATGGTGATGGCGCGTCCGAGGTGATCGTTGTCCAAAGCCACGAGGCCCTTGGCGCGCAACTGGCCATCTGGGGCTTGCGTGACGGCGCGTTGCAGCCCTTTGTCACAGGTCCCCATATCGGCACGCGGTTTCGCTGGCTCGCCGTGGCGGGTGCTGCCGATCTCGATGGTGACGGTGTGATGGAGATCGCCTATGTCGACCGGCCGCATCTGGCGCGCGAACTGGTCGTGGTGCGGGTTACACAGGATGGCGAGGCGTGGTCCCTGCGCGAAATCGCCCGCACCCCCGGCCTGACCAACCACCGCATCGGAGAGACCGACATCGCCGGGGGCATCCGCGATTGCGGGCAGGGGCCTGAAATCATCACCGCCAACAGCGATTGGTCGCGTATCATCGCGACGCGGTTGCAGAACGGGCGCTTGCAGCAGACCGATATCGGGCGGCATGATGACAGGACCAGCTTCGCCACGGCTCTGCGCTGCGACCCGCTGCCGGATTAATCCAGCGCCGAGACCACCGCGATCAGCAGCGCAACCTCGACCAGTTGCTGTGTCGCGCCCAGGATATCACCCGTCTGCCCGCCGATCTTGGCTCGCGCGATCATTGCCCAAAGGACAGCGATCACCGCCGCCACGATGACCAGCCCCAAATAGCCTGTTACCAACGCCAGACCCGCGCCGATGCCGACAGCCACCCAAGCGACGCGGGCCGCAGGCCGCCCGACAGCACGGCTGAGCCCGCCATCGCGGGCATGGGGCAGCGCGGCCATGACGCCCACCATCGCCGCGCGGCTGACCGCCGCGACGACGACCAGCACCAGCGCAAAGCCACCCGTGCCAGCGATGAGACCCAGCGCCGTCCAGCGCAACAGCAGCGTCAACACCAGCGCGATCACACCGTAGGTCCCGATGTGGCTGTCCTTCATGATCGCGAGCCTGCGCGCCTTGTCCCAGCCGCCCCAAAGCCCGTCGATACTGTCGGCCAACCCGTCCTCGTGCATCGCCCCCGTCACAGAGACCGCGAGCGCCAGCACCAGCGCCGCCGTGATCGCGGCAGGCACGCCCAGCCAGAGAAGGATGCCCATCGCCAGCGCCTGCAACCCGCCCACGACAGCGCCCGCCAGCGGATAGGCCCAGACTGCCGCCGCACCCCGCGCCGTCGCCGCTGCCCCGTCCACCGGCACGGGCAACCGTGTCAAAAGTCCCAAAGCGGCGGGCAGGTCGATGGCGGCAAAAAGGCGATTGTCGGTAATGGTCAACGGTTTGCCCCTTGCGGCTCTTTTCATCTCTGACGTGATCGTTAGACAGTCGGGACATGTTACGCAACGAGGACCTGATGACCGCCCCTTTCACCACCCTTGCCGATTTCCGCGCGATCTTTGCCGATCTGACCGCCCCCGACGCCAGTGCCATCGCCGGCGCGACCGACCGCAACGGCCAGTTGACCAAGCCGCAAGGTGCCTTGGGCCGGTTGGAGGATCTGGCGATCTGGTATGCAGGCTGGCGCAATGACCCGCGCCCTACAATCCGCGCCCCGCAGGTCATCATCTTTGCGGGCAACCACGGCGTCTGCGCGCAGGGCGTATCGGCCTTCCCGCCCGAAGTCACCGTGCAGATGGTCGCCAATTTCCAACATGGCGGTGCCGCGATCAACCAGTTGTCCAAGGCGGCAGGCGCGCGGATGGATGTGCATGCGCTGTCGCTAGACACTCCCACAGCCGATTTCACGCAGGCCCCCGCGATGAGCGAGGCTGAACTGGTCAGCGCCTTGCAAACGGGCTGGAACGCGGTCGACCCGCAGTCCGATCTGCTAGTCACAGGCGAAATGGGGATCGGCAATACCACATCGGCGGCAGCCCTTGCGGCGGCGCTGTTCGGTGGCACGGGGGCCGATTGGGCGGGGCGCGGTACTGGCGTCGATGATGCGGGCCTCGCGCGCAAGGTCTCGGCTGTCGATGCGGGGCTGGCCTTGCACGACACCAGTGATCCGCTGGAGGCGCTGCGCTGCCTTGGCGGGCGCGAGATTGCGGCGATGGCGGGGGCGATGGCGGCGGCACGGGCGCACCGCATTCCGGTCATCCTTGACGGGTTCATCTGTTCGGCGGCGGCGGGCGTGCTGCACAAGCTGCACCCCACCGCTTTGGATCACGCTGTCGCGGGGCATCTGAGCGTCGAAGGCGCGCACCAGAACCTGCTCGACGCTTTGGGCAAACAGCCCCTGTTGTCGCTCGGCCTGCGCTTGGGCGAAGGCTCGGGTGCTGCGCTGGCGATCACCATCCTGCAAGGGGCCGTCGCCTGCCATTCCGGCATGGCGACCTTTGCCGAGGCCGGTGTGGCAGCAGGCTAAACCGGCAGGGGCGCGTCGGGTTTGACGCGCTCCATCACGATCTGGCTTTGCACGCGGCTGACGGCGGGATGCGGCAGCAGCACCTGCTGCACCAATGTGTTCAGCGCGGCCAGATCGGCGCAATAGATGCGCAAAAGATAATCCGCCTCGCCCGTCAGGGTCCATGCGCCGACGATTTCGGGGCGCGTGCGGGTCATGCGCACGAAATCGCGCGCGTTCTGTTCGGTATGGGTCGCCATTACGATTTGCATGAAGGCCTCGACCGCGAGGCCCAGCTTTTCGGGGTTCAGCGTGGCGCGATAGCCCGCGATATAGCCTTCCGCCTCCAGCCTTTGCCGCCGGCGTCCGGCCTGCGAGGGGGACATGTTGAGCGCATCGCCCAAATCCTGCGCGGTCAGCGTTGAATCGCGTTGCAGCGCGGCCAGCAGTTTCAGGTCGGCAGGGTCGAGTGTCATGCGTGGTTCCCGCAGAAGGATGGCAAAAGATGCGCCATATCCGCATATAACTGACCAAAAGTCCATGACCTTGGCGCAAAACCGCAGGTTCTTTGCGGTACACTGGTCAAAACCAGCAAGGAGATACGCATATGGGCCCTTTCCCGCACGACGCCCCCAAGGCCGTCATCAGCGCCGCAAACCCCGCAGGCACTGACGGTTTCGCCTTTGTCGAATTTGCGCATCCCGAACCGCAGGTGCTGCGCGATCTCTTCGCCAAGATGGGCTATCAGCACACCGCCACGCACAAGACCAAGGCTGTCGAGCTGTGGCAGCAGGGCGACATCACCTATATCCTGAACATGGAACCCGGCAGCCATGCGGCGGCGTTCATCGAAGAACATGGCCCCTGCGCCCCGTCGATGGGCTGGCGCGTTGTCGACGCGCAGCATGCCTATGACCATGCGGTCAGCAAAGGCGCGACCCCTTACACCGGCACCGGAAAAACGATGGATGTGCCCGCCATCGTCGGCATCGGCGGCAGCCTGATCTATTTCATCGACCAGTATTACGACACCAACCCCTATAACGCGGAATTCGACTGGGTCGCCGATGCCCATCCGGCGGGGGTGGGTTTCTACTACCTCGACCACCTGACGCATAACGTCCACAAGGGGAACATGGACAAATGGTTCGCCTTTTACGGCGATCTGTTCAATTTCCGCGAAATCCGGTTCTTTGACATCGCGGGCAAGTTCACGGGGCTTTTGTCGCGCGCGCTGACATCCCCCTGCGGGCGCATCCGCATCCCGATCAACGAGGATCGCGGCGAGACAGGGCAGATCGTCGAATATCTGCGGCGCTATAACGGTGAAGGCATCCAGCATATCGCGGTCGGCGCGCAGGACCTTTACGACGCGACCGATGCGATTGCCGAACAGGGGATCAAGTTCATGCCCAAGCCCCCCGCCGCCTACTACGAGCTGAGCAAGACCCGTGTCGTCGGCCATGATGAACCGCTGGACCGGATGATGAAACATGGCATCCTGATCGACGGCGAAGGTGTGGTGGACGGTGGCGAAACCCGTATCCTGCTGCAGATCTTCAGCAAGACCGTGATCGGGCCGATCTTTTTCGAATTCATACAGCGCAAGGGCGACGACGGTTTCGGCGAAGGCAACTTCAAAGCCCTGTTCGAAAGCATCGAGGCCGACCAGATCGCGCGCGGCGTGCTGAAAGCCGGTTAACCGCGCGGGATCTGCAAGGCATAGGTGGTGCCGCGCTTGACGTAGTTCAGCGCGTTTTCACCGATGGCCGTGACCTGCCCGCCGTCAAGTTCGCTGCCGACCTGCACGCGGACCAACTGCCCGTTGCCAAGCCGGACCAATGCGCGCCGTGCGCTTGGCTGGCCAAAAACACCGATGAGGTTGATCTCGCGCAGGCGGATCGCATTGTCTTGCGTCGCGGCGCGGGCCACGCCGCCGGGCACGGGTTCGTAGTTTTGCGGGGCGACGGGGGCTGCGGCTTGTACCTGCGGTTGTGGCTCCGGCTCTGGCTCTGGTGCCGGTGCAGCCGCGATAGCGCCGGGCGATGGTGCGGGGGCTGGTTCAGGCGCTGCGGCGGGCTGTTGACGGCTGCGCACTGCCGCAACGACCCGATCGAAATTGGTGGGTCTGCTGGTCGGGCGCAGCGATGTCGCCACCGCAAGGGCAGAACCCGTTGCACGCGGGTCCGGTGTCGCCAGCGCGATGCCGCCCAGAACCGCCTCGACCTCGCTAGCCGAGTTCGCAACGTCGGGCAGGGCGGGCCGCGCCTGCGGGCGGATGGCGCCCGGTGGGGGTGCCAGATCAACGACTGCGTCAGCACTGACCGCATCCGGTTGTAGACCCGCCAGCGACACGCCGCCGGGGGTGGCGTCTTCAACTGCGTCGTCAGCGGCGATGTCCGCAGGGCGCAGTGGCGGCACAACTGGCGGGCGTCCGGTAATCACCGGTACTTCGACCGTTCCATCCTGGACGACAGCATCTGCCACCTGCGCATCCGCGTCGGGCTGTGTTTCGGCAACGATGTCTTCATCGTCTGGCTGTAACGTCGCCTCTGGTTCTGCGACGGGGCGCGCGCGGAAGGGCATGTCCGGCAGACCGGCATAGACCACTGCGCCATCAGGGGTCAGCGCACCTTCGGGTGTGGCGGTCACGAAGCCATCTTCGTCAAGATCGAACACGACATCGGGTGCAGGCGGGTTTGCCAAGGGAACGAAAGAAAGGTCCGTGGCAAGCGCTTCAATCGACGGTAGCGCGGCGATGCTCATGCGGTCGGGGGCGGCCAAGTTGACCGGCAAGATCACATCTTCGGACACCACGGCAGGCGGAAGATCGGCAAAACGCGGAGGACGCTGCCAGACACCTGTCGCGGCATAGGCGGCCGCGGCCTCGTCCGCGCTCAACACGCGGCCATTGCTGGCAGGGGCTTGCAGCGGGGTGGTCGCGTCTGGCTGTGGCGCAGGCTGCAGGTCTGCGATCAGGCTGTCGGGATCGTCGCTGCGCAGCGGCAGCGGCGCAGGGCTGGTTGCGACAGGGGTATCGCCTGCAGGCAGGGTATCGTCCAATGCATCAAGGTTTGGTGCTGCAATCGCGATATCGACCAGCGCCGGGGCAGGGGCTGTTTGGAAACCGTCCTGCGTGGCGTTGGCAAGCGGGGTTTCGACGGGCGCTTGCGCAGATCCCAGCCACCATACAAAGCCAAGAGCCGCGATCCCCGCGGCAATCGCGCCGGGGATGGCAAAGGCAGGCAGCGGCCTGCGCACAATCGCCCTCGGCTCTTTTGCGACAACACCGCCGAGCACCACAGGCCGTGGCGATCCCGGGGTCGGAACCGCAATCAGCGGCACTTCGATCTGCGTGGCAGGCTGATGATGTTCCACGATGATCGGGTCAAGATGGGCGGGAACCGAGGGTGCCGCCGTCCCAAGCACCATCCGCACGATAACGGGGGCCACAGGGTCCGGCATGCGGGGCGCGTGATATTCGCCGATGATCCGGTCGCACAACGGCGCCAAAGGCGGAGCCACTGCGGCTGGGGTGGGGCTTTCGGCGATGTCCTGCATCAACAGATGCGACTTGATCCGCGTGCCGACCAGCGTGACGGGCAGCGCATCGCGCTCTACCGTGACGCCCGCACCAAGGATGCGCGCGGCCATCGTGGTCGGGCCGAAGAAAATCTCTTTGGCAAATGTCACATGGTCCGGCACTGCGACAAGGGCGACGGGATTGAACCCGTGCGCATGGGCGAAATCCTCGGCCTCGCGCAGGGTTTCGCGCGCGACCGCGGCGATATGGGTGCGCCCGCCAGAGCGTTCGAAGTCAATCGCCAGCTCATCCAGCGCATAGGGCGTG
Organism: Yoonia sp. 72; assembly: GCF_034652275.1. Lineage (NCBI taxonomy): Bacteria > Pseudomonadati > Pseudomonadota > Alphaproteobacteria > Rhodobacterales > Paracoccaceae > Yoonia > Yoonia sp. 72. The sequence goes on along the minus strand of NZ_JAXIWG010000001.1, from coordinate 1,063,191 downwards.
GTGCCGTCCAGCGCTGCGGTGATATCGGCCAGCGTCGTCTGCGTCGTGTCGATGGCAAGGTATTTCACCTGCTCCATCGGGATCACGAGCTTGGTGTAAAAGCCGTCTGGTGCCAGTGCCTGCCCTTTGACGCGCAGGTCCGCCAGTTCTGCGCCGATGTCCTTGGCCAACAGCGACGCCGTGCCGACGCGGCGCCAGCCGCTGTCGGTACGTTGCAGCAGATCAATGCCTGCAAGAGAAAGCGAAAGGGCAAAATTGATTGTCATATACCGCGTCTAGCAGGTTGAAGGCCGCATCTGAACGCCATTGCGACGATGATCAAAGCCTACAGCAAAATCCCGCCCAGGCCAAGGGCTTGGGCGGGATGCGCCGTTAACCGACGGCCTTGGCCAAAGCCTGATCCAGATCGGCGATCAGGTCCTTGGCGTCTTCGATCCCGATGGAGAGGCGCACGATGTTCGGGCCTGCGCCTGCGGCCTTTTGCTGCTCTGGCGTCAACTGCCGGTGCGTCGTGCTGGCCGAATGGATCACCAGCGAGCGTGTGTCACCAAGGTTAGCCACATGGCTAAATATCTCGAGGCTATCAACGAGCTTCACGCAGGCGTCATAGCCGCCTTTGACCGCGATGGTGAACAAAGCCCCCGCGCCCTTGGGGCAGATCTTGGGGACCAGATGTGCGTAGGGCGAACTGTCGAGCCCTGCGTAGGTGACGTAATCCACGCGGGGATCGGCCTCGAGCCATTTGGCGATGGTCTGCGCGTTCTGCACATGGCGGTCCATCCGAAGGGACAGCGTCTCGATCCCCATCAGCGTGTAATGCGCGGCTTGCGGGTTCATCGTCATGCCCAGATCGCGCAGGCCAATGGCGATCCCGTGGAAAGTATAGGCAAGCGGGCCGAAAGTTTCGGCGAATGTCAGCCCGTGATAGGCGGGTTCGGGCTGCGACAGGGACGGAAATTTGTCATTGGTGCGCCAGTCGAACTTGCCGCTGTCGACGATGCAGCCTCCCGTCACGGTGCCATTGCCGGTCAGGTATTTCGTGGTCGAATGCACGACCAGTGTCGCGCCATGTTCGATCGGGCGGCACAGATAGGGCGTCGCCGTGGTGTTATCCACGATCAGCGGAATGCCCGCCGCATCCGAGATCGCGGAAATCGCGTCAAGATCGGTGATATGCCCGCCGGGGTTGGCGATAGCTTCGCAGAACACAGCGCGGGTGTCGTCGTCGATGGCGGCGGCGACAGCGGCATGGTCATCGAAATCGACGAATTTTGCCGACCAGCCGAAACGCTTGATCGTCTGGCTGAACTGCGTGACCGTGCCGCCATAAAGCCGGCTCGACGCCACGATATTGCGTCCGGGCTGCATCAGCGGGAACAGCGCCATGATCTGGGCCGCATGACCCGACGAACAGCACACGCCACCGACGCCACCTTCGAGCGTGGCGATGCGTTCCTGCAAGGCCGCGACGGTGGGGTTGGTCAGGCGCGAATAGATATAGCCGACCTCCTGCAGGTTGAAGAGAGCGGCGGCGTGTTCGGCATCGCGGAACACATAGGCGGTGGTCTGGTAGATCGGCACCTGCCGCGCGCCTGTCGCGGGATCGGGCCGCGCGCCCGCATGAACCTGCAACGTGTCGAAACCGTAGGTGGGTGTGTCTGTCATGGTCTCTCTCCCTGTGGATTGTTGGGCAGAGGTGTAGGCCCAAAGCGGGCGCGTCACAACATCGGGGCGCGCGAAAAGAACAGCGTCGCGCAAGATGCGCGCGCAGCGGGGCCATTGTCCGCTGCGCGCGTGGTCATGCAGAAAGGGTGTTTTCGCGGCGCGTCAGTTTTTCTGCGGGCTGGCTGGCGTTTCTGTCGTCGCTTCGTCCTTTGGCTTTTCGACAGGCGCAGGTGGTGTGGCGGCGGCGCTGTCCAGCACGCCGGTCACGCTGTCCATTGAGATGCCCAGTTCCTCGCCGATCTTGCGCAAGGCGGGCAGTTGCACGGCCATGCCCATGATGGAATCAAGCGCCTGATTGACGGGCGGCTTGTCGGACCCGCCCGATCCATTGCCCGACCCGTTGCCATTGAGGCCCGAAATCTGGTGGATGCGGATCGTGTCGATCTTTTCGGCGGGTTTGACCATTTCGGCGACGATGCCGGGCAGGGCTTGCAGGCGCGCCAGTTCGATGCGCATCCTGACGATCTCGTCGCTCAGCACGTTTTCCGCACCGGCAAGCGCCTGATTGCCTTCGGCCTGTGCCAGAAGTTCGGCCTTGATCGCCTCGGCGCGGATCTTGATCGCCTCTGCCTCGGCGCGGGCTTCTTCCAGACGGGCACTGGCGCGGTCCTCGGCGGCGGCGCGTTCGGCGGCAGCGGCAAGCCTGATCTTGGTCGCCTCCCGTTCGGCCTCGCGCGCGGCCTCGATCAGCGCGATCTGCTTGATCCGCTCGGCCTCGGCCACGGCGCGGGCGGTGATGATCGCTTCGGCGGCTTCGGCGGCGTCGGCACGGGCGCGGTCGGCGCTGGCGCGCGCCTGGCTTTCCTTTTCGGACTTTTCGGCGACGATGATCTGGCGTTCCTGTTCGGCCACTTCCAGCGCGCGGTCGCGGTTGATCTCGGCAGCGCGGACCGACTGGTCGCGGGCGATCTCGGCGGCACTGATCGATTCCTCCTGCGCGATGCGGGCGCGTTCGATTTCGCGCTGGGCATCCGCACGGCGCTGGGCGATCTCGGATTCCTGTGCCGCACGCAGGGTCGCGACCTCGGCCTCGCGGGCGATGCGGGCGGTCTGTTCGTCGCGGTCGATCTCGAGCTTGGTACGTTCGGCGTTCATTGCAGAGCGACGGACGTTCACATCGGCCTGTGCCTCGATCTCGGCGCGTTCCATCTTGGATTTGGCGATGACCTCGGCCAGCTTGCGCATACCGACCGCGTTGAAGGCGTTGTTTTCATCCAGCGCCTCGAACGGAGTCTGGTCGAGTGCTGTCAGCGACACCGATTCCAGCATCAGACCGTTTTTCAGCAAATCCTCGCTGACGGCACTTTGCACCTGCTGGACAAATTCGGCACGGCTTTCGTGCAATTCGTCCATCGTCAACTGGGCCGCGACTGCGCGCAGACCGTCGATCAGCTTGCCTTCGATCATCTCGCGCAGCTGGTCGATGTGGAAAGTGCGTTCGCCCAAGGTCTGTGCGGCGCGGCTGATGCCTTCCTCGTTGGCCATGACCGAGACGTAGAATTCCACCCCTACATCGACACGCATCCGGTCGCGGGTAATCATCGCGGCTTCGCCGTTGCGTGTCACCTCAAGGCGCAGCGTCTTCATGTTGACCTGCCGGATTTCATGCAGCAGCGGAATGACGATCGTGCCGCCATCCATGATGATCCGCTTGCCGCCGGAGCCTGTCTTGACCAGCGCGATTTCGCGCGTTGTGCGACGGTACAGCCGCGCGATAATCAGCGCGGTCAGGACCAGAAGGCCCAGAATGACGCCGATGATAACCAGAAATTCGTTAAGAGGCATGTCGAAATCCTTTTTTAAGGCAGCGGGGTGGGGAAATCAGAGTTGGCTCAGCGCCACGATACGGAACTTGCCGCGTTCAGGGCCAAGCCTGACGCGCAGCACCAGCACTTCGGTGCCGGCGGGGATTTCATCGTTGCAGTCAAGCGGCTCGGCGCGGATGAAGTGGAAATTGCCGTAGCCGTCCAGCACGCGGACCTCGGCGGGGGTGTTGCGCCGCGCGGTGCCTTGGCTGACGATACCTTGCCTGCGGTTCAGCATCGCATCCGACCGGACCGATGTTTCCGTTTTCGGGATAAGCCGCGCCAGCAGGCCGCCATAGGCGCGGGCAAACCAGACGCCGATCACGCCGGCAGGCAGTACGGCGACCAGCGCAGGCAGCGGTGCGCCGATGATACTGCTGGTCACGCTTTGCAGCACATAGCCCGACAGCCCGAACCCCGCGAGCAGCGCCGCAAGCCAGATCAGAAACGGCACCTTGCCGATGCCCAGCGCAGCGGCAACGCCCCCTGTCGGCGCGGGCGTTGCCGGATCGCTGCCGAAATTGCCGAGGTCCAGATCGGCCAGATCAATTCCGCCGGTGTCGATCTGCGAGAGATCCACCGATGCGGGCAGGTCGATCAGATCAACCGCCGGACCCTTGTCGAACCCGCCACCGCCAGCAGCATCCTCGCCCGCATCGCCAAAGATACTGCCCCCCATCACCAGCGCTGTGATCTCCAGCACCAGCAATCCCGCCAGCAGCCCAAGTGCGATCGAAAACGGCACAACCGCAGGCGAGAGAAGAAAGTCGAGCATGATCCAGACCGAGACAGCAATAAACAGGCAGACCTGACGGCAGTGCGGCCAGACGGGCAAAGACTGCATGCAACCACAAGGAATATCAATCCGGTTTCGATGCCTGCTTGCCGGAAATGACACCGACCCGATCACGGCTTTTCTTGCTTTGATATCGCGCGGGCCAAGGTATAGGTCTAGGCCACGCAGCCCAAGGAGACGCCGATGCCCGTTCCATTCCATTTCGCCTATCACGTCACCGATCTGGACGAGGCGCGCGCATTCTACACCGGCGCGCTGGGTGCCGTCGAAGGCCGGTCCACCGACACTTGGGTCGATTTCGACTTTTTCGGCCATCAGCTCAGCCTGCATCTGGGCGAACCTTTCGCCAATGCCCCGACCGGCAAGGTGGGCGATCACATGGTGCCCATGCCCCATTTCGGTGTCGTGCTACCGCTGGAGGACTGGACGCTGCTTGCGGGCCGTCTGGAAGAACGGCAGACCGATTTCATCCTTGCGCCGTCGGTCCGGTTCAAGGGCGAGCCGGGCGAACAATGGACGATGTTCTTCCGCGACCCGTCCGGCAACCCGATCGAGATCAAGGGCTTTGCCGCCGAGAGCGGTGTTTTCGCGAAGGTCTAGGCTACAGGCCAAGCGGCGCAAAGGCGGCCGGAGCGTGGGGGCCTGTTCAGACCGCGGTGAGAGGTTTTCGTGCAGACGGTTTTTCTGGTCAGATGTCAGGCCTTTGATGCAATGGCGCGCAATGTGGCGTTGTCCTTGTCAGACGCCGGCGCTGATGTGGTTGTGGTCGTTGACGAACGCAAGGCTCTGGCTGACACCGCGCCCTTTCCCAAGATCAGCCTGAACGACACCGAACTGGCGGCGCTTGGTTTACTGGACATGCCGCCCGACTGGGGCTGGCTTTGCGGAGACGTCTGCTATTACGCCGCGCGCAGGCACATGCCCGAGGTCACGCATTTCTGTCTGGTTGAATCGGATGTCGCCTTTTCCGCCAACGCGGCCACGCTTTTCGTGCAGGCCGTCCAGAAAGACCCGTCAGACCTGCTGGCCGCAGCCCTTGGCCCCAGAGAAACTGCGCCGAAATACTCGCGCGGCTTGCAGGCCCTTGGGTACGACCCGCAGATGGGATGCTATTTTCCGGTCACACGCTGTTCCGCCCCGGCGATCGATTGGATGCATGACTTGCGCTGCCGCAGCGTTGCCGCTGGCGTTGCGCCGCTGATAAATGACGAGGCGATCCTGTGTGCCGCGACACAGACCGGCAGTTTTGCCGCACATTCGTTGAACGATCTTCTGCCCGATCTTTTTACACCCCGGACCTTTGCCACCAATCCCCCGCACCTCGCAGAGGCGGTTCACCGATATACTGCCCGAGCAAATGTTTATCATCCTGCCATCCCGCTGGATGTCGTACTGGACCGTATTGCGACAGGTGATCGCGGCTATTCGCGGCACCGGATGCGGCAGGTGCTCAAGGGGGCGACTGCGGACGAGTCCGCCCGCATCACGCGCGCGCTTGATGTTGCCACGGCAGATGTCCCCCGCTTCGCCGTGCTGGCGCGTGCGTTGGGGCTGCACGACCCGATCACTGTGCTTGATGTCGGTGCCAATCCCCTGATCGAAGGGACCGCGCCTTATGTGCCCTTGCTGCGCGCGGGCCTTGCCTCTGTCTTTGGCTTCGAGCCTCAGGCTGCGGCTTTGGACGCGCTCAACGCGCAGAAATCCGAGGCGGAAACCTATTTTCCCGATGCCGTCGGTGACGGGACGCCTGCAAAGCTGAATCTTTACGCCGCCCAAGGCTTTACCTCGCTTTATCCAATCGATGAGCACAGCGCGCGGTATCTGGGCTTTGGCAAGGGCGCCAATCTTGCTGGCACCGTCGATCTGGTGACTAGCCGGTTGGATGACATAGCCGAAATCCCGCCTGTGGACCTGCTCAAGATCGACGTGCAGGGGGCAGAGACGCAGATCATCGCGCATGGCCGTGCAAAGCTGGCGCAGGCGCTGGTGATCATCACCGAAATGCGCATGTTTCCGATCTATCAGGATGAACCGCGCTTCGGCGATCTTGCGGCCGAGCTGCACGCGCAGGGCTTTGAATTCCTGCGTTTTGCCTCGCTCAAACATGTGGCGCTGTCGCGCAGGCACCGTGGCAGCCTGCGCCGGTCCGAATTCGCGCAGGCGGTGGATGGCGATGCGATTTTCGTGCGTGACCTGCGCAACATGACGGCGTTCGATGACGACAGCCTCAAGAAACTGGCCGTCATCGCGGATGCCGTGATCGACAATGCCGATCTGGTGGTCAGCGTGCTCGAGCTGCTGGAGGATCGTGGCGCTATCCCTGCGACAGTGATCCCCGACTATCTGGCGCGTCTGCCTGCGGGCAAGCGCCGCTGACAATAGCAACAGCACGGAACCCCCGACCTGCGCCCGGCGTTGAGCGCGTGCCGTCATGCGATGAAAAGAGACAGGAATGCTGCAAGAGATCTGGACCACGATCGCCGCCGAATTTGCCGACCTTCCCGATATTGCCACGATCACCGTAGTCACGCTGCGGTTGCTGATTGCCGCGGCTTTGGGGGGCGTGCTGGGCTATGACCGCGAGCGTAAGGCCAAAAGTGCCGGTGTGCGCACGCATATGCTGGTCGCCGTGGGGGCCGCGCTGTTCGTGATCGGGCCAATGCAGGCGGGCATGGGAATCGCCGATATGTCGCGCGTCCTGCAAGGCATCGTGCAGGGGATCGGCTTTCTGGGGGCAGGGGCCATTATCGTGCGGTCCTCGCGCCATCAGGTCGAGGGGCTGACGACCGCCGCCAGCATCTGGGCGACCGCCGGGATCGGCGTCATTGTCGGGCTGGGGCTGGAGGCGACCGCCGTCTTGTCGACGGCTGTCGTGCTGCTGATCCTTGCGGTGATGCCGCTGGTTGTCCCGCGTGCCGCGGGTGACGCCATCACAGACGAAGACCCGCGCCGCTAGGCCAACGCCGCCCCGTCAGGGTGCGGCGGCAGGCGGGGTGCCGATCTGTTCGGTGCCTGTCTGGTCCTCGTCTTGTACGACAACGCCGGGATCGTCCGCGACCTCTTGGGTGACGAGGCCTGAAAAGATCAGGAACAGCACCAGCAGGATGAACCCGATCGGGATCATCGCGTAGATCAGGCTGCGGGGCATCCCGCGCGTGGTTTTATGGTCTTGTGGCATGGTCGCTCCCTTCCGGTTGTGCCCTGTCAACGCCCGAAACGCGCGGCGGTTCCTGATCTTGCGGGGAACCTTCGCGGGGCGGGGGCGTTCAGCCAGCAAAGGGACTGCATCACACCCCTGCGCACCCAAGGAGAGCCTTGTCGATGGACAGGATTTACTGCGGCCCGCCGCCGCTTCCCGATCAGCTATGGACAAGCTGGAACTTTGACCCGCCGCTGCTGGTGGCCTTGGCCGTGATGGCGTGGCTTTTGCGGCGCAATCCCGCGGGGATCGGGGCTGTTTTCGTGCTGGTCGTGGCCTTTGTCTCGCCGCTCTGCGCGCTGTCCTCGGCGCTGTTTTCGGCGCGTGTCGTGCATCATGTGCTGCTGGTCGCTGTTGCTGCCCCTCTGCTGGGCTGGGGCTTTCGCGGCAGCTTCCGGTCGGGGCCGGGCCTGCCTTTTGGCGTGGCGACGGCGGTGCTGTGGGGCTGGCACCTGCCTGCGGCTTATGACGCGGCGCTGTCGCATGTCGCGGTCTATTGGGTGATGCAGATTTCCCTGCTGGCAAGTGCGGTGTGGTTCTGGCGTGTGGTTTTCGCCCGCGACGGCGCGCCTGTGCTGCACCTGGTCTATATCATCGCCAACTTTGGCCAGATGGGGCTGCTGGGGGCGATCCTGACCTTTGCGCCCTCGGCGCTCTACGAAGTCCATGCGGTTGCCCCGTTCGACTGGGGTATGAGCCCGCTGCGCGATCAGCAACTGGGCGGGCTGATCATGTGGGTGCCTGCGGGCTTGCCCTATGCGGTGGCCGCCGTTGTCATGGCGCGCCAAAGCTGGACCCGCCTGCGGGGTGATCTGTCGTGGTAGAGTGGGTTATGACGCTGGTCCCGATTTTCAAGGGGGTCCATATCGCGGCACTGCTGATCTGGTGCAGCGGCCTGCTGATCCTGCCCGTGATGCTGGCGCGCCACGAACCGGCGATCGGCGCGGATGATTATACCCATATCCGGCGCGCGGCGCATATCACCTACACGCTATGTGTGACGCCCGCGGCGGTTGTCGCGGTGATCGCGGGCACTTGGCTGATCTTTCTGCGCGAGGTTTTCGTGCCGTGGTTCTATGCCAAGATGGTCTTTGTCGCGATCCTTGTCGCCTTGCACGCGTGGATCGGGCACATCCTTGTGCTGACTGCCGAGGAGCCTAACGAACACACGCCCCCATCGCCGATGATCCCGACAGGGGGTGTGCTGCTGGCCGTCATCGCGATCCTGTGTCTGGTGCTGGCCAAGCCTGCAGCGGACTGGCTCGAGATGCCGGACTGGCTTCTCGAGCCGCGCGGCTACGATTTCCCCTTCGATGTGCCCAGTTGATAGTCAAAGACGAGCTTGCCACCATGCCAACCCGTGAACATCACCATCAGCACGCAAAGCCCCGACAGCATAATGCCGTAGGGCAGCACTGCGGACTCGAAGCCCGACAGCCTGTGACCCCAGTTCGCCCCCAAAGCGGCAAGCAGCGTGACCGCGATGATGAAATGCGTCCAAGCGGGTGCGCGGGCGCGGATACCCGAGACCAGCAGCAATTCGGCCGTCCCCGAGATGCCGGCGAACATGCCCAGCAAAAACCCAGTGCCCGCCGCCCAGACTGCGGCCCGCGCCCAGAAGATATCGCCTGTCAGCCAATAGAACACATCCGCGCCGAAGGTGCAGAAGGTCAGGGCGACGGGGAAGGCAACGCTCATTGCGTGGATCGGGTGGCCTGCAAGCGCGATCCGCGATTCCGTCTTGTTGAAATCCGGCAATGCGCCGATCGGGTCGATCAGTTCGTCCGCTTCGGTTTCGACTTTGTCTTCAGGCATGGGTCACTGGCTCCTAGGGGGTTGATCCTTGCCACAACGCTTTTGGCGCTGAATGGTTGCGATGGTGCGACATCGACGCTGCAAACGGCGGGTCCCGCCGCTCGTGTGATCGCCGATCTGTGGTGGGCCATGCTGGTCGGGGCGGTGCTGATTTTCGTGCTGGTCATGGCCTTGGTGGTGCTGGCCTTCGTGCGGCGCAGACCGGACGAGGCGGCTGACGAGGGCAAGCAGGTGCGGGTCTGGATCATCGCGCTTGGACTTGCATTCCCTATGGTCGTGCTGGCGGTGCTGCTGGGTTTCGGGCTGGTCATCGGCGAGCGGCTGTTACCCCGCGACGATGCCACCGTCGTGCAGGTCGGCGCAGAGGGCCAGCGCTGGGTCTGGACCTTCAGCTATGCCGATGCGCCGGGCCGCGTGACCGAGGATATTCTGCACATTCCCGCAGGCCAGCCTGTGGACGTTTCTATCACCACGGCCGATGTGATCCACAGTTTCTGGGTGCCGCGCCTTGCGGGCAAGCTCGACGCCGTCCCCGGCCGCGCCAACGTGCTGCGGATCGAGGCCGATGCGCCGGGCGATTATCAGGGGCTGAGCGCGGAATTCAGCGGCGAAAACTATGCCGATTTCGGATTCATCGTCAGGGCCCATGACGCGGCCGGATGGGCCGATTTCATTACAGGAGAGACCGAGTGAACGTCGTTGCACGCCATCGCAAGCTCGATGCCATCTGGGCGTCAGAGCGGGGTTTCCGGGGCTGGTTTTCCACCGTGAACCACACCGATCTGGGGCGGATGTTCCTTGTCACCTCGTTCTTCTTCTTCGTCGTCGGGGGCATCCTTGCGATGCTGATCCGCGCGCAGCTCGCGACGCCGCATTCTGCCTTTGCGGGACCAGAGATCTATAACCAGATCTTCACGATGCACGGGACGATCATGATGTTCCTCTTCGCGATCCCCGCGTTCGAGGGGCTGGCGATCTATCTTCTGCCCAAGATCCTTGGCACCCGCGATCTCGCTTTTCCGCGCCTGACGGCTTACGGCTATTGGTGCTATGTGTTCGGCGGGTCGATGCTGCTGGTGTCGATGCTTTTGGGCATCGCGCCCGACAGTGGCTGGTTCATGTACACGCCCCTGTCCAATGCGATCTATTCGCCGGGGATCAACACCGATTTCTGGCTGATCGGGATCACCTTTGTCGAGATTTCGGCCATCGCTGCGGCGGCCGAGATTTGCGTGTCGATCCTGAAATTTCGCGCGCCCGGGATGACGTTGGCGAAGATGCCGATCTTTGCGTGGTATGCGCTGGTGACGGCCCTGATGATCCTGACGGGGTTCCCGCCGCTGATCCTTGGCTCGATCCTGCTGGAGGTGGAACGCGCCTTCGGCTTTCCGTTCTTTCAGGTCGAACTGGGCGGTGACAGCTTGCTGTGGCAGCACCTGTTCTGGCTGTTCGGGCATCCCGAGGTCTATATCATCTTCCTGCCCGCCGCTGGCATCGTGTCCACCGTCCTGCCGGTGATGTGCCGCACGACGCTGATCGGCTATGGCTGGATCGTGGCGGCGATTGTCGCGCTGGCGTTTTTGTCCTTTGGGCTCTGGGTGCATCACATGTTCACCACGGGCATCCCGCATATGGGGCTTGCGTTCTTTTCGGCGGCCTCGACGCTGGTCGCGGTGCCGACAGCGGTGCAGCTTTTTGCGTGGATCGGGACCATGTGGAAAGGGCGGCCCGAACTTCATTTGCCGATGCTGCACATCATGGGCTTTTTTGCGACCTTCGTGATCGGCGGGCTGACCGGCGTCATGGTTGCGATGGTGCCGTTCAACTGGCAGGTCCATGACACGGCCTTTATCACCGCACATCTGCATTACGTGCTGTTCGGCGGGTTCGTCTTTCCGGTCTTTGCGGGCATCTATTACTGGCTGCCGCATGTCTCGGGGCGCAAGCGGTTCTTTCGCTTGGGCGAATTCGCCTTCTGGCTGATTTTCGCGGGCTTTCACGTGACCTTTTTCGCGATGCATTGGGTCGGCCTTCTGGGCCAGCGCCGCCGGATCGACACTTATAGCCCCGAAGATGGCTGGACCCTGATCAACCTGATTTCGTCCGTTGGCAGTTTCGTTCTGTCCATCGGGATCGCGATGGTCCTGCTGGACGTGATCCTGCATGTCCTGTCGTCACGCAAGAGCAGGCGCAACCCCTGGCAGGCGGGCACGCTGGACTGGGCGATGATGACCCCGCCGCCGTCTTATAACTTCGCCAGCCTGCCGCATGTGGACAGCCGCCATCCACTGACCGACAACCCCGCGCTGCCCGTCAGGCTGGCGCAAGGCCATGGCTATCTGGGCACCCCCCGCGCGGACTGGCGCGAGACGCTGATGGTCGATGCTGCCACAGGCCGTCCCGAGGCGCATGTGATCTATCCTGCCAATACCCGCCTGCCGATTTTGATGTCGGCAGTGACGGGCATCTTCTTTCTGGGGCTTTTGCTGAAAACCTACTGGATGGTCCCTATCGGGATGGTCGGCGTTGCGGGTCTTGCGCTGCGCTGGGTCTGGATGCTGGGGCGCAAGGATGATCTTGGCGCGCAGGACATCGGGCAGGGTATCATCGTGCCGCATGCCAGCGCGACGGACCGGTCACCGGGCTGGTGGGGATCGCTGTTTCTGATGTTCGCCAATGCCACGCTTTTCGGCTGCCTGCTGTTCGGTTTCGCCTTTCTGTGGACCGTTGCCCCCGGCTGGCCGCCTGCCGTGCGGTTCGAGCCCTCCTTGGCCGAACTGGGCCTTGGTGTTGCAGGTGCACTGACCGGGGCAGTCGCGCTGCGACTGGCGATGGCGGCGGTGCGCGACGCCCGCGCGACCCTGCCTGCGCTGGGCATCGCCTTGATCGGAGCGCTGGTGTTCGGCGCGTGTTGCGGGGTCATGCTGTGGCGCACGCCACCCCCCACCGAGCATGCCTATGCCGCGACATTGTTCGTGCTGGGCAGCTACGGCTTGTTCCATGCCGCAGTGATCCTGCTGATGACCGGCCATCTGATCGCGCGGGTCCGGCAAGGCTATACATCCCCTGCACGCCGGTCGGAATTCGCGGTGGTCAGCCTCTGGGCCGATTACGTCGCCGTCATCGGGTCGCTGGTGCTGCTGGTCGGGCATCTGTCGGGGTTGACGCTATGATGGACCTGACACGCATCCTGATCGCCCCACTGGTCTGGTTGGCTGCGTTCAGCGCCGTTTACGGGCTGCACGGGGTGATCTGCGGATTCGAGATTTACAGCACGGTCTTCGGCCTGTCGCTGGCGCGGGTGCTGCTGGTTGCGGCCTTTGCGTTGGCCGTTGCGGTGCAGGTGATCCTGCTTTGGGCGCTCTATCAGGACCGGTTCTCCTCGACCTCGGGTTTTGTCAACTTCACCGGCCGCGCCACCGCATGGGTCGGCGTCGTCGCGGCGGTGTGGACGATGCTGCCGGTGGTGCTGACGACCTACTGCGTCTGAGGCGGCATCCGTCAGGAACATTCCCCACATCCCCCGGTTGGTTGCGCTCAGAACCGGAGGACCAGATGGCAGGACATTCCAGAGATGGACCATACCGCCCCGCCAACACAGGTATCCTGCCGCTGGCTGCCGCGGCAGGTGTTTTTGAAACGGGGCGTCTTGGCGGTCTTATACAACCATCGGTGCAAGGCCGAGATCGCCCAGAGGCCACCCGCCAGCGCCCAAGGCTGGACCTCCCGACAGGAGTGTTTCGGCAATACCGGGAACCCGCTCTGCAGGCGCGGCGCGATCTGCGACGCTTCAAGATGCTGATGGAAACCGGAGAAGTCGCCACCGCGCAAAACCGCAGGACAGATCAAGGAGACCCCGATGTGCGCATTGACCTGTCACGGCACGCATGACGTTCGCGTCGATACCGTTTCCGATCCTCAAATCGTCATCCGCGGTGTGATGTTGGGCAGACATTCTGGGCCTTGCGCGCCAGCTTGGGGCAAAGGTGATCGACTGCCGCCAGACACATGTGCTGGCGGCATGGAAAGCCAAGGGTTTCGCACCGCCTGCCGCCGGAAGATGCCCCGCGCGGCTATGCCAACTTCCGCGACAAGCAGGACGAATGGACCAAGGTGGTCCGCAAACCGGGCGGCGTGACCTAGCCGCCCCATCCTCAACAAAAGGTTCAGCCCATGTTTTACACCGACTACAAACTGCAATTCCCCGTCCGCGTGGATACCCCCAACCCCGTTTTCGCGCGGGCGCTGCAACAGGCCATCGGCGGCGTCGAGGGCGAGATCCGCGTTGCGATGCAATACATGTTCCAGGCCTGGGGTATGAAAGGGCCGGGCTCTGCCCGCTACCGCGAGATGCTGCTGAACACCGCCGCCGAAGAACTTGGGCACATCGAGATGCTGGCGACCGCTGTGGCGCTGAACCTCGAAGGTGCGCCGATAGCACTACAGGAAGAAGGGGCCGCCGATGCCGCCGTTGGGTCCATTATGGGCGGGCGCAATTTTCGCCAGTTCCTGTCGGCAGGGCTGAACGCGATGCCTGTGGACGCCGATGGCGTCCCGTTCGACATGAGCCATATCTACGCCTCGGGCAATATCGCAGGTGACATGTATGCCAACATCACGGCGGAAGGGACGGGGCGCAACCTTGCCACGCGGCTTTATCACATGACGGACGATGCGGGCATGCGCGACATGCTGGCCTATCTGATCGCACGCGATACGATGCACCAGAACCAGTGGAAAGCCGTACTGGAAGAGCTGGAAGACGAAGCACCCCAGATGCCGGTGCCCAATTCCTTCCCGCAGGACGCCGAGAACGGGGATTTCAGCTATGTCTACCTCGGGTTCACCGCCGCCGGGGCCGTGCCGCCGACCGGCCGGTGGAGCGAGGGACAATCCGTCGATGGCAAAGGCACATTCTCGATCCGCGCGATGGAGCCGATGGGCGATGTCCCCGTCATGCAGGCAGCGCGACCGGGGACCTATCCGCAGACTTCACAACTGCCGGAAGAATGACATGCCCGCGACACGCAGAAACGTCCTTGCGCTCGCCGGTGCGGGGATCTGGACGGGTCGCTTTGCCGTCACACAGGAAAGTGGCGTTCCGGATGGGGCGCTGCACATTCTGACACGCCACGTCACCGGAACCGACAGGGACGAGGCGCCTTTGCGCGCCGGCCAGCTTGCGGTGGGGCGGCCCTTGCGACTGCACTGCGAACCGCACAACGGTTATATTCCGCGCGTCTATCATCAGGCCGCAGCGCATCTGATAGATGCCGGAAAAGCCGCTTTTGCCCATATCGCGGCGGTCCGCGGTGAAAGATGGCGCCCCGAGACCGGTGTGGGTGTCGTGGCCGCGCTTGAGACCTGAAAGACGGGCCAGCGGCCATCAGGGCGGCTGGCCTGCATCCGCATGCCGATCAAGCCATCTGCGCAGGACGACCTCGTCGGTGTTCAGGCCGCGTGGTTGACCACGCAAGTACTGACGGATCTTTCCCATCTGGGCCCCAAGCTCGCCTTTTTCCCATTCCGTGAGGACCGCCGGATGGATGTAGCACGTCCGGCACACGGTGCGCGTATGGTGCAGTCTGCTGGCCACTTCATCCACCACGCTGTTGAGCACCCGCGCCCGTTCCCGCGGCGTTGGCGGGGTGTCGGTCTGCGCCAATTTCTCCGCCGCCTGCACTGTCGCACCCCAAGTGCGGAAATGTTTGGATGTGAAGGGTTGGCCCATCGCGGCACGCATATAGGCGTTCACGTCCTGCGAATGGATCTCGTGGAGCTGACCGTCCGTATCGGGATACCGAAACAACCGCTGGCCCGGCAGGTCCTGCAACTGGCGCACCGTGTTGGCGATCCGGCGGTCGGTGACCTGCAAGGCCCAAGCCTGCCCCGATTTTCCCGTGAAAGAAAAGCGCAGCTTCGCCCCATTCAGATCAAGGTGGCGCGCGCGCAAGGTGGTCAGGCCATAGCTCTTGTTCTCGGCCGCATAGATGTCGTTTCCTATGCGGATCAGTGTGCGGTCCAGCAGCCAGACCACCACGGCCAGCACGCGGTCGGGCGACAAAGGCGGTTTGCGCATGTCTCTTTCAACGGTTTGCCGCAAATCGGGCAGGGCGTCCGCGAAGGCTGACAGGCTCGAGAATTTCGCCGCATCGCGCATCGCGGACCAGTCAGGATGATAAATGTACTGCTTGCGGCCCTTGGCGTCGCGGCCTGTCGCTTGCAGATGACCTTTTGCGTCAGGGCAAATCCAGACATCGGTCCATGCCGGGGGGATGGCAAGCGTCTTGATCCGGTGCAGGACGGCGGTGTCAGTAACCTTGCGGCCCCTGGCGTCACGATAATAGAAGCCCCGGCCTGCGCCGATCCGAAGCAGGCCGGGTGTGGTGTCCGTCACATAGATCAATCCGGCATCGCCGAGATCGCCCGCCTCTATCATGGTCGGCCGGTCCAGTGCGCGGCGGTGATGCGCATGGGGTCAGGCGTCCTTTGTCCCGCCTTGGCGGGTTGTGTGGGGCGCGTCTGCGCCGGCATCCTCGTCATGATAGGGCACCCCGGTATCGGGATCGATCGCATCCGCGCCCCCTTCGTCGTCGTCAAGTGCTGTCTCCACATCGGGCGAGGTCTGGGGTGCGACCTCCTGGATGATCTCGTCCATCGGCACCGCATCATCGACCGGATCAATCTGGCGGTCTTGGGGGGGAGGGGTGGGGCTGCTCTTGTCGGGCATCTTGGTTATCCTTTTATCATTGGTCTGCGGGGGTGCCCCGTGATCAGTCAACCCCGCCAAATCGGCGAAAGTTCCGCCTTGCGGGGTGGCTCGCGCGCGGAACATGCGGTGGGCCGCGCGGTGAGGGGACAATGACACAAGATGCCTCTGGTCCCTGTCTTCGTGGCATCGACGACACCCTTGCGCGATTGTTGTCCTTGATCCCCGATACCTGTGCCGCACTTGGGACCGAAGTCCTCGCACTATTCGAGGACGAATGGATGCACGCGCTTGATCGGTGTCAGACCCAGCCGAAGGTTGTCCTGTTCGATGCTGTCAACCTCGTGCTGACGCGGGCCGTGTGCTGCTGGGCGGGGGTGCCGTATGATGACCCCAGCGCAACGGACACCTGCGCCGACCTGACCGCGATGATCGAGAACGCCGGCAGCATCGGGCCTTCGGTCCTCAAGGCGCTGATGCAGCGCCGCCGGACAGAAAAGCGTGTGACGCGCTGTACGAACGCTTCGCCGAGGAGGTCAGGCGGCTTTACCCGTTCTTTCCCGACATCGACAAAATTGCCAAGGAAAGGCGGGGGTGAACCCGCCCAAAGTCATCGCTGCCCGGGCGAACAGCTGACCGTCGCGATCATGCGCGCGGCCACCGCCTGATGGTGGAGCGGATGGAATACACCTTGCCGCTAAAGGATATGGCCATGTCTGTGGGCCGGATGCCCGCGCGACCGCAAAGCGGTTTCATCATCGCCGATATCCGGCGGCGTGATTAACGCAGGAACAACCGGCAACGTCACAGGTTCGGTCGTCAGAAAAGGAGGACCAAGATGCAAAAACTTCTGACATCACTGGCCATCATCGCGACCGCTGGCGTGGCGGCGACAGCCCAGACCACTGACCCGCGAGAGATGGCCGACATGCAGGTCGCGTTCCTGTCTTCGGATGGGGACGACCTCGGGATTGCACGTCTGACCGACACTGACGCGGGGTTGCTGATCCAGCTTGATCTTCAGAACCTGCCGCCCGACCAATGGATCGCCTTTCACATCCACGAAGGTGGCACATGCGACGTCGAAGACGATTTCGAGAGCGCGGGCGGGCATTGGGACGCAGGCAGCAACGCGCATGGCTATCTTGCCGAAGGTGGTCCGCATACGGGCGATATGCCAAATCTGTATGTGCGGGCGGACGGACGATTGCTGGCCGACGTGTTTTCCCCTTGGACGCGCCTGGGTGGTGACGCGAACAATGTCACCGGTCGGACCCTGATCTTTCATAGCGAACCGGATGACTACCAGTCCCAACCCAGCGGTGATGCCGGTGCTCGCCTTGCCTGTGCGGTGATCGACTAGACCTGCCGAATGGAACTCTGGCAGGCGGCGCGAAACCGCCTGTCAGCGCGAGGGGCTGTAGGGAAAGCCGGAACATCGCCTTTGGCTGCCCGTTGAGTCCACATCGCAACACGAAGGAGACTCTCCATGGCCGACTATACCACCAACGACAGCCGCTCGCTGGCCGATAATGCCGATACGATCGACGAGACACATAACCTGATCGCGTCCAACAAGGTCGAAGGCACCAATGTCTACAACCACGACGGCGAGAACATCGGCAGCATCTACAACTTCATGGTGGACAAGCGCAGCGGCAAGGTGTCCTACGCCGTGATGTCATTCGGCGGCTTTCTGGGCATCGGCGAGCGGTACCACCCGCTGCCATGGGACACGCTGACGTTCGAGCCCGACCTTGGCGGCTATGTCGTCAACGTCACGCGCGAACAACTGGACCAAGCCCCAAGCTATGCGCGGGACGAAGACCCATGGCAGGACCCGGCTTATGGCCGCAACGTCTATGGCTATTACGGCGTGCCCTACGTCTGATCGCAGACGCGGCTCCCGAACACACCCCGCCCGTCGTGGCGGGGTGTTTTGTTTTCAAACCGCCGTAAAAACGGGCGATTGCGGTGATCGGACAGCGTGTTGTCCGCCCTCTCGTCGATCCGGCCCTGAACCGGGGCAGTCAACTGGACCTTTGGGTGCCGCGCATGGTACCCCACCCTGACGGGACAAGAACAGGCTGGCTGCACCGCCGCCACGGTTGACGTCCCATACGCGGATGATCGGTGCCTGTTGGGGGTGCTGGTCTTTGCCGGACTGGCGTGCGGGGCACGCAACCAAGCGCCGTTAGGCGCGTTCATCCGGCAGCGCGATACAAACAAAGGATTGCACGTGACTGATGTTCTTCAGCCTCCGCCCGATGTGGCGCCCGACCGGACTGCCTTTTTCCTTGATGTGGATGGCGTGCTGGCCCCGATCGTGCCCGACCCGCAAAAGGCCCGGGTGGGCGCGCCCATGCGTGCCATTCTGGACCGGCTGTCAGGCACGGCGGATCAGGCGCTTGCGCTGATCTCTGGCAGGTCGGTCGCGCAGATCGACAGGATGCTGGCCCCGCTCGTGCTGCCTGCTGTGGGGGTTCACGGATTGGAACGGCGGCTGCACAACGGCGATGTGACGCGCTTTGCCTATGATGCGCAGGCCCATGCCGGTCTGGTCGCCGCCGTCACAGATTTCGCCGCCCGCCAGACCGGGCTGGAAGCCGATCCCAAGCCCGGCGCCGTCGCGCTGCATTACCGCAAACGGCCGGAACTGGCAGAGGATTGCCGTGCCTTCTTGCAGGACCGCTGCGACGCTGATCCGCAGTTGGCGCTGATCGCGGGCAAGATGGTGCTGGAACTGGTCTATGGACGCCAGACCAAAGGCGAGGCCGTGGCGCGCCTGATGGAGCAGCCCCCCTTCGCGGGGCGTGTGCCGTTCTTTGCAGGCGATGATGTCACGGACGAGACGGCCTTTGCGCAGGTCAACCGGATGGACGGTATCTCTGTCAAGGTGGGCGGGGGCGAGACCGCGGCGCGCTACCGCGTGCCCGATATTGCGGCATTGGCGCGGTATCTTGATCTGGCCTCCAAGCATGACGCGCCGCGCCGGGAACAATCACAACAGAGGGATGTTTCATGAGACAGAGCAATCGCAAGACAGGGTGTGCCGCATGACCATTCAATCACCTCCCCCCCGCATCGACTTTGGCCAAGGCTTGCACAGGGACGCGGACGACGACCCGTCGTCATCAGCGGGCACGGGCAAGCCGCGGCTTGTCGTCGTGTCCAACCGTGTCGCCGACCTTAGCACACAGGTCCAGACAGGCGGGCTGGCGGTGGGGCTGGCCGATGCGGTGCGCAAGCGCGGCGGTATCTGGCTGGGCTGGAACGGCGACCGCGACGGGCAGACCGGCGGCCCTGTCACCATCAGCGAACACGGGCCCGTCACCTGTGTGGGCATCCCGATCTCGCCCGCGGATTTCAGCGAATACTATTCCGATTATTCCAACAGCGTGCTGTGGCCGCTGTTCCACTACCGGCTTGATCTCGTCCACATCACCGCGACCGCGTTTGATGGCTATATGCGCGTGAACGAGGCTTTTGCCCGCCAGCTTTTGCCGATGCTCAAGCCCGACGATATCATCTGGATCCACGACTACCACCTGATCCCGCTTGCCGGCATCCTGCGCCGGATGGGGTGCCGCCAGCGCATCGGCTTCTTCTTGCACATCCCGTTCCCGCCGCCCGAACTGCTATCTGCGACGCCGCATCACCTTGAACTGATGCGGGGTTTTCTGGATTACGACGTGCTCGGGTTCCAGACCCAAACCGATGCGACCAACCTTAAATCTTATATTGCAGCCCATGCGCCCGAAATCCGCGTGACCAAGGACCATCTGCACGCCAAGGACCGCAAGGTGCAGGTCGGGCGCTATCCGATCGGCATCGATGCGGCGGAATTTACGCGCCTTGCCAGCGCCGAGCGCGCGGAATCCGTGCCGCCCACACCTGTCGGTGCCGTGCGGATGCAGCGGATCATCGGGGTGGACCGGCTGGATTATTCCAAAGGGCTGCCCGAGCGGTTCCGCGCCTTCGACGCATTGCTGCGCGTGCATCCCGAACTTGCCAAACATGTCAATTTCGTGCAGGTCGCGCCACCTTCGCGCGGGGAAGTGGACGCCTATGCCGATATCCGTGCCGAGCTGGAACAGATGGCGGGGGCGGTAAACGGACGGCTTGCCGATCTGGACTGGACGCCGCTGCAGTATATCTGCCGCCCGCTGCCGCGCGACGTGCTGGCGCCTCTGATGCGCAATAGCGACATCGGCTTTGTCACACCTTTGCGCGACGGGATGAACCTTGTCGCCAAAGAATTCGTCGCGGCGCAGAACCCCGATGACCCCGGCGTGCTGATCCTGTCGCAATTTGCCGGTGCCGCCGAGGAAATGCAGGATGCGCTGATCGTTAATCCCTATGACGTCGACGATATGGCCGAAGCGCTGTATCGCGGTCTGACCATGCCACTGGAGGAACGGCGCGCGCGCCATGCGGCCTTGCTGCACGGTGTCACCACCTGCGGTGCCAAGGACTGGGCGGCGGCCTTTCTGGCCGACCTGTCGCCCGCGCACTGACCGCTTGGGCCGTCAGGCCAGTTGCTTGACGGCAATGGTAATGACGGCCGCATAGGGCAGCAGGGCGATGATGAACAGCCGCCCGTCGCGCACGAGCAGCGACAGCGCCAGCAAAAACACGCCCGTCGCCACGATGGACGAGGTGAAGGGGATGAATTCCAGAAACGGCATGACCATCCCCGACAACAGGCACAACCCCTGCGGCACCCAGATGATCGGCCGTGTGAACAGCAGGTGCCAGCGCCGCCGCGTGTGACGGTCGATCCAGTCCACCAAGGGCTGGACCTTGGACAATGCCTTTTCCAGTTTTGCGCCATCGACAGTCCGGCGCTCGACGAAACCCGGCAGGCTGACGCTGTCGCGGTTCAGTAGCATATAGACCGATACCGTCGCGATGATGAGGCCCGCTGTGGCCGAAAAGCCGGGCACACCGGACAAAGGCGACATCGTCAGCAAGGCTGGCACGAGAAGAAACGGGATGATCCCGCGCCCGCCGATAGCGGTCATCATGTCCTCGATCGCCACCCTGTCCTGTGCTGTGGTGTCGCGAAGGCGACCGATCAGGTCCCCCAGTTTGTGGTTTTCGCCTGCGGCCATGTCCGGTCTTGTCCTGCCTTCGGTTTTGCCGTCAACGCCTTAGCCTCTGCGGGGTTCCGGTCAATGCGACACCCTGCCCGATCTTCGGAACAAGCCTGTCCTGCGCGGTGTTGTGCCATCACCACCAGCAGTGAAAGGAATTGCTCTTATGCCATCCGACAGGCCCGACCCCGCACAACCCGCCAATGAAAAGCTGCGTCATCCGGCGCCCGATGTGATCGACCAGCGCCAGCAGCAGATCGACCCCGCAGGCAAGCACCGCGACGATGTGAACCCGCCGTCCGACGATGCGATGAAGCAGCCGGGCGAGGGGGCGCAGGCCATATCCGGCCTGCCGAGCGACGCGCCGTCCTATCCGCGCCCGCCCTTTCCCGAACAGACGCAGGAACTGCCCGGCAGTTTCGCCGAGATGGAACCGCGTCCCGATCATGGCGAGACTTCGTGGAAAGGGTCCGGGCGGCTGAACCGCCGCGTGGCGCTGATCACGGGCGGTGACAGCGGGATCGGCCGCGCCGTCGCCATCGCCTATGCCCGCGAAGGGGCCAATGTCGCGATCAGCTATCTGGATGAAACCGAGGATGCCAAGGACACCGAACGTCTGATCCTTGAATGCGGCCAGCAATGCCTGCTTCTGCCCGGCGATATCTCTGACCCCGCCCATTGCCGTGCTATCGTGGCTGATGTGGTCGAGGAATTCGGCCGGATCGACATTCTGGTCAACAATGCGGCCCACCAACAGACCTTTGACGAGATCGACGAGATCACG
The DNA here is from genome assembly GCF_034652275.1 of Yoonia sp. 72. Lineage (NCBI taxonomy): Bacteria > Pseudomonadati > Pseudomonadota > Alphaproteobacteria > Rhodobacterales > Paracoccaceae > Yoonia > Yoonia sp. 72. The sequence goes on along the minus strand of NZ_JAXIWG010000001.1, from coordinate 1,041,262 downwards.
GATGAGGAATGGCAGCGCACCTTTGCCGTCAACATCCACGCGATGTTCTATCTGTCCAAGGCCGCTGTGCCGCATATGAAAGAGGGCGGGTCAATCATCAACACCGCGTCGATCAATTCCGACCAGCCAAGCCCCGCGCTTCTGGCCTATGCCGCGACCAAGGGGGCAATCCAGAACTACACGATGGGTCTGGCGCAGATGCTGGCCGAAAAGGGCATCCGCGTGAATTGCGTGGCCCCGGGCCCGGTTTGGACGCCGCTGATCCCCGGCAGCTTTGACGGCGAAAAGGTGTCCCAGTTCGGGGCCAATTACCCGATGAAACGGCCCGCGCAGCCGGTCGAGATGGCCTCTGCTTACGTGATGCTGGCCGAACCGATGTCGAGCTATGTCTCGGGTGCCACCATCGCCGTGACGGGCGGCAAGCCGATGATCTGACGCGGATGCACCCGCCCCGTTCTGCGGGGCGGGGGGTGTTCGGCTACGGATAAACGGCGATCAGAACCGCCAGCGCCGCCAGTGCAAGTATGGCTACAACCGTCAGTCCGACATTGCTGGGGCGCGATGGCGCGATCGTGGGGTCGGGTTGTGCGCCCGGACCGGCACTGTCCACACCGGGCACACGCACGGCGTCCTGATCGGCGCGAACGTTTGCGTAAGTGTCGGTGCTGTCGTCATAATGGCTTTCTTTGTCACGGGCGAGGCGCAGCTGTTCGGTGCTGACAGCGGTCTCTGTCGCCTCGTCATCGGTGCCAAAAGGGGCGGTTGCGGGATCGGGATAGGCGGGCTTGTCGCGCCTTTCGCCCGCATCCAGATCGGCGCGCAAACGTGCGGCGGTCTGGGCCTTGTCGGTCGGGTCTGCCATTGTCTGTCTCCTTTGTTTTGTGCGGAATCAACCAGACCGCAGATGCTTTGTTCCGCACCGTCAACAGCGCGGAACATCTCCCTGATCCTGCGGTTGACCGGGGTATGGGCGGACAAGCCAACACCGCCCGCTGAAATGGAGATCAAGATGCTACGCAAGAATTTGGTGCTGCTGGTTGTCGCGGGCCTGAGTCTATACGTGTTTCGGGCGGCCAGGGCGTCACAGGAGCTAGGCAGGTTGCGCCTGCCACGTGCCGGGACCGACCATTGGGACATGGTCGATCAACGATCTGCGGAATCCTTTCCGGCCAGTGACCCGCCGGGCACTTACTGATCTCATCTGCCTAAAGAAAACCCCGCAGCACAGGCTGCGGGGTTTTCTGCGGGACAGGCGCGACGGGTTAGTCGAACTTTACATGTTTGCGCACGCCCGTCTCCCCGGCGTCGCCTCCGTCCTTGTCCGGCACGTGCCAGGCGTGGTGCGATCCGCCGTGCGGCAGGGCCCACAACGCCGCGCTGTCCAGTTCGAGTGCGATCAGCATCAGCGCGGGGTCATCCTTGCCGTCCACGAAATGATCCGCGGCGGATGTTTCCCACAAGGCGTCGAGGATCGCCTTGTCCTCCCGCTCTGCGATCGGTCCGGACATGCAGGCATAAAAATCGTGCGGTTGCGAGATGATCACGAAATGCGCCGTGCTGTCAGGCTCCAGCGCTTGCGCCAGATCGGTGTCGCGTGTGGTCAGAAACCACAAACAAGAGCCTTCGGCATCGACGTGGTGAGCCATCGGCTGCATGTGCTGCCCGCTGCCGGTGATGCCCAGCATTCCGGCCTCGACCTTGGACAATTCGTCCCAAAGGGCGGCGTCGGGTTCGTTGCGGGCACGGTCAAGATCAGTCATTTGGTTCTCCTTGGATTGATCATATGTCGTCATCAAGGTTCGCCACAGCGACGATGCTGGCCAGCGTGCCGAACAGCACCGCCCCTTGCAAAAAGAAGAGCAGGGTAGGCCAGCCGCTGTTGTGGCTTTCCAGCAGGGTGCCGATGCCGGCGGTGTCGGTACGGATTAGCACAAGGCCAAGCACGCAACCTGCCACTGCACCTTGTACGAAGTAGGTGATCAAAAACCGCACGACGCGCGGCAGTGTTGCCCAAGTCCGACCAGCCATCGCCTGCATCCTTTTGCTGTGGTCCTCGGGCAGTCAACACCGCGGTGGACGGGATGTTCCCCTGTCTGACGGGCCGACAGCCGCGGGAACATGTCCGCGTCAGGCAGGTTGGCAGCAAGAGTGGCGTGCATGTGTCAACCGGACGCGATGGTATGAAGCACAGGATCGGTTTTTCCGGTTTCACGCCTGGGCCGGATGCACTTGTCCCGGGTGCATGCGGAAAGCTTCTGTCCCATCCATGTGCGCCACTCGACCTTTGCAGACATGAAAAAGGCACCCCCGCGATTGCGGGGATGCCTGATCTGCCTACCGCACAGGCGGATCAGCCGTCGGATTCGGACCCGTCGTCCTCGTCCGCAGCTGCGTCGCCCGATGCGGCCTCGTCATCGACGATCAATGTGACGCCACCTTCGCCGTCGCGATCCATAAGGGCTGCGACGACCTGCTCGGCGGTGTAATCCGCGTTCTCGAGCGCGCTGCTGAGCACGTCGCTATCCGCGATCGCGCTGCGCAGGGTGTCTTGATCGTTGTCCAGATTGGCCATCGCCTGATCCATCATCGGCGCTGCCGGATCGTCGGCACCGGCCAGTTGGGACAGGGTCACGATCTCGACCTCGGCATCCTCGGACAGGTCAGCGAATTCCTCGGACCAATCCATATCCGCGGGCGATGGCATGTTCAGCTCTGCGATGATGATGAGGTAGTCCATGTCACTGTTGCCCATGTCAGTGGCGGGCGTCGTGCCGGTGCCGGGCATTGTATCGGTGCCCGTCGGTGCATCCCCCGGCATCGGTGCGGGGGTGATGTCGGTTGGTGATGATCCGGGCAGTGGCGCGGGTTCGGTGCCCGCAGGCGGGGTTGTGGCCGGATCGGTGTTTGTGGTCTGGCCAATGGCCATGGGTGACGTGGACGCCATCAGTAACGCGGCGAGTACGAGTCCATTTGTCTTGGTCATATCAGTCTCTCCTTGTGTCAAAGGACCGTCGGGTCCCTGCCACAACAAACCTGCCCGCCGCCCCCATGTTCCAGCGTTCCGTCCGGCTAGGAGAGATGCCGCCTGCGGGAACATCGCGCAACGGTTCAGGTTAGTTGGCACCGGCCACAGGCAATCCCGCCTGCGCGCCCATAACGAAAAGGTGGACAACTATGGGTTTGTTTTCAAAAGACATCCAGTCGATGGACGATCTTTATCTGCATACGCTCGAAGATATCTATTACGCGGAACAACAGATCGTGAAGGCCCTGCCCAAGATGATGGACAAAGCCTCCTCCGACACGCTGCGTCAGGCGTTCGAAGCGCATTTGCAGGAAACGAAAGGCCAGATCGAACGGCTCGAGGAAGTTTTCGCCCTGCTCGGCAAGGACCCCAAAGGCGTGACCTGCCCCGCCATTGACGGGATCATCAAGGAAGCGAACGAAATTTCCAAGGAAATCGCCGATGCGCAAGTGCTGGACGCGGCTCTTGCCGCCGCCGCGCAAGCGGTCGAGCATTACGAGATCACGCGCTACGGCACATTGATCGCGTGGTCTCGGGAAATGGGCCGCACGTCCTGTGCCGATATCCTGCAGCAGACACTGGACGAAGAAAACGCGACCGACCGCAAACTGACCGAAATCGCGACCACGCGCCTGAACCCCGCAGCGTAAGTTTTCCGTGATGCAGCCGGGCACAGACGCGCCCGGCTGCTGTCTGTCAATCAGCCGCCGCCGGAGCGGTCAGATCATCGGCGCCTTCGGCGGACGGGTTCTGCGCTGGAACGGCAGATGTCCTGCCGTCACCCGTCTCGGGGGCAGATAGCGATGTGCCATCAGCCGGCAGCTGCGCACCGGTGGCATCTTCAGCCTCGTCCACGACAGTGCCCAGCCACCAGACCAACAGAACGCCGACGAAAACGACGATGGCGATGAAGCCGAGCAGAGGCCCTTTGTGGCGCTTGACCTGCCGGTCCATGTTGTTTTCGGAATGGCTCATATGTCTCTCCATTTCTATAATGCGCGCTGAATTGTTCCAGCCTGTCGGGGCAAAACAACCGCCTGCGCAGAAGGTTCCGTCGTCAGAATGCCGCAGAAGGCAGGCTGGAACCTTTTGCCTAAGGCGCCGGTTGGAGCCTTGAACCGACCTGAACAGGAGATTTTCATGGAATCCGGCTACTTTCTGGCGGCGCTGTCGCTTTTCACATTCGCCGCTGTCATCGTCGTGGCGATGGTCAGCAAAAAGAAAACCGAAGACCGGCTGCACGACCCCGAAGCACACAAGGATGAAAACAAGTCGACATTGGCCAAGGACGCGCCCAGCGAACACCGCTGACAGACGCTTAGCGGTTGCGATCCGGCCCGCGGCCCTGCTCTGTGGCCTCGATCCGCATGCGTGGCAGGGCCTGCGGGTATTCCGCCTGAAGCCAGGCGATCAGCTTTTCGCGGATCTCGCAGCGCAGGTCCCATGCCAGCGACGAGGTGCGCGCGCTCATCAATCCGCGCAGCGTCAGGGTGGTGGATTCGGCCTCTGTGACCTGCAGGTTGACGACATTGCCGTCCCAATAGGTTGACGCCTTGACCAGCTCTTCCAGCTTGGTGCGCACTTGCGCCACCGGCACCGTGTAATCCAGATGCCACGTCACCGCCCCGATAATCGAGGCGGTTTCGCGGGTCCAGTTCTGGAACGGCTGTTCGATGAAATAGGACAGCGGGACGACCATGCGCCGCCAGTCCCAGATGCGCACGACCACATAGGTCGCCGAGATTTCCTCGACCCATCCCCATTCGCCTTCGACAATCACCACATCCTCGAGCCGGATCGGCTGGGTCAGTGCGATCTGGACCCCAGCGATCAGGTTGGCGAGAACCGGTCGTGCGGCAAAGCCGAGGACGAGCCCTGCCGCACCTGCCGAGGCGAAAAGACTGACCCCGTATTGGCGCACGCTCTCGAAGGTCAGCAGCACAGCACCCGCTGTCAGGATCACCACGACAATGTCGATGACGCGGCGAAGCACGCGCACCTGCGTGACGTATTTGCGGGCGGCGAGGTTGTCGTCGGTGTCGAACCGATACCGTAGCACCGACCGTTCGCTGTAAAGATTGGTCAGCAGCAGGATCGTCCAGCCGATCAGCACGATCAGCAACACCGTGACGAGGCGACGAAGCGGGCCTTCCCAGCCGCCCGGCAGCGTGACAGCCGACAGCGTGGTGATCAACGCAATCAGCACAAAGGCCAACCGCAGAGGCCGACGCGCATGATGCAAAAGCGCATCGACCAACCCTGATTTGCCGCCGATCACGCGGGTCAGAAAACGGAATGCCAGCCAATGCAGCAGCTGACCTGCAAGGATGCTGAGCAGGATCGCCGCCACGGGAGGAACGAAGGCGGGCAGGGTGCCGAAAACAGTCACCGCATCAATCATCCAGTCATTCAGCCTGTCCATACGCCTTTGCCAATCGTGTTTGGTTCCCAAGACCCGCGATGTGCGCGGGCCACTGATAAAAGGGACAACGCCTTCGCCCATGTGTTGGTTTCATGGGGCGCGCAGACCTTGGCATGAGCGTGCGACCGACACCCATCTTGCCGCGTCATCGCCCCAGATTGTCTGGAACATCTGACGCATGGCGCTGTTGCTTGGACCATACCGCACTGAACATCGGGAGATATCACATCATGAACGCAATCATCTATCTTGTGGGCCTTGTCGTCGTGGTCCTTGCCGTTCTCTCGCTCATCACTTGACCTGAAAGGAACAGACACATGACCGACACGAACCAACACAACACATCGACCGCGCAATCCGCCAAGCAAGCGGGCGCCGAGGCTGCGGACAAAATCCAGGACAAGGCGCAGGACGCCGCCGGCAAGGTATCGGAACACATGACCGATGCCGCCGACAAAACCCGCAGCGGAGCTGCGCGCAACGTCAAACAAATGGCCGAGGCGCTTCATACCGCATCAGACCAACTGGACGACAATTCCACCCAACGGCGTATGTTTGATGTGGTGGCCGACAACCTCGAACAGGTTTCGGATGCGCTGACCCGCAAGGACATGGGCGAAATGATGCGCGATCTCAACCAGATGGCGCGCAAGCATCCCTTCGCATTTCTGGGCGGCGCCGCACTCGTGGGGTTCGCCGCGACGCGCCTGATGACCGCGGGTGCCTCGGATGGTGGCCACCGCGCGCAGGGCGCCACGACACAACAGGCCCGTGATGATGCGCGGCATCCCTTGCCGACATCCGCCACTGGCACCCCCACGACAGGAGTATGACCATGACAACCGAAAAATCCGCCGGTGCAATCCTGAATGACGCGATGACCCGAGTCAGCAACCTTGTGCGGGGCGAGATCGACCTCGCGCGTGCCGAATTGAACGAGAACGTCCACGCCGCCGGTGTTGCGATCGGGATGATCGTGGCCGCGGCCGTGGTGGCGCTGACCGCGCTCAATGTGCTGACCGCCGCAATCGTGGCGGCCCTGACAGAGCTTGGCATTCCGGGTGGCTGGTCCGCGCTGATCGTGGGCGTTGTGCTGGCTGTCATCGCCTATGTGCTGCTGCAGAAAGGCAAATCCGACCTGCAACTCAGCTCGCTCGCGCCGACCCGTACTGCTGCAAATGTCAAACGTGACGCCCAGACCGTGAAGGAATCCTACAATGACTGACCACCGTTCCACCAAAGAGATCGAACGCGACCTTGAAGAGCAGCGCGAAGGGCTGGCTGACAGTCTGGACGATCTGAAAGAAAAGTTCTCGGTCGACACGATGGTCCGCGAGGCCGCCAACCAGATCCGCGAACATAGCGGCGATATCGGTGCGTCCGTCACCCGCGCGGTCAAGGAAAACCCGTTGGGTGTCGCCCTGACCGGCGTCGGTCTGGCGTGGCTGATCTTCGGCGAACGGCGCAGTCCGGCGCAGGTGCAGAACTCGGAGTCCTACGGCCACGAACGGGCCAACCGGCCTGCCCACGACCCTTATGGTGCCTATGCCGCGCGGCGCGATCCGGTCGGCGGTAGTACGCGCTACGAGGAACGGTCCGTGCGCGACATTGACACGCCATCCTGGGCGCGCGGTTTCGCGGACAGCGACGGCGACATTTCTGGCAGCGCGGTGGAGCGCACCAAGGAAGGGTTGAAGGACCGCGCCGGAGCGACGCGCGACCGTGCCTCTGCCTTGCGCGCGCGCCTGTCTGAAGGCACTGAAGAATTGACCGAGGAAGGGCGCGCCCGTGTGATGGCGGCGCGCGAAAAGGCCACCCAAGCGCGCGAGGCCGCGATGTCGCGCATGTCGGATGCACGCGATAAGGCGGTGGACCTTTTCGAGGAACAGCCGCTGATCGCTGGCGCCCTTGCGCTGGCCGTCGGGGCGGCTATCGGCGCGGCTTTGCCGCATACCCGTTTCGAGGACGATACGTTCGGTGACACTGCCGACGACCTGATGCACGAGGCCGAACGCATTTACGCGGAAGAACGTGCCAAACTTGGTGCCGTCGCGCAAAAGGCGGTGACCGATATGGGTGAGGTCGTGGAAAAGGCGGCATCCGACGCGCTGGGCACGCTCCAGTCAGAGGATGACGACAAGGATTCGGACAGCCCGAAAGGCAAGACGACCAATCTTGCTGGCAAATCAGCGTTGCAGGACGAAGACATGCCGCAATCCGGACCGGGCAAGACTGGCCCCGGCAGCATTCCTTCCTGATAAGGCCTTGAAATCGCACCGGCGCGCCGCACAAGCAGCGCGCCGGTGCCTTCGCGCAGCTTCTGCTACGCGGTCGCGCACAGTGACCAGTACTTGCGCAGAAGTTGAACTCTGCAAAGGAACCCCCAGCGCGGCACCGGCGTTATCCTCATGTTACAAGGAGTAACCCTATGCAGCACCGCAGAACGAACACCACGACGGACGGCAACGATGTCGATGATGTTCTGACGCATCTGCCCGCCTTGCGTGCCTATGCACGCAGCCTTACCAGACAATATGACGACGCCGACGATCTTGTGCAGACAACACTCGTCAAAGCGATCGGCAATATCAGCAAATACCAGTCGGGCACGAATCTGCGGGCATGGTTGTTCACCATCATGCGCAACACGTTCCTGACCGACATCCGCAAACGCACGCGCGAGCAACCGGGCCTTGCCGATTGCGCATCGACCTTGTCGGTCAGCCAGCCGACACATGACGAACATATCGCGGGTCAGCGCCTGCTGGCCTCGATCGCGAAGCTGCCGCGCCACTACCGCGAGATCCTGTTGCTGGTCGTCGTTCTGGGCGAAAGCTATGAAGAGGCAGCGCGCATCTGCGATTGCGCCATCGGCACCGTCAAAAGCCGTGTCAATCGCGCGCGCAACCTGCTGATCGACGATCTGGGCACGACCGATTTTTTCGACGTGATCGAAGCCCGCCGCTGATACGGGGTGCAGGCCCTGTAGTCCAAAAACAAAAAGGCCGCCCCGTCGGGCGGTCTTTTGCATTGCAGATGAAGGGGAGGTGGAACAGCGACGCTTCCAAGACGGGAGCGGGGACGGGAAGCGCCGCCATTCCTTGTCGGTGATGGGGAGCAGGGGTGCACCACCGGCAAGAACCGGCGGGTGCAGTGCCGGTCCTCACCGCGTCAACCGCTTTGATGCCAGATTGTTCCGCTGCATGCATTTTTTTGAGGTAAGGCCAAATCAGCCTTTCGCGGTCGCCATCGCCTGACGATCATTCAGCAGTTGCTGCAGCTGCAGGGCCAGTTGGCGCGTTTCTTCCGAGACGGGTTCTTTTCCGATCCCGACCAGAAGCTCGTGCAGTTTTTCATCCAGCATGCGGGCGGCCTTGTCCTGATCGTCCATTTGCACTCGTTCCTTGTCGCTTTGGTGGTAACAGATACGGTCGATCCTGCAGACCGGATCAAAAGCTGCGACGGAAGTACCGGTCTTTCATGGCGACGATAAGGCATGCGCGCAGAATGTCAGCCACCCTTTTTGCGGCCTTTCTTGGCCGCGGGGTTGCCGGTATCGGTGCCGCGCCCTGATCCGCTTTTATTGCCGCCGCCATCGTCCTTGTTGACGGTCGCCCAAGCGCGGCCTTCGGCCTCGTCCTTGTCGACGCCGCGATCCTCGTAGCTTTCGGCGATATGCGCGGCCTTGCGCTTTTGTTTGTCGGTATACTTGGATTTGTCTCCGCGTGGCATGATAATCTCCTTTAAAAATGCCCGATCAATCGTCTTCGTGGCGGTTGCTGTTGCGCTGCCAAGGCCAGCGGCCTTCAATCTCGACCTCGAGACTGAAGCTGAGGAAGGTGCGGATCAGCACGATCACCGCAAGCACGCCCAGACTGTCCATCGAAGGTTCCACGATCACGGTGCCGATGATGTCGGCCGCGATCAGGAACTCGACCCCGATCAGGATGCTTTTGGCAAGCTGGGTGCGGAACATGTCGAACACAGCCTGCCCTTCGTTCCGGTGCAGGATGCCGCGTACCGCAGTGTAAAGAGCGACAAGCGTGCCGCCCAGAATGGCAAGCACGCCCGCCCCTTCAAGCAGACGGGCGATCGCCTCGAGAAAAGCATGTGGAAGTTCGGCGGCCATGCAGGGCGAACAGCCGGTGCGCGGCATTGTTCCGGCGCAACTGCGCTCAACCCCCGGGGGCGGCTCTGGAACATTCCCGTGAAGTCCTTGTTACCTGATCGATTTCTTTCGAAAAGGACCTGCGAGATGCCGGATTTCACAGTCTCAACCACCGATTTCGTCATTGCGGCCGCCTATATCATCATCGTGATGGGCATCGGGATTTGGGTCAGCCGGTCACACAAAGACAGCAAAAGCTATCTAAGCAGCGGCGGTGTGCTGTGGCCGATCATCGGCATTTCGATGATGTCGGCCAATCTGTCGGGAACATCCTTTGTCGGGATCGCGGGGGCAGGCTATGACCACGGGATCGCGGTCTGGAACTATGAATGGACCGCGACGCTGGTCCTGATCTTCTTTTCGCTGTTCGTGCTGCCGTTCTATCTGCGCTCCAAGGTCAGCACGATGCCCGAATTCCTCGAACGCCGTTATGACACGCGGTCTCGCAAGGTTTTCGCCGCTTTTTCGGTGTTTACCGCCATCGTGATCGACAGTGCCGGTGCGTTGTTCGCGGGGTCCCTGACGCTGCAACTGCTGTTCCCCGAGGTTCCGCTGTGGATGTTGATCGCGAGCGTGGCGTTTCTGGGGGGAATTTATGTGATCTTCGGGGGTCTCAAGGCGGTGATGGTAACGGACACGATTCAGGGGGTGCTTCTGATCCTTGTCGGCACCGTCATCTTTTTCATGACTTTCGCGCAGATCGGATCGTGGGAAGGCGTGCGCGCTGCCGCACCCGAGGGCGGCTTTACCCTTGCGCCGCCGGCGGATGACGATTTCTTCCCGTGGCCCGGTATCTTTACCGGCGCGATCTGGCTCAGTTTCTATTACTGGACGACAAATCAGGTCGTCGTGCAAAAGGTGCTGGCCGCCAAGGATATTGATCATGGCCGCTGGGGTCTTTTGCTGGCGGCGGGGATGCAACTGCCGTTCCTGTTCATCCTCGTGATGCCGGGCGTCATGGGGCGCGAGATTTTCCCCGAGATCGGCGAGGCGGACCAGATCTGGCCCGCGCTGGTGTTCGGCCTTTTGCCCGAAGGCGTGCGCGGCCTTGCGCTGGCAGGGTTGATCGCGGCGCTGATGTCCACTGTCGATTCCGTCCTCAACGGCAGTGCATCGCTGGTGGTCAACGATTTTGTCAAACCCGCGAAGAAGGACATCAGCGAAGAAAAGCTACTGTTGCTCAGCCGGGTTCTGGTCGGGCTGTTCATGGTCATGGCGGCCGTCTGGGCGCCGATCATCGGGTCGTTCGGCGGGATCGTGGAATATTTCCAGTCCTTCCTTGGCTATATTACCATGCCGGTCGTGGTCGTGTTTCTTGGCGGATTGTTCTGGGCACGCCCGCCGCGTCATGCAGCTTTCTGGACGCTGTCGATCGGCATCCCTATCGGGATCGTCTGCTTTACCCTGTTCGAGGCACTGGAGCTGATCGAGCTGCAGTTTCTGTACGGCACGGGCATCATGCTGGCGATGAACCTTGCGATCTATCTTGCAATCACGCTGACGTCGGACGCGCCCGATCTGGAACCCGGCGAACATGTCTGGAGCCGCGACGCCTGGCGCGATGACCGCAAGGCGCTGGCCGATACGCCGCTGTGGAAATCGCATCATGCGTGGTCGGCGGTGCTGGTTGTGATCACCTTGGGGTTGGTTTTTGCCTTCATCTGACCAGCCCAAAAAAACGGGGCCCGGATTGATCCGGGCCCCGCGTTCTTTTGTCGCCTGTCACGCGATCAGATACGTGTCACGATTTCGCGGGTATCAAGCAGCACGAACCTTTGCGGATCGAGCGGCTCAACCTCTGCCCCGTTGCCAAGCACGTAACGGTCTGTCGTCTCGGACGGCATGGCCAAAGTGGCGCCGGTCCGGTCGGCACGCGACTGTTTGATCACGGACAACTCCTCACCAGACCTAGCTACACATGAAATTACACCGACGTTTTTCCAGTCACTCATGGTTGTGCCCTTTCCGGTTGTCACGCGGCAACGACACCACGTAATTCCGATTCATAAAAGGCGGTTGAATTCCATCCATTCGAATGGGCGGAAAATGGCCTATATTCAAAATTGATATTAAAGTGATGCAACCCTATTCCTGAGCAATTTAAGCGGGAACTGTTGTCACCGCGACACGTTGACCTTGGCCAGATCAATGGAGGGCGACATGACCAATGCATATGGAAATCACGACCAGACACCCAAAGACGGGGCGCAGCCGGAAACGCCCGAGCATCAGCGCGAAGACCAGCCGCTCAAGGAACTGAACGAAGACACTGATGACACTGAGAACGGCACCAACGATGTCGATAAGCGCAACGCGCAAGGCGATCATGCCGGATCGGCGCATGATCCTGCCGCATTTCAGCCGGTAGATCCGGCTGTCGCTGACGACGGCAAATGAAGCAACGCGCCCCAGCTTTCTGAAAAGAATGGCTGGGGCTTTTTGCAACGCGGCAGGGAACGTCGCGCGCACTGGTCGGTTGTGCTGCAATGAAACAGTCAGCACGGACCGGAGCGCACCCTCCACAGCAATTCATCCGCACCGCCGATCGCCCGGTCGCGGTCTTGGTGCATGCCGCATTCTGGCTTGCGGTGGGAGTTGTGGTAATCGCTGCGCCGTTTGTCGTCATCGCCACCGGCCGCGATCTGCCCGCACCAACGTCCGTTTTGTGGGATTTCGCGATGGGCTGCGGTTTTGCCGCATTGGCGCTGGCGGCGGCGCAATTCGCGCTGACGGGTCGGATCAGGATGCTGACCGCGCCTTTTGGTGCCGACATCATCTATGTGTTCCACCGCTTTCTCAGCTGGGGTGTGCTGGGCCTGATGCTGCTGCATTTTGCTGTCCTTTACATCTGGTATCAGCCTGCGCTGGGCGATCTCAATCCGCTGACGGCGCGCTGGGAGCTGACCGTCGGGCGTTTTGCGCTGGTGTGTTTCGTGCTGTTGATCGTGACGTCGGAACTGCGCAAGCGCCTTAAGATCGACTATTACTGGTGGCGGGTGATGCATGTGCTACTTGCCGTCGCTGGCTTTGCCGCTGCCGTGGCGCATGTGCTGGGTGTCGGCAATTATACCAGCGCCGACAATGCCCGCGCGCTGTGGCTTGGCGTCACGCTGGTCTGGGTCGGGTTCATCATCTGGTCGCGCCTGCTGCGCCCTGCGATGCTTTGGCGCAATTCGTGGCGCGTGACGGGCAATGTCGCCGAACGCGGTGGCGTCCGCACGCTGACATTGCGCCCCGAGGGGCAGCCCTTGCGCGCATGGAAAGCGGGGCAATTCGCGTGGCTGTCTGTCGGTCATGCACCTTGGGCGATGAAGGACCATCCGTTCACGATTTCCACCGCTCCCGATCTGGGCGACGAGATCGCTTTTTCGATCAAACCCTTGGGCGACGATTCCGAGCGGTTGACGCAAGTAAAGCCCGGCGCTCTGGCTTATGTGGACGGCCCTTTTGGCACCTTCTCGGTCGACCGCGAGGCGGATGCCGCGGGGTTCGTGATGATCGCGGGCGGTGTCGGGATCACGCCGGTGATCGCCAACCTGACGGCGCTGCATGCCCGCAAAGACCCGCGCCCCGTCATCCTGATCTATGCCAATCCGACCTTGGATGCGGCGGCTTTTCGCGAAGACCTTGACGCAATGGCGGCGGATATGAACCTGACGATCGTGCATGTCCCCGAAGAACCGCCCGCAGACTGGGACGCAGAGAGCGGTTTTATCGATGCCGACCTTCTGGCGCGGTGCCTGCCCAATGAAACGCTCGACTGGCCCCATATGCTTTGTGGACCCGCGCCGATGCTGGAGGCCGCGACAAAAGCCTTGCGCGAAAGCGGCGTGCCTGCGCGCCGGATCAGCTTTGAAATCTTCGAGATGGTGTGAACGATGCGACAGACCTACGCCCGCCTTCTGGCCCTTGCGCTGATCCTTCTGGCACTTCTTCTTGCGTTCGCTTTTGCCGTTTACGTCAACGATGCGGCGATTTTGGGCTGACGGCGTTTTTCTAGGAACATGGACGCCGCCTTGGCGTTGGTCCTGTAACGCCGCTGCAAGGCGGATCAGAACCGCAAAGGATGAACCATGCCTGTTACGTCTTATGGTCGCCCTCCGACCGACCTGCCGCCAAGCGACCTGCCACCCCCGAACCAACAGCCTGATCCCGATCAGTATCCCGACCCCATGCCCGATCCCGATCCGGGTGATGTGCCGCCTGACACGCCTCCGCCACCACAACCCGGCGAGCCGACACCGCCCTTGCGCGCGGCCTGACGCATGGCGGGCGTCGGAGCGTATCTGTTGTCATCACGCAGTGGTTTGACCACGGCAGGTCTTGCCGTTTGCGTCGGCATCGCCGCGTTGCCGGTTGCTGCGCAGGACGAAGACGCCATGGCGCAGATCGAACGCGGTGCCTATGTCGCCCGCGCTTCCGGCTGCATGTCCTGCCATATGGAGGATCTGTCGGGCGGCTATGAGGTCGAGACCCCGATGGGCACCATTGTAGCCAGCAACATCAGCCCCTCTGTGCGCTACGGCACCGGCGATTACAGCCGCGATGATCTCGCAGACGTTCTGCGGCGCGGCGTGGCCCCTGACCGGCGGCTCTATCCGGCGATGCCATATGCATCCTTTCGCGGCATGACAGATAGGGATATCGACGATCTTTACGCGTGGCTGCAAGATCAGGACCCTGTCGAGCGCCCGACAGAGGCGCAGACGGACCTGCCTTTCCCTTTCAATATCCGCACTGGCGTAATCGCGTGGAACTTGCTCAATCTGGGCGATCGTGATCTGCCCGTCAGTGACGATCCCGTCCTGATGCGCGGTGCCTATCTCGTCAACCATCTGGGCCATTGCGGCGAATGTCACACCCCGCGCGATGACCTGTTCGGGATGCAGGACGATCAATACCTTGCCGGCGAAACGATGGACGGTTGGCATTCCCCCAACCTGACAGGCGATCCTGTCACCGGTCTTGGGGAATGGTCGCAGCAGGACCTGATCGACTATCTGGGGCGCGGGCAGGCGGCTGATATCGTGCAGGCGGCAGGGCCAATGGCCGATGTCGTGCAGCATTCGACCCGCCATCTGGAGGATGACGACCTTGCCGCAATGGCGGCCTATCTCAAAACGATCCCCCCGATCACCCGCGGCACGCAAGAGGTGCCGGTTCTGGTCCCCGAGGCCGAGCGGGTCGATCCCGTCTTTCGCTATGGCATGATCCGCGAGGAGATGACCGCGGTGATAGGGGACGCGGACCTTTCGCAGCCTCAGCAGCTTTACATCGACAATTGCGCGGCCTGTCACGGTGTCAGCGGGCAAGGGCAGGCGCAGGCCTATTATCCGCCGTTGAACCAGAACGCGGCCCTGCGCCGGACCGATCCGATGAACCTGCTGCAAGTGTTGTTGCACGGCGTGCCCGCAGGCAAATTGCACGGCGCGCCCGCGATGCCCGGCTTTGCGGATGAATTGAGCCGCGATGAAATCGCGATGCTTGCGAACTACACGCGCATCACCTTTGGCGACCAGCCCGACAGCGATGTGACCGCCGCCGATGTGGACCGCATCCTGAACTTCGAAGAAGAAATGTCGCCCGTGCTGCGGATGCTCCAGATCGGGGCGTGGGTCGGGGTCGCGGTTGCGCTGATCGTGGCGCTGCTTGGCGCGTGGTGGCTCTTGCGCCGCCGCCGGACCCATGTCGCAAAAGGGGAAACACCATGACACCATTCACCCCGACCCGTCGCCAGTTGCTGACCATGATCGGTCAGGTCGCAGGCACGGCCGCAATGTATCAGGCGATGACCAGCCTCGGGTTCGCGCAGGAATCGGGCTATACCCAGCCTGTCGCGCTGCAAGGGCCACGCGCGCAGCGGCGCGTTCTGATCCTTGGTGCCGGTGTGGCCGGTATGGCCGCCGCCTATGAGTTGCGGCAGGCAGGCTACGAGGTGAAAATCCTCGAATACCAGAACCGCCACGGTGGCCGCTGCCTGACCATCCGCGGTGGGGACCGCTTTACCGAAATGGGCGGCCACGAGATCACCTGCGATTTCGAAAGCGACGGCTATTTCAATCCCGGACCGTGGCGGCTGCCTGTCCATCACCGTGCGGTATTCGACTATTGCAGGCGTCTTGGCGTGCCGTTGCAGCCGTTCATCATCAAGAACAACAAGGCGTTTCTGCATTCCTCCAAAGCCTTCGGCGGCAGACCGCAGCGCGTGGGGCATGTCGAAAAGGATATGCGCGGGCATGTCGCCGAACTGCTGGCCAAATCGCTTGATCAGCGCCAACTCGATGACACCGTCACCCACGAGGACCGCGAAAAACTGCTCGAAGGGTTGAAGGAATGGGGCGTTCTGAACAACGACCTGCAGTATCGGTCAAGCGACGATCTGGGCGGTGTGCGCGGCTGGGACATCCATCCGCCCGGCGGGCTGATGCCCGGGAAACGCCCGTCAGAACCGGTCGACCTGTCGCCGCTTTTGCAATCGGGCCTTTGGGACCAGTTGTTCAACTTCAACAGCTACACGTTCGAGCCACCGATGTTCGAACCTGTCGGCGGTATGGACGCAATCTCTGACGCTTTCGCGCGCGAGGTAGAGGACGTGATCCAGCTTGGCGCGCGTGTCACCCGCATCGCACAGGACGAAGGCGGCGTGACCGTCACGTATGAAGATGCGAACCGTGGCGGGTCGGTGCAGGAAGAAACCGCCGACTGGTGCATCTGCACGATCCCGCTGTCGGTTCTGGCCCAGATCGAGGTGCAATGCTCTGACCGGATGCAAAAGGCCATCGCGGCGGTGCCTTATGCCTCGGCTTTCAAGGTCGCGCTGGAATTCCGGCGCAGGTTCTGGGAACAGGACGACTGGATCATGGGCGGCATCAGCTATACCGATCTGCCGCTGGTCCAGATCGCCTATCCCAACTACGGCTTCATGACCGATGGTCCCGCTGTGCTGCAAGCGGCCTATGACACCTCCACCGCTGGCCGCAATTTCACCTATTCATGGTCCACCATGACCCCGCAGGAACGGATCGACGCGGCCTTCGCCTTGGGTCGGCAGATCCATCCGCAATACGATGCCGAATTCATGTCGGGCACGTCATGGGTCTGGCACCGGGTCGATTGGTCGCTGGGCTGTTACGGCCAGTGGACGGACGACCTGCGCGACCAGCATTACCGAGATTTGTGCGAGATCGACAACCGGCTGGTGCTGGCGGGCGAACATTGCTCGGAAATCCCCGCATGGCTGGAAGGATCGCTGCTGTCCTCGCTTGATGCGATCAGCCGGCTGGACCAGAGGGAGAATGCGGCATGACCACACCACAGCTCTACGCCTGTTTCCTTTTCATCGCGACCGTCGCCTATGGCGCCACATCTGAGGCGCAGGCGCAGGAGGCGTCAGATGATCCCATAGCCGAGTTGCTGGCACGGTTTTCCGAGGATGAGGAACTGTTCACCCAGACAAGTGGCGAGGCGCTTTACCGCACGACCTGTCAGGCCTGCCATATGGAAGCCGGCGAGGGCGCGGCAGGGGCGGGTGCCTATCCGCCACTGGCGGGCAATCCAAAGATGAACTCCAAGCATTTCGTCGCGGGCGTCATCCTGAACGGCTATCAGGGCATGCCGCATTTCGCGGATGAAATGGATGACGCGCAAGTAGCGGCTGTCACCAATTACGTGCGGATGGAACTGGGCAACGCCTATCAGGACGCGATCACCGCCGATCAGGTGGCTAAGCTGCGCCCGCCCGATGGCGGGGACAGCACCGACCGCTAGTCCGCAGCAGCGCCGCACCTTTCAAGCCACTCCAGCACCCTATGTCCCAGCGTGACCGCGCTGATGGTCGTTTCCTGCAACGGGGAGGGAGTGCCCTGCCTGTCTTTGACAGAGCGGATATCGAACGCACCCGCCCTGCGCACGGACCGCAGTTCGGTCCATATCACGGACACGGCGAGCTTGGCGCCGAGGCTGGCACGCAAGGCATAAGGGCCGACAGCCGTGCCACCGCGATTGCTGCGCCGCCAGTCGATAAAGATCAGCCCCTTGCGCCGGGCCTTCGACATGGTCGCGATATAGCGGTCGGGCGCGGCCTCTGAACGCCTGACGGCGACGGTGCGAGCGAACAGCTTGACGGTTTCGCCAGTCGCCTTTGGCTGCAGGGGCACAATCACATGGAGGCTCTTGCCGCCGGTCAGCATCGGCACGCAGGGCAGGCCCAGATTATCCAGCATGGCTCCAGATCAAAAACCGCGTCGCACATCGCCTTGCATGTCAGCGCCACGTCGGGCTCAAGGTCGAACACGTTCCGGCTCGGGCCGATCGAGCTTGGCGACGCGCGCCCTACAGGTGAAACTCTGTCGTGCCCATCTGCGCTGCGCCAACATGGACAGGGTGACGTCATCTACATCCGCCACTGATGAGCTTGGGGTCGGTCAGCTTGCATTCTTCTCGGTCTCGGACCTGCTGTAGCTGTCGTCCTTAATAGCCGGAACGATGCCGGCCGAGACCTTTTCATAGCTGATCGGCTTGCCGGGTGGTTTGTGAATCTGGCGAAAGCTGACGTGCGCGCCGTGGAGAGTTACAGTGACCATCTCGACTGAAATCGACAAGCGCAGCTGGCGTTTCCAGACGGGACGCGCAGCTGTTTCGCAACCCTTTCGCCCCTGAAGGTCAGGCTGAGCCGGCGGGGATCGGGCGTGCGCCGACGAAGGCCCACGCTTCGGCCTCTTGCGCGGCGTCGAAGGTGCGGGCATCGACGGGAATGATCTTGTCCATCACGCCGATCATGGTCCGCGCTGCGTCGGGTGCGCCGACGACGGCGTATTTGTTGACGTTCGCCAATGACCGGAACTGCGCTTTCATCGTTTCCCAGTTCAGTCCCGCCCCTGTTTCACGCCCTTCGAAATGCTCGAAGATAAGCAGCATGGACACATCCTCGGCCTTGTCGAAAGCGGCGTTCATGAGGCGTGCCATGCCTTCCATGTCGTCGGTCGTCACCTCTGCGCGGATCATGAAAGCATAAACCAGCGGATTGTCGGTGGTGATGCGCGTGACAGAGCCGTTCTGTGCCATGGTCATCGGATTAAACTCTGCGCTGGCGGGGCAGGGTGCGCAGGACCGGGGCTTGTTGGGGTATGGCGGCCAGTGCGATCAGAGAGCCTAAGACTGCGCTGGCGATCAGGGTGAAACCTATCATGGGGCGACCTTTGCGTTGCTGCTGCATGTCCAGTCTCAACACTACGTCCGCCCGATTGTTCCACGCGCGTCAGCGCATCCAGTATCCCGCCGCCCTGATCTGGTTGCGGATCGCGCGTTCGTGGCGGGGCAGGTTGTCCCTGTCGAACAGGGCGCGCACCTTTTGCCCTTGGCCTTGATAGACCATGCGCTTGAACGGGGGGTGCTGGCGCAGGTGCTTCTTGATCCGGTTGGGTGCGCATACCTCTTCCAGCAGGGCGATCTGCGCGTCCGTGCCGCGCGCGTAAAGCAGCGGCAGCAGGCGGTAATGGCAGGTCAGGTCACCATCGAGCCCCGCCAGCGCTGCATCCGGCCTGCCGCCACCAAAGCTGTGGATCACCAGCGGCAGCGCCACCTGATCGAGCCACGGATCAAGCGGCTGGATCACCAGTTCGGGCGGGGCTGTATCGCGGATCGACACGGCGTAGTCGGTGAAACGCTGGCCGAACGCGGCAGGATCGGCCCCGTAAAACCAGCCCGCGTTGAAATAGAGATAGCGTTCCCAGAATTCATCCGGCTGCGACAGGTCCAATGACGACGCGAAATCCAGCCCGAATTTGTCGTAAAGCGATTTCCAGATCGCCGTGTAGCCGGGCCAGTACAGATCCTCGACCGGCCAGGTGCCCGTCCGGTTCATCGAGGCCGCGGGACGCGAGAAATCGAACGCCACCGCGCTGATATCGCCCGTGATCAGCGTGTCACTATCGAAAAACACGAAAGGCTCGCCCGCAGGCAGGACCTGCAAGCCTTCGATCTTGTTGCCATGCGGATAGCTTTGCCCGAAATGGCGCGCCGCAAAAGGGACCACCTCGGCACCCAGATCACCCAGCGCGGCCCTGATGTCGGACGCCATGCGCGGATCATCCTGCCAAAGCGGTCCCGGCTGCGGTTCTGCGACGATCATCCGCCCCGCGAACCCCGGTGCACGGGCGCGCAGGCTGGCCACAAACACCAGCGCTTCATATTGGAGCCGCCCGCCCTGACCGACGACCATGATGTTGAAAGGCTGCGGCATGGGATTGCATCCTGCGTATCGGCTTGCGCATTTCCTAAGCGAGAATGCGGCCCATTAACAGTGCACAAAAGGGGAGTCACTGGTAGGCGGGGAGCAGCCAGACGTCCGAGTTGATAGGTGTGCCGGGCTTCAATGTCGCACTGCCCAGCCACCGACGCACCCGTTTCTTCTAGGCAGTTTCAAATCGGATGGGCTTTGCGCCTTCCCAAAGAACCGAATTTCCCAAAGCGTGCAAATTCTCCACGCCCCCCGTAAGAGTGATGAAATGGTTGCCCGCCAGTTGCCCCATTTTCGAGCTGAAATCGACCCCACCATAGGCAAGCAAAATCTCTGTCTCGCTGATCCCGCCCGGATACAGAATGATATGTCCCGGTGCGGGGTGGCTTGTGTGATTTTCATAGGCGACCCCAAAATCCGTTTCGCCCAACGGCACCCAGACGCCTTCACCCGACCAGCGGACATGAACGATCTTGCTGGCATAGGGCAGATACTTGCGAAACGCGGCAACGGTCTTTGGGGCGCGGGCGGTCTCGAAATGGCCGGTGAATGTGAAATCACCGGCAATGATCCTGAGATTGTCCAAGTTTTGTCCCTTTCGTTGAAATATCGGATCAGAACGTCGCAAATGACGCGCCGTCGCGGTGGGATTAAAGCTGTTAACCCGCAATCTTGACGCGGCTGACGTTCGCGCCGCCGGTCACGTGAGCTGGTCAAACGGGATGCTTTCAGGACACACTGAAATGTGCATCCGTCGGTCTGTTTCCATTGATGGGTGTCATGTCCTGCGGGCATGCGGACATCACCAGGATACAGTCCCGAAGTGCGCGCAGACTGACGTAATCACCCGCTTTTGCAGGTGGTGTTCCCTGTGTGAGCGTTCCGTCGGCGTTGATCGGAATATTCATGAAAAGGTTCAATGGCTGCGGCACATCCCCGGCCGAGGCACCCACTGCTGCCAGCGCCTCGTGGAAATTCTCCGCGCAACTGCGATGATGCCCGATTGCCCCGAGGTTTGCGTAGCGCCGCGCATCGCAAGCGGCCATCAGGCCGTCGTGTATTCCGGTGGAGCTGTCATGCTCGAATTGCAGGATCGGTTCGCGACGGTTTGTCACCAGCACGTCACCGACAACCGGACTGATCCGCCCTGTTTCGACGCGCGTGTGCGACAGGGACATGAATTGGTCGGGATCATCAGAGCAAAGCGCCCAGGTATCAACGACCTGCGTCCCCGAGGTGTTGTAGATGGTGATGCATTGCCCCTGCGACAATCGCACGGCGCGCCCATGTGATGCGGGGATTTTGATGCGTTCTGTCGTTGTCATGACCGTGCTCCTTTGGCCAATGTTTCGCTCCACCAGGGCTGATTGCAGATGTGCCCCAGAAATTCTGTGACCACCAAAGCACCCAGATAGGATGTGGCCCCTGTTCCAATATCGAGAGGCGGGTTGACCTCGACAAAATCGAACCCGCGGATCCTGTGGCGCTTGGCGATTTCGCGCAGGCTTTCCATCAGGTCGCGGAACCCCATGCCGTCAGGTTCCCCCGAGACACAGCCGGGCACGATCGACAGATCCAGCGCATCGACATCAATCGTGACATATACCTCTGATCCTTCAGGAAGCAGGCCTGCGATGCCTTTGGGACCAAGGGCGCGGGTTTCGGTCATTGCTACAACGCGGTGCCCGGCAGCCCGCATTTCCTCGACATGGCGCCGCGTTGTCCGCAGGCCCCGAATGCCGATCTGGGTGATGGAAAGACAGGTTTCCATCGCCCCGATGTGGCGGAAGGCATGGCTGTTTGTCCGGTCAAGATCGGCGTCGATCTCGGAATAATCCTGATGCGCGTCAAACTGGATGACATGCATCGGTTTTTCGAACGCTTTGAAGACAGGATAGGTAATGGCGTGATCTCCGCCAAGGATGACCGGAAACAATCCGCCATCCAGCATCTCGCGCACCCGAGCGGTGATGATCTCGAATGTCCTTTCGGGCTTGGCGGGGCGCACGTCGACATCACCGACATCGATAATCAGCCCGTCTTTCAATTCGTGCTCTAGAAAGCTTTCGCCGGTATCGGGGTCAAAAAGCGGGTCGCCCACGGGGATACGCAAGGAATGCTCACGGATGCCTCTGGGTCCGAAACGACTGCCCGGCAGAAAGGGCGAGCCTTCGTCGAATGGCACGCCAAGGACCCCGATCCTTGCATCGCCGTATTCAGACGGATCAGCAGCAATTCTGGAGCGCAGAAAGCTGGGAATGCCAACATAACCTCGATTGACGGTTTTCATGAATGTTCCTCTTTGGGTTTTGTGCCTGCCATGAATTTTGGGTGGAAGGCGGTGACCTTGTCGAAAAAATCGCGGACGCGGCGGTCCGCAGTCTGGGTGATGACATCCTGCGGTGCGCCGTCCGCCAGAATGATGCCCCGGTCCATGAACAGCAGCCGGTCGGCAACGTCGCGGGCAAAGGCAAGTTCATGGGTGACGACCAGCATGGTCATCCCCGAGCTTGCCAGTTCCTTGAGCAGCCGCAGGACTTCGCCCACGAGTTCCGGGTCAAGCGCGGATGTCGGTTCATCGAAAAGCAGGATCTCCGGGTTCATGGCCATCGCCCTTGCGATCGCGACGCGTTGCTGTTGTCCACCGGAAATCTGACCGGGATAGGCATCTGCAATCGCGCCTATGCGGAGCCGGTCAAGCAGTTCCAACGCATGTGCGCGTGCCGCGTCCCGCGAGCGTCCCAGCGCGATGCATTGCGCGGTGCAGATATTGTCCATCACCGACAGATGCGGCCACAGGTTCAGGGACTGGAACACCAGACCGATCTTGCGGCGGACCCTGTCCGTGTGGCGGCGGGAATTGTGCTTGACGATGCCGTTCGGCAAAAGCGCGCGACCCAGCGATTCACCCCCGACCTCGATAAACCCTTCATCGGGCGGATCGAGATGTGTCAGACACCGCAGCAGGGTGGACTTGCCGCAACCGGACGGTCCCACAAGGCTGACAACCTGACCGTAGGGAATTTCGAGATACAGCTCGTCAATTGCCTTCAACTCGCCGAAACGGCGGATGAGCCGGGTTGCGCGGAGTGCGGGACCAGTCTTCATCGTCCTGATTTCCCGTCAATGTCGAGATAGCGGGCGGCAATCGGGCTCATCCGGCTTGTCCGGCCCGAGGCCGTGCCAAAGCGGCGTTCGTAAGCCCAGGCAAGCAGACTGAAGGCGATGGTGATCGCCCAGTAGATCAGCGCCAAGGAGATGAAGACTTCGAAGGGGGCAAATGTGTTGCCTTGAATGACCAGCCCTTGATAGGTCAATTCCGCAACGGTGATCGCCGAGAGGATCGAGCTTTCCTTGATCATGGTCATCGTGCAGTTCACGATGGGCGGAACACTCGGCGAGATGATCTGCGGGATAATCACATGCCGGGCCGCCGCGATGGGCGGCATACCGATCACCCGCGCAGATTCCCATTGCCCGCGCGGCAGAGCAAGGACAGCGGCGCGAATGATCTCGGCGTAATACGCCCCTGCATAGAGGGTCAGCGCAACAGTTCCGGTAACAAGCGCCTGTGTCCGAATGCCGAAAGAAGGCAGGCCGAAATGGATCAGGAACACGATGACGATAAACGGAATGCCGCGCATCAGCGCCAGATAGACCAGAATGACCATGCGAACCGGCCAGTAGTTCAGCAGGCTGAGCGTCGCGCAGATGGCACCGATCAGCATGCCGCCAACAAACGCAATTGCGGCAAGGCGCAAGGTGAGCACGGCCCCGTCCACAAGCAGCGGCCAGTAGTTCAAGATGACCGTAGGATCGAGAGCCATGATCTTAACGACGCTCCTGTGCATGGCGCCGCTCGACTGCCCAGCCAAGGGCGGTCAGGATCACGTAGAGACCAAGAAACAGGATGGCAGCACCGATAATCGGCTCAAACGGGCGAAATGTGGAGGCTCCGATCTGTTGGGCGACGCGCAGCGTTTCGACAACGGTGATGACAGCCAGAAGCGCTGTTCCTTTCACCACCACGGTTGATTCATTAATCAGCATCGGCAGCGTCTTGCGGAACAACTGCGGAAGAACGATCTTGCCCCAGATCACACCAGCTGACAGACCAAGTGCTGTTGCAGCTTCGATCTGGCCATCCTCGATACTGGGCAGGCTGCCGCGCAGGATTTCAGAGACAAAAACCGCGGAATTCAGCGAAAGAGCAAGGATTCCAGCTACTTCAGGGCTCAGGCGCAGGCCCAGCGCTGGCAGGCCGTAATAGAACAGGAAAATCTGGATCAGCAGGGGCGTGCCACGAATAAAGCTGATGAGGACAATGATGACGACATTCAGCGCCCTGATCTTGAACGATCGCAGGATCGTCAGGAGCGTGCCGCCCAGAACCGCAAGAAGGATGGACGCGAAGGCAATCCTGAAATTGACGCTGATCGCATCCATCAGGCGGGGCATCGCGCTCCAGACTGCGTCAATATCAAATCCCAAAGGTCCTGTCCCGATTTTGAGGTGAAAGGGGGTCCAACGGGCGCCGAAGCGCCCGAAGAACGGATGCGACGGTCAATAGGCGCTGGCAGGCAGATAGCCTTCGTCGGGGATTTCCATCCGGAACCCGAACCATTTGTCCTGCAATTCATAGAGCCGACCATCGTCACGCATCTCGCGAATGACACCGGAGATGAAATCACGCAGATCGGTATCCTCGGGCCGTGTGACCCATGCCATATATGTCCATTCCACCGAGGTCTCGACAGGCGCGCTGATCTCGAACAGGCCCGGACGTTCCTGCACCAGAACTGCAAGGTTTGGCAGCGATTGAATCACAGCGTCGATTTCGCCGCTGGCCAGCGCGAGATAGGTGTCGGTGAATGCGGTATAGAGCTTGAGTTCGGCAAAGCCCTCGCCCTCGGCACTGAGCCGCTCGTCCAAGGCCCGTGCAATCGGCTCGACCGAGGAGGCAAGTTGTGTGCCGACGATCATACCGGCAAGATCATCCTCGCTTGCGATCGCTTCGCCGACGCGGGTCATGATGTGTGGCTGGCCATTCGCGATAGGTAATGTGTATGCGTAGCGCTGGGCACGTTCTTCATTGATCGCGACAGTCGTGGCGACAAAATCGAAGTTCCCGGCCAGCAGACCCGGCAAGATGCCCTGCCAAGGCACGTCGAGCTGGTTAAGCTCTACCCCCAGTTCGGCAATCACAACATCCAGGATATCTTTGCCGTATCCGACGATCTCTCCGGATTCATCGACAAATTCGAATGGCGGAAAGGCTGCCTCGGTGCCGACTGTCGCGACACCCCCTTCGAGAATGCGCTCCAGCGTGGTCTGTGCAAGGGCGGGCGTGGTCATCGCCCCCAGACCAAAGAACAGGGCATAGGCGGCTTTGCGAAGATGACATGTGTCAGTCATGGAAGATGATCC
Organism: Yoonia sp. 72; assembly: GCF_034652275.1. NCBI lineage: Bacteria > Pseudomonadati > Pseudomonadota > Alphaproteobacteria > Rhodobacterales > Paracoccaceae > Yoonia > Yoonia sp. 72. The sequence goes on along the minus strand of NZ_JAXIWG010000001.1, from coordinate 1,015,983 downwards.
TTTCATCTGGCGTCAGGGTTTTTCATTAGGTTCTGTGGTGAAGTAATCCGCCCGCACCGCGGCCCCGATCAGGTTGACCACAAGGCGACCCGCAAGGATGGATGTGATGTCATTGACATCGCGCGAGGGGGTGATCTCGACAATATCCATGCCAAGAACGCGCCCTTTGCCGACAAGACCATGAATGAGCTTGCGGCATTGATGAAAGGTCAGCCCGCCTGGTGCGGGGCCTTCCACGGCGGGTGCCTCGGACGGATCAATCCCGTCTGCATCGATGGTGATGTAATAGCGCCTGTTGTCGGGGATCCTCGCCAGAATGGCGTCGACCCCGTTGTCGTGGACTTCGAAAGCAGGAATGATGTTCGCGCCATATGCCATGGCGGCCTCGTATTCTTCTGTTCTTCCGCTGCCTTGGGCGCGGATTCCGATCTGGAAAATTTCGCCGATGTGCGCCATTTCCGAGGCGCGCCGGATCGGGCTGGACAGCCCGTCCCGCACGCCGTTGACATGATCGCGCCAGTCGATATGGGCATCAATCTGGATCAGCACGATGGGGTCTTCGGCGGACGAAACCACTTCCAGCGCTTTGAAGATAGGGAACGGGATACCGTGGTCGCCACCGAATACCACCGTCATGGCACCCGTTTCATACACGCTGCGCAAGACAAGCTCTGCCTTGCGATAGTGGTCACCACCGGGGACGGAAATGTCGAAGGGGACATTCCCCAGATCGACGGCACTGATATCCCTGCCGTCATAGATTGGACCGCCAACATCGAAATCGTAGCGTTCCAGCGAACGGCTCACCCGGTTTGTGACCGCGCGAATGACATCGGGGGCATTGATCTGGTCGTTGGCAATCGCGTCAGGTGTGTAGGCGCTGCCATGAGGAATCCCGAGAAAGACGATATCCGCCTGCAGGTTTTTGAAGTCCGTGCTGATCTCGGAAAACAGAAAGCTTCCGGCACTCTGTCGAGCAGGAATGGTAAGGCGTTGCATTTCTCCTAAGGGTATTTCGGGCATCTGTAGGGACTCCTGGGTTAAGTGCCACATCGAACCGACGCCCGGCAAAGGTAGCCCAGTCAGGAAAACGCAAGGAGCGTGGGTTGCGCACTCAAGGTTGCCAAAATCGCAACCTTTCCCCTGAAAAACAGCGGCAGATGCAACCCACGATAGACGTGGGTCACGCGCTGTGCGCTTTTGATATCTGGTAGATAGCGGCTATTCCGCAGCGGTGGCCAAAGAGGGTCCCATTTTCGAATTCAGTATATCCAGCATCAATTGGGCCTGCATGCTGCGTCTTGTATTTCGTTTTGTTGCAGCCCCCGACAGCAGGGCGTGCCGCAAATGCTCTGCGCCGGGCACTTCCTTGATCGGTCTGCGCATCGGGATGGACCGGATGTAATGGGTCGGAAGAAACCCGACGCAGCGGCCGGTATTGATAAGTGTTGCAACAGCCTCCAGCCCGCTTGCCTTTGCGGTCCATGCGCCTTTCAGCTTGAGCGATTCCGCACTTACTCCTGGCCGCGTGAAGGTTCTGTGAATGGTTCCGACCCCGTTTTCGGCCAGCGTCGCATAGTGGTAAGGCTGCGTGTGCCCATCGGGAACGGCGCCAAACAACTTGAACTTCTCGAAAAAGAGCGGCGTCAGCAGAAAACCGGAATCCAGATGCTTTTGCGCGATGATCGCGATATCGACCCTGTCTTCCTCCAAAGCCTCGGCCAATTGATCGGGCGCAAGGATCGAGACCGTGACCATGACCTCTGGTGCCAGCTTGAACAGCACTTCGATGGAGTCAGACAGTTTGGCATCCACGTTGCTAATCAGATTGTCCGAGATACCGAGTGTAAGCTTGCCTGAAAAGGCTTCCCGCGTTCCGTTCAACCGCGCCCGCGCCGAAGAAAGCGCCTCGTCAAGCGCCACCGACGTTTCATAGACGACAACGCCGAACTCCGTCAGAGAGAAACCACCCGGTCCACGGAAACACAACTGCGCATTCAATCTTTCTTCGAGTGCTTTCAATGCGCGGCTGAAAGTCGATTTTTCGGCACCGAAAGATTGCGAAGCAGAGGCAACTCCTCCGGCATCAACAATCTGCCGGAATATGCGCATGTTGCGCATGTCTATCTCGTTCAGGGCATTCAATTGACTGCGACGGGCCATGATACAACCCCTTACCAGATGGCAGCAACCGAACCCGACATAGCGAAGGGCGCCACCAACCCCCAACTGATTGCTGGCAGCTTTGCGCCGGAAGGATCAGTGTTTTCTATCTGGATTTGCAGTAAATTCTGCATTTGCCGCTAAATTGGGCGCCATGTCATCACGCTGCACATGGTTTGACGCCACTGGCATCGTCATCGATCCTCAGCGCCTTGGCACTGGTTGAACTTACTTCTTATCCAGGTGCGTCTTCTGCTGGCCGCTTAAAGACCTTGCAGAACCCAAACCTGTCCAAAGCTAATTCATGAACGGGACTCTTAGTAGGGGTAGGCCATCAATGCGCGGTGATGGTCCGCCACCGACGTTGCATGTGGCGATGGCCTCTGGTTGCGCCTGAAGGATACGATCAGTGACGGTTCCAGCGCGGTCTCACTACAGGGCATTTGTGTTGTAGGGTGGCAAGAGGTACCTTAACAGTTGAATGATCCGCATATTATGTGACTGGACTGTATGCCTTTTCTGAGCTTCCTGCGTCCAAAAACCGATGACAAGGCACCCCTTCTGGAGCGGTGCCTGTCGGTTGATCTGGAAGTTGATCCCAGCAAGGCAGAAATCTTCGACTTGGCCGCAGTGCGCTTTGGTCCCGGCCCGGCGGTCGTGGCAGGCAAAGGCAGACTTCAGCAATCGCTCGACAAGCTGGAAGCGGCCCTGAAAACGACCAGCTACATCATCGGGCACAACATTCTGCGCCATGATATCGAGCATTTGCTGGCAGCAAGGCCAAGGCTGCGCGACAGGATGATGGCGCCCATCGATACGCTTTGGCTGAACCCCTTGGCCTTTCCGCGCAACCCCTATCATCATCTGGTCAAACATCATCACGACGGGCGGCTGCAGGCGGGACATGTGAATGACCCCGAGCTTGATGCCCGTCTGGTGTTCGATGTTTTGAGCAACCAGATCGAGGCCCTGAAAGGACAGTCGCCCGATCTGCTTTTGGCGTGGCATCACCTTGTCACGCGCACGGATCGCGCCGACGGGTTTGATGCGGTCTTTCAGTACATCCGCAATGCGGGCGCGCCGGACCAAGTCACAGCTCTGGCCGCGATCCGCGATATTCTGGAGGGTCAGGCTTGCGGTGAACAGGTCGGTCCTGCGCTGGATGCGCTAGGTGATGCGCGGATGGCTTGGCCGATGGCCTATGCCTTGGCATGGATCTCTGTCTCGGGCGGGGAATCTGTCATGCCGCCTTGGGTCAGGGCGTCTTTTCCGCAGGCAGCGCTGATCGTCCGGCAGTTGCGCGACACCAACTGTGGCAGGCCCTCGTGTGTCTGGTGCGCGACGATGAACGACCCCAAAGGCGCGCTGCAAAAGTGGTTCGGCTTTCCGGCCTTCCGCGCCGAACCAGCCGATGCCGAAGGTCGCCCGCTGCAAGAAGTCATCGTTGCGAATGCGATGGCGCATTCCCATGTGCTTGGCATCTTGCCCACCGGCACGGGCAAGTCTGTCTGCTATCAGGTTCCGGCGTTAAGCCTTTACGACAAGACCGGTGCGCTGACGGTGGTTATCTCGCCTCTCGTCGCACTGATGGCCGATCAGGTGCAGGGAATGGAGCGCACGGGAATTTCCTCGGCGGTGACGATCAACGGCATGCTGTCGATGCCCGAGCGGCAGGACGCGCTGGACCGCGTCAGGCTTGGTCAGGCGGCAATCCTGTTGATATCGCCCGAACAACTCCGCTCTGTATCGGTGCGTTCGGTCCTCAAGCAACGAGAGGTGGGGTTCTGGGTGCTGGACGAGGCGCATTGCGTCTCGAAATGGGGGCATGATTTCCGGCCCGATTATCGCTACATCGGTCGCTTCATCCGTGAATTCTCGGGTGACGCGCCACCAGCCCCGATCCTGTGCCTGACAGCCACCGCCAAACCAGAGGTCGTGCGCGATATCATCGACCATTTTCAACAGAAGCTCGCCATCGAACTGAACCTGTTCGACGGAGGTTCGTCGCGGACGAACCTGTCGTTTTCGGTGCTGCCGACGCGCAAGGAGAGCAAGCTAGGAGACATCCTGACCGCCATCCACGATCACTTGCCAGAGGGTCGATCCGGTGCCGTCGTCTATTGCGCCACGCGCAAGGAAACTGAACGGGTCGCAGCCTTCCTCGAAGGCCAAGGTCTGGCCGCAGCGCATTTTCATGCAGGGCTGACGGTCGATGACAAGCGGTTCGTGCAGGAAGCCTTTCGGGTGGGCGACTTGCGGGTCATTGCGGCCACAAATGCTTTTGGCATGGGGATCGACAAGCCCGACATCCGGCTGGTTGTCCATGCCGATATCCCGGGCTCGCTGGAGAACTACCTGCAAGAGGCAGGTAGGGCAGGCCGCGACCGGATGCCCGCCGATTGCGTTCTGTTGTATCACAACGATGACGTCGAGCGTCAGTTTACCCTGACCGCCCGCTCGCGGCTGGAGCGGCACGAGATCGGGGCGATCCTCAAGGCGCTGCGCCGGATCGACGAGCAGGGCCGGAACGGTGGCATGGTGGTCGCGACCACCGGAGAGATCGTGCGCGAAGAAAAGGACCGCGAATACATGCGCGACAGCGCAACAGATGACACGCGGGTCAAGACGGCCGTGTCATGGCTGGAAGAGGCCACGCTTGTCTCTCGCGAAGAGAACCGGGTGCAGGTTTTTCCGTCCTCGCTGATGGTGCGCACGCTTGAAGAGGCGAATGCGCGGCTCGAAAAGACGCAGATCACCGGCGCACGGCGCAAGCAACTTCTCGATATCGTGCGCCACCTGATGAATACGCCCGCCGATCAGGGCATTTCGACCGATGAATTGACGGGGCTTGCGGGTATGACCCATCGCGGGCTTGCCAAGGCTATGGCAGACCTCGAGACTATCGGCCTTGCCCGGAACGATATTGCCATCACAGTCCAGGTCCATGTCGGAATCGAGAACAGCTCTCGCCAGCGGTTCGCGGCCGCGCGGACTTTAGAGGGGGCACTGCTGGGCACAATGCGAGAGATGGCCCCCGACGCCGATAGCGGTGGTGGTTGCCAGCTTGACCTGACAGTCGCCAGCCAGAAAATGAGAGAGATGGGCAATGCCGGCGCAGGCCCTCATATCCTCGAACGCCTCTTGCGCAGTATCGAACGGGACGGGCGCGATGAGGACGGCAGCCAAGGCAATATCCGACTGCGAAAGCTTTCTTCCAAAACGCTCGAAATCGTGCTGCAGCGTTCGTGGCGGGCGGTGGACCAGACAGCGTCCTTGCGCTGGACGGCTGCCGAAAGACTTCTTGAATTCCTGATCGCCAAGGTGCCAACCGGCACAAGAGGCAAGGACATTCAGGTCGAGACGACGCTTGGCGACCTTTTGGCCGAATTGAACGGTGATGCGGTCATCAAGATGTCCGGCGTCAAGAACATGACCAAGCTGATGGAGCGCACGCTCCTTTGGCTGCATGAACAGCAGGTGCTGACGCTTGGCAAGGGGCTGACAGTCTTCCGTTCGGCCATGACCATTCATCTGAACCCCGAACGCGCGCCTTTCTCGGCCAAGGATTTCCTGCCGCTGCAGGAACACTACCGCGAGCAGACGTTGCAGACCCATGTCATGGCCGCCTACGCCGAAAAAGGGCTGGAGCGGATCGCAGAGGCGCAAAGTCTCACGCAGGATTATTTCACGCTGGATCAGGATCGTTTCCTGCGTCGCTGGATGCCCGGGCGCAGTGTCGAGATACGCCGCCAGACCACGGGACGCGCCTGGAGGGAGATTGTCGAGGATCTTGGCAACCCTGCCCAGCAGGATATCGTGGCGGACGACCGTGAGGAAACCAATGTCCTTGTGCTGGCCGGCTCCGGATCGGGCAAAACAAGAGTGCTGGTTCACCGTATCGCCTATCTTCTGCGTGTCCGGCGCGAGGACCCGCAGCGCATCCTCGTGCTGACCTACAACCGCCATGCCGCCGCCGAAATCCGTGCCCGCCTGCGCCGTCTTGTCGGCGAGGATGCCGCTTGGGTCACCGTTTCGACCTGTCACGCGCTCGCCATGCGATTGGTGGGGGCAAGCTTTGCCGGTGGTTCCACCGAGACCCGCGACTTTGACGCCATCTTGCGTGATGCCGTGCACATGATCACCGGTGAAGGGCTCAGCCGCGCCGAGGCCGAGGCCCAGCGCGAGGCCCTGATCCAGGGCTATCGGTGGATTCTCGTTGATGAATATCAGGACATCGGCCCCGAAGAATATGCGCTGATCGCTGCCGTGGCAGGGCGGTCGCTTGACGATCCTGACCAGCGCCTCAGCCTCTTTGCTGTGGGGGATGACGACCAGAACATCTATGCCTTCACCGGTGCCTCAATCTCGTTCATCCGTCGCTTCGAAGAGGATTACCGCGCCAAGCCGAAATTCCTGACCGAGAATTACCGTTCAACCCGCTTCATCATCGACGCGTCAAATCAGGTGATCGAGCCTGCCCAAGGGCGCATGAAGGCCGGCCACCTGATCACTGTGGACAAGCTGCGCAGCCTGCATCCGGGTGGCGGGGCGATGGCGACTTATGACCCGGTCGGAAAGGGGCGTGCCCAATTCCTCGACGTGCAGGGGGATGACGTGGCCCAAGGGGTGGCCGCGGTGGACGAACTGGTCAGGATATCCCATCTGGACCCCGATTTCTCTTGGTCGCGCGCGGCCATCATCTCGCGCGATTGGCGGCGGCTTGGGCCGGTGCGGGCTTACGCCGAAAAGCTGGGGCTTCCGGTCGAGATGGCCAATGAAAAGCTGCCAAGTATCTGGCGCCTGCGTGAAATGCAAAAACTGGTCGCGGGCTTGCGGGCGCGGCCTGCGGCGATGCTCACCATTCAGGACATCCTTGATGTTCTGAACAGGCAGCGGCTGACGCGCTGGGTTGATCTGATTGCTGAAGGCATCGCGGACCTCGCACGCGAGCTTGGCGCCAAGACGATCCCGGTTCCCGACGCGATCGAATGGCTGGCCGAATGGGCGCAGGATGTCAGAGGCACGCAGCGCGGGCTTTTGCTGCTGACCGCGCACCGGTCCAAGGGTCTGGAATTCGACCATGTGGTGATCCTGAACGGTGGCTGGCAGGCGATCTCGAAGGGCGAGGACGGCGAGGCGCCGCGGCGGCTTTTCTACGTCGCCATGACACGCGCGCGCCGCAGCCTTGCCGTGGTGACCCGCGGGGCGCATGCGTTCGTCCTTGCTGACAGCGAAAGCGAGCTGTTGCGCCAAGTCGCAGCACCGCAAGCGTCCGACTTGCCCGCGCCTGACCAATATCACCTGCCGGATATGGGCTCTGTCGATCTTTCTTATGCCGGACGCCTCCCCGGGGACAGCCAAACGCTCGCCGCCATCACCGAGGCCGAAATCGACGACGCGGTAACGCTGGAGCGGCGCAAGGACAAATGGATGATCCTCGACAGGCAGGGCCGTGTCCTCGGCCGTATGGCGGCAAACTGGGTGCCGCCAGAAGGCACAGACCTGGTCTCTGGCAAGGTCGGGGCCATCGTCAGGTGGCGTAAGGCCGATAACGAGGAAGCTTTTCAGACCTACATCAAGCGCAGCGAGTGGGAGACTGTTCTGCCGGAGTTCATATTCCGCCAAAGAAACGGGCGCTGAACGCGGCAGATAGCGCGGAAGATGTGACGTGCCGCTTGAATATGCTACTGTAAATGACCGGATTTCGCGCTGGGGCCAACCACAAGGCTATTTCTGTCACGGCCCAAAAATCGCTAAAAAAGTGCATAAACAGGCCAAGACTTGAAGCCAAGCACCGGGGTCGCACCCATTCACGTTCATGGCGCAAATCGCGGAAAAATATTAAAGTGTCAGGTAAGTAAGTGGTGGGCGACCCAGGAATCGAACCTGGCGTGCGTCTCCGCGAGGGAGTTACAGTCCCCTGCCACACCTTGCGGCCTGTCGCCCACTGCGGGGGTGATTACCTGCGGTCCCGATTGGCGTCAACAGCAAAAGTCGCCCCTTTCGGGCTGCCTCTTCACAGCGCGGGCAATGTCGCGTATCGGCTAGGAAAAGCGAGGACGGATGCCAGAATGAAAAAGCCGACATGGGTGATCGCCAAGGAACAGGCCAAGCGGGTGGCGGCAAATGAAACCGTCTGGCTGTTCGGCCTGCATGCGGTGCGCGACGCGCTGGAAAACCCCGCGCGCGAGAAATTGCGCCTGATCGTGACGCGCAATGCGCTCGAACGTCTGGGCGAGGCGGTGGCCACCAGCGGCATGGAGCCTGAAATCAGCGATCCGCGCAAATTCGCGGCACCCCTTGATCCACAATCGGTGCATCAGGGTGCCGCGCTGGAGGTCAAACCGCTCGACTGGGGCAGCTTGCAGGATGTGGCCTTGCGCGAAGGGCCGATGCCGCCGCGCATCGTGCTGCTCGACCGTGTGACCGACCCGCATAACGTGGGCGCGATCCTGCGGTCGGCGGAAGTGTTCGGCGCGCGCGCTGTGGTCGCGATGCAGCGTCATGCGGCACCGGAAACAGGGGCGCTGGCCAAGACCGCCAGTGGTGCGCTGGAACGCCAGCCCTATCTGCGGGTGCGCAATCTGGCCGATGCCATCGTGGAACTGCAACAGATGGGTTATCTGGTGCTGGGGCTGGATGGCGAGGCTGAGACCACGATCGAAGCCGCTGTCGAGGGCAAGCGCGACCGCGCCGTGGCGTTGGTCATGGGTGCCGAAGGGCCGGGGCTGCGCGACAAGACGCGCGAGACCTGCGACATCTTGGTGCGGATCGACGCGAGCGCGGATTTCGGCTCGCTCAACGTTTCAAATGCGGCCGCCGTCGCCCTATATGCAGCCAGAGGCTGACATAGGGATCTGCCATGGCTGGAACGAAGATCGCGACCTGCTGTTACTGCGGGACACGCGCAACCTTGATCTTGCGCGGGCGCGAGCGACACGAGCTGAGTTGTGGCACCTGTGGCGCACCTTTGCGCAAGCTCAAGATGCTGCCCCTGACCGCCACGCCTGCGCTCACCCAACGTCCCGCAGGTCCGGTACCGGTGCAGCGCAAGGTCGCCCGCCCGAAGAAACGCCGCAAGGGTAAAAGTCTTGGCCACAAGGTGTTTTCCGAGCTGTGGGACATCATCGAAGATGTCTTCGACTGAAAAAGACCGGATCACGCATTTATCACGTCTTGCTGAGGGAACCTTTTGTTGCCGAAGCGGCTTACCATCTATGTAGTGTGGTGCGGTCATTGGAACCGGTCGTGCCAAACTCACTGTCCCTCGTTCCATAACTGGCGCCCAAGGCTTCCTTGGGCGCTTTTTTCTTGTCGGGCCTTGCGCTAGGGTGCTTGCATGATGATCAGCGACGATACCTTGCGCACTATTTTCAAACGCACCCGCACTATCGCGGTGGTGGGGGTGTCGGCCAATCCGGTGCGCCCCAGCTATTTCGTAGCGCGTTATCTGGGGTTGAAAGGGTTTCGGGTGATCCCCGTCAACCCGGGGCTGGCGGGTGAGCGCCTGTTCGGCGAAACGGTCTATGCCAGCTTGGCCGATATTCCGGATGACGTGGATATGGTCGATATCTTTCGCAAACCCGATGCCGTGCCCGCGCTGGTCGATGAGGCGCTGGCGCGCTGGCCCAAGCTGCAGACGATCTGGATGCAGATCGGTGTCACCCATCCGGAGGCCGCAGCCGCAGCCGAGGCGCGTGGCGTGACGGTGGTGCAGGACCGTTGCCCCAAGATCGAATACCAGCGGCTGTTTGGCGAATTGCGTATGGGAGGCTTTGCGACGGGAATTATTTCCTCGAAGCTGTAAGGGGCGCTGCCCCTCGCCCCGGATCAAGTCCGGGGCTCACCCCGGAGTATTTTTGGAAAAAAGAAGTTGCAGGATCAGGGGCGGCGGGCGGCTTTTTCGGCGATGCCTGATGTGCCTTGGCGGCGGGCGAGTTCGGCCACGACATCGGCCAGTGTCACATCCCGCGCGGTCAGCATGACCAGAAGGTGGTAGAGCACATCCGCCGCTTCTGACGTCAGCTTGTCACGGTCGCCTTTGACGGCTTCGATGATCGCTTCGATGGCTTCCTCGCCGAATTTCTCGGCGCATTTTTCGGGGCCTTTGGCCAGCAGCTGTGCTGTCCAGCTGCTGGCGGGATCGGCGTTCTTGCGCGATGCAATCAGGGCGGCGAGATCGTCGAGCGTCATGGCCGCACCGCGATACCGGCTGCGGCCATATGCGCCTTGGCCTGCGCGATTGTGTAGGTCCCGAAGTGGAAGATCGAGGCGGCGAGCACCGCCGAAGCCCCGCCTTGCGTCACGCCTTCGACCAGATGGTCGAGCGTGCCGACCCCGCCCGAGGCGATCACCGGCACATCGACGGCATCCGCGATGGCGCGCGTCAGCGGCAGGTTGAACCCCGTCTTGGTGCCGTCGCGGTCCATCGAGGTCAGCAGGATTTCGCCCGCGCCTTTGGCGACGACCGTGCGCGCAAATTCCACAGCGTCGATGCCGGTCGCGCGCCTGCCGCCATGGGTGAAAATCTCCCATTTGCCGGGGCTGACTGTTTTGGCGTCAATCGCCACGACGATGCATTGCGAGCCGAACCGCATCGCGGCTTCGGCCACCACGTCGGGGTTGGCAACGGCGGCGGAATTGAAGCTGACCTTGTCCGCGCCTGCCAGCAGCAGATCGCGCACATCGTGATGCGTGCGCACGCCGCCGCCGATGGTCAGCGGCATGAAACATTGCTCGGCCGTGCGCGTGGCCAGATCGAACATCGTGCCGCGGTTTTCATGCGTGGCCTTGATATCGAGAAACACCAGCTCGTCCGCGCCAGCCGCGTTATAGGCTATCGCCTGCTCGACCGGATCGCCCGCATCGACCAGATCGACGAAATTGACGCCTTTCACGGTGCGCCCTTCGGCGACGTCGAGGCAGGGGATGATGCGGACCTTGAGCATGGCTTTGTTTAGGCCTGCGATGCGGGTTCGGCAAGCACGCGCAGTGCCTCTGCCAGATCAAGTGCGCCGTCATAGAGCGCGCGGCCCGAAATCGCCCCCGCGATGACGCCGGTATCCCGCAACGCCGTCAGATCGGCCAGTGACGACACCCCGCCAGAGGCGATGACGGGGATGCTGACCGCGCGGGCGAGATCGGCAGTGGCCGCGATATTCGGCCCTTTCATCGCGCCGTCGCGCAGGATGTCGGTGTAGATGATCGCGGCGATGCCTGCATCCTCGAAGCTGCGCGCCAGATCGGTGACCATGACATCGGTTTCCTCGGCCCAGCCACGGGTGGCCACACGCCCGTTGCGGGCGTCCAAGCCCACAGCGACCTGCCCCGGAAAGGCGCGCGCCGCCTCTCGCACCAGATCGGGATTTTCCACTGCCACCGTGCCCAGAATCACCCGCGCGAGGCCTTTGTCGAGCCAAGCCTCAATAGTGGCCATGTCGCGGATGCCGCCGCCAAGCTGCGCAGGGACGGGGCAGGCTTTCAGTATCGCCTCGACCGGGGCGGCGTTGACAGGCGTGCCTGCAAAAGCGCCGTTCAGATCGACCAGATGCAACCATGCGCAGCCTGCATCCACAAAGGCGCGCGCCTGTGCGGCAGGGTCGTCGTTGAACACGGTGGTCTGGGTCATGTCGCCATGCACAAGCCGCACGGCCTGTCCGTCCTTGAGGTCAATGGCAGGGTAAAGGATCATCGTCGCAGCCTTTCGCATGTTCGCGCCCGTTATGCATGGCGCGCGCGGGAATGCAACGCAGGCACCGGACCCAACGTCAGACTTGATTGCGCAAATGCGTCAGGATCAAACTGTCCGCATCTTCAGGGAGGAGATCCAAATGAAACACCTAATCCTGGCCGCAGCTGCGGCCTTTGCCTTGGCCAGTGCCGCCAGCGCACAGGATGCCGCCCTTGGCACCTGGCAGACCGAAGTCGATGACGGCGCTTTCGCCTATGTCACGATGGACCAATGCGGTGCGGCGGTCTGCGGCACCATCGCGCGCACCTTCAACACCGAAGGCGAATATGCGTCCCCCAACATCGGCCGCCAGATCGTCATCAACATGGCACCGAACGGTGACGGGTCCTATCAGGGGCAGGTCTGGCGTCCGTCCAACGACCGCATCTATGTGGGCAAGATGGATGTCGAGGGCAATGCCCTGCGCCTGCGCGGCTGTGTGGCCGGTGGTCTGATCTGCGCCAGCCAGAACTGGGTCCGGATCGAGTGAAACGGATGGCCCCGCAGTGCGGGGCCATTTGACCTCAGGCCGCGCGCAGGCCGGTTTCGACCAGCATGCCGCGCCGCCTCGCCTCGTAGTAATAGCCGCGCGCGTACCAGCCGACGGCTGTCGCCTCGTCCCCGTCCGACAAAAGCCATGCGCCGCGCAGATAGCGGCCCGCATAGCGCAGGTTCGTTTCCGCATCGAGCAGGTCGCGCGGTTCGCCGCGGAACCCCATGGTGCGTGCTGTCTGTGGCAGGATCTGCATTAGCCCGTAATAGGGGCCGTTGCGTGCGGCGGGGTTATGGGTGCTTTCGCGGATGATCACGCGGTGCAGCAAGGTCACGGGGATATCGTGTATCTCGGCGTATTTGTTGATCAATGCGCGCAGTTCGGGGGTCTCGTTGGGATGCAGCGGGATGTTGCTGGTGTCAAAGGCGGCGCGGCTGACCACTTCTTCGCCACCGCGCGCACAGGCGGCAAGGCTGGCTGCTGCGCCAAGCAGCATCATGCGTCGGGATAGGCGGATGGCTGTCATTCTCAGGGTCTCCATTGCAGGAAATTGGCGATCATGCGCAGGCCCGCATGCTGGCTCTTCTCGGGGTGAAACTGTGTGCCGATGATGTTGTCGCGTCCGATGATGGCGGTGACATCGCCGCCGTAATCGACATGGGCCAGCCGTTCGGCAGGGTTGCTGACCTGCATCGCATAGGAATGGACGAAATAGGCATGTTCGCCGGTCGCAATGCCGTCGAGCACGGGATGGGGGTTGTCGATCACCAGATCGTTCCAGCCCATATGCGGCACTTTCAGCGCGGGATCGGCGGGGGGGATGCGGCGGATATCACCCGCGATCCACCCGAAACCCGGCGTATCCTCGTATTCATGGCCCATGGTCGCCAGCATCTGCATCCCGACGCAGATGCCAAAGAACGGCACGGCGCGACGGGTCACGGCGTCGGTGATCGCTTCGGCAAGACCGGAATGGGCATGCAGTTGCGCCTGACAATGCGGAAAGGCCCCGTCGCCGGGCAGCACGATCCGGTCAGCCTTGGCCACGACATCGGGGTCGGCGGTCACGATGATCGGGCCTGCGCCCACCTCTGCCGCCATCCGTTCGAACGCTTTTTGCGCCGAATGCAGGTTGCCGCTGTCGTAATCGACCAGTGCGGTGGTCATAGGCTGCCCTTGGTCGATGGAATCGCATCGCCCTTGCGCGGGTCGGCTTCGACCGCGTCACGCAAGGCGCGGGCGACCGCCTTGAACGCGGCTTCGGTGATGTGATGCGCGTTGAACCCGTGCAGCCGGTCGATGTGCAGGGTAATGCCGCCATGCGTGGACAAAGCCTGAAAGAATTCGCGTACCAGTTCGGTGTCGAAGGTGCCGATCTTGCCAAAGGGCAGGTCCAGATTGCAGATCAGGTAAGGCCGCCCCGACAGATCGAGGGCGGCGCGCACCTGTGCGTCATCCATCGCCAGATGGCACGACCCGTAGCGTTTGATCCCGCGCTTGTCGCCCAGCGCCTGTGTCAGCGCCTGACCAAGGGCAATGCCCACATCCTCGACCGTGTGGTGATCGTCGATATGCAGATCGCCCGTGGCGCGGATGGTCATGTCGATCAGCGCGTGGCGCGACAACTGGTCCAGCATGTGATCGAAAAACCCGACGCCGGTGTCGTTGTCATAGGTGCCGCTGCCATCGAGATTGATGGTCACCGCGATATCGGTTTCCGCAGTCTTGCGGGTGATGGTGGCTGTGCGCATCTGCTGGCGTCCCTCGTCTTGTTGGCCATGTCTATAGGGGCATCCGGCACGACCGCCAAGTCCGCAGGCCCACTGCCAGCGCTTTTCAGCAAGTTTTAAAGATTTGCTGTCATGCAGGACGACGTGAAGCCTTGTCAGGAGAATCCGATGAAAGCAATGATCTTGCGCGACGACGCCGCCGATGCGGTGCAGACAGCCCATATTCTGGCCAACAAAGGGTTCCAGACCCTGTGTGTGACCAGCCGCGACATCGCGCAGGCGATGATCCGCGCCGATGTGATCGACCTGATGGTGATGGACGAACGGATTGGCATGCAACTGACCCATACGCTGGCCCTGTCGGCCGAACGGCGCAATCCTTTCGTCAGCACCATCATCATGACCGACAAGGGCGCAGAGGCGACCGATGATCTTTATGGTCTGATCCCCAGTCTTTATGCCTTGGTCGGCACCCGCACCGGGCCTGATATTTTGGGCAAGATCGTCCTGTCCGCCATCGCCAACACCGAAGAGGTCGCGCGCCGCATCGACCGCCACCTTGCCGCGGAAGCCGCCGAACTGGCCTTGCCAGAGGATGATTTCGATCTGCTGGCCGAAGACGACGACGTCTCGATCTGGGACGAGGCCGACGACGAGGATGAAGATCACGACGACACAGCCGACGTGATCTTTGCCGCGCCAGCGCTGGATGAAATTGGACAGAACCGCAGCCGTGGCTGGGGCGATTTCGCCGACGTGCGCCCGCATCTGGTGATGACGCCGCCCGCCCTGCCGCCGCGTGACGCTGCCGTCAAGGTCTGCGCCTGATCCCAATGCAAAAGGCCGCCCTGAAAGGCGGCCTTTGCAAACGGCCCGCTGGGCCAGTGAACCAATTGGAGCGGGCGAAGAGATTCGAACTCTCGACCCTAACCTTGGCAAGGTTATGCTCTACCCCTGAGCTACGCCCGCATCCGTTGGTGAGGCGTGAATTACAAACACTTGGCGCGGTCCGCAAGGCCAAAATTGCAACGCCTGGTGTTTTTCTCTCGTTTGTCGGGCAGGCAGGTTTGGCGGGGTGAACCCCGCCCTACGGCAGACACCCCGTGGCGGGGTGCCTTGCGGTAAGGGGGGCCTCCGGCGGGAGTATTTTTGGAAAAAAGAAGCGGGAAGGGGCGCAAGCGGGTCCTGCACCTTGCTTGCAGCAGTCCAGCCTGACCCGCCTGGCGTTTGTGTCTTATCACGCTTGTCGTGGCTGCACTGCGGCAGCGAGCGGTGCAGATGTCAGCGCACGAACTGGATCAGGTCCCACCGGTTGCCGAACGGATCAGAAAAAACGGCAACGCGGCCATAGGGTTCATCGCGCGGCGATTCCTCGAACGCGATACCGCAGGCCTGCATCTTTGCGTGATCTTTGTCGAAATCATCTGTCTGCAAGAACAGCCAGACGCGCCCGCCGCCTTGGTTGCCGATCGCGGCGCGCTGCCGGTCATCGACCGCGCGGGCCAGCAGGAAGGCCGTCTGGGCGCCTTTGGGGGCAACCCTGACCCAGCGCTTGCCATGGCCCAGATCGGTGTCTTCCAGCAGATCGAAGCCCAACGCCCCCGTAAAGAAGGCGATGGCGCTGTCGTAGTCGGGGACAATCAGGGCGACGAGGGACAGGTGCTGTGGCATGGGTGTCCTGTTCCCGGTCGCTTATGTTGCCGGTGTCAGCAAATGCGGTATGCCCATTACTCCAACTCGACCAGCAGATCCTTGGCGTCGATCTGGCTGCCGGGATGGACATGCACGGCCTTGATCACCGCATTGCGTTCGGCATGGATGCCGGTTTCCATCTTCATTGCCTCGATCGTCAGCAACAGATCGCCCGCCTTGACCTCTTTGCCTGCGACGGCTGCCACGCTGGCCACAACCCCGGGCATCGGCGCGCCAATGTGGCCCGGATTGCCGAGTTCCGCCTTGGGGCGCTTGACCTTGTCGGCGGCGGCAAGCCGGTTCGTCACGCGGATCGTGCGGGGTTGGCCGTTAAGCTCGAAGAACACCTTGACCTCGCCATCCTCGTTCATGTCGGCCACAGCCTGCATGCGGATTTCGAGCGTCTTGCCGGGGTCGATTTCGGCGGCGATTTCCTCGCCCGGTTCCATCCCGTAAAAGAAGGTCCGCGTCGGCAGGGTGCGCACGGGGCCATAGATTTCATGCCGCGCGGTGTAATCAAGAAAGACCTTCGGATACATGAGATACCCGTTCAGATCTTCGTCATCAATGATGACATCCTCGAATTTCGCCTGCAATTCGGCCTTGGTCTTGGCCAGATCGACGGGTGGCAGCGATTTTCCAGGGCGTTCGGTCTGCGCCTTTTCGCCTTTGAGGATCTTTTTTTGCAAGGCGGCAGGCCAGCCGCCCGGCGGTTGGCCCAGATTGCCGCGCATCATGTCGATCACGCTGTCGGGGAAGGACACATCCGTCTTGGGGTCCTCAACCTGCGCGCGGGTCAGGTTCTGGCTGACCATCATCAGTGCCATGTCGCCCACCACCTTGGACGATGGCGTGACCTTGACGATATCACCGAACATCTGGTTCACGTCGGCATAGGTCTGTGCCACCTCGTGCCAGCGGTCCTCCAGCCCCAAGGACCGCGCCTGCGCCTTGAGATTGGTGAACTGGCCGCCGGGCATTTCGTGCAGGTAGACTTCGGAAGCGGGGGCCTGCAGCCCCGATTCGAAGGCGGCGTAATGCGCGCGGACCTGTTCGAAGTAATTGCTGATCTCGCGGATCGCAGCGATGTCGAGGCCGGTGTCGCGGTCGGTGCCGCGCAACGCCTCGACGATGGACCCAAGCGTCGGCTGCGATGTGTTGCCCGAGAAAGAATCCATCGCGGCATCGATGCAATCCACACCTGCGGCTGCGGCGGCCAGCACTGTCGCAATCGCCGCCCCCGAGGTGTCATGCGTGTGGAAATGTACGGGCAGGCCGATCTCGTCCTTCAGCGCCTTGATCAGCACGGTCGCGGCGGCGGGTTTCAAAAGCCCCGCCATGTCTTTGAGCCCCAGCACATGCGCGCCCGCGGCCTCCAGTTCCTTGGCCATACCGATGTAGTATTTCAGGTCGTATTTGCTGCGCGCAGGGTCCAAGAGGTCGCCAGTATAGCAGATCGTGCCTTCGCAGACCTTGTTCGCGTCGATTACCGCGTCCATGGCCACGCGCATGTTGTCGACCCAGTTCAGGCTGTCGAACACGCGGAACACATCGACGCCGGATGTCGCGGCCTGGGCCACAAAGCTCTGCACCACATTGTCGGGGTAATTGGTATAGCCCACGCCGTTCGAGGCACGCAGCAGCATCTGTGTCATGATATTGGGCATAGCGGCGCGGATATCGCGCAGGCGCTGCCACGGGCATTCCTGCAAAAACCGGTAGGCCACATCAAAGGTCGCACCACCCCAGCATTCGACGCTGAACAGCCCGTGCATTTTCGCGGCATAGGCGGGGGCCGCGTTGATCATGTCGATCGACCGCATCCGCGTGGCAAGCAGGGACTGGTGCCCGTCGCGCATGGTCGTGTCGGTGACCAGTACCTGTTTCTGGTCGCGCATCCATTGCGCCACGGCTTCTGGGCCTTGGGCGTCGAGGATATTGCGTGTGCCGGGGGTCAGGTTGCTCGTGGGTTTGACGGGCGGTCGGGGCAGGCGGACATCGGCGGCAGGGCGCGGCCGGCCTGCGGTTTCGGGATGCCCGTTCACGGTGATATCGGCGATATAGGTCAGGATCTTCGTCGCGCGGTCGCGGCGTTTGGTGAAGTTGAAGAGATCCGGCGTCTCGTCGATGAACTTGGTGTGGTATTCGTTGTTCAGGAAGGTCGGGTGTTTCAGCAGGTTTTCGACAAAGGCGATGTTGGTGGACACCCCACGGATGCGGAATTCGCGCAAGGCGCGGTCCATCCGCGCAATCGCCATTTCCGGCGTGGGCGCGCGGGCTGTGACCTTGGTCAGCAAGCTGTCGTAATAGCGCGTGATGACGGCCCCCGAATAGGCGGTCCCGCCGTCAAGCCGGATGCCCGGACCCGTGGCCGAGCGATACATCTGGATGCGCCCGTAATCGGGGATGAAATTGTTCTGCGGGTCTTCGGTTGTCACGCGGCATTGCAGGGCATGACCGTCGAGTTTTACGTCATACTGGCTGGCACAACCTGTCGCCTCGACCAGTGATTTGCCTTCGGCGATCAGGATTTGCGCGCGCACGATGTCGATGCCGGTGACTTCTTCGGTCACGGTATGTTCGACCTGCACGCGGGGGTTCACCTCGATGAAATAGAATTCGCCTGACTCCATATCCATCAAGAATTCGACGGTGCCTGCGCATTCGTAGTTCACATGGGAACAGATTTTCTTGCCCAGATTGCAGATCTGTTCGCGCTGGGCGGCAGACAGATAGGGGGCGGGGGCGCGTTCGACGACCTTTTGATTGCGCCGCTGGACCGAACAATCGCGTTCCCACAGATGATAGATATTGCCGTGGCTGTCGCCCAATATCTGCACCTCGACATGGCGGGCGCGCATGATCATCTTTTCAAGGTATCCTTCGCCGTTGCCGAATGCGGCTTCAGCCTCCCGCCTGCCTTCGCGGACTTTTTCCTCGAGTTCCTTTTCGTTCATGATCGGGCGCATCCCGCGCCCGCCGCCGCCCCATGACGCCTTGAGCATCAAAGGATAGCCGACCTCGGCCGCTTCCTTGCGGATGGCATCCATGTCATCGCCCAGCACTTCGGTCGCGGGGATGACGGGCACGCCCGCTTCCATTGCAACGCGCCGCGCGCTGGCCTTGTCGCCCAATTGGCGCATGGTTTCGGCCTTGGGACCGATAAAGGTGATCCCGTTCGCGGTGCAGGCATCCACGAAATCGGGGTTTTCCGACAAAAGGCCATAGCCGGGGTGGATCGCGTCAGCGCCCGACATCTTGGCGACGCGGATGATCTCGTCGATCGAAAGATAGGCAGCAACCGGCCCCATGCCTTCGCCGATCCGGTAGGCTTCATCCGCCTTGAAGCGGTGCAGGCCGAGCTTGTCCTCTTCGGCGAAGACGGCGACGGTCTTTTTGCCCATCTCGTTGGCGGCCCGCATGATGCGGATCGCGATTTCGCCACGGTTGGCAATCAGGATTTTCTTGAAATCGGCCATTGTCGTCTCCTTCGCAGTTGCAGCATTGGTAAGCGGCAAATTGCGAGGCGTCTAGGACGATTACGATGACTGGCGCAGGCAGGCGGGCAGGTCTTTCAGGCTGCGCGCGCCCAGCTGGCCCATATTGGAAATCATGTCCTGCCGCAGGATATCCAGCACATGCGCCGCCCCCGGTTCCCCCAAGGCGGCAAGGCCGTAATGGAAGGCGCGACCCAGCATCACGAAATCCGCGCCCAAGGCCAGCGCACGCAAAATGTCGAGTCCGCCTTCGATGCCACTGTCGAAGATCACGGGCAAGGTGGTCGCCGCACGGATCGCAGGCAGGGTTTCGATACTGGCGGGACCGCCGTCGAACTGGCGGCCAGCGTGGTTGCTGACCCAGATCGCATCCGCGCCTTCGTCGGTCAGGCGTGCGGCATCATCGGCGCGGCCGACGCCCTTGACCACAAGCGGGCCGTCCCATGCATCGCGCAGGGCCTTGAAATAATCCCAATCCGGCGAGGTGCGCAAAAGGTAGCCGACATGCTGGTTGGACGGCAGCGAGCCTTTGACCTGACTATAGCTTTCCATGAGCCGCAGGCGCGGCATGCCGGTCTGCCGGATCCCCATCAGCCAGGCGGGGCAGCGCGCCGCCTGCATGGCCAGCCGCGGCGTCAGTTTCGGCGGCTGCGTCAGCCCGCCCCGCGTCTGGCGTTCGCGGCGCGAGGCGACGGGCACATCGACCGTCAGCACCAGCGTATGAAACCCCGCACCCTTGGCGCGGTTCAGGATATCGTCGCGGATCACCGGATCGCGCGGGGGGTAAAGCTGGAACCAGCCTTGATCGCCCGCATGCGGCCCCACATCCTCGGGCAGTTGGCTGGCGACGGTGGAGAGCGTGTAGGGGATAGTCTCGCGCGCGGCGGTGCGCGCCAGCATCTGCTCCGCGCCCGGCCAGATCAACCCCGACATGCCCAAGGGCGCGATCCCGATGGGCAGCGGATGTTCGCGCCCCAGCAGGGTTGTGGACAGATCGGGTGTGAACTCGCCGTGCAGGATCGAGGGGTTCAGCAGCACCTGATCGAGTGCGGTGCGGTTGCGTCTTTGCGTGGCCTCGACCCCTGTGGCGCTGTCGAGGTATTCCCAGACGAAATGCGGGATACGGGCCCGCGCGCGGGTTTTCAGGTCAGAGATCGCGGGATATCGGGCATGAGCGTTCATGCCCGGACGTTAGGGGGGATTTCCCGCCATTTGCAATGGCCGGGAGGCCTCCGGCGGGGATATTTTTGCTCGAACGATGGGGTGGAACGGAAGTAGAACAAGGCTTTTCATGGGGCGGCGTTGGCGCTATGTCTGGGGGATGAGTGATTATTCCGAAGATGACGCCTTCGAGGCGGCCGTGCCGTTGAGCCAGCGCGCGATGGCGCGGCCTGCGATGCCCTATCTCGACGGGCTGAACCCCGCACAGCGGCAGGCGGTGGAAACGCTGGACGGGCCAGTGCTGATGCTGGCGGGGGCGGGGACCGGCAAGACCAAGGCGCTGACCAGCCGCATTGCGCATCTGCTGGCGACACGGTCCGCGCGCCCGCAAGAGGTGCTGGCCGTCACCTTTACCAACAAGGCCGCGCGCGAGATGAAGAACCGGATTTCCGCCCTGATGGGAGAGGCGGTTGAGGGGATGCCGTGGCTGGGCACCTTCCATTCGGTCAGCGCGAAACTGTTGCGCCGCCATGCCGAACTGGTGGGGCTGCAATCCAGCTTTACGATTCTGGATACCGACGACCAGTTGCGGCTGCTCAAGCAGCTGGTTGTGGCATCCGATATCGACGAAAAACGCTGGCCGCCACGCATGCTGGCGGGGATCATCGATGGGTGGAAGAACAAGGCGCTGACGCCCGACAAGGTGCCTGTCGCTGAAAGCGGGGCCTTCGATGGCAAGGGCGTGGACCTTTACGCCGCCTATCAGCGCCGTCTGATCGACCTCAACGCCGTCGATTTTGGCGATATCCTTTTGCATATGGTCACGATTTTCCAGAAGTACCCTGATGTGCTGCGGCAGTACCAGACGCGGTTCCGCTATATCCTTGTGGACGAATATCAGGATACCAACGTCGCTCAGTATCTGTGGCTGCGCCTGCTGGCGGCCGGGCACAAGAACATCTGCTGTGTGGGCGATGACGACCAGTCGATCTATGGCTGGCGCGGGGCCGAAGTGGGCAATATCCTGCGGTTCGAGGCTGATTTTCCGGGCGCGCATGTGGTGCGGCTGGAGGAGAATTACCGCTCTACCCCGCATATTCTGGCTGCCGCCTCCGGCGTGATTGCCGCCAACAAGGGGCGGTTGGGCAAGACCTTGTTCACCTCTGTCAAGGAAGGTGAAAAGGTCCGTCTGATCGGCCATTGGGATGGCGAGGAAGAGGCACGCTGGATAGGCGAGGAAATCGAGGCGAGCCAGCGCGGCACCCGCGGCATGGCGCCTCTGGGGCTGGACAGCATGGCGATTCTCGTGCGCGCCAGCCACCAGATGCGCGCTTTCGAGGACCGTTTTCTGACCATCGGTCTGCCCTACCGCGTGATCGGGGGGCCGCGATTCTATGAACGCATGGAAATCCGCGATGCGATGGCCTATTTCCGGCTGGCCGTGTCGCCTGCCGATGATCTCGCCTTCGAGCGGATCGTGAACACCCCCAAACGCGGCTTGGGCGACAAGGCGATCCAGACCATTCAGCGCACCGCGCGCAGCAATGGCGTGTCCTTGGTCGAAGGGGCGCGGCTGGTTTGCCAAGGGCGTCTGCTGGGTGGCAAGGGGTTGAAGGAACTGACCGAACTGGTCGGGGGGCTGGACCGTTGGCATGCGCAGGTCCGCGCCGAGGCGGATACCCATGTGGAACTGGCCGAGATGATCTTGGACGAGAGCGGCTACACCGGCTTTTGGCAGAACGACAAGACGCCAGAGGCGCCGGGGCGGCTTGAAAACCTCAAGGAATTGGTCAAGGCGCTGGAGAATTTCGAGAACCTGCAAGGGTTTCTCGAACATGTCAGCCTGATCATGGACAATGAAACGGAAGAGCAAGGCGAAAAAGTCAGCATCATGACCCTGCACGCGGCCAAGGGGCTGGAATTTCCTGCCGTGTTTCTGCCGGGCTGGGAGGACGGGCTGTTCCCCTCGCAACGCTCTATGGATGAAAGCGGGCTGAAGGGGCTGGAGGAAGAACGCCGCCTTGCCTATGTCGGCATCACGCGGGCCGAAGAGCTTTGCACCATCTCTTTCGCCGCCAACCGCCGGGTTTACGGCCAGTGGCAGTCGCAGATGCCGTCGCGGTTTATCGACGAATTGCCCGCGGATCATGTCGAGGTGCTGACCCCGCCTGGCCTTTATGGCGGCGGTTACGGGGCGGCGGGCATGGCGGCCAGTGCGTCCCCTGCGATCATGGGGGCGATGGGGTCTGACCTGCATCAAAAGGCGCATGATGCCGATGTCTATAATTCGCCGGGCTGGCGGCGGTTGCAGGGGCGCAGCCAGCAGCGCGGCTTGGGCGTTCCGTCCGAGGCGCGCAACATGACGATCGACGCGACCGCCGTGTCGGCCTTCAGCGTGGATGACCGCGTGTTCCACCAGAAATTCGGTTATGGGAACGTGCTCGCGATCGAAGGCGACAAGCTGGAAATCGCCTTTGACAAGGCGGGCACAAAACATGTGGTGGGCCGTTTCATCGTCAGCGCCGATGCGGCCGATGACGTGCCGTTCTAGGCCACCAGCATCGGCCAGAGCGAAGCGACCAGCAGCACCGCCATGGTGATGTTGAACATCCGCAACCGCCGCGCCGTGCCCAGCCAGCGGCGGACCTGCACCCCGATCCAGGCCCAGACGGTGACGGCGGGCAGGTTGGTTGCGGCGAAAACCCCTGCCACCATCAGCGACCCCACCACCAGCCCGCGATCCTGCGGCGCATAGGCGCTGATCGCGGTGATCGCCATGAACCACGCTTTGGGGTTGACCCATTGAAAGGCGGCGGCCTGCAGAAAGGTAAAAGGCTTGCCTGTGACCGCTTTTGCCTCGGGTGGCACGGCATTGGCGATCTTCCACGCCAGCCACAGCATATAGGCGGCACTGACCACCTTGAGCACGATGTTCAGCGCGGGATAGGTCAGGAACACACCCAAAAGAACCACCCCGACCATGAACACCATGAACGCATGGCCGACCGAGATGCCCAGCATATGGGGCACCGTCCGGCGCAGCCCGTAATTGGCCCCCGACGCCATCAGCATCACGTTGTTCGGCCCCGGTGTGATGGATGAGGCAAAGGCAAAGCCCACAAGAGCGATCAGGATTTCATAGGTCATCGCGCAACAATAGTGGGCAGATTGCGCAATGAAATTGCCAAGTTGTGCGGGAATAGACTATCTGTGCAATCCATGACCCAGATTGACCAGATCAACGCGCAGATATTGCGCATTCTGTCCCGCGATGGCCGGATCAGCAACCTGCAACTGGCCGAAAAGGTCGGGCTGTCGCCTTCGGCCTGCCTGCGGCGGGTGCAGGACCTTGAACGCAGCGGTGTCATCACCGGGTATCGCGCACGGCTCGATCCCGCGCAGACGGGCCGCGCTTATGTCGTTTATGTCGCGGTGGGGCTGTCGGAACATACCAAAGCCGCGCAGACTGGGTTCGAACGCGCAATGCAGGGTGCCGATCAGGTGACGGAATGCCACAATGTCGCGGGCGCGTTCGAATACATGCTGCGGGTCGAGGTGGCTGATCTGCCTGCCTACAAGGCGTTCCACACCGATATCCTTGGCACCGTGCCGCATGTCCGCTCGATCACGAGCTATATGGTCATGGGATCACCAAAAGATACGCGGGCCTGAGCCTGTCGACTTCTTTTTTCCCCAAATACTCCGGGGTGACCCCGGACTTGATCCGGGGGTGGGGCAGCGCCCCTACAACCGCGCATAAAAAAACGGCCATGCCCGGGAGGAGGTGGGCATGACCGTTCTTATTATCAGCGCCTCCTTGCGTCTCGGGAGGAGAAGAAGCAAGGCGCGTCCTCGCCAACTTTGCCCGGGAGGAGGTGGGCGCCGCTGGCGGTATCATCGGTACCAACCCGGGAGGAGGTGGGCGGTTCCGAAACTCGTGTCATAAAGCGGCGGCATCCGGGAGGAGGTGGATGCCGCCACCTTAATCATGACCCCGTGCCTTGGGAGGAGGTAAGGCTTGGGGTCTTTCAGATCTGCCTTTTCAGGGAGGAGGCGGCAGATCCGATTCTTGAATTACTTGCCGTAAGCGGCTTCGAGGGCGATGCTGCGCAGTTCGGTCCGCGACAGGCCCAGATCGGCAAGGTCACGGTTCGACAGCGACTGCAGTTCGCGCAGGGTTGTCAGATACACTTTGCGCTTGGCCATCTTTTCGGACAGGCTGACGCGGAAACCCGAGACGCGGTCTGCAAAGGGCAGGTTCGCCGGCAGTGTGATGTTGAAGGTTGTCATGTCTATACTCGTTTTAATCTAGTGTTCGCGGCAGATGTGCCGTTCGCTTGTGACCATCATGTAGGATAATGCTGCACTTGCACAATGGTCCGTTGGTCAATGCTGCTATGCAGAAAATGCATAAGTTGTGCTGACCTAATGTCATCTGTCTGTTGCAATTTTAGGCAGGGCAGCGCGCACCCTTGCGTATTGCCCAAAACGTGCCAGAAGTTGGTGGAAAAACAGGCGAAATTTAAAAGGAGCCGTCGTTATGGCTGTAACCCGAGAAGACATTTTGTCCGCGCTGGCCCGCATCGCGCTGCCCGATGGCGGTGATCTTGTTGCCCGCGACATGATCCGCGCCCTGCGGATCGACGATGGCAAGGTCAGCTTCGTGATCGAGGCTGCCGACCCTGCCGAAGCGGCGCGCATGGACGGCCTGCGTCGCGCCGCCGAACAGATTGTACACGCCTTGCCCGGGGTCGACAGCGTCTCTGCGGTGCTGACAGCGCATGGTCCGGCCCCCAAACCGGCCGAGCCTCCCTCGCTCAAGATCGGGCGGCACCCGACGCCGCAGGCAGGCCCCGCCAAGGTCAGCGGTGTGGACCGCATCCTTGCCATCGGCTCGGGCAAAGGCGGCGTGGGTAAGTCCACGGTCTCGTCCAATCTGGCGGTGGCGCTGGCGCGGCAGGGGCGGCGGGTCGGGTTGCTTGACGCGGATATCTATGGCCCCAGCCAGCCGCGCATGATGGGCGTGAACAAACGTCCCGGCAGCCCCGACGGCAAGACGATCATCCCCCTGCAGGCGCATGGCGTCACGATGATGTCCATCGGTCTGATGATGGACCCCGACAAGGCGGTCGTCTGGCGTGGTCCAATGTTGATGGGCGCGCTCCAGCAGATGCTGGGGCAGGTGGCCTGGGGCGAACTTGATGTGCTGATCGTCGATCTGCCCCCCGGCACGGGCGATGTGCAGCTGACATTGTGCCAACGCACCGAACTAACGGGGGCCATTGTGGTCAGCACGCCGCAGGATGTGGCCCTGCTAGATGCGCGCAAGGCGCTGGATATGTTCAAGACGCTGAACACGCCCGTTCTGGGCCTGATCGAGAATATGTCCACTTACATCTGCCCCAATTGCGGGCACGAGGCGCATATCTTCGGGCATGGCGGCGTGGCGCTGGAGGCCGACAAGATTGGCGTACCCTTCCTTGGCGCGTTGCCGATCGATCTTGATACGCGGCTGGCGGGAGATGCGGGCACACCGATCGCGACAGGATCGTCGCCTATGGCCGAGGCTTACGCGACCATCGCGCGCCGTCTGGTCGAGGGCGGGATGGCGTGATCATAATCAGGCTGGCGACCGAGGCGGATTTCGACGCGCTCTGGCCGGTCCTGCGCGATGTCTTCCGCGCGGGCACGACCTATGCCGTCGATCCCGCGATCAGCCGCGAGGCCGCTTTCGCCTATTGGATGCAGCAGCCTGCCGCGACCTATGTGGCTGTGGCGGGCGATGCGGTGCTGGGCACCTATTACATCCGCACCAACCAGCCCGGCGGCGGCGCGCATATCTGCAACTGCGGCTATATTGTCGCCCCTGCCGCGCGCGGGCAGGGGATTGCCGCGCAGATGTGCATGCACAGTCAGGATCAGGCCCGCGCGATGGGCTATCTGGCGATGCAGTTCAATTTCGTGCTGGCCAGCAATGCGGGTGCGGTGCGCCTGTGGCATCGCCTTGGCTTTGCGACGATCGGCACCATACCCGACGCATTCCGGCACCCTGAACAGGGATTCGTCGCCGCGCATGTGATGCACAAGCGGCTGACCTAGCACCCAGTCGGGAATTCATGGAATCGATCACGCATCCGAATCGTTTTCGTGAGCGGATCGTGAGGATTCTGTGGCAATCCTTGGTCCGGGTAGCGTTTCCGAGGCAGAGCTCGCGCCAAAAGTGCGGTTTTTTCGCATCAGGCGGGCAGGGAATTTCTACACTCCATGTAGTATTCTGAATTTACCAGACCTCTATATGTGTGGCTGAGAGGCGGAAATTTCTGCTGCGAAGCCGCCCGATGGTTCCAGTGTTGGCCCACCAAGTTCCATGAATTCCCAGAAAACTGTTGATCACGGCATCGCGCGATGGCACAAGTGTAGCACGGTGATGACGGACACGACTTCAAAGGGGCAAATCAAGAACCCCGACCGGCAAAAGCAGGTTTCATACAGGCTTCGGCATCACTCCAAAAACGATCCGGCGCGTGAGCGAGCAGACATCCCCCCAGGTGGCACGCGCAGTCGGACTTTCCCAGAAATGGGACGAGGGCGGCGGATTGTGCAGTGGCAGCAGCACAATCCGCCGTTTTCATATCCGGGCCCCGGTCCGGCGGACAGTGAAGGCAGAGGGCAGTGGATCTGAGTTTTACCGGCGAACACACCCAAAAGGTGGACAGCAAGGGGCGCATGTCGATCCCGGCTGATTTTCGTCGCGTGCTTGAAACCGGTGATCCCGAATGGACCCCCGACCGCACACCGCGCATGTATCTTTTGTATGGCGAGCATCTGAAGAACCAGTTGCACGGCTATACCGTTGCTGAATTCAACAAGGTTGTCGCCCAGATCAACGCGCTCCCGCGCGGGTCGGAACGCAAGCAGATCCTGTCGCGCCTGATTATTGGCCAGTCGATCCGTCTGGACGTGGACAAGGACGGGCGCACCGTCATGCCGATCAAACAGCGTCAGAAACTCGGGATCACCGATGGCGAGCTGACCTTCAGCGGCCTTGGCGACCATTTCGAGATCTGGAAAGCCGAGCAATACGACAGTGACGTCTCCGACGCGATGACAGCCTATCTGGCGGACAAGCCCGATGGCTATGATCCGCTGATCCTGCTGGACGGGTAGGCCCGCCATGTCCGCTGCCGCAGATCAAACCCCGCACATTCCCGTCCTGATCCGGCCCTTGATCGGGGCGGTCAGCCCTGTGACGGGCGTCTGGCTGGATGGCACCTTTGGCAACGGCGGCTATACCCGTGCGCTGCTGGCGGCAGGTGCGGACAAGGTGATCGCCGTGGACCGTGACCCGCTGGCATTCCAGATGGCGGCAGGATGGGTCGGTGATTACGGCGACCGGATCGTGATGCAGGAAGGCGTGTTTTCGCAGCTTGATACCTATGCGCAGGACCTTGACGGCGTTGTGCTGGACCTTGGGGTCAGCTCCATGCAGCTTGATCTTGCCGAACGCGGCTTTTCGTTCATGCGCGACGGGCCGCTTGATATGCGGATGTCGCAGTCGGGCGTGTCGGCGGCTGATCTTTGTAACACCGCAGACGAGGCCGAACTGGCCGATATCATTTATCTTTACGGCGAAGAACGCGCGTCCCGCCGCATCGCCAAGGCGATTGTCGCAGGCCGTCCGCTGACGACGACAGGCCAACTGGCCAAGATCGTTGAAAGTTGCTTGCCACGCGCCAAGCCGAACCAGTCGCACCCCGCCACCCGCACTTTTCAGGCGCTGCGCATTGCGGTGAACAACGAATACGGCGAACTGGCCGAAGGCTTGATGGCCGCCGAACGCGCGCTCAAGCCGGGCGGGCAACTGGCCGTCGTGACCTTTCATTCCGTCGAGGACCGGATGGTCAAACGGTTCCTGCAGGCGCGATCAGGCAACAATGCCAACGCCAACCGCTATGCGCCCGAAACCACCCAGATCACGCCCGCCTTTCGCATTGAAAAGCGCAAGGCCATCGGGCCGGACGATCAGGAACTGGCCGAAAATCCACGGTCGCGGTCGGCCAAACTGCGGGTCGCGATCCGCACCGAGGCTCCGGCGCAAAGCCTTGATCCGGCCGATCTGGGCATGCCGATGATGCGTAAGAAGGGAGGCCGCTGATGCGGGGTTTTCTGTATGTTTTCGCAGCACTTGCCGTGATCGGGCTGGCCTTCTGGGCCTATCAGGAAAACTATACCACCCAGACCGCCGTGCGCGAAGTGCGCGGGCTTTACAGTGAAATCGGCGCGGCCCACGACCGCTTGCAGATGCTGCGTGCAGAATGGGCCTATCTGAACCGGCCCGACAGGCTGGCGGATCTGGCGGATCTGAATTTTGACCGGCTAGGCCTTTTGCCGCTGCGGCCAGAAGCCTTCGGGCAGGTGGGCCAGATCATCTATCCGATCCCGCCGATCCTGCCGATCACCGACCCGATCGAATTGTCGAGCGACACGCTCGCTCTGGAAGAGGACCCTTT
The DNA here is from genome assembly GCF_034652275.1 of Yoonia sp. 72. Lineage (NCBI taxonomy): Bacteria > Pseudomonadati > Pseudomonadota > Alphaproteobacteria > Rhodobacterales > Paracoccaceae > Yoonia > Yoonia sp. 72. Next base: position 987,007 of record NZ_JAXIWG010000001.1, on the reverse strand, counting down.
GTGATGCGCACGCCGCTGCGGCCTCTGGCCCGTATCCTCAAGGCCCGCGAAAAGGGCGAAAACCCCGATGTGATCGAGGCCGAAAACCGCGCCCGCCGCCATGCTGCCGAACAGGACAAGGCGCGCAGTCGCGCCGAAGGGCGGTTGCTTTTGCTGGGGCTGATGTTCTTTTGCGCTTTCATCGTGATCGGTGGGCGGATGGGCACTCTGGCGTCCTCGGTCCCCGAAGAACCGCGCGCCGCCGCCGAAGGCAACCCGATCATCGGCCAGCGCGCCGATATCGTGGACCGCAACGGGCGGCTCTTGGCGACGAACCTTGATACATTCTCGCTTTATGCGCATCCGCGCCAGATGGTCGATCCTGCGCGCACGGCGACGCAGCTTGCCGCGATCTTTCCGGAAATGGATGCCGACAGGTTGCTGGCCGATTTCACTGGTGAACGGCGCTTTTTGTGGTTGCGCCGCCAGATGAGCCCCGAACAGATGCAGGCCGTGCATGACATCGGCAGCCCCGGTCTGCTGTTCGGCCCGCGCGAGATGCGCCTTTACCCCAATGGATCGCTGGCCGCGCATATTCTGGGCGGTGCCCGCTATGGCCGCGAAGGTGTGTCCAGCGCCGAGGTGATCGGTGTGGCCGGCGTGGAACGGCAGTTCGACACCTTCCTGCGCGACCCCGCCAATGAAGGTGCGCCGCTGCAACTGTCGATCGACCTGTCCGTCCAGGCCGCCACCGAACAGGTGCTGGCAGGGGGCATGGCGCTGATGAACGCCAAAGGGGCCACAGCCGTCCTGATGGATATCCATTCCGGCGAGATCATCGCCATGGCGTCCTTGCCCGATTTCGACCCCAACAGCCGCCCGCAGGTCGCCACCACCGGCGACCAGTCGGACAGCCCGCTGTTCAACCGCGCGGTGCAGGGAGTGTACGAGCTGGGGTCGGTGTTCAAGCTTTTCACCATCGCGCAGGCGATGGAACTGGGCCTTGTCAACGCCAATACCATGATCGATACGACCAGCCCGCTGACGTGGGGGCGTTTCCGCATCCGCGATTTTCGAAATTACGGGCCGCAGAACAGCGTCACCAACGTGATCGTGAAATCCTCGAACGTCGGGACGGCGCGGATCGCGATCCAGATCGGCGCAGAAAGGCAACGTGATTTCCTAGGCCAGCTTGGGCTGCTGCGGGCGACATCTGTCGAAATGATCGAAGCCCCGACCGGCGCGCCGTTGTTGCCGCGCAACTGGTCGGAAATCTCGACGATGACGATTTCCTATGGCCACGGCCTGTCGTCTTCGCCTTTGCATCTGGCGGCGGCCTATGCGGCGATGGTCAACGGCGGCACCGCGGTGCAGCCCACGCTTTTGCCCAACCCCAACCCCCAGCCCGGCCCCCGCGTCATCAGCGAGGCGGTCAGCCGGTCGATGGTCAGCATGCTGCGCGACACCGTGACCGAAGGCACCGCCTCTATGGGCGATGTCGCAGGCTACGAGGTCGGCGGCAAGACCGGCACCGCCGACAAGCCGCGTGCGGCGGGTGGCGGCTATTATCCGGACAAGGTCATTTCGACCTTCGCAGCCGTATTTCCGGCCAGCGATCCGCAATATGTGCTGATCACGACGCTGGATGAACCGGTCGAAACCTCGGGGACCGAACCGCGCCGCACCGCTGGCTGGACGGCCGTGCCTGTGGCCGCCGAGATCATCCGCCGGACAGCGCCGTTATTGGGCCTGCGCCCGCAGATGGACATGGGCGAACCTGTCGGTGTAACACTCACCTCGAACTAAGGGGGCATGTGATGACGACACTGACGGCGCTGGGATTGACGGCAGCGCAGGGGCGCGATGCGACCATCACATCACTGGCCGTAGACAGCCGCGATGTGACCAAGGGCAGTCTTTTCGCCGCCTTGCCGGGGGCAAAGGTGCATGGCGCGGAGTTCATCCAATATGCTTTGCGCATGGGCGCTGCCGCCGTGCTGACCGATGCCGCCGGCGCGCGGATCGCCGCCGATGTGCTGGCAGCCAGTGATGCCGCATTGATCGTCGCCGAAGACCCCCGCCAGACGCTGGCGCAGACGGCCTCGCTCTGGTTCGGGGCGCATCCGGGGACGGTGGTGGCCGTGACGGGGACCAACGGCAAGACATCGGTGTCCAGCTTTTGCCGCCAGATCTGGGAAGTGATGGGGCTGGCGGGCGTGAACCTTGGCACCACGGGTGTCGAAGGCGCCTGGGCCTATCCGCTGAAACACACGACCCCCGAACCGATCACGCTGCACCGCGTGCTGGCCGAGGCCACGGCGCAGGGCGTCACCCATGTCGCGATGGAAGCCTCCTCGCACGGGCTGGACCAGCGCCGCTTGGATGGCGTGGTGCTGGCAGCGGCGGCTTTTACCAATTTCACGCAGGACCATCTGGATTATCACGGCACGTTCGAGGCTTATTTCGCGGCCAAGATGGGCCTTTTCACCCGCGTTCTGGCCGAGGATGGCGTGGCCGTCGTCAACCTTGACGATCCCAAGGGGCCTATCGTCGCCGCACTCTGCACCCAGCGCGGGCAAGAGGTGATCGGCGTTGGGCGCAGCGACGATGCCCGCCTGCGTCTAACCGGACAGCGGTTCGATGCGACGGGGCAGGATCTTTTGTTCACATGGCAGGGGCGTCCGCACCATGCACGCCTTGCGCTGATCGGCGGGTTTCAGGCGGAAAACGTGCTGCTGGCGGCCGGATTGGTAATCGCCGCAGGGGCTGATCCGCTCGAGGTATTCGCGGCCTTGCCGCATCTTGGCACCGTGCGGGGCCGGATGGAACTGGCCGCGACACGCGCGAACGGGGCGGCGGTGTTCGTCGATTACGCCCATACGCCGGACGCCGTGGAAACCGCGCTGAAAGCGCTGCGCCCGCATGTCATGGGCCGGATCGTGGCGATCATCGGCGCAGGCGGCGACCGCGACCGTGCGAAACGCCCCCTGATGGGCGAGGCGGCAGCGAAATTCGCGGATTCGGTGATCGTGACCGACGACAACCCCCGCTCCGAGGACCCCGCCAGCATCCGCGCGGCCGTTCTGGCAGGTGCGCAAGGGTGCGACAGCCTGAGCGAAGTCGCCGACCGCGCCGAGGCGATCCTGCGCGGCATCGACATGCTGCAACCGGGTGACGCGCTGCTGATCGCGGGCAAGGGCCATGAAAGCGGGCAGATCATCGGCGATACGGTGATGCCGTTTGACGATGTGGAACAGGCCAGCGTCGCCGTCGCGGCTTTGGAGGGGCGGATATGACCGCGCTTTGGACCGCCGCTGATGCGGCTGCCGCGACGGGCGGTGCCACCAGCGGTGACTGGACCGCCACAGGCGTGTCGATCGACACCCGCACCTTGCAGCCGGGTGATCTGTTCGTGGCACTAAAGGATGCGCGCGACGGGCATGATTTCGTCGCCATGGCGCTAGAAAAAGGGGCTGCGGCAGCCCTCGTCAGCCACCGCCCCGACGGTGTCTCACCCGATGCGCCCTTGTTGGTCGTCCCTGACGTGCTGGCGGGGCTGGAGGCGCTGGGCATTGCCGCACGCGCGCGCAGCACGGCCCGCATCGCCGCGATTACCGGATCGGTGGGCAAGACCTCGACCAAGGAAATGCTGCGCACCGTGCTGAGCCGCCAAGGCAAATGCCACGCGGCAGAGGCGTCCTACAACAACCACTGGGGCGTGCCGCTGACGCTGGCGCGGATGCCCGCCGATGCCGATTTCGCCGTGATCGAGATCGGGATGAGCAATCCGGGCGAGATCACACCCCTGTCGCGCATGGCGCGACCCCATGTGGCGATGGTCACGACCGTGGCGGCGGCGCATCTGGCGTCGTTCGAAAGCCTTGCGGGGATCGCGGCTGAAAAGGCCACCATCGTCGACGGGCTGGAACCGGGTGGCATCGCGGTGCTGAACGCCGATGTTGAAACCACAGCGATCCTGCAAGACCGCGCGCGCGAGATCGGCGCGCAGATCGTGCTGTTTGGTGAAACCGCAGGCGCATGGCGGATCAGCGATTTGCGGATATCGCAGGATGTGACGGTGATCGGTGCGACATCCCCCGGGCATGATTACCTGTTCAAACTCTCGGTGCCGGGGCGGCATTTCGGGCTGAACGCGGTGGGTGTGCTGGCGGTGGTGGCAGCGCTTGGGGCGGACCCTGTTGCCGCCTCGCTTGATCTGGCGCTCTGGGTGCCGCCTGCGGGGCGCGGCACGCGCGAGATCCTCCAGCTTGATCCGGCCAACGAATTCGAAACGCTCGACCTGATGGATGATGCGTTCAACGCCAATCCCACATCGCTTGCCGCCTCGCTCGAGGTGATCGCAGCAGGCCAGCCGCGCGACGGTGTGGGGCGGATCGTCAAGGGACGCAGGGTGGCCATTCTGGGCGACATGCTCGAACTTGGCACGGACGAGGTCGCGATGCATGCCGCCATGGCGCAGAACCCCCATTTGCAGCAGCTGGACCTGATCCATTGCGCAGGCCCCCTGATGCGGCATCTGTGGGAGGCTTTGCCGCAGGGCAAGCGCGGGCAATGGGCCGCCACGGCGGCCGAACTTGCCGTGCAGGCCGCGCGTCTGGTGGATACCGGCGATGTGGTGCTGGTGAAGGGATCAAAAGGCAGCAAAGTGTCGCTGGTCGTTGACGCGATCCGCAAACTCGGGCATCGCCGCGGTGACGAATAACAGGACCAAATCATGTTTTACTGGCTGACGGCACTTTCGGATGGCGGCGACGTCTTCAACCTGTTCCGCTACATCACCTTCCGTGCCGGTGGAGCCTTTCTGACGGCGCTGATCTTTGGCTTCATTTTCGGACGGCCGCTGATCAACGTGCTGCGCCGCAAGCAGGGCAAGGGCCAGCCGATCCGCAGCGACGGCCCCGAAGGGCATTTCGTCAAGGCGGGCACGCCCACGATGGGCGGTCTGCTGATCGTGGGGGCGCTGACGGTGTCCACGCTGTTGTGGGCGCGGCTGGATAACCCGTTCGTCTGGATGGTCCTGTTTGTCACCCTGTCTTTTGCCGCCATCGGTTTTGCCGACGATTATGCCAAAGTGTCCAAGCAAAACACATCCGGCGTGTCGGGCAAGGTGCGCATCTTGCTGGGCATCACCATTGCGGGCATCGCGGCCTATTGGGCGGCGCAGTACCACCCTGACGATCTGACCAACCAGCTCGCTGTGCCGATTTTCAAGGACACATTGATCAACCTCGGCCTGCTGTTCGTGCCGTTTGCAATCATCGTGATCGTGGGCTCTGCCAATGCGGTGAACCTGACCGACGGGCTGGACGGGCTGGCGATCATGCCGGTGATGATCGCGGCAGGCACTTTCGGGGTCATCGCCTACGCCGTGGGGCGCGTCGATTTCACACAATATCTAGATGTGCATTACGTTCCCGACACCGGCGAATTGCTGATCTTCACGATGGGGCTGATCGGCGGGGGCCTCGGGTTTCTCTGGTATAATGCGCCACCTGCTGCCGTGTTCATGGGCGACACCGGATCGCTCGCCTTGGGCGGCGCATTGGGTGCCATCGCTGTCGCCACCAAGCACGAGATCGTGCTGGCCATCGTCGGCGGCCTGTTCGTGGTCGAGGCTTTGTCGGTCATCATTCAGGTGCTCTATTTCAAACGCACCGGCAAACGGGTGTTCCTGATGGCCCCGATCCACCACCATTACGAAAAGCAAGGCTGGTCCGAACCACAGATCGTGATCCGGTTCTGGATCATCGCGCTGATCCTTGCGATGATCGGGCTTGCGACGCTGAAGGTGCGTTAAACTCTGCGTTGCATTTGCTCGAGGTGCGACGTATTGCTGCATTGTGTAATGTAGCGCGGGCACGAGGTTCAAAATGCCGATTGTGATTTTAATCCTGACAGCGGTCGGGGGTGCAATCTGGTTTTGGGTCCGGTCCAATCCGCGTCAGGCTTTGGATGTGGCCGCCGATGCGGTGACCGTCGCGCGCAATGCGCCACGCAAGCTTGCCTTTCGCAGGCAAACCAAGGCGCATCCTGTCGAAGGCATCGATGATCCCAATATCGCCATCTGCGCCTTGGCTCAGGCATTTATCGAACTGGATAACCTGCCGACGGCGGAACAACGCAGCCGATTGGACAAGATGTTGCGCAAGCGGTGCAGTCCAGCCGAAGCCGAAGAGATCCAAGTGTTGGGGCGCTGGCTTGTCGCCCAATGCGGCACCCCGGAGGCTGCCATCGCCAAGCTGTCGCGCAGGCTTTACAAGATTGACGGCAGCGCATCATGGGCTGCGCTGCAGGACATCTTGATGGCGCTGGTGGGAGACGTACTGTCCCCAAGGCAAGCTGATGCAGTTGCCGAAATGAAGCGCGCCATCCTGCGCTAGGCAAAAGCTGCGACGCCAGACCGCTGCTTTGCCATAGCTTTTTTCATGTGCGCGCAGGGCCTCTTGGCTGCGGTAAGCCTGCGGTCTGTGGCGATAATGTCGGCTTCATTCCCTTGCGTGTGCAGGCCACAAAATGCACTTTGTGGCGATCTATAGAAAGAGGCAGTTCATGATTCCTGTGCAGGGATATACCGGCCAGACCGTCGCCGTTCTCGGGCTCGGGCGGTCAGGGCTGACGGCGGCAGCGGCGTTACAGGCAGGTGGTGCTCAGGTTGTCGTCTGGGATGATGGGCCTGCTGGCCGCGCGGCGGCCGAAGCGGCAGGGTTGGAACAGCGCGACCTGACCAAGCCCGCATCCTACGCAGGTGTCACGGCGCTGATCGTCAGTCCCGGCATACCCCATCTTTATCCTGCACCACACGCCGCCATTGCCGCTGCTTGGGCCGCACGCGTGCCGGTAGACAACGACATCGGGCTGTTCTTTAAGTCCTTCGCCACCGACGACTGGGACGGGTTCGAGACCACCCCCCGCGTCGTGGCCGTGACCGGATCGAACGGGAAATCGACCACATCGGCACTGATCCACCACATCTTGGCCGAAAGCGGGCGGCCTGCGCAGCTTGCAGGCAATATCGGGCGCGGCGTGCTTGACATCGACCCCGCGCGCGATGGCGAGGTTGTCGTGCTGGAACTCTCCTCCTACCAGACCGATCTGGCGCGTGCGATGACGCCTGACGTGGCCGTGCTGACCAATCTATCGGCGGATCATCTGGACCGGCATGCAGGGCATGGCGGGTATTTCGCAGCCAAACGGCGGCTCTTCGCCGAAGGGGGGCCCGACCGCGCCGTGATCGGCGTTGATGAAAACGAAGGCCGGTATCTGGCCAACCAGTTGTCCGAAGGGGCAGGGGATGACCGCGTGCTGCTGATCTCATCGGGGCAAAAGCTGACCGAAGCCGCATGGTCTGTCTTTGCGCGCAAGGGGTTCTTGTCGGAATACCGGCATGGCCGGCAGGTCGGGTCCATCGACCTGCGCCCCATCGCGGGGTTGCCCGGCGCGCATAACCACCAGAACGCCTGTGCCGCCTATGCGGTCTGCCGCACGCTGGGGCTTGGCCCCCGCACCATCGAGGCGGCGATGCAATCCTACCCCGGCCTGCCGCACCGCAGCCAACTGGTCGCGGAACGGGACGGCGTGCGGTTCGTCAACGACAGCAAGGCCACGAATGTCGACAGTGCCGCCAAGGCGCTGCAAGCCTTTCCCCGCATCCGATGGATCTGCGGTGGCTTGCAGAAAGAAGGCGGGCTTGACGCGCTGCTGCCGCATCTGCCGCATGTCGCCAAGGCCTATGTCATCGGGCGGGAGGCTGCCGGTTTTGCCCGCCAGCTGCCCGGCATTGCAGCCGAAGTCTGCACCACGATGGCACGTGCCGTGGCCCTTGCCGCATCCGAGGCCGAACCGGGCGATGTCGTGCTGCTGGCGCCTGCGGCGGCGTCGTTCGATCAATACGACAATTTCGAACAGCGCGGCGCGGATTTCATCGTCTGCGTGACGGCAACGATGTCGGGGACTTCCGCTTAAATCGCTCCAGTGGCAACGGAATCTTTACGAGTTGGCCTGTAGATCGGGTGCGCCTTCCATAATTGCAGGTTGCCCGTATGCCCGATACAATCGAACAGGTGCTCGCAAAATTCGATCTTGACCGCGACAGCGTCAGGGCCGCCGGTGCCGTGGTGATGCCGCTGATGGACCATGTTCTGGACCATTTCTACAATTTCGCGACCTCGGATGCTGACAGCATGCGGTTCTTCCCCGATCAGGCGATGATGGACCATGCGCGGCATGAACAGAAACGGCATTGGGAATTGCTGTTGGCGGCCCGCTTCGATGATGCCTATCTGACCTCGGCGGACCGTCTGGGGCGGGTGCATTTCAAAATCCAGCTGCCGTTTCTCCTATATCTGTCGGGCTATAGCCACGCGACGTCGCAGATTCAGGACCTTCTGCTGAAAAAGGCGCGGGGATTGACCGGTGTCGGTCGCCGCACGCAGGTGGACAGGGCCTTGCCGCTTTTGACGCGGGTATTCGGCCTCGACATGCATTTCGTGATCAAGGCGTATTTTTCCGCCCAGATGGAAGAACAGAACACAGCGTTCCGCCATATTCAGGACGGGATGGGACGGATGGCCGCGCGCGATCTGTCACGGCCTGTCCCAAGCCCCGACACAAGCGACTATCCAGCGCGATATGATGGCATCCGGCAATCGCTCAATGCGCTGATGGGAACGTTCCGCGGGCTACTCGAACAGATCCAGACAACCAGCGCAGGGATTACCCAGCATGCACAGGAAATGACCGTCGCGGCCGAGGATCTGTCGCGCCGCACCGAAACGCAGGCCGCAACCCTCGAACAGACGGCTGCGGCGGTCGAGGAGATTACCGTGACCGTCAAGTCATCGGCTGCGGCCACGCGCGAAACCGATCAGGTTGTTTCACAGGCCCAGCACAATGCCGAACGCGGCAACGACGTAGTGCAGCAAAGCGTCCAGATGATGCGCGACATTGCCAAGGCTTCCGCCCAGATCGCCGAGATTGTTACCGTGATTGATGACATGGCCTTCCAGACAAACCTGCTGGCGTTGAACGCAGGTGTAGAAGCCGCGCGCGCCGGCGATGCAGGGCGGGGCTTTGCGGTCGTCGCGTCAGAGGTGCGCAATCTTGCGCAGCGGGCGTCAGATTCCGCCAAGGAAATCAAAATCCTGATCCAGAAAAGCACCGAACTCGTCGACCACGGCGTCCACTTGGCCGATCAGGCGGGCGACGCGCTGGGCAGGATCGTGACCGAGGTCGGCAGGGCCACAGTCCTGATGTCGCAGGTCGCCAGCTCGTCTCAGGAACAATCGACCGGCCTCAGCGAGATTGCGACCGGTGTTGCCCAGCTTGATCAGGTGACACAACACAACGCGGCGATGGCCGAAGAAACGGTGGCGGCGATCACATCGATGCAGCAGTCCGCGCGCGCGCTGACGCAGCTTGTCAATGAATTCGTGTTGACGGATGTGGCACATGGACGTAAGCCAATGTCGCGCGCAGCGTAGGGTGGGGCCCGCCCCGGCTTATCCTTGCCGGATGGCCTGTCCTGCCGCCCAACCCGACGACCAGGCCCATTGAAAGTTGTAGCCCCCCAGCCATCCGGTCACGTCGACACATTCACCGATGAAGTAAAGTCCGGGGACGGTCTTGGCCGCCATTGCCTGCGATGACAGCGCCGATGTGTCGATGCCGCCCAGCGTGACCTCGGCGGTCCGGTAGCCTTCGGACCCTGACGGTGTCACCAGCCAGTCTTGCAGGGTGGCGCAGATGGCGGCAAGCCGTGCGTCGCTTTGGTCTGCCATGGTTCCGGTCAGGGCGAAGCCTTCGGCAAGGTAATCGACCAGCCGCCCCGGCAGATACAGCGACAGGATCGTCGTCAGCGCCTTGCGCGCATCGCTGTGCCGATGCCCCTGCAAGGCGCCCATCAGGTCCGTGCCAGGGATCAGGTTGATGCTGATCGGTTCGCCTTCCTCCCAATGGGACGAGGCTTGCAGCACCGCTGGCCCCGACAGCCCGCGATGGGTGAACAACAGCGCTTCGTCAAAGGCCGTACCACCTGCCGTGACGCGCGCGGGTGCCGCGACGCCCGCCAGCGATTTGAACCGCTCGTCCGAAAAGGTCAGTGGCACAAGGCCCGGGCGGGGTGTCACCACCGGTAGGCCGAAATGGTCCGCGATCTGATAGCCAAGGCCGGTCGCCCCCATCTTGGGGATCGACTTGCCGCCGCTGGCCACCACCAGATTGCGGGCTGTTACGGCGATATCGCGCCCATCCCGCGTCAGCAGAACAGTGAAATCGGTCCCGTCATGCCCGATCTCGCCCACCTGCGTCTCAAGCCAGAGATCGGCGCCCGCGCGCGCCATTTCCGTGCGCAAAAGGGCGATGATATCCTTGGCCGAGATGTCGCAGAACAACTGCCCCAGCGTCTTTTCATGCCACGGGATACCATGCGCATCGACAAGGGCGATGAAATCCCACTGCGTATAGCGCCCCAGCGCCGATTTCGCGAAATGCCGGTTCTGGCTGATGAAATTGGCGGCGCTTGTATGCAGATTTGTGAAATTGCAGCGCCCGCCGCCCGAAATGCGGATTTTCTCGCCCGCCGCGCGCGCATGGTCGACGACCAGAACGCCCGGTCCGGCATGGGCCGCGCACATCATGCCTGCGGCACCTGCGCCGATGATCAGTGTCTGCACTTTCATAAGCCGCGATGTGGCGCGGATCGTGGGCGGGCGCAAGGTGCAGATTTCCTGTGGAATCGCAGCCCAAGCCGGTCTATGCTGACTGCGAGACCCGGTAAACGGGCGGTTGAGGCAAATTGGCGGTGATCCATGACGGAAATGGTCTATGGTGCGGTTCCGGTGCAATCCGGCGACCCTGTTCTTCCACGGTGGTGGCGCACGATCGATAAATGGACGCTGTCCTGCGTGATGGTCCTGTTCGGGATCGGGCTATTGCTGGGCTTTGCCGCATCGCCACCGCTGGCTGCCAAAAACGGGCTGGAGCCGTTTCATTACGTCATCCGCCAGACCGTGTTCGGCGGGGCCGCGATTGTCGTGATGATCGCCGTGTCGATGATGTCGCCCACGATGGTGCGCAGGCTGGCGATCCTTGGGTTCTTCGCGGCATTCGTGTCGCTTTTGTTCTTGCCCTTCTTTGGCACCGATTTTGGCAAGGGGGCGACGCGGTGGTATTCGCTGGGGTTCGCATCCGTGCAGCCATCCGAGTTCCTCAAGCCCGGCTTCATCGTGATGACGGCTTGGTTGCTGGCCGCCTCGACCCAGTTGGGCGGCCCTCCGGGCAAGCTCTATTCGTTTATCCTGACGATGGCGGTGGCCATGCTGCTCGCTTTCCAGCCTGATTTCGGGCAGGCGGCGCTGATTATGTTTGCTTGGGGTGTGATGTATTTCGTCGCAGGTGCGCCGATGACCTTGCTGATCGGGCTGGCCGTGGCCGTGTTTTTCCTCGGCACCCTGTTTTATTCCAATTCCGAACATTTCGCGCGCCGGATCGACGGGTTCCTGTCGCCGGATGTCGACCCGACGACACAGCTTGGCTTTGCCACCAACGCGATCCGCGAAGGCGGCTTTTTCGGCGTCGGCGTGGGCGAGGGGCAGGTGAAATGGTCACTGCCCGATGCGCATACCGATTTCATCATCGCCGTCGCTGCCGAGGAATACGGGTTGGTCTGCGTGCTGGTCATCATCGCGCTTTATACCACCATCGTTGTGGGCTCGCTTTTGCGGCTGATGAAGGAACGCGACCCGTTCATCCGGCTGGCAGGCACCGGCCTTGCCTGTATCTTTGGCGCGCAAGCGATGATCAACATGGGCGTGGCCGTGCGTCTGCTGCCGGCCAAGGGGATGACGCTGCCGTTTGTGTCTTATGGCGGATCGTCGTTGATCGCGGGGGGCATCGCGATCGGGATGCTGCTGGCCTTCACGCGGTCGCGTCCGCAAGGCGAAATCGGCGATATCCTGCTGCGCAGGGCCAACCGGTGACCGCGCCGCTTTTGATAATCGCCGCGGGTGGCACGGGCGGGCATATGTTCCCTGCACAAGCCTTGGCCGAGGCGATGCTGGCCCGTGGCTGGCGCGTGAAACTGTCCACCGATGCGCGCGGCGCGCGTTACACGGGCGGCTTTCCGGCGGCGGTCGAGGTCAGCACCGTCGGCAGCGCCACCTTTGCCCGTGGGGGGCTGGCGCAGAAACTCGCCGTGCCGTTCCGCATCGCGGGTGGCATCGCGGCCGCAAAATGGCGGATGCTGCGCGACCGGCCTGCGGTGGTCGTCGGTTTCGGCGGCTATCCTGCGATCCCCGCGATGACAGCCGCTTGGGCCTTGCGTGTGCCGCGCATGATCCATGAACAGAACGGTGTCTTGGGGCGTGTGAACCAGATTTTTGCCAAGCGCGTCGATCAGGTCGCCTGCGGTACATGGCCGACCGACCTGCCAGCTGGCGTGACCGGCATCCACACAGGCAATCCGGTCCGCAGGGCGGTGCTGGACCGTGCGGGCGCGCCCTATATCCCGCCCGGGGACTACCCGATGGCGCTTTTGGTGCTGGGCGGATCGCAAGGCGCGCGGATCATGTCCGATGTGGTGCCTGCTGCCATCGCCGCCTTGCCGGACCATTTGCGCGCCAATATCCGCGTCAGCCATCAGGCCCGTGCCGAGGATATGGACCGCGTCGCGACCTTCTATGCCGAGGCGGGCATTTCCGCCGATGTGCAGACCTTTTTCGCCGATGTCCCCGCGCGGATGAGCGAGGCGCAGCTTGTGATTTCCCGCTCTGGTGCGTCCACGGTGGCCGATGTCAGCGTGATCGGGCGGCCCGCGATCTGGGTGCCTTTCGCGGCGGCCGTGCGTGACGAACAGACCGCCAACGCCCGCCAACTGGTCGAGGCAGGGGCCGCATTGATGATGACCGAGGCGCAGTTCGACGCATCCAACCTGACGATGGCGCTGCAGAACCTGCTGTCGGATGACGCCATGGCCACGGGTATGGCGACCAAGGCGGTCGCCTGCAGCGTGCCGGACGCCACGGACCGGCTTGTGCAATTGGTTGAAAATCTGGCAGAGGCGCGCAAAAGATGATGGATGGAACCCCGGTGATGAATGCTGCAACGAAACTGCCCCTTGATGTGGGCCCGATCCATTTCGTCGGCATCGGCGGCATCGGCATGTCCGGCATCGCCGAGGTGCTGCTGAACCACGGCTACCGCGTCCAAGGGTCCGACCTGAAAGCAACCAAGATCACCGACCGGCTCAAGGCTCTGGGGGCTGTCATCTTTGAAGGCCAGCGCGCCGAGAACCTGACAGGGGCCGAGGTGGTCGTGATTTCTTCCGCGATCAAACCGGGCAATCCCGAACTGGACGCCGCGCGCGCGAACGGACTGCCGGTAGTGCGCCGCGCGGAAATGCTCGCCGAACTGATGCGCCTGAAATCCAACGTCGCTGTTGCAGGCACGCATGGCAAGACGACGACAACCACGATGGTCGCGGCATTGCTGGACGAAGGCGGCATCGACCCCACGGTCATCAACGGCGGGATCATCCACGCTTACGGGTCCAACGCCCGCATGGGGCAGGGCGAATGGATGGTGGTCGAGGCGGACGAGAGCGACGGCACCTTCAACCGCCTGCCCGCAACGATTGCCATCGTCACCAATATCGACCCCGAACATATGGAACATTGGGGCAGCATCGAGAACCTGCGCAAAGGGTTCTATGATTTCGTCTCCAACATCCCGTTTTACGGTCTTGCTGTCTGCTGCACCGATCACCCCGAGGTGCAGGCGCTGGTGGGCAAGATCACCGACCGTCGCGTCGTGACCTTCGGTTTCAACGCGCAGGCCGATGTGCGCGCGATCAACCTGACCTACAAGGCGGGTGTCGCGCATTTCGACATTGCCCTGCAATCCGAGGATCAGGTGATCGAAGGCTGCAGCCTGCCGATGCCCGGCGATCACAATGTGTCCAATGCCTTGGCCGCTGTCGCCGTGGCGCGGCATCTGGGGATGAAAAAGGACGAGATCCGCGCCGCGCTGAAGGGCTTTGGCGGGGTCAATCGCCGCTTTACCAAGGTGGGCGAGGTGGGCGGCGTCACCATCATCGACGATTACGGCCATCATCCGGTGGAAATCGCTGCTGTGCTCAAGGCCGCGCGTCAGGCCACCACAGGCCGCGTGATCGCCGTGCATCAGCCGCACCGTTTCAGCCGCCTGTCGCATCATTTCGAGGATTTCTGTTCCTGCTTCAATGACGCCGATGTTGTCGGCATCTCGGAAGTTTATGCCGCAGGCGAGGACCCGATTGCAGGTGCGAGCCACACCGATCTGGTCGCAGGCCTGATCCGCCACGGCCACCGCCACGCCCGCATCGTCAATTCCGAGGATGATCTGGAACGGCTGGTCCGCGAACAGGCCAAACCGGGCGATATGGTCGTCTGTCTTGGCGCTGGCACGATCAGCACTTGGGCGAACGGGCTGCCTGCAAGATTGCAGGGCTGACCCCGCAATGACGGCACGCGCATGACCCAAAGCCTGATCGCCATCAGCCTCTGGGTTGTGCTGGCCTTTGTGCTGGCCGCTTTTCCATCGACCGACAATCACTGGCGGCGCGCCTATGTGCTGATCGCGATTGGCTTGCCATTGCTTGCTTGGGTGACGTGGCAGGCGGGTCCAATGGTCGGCGCGCTGGGGCTGGTTGTCGGTGGGTTGGTCCTGCGCTGGCCTGTCATTTACTTGTGGCGCTGGCTCCGGCGGGCGCGCTGATGGACGGTCTCGAGATCATCGCGGGTATGAGCGTTTGTGCTTTCGTGCCGTTCTTCGTGCTGGTGCGCTGGGCGCGGGCGGGCAGGTTCGGGCTGGTACTGACGGTGCTGTCGGTTCTGGGCGCGGTCGCGGTGATCCTGCTTTATGCCACAGCCAAGCCCTTCGGCATCGACCCCGTGCGGGCTATGGCGATCCTGCTGCTGGGCTTGGTGCCTGCGGGTATTGGCGGCGGGGCAGGCGCGTTGCTCGGCAAGCTGCTGCGCAACCGCGATGACAGGCGGGTGTAGAATTACATTGAACGGCGTTCACGTATTTGCTAAGAAATGAACATAGTTCATTTACAGGAGCGAATCATGGAAGCCGAAGCCTTTATGTTTTTTGTCGTCTTGCCCGCCTGTGTGGCCGCACTTGCCGGTTGGCTGTCGTTCTGGTGTGGACGCCGGCGCCTGCGGTGGGGGATCATCGGTTTGTCACTTGCACTTGTCGGGCTGGCCGTCGCAATGCTCGTCGGCCTTGAGGTTGCGCGCGGTCTTGACGGGCTGGTCTACCTTGCCGGTCTGATGCTGATCGTGGCTCCTGCTGGGCTGGGCGTGCTGCTGGGCGGCATCGTTGGCTGGCAGCGCAAAGACGCTGTCCCGCCTGACGCGCAGCAGGCCTGACGACAAGCCAGCGGTCGGCTTTACAGGGCTGGCCGTTTGCGCCTATCAGGCCAGCAACGGCAGATCGGTAGGCAGCAAAAGGAGACCGGCCCCATGCGTGACTTACCCAGCGTCCGTGGCACCCTGACCCCGCAGCGCGCCTTGGCCGATCTGACATGGATGCGCGTGGGCGGCCCCGCTGAGGTTTTGTTCCAGCCCGCCGATGCAGATGATCTGGCGGCGTTTCTGGCCGCACTCGACCCGTCCGTGCCGGTGTTCCCGATGGGGGTCGGCAGCAACCTGATCGTGCGCGACGGCGGGATACCGGGTGTCGTGGTGCGCTTGGGGCGGGGTTTCAACGGCATCGCCATCGACGGCGGCACCGTCACGGCAGGGGCGGCAGCACTTGACGCCCATGTCGCCCGCCGCGCGGCAGAGGCGGCGTTGGACATGACCTTCCTGCGCACCATCCCCGGCACCATCGGCGGGGCGGTGCGGATGAACGCGGGCTGCTATGGGTCCTATGTGGCCGATGTGCTGACTTCGGTGCAGGTCGTTCTGCGCGACGGCACAGTGCAGGATGTGCCAGCCGCCGACCTGAATCTGGCCTATCGTCAAAGCACTTTGCCCGAGGGCGCGATCATTCTGGGCGCGACTTTTGCGCCGCCCGCGGGCGATCACGACGACCTTGCCGCGCGGATGGACGACCAACTGGCCAAACGCGATGCGACCCAGCCGACCAAGGACCGCACGGCGGGGTCGACATTCCGAAATCCCGCGGGGTTTTCATCCACGGGGCGCGCCGATGATACGCATGAATTGAAAGCCTGGGCCGTGATCGATGCCGCCGGGATGCGGGGTGCAACCCTTGGCGGGGCGGTGATGAACACGATGCACCCCAACTTTCTGACCAATGCGGGCGGGGCAACCGCCGCCGATCTGGAAGATCTGGGCGAGCTGGTGCGGAAAAAGGTTTACGATTCCCAAGGGATCACGCTAGAGTGGGAAATTATGCGGGTCGGTTTGCGGCACGCGGATTAAAGGTCGCAAAGACCGGCGCCCCGCACAGGGGCACAACTAATGACGGGCCGCAAACGGCCCGCGAAAGAGGCGGTGGGTATGTCGAGCAGGGCAAACCCGAAAGTTGTTGTTCTGATGGGCGGTCCATCGGCTGAACGCGAGGTATCGCTCAGCTCTGGCCGCGAATGTGCAGCGGCTTTGCGGGCAGCAGAATGTGATGTGATCGAGGTCGACGCCGGCCCCGACCTTGCCACGCGTCTGACCGAGATCGCCCCCGATGCCGTGTTCAACGCGCTGCATGGTCGTTGGGGCGAGGATGGCGCCGTGCAAGGTCTGCTAGAGTGGTTGCGCATTCCTTACACCCATTCGGGCATTCTGGCCTCGGCGCTGACGCTGGATAAAGAACGCACCAAGGATATCTACCGCGCGGTCGGTCTGCCGGTCATGCACAGCATTCTGGCCGATGCCGACGACGTGCGCGCGCGCCATGTCATGCCGCCGCCCTATGTGGTGAAGCCTTATAACGAAGGCTCCAGCGTCGGTATCTATATCGTGCAGGAGGCCGCGAACGGCCCGCCGCAGCTGTCGGACGACATGCCCGCGCGGGTGATGGTGGAAACCTATGCCCCGGGGCGCGAATTGACGACGACCGTCATGGGCGACCGTGCGCTCACCGTCACCGATATCATCACCGATGGCTGGTATGATTATCATGCCAAATACGCCCCCGGCGGGTCGCGTCATGTGGTGCCGGCAGAGATTCCCACGGAAATTTTCGATGCCTGCATGGATTACGCGCTGCGCGCGCATCAGGCGCTAGGTTGTCGCGGGATCAGCCGGACCGATTTCCGCTGGGACGAAAGCCGTGGCCTTGACGGGTTGATCCTGCTGGAAACTAACACCCAGCCCGGCATGACGCCCACCTCACTTGCGCCCGAACAGGCGGCCAAGGTCGGGATCAGCTTTCCCGAACTCTGCCGCTGGCTGGTGGAGGATGCCTCATGCGATCGCTGATCCGCCGCCGCGCCATCGCCGATATGCCGCATGATCCGGCCCCGTCGAAATGGGGCTATCGCTATCAGCGGCTGATGCTGACGCCGGGGTTCCGCGCGACTGTGCGTATCGGCGTGCCGATCCTGCTTATCGCGGTGATTGCAGGGTCGTGGTTTTCCAAACCCGAGAACCGCACCATGCTGGACACAAAGATCGCCGAGACAATCCGCAGTTTTCAGGAACGCCCGCAATTCATGGTGCAATCCATGGATGTCACGGGTGGCGATGATGCCGTCCGTGCGGCGGTGATGGAGCTTTTGCCCAAGACCTTCCCGCTGTCGTCGTTCGATCTGGACCTGCTAGCGATCCGTGCCGAGATCGAGGCTCTTGATGCCGTGCGAACTGCCAGTGTCCGGGTCGGGCCGGGTGGGACGTTGCAGGTCGATGTGACCCCGCGCGAACCCGTCGCTTTGTGGCGCGACGGGCCGGTGTTGCGGCTGATCGACGCCGAAAGCGTGCAATCGGGCACCGTGGCGTCACGCGGCGACCGGCCTGACCTGCCGTTGATCGCAGGCGACGGGGCTGAACAGCATATTCAGGAAGCGCTCGATCTTTATGCAGGTGCTGGTCCTTTGCGCGACCGCGTGCGCGGGCTGGTCCGTATGGGCGAGAGGCGCTGGGATATCGTGCTCGACCGGGACCAGCGCATCCTGTTGCCCGGCGACGGGGCGGTGGCGGCGTTCGACCGTGTGATCGCGCTGAACCTCGCGCAGGACATGCTGGAACGGGACGTGACGATTGTGGATATGCGCAATGCCGAACGGCCGACCTTGCGGATGAACGAAGATGCCGCGGCCGCATTGCGCCGCGTGAATACAACAACAACCGGGGCGGGCAACTGATGGGCGATCTCTACGACAGTCAACGGGCGATGCGGCAGATGCGGAAGGCCGCGATGCAGCGGGGCGTGGTGGCGGTGCTGGATGTCGGCACCTCCAAGATCGCCTGCCTTGTGCTGCGCTTCGACGGGCCAGAGCGGTTCCGCAGCGTCGATGGTGTGGGGTCGATGGCGGGGCAATCGCAGTTCCGCGTGATCGGGGCTGCAACGACGCGCTCGCGCGGTGTCCGCTACGGCGAAGTCGATGCGATGCAGGAAACCGAACGCGCGATCCGCACGGCGGTGCAGGCCGCGCAGAAAATGGCCAATGTCCGCGTCGATCACGTCATCGCCTGCCTGTCCGGCGCGCGCCCGCGGTCCTACGGCCTTGCCGGTGAACTGGACGTATCGGGCGGCACCGTCACCGAACAGGATATCAGCCAGGTCATGGCCAATTGCGATGTGCCCGACTACGGGTCTGACCGCGAAGTGCTGCATGCCCAGCCCGTCAACTTCGCGCTCGACAACCGTTCCGGCCTTGCCGATCCGCGCGGGCAGATGGGCAACCGGCTGACAACCGACATGCATATGCTGACAGTCGATGCGGCCGCGATCCAGAACATCTTTTACTGCATCAAGCGCTGTGATCTCGAACTCGCGGGGCTAGCGTCTTCGGCTTATGTGTCGGGCATGTCCACGCTGGTCGAGGATGAACAGGAACTGGGTGCTGCCTGTGTCGATCTGGGGGGCGGATCCACCGGCATTTCGGTCTTTATGAAAAAGCACATGATCTATGCGGATTCCGTGCGCATGGGGGGCGACAACGTCACCTCTGACATCTCGATGGGGTTGCAGATTCCCGCCGCCACCGCCGAACGGATCAAAACCTTCTATGGCGGTGTCGTCGCCACCGGCATGGACGACCGCGAGATGATCGAGATCGGCGGCGACACCGGCGATTGGGAACGCGACCGCCGCACCGTCAGCCGCGCCGAGCTGATCGGCATCATGCGCCCGCGTGTCGAGGAGATCCTCGAAGAGGTGCGCGCCCGTCTGGATGCGGCCGGGTTCGAGCATTTGCCCAGCCAGCAGATCGTGCTGACAGGTGGCGGCAGCCAGATCCCCGGTCTTGACGGGCTGGCCAGCAAGATTTTGGGCCAGCAGGTGCGTCTGGGCCGCCCCTTGCGGGTGCAGGGCCTGCCGCAGGCCGCGATCGGCCCCGCGTTTTCGGGGGCTGTCGGGCTGTCGCTGTTTGCAGCCAACCCGCAGGACGAATGGTGGGATTTCGAAATTCCCGCCGACCGCTATCCGGCACGGTCGCTGAAACGGGCCGTCAAATGGTTCAGGGACAACTGGTGATGCGCAACATCTTGCCGATCGGTCGATATCGAGCGGAAAAGATGAAATATCCGTCAAGATTTGGTAGCCATTTTGTGTTTTTTCCGTGACCTTTCGGCACCAGAAGGCTATGCTAGGGGTTAATTGGCAGCAGTCGCCCGGTGGGACGGGCTAAAACAAAAACAGGCGGACAGAGTTATGACACTGAACCTTTCCCTTCCCGGGCACGACGAACTGAAGCCGCGCATCACCGTTTTCGGCGTCGGCGGCGCTGGTGGCAACGCAGTCAACAACATGATCGAGAAGCAACTCGACGGGGTTGAATTCGTTGTGGCCAACACGGACGCGCAGGCGCTGGCGCAATCGCGGGCGACCTCGAAAATCCAGATGGGTCTGAAAGTGACCGAAGGTCTGGGTGCCGGTGCGCGTGCCAGCGTGGGTGCGGCCGCTGCCGAGGAAAGCATCGAACAGATCGTCGACCATCTGGCCGGCGCGCACATGTGTTTCATCACCGCCGGTATGGGCGGCGGCACCGGGACGGGGGCTGCCCCGATCATCGCGCAGGCTGCGCGCGAACTGGGTGTGCTGACCGTCGGCGTTGTGACCAAACCCTTCCAGTTCGAAGGCGGCAAACGCATGCGTCAGGCCGATGACGGCATCGAAGCCCTGCAAAAGGTCGTCGATACGCTGATCATCATCCCCAACCAGAACCTGTTCCGTCTGGCCAATGAAAACACCACCTTCACCGAAGCCTTCGCGCTGGCGGACGACGTGCTGTATCAGGGCGTCAAGGGTGTGACCGACCTGATGGTCCGTCCGGGCCTCATCAACCTCGACTTTGCGGACGTGCGTGCCGTGATGGACGAGATGGGCAAGGCCATGATGGGCACCGGCGAGGCCGAAGGCGAGAACCGCGCCATTCAGGCCGCCGAAAAGGCCATCGCGAACCCGCTTCTGGACGAAATCAGCCTCGAAGGCGCGCGCGGCGTGTTGATCAACATCACCGGCGGCTATGACCTGACGCTGTTCGAACTGGACGAAGCCGCCAACAAGATCCGCGAAAAGGTCGATCCCGAGGCGAATATCATCGTCGGTTCCACGCTGGACACCAGCATGGAAGGGCGCATGCGCGTGTCCGTCGTCGCCACCGGCATCGACGCCAAGGCCAAGCGCGCCGAGGATGCGACACCGCGCCGGTCGATGTCCGCGCCACTGCCGCAGGCCCATCAGGCCCCGGCAGCGCCAGCACCGGCGCCTGCGCCTGTTGCTGCCGAACGCGTTGCTGCTGCTCCCGCACGGCAGGAACCAAGCCTGTTCGAGGATTTCGAGCAGGAACCTGCCCCTGCCTTCGAGCCACGCCGCGAAGCACCCGTTGCGCAGACGCGCGCCGCAGACGATCTGCCGCCACCAGCCTACACGCCGCGCCCTGAACCGACGCTGTCGGATGCCGACACCTTCGTCGCACCCCGCGCGCCCGCACCCGGCACCCCGTCGCCAGAGGCGCTGGCCCGCTTGCAGGCCGCCGTCAACCGCGCGCCGAAGCCTGCCGAACAGCAGCGCCCCGCCGCCCGTGCGCCAGAGCCGGAAAAGCAGCGTTTCGGGATCAATTCGCTGATCAATCGCATGACCGGTGCGCAGGCCGAAGCCCCCGCGCCGCAGCCTTCGCGCACGCAGCCGCAAGTCACCGCGCTGCGTCCCGAGCAAGAGGCCGAAGGCGATCAGGATCGAATCGAAATCCCCGCTTTCTTGCGCCGTCAGGCCAACTGATCACGCGATCCGCCGCTGTTACATGGCGGTTACATACGGAAAAAAAGGCCGCAGCGATGCGGCCTTTTTGTTTTTTATCAGGGGGTTGAGGCGGAAACACGCCAGTGAATCACGATGTTTCAGTCCGTCGCAAAGAGTGAATTGAGCATGCTGCACCTGCACACTACCTAGATTGGTGATAATCATGAACGGCGAAGATGGCTCTCTCAGGTGCAGAATACCGTAAAATCCCCCATCGTCTTTGAAGGTGTCGGCCTGCACACCGGCGTGCCTGCGCGCGTTGTGCTGCGTCCTGCACCGGCAGGGGCCGGTATCGCGTTCCGGCGTGTCGATCTGGCAGGCAGCCCGGTGATCCCCGCGTTGTGGCAGAATGTCATTGTCTCGCCACTGAACACGCGGTTGGCGAATGCGGATGGCGTATCCGTGTCCACGATCGAACATTTGATGGCCGCTTTGGCTGGGTGTGGCGTGCACAACGCGCTGGTCGATGTCGATGCTGCCGAAGTGCCGATCCTTGATGGCAGTGCCGCAGCCTTCGTGCGCGGGATCGTCGCAACCGGATTGCACAGCGACGCCGCACCTCTGCAAGCGATCGAGGTTCTGCGCGAGATCTCCGTGACCCAAGGTGCGGCGACTGCAACGCTCAGCCCGGCGACGACCTTGCAGATCGATTTCGAGATTGATTTCGCTGACGCGGCAATCGGTCGCCAGCACAAGACGCTGAACATGGCCAATGGCGCTTTTGTGCGTGAATTGTGCGACAGCCGCACATTCTGCCGGTCGTCCGACGTAGAGGCGATGCGCGCGCAGGGCCTTGCCCTTGGCGGAACCATCGACAACGCGGTGGTGGTCGATGGCGACAAGATCCTGACCCCCGGTGGCCTGCGCCACCCGGACGAGGCTGTGCGCCACAAGATGCTGGATGCCTTGGGCGACCTTTACACGGCCGGTGCGCCAATTCTGGGGCGCTATACAGGGTCGCGTGCGGGGCATGCGATGACGAACATGCTGCTGCGCGCTTTGTTTGCACAGCCGGACGCTTGGCGCTTTGTACGCTGCGACAGCAATATTGCAGCCCGTCTGCCCGGTGTGGGTGTCAGTCAGGCCGATCTGGTGGCGGTTGCCTGACACCAGTTGTCGCCGTGTTGATCGCACGGGGATCAAAAGGCATTTTGCCCCCGAATTTTGTATGCTAGACCCCTTCGGGACCGCAGTGCGCCGCGTGCCGTGCGGCGGCAGTCAGGCAAGAGGACAGCAGACGTGACAAGCAACATGAAAAACAAACG
This sequence comes from Yoonia sp. 72, assembly GCF_034652275.1. Classification (NCBI taxonomy): domain Bacteria; kingdom Pseudomonadati; phylum Pseudomonadota; class Alphaproteobacteria; order Rhodobacterales; family Paracoccaceae; genus Yoonia; species Yoonia sp. 72. The sequence continues at coordinate 964,340 of NZ_JAXIWG010000001.1, read as the reverse complement.
CGTTCTGGGCGCGGTTGCCGCCCTGATGTTGCTGGTGGCTTGCGGCGGCGGGGGCAGCAATGTCCCGCTGGAAGACCTGAACGCACAACAGATCTTTGAACTGGGCGAACGCCAGATCGAGGCGGGAAATCCCGATGATGCCGCCTTCACCTTTGGCGAGATCGAACGTCTTTATCCCTATTCCGAGCTCGCGCAGCGCGCGCTGATCATGCAGGCCTTCGCGTATCACCGCGACCGCGACTATCCCAACAGCCGCGCCGCCGCCCAGCGTTTCCTTGATTTCTACCCTGCTGAACAGGATGCGCCGTATGCCGCCTACCTGTTGGCCTTGTCCTATTACGACCAGATTTCCGATATCGGGCGCGATCAGGGTCTGACCTTTCAGGCGTTGCAAGCCTTGCGTCGCGTGATCGAAACCTATCCCGACAGCGAATATGCGGCCGCCTCGGTTGCGAAATTTGATCTGGCCTTTGACCAGCTGGCTGCCAAGGAAATGGAAATCGGGCGTTACTATCTCAAGCGCGCGAATTACGCCGCCGCCGCAAACCGTTTCCGCACCGTGGTCGAGGATTTCCAGACCACGACCCACACGCCCGAAGCCTTGCACCGATTGGTGGAAACCTATCTGTCGCTGGGCCTGACCCAAGAGGCGCAGACGGCGGGTGCCATCCTTGGCTATAACTACCAGTCCAGCGAATGGTACGCGGCAAGCTTTGCCTTGCTGACGGGCCGTGGCCTTGCCGCAGAGTCGGCGGGCGACAACTGGCTGGCGTCGATCTATCGGCAGGTGATCCGGGGTGAGTGGCTCTAACCACGGCGGGGGTTTTCCCGCCCTTCGGGGTGCGACATGCTGCGCGGCTTAGACATCAGGGACATGCTGATCATCGACCGGCTGGAACTGGCGTTCCAGCCCGGGCTGAACGTGCTGACAGGCGAAACCGGCGCGGGCAAGTCGATCCTGCTTGATTCGCTGGGCTTTGTGCTGGGCTGGCGCGGACGTGCCGAACTGGTCCGCCAAGGCGCCGAACAGGGCGAGGTTACGGCATGGTTCGACCTGACCGCCGATCATCCGGCCCGCGCGATCCTGCAGGATGCGGGGCTCGAGGTCGAGGATGAGCTGATCCTGCGCCGCATCAACACCCGCGACGGGCGCAAGACCGCTTGGGTCAACGACCGCCGCGTCAGTGGCGATGTGCTGCGGGCCTTGTCCGAAACACTGGTCGAACTGCATGGCCAGCATGATGATCGAGGCCTCTTGAACCCCCGCGGGCATCGCCAGATGCTCGATGCTTTCGCGGGCGCGGAAGGTGAACTGGCCGCCACACAGGCCGCTTGGCGTGCGCTGTCCGCCGCGCGCAAGGCGCTGGCCGCCGCCGAAGCCAAGGTCGCCGAAACCCGCGCCGAGGAAGATTACCTGCGCCATGCCGTGGCCGAGCTTGACGCGCTCTCGCCCGAGGCGGGCGAGGAGGCGACGCTTGATGCGCAGCGCCGTCTGATGCAGGGCGCCGAAAAGATCCGCACCGACATCGCCCGCGCGCATGAGGCACTGGGCCTGCAAGGCGCCGAAGGGCTGATCAATGATGCGTCGCGCTGGCTGCAGGGGGCCGCCGACAAGGCCGAAGGGCAGCTTGATGCCGCGCTGACCGCGATCGAGGCGATGATGCTGGCGCTGGACGATGCGCAACGCGGGATCGAAACCTGTCTTGATGCACTGACATTCGATCCTTACGCGCTGGAACAGACCGAGGAGCGGCTGTTCGCCATCCGGGGTCTGGCGCGCAAACATGACGTACTGCCCGACGATCTGCGCGGTTTTGCCGATGATCTGCGCGGACGGCTTGCCGTGCTGGATGGATCATCAGGCGATCTGCAGGCGCTGGCAGGGCAGGTGCAGGCCGCACAGGCAGGCTATGACGCGGCGGCGGCAGACCTGCGCGCCAAGCGGCAGGCGGCGGCGCAGCGCCTTGATGCGGCGATGGCGGCTGAACTCGCCCCGCTCAAGATGGAACGCGCCGTGTTCACGACCGAAATCACCCAGGCCGACCCCGGCCCTGAAGGGATCGACAACGTGGCCTTCACCGTCGCGACCAACCCCGGTGCGCCGACCGGCCCGATCAACAAGATCGCTTCTGGCGGTGAACTCAGCCGGTTTCTTCTGGCGCTCAAGGTCTGCCTGACCCAAGGCGCTGACGGTCTGACGATGATTTTCGATGAAATCGACCGTGGCGTCGGCGGGGCGACGGCCGATGCCGTGGGGCGGCGGCTGGCCGAACTGGCACGGGGCGGGCAGGTGCTGGTCGTGACCCATTCGCCGCAGGTCGCAGCCTTGGGCGGGCATCATTGGCGCGTGGAAAAACACCAGCATGCGGACGCGACACTATCAACGGTTGTGCCGCTGGATGCTGGCGCGCGGATCGACGAAATCGCGCGGATGCTGTCGGGCGACACGATCACCGAGGCGGCGCGCGAAGCGGCGAAAGCCTTGATAAGAGCCTGAAAAAATTAGGGGCAGCGCTAACTGTCATGTGACCATGCCAGCGACACTACCCCCAGACCATACGGGTTACCGTACCCACTCATTCACATTTGCCACCCCGGCCACTCACCTCCGGAACAGTCAAAGCTATTACGTGAAACCGGACGCAAACGTCCGATCCCTTAAATCCGGGCAGCCCAGTCACAAAACCGATCTGTCCCAGCACACCCTCTACAACACAAGAGCCAGGCTCTTGAGGGCAAATTAACAGTCCGGTAACGATCTAGGCAACCTAGACGAAAGTACAGACCTGCGGACTGACCTCCCCGCTGTGGTGCCGGCGCGCGCGGCCATATCGGGGGTTGGACCGGCGCTGTCGTCAAGTTATCACTATCACCGAACGGCAACGTCCGGTCGGCGGGCAAACCTCCTAGACAGCGGACATCAGATGCGCGCATCCGTCAGATCTACCTTCGACCAAGGCATTGCCCGCCTGCGATTGGCCAGCCGCGACGCGCTGCAGGTGATCAAAACGAAAGGGCCGACCCAGATACAGTTCTGGTTCATCGCGCTGGCCATCGGCATCGCCGCAGGAGGGGCGGCCGTACTCTTCCGGTTGGGGATTTCGCTGATCCAGTCCAGCGTCTATGGCACGGATGATTTTCTGAAACTGCACACGGTCGCGGCCGGTCTTGCATGGTATCATGTTCTGGCCGTCCCGATCTGCGGCGGCCTTGTTGTGGGGCTGATCCTGCACCGGTTTACCGATGATGGCCGTGTGCGGTCCGTCGCGGATGTGATCGAAGGCGCGGCCCTTGCGCGTGGGCGGGTCGAGGTGCGGCGCGGGCTGGCCTCGGCTGCCGCCTCGCTGATCACGCTTTCGACTGGCGGGTCGAGCGGGCGCGAAGGCCCCGTGGTGCATCTGGCTGCGGTTCTGTCCACCATCGTTTGCCGCTGGATCAAGGCGAGCGGAATCACAGGGCGCGATCTGCTGGGCTGTGCGGTCGCCGCAGCCGTATCGGCCAGCTTCAACGCGCCCATCGCGGGGGCCTTGTTCGCGCTTGAGGTGGTGCTGCGCCACTTTGCGGTCCATGCCTTTGCGCCTATCGTCATCGCATCCGCCGTGGGAACCGTCATCAACCGGACCGTGTTCGGCGATGTGGCCGAATTCGTGCTGCCGGTCCAGAATGCGCTGGCCTTCTATGTGGAACTGCCCGCCTTCCTTATCCTCGGGCTGGTCTGCGGCCTTGTCGCCGTCGTGCTGATGAAATCCATCTTCTGGGCCGAGGATTTTGCCAATTTCGTCCAGACCTTCCTGCGTCTGCCGCGTTATCTGCGCCCGGCGGTGGCCGGCGCGATGCTCGGCGGTCTGGCGATCTGGTTTCCCCATATCATCGGCGTTGGCTATGAAACGACGACGGCCGCCCTGACCGGATCGCTGTTGCTGCACGAGGCGATCGTCTTTGTCGCGCTCAAGGTGCTGGCTGTCGCGATCACCATCGGGGGGCGGATGGGCGGGGGTGTGTTTTCGCCATCCTTGATGATCGGGGCGCTGACGGGGCTGGCCTTTGGCCTGATCGCGACATCCGTGTTTCCCAACGTGTCCGGAGAAGGGTCGCTGTATGCGCTGGCAGGCATGGGGGCCGTGGCGGCGGCCGTGCTGGGCGCGCCGATTTCGACCACGCTGATCGTGTTCGAACTGACAGGCGACTGGCAGACAGGGCTGGCGGTGATGGTCGCAGTGTCGCTGTCCACCGCGCTTGCCTCGCGGCTGGTGGACCGGTCGTTCTTTCTGACCCAGCTCGAACGCCGCGGCGTGCATCTGGCGGCGGGACCGCAAGCCTATCTGCTGGCCACGATCCCCGTCATAGCCCATCTGCGCCCCGCGCCCGAGGATGGCTGCAAATCCTTGATCCAGCAGGGCCTTTTTCTTGACCGCAAAGCGACGCTGGAACAGGCGATGCCCCTGTTCGACCGTAGTGGCGAAGCGTTCCTGCCCATTGTGGCGCTTGCGGAAAATGCCGACCGCCCCGCCTTACTGGGCGTGCTTTACCAGATCGATGCCCTGCGCGCGATGAACCGCGCGCTATCGGACACCGCCGCCGAGGAACATTCCTAGACTTCCTCGACCGCGACCTTGCTTTTGTAAAACGCCAGATAGCCTTTGATCGCGGCAACGGCAGGCTTGGGGTCTTCATAGGACCAGACGGCATCCGCGATCAGCCCGCTTTTCGCGGCGATCCCGTAATAGGACGCGCTGCCTTTGTGCGGACAGGTCGATGTCGTATCCGAAGGTTCCAGAAACGCCATGGCGATGTCGGCGCGCGGAAAATAGATGACGGGCGGATAATCCCCTTCGACCAGTTCCAGCGCTTGGGTGGATTCGCCAAGCACCGCGCCACCGGCGCGCACGACCCATGTGCCGGTCGCAGGGCGAATTGTGATGTGATCAGACATGAAACGATCCTTCGGGGACAAGAATTTCGGGTTACAAAGGCGCGCAGGCGGCCACCAGCCATGCAGAAGTAGCTTGATCAACGCGCGGGCCAACAAGCGCCAACGTATCGGCATGATAGCGATCAATCCAGTCCCGTTCTGCGCCCGTCAACAGATCGCTGTCAATGAGGCGACGGTCGAACGGCACATGCGTCAGCGTCTCGAAGGCCAGCATGTCGCGTGCATCCGCACCGGGCAGGGGCGGGGCCTTCACCGTGACGATCAGGTTCTCGATGCGGATGCCGAAATCGCCGGGGCGGTAATAGCCCGGCTCGTTCGACAGGATCATGCCCTCTTGCAAGGCAACCTCGGACCGGCGCGAAATCCCCTGCGGGCCTTCATGCACGCTCAGGTAGCTGCCCACGCCATGCCCCGTGCCGTGATCGTAATCCATCCCCGCCAGCCACAAAGGCGCGCGCGCCAGCGCATCCAGATGCTGCCCGCCCACGCCCCGTGGAAACCGGATGCGGCTGACCGCGATCATCCCCTGCAACACGCGGGTATAACAGGCGCGGTGCGTGGCGTTCGGTGTGCCGATGGCGATCGTGCGGGTGATATCGGTGGTGCCGTCCTGATACTGCCCGCCGCTGTCCACCAGCAGCAATTCGTCCTGCCGCAGGGAGCGGTTGCTCGCCTCGCTCACGCGGTAATGCACGATGGCGCCATTGGGGCCGGACCCGCAGATCGTCTCGAAACTGATGTCGCGCAGCGCATTGGTCTCGCGCCGGAACCCTTCCAGCGCGCGCACGACGTCAATCTCGGTCAACCCGCCCGTGGGGGCCGTGGCATCAAGCCAGGCCAGAAACCGCACCATCGCCACAGCGTCGCGGTCATGGGCCGCGCGCGCGCCTACGATCTCGGTTGCGTTCTTGCAGGCCTTGGGCAGGATGCAAGGGTCAGGCGCATGCACGACCTGCGCCCCCGCCAGCGTGCTGGCCACCAGATCGGGGCAGGTCTTGGGGTCGATCTGCACCGTGCCGGTCATGCCCTGCAAGACAGGCAGGAAATCCGCCACATCGCGCAAGGTCACGTCAGGGCCCAGATGGTCCACGATCCCGTCTGCCTTGCCTGCACCCGCGAAGAGGGTAACCGCCCCCGTGCGGTGCAGAATGGCAAAGCCCTGCGGCACCGGATTGAGGGGAATGTCGCTGCCACGCATATTCAAAAGCCAGGCGATGGAATCAGGCAAGGTCAGCACGCAGGCATCCGCCCCCAGCGCCGCCGCCAGCCGCGTGCGTTTGGCGGCATGATCCTCGCCTGCAAGTTCCAGCGGTTGCACTGTGAAAGGCGCATCCGGCGGGGCAGGCTGGTCCTGCCAGATCCCGTCTACCAGATTGTCCACCGCGCGCAGCTGCCATGCGGGCAAGGCCGCGCGCAGCTTTGCGATCTCGTCCACCGTGTGCAGCCAGGCGTCATAGCCCAGCACACCGCCCGCAGGGCGCGCCTCTTTCAACCAGTCTGCCAGTTGCACCTCGGGCCAATGGACGGGCGTGTAGCAGTCTGCCACCTCTGACAGCACCTGCACACGATAGCGCCCGTCGATGAACACGCCCGCGCGATCCTGCAACGCCACGCAAAACCCTGCCGAGCCGGAAAACCCCGTCAACCAGCGCAGCCGCGCATCGCGGGCCGCCACATATTCCCCCTGATGCGCATCGGCGCGCGGCACAAGGAAAGCATCCACACCCACGGCCTGCATCTCTGCCCGCAGATCAGCCAGCCGCGCTGGCCCCTGATCAGGGCTCGATTGGGCTTCGAAACTCTGGAACATCGCGCCCCCACTTCTTTTTTCCAAAAATACTCTCGCCGAAGGCCTCCGGTTCGCCAGAACCGGATCAGCCGACCTTGCGCATCCCCAAGACGCGCGCCCTTTTGCGCGGATCATTGTCGAAAAGGCTCGCAAGCTGTTCGGTCATCGCCCCCGCCAGTTGCTCGACATCGGTGATGGTCACCGCGCGTTCGTAATAGCGCGTCACGTCATGGCCGATCCCGATCGCGACAAGTTCGACCGCGCGGCGGCGTTCGATCATCGCGATCACGTCGCGCAGGTGTTTTTCCAGATAATTGGCGGGGTTCACCGACAAGGTGCTGTCATCGACCGGCGCGCCGTCGGAAATCACCATCAGGACCTTGCGCTGCTCATAGCGCGCGGTGATCCGGCGGTGCGCCCATTCCAGCGCCTCGCCATCGATGTTTTCCTTGAGCAACCCTTCCTTCATCATCAGCCCGAGGTTGGGCCGCGTCCGCCGCCAGGGCGCATCGGCGGATTTATAGATGATATGGCGCAGATCGTTCAGACGGCCGGGAGTCGCGGGGCGGCCATCGGCCAGCCATTTCTCGCGGCTTTGGCCGCCTTTCCACGCCTTGGTGGTGAACCCGAGGATTTCCACCTTCACATCGCACCGCTCCAGCGTGCGCGCCATCACATCCGCACAGATCGCGGCAATGGAAATGGGGCGGCCGCGCATTGAGCCGGAATTGTCCAAGAGCAGCGTCACCACCGTGTCGCGGAAATCGGTGTCTTTTTCGACCTTGAAGCTGAGCGGCGTGGTGGGCGAGGCCACAACACGCGCAAGGCGTCCGGCGTCGAGGATACCCTCTTCGCGGTCGAATTCCCACGACCGGTTCTGCTGCGCTTGCAAGCGGCGTTGTAGTTTGTTGGCCAGCCGCGACACGGCCCCTTTCAGTGGTTCAAGCTGCTGGTCCAGATAGGCGCGCAGCCGTTCCAGCTCGACCGGTTCGGCCAGATCCTGCGCGCCGATCTCTTCATCAAAGGCGGTATAGGCGACCTTGTAATCGGGGTCGGCGTCCGACACGGGCGCAGGTTGCGGCGGGTCCATCGGGGCCTCGCCTTCGGGCATCTCGACCTCTTCGCCCATTTCGGCATCGGCCTGGTCGTCCATGCTGACCTGCGCCTGTTTGGCGTCCTGCTGGCTTTCCTGACTTTGTTCGGGGCTGGCTTCGGCCTCCTCGCTGTCGCCGTCATCGTCGCCGCTGCTGTCGGGTTCGTCCTGATCGTCGCTGCCGTCCTCGGCGGCCTCGTCCTGATCGTCGTCGAGCTGGTCGGGGTCGTCGCCCAGCTGGTCGCCATAGCCCAGATCGGAAATCAGCTGCCGCGCGAAGCGGGCGAATTCTTTCTGGTCGTTCAGCGTGGCGTTGAGGTTTTCAAGCGTGCCGCCGCAATGATCCTCGATGAACCCGCGCCACAGCTGCATGACATTATCCGCCCCCGCAGGCAGGTCGCGCCCTGTCGCCAGATGCCGGATCAGATAGCCCGCTGCGACCGCCAAAGGCGCGTCCGAGGCCTGGGTGATCTGGTCATAGCCCTTGCGCTTGGCGTCGTTGCCGATCTTGGCGTCGATGTTTCCGGCAGTGCCGGGCATGTATTGCGCGCCGACAGCCTCGATCCGGGCGGTTTCCATCGCGTCGTAAAGATCGCGCGCCATCTGGCCTTGGGGCATATAGCGCGCGGCGGTGGCGGCGTCGTGGAACCTGTGGCGCAGCGCGAAACTGTCCGCCGTGCCGCGCGCCAACAACACCTCGTCACGGGTCATACGGCGCGAGACCTGCGGCAGGCGCATCGTATCCGCCGTCTGGCCGGATGGATCGACCGAGAACGTCACCGATAGATCGGGATCGTCGGCCATGACCTTGGTCGCTTCGGCCAGCGCCTTTTTGAACGGATCGGCGGGATTGTCGGATGGTTTTTGCATGCCAAAGATAAACCACCGGATCAGGGCAGGGGCAAGGGGGCCTGCGCGCCTTGCGTATTTTTGCACAGACCCTGCGCCGTGGTGCCCGTAGCAACAAAACGCATCATGTCGCATCTACTGTCCATCGCATACCCCATTCTGGAGAGATGACATGACCACGAAACCAAAGATCGCTTTGATCATCGGATCGACCCGCGCCACCCGCTTTGCCGATAAACCCGCCGCATGGATGCTGAAACAGGCTCAGGCCCGCACCGATATGGATGTGGAACTGGTCGATCTGCGCGACTTCGACCTGCCGCTGTTCGACGAAGCCGCCAGCAACCTCTGGATGCCATCCAGCGACGAACGCGCCGTGAAATGGCAGCAGAAGATCGGCGAATTCGACGGCTACATCTTTGTTGTCGCCGAATACAACCGCTCGATCACCGGCGCGCTGAAGAACGCGCTCGATCAGGCCTATAACGAATGGAACCGCAAGCCGATGTCGGCCATCGCTTACGGTTCGGTCGGCGGCACACGCGCGCTGGAACACCTGCGCAACATCGCCGTGGAATTGCAGATGGTGCCCGTGCGCAACGCGGTCCACATCGGTGGCGGCGATTTCTTCGGGGTGCACCCGCTGGGCGCCAATGCCGAGATCGACACCATCGCCGATCACCTGATGCCATCGGTCAACGCTACGCTGGACGATATCGTCTGGTGGGCGAATGCGACCAAAGCCGCACGCGGCTGAACGCAAAAGGTCGGGGAGAACCCCGACCTTCATCACCTCCGTAGGCCGGGGTTTTCCCCGGCCTGTTTTTTTACCGCAAGCTCAGGCTTGCCGCACTTTCCGGCAGTTCCTCGTCGAAACAGCGCTGATAGAACTCCGCTACCGTCTGGCGTTCCAATTCGTCGCATTTGTTCAGGAACGACAGCCGGAACGCATAGCCCACATTGCCAAAGATCCGCGCATTTTCCGCCCAGGCCAGCACTGTGCGCGGCGACATCACCGTGCTCAGATCGCCGTTCATAAAGGCTGTCCGTGTGAGGTCTGCGACAGTGACCATCTGGCTGATGATCCGGCGGCCTTTTTCGGTGTTGTAATGCGGTGACTTGGACAGCACGATCGCGGCCTCGGCGTCATGCGACAGATAGTTCAGTGTCACCACCATCGACCAGCGGTCCATCTGCGCCTGGTTGATCTGCTGGGTGCCGTGATACAGCCCCGTAGTATCCCCCAGACCCACGGTGTTCGCGGTGGCGAACAGGCGGAAATAGGGGTTGGGCGTGATGATCTCGTTCTGGTCCATCAGCGTCAGCTTGCCGTCGGTTTCCAGCACGCGCTGGATCACGAACATCACATCCGCGCGGCCTGCGTCATATTCGTCGAACACAATGGCGACGGGGTTGCGCAAGGCCCAAGGCAGGATGCCTTCGTGGAATTCGGTGACCTGCACGCCGTCGCGCAGCTTGATCGCATCCTTGCCGATCAGGTCGATCCGGCTGATGTGGCTGTCAAGGTTCACCCGCACGCAAGGCCAGTTCAGCCGTGCGGCCACCTGTTCGATATGTGTTGATTTGCCGGTGCCGTGATAGCCTTGAATCATCACGCGGCGGTTATAGCCGAAACCTGCAAGGATCGCCAAAGTCGTCTCGGGATCGAACTTGTAGGTGCTATCGATCTCGGGCACGCGGTCACTGCGTTCGGCGAACCCCTTGATCTTCATGTCGCTGTCGATGCCAAACACGTCCTTGACGGAGATGTCTTCGGTCGGTTTCGCATGCATGTCTGTGGTGCCGTCGGCCATGTGCCTTGCCTTTTCGGTTGATAGGTCGCAATCAAATCTCGCATGCAACATAACGCAGCCCACGGCAAGCGCCACCCCGTAGGGCGGGATCAGGTCAGTTGCATGCTGCGCCAGTCCGCCACAGCCGCAGCAACGCTGGAATCGTTGCTTTTAACCATGTCACATTGTAAGAATGTTGCGCGAAGGCTGTCGGCTTTGTCGGCGTGTTCGTCGCAGGTTTTGACGGCTTACGCATTTCAAGAGTGTCGTTGTTTCAGGAGTAGCGCAATGTCGGCGCGCATATCGAAAGCGTCCCTTGTGGCGCCAGATACGAAAACCACCTTGTCGGCTTATGCCGGCGTCACTGGCGTGACGGGTGTTGTCGGGTATCTGGTCATGTCGGGCGCGGCCTTGTGGCCAAATGTTGCAGGCACAATCGGGGTCTATGACGCGTGGATGATCCTAGCGGGCGCACTTGCCGGGCTTGCTGCGATGGTGATCGCGCGCGGCTGGCTGGGGATGCCCGGTGTGCTGGGGGCCATCAGGGCGTGCTTTGGCGCGCTGGTCATGGCCATTTTGGCCGCGCTGATCGGCGGCAGCCTCATCATGCCCGTCTACGGCACCTATTATGCCCCGTTCGTCGTTCTGTCCGCGTTCATCGCAAACCCGTTGTGGGCCGTGCTGTGGTGCGGCGGTGTGGGTGTGGCGCATGCCGTTCTGTCGCAGGCCGAACGCAGAAGGCTGGCGATCCTGTCGAAACAGGAACAACAGGCGCAATCCTCGCTCAGCCCGCTGTCGCAGGCCTATTTCTATCGCAAGTGACTAGTCCGCGTCGCGGAAGTTGCGGCTGACCTTGATCTGGTCCCAGGCCCACACGACCTCGGACAGCTGTTCTTCCTGGCTGCGGTCACCACCGTTCATGTCGGGATGCAGCACCTTGATCAGCGATTTATAGGCCTTGCGGATTTCCTGCTTGGACCAGTTATCTTTCGCTTCCAAGATCTCGATGGCGCGGCGTTCGGTCGGGGGCAGCTTGCGCCCGACAGCGGCGCCACGGCCAGGGTTGCGCGTGGCATTGGCCCCAAGCACCTGATGCGGGTCATCCACGCCAAGCCGCGCCCATGCACGCTCTTCCACCGACCGCTTGAACGGCTTGGTGGGACGGTCCCAGACGCGGTCCTTGTCCATCTGTGCTGCCAGTTCGGCCTCTGACGTGGTGTCGAAGAAGTTCCATTTCAGGTTGTATTCGCGGACATGTTCCTGACAGAACCAGAAATAATCATCCAGCACATCGGGCGATTTGGGCGCGCGGAATGGTGCGGCAAGCGAGCAGCCTTCATGATCGCAGACGCGTGTTGATGTTTCCGACGCCCCCGACATACCACGCCGCCCGCGCGGGTTCTTTTTCTTGGAACCCGATACAGACATATCGAAACCGAAGGGGTCGTCTTTTTTCATGGTGCATCTCTTCTTTCCGACTCAGGCGACAGACTGTAGACCCCTGAGCGACAGAGAGAAGAGGGCAGAGGGAAAATAATGGCATTGCAGGCTGAAATTCACGCAAGACTGATGACGCTCGCCCCCCAGACGCTGGATGTGATCAACGAAAGCCACAAACACGCGGGCCATGCGGGTGACGACGGGACAGGCGAAAGCCACTGGCGTGTCGTGATCAAGGCCGCGTCACTGGATGATATGTCGCGCATCGCGCGGCACCGGGCTATCCATGCCGCCATTGGCCCTGACCTGATGGGCCGGATTCACGCGCTGGCGATCAACCTGCGCTGATCAGTCTTTTTCGGCTGTCTGCGCGCTGGGGGTCTCGTCCGAAACGACGACCTTTTTCTGCACCTTCTCGGCAGGAGGTGCCACCGGAGGTGCGGGACGCTGCGGTTTCATCTTGGGGGCGGTGTTGACCACCTTGGCGCGGCGGAAGACCAGCATGTTCTGATAAACGGTTGTCTTGCTCATCAGCCCTTCGCGCTGTTCGCAGGGCAGGGTGTCGGCGCGGATATATTCCCAGCCATCCGCCGCCAGATCGTTCATCGCGGTTTCCAGCGACAGGGCAAAGCGATCCTCGGCCGACTTGACGCCGGGCGCTTTCGTACCGCGCATGGGGGCCGGTATGACCTTGTATTCATATGTCATCGTGCTGTTCCCTGATCCAGTGCCGGACCATAGCAAGACCGGCGGGGATGTCCAATCATCCTATAGCCCAAGCCGTGCCGCGACGATCTGGTTGACCGCCGCCGGATTGGCCTTGCCGCCTGTCGCCTTCATCACCTGACCCACGAACCAGCCGGCCAGTTTCGGATTGGCCTTGGCCTTTTCGACCTGATCGGGGTTGGCGGCGATGATCTCGTCAACCGCCGCTTCGATGGCGCCAGTGTCGGTGACCTGTTTCATGCCTTCGGTTTCCACGATCTCTTCGGGGTCGCGGTCTTGGGTATAGGCGATGTCGAACACGTCCTTGGCGATCTTGCCCGAAATCGTGTCGGATTTGATCAGCCCGATGATCTGGCCCAGACGTTCGGCGGAAATCGGGCTGTCGGTGATATCGCGGTCGTCCTTTTTCAGACGGCCGAAAAGCTCGTTGATCACCCAGTTGGCAGCCAGCTTGCCATCGCGGCCTTCGGCCACCTTTTCAAAGAAGCTCGCGTTTTCCTCTTCGGCGGTCAGAACAGAGGCGTCATATTCCGAAAGGCCGAAATCCGCGATGAACCGCGCTTTCTTCGCATCGGGCAGTTCGGGCAGCTTGGCCGCAATGTCATCAACCCACGCCTGTTCGATCTCCAAGGGCAGCAGGTCGGGGTCGGGGAAATAGCGGTAATCATGCGCTTCTTCCTTGGACCGCATGGAGCGTGTCTCGTTCCGGTCGGGGTCATAAAGCCGCGTTTCCTGCGTGACAGACTTGCCGTCTTCCAGCAGGGCGATCTGGCGGCGGGCCTCGTAATCAATGGCCATCTGGATGAACCGCATGGAGTTCATGTTTTTGATCTCGCAGCGCGTGCCAAGGTGGCTGAAATCCTGCGTCGCCTGATAACGCTCGTAATCGCCCGGACGGCAGACCGACACGTTCACATCGGCGCGCAGATTGCCGTTTTGCATGTTGCCGTCGCAGGTGCCCAAGTAGCGCATGATCTGGCGCAGTTTCAGCACATAAGCGGCGGCTTCCTCTGGCCCGCGGATATCGGGGCGGCTGACGATTTCCATCAATGCAACGCCGGTGCGGTTCAGGTCCACAAAGGACATTGCAGGGTCCATGTCATGGATCGACTTGCCCGCATCCTGTTCCAGATGGATGCGTTCGATCCGCACGCGGCGCGCGATGCCATTTCCCATTTCCACCAGCACTTCGCCTTCGCCCACGATGGGGTGATAGAGCTGGCTGATCTGATAGCCCTGCGGCAGGTCGGGATAAAAATAGTTCTTGCGGTCAAAGGCCGACAAAAGGTTGATCTGCGCTTTCAGCCCCAGCCCCGTGCGCACGGCTTGGGCCACGCATTCCTCGTTGATGACAGGCAACATGCCGGGCATGCCCGCGTCGACAAAGGCCACATTGCTGTTGGGTTCGGCACCGAACAGGGTCGAGGCACCGGAGAACAATTTGGCATTGGTGGCGACCTGCGCATGGACTTCGAGCCCGATCACCAGTTCCCAATCGCCGGTCGCACCGGAAATGACTTTGGGGGCGGGGGTGTCATAGGTCAGATCAAGCATCAACGCATCCTTGGTTCAGGTCCTGACGATCTTTAACGAAAAGCGCAGGTTTGCGCGATGTCTAAAAGAACGCGGGCCCCGCTTCAAGGTGCGCTGGGCGCGTCTTTGGACAGCCAAGGGCGCGTTGTCGCAATCAGATTGACCACCGGCGCATATTCCCCGCCCAAGGCCAGCGTCGCCGCGCGCAGCAGCGCGATGCCTTCCTCGGGGTCGCGGGGAATGGCCGATGCGGAAATCGGCTCGCCCATGGTCACGATGAACGGCTGGCGGTCCTTGTTCAGTGTCTCGTGGAACAGGGTGATGTCACGCAGGGTCGGGTGGATGCGGTCAAAAATATAGAACAGCGCCGAATTGCGCGCCTGAATGTTCACCGGAATGACCGGCAGGTCGAATTTGCGCGCCAGCATCGCCGCCGAGGCCATCCACGGCCGTTCATGCAGCGACAGCCAGCGCCGTTTGGCCAGCCGCCCCGACGGGAAGATCACGCCAAGCCGTCCGGCTTCGGTCGCTTGACGGACAAAATTCATCGTCTCGCGCGTCTTAGCATGGCTGCGTAGTTCCTTGCGCCATTCAACAGGTGCGATCATGCTGTCCATCTGCGGAAACACGCGCAGGATATCGCGGTTGGCAAAGAAATAGGCATCGGGTCGTGTGCGCGCGATCAGGTGGTTGAGGATGATTCCATCGGCGATTCCCGTCGGATGGTTCGCCACGATCAGCGCAGGCCCATGGGCGGGCAAATTACCAAGCCCCTTGCTTTGCACCATCAGCGCAAGGCGGTCCGCCATGTCCTGCATGATCTGCGCTGCATCGGCATGTTCGAGTTTTCGTGCGATTTGAAGGGTCTTTTCGTAGCCGAGCATGGCGTGCAGGGCCCTGCGAACGTAACCTGTGCCGGGCCGGTCCGCATAAAGCCACGGCGCGCGCTCGGCAATCAATGGCGTGATACGCTCTTCCATAAGACACCAAACACCAGAGTTCTGTAACGGTTCCACGACAGTGTTCCTTTTTTGAAAAAAAGCGACTGTCGTCATAAACTACGCGAGAAATCGGCTGTTTTTTGCGAGGAGTCTAGCGTTGAATTTAGGCCTGCGGAGGCTAAGTTCCGACCATGCCCAAGATGCGCAAAAAATCCGATCTGCCCCAAAAGACCTGCGCGACCTGCGGCAGGCCGTTCGTCTGGCGCAAAAAATGGGCCAAGGTCTGGGACTCTGTGCGCTATTGCTCAGACAAGTGTCGCGGGACGCGCAACTGAATCGGCCCGCGCTTGTTGCCTATCGGAAACTTGTGTTCTAATTCGTGATGCAAGGCACAGGTATGCCGCCGCATGCCGGGATAGAAGGAATTTCAGCCATGACCGATCGCGTTGCAAAACACGGGCTTCAGGTCGCCAGCGAACTGGCGGCGTTTATCGACACGCAGGCGCTGCCCGGCACTGGCATCGACGCCGACACCTTCTGGAAGGGTTTTGCTGGTCTGGTCGCCACCATGACGCCGCGCAACCGCGCGCTTTTGCAAAAACGCGATGATCTGCAGTCGGCCATCGACGCATGGCATGTCGGGCAGCGCGGCAAGGTCCATGACCGTGTGGCCTATGAAAACTTCCTCAAGGACATCGGCTATCTTGTCCCCGAAGGCGATGATTTCGAGATCGATACCGCCAACGTGGACCCCGAGATCGCCAAGATCCCCGGACCCCAACTTGTCGTGCCGATCACCAATGCCCGTTTTGCGCTGAATGCCGCCAACGCGCGCTGGGGCAGCCTTTATGACGCATTCTACGGCACCGATGCCATGGGCGTGCAGCCACCCTCGGGCGGCTATGACCGCGGGCATGGCGCCCGCGTCGTCGCCCGCGTGCGGGTGTTTCTGGACGAGGCATTTCCCATCGAAGGCAAAAGCCACGCCGATGTCGCGCGTTATCACGTGCAGGACGGCCAGCTGCTGATCGACGATGCGCCCCTGCGTGACCCTGCGAAATTCGTGGGTTATCGCGGCAACCCCAAGGCCCCCGATGCGGTGGTGCTGGTCAACAATGGCTTGCATGTCGAACTGGTGTTCGACCGCGCCCATCCCATCGGCAGCCGCGATCAGGCGCTGTTGGCCGATGTGCGGCTGGAAAGTGCTGTCTCCGCGATCATGGATTGCGAGGATTCGGTCGCTTGCGTTGATGCTGAGGACAAGGTGTTGGCCTATGGCAACTGGCTGGGCCTGATGAAGGGCGACCTGACCGCCGATCTGGTCAAGAACGGCAAGACGATGACCCGCAAACTGGCCGCTGACCGTGACTATACCGCGGCGGATGGCGGCAAGATCACGCTCAAAGGCCGCGCGCTCCTCTGGATTCGCAATGTTGGCCATCTGATGACCAACCCCGCGATCCTTGATGAGGGTGGCGAGGAAGTGTTCGAAGGGTTGATGGACGCGATGGTCACCACGCTGATCGCGCTGCACGACCTCAAACAAGATGGCGGCAATTCGGCGCATGGGTCGGTTTATGTCGTCAAACCCAAGATGCACGGCCCCGAAGAAGTGGCCTTTACCAACGACATTTTCGCGCATGTCGAGGATGCGCTTGGCCTGCCGCGCCACACCGTCAAGATCGGCATCATGGACGAGGAACGGCGCACGACCGTCAACCTCAAGGAATGTATCCGCGCCGCGAAATCGCGTGTCGCTTTCATCAACACGGGCTTTCTGGACCGCACCGGCGATGAAATCCACACTTCGATGGAGGCAGGCCCCTTCAGCCGCAAGGATTTCATCAAGCGCAAGCAGTGGATCGGTGCCTACGAGGATCAGAACGTCGATATCGGGCTGGAATGCGGATTTTCCGGGCGCGCCCAGATCGGCAAGGGGATGTGGGCCATGCCCGACCTGATGGCCGCGATGCTGGAACAGAAAATCGGCCATCCGCAATCGGGTGCGAACTGCGCCTGGGTGCCAAGCCCGACAGCGGCGACGTTGCACGCGCTGCATTACCACAAGATCGACGTGATGGCAGTGCAGGCGCGGCTGCGCAAAGGCGGGCGGCGCGCTTATGTGTCCTCGATCCTCGACATTCCGCTGGCGCAATACCAGCGCTGGACCGAGGCGCAGAAAATGCGCGAGGTGGAAAACAACGCGCAAGGCATCCTTGGATATGTCGTCCGCTGGATCGATCAGGGTGTCGGTTGTTCCAAGGTGCCCGACATCAACAACGTCGCCCTGATGGAAGACCGCGCCACCTGCCGGATCTCGTCGCAGGCGCTGGCGAACTGGCTGCATCACGATGTGGTCGGCCGCGATCAGGTGATGGAAGCGATGCAGAAAATGGCCCGCGTCGTGGATGACCAGAACGCAGGCGACCCCGCCTATCGCCCCATGGCCCCCGATTTCAACGGCATCGCCTTTCAAGCGGCCTGCGATCTGGTGTTCAAAGGGCGCGAACAGCCTTCGGGCTATACCGAACCCGTGCTGCACCAGCGCCGTCTGGAACTGAAAGCGCAACGCAACCACTAAGGCGGCGACCCCCGCGAAGGAGACGAAAATGTCAGAGATTTCGATCAGCAAGGCCCGCACGATTATTCGCAAGGCGCTGGCCACAGGGCGCGAGCTGGGGCTGAAGCCGCTGTCGGTCGTGGTGCTGGACGCGGGCGGCCATGTGAAGGCGTTTGAACGCGAAGACGGCGCATCGCCCGGCCGGTTCGGGATCGCGCATGGCAAGGCTTACGGATCGGTCATGCTGGGCATGGCGGGCAAGGCGCAGATGGCCCGCGCCGAGGCGCAGCCGTTTTTCATGGCCGCGATCAACGGCGTCTATGGCGGACAGGTCGTGCCTGTCCCGGGTGGCGTGCTGGTGCGCGACAAGAAAGGTGCTGTCATCGGTGCCGTCGGCGTCACAGGCGATACCTCCGACAATGACGTCATCGCGGCGATGGCGGGGATCGAAGCGGCAGGGCTGACGGGCGAAGCCTAAGCCCGATTTCCCTGCGACAGGGCGGCCAACTGCCGTTTTGGTGGGCATGTGCGTCAGCGCATGCCCCCTTGTGCGCGCGACATCCCTTCCGCTTTGTGCGCGGCACGGCTATCTTCTGAGCAACCCTGCAGGAGAATGACATGCGCCGACCAGTGATCGGGATTATCGGCAATAGCTATCTGATCAATGACGAATACCCCGCCCATGCCGCCGGCACGATGAACGCGCAGGCCTTGGCCGAAGTGTCGGGCTGCCAGCCGCTGATCGTGCCATCGCATCCGGGGCTGGTTTGTATCGATACCTTGCTGGATATCTGTGACGGTTTTGTCTTCCCCGGCGCGCGGGCGAACGTCCATCCCGAGGAATACGGCGAGGAGGAAACCCCCGCCCATGGCTCATTCGACCGCGACCGTGACCGCCTGACCCTGCCGCTGATCCGCGCCTGTGTCGCGCGCGGCCAGCCGATCCTTGGCATCTGCCGCGGGTTTCAGGAGGTCAATGTCGCGATGGGCGGCACGCTCTTCCCCGAAATCCGTGACCTGCCCGGACGCGACAACCACCGGATGCCCCCCGACGGGTCGCTGGAGGAGAAATTCGCCCTGCGCCATACCGTGACCTTCCGCCCGGGTGGCGTGTTCCACCGGCTGATGGGAGCGCCCAGCGTGATGACCAACACGTTGCACGGGCAGGGGATCAAGCAACCTGGCCCCCGTGTGATCGTCGACGGCCACGCGCCCGACGGCACGCCAGAAGCGATCTATATCGCTGATGCGCCCGGTTTCACCCTGTCGGTGCAATGGCATCCCGAATGGAACGCTGATGCCGATCCGGTGTCGCGCCCGCTGTTCACCGCCTTTGGCGACGCCTGCCGCGACTGGGCGGCAGGAGCCTTGCGCAAGGTTTCGTAAACGATTACGCCTTTGCGCATGAAACGTTCGCGCATCAATGACATCATGGCCGAGGCGGATCAGATGATCCGGTCGCACGGCTTCACCCTGCCACCTTTTGCCTATTGGTCGCCCGACCAGTTCAAAGCCCGCGCCAACGATGCCCGCGCCGTCATCGACGCGCGCTGCGGCTGGGATATCACCGATTACGGCGCAGGGCGGTACGATCAGATGGGCCTGTTCCTGTTCACCCTGCGCAACGGGCGGCTGGCCGACCTGCAGCGCGGCGGAGGCATGTGCTATGCCGAAAAGCTGCTGATCTCGAAACAGGACCAGCTATCGCCGATGCACACCCATGTCATCAAGGCCGAGGATATCATTAACCGTGGTGGCGCGACTCTGGTCGTCGAGCTTTACGGCTCTGACCCTGATGGTCATTTCGACGAAACGGCGGGTGGCGTGGTCATGTGCGACGGGATCACGCGGGCCTTCGCCCCCGGCGACAAACTGCGCCTTGCCCCCGGCGAAAGCGTGACCCTGATGCCCGGCGACTGGCATGCCTTTTGGGGCGAGGGGGGCGATGTGCTGATCGGCGAGGTTTCAACCGTCAACGACGACGAGACTGACAACATCTTCCGAGAGCCGATCGGGCGTTTTGCGCAGATCGAGGAAGATGTGCCGCCCACCCATCTGCTGGTCAGCGACTACGCGGACTGGCTGTCCGCGTAGAAATTTTTTGTCAAAAAATTTCGGCGCGCCAAAAATTTTCGCCGAAAATTTTTGCCTCCTGGCCGTTCACAAGATCAGATCAAAGGTCTTGATCAGCGGCAATTCCCGCGCCCTGACACCTGTCAGATCGAACAGAGCGTTGCCAAGTGCCGGCATCGCAGGCGGCGTGCCCGGTTCACCAATCCCGCCCAGATGCGCGCTGGTTTCCAGAATGCGCACATCGAACCGCGGTGTCGTATGCATCCGCAGCGCATCGTAATCGGTGAAATTGCCCTGATCGGCAGCCCCGTCGGTGAAGGTCACCTCTTCGAGCATCGCTGCTGACAAGCCATAGATCGCGCCAGACACCATCTGCGCCTCGATGATCGACGGATCAAGCGCTGTGCCCGGATCGCAGGCGATCCAGCAGTGGTTGATGCGGATGCCGCGGCCTGTATCCTCGACCTCGACCACCTGTGCGGTGGCGGTGCCGAAGGAATGGCAGAACGCGACACCGCGCCCGATATTGGCGGGCGTCTCGCCCGTCCAGCCACACATCTCACCCACGGCACGGATCACGCCAGCGGATGGCGCATGTTCACGTTCTGCCAGCATCAGGCGGAACTGCAACGGATCAGTGCCCGCGGCATGGGCCATCTCGTCGATGAAGGTATCCAGAAAGAACCCGTTGAACGACGCCGCCACCGACCGCCAAAATCCGACCGGCACGCTCAGATCTGCGAGATGCCCGGTGATGCGGAAATTCGGCACGCCGTAGGGCTGGTCTGCCGCGCCTTCGACATGGGCGCGGTCGGGGCCGGGGGGGACCTGCCCCATCTGGCGAAAGCTGGATTGCTGGAACACCGAAGGGGCGGCGATCTTGCCGTCGATCAGTTGCGCCGCGCCATCCGCCACCACACCCCGGAACCGCGCCATCGCCGCAGGGCGATAGAAATCGTGGCGCATGTCCTCTTCGCGCGTCCAAGTCATGCGGATCGGCGTGCCAGGTAGGCTTGCGGCGATCCGTGCCGCCTGCACGGAGTAATCCGTCTCGGCGCGCCTGCCGAAACCGCCACCCATCAGTGTCGTATGTACGGTCACGGCTTCAGGGGTCAGGCCTGCCGCTGCCGCACATGTGTCGCGCGTCATCACCGGGGCCTGATTGCCTGTCCAGATCTCCAGACCCGCGTCAGTATAAAGCGCTGTGGCATTCATCGGTTCCATCGTGGCATGGGCAAGGAAAGGCACGGTATATTCCGCCACCACCTCGGTCCCTGCAATTTCCGCGCTTACGTCGCCATCGTCACGCACGGTGCTGTTCGGCGCGGTGTCAAAGGCCGCAGCAATCGCGGCCATCATGCCTGCGGTATCGGCCGGATAGGCCGCATCTTCCCAGACGATATCCACCGCCTCTGCCGCCTGCATCGCAAGCCAGGTGTTCGAGGCCACAACAGCGATCCCGTCGCCCAGATCGATGATGGCTTCTACCCCGTCCATCGTGCGCGCGGCAGTGTCGTCATAAGACACCATGCCCGCGCGTTTGGGGTTGATCCGCACGGTGGCGAATTTCATCCCCGCGAGCTGCACATCGCCCGCGAATTGCGCGGTGCCGGTCGCCTTGGCCAGCATATCGACGCGCGGCATGGATTTGCCCAAGTATTTCCATTCAGATTTGGGCCGCAGCGCCACATCGGGCAGGGCAATGTCACGCACCGCCTCGGCCAGCGCGGTATAGGCGATGCGGGTGCCGTCGGGCGCGATGACATGGCTGTCCTCGGTGCGCAGGTCGCTGGCCGCAACGCCCAATTGCGCCGCCGCCGCAAGTTTCAGCGCCTCGCGGGCGCTGGCCCCGGCATGGCGCATCCGCTCGTACCCGTCTTTCATGGATGTGGACCCGCCCGTCACCTGCAGATGCAGCAGCTTGCCCACCTGCCCGATGGTGTGGCGCAGGCTGTTGCGGAATTCGGTGTCGGCGTAATGACGGAACGGCAAGGCAAGACCGAGCAGCGCCTGATTGTAATAGGCCTGCGCGGGCGGGCCGTGCAGAACGGTGATATCTTCCCATGCGACATCCATCTCTTCGGCGACAAGGGCTGCCAGCGTGGTCTGCACGCCTTGCCCCATTTCGGCGCGCGGCGCGATGACGGTCACCCCGTCCTGATTGAGCAGGATGAACGGGGTCAGCACCGCTTCGCCCGCATCTGCGACCAGCGGGTTCGGCGCATCCTTGCGGATCTGGTAGACCCCGAACGCGACCCCGCCCACGATGGCGGCGGACCCGATCAGGAAGGTACGGCGGGCGATCTTGCGAATATTGGCCATGATTACACCTCTGCCAGACGCTGGGCCGCGTCCTTGATCGCGGCACGGATGCGCGGATAAGTCCCGCAGCGGCACAGATTGCCTTGCATAGCGGCGTCGATGTCGTCATCCGTGGGGGCAGGGGTTTCGGCCAGCAAGGCTGCGGCATTCATGATCTGGCCGGACTGGCAGTAACCACATTGCGCGACCTGATGGTCGATCCAGGCCTGCTGGATCACCGCCAGATTGTCGGGCTGGCCCAGCCCTTC
The DNA here is from genome assembly GCF_034652275.1 of Yoonia sp. 72. Lineage (NCBI taxonomy): Bacteria > Pseudomonadati > Pseudomonadota > Alphaproteobacteria > Rhodobacterales > Paracoccaceae > Yoonia > Yoonia sp. 72. The sequence continues at coordinate 942,040 of NZ_JAXIWG010000001.1, read as the reverse complement.
GATCGTCGTGACCTCGCCCCAGACATCGGCCAGCGCCACCTGACAGGACCGCACAGCCTGACCGTCGATATGCACGGTGCAGGCACCGCAGGCGGCGACACCGCAGCCGAATTTGGTGCCGGTCAACTCGACCTCGTCGCGCAACACCCACAGCAGGGGCACATCATCAGGAAGATCGACGCTATGCGCCGTGCCATTGATCGTCAGGGAAACTGCCATCTTGCACCTCGTATTCTGAACTGTTCCGTTTAGTTTAGGCGGCGGCTCTGTTCAGATCAAGCCTGCATCAACTTCCGAGCGCGTCAATTTGCGCGATGCGCGATGTGACGCGCTCCCCGCCGGAGGCGACTGCAGCTTGCTGCGGTCACAGCACCGCCAGCCCCTTGATCTGCCCCAGCAGCTTGGGGATCGCATCCTTGAAGCGGAAGAATCCGTGGGTCGCGTGCGGCCAAGCGTCCAGATCATAGACGTGCAGCACCCGCACCGCATCGACTTGCCGCAAGGCATCGGCGGCAGGGCCGACAGGCGGGCAGGCCATCACCACCTGCTCCAGCCCTTGGGCCTTGCGCCAGTCGGCCAAGGCATCGGCGCTGATGATGTTGACGCGGCCAAGCTGGCCTGCAAACCGGTCGTGACAATCCCGCATCGCGCCCGCGACGAAGTCCGTTACCATGGGGGCCACCTGCAGCGGGCTACGCTGGTCTGTTGTTTGCACAAAAGCCGTGGCGACGGGTGTCACCTTGTCCAGCACCCAGTCAGGCGACAGGTCATCCTCGGTCAGGATCAATCCGGTGCGCTTGGCGGGATCAATCGTCCCGCTGACAGGCAGAGGCCCACGGTCGGGATGCGGCGGGCAGGGGAGTGCGGCCGCAGATTGTGCCAGCCCTTCGGGCCGGAAGCGGCCTTGGGTGTATTTGGCGATATTGTCCGGCTGCGCCAGATAGGCTTTGCCCAGCGTTTGGATGCCCCCGACCCAGCGCCATGACAGCGTATTGGACGCAGGATCACCGTCCAGTAGATGCCGCAGAAAGAAATCCGCACCCAGCACCCACGGCAGTTGCAGCGTGTGAATCCAGATCGAGGCGAACCACATCCGCGCGTGGTTGTGCAGATAGCCCGTCTGCACCAGTTGCCGCGCCCAATGGTCGAAACCGTCGATGCCGGTCTGGCCCAGACAGGCGGCTTCCCAACGCTGACGCAGCCCCGCCTGCGTCTGGACCTCGTTCAGTGCTGCCCCCAGATCGCGCCGGTAATCGGCCCAGACGGTGGGGCGCAGCTCCAGCCAGCCTTTCCAATAGGTGCGCCAGACCACTTCCTGAATAAACTTTTCGGCCGCCTGCGGGCTGTGGTGTGACAGCACGGCGCGCAGCACCTCTTCTTCGGTAATGATCCGGTGGCGGATATAGGGCGACAGGACCGAGACATGGGCCAGGTCGTCAAAGTTGCGCATCGCCGCGTAATCGCGCCCTGCGCGGGGGGTGAAATCGGCAAGGCGGGTCAGCGCATCGTGGCGTGTCGGTGTCAACATGCGTGGCAATTAACCCGCGGCGCGCGGCTTTCAATGGCGCCCGTTCTTGACAGTGTCGCGGGCGCGGGCCAACGCTGCCGCATGTTTGATCTGCGCCCCGTCGGATATGTGATCGGCCTGCTTGTCGCCTCGTTGGGTGTGACGATGCTGGTGCCGCTGGCGGCTGATCTGCTTGCGGGTGATCCGCATTGGTTCGTCTTTTTCGAAAGCGCGGTGGTCACGATCCTGACGGGCGGATTGCTGGCACTGGCCTGTTCTAATGGTGTGACGGCGGGGCTGACGCTGCGCCAGACCTTCCTTTTGACATCGCTTGTCTGGCTCACGCTGCCGCTGTTCGGCGCGATCCCTTTTATCCTTGGCGCGACCGAGGCGACGCTGACGGATGCGTTCTTTGAGTCCATGTCCGCGCTGACGACGACGGGGGCCACGACCTTTACCCAGCTTGAAACTTTGCCTGCAGGCTTACTGTTGTGGCGCGGCGTGCTGCAATGGCTGGGCGGCATCGGGATCATCGTTGTGGCGATGGTGTTCCTGCCCGAACTGCGGGTCGGGGGCATGCAGATTTTTCGCTCGGAAGCCTTTGATACAATGGGGAAAATCCTGCCCCGTGCAGGTCAGATCGCAAAGCAAATTTCCGAAATCTACGTCGCGATGACCGTCGTATGCGCGCTAACCTATGCCGCGCTCGGGATGGAGAATTTTGACGCCTTCGTGCATGCACTGACCACCGTTTCGACGGGGGGGATGGCGACCTCGGATGCGTCCTTCACGCTTTACGGGCCCAGCATCCACTATGCGGCGGCGTTCTTTATGTTCCTGTCGGCCTTGCCTTTCGTGCGGTTCATCCAGCTGATGGCGGGAACGGCGCAGCCGCTGTTGCGCGACAGCCAGGTGCATACGTTCTTTGGCGTGCTTGCCTTCGTAATCCTGCTGATGACGGCATGGCTTTGGAGCCGTGAAGGCGAGATGACCGAACGCGCCTTTCGCGAAGCGATGTTCAACGTCGTCTCGGTGATTTCCGGGACCGGCTATGCCAGCGCTGATTACATGACATGGGGCACGTTCCCGGTGGTCGCCTTTTTCTTCGTCGGGTTGATCGGTGGTTGCGCCGGGTCCACCTCCTGTTCGATCAAGGTGTTCCGCTACCAGCTTTTGTTCGCCGCCATCAAAAGCCAGATCCGCCAGATCCACAGTCCTCACGGGATTTTCACGCCGCGCTATGCAGGGCAGCCCGTGGGCGACGATGTGCTGAATTCGGTAATCGCTTTCTTCGTGGCTTTCGTGTCGCTGCTGGGGATAGTCACGGTGCTGCTGGGGCTGACGGGTCTGGATTTCATCACCGCGATGTCGGGTGCCGCCTCGGCCATCGGCAACATCGGCCCCGGCCTTGGGCCTGAAATCGGACCGGCGGGCAATTACGCGAATATCAACGATCCCGCGAAATGGATTCTGGCCATCGCGATGTTCGTGGGCAGGCTCGAAGTGATGGTCGTGCTGACCATTCTGTCGGTCCGGTTCTGGCGCAACTGATTGACCCTTGGGGCGGCGGGGCCTATGTGACGCCCAAGATGCAAACGAGGGTGCCCATGTCCGACAAACCGCGCAGTTTTCAGGAAATCATCCTGCGGCTTCAGTCCTATTGGGCGGCCAAAGGCTGTGCGATCCTGCAACCCTATGACATGGAAGTCGGCGCGGGTACCTTCCACCCCGCTACCACGCTGCGCGCGCTGGGGTCGAAACCTTGGGCTGCCGCCTACGTCCAACCGTCGCGCCGCCCGACCGACGGGCGCTATGGCGAAAACCCCAACCGTCTGCAGCACTATTACCAGTATCAAGTGCTGATCAAACCCAGCCCGCCCGATCTACAGGATCTCTATCTTGGCTCGCTGGCTGCCATCGGGATCGACGCGCATCTGCATGACATCCGCTTTGTCGAGGATGACTGGGAAAGCCCGACCCTTGGCGCATGGGGGCTGGGCTGGGAGGTCTGGTGCGACGGGATGGAAGTCAGCCAGTTCACCTATTTCCAGCAGGTTGGCGGGCATGACTGCCGCCCTGTGTCGGGCGAATTGACTTACGGTTTGGAACGGCTGGCGATGTATGTGCTGGGCGTGGATCATGTGATGGACATGCCCTTCAACGACCCTGACACACCGATCCCGCTGAGCTATGGCGATATCTTCCGCCAGACCGAACAGGAATATGCGCGCTGGAATTTCGACGTGGCCGATACCGACATGCTGCTGCAGCATTTCAAGGATGCCGAGGCCGAATGCCACCGCATCCTGTCCACCGCCGCGCAGGACCCCAAGAAAGATATGCAGATCATCATGGCGCATCCCGCCTATGACCAGTGCATCAAGGCCAGCCACCTGTTCAACCTGCTGGATGCGCGCGGCGTGATTTCCGTTACCGAACGGCAGGCCTATATCGGGCGGGTCCGCGCCTTGGCCAAGGCCTGCGCGGATGCATTTGTGCAGACCCCCGCTGCGGGGGCCGCAGCCTGATGGCGCGCGTGCTGATCGTGGCGATGCTGGTGCTGGCGGTCGTTGTCGGTGCGGCGATGTATTATCTGCAGGTCTATGCCTATTACGAAGATGTGGTCGCGACCGAAGGCGACATTACCCTGACCGCCGCCGATGGTGGCGATCCGATCACGGTGCCGTTCAGCGCCTTCACCGGCATCGACGCGATTTCCAGCCCGCTGCGCTATCGCGCCTGCCTGACCACGGATATCGACGCAGGCACGCTGGCCACGGCCATACCGTTGCCCTTTGCCGAACCGCGCATCGCGCCGCGCTGGTTTGACTGTTTCGACGCCCGCCAAATCGGCGCGGACCTGCGCGAAGGGCTGGCCACCGCCTATATGGGCACCGCCAACTTGCAATACGGCATCGACCGCGTGTTCGCCGTCTATCCCGACGGGCGCGCCTATATCTGGCACGAGATCAACGCCTGTGGCGAAGCCGTGTTCAACCGCTATCCCGCCCCTGACACCTGCCCCCCAGCACCCGAAAGCCTGCAATAATGCCTGATCTTCTGATTGAACTTTTCTCCGAGGAAATTCCGGCCCGGATGCAGGCGCGCGCCGCCGATGACCTGCGCAAGCTGGTCACCGACGGTCTGGTCGAAGCGGGGCTGACCTATGCCGGTGCCGCCGCCTTTGCCACGCCGCGCCGCCTGACGCTGGCGATTGACGGGCTGACGGGCGAAAGCCGCAGCCAGCGTGAAGAACGCAAAGGGCCAAAGGTCGGCGCGCCCGATGCCGCCATCGACGGGTTCCTGCGGGGCGCGGGGATCACCCGCGAGGCGCTGGAAATCCGTGACGACAAGAAGGGCCAGACCTATTTCGCCGTGATCGAAAAGCCGGGGCGCAAGGCCGCCGACATCATCGCGGAAGTGCTGGACGCCACCGTGCGCAATTTTCCGTGGCCCAAGTCGATGCGCTGGGGCACGGGGTCGCTCAAATGGGTGCGTCCGTTGCAATCGATCATCTGCCTGTTGTCGGATGAAGCAGGGGCAGAGGTCGTGCCGCTGACCATCGACGGGATCACCGCAGGGCGCAGCACGCGCGGGCATCGTTTCCTGTCACCTGACGCCTTCACCGTCAACGGTTTCGACGACTACGAGGCCAAACTGAAACGCGCCCATGTGATCCTGCGCGCGGATGAACGCGCCGAGGTGATCTGGAACGACGCGACACAGCAGGCCTTTGCATCGGGTCTGGAACTGGTCGAGGATCGCGGGCTTCTGGCCGAGGTTGCGGGGCTGGTCGAATGGCCCGTCGTGCTGCTGGGCCGGATTGACGAGGCCTTTCTGGGCTTGCCGCCCGAGGTGCTGCAAACCTCGATGAAAGAACATCAGAAATTCTTTTCGGTCCGCAACCCCAAGACAGCCCGGATCGAACGCTTTGTGACCGTCGCGAACATGGTCACCGCCGATCACGGCGCGACCATTCTGGCGGGCAATCAAAAGGTGCTGGCAGCGCGGTTGTCGGATGCGAAATTCTTCTGGGAAAACGACCTGCGCACGGTCAAGGCCGAGGGGCTGGAAGGCATGGGCGCGGGGCTGGCCAATGTCACCTTCCACAACAAGCTGGGATCACAAGCCGACCGCATCGCGCGGATCGCCGCCCTTGCGCGTGAAATCGCGCCGCATGTGGGCGCTGATCCCGATCTGGCAGAACAGGCGGCAAAGGTCGCCAAGGCCGATCTGCAATCGGAAATGGTGAATGAGTTCCCCGAATTGCAGGGGCTGATGGGGTCTTACTATGCAAGAGCCGCCGGATTGGATCCGGCGGTGGCGGCCGCCTGCCAAGACCATTATTCGCCGCTGGGACCATCGGACGCCGTGCCGACCGCACCCGTATCGGTGGCCGTGGCGCTGGCCGACAAGATCGACACGCTGACGGGTTTCTGGGCGATTGACGAGAAACCGACAGGGAGCAAGGACCCCTTTGCGCTGCGCAGAGCGGCGCTGGGAGTTATTCGGTTGGTGTTAGATCGTCCATTCCAAGGGATGACTTTGACAGAAACATTTGTAGATGCGGCTTTCAGGCATAAATATGATTTAGAAGAGATTGAAAACCTCACCGAAGCTGTAGCCCTACATACAGATATGATTGGATCTGGAATTCAGCGCCCTGAACACAGCAGCTATACAGAATGGAAATCTTACATTGATTCGATGTCCAAGCTGGAAAGCCAAGCTGCTGAATATACGGCTATCGGAGCAAGTGTTAACAATTGGTATGGGCGTTCGAAAGAAACAGCATCAGACCTCCTCGCCTTCTTCCACGACCGCCTCAAGGTCTACCTCCGTGACCAGGGCATCCGCCACGACATCATTGACGCCTGTATCGCAATGCCGGGAAATGACGACCTGACCCTGCTCGTCAAACGCGCCCGTGCGCTGGCGGAGACGCTCGCCACCGATGACGGCGAAAACCTGATTCAGGGGTTCAAGCGCGCGAACAACATCCTCACGCAGGCCGAGGAGAAGGACGGCGTCGAATACTCCTACGGCGCGGACCTGAAATTCGCCGAAGACGATGCCGAAAAGGCGCTGTTTGCTGCCCTCGATGCTGCAGATGCAAAGATCGCGCCCGCGATGAAAGACGAAGATTTCAGCACCGCGATGACCGCTATGGCGGCACTTCGCGGGCCGATTGATGCTTTTTTCACCGCTGTGCAGGTCAACGACGACCGGCAGGTGATCCGCCGCAACCGGCTTAACCTTCTGTCACGCATCAGGAAAATCTGCCTTTCCGTCGCTGACCTCACAAAAATCGAAGGCTAGCTCACGCAACTGTCAACTTTGCTTTACGCGAAGGCTTTTCCTGCTCTATGCTGCACCTACGCAAGGAGCGATGCCGCAGTGCAGCAACAGATGATGTCCCCGCCCGTGACGCAGATCACGCCCGACGCCCGCATGTCGGTGGCGGTCCATGGTGACCGCGCCAAATGCCTGCAACGGCTGATCCGGCTCGATATGCCCGTGCCTGTCACGGTGGCTTTGTCTTTTGATGCGGTGCGCGACGCGGCCCTTGGCAGCTTGCCCGATATGGCCGCCCTGATGGCGCCGTTCGGCCCGCAGCCTTTGCTGTCCGTGCGCCCGTCGAGCGAGAATGCCGATTGGGGCGGACCATCCGCGATCCTGAACGTGGGCATGAATGACGCGCGTTTCGTCACCATGGCGCAGGCGATGGGCGAGGCGGCGGCAGCGCGGCTTTACCTGCGTTTCGTGCAATCTTATGCGGTGCATGTCGCACGGCTGGACCCCGACGAATTCCATCTGCCCGATATCGCCGATGCGGACAGCCTGAACAGGCTGCTGGCCGCCTACGAGGCCGAAACCGACGAGCCTTTTCCGCAAGACCCCGCCGTGCAACTTGCCGAGGTGCTGCGGTCCATGGCGCGTGCTTGGGATGGCACGAGTGCGCGGCTGTTGCGGCAGGCCAAGGGTGCGCCTGCCAATGCGGGGCTTGGGCTTGTTGTGCAGGCGATGGCGCTGGGCGTGGGGCAGGGCGAATGCGGGTCGGGCACGGTGCAGTTCGTGGACAGCACCACAGGCGCGCCGCGGATCACGGGCCGCTATGTCGCGCAGAACGTCCCGCAGATGGACAAGACCGATGCCGAAGGCGCGCTTTATCTGACCAGCGATCCGCGTGGCGCGTCCTTGCAGGACCGCTGCCCCGAGACATTCGCGCAACTCTTGGACTGCGGTGCGCTGTGCCGCAAACACCTGCGCGAGGAAATGCAGGTCAAATTTACCATCGACGCGGGGCGGCTGCACATCCTTGATGCGGTTCGCGTGCAGCGCTCGTCGCGGGCTTCTGTGCGGATTGCCGTGGCCTTGGCCGAGGATGGCGTGATCACGCGGCAAGAGGCTGTGATGCGGGTCGAACCTGTGGCGCTGTCGGAATTGCTGCACCGGCAGGTGGACCCGACCGCGCCGCGCGATGTGCTTGTGACAGGCATCGCCGCGAGCCCCGGTGCAGCCAGTGGCCGTATCGTGCTGACCGCCAACGAAGCGCAGGCCAGTGCCGCGCGGGGCGAGGCTTGCGTGCTGGTCCGCCGCGAAACCACGCCCGAGGATATCCGCGGCATGCATGCCGCATCCGCCGTGCTGACGATGCGGGGTGGGATCACCAGCCATGCCGCCGTGATCGGGCGGGGATTGGGCGTGCCTTGCGTTGTGGGTGCGTCCGACTTGCTGATCGATCGCAAATCAGGCCGCGTTGTGGCCCCCGACGGGCGTACCTTTGCCGCCGGTGACATCATCACCGTGGATGGCACCACGGGGCAGGTGCTGGCCGGTGCGCCGCCGATGCTTGAGGCGTCTTTGGACGGCGCGTTCCAGACGCTGCTCGAATGGGCCGATATGTTCCGCGATATCGGCGTGCGCGCCAATGCCGACACACCTGCCGACGCCCAGACCGCGCGCAATTTTGCGGCCGAGGGAATCGGGCTCTGCCGGACGGAACATATGTTCTTCGAAGGCGACCGTCTGGGTGTGATGCGCGAGATGATCTTTGCCGAAAGCAGCAAGGACCGCCGCGCCGTTCTGGACCGCCTGTTGCCGATGCAGCGCGCGGATTTTGCGGAGCTGTTCAGCATCATGGAAGGGCGCAGCGTCTGTGTGCGCCTGTTCGACCCGCCGCTGCATGAGTTTCTGCCTTCCGACAAGGCGGGACTGCGCGATCTAGCCGAACAACTGGCGCTGCCTTTACCTGAAGTGACCGAACGGGTTGCCGCACTCAGCGAATATAACCCGATGCTGGGGATGCGTGGCGTGCGCTTGGGAATCGCCATTCCCGAAATCTACGACATGCAGGCGCAGGCGATCTTCGAGGCGATGGTCGCCGTCGGTGCCAAGGGTATCGCGCCTGCCGTCGATATCATGATCCCGCTGGTGTCCGCCATGCGCGAGGTCGAGCTGATGAAATCGCGCATCGAACGTGTTGCAACTAAGGTCGCAGGGCCAGCACGTGCCACGCTGAATTACCGGTTGGGCGTCATGGTGGAAACGCCGCGCGCGGCGCTGCGCGCGCAGGACATTGCCGTTCATGCCGCGTTTTTGTCCTTTGGCACCAACGACCTGACGCAAATGACCTATGGGCTGTCGCGCGACGATGCGGGGCGGTTCATGTCCACCTATGTCCAGCAGGGCGTCTATGCCGAGGACCCGTTCCACACGCTTGACATCGAAGGTGTCGGCGAACTGGTGGCGATGGGCGCGGAACGCGGACGGCGCGGGCGGCCCGATGTCGTGTTGTCGATTTGCGGTGAACATGGCGGCAGCCGCAGTGCTATCGCGTTTTGTCGCGATCACAAATTCGACTACGTCTCCTGCTCGCCTTTCCGGGTGCCGGGGGCGCGGTTGATGGCCGCGCAACTGGCCTTGAAGGATGGTATCACGAAGTCGTGAGCCACTAGATATAGTGTCTGATTTTTGGGTGCGGGCACCATCTGGTGCGATTTTATCATATTTTCACTGAATTTGGGCAATCTTCCGCCGCAGGGGTTACTAGGGGTAGACCTGAGGTTCAGATTGCCCTAACCACCACCGTGCCTCCGCGGGGCTTTCCGCGTGGTTGCTCTGGTTTGAAAAATGACGCCTTTGAAACATATCGCCGCCGCTTTTCTGGCGGCAAATCTGACCCTCGTGGCAGGCGCCGCAGTTGCGGAAAGTGACATGGCCAGCCGTTTGGCCAGTGTTCTGGGTGATGAGCGTGCAGCGCTCGCCGTGGTCCCCGATGCGCGTATGGCGCAGTTGACCAGCCTTCCCCCCGCCAGCGAGCGGGGCATTCCGACGCAACCCGTCGTGATCTATGATACCGATTTTCTTGATGCCCTGCCTGTCGCTTCGGGCGACGCCCAGTGGCAATGCCTGGCAGAGGCGCTCTATTTCGAGGCCCGCGGTGAATCCGTGCGCGGCCAGTTCGCCGTAGGCGAAGTCATCCTGAACCGCGTGGACAGCGCATCTTATCCGCAGTCGCTTTGCGGGGTTGTCACCCAGGGAACGGGGCGCAAATACGCCTGCCAGTTCAGCTATAACTGTGACGGCAATGCCAATGTGATCCGCGAACAGGACGCATGGGAACGCGTGGGCAAAATCGCCGCGATCCTGCTGGATGGCACCTCGCGCGACCTGACGGGCGGTGCCACGCATTTCCATACCCATGCTGTGAACCCGTCGTGGTCGCGCCGTTTCACACGGACCGCCACCATCGGCGCGCATCTGTTCTACCGCGAGCCTGTGCGCACCGCGTCGAACTAAGGTCGCAACCGCCCGCCACCCTGTCGCGGGCGTCCTTGTCCTGCGGGCGGGGGCGGGGTATCGCTGTCGGCAACTTGCCCGCTGACCGGACGACCTGATGACCGATGACATCCGCCTTGCCTTTGCCCATCCCAGCGAAAGGGCCGAGGCAAGCACCACCACGCCCTGCGACCGGATTTCCCTGCGCGACTATGTCGTCAGCGTGGAAATCGGCGCTTTCCAGCAGGAACGCGGCACTCTGCAGCGGGTGCGCTTTAACGTCGTGGTCGAAGTGCCGCGCCTGTCCGGCCCGATCGACGACGATGTCGACCGCATCCTGTCCTATGACCGCGTGACCGAAGCCATCGGGATCGAACTGCATGCCGAACGGCTGAACCTGCTCGAAACCCTCGCCGCGCGTGTGGCCGACCGCATCCTGCTGGAACCGCAAGCGCAGCGCGTTTTCGTGCGGATCGAAAAGCTGGATCGCGGCCCCTTTGCCTTGGGCGTCGAGATCGTGCGCGCCCGCGATGGTCACGCCCCCGGCGGGCAGGCGCATATCCCCGTGCCGCATCCGCGCGTTGTGTTTCTGTCGAATGCCGCCATTGCTTCGCCTTTGCTGTCGGGCTGGATCAACCAGCTTGCCGCCATGTCTGCCCCCGTCATCATTTGCGTCGGTGCAGGCGACACAGAGGCACCCCAGGTGGGCAACAAGCTCGCACAGCGCCGCATCGACCTGCTGGCCATCGAACAGAACGCATGGACGCTGGCCGTGCGCGATGCGCGCTGCGTCGTGGTGCAAACGCGGACAGAGCTCGACTGGGCGATGAAGAACGGCCAGATCAGCGTCTGGGCGCCGTCCAAGATCGTGCTGGATGCGGTGGACGGACCTTCCGCGAGCCCTGCCGATGCCGCAGCACTTGTCGCGTGGTTTGCAGATCAGATGAAAGCGGCTGAGCTGGTGTTCATTGGCCATGAAGCCCCTCTGACCGACCTTCCCGTGCGGGTCCTGCCTGTCGATCAGGTGGCGTTGGCATGACGCTCTATTACCGGCCACTTGTGCTGGCAGAACCGACCAGCGATACGCTCCCGCTGGCCGGGGGCTCGTGCCATTTTCGCGAGGTCGCCGTTCTGGAACGGGGGCTATCGAGCCGCATCATTCCGGCAAGCGACGTGCCCGCCACGATCCTCGCCCGCCTGACCGCGCCGCGACCTGCGATTGTGGGGCTCGCGATGGACCGCCCGCGCATCATGGGCATCCTGAACGTCACACCTGACAGTTTTTCGGATGGTGGCGATTACGCGGACCTTCCCGCTGCCACAGCCCGCGCCTTGGCGATGCAGTCCGACGGGGCCGAGATCATCGACATCGGCGGCGAAAGCACGCGGCCTGGTGCCGTGACCGTGCCCAATTCCGAGGAAATCCGCCGCACCGCCCCTGTCATTGCCGCGATCAGGGCGCAGTCTGCGGCCGCCATCTCCATCGACACGCGCAAGGCCGATGTGGCGCAAGCGGCCATCGCGGCGGGGGCGAGCATGGTCAACGATGTGGCCGCTTTCAGCCATGACCCCGCCTTGGCGCAGGTCACGGCCGTTGCGGGGCTGCCTGTCTGCCTGATGCATGCGCAGGGCGATCCCGCGACGATGCAGAACGACCCGCGCTATGATGATGTGTTGCTGGACGTCTACGACTTTCTCGCAGACCGTATCGCGCTGGCCGAGGCCGCTGGCATTGCGCGCGACGCCATCGTGATCGACCCCGGTATCGGCTTTGGCAAGACGCAAGCGCATAACCTCACCCTCCTCAAGAACCTGTCGCTGTTCCATGCCCTTGGCTGCCCGATCCTGCTAGGTGCCTCGCGCAAGCGGTTCATCGGCACGATTGGCGGCGGGCAGGATGCCAAGGACAGGGTGGCGGGTTCTGTCTCAGTGGCGCTGCATGCCGTATCGCAGGGGGTGCAGATCCTGCGGGTGCATGATACCTTCGCCACAAAACAGGCGCTGGCACTCTGGTCGGCGATCAACGGGACAGACAGCAGATGACACGCAAATTCTTTGGCACCGACGGGGTGCGCGGCACGGCGAACGTATATCCGATGACCGCCGATATGGCGCTGCGCATCGGGGCGGCGGCAGGGCGCTATTTCCGCAATGACGGATCGAACGGCCACCGTGTGGTGATCGGCAAGGACACGCGCCTGTCGGGCTATATGTTCGAAAACGCGCTGACGGCAGGGCTGACTAGCACCGGCATGAACGTGTTGCTTCTGGGGCCCGTGCCGACACCGGCGGTCGGGTTGCTGACCACCTCGATGCGTGCGGATGTCGGCATCATGATTTCCGCGAGCCACAATCCGCACCACGATAACGGGATCAAGTTCTTCGGCCCTGACGGGTTCAAACTGTCGGATGCCGCCGAGGAACAGATCGAGGCGCTGATCGCTTCCGACATCGAACCCGCCAAGGCCGCCAATATCGGGCGCGCCAAGCGGATCGACGACGGGCGGTTCCGCTATGCCGAACGGCTCAAGGCGACCTTTCCGGCGGGCATGCGGCTCGACGGACTGAAGGTCGTCGTGGATTGCGCCAATGGTGCCGCCTACAAGGTCGCGCCCGAAGTGCTGTGGGAACTCGGCGCTACCGTCATCAAGGTGGGCGTGGATCCTGACGGGTTCAACATCAACGACGGCTGCGGATCAACGCACCCCGAGCGCGCCGCACAGGTGATCCGCGAGACGGGGGCCGATGTGGGCATCTGTCTGGATGGTGACGCGGACCGCGTGATGATTCTGGATGAAACCGGCGCTGTTGCCGATGGCGACCAGATCATGGCGCTGATGGCCGCGCGCTGGGCCGCACAGGGGCGGTTGCAAGGTGACACTTTGGTGGCGACGGTCATGTCCAATCTGGGGCTGGAACGGTTCCTTGGGGCCAAGGGGCTGCACCTCAAACGCACGGCCGTCGGCGACCGTTATGTGGTCGAGGCGATGCGCGCGGGCGGGTTCAACCTTGGCGGGGAACAATCGGGCCATATCGTGATGACCGATTATGCCACAACGGGTGACGGTCTGCTGGCGGGATTGCAGTTTCTGGCCGCGATGATCGACACGGGGCAAAAGGCGAGCGTGCTTGCCCGCAATTTCGACACCGTGCCGCAGATGCTGAAGAATGTGCGTTTCACCGCAGGGACAGACCCCTTGGCGACCAAAGGCGTCGCGGCGTCGATCGCAGATGCTGAAATCAAATTGCACGGCAAAGGCCGCCTCTTGATCCGCAAATCCGGCACCGAACCGCTGATCCGCGTCATGGCGGAATGCGAGGATGATACGCTTCTGGCACAGGTCGTGGACCAGATCGTCGCCGAGGTCGCGGCGGCGTCCTGATCTTGCCCATCGTTCGAGCCTAAGTATCCCCGCCGGAGGCTCTTGCAGCGGCGAACAGCCGCTTCAGCCCCGCCCATTGGCTGATCGCAAGGCCCAGCAGGATCAGCGCAAGCGCGGCAAAGAACCGCAAAGGCAGGACCTCGTTCAGGACCAACACGCCGAAGAGCATCGACCAGACCGGCACCTGATAATTCACCAGCGTCATGAACACCGCCCCCGCGCTCCGGATGGTCGCCACGCGCAAAAGTGCTGCAAGCGCTGTCGGCACGACGCCCAGAAAAATGATCGCCGCCATCGGACGGGGGGCTGCCGCGCCGGGGATACCTTCGAGGATCAGCATCGCGGGGATCAGGGCTGCGGCACCCACGCTCAGCAAGAGCGCGGTCATCGTGATCGGGTCGATGGGCGGGCAGCGGCGGGTCATGACGCTGGATGCTGCATAGGACAGGGCAGCGGCAAGGCAGGCCAATTGGCCCAAAGGTTCCCACCCTGTCCCGATCTGCAACACACCGGGGCCGATCAGGACGACCGCGCCGCAAAAGCCGATCACGACACCCAGTGCGCTGCGCAGGCGCAGTTTTTCATCCGAAAACACATGCGCCAGCGGCAGCACGAACAAAGGCAGCGCCGCCATGGAAATCCCCGCAAAGGCCGACGGCACATATTGCTGCCCCCAACTGAGCAGGGCAAACGGCACGGCGGTGTTGAAAATGCCGATAGCCAGCAGATAGGCCCGCATCTGCGGCGTGAACTGCGGCAGGGGCCGGCGCAAGACGACCATGAGCGCCAGCATCGCAACAGCCCCCAGCGAGGTGCGCGCGCAGGCGACGGTCAGGGGGCCATAGCCTTCAAGGGCGATGGACACGACCATAAAGGTTGCCCCCCAGATCAGGCCCAAGAGCAGGATCGAGATCCAGTTCAACGGTGTCGGCTGCTGTGGCATGGGGTGCTGTCCAAAGGGCAAAAAGGCCCGGAACGTGTCCGGGCCTTGTGCGGGTGAGGCGGGGCGAGCCCCGCCCTACGGGCGCTTAGTTCTTGGCCTTGTCCACCATGCGGCCTGCGGAAATCCACGGCATCATTGCACGCAGCTTTTCACCGACCTTTTCGATCTGGTGTTCGTCGTTGATCCGGCGGGTCGCCTTGAAATAAGGCTGGCCCACGGCATTTTCCTGCATGAAATCACGCACGAATTTGCCGGTCTGGATGTCGGTCAGCACGTCTTTCATGCGCTTCTTTGTTTCCTCGTAGGGCAGGATGCGCGGACCGGAGACATATTCACCATATTCGGCGGTGTTCGAGATCGAATAGTTCATGTTGGCGATGCCGCCTTCATAGATCAGATCGACGATCAGCTTGACCTCGTGCAGACATTCGAAATAGGCCATTTCGGGCTCGTAGCCTGCCTCGACCAGCGTCTCGAAACCCATGCGGATCAGTTCAACCAGACCGCCACAGAGCACGGCCTGTTCACCGAAGAGATCGGTTTCGCATTCCTGACGGAAGTTGGTCTCGATGATGCCGGACCGCCCGCCACCGATGGCCGAGCAATAGGACAGGCCGATTTCCATCGCTTTGCCGGTCGCATCGTTGTGGACAGCCACAAGGCAGGGCACGCCGCCGCCTTTGGTATATTCGCCGCGCACGGTGTGGCCGGGGCCTTTGGGGGCCATCATGATGACGTCAACGCCGGGTTTGGGTTCGATCAGGCCGAAATGCACGTTCAGGCCGTGGGCGAAAGCGATAGCAGAGCCTTCTTTGAGGTTGTCATGGACGTATTTCTTGTAGGTCTCGGCCTGCAATTCGTCGGGCATGGTGAACATGATGACATCACACCATGCTGCGGCTTCGGCGATGCCCATGACCTTCAGCCCTTCGCCTTCGGCCTTTTTCGCGGAAGGCGAGCCTTCGCGCAGGGCAACGACGAGGTTTTTGGCACCAGAGTCGCGCAGGTTCAGCGCATGGGCGTGGCCTTGGGAGCCGTAGCCCAGAATGGCGACTTTCTTGTCCTTGATGAGGTTCACATCACAATCACGGTCGTAATAAACGCGCATCTTCGTATTCCTTTGTTGAAGCTGCCGTGTTTATAGCGCCGCCCTGCCGAAATGTGAGGTGGGTTCTTTGAGTATTTTTGGAAAAAAGAAGTTTGTTATGCGTCGTTTTGTCAAATATAGCCGATTTTATGTTGGATGACTTTGATCGCCGTTTGTTGCGCCTGTTGCAGGCCGACCCGGGCCGTGGGGTGCCGGACCTTGCCGAGGCAGCGGGAAGCACGCCTGCGCGGGTCGCGCGGCGGTTGGACGCCCTGCGCGAGACGGGGGTGATCACGGGAAGCCGGACCCTGATCGACTGGCGCGCCTTGGGCTATGCCGTGGCGGTCAGTTTGCGCATCACGCTCGACAAGACGCAATCGCGGGCGTTCGACGAGTTTCTGGCGGCGGCGCGGCTGGTGCCGGAGGTGATCGAGATCCAGACCTTTCTGGGCCGTGTCGATGTGCGCCTGTCACTGATCGCGCGCGATCTGGCGGATTACCAGCGGATCTATCGCGAGCAGATCCTTGAGTTGCCGCATATCGCGGATATCGAGGCGCTGATGACGGTTGCTACCGTCAAGGGCGACGAAAGCCTGCCGCTATGAGCCTTGATGATCTGGACCGCATGATCCTGCGCGCGCTGGTGGCCAATGCCGACCAGTCCACCACGCAGCTGGCCGCCAAACTGGGGTTGAGCCAGCCTGCCACATGGCGCCGGATCAAGCGGTTGCAGGAGGCAGGGATCATCGCGGGGCGACAGTTGCAGCTGGATGCCGCCAAGGCGGGGTTCGGCGTGACGGTGTTTCTGGGGGTAAAGCTGGCCACCAAGGGTCGCGTCAGTCTGGAGGATTTCGAGCGCGCGGTGGGGGCCATCCCCGAGGTGCAGACGGTCGATCATGTGCTGGGGCTTTACGATTACCGCCTGCGGGTTGTCGCCCGTGATCTGGCGGATTTCGAACGCGTATTGCGCCGCCGCCTGATGACCCTGCCCGGTGTCGGCAATGTCGAGGCCAATGTGCTGTTGTCAGAAGAGCGCAGACCGGGGCCGCTTTGACGCCGATCGGAAACGCGGGGCGGGCATATTGGTCTTTGTATGCCCAGATAGACTTTGATTTCAGGCCAGCCGCGCCTTAGCTGTGAAGCAACAGTTGAGGAGGACGATGATGGACGGTGCAGCACGTGGTGTGGACCCTGACGGGTTGATGGAATTTTCGGTCGTGTTCACCGACCGGTCCCTGAACCATATGTCCAAGGCATTCCAAGGCGTGATGACCGATATTTCGGCCATGCTCAAAGAGGTCTATGCCGCCGATCACGTCGCCATCGTGCCGGGCGGCGGGACCTATGGCATGGAAGCCGTGGCGCGCCAGTTCGGCAGCGGCGCGCATGCCTTTGTCGTGCGCAACGGTTGGTTTTCCTATCGCTGGTCGCAGATCTTCGATGCGGGCCAGTTCACCGCCCAGACCACGGTGATGAAGGCACGGCAGGCCGGCAATGACAGCCGCGCGCCATTTGCGCCGGCGCCGATTGACGATGTGGTTGCCGCAATCCGTGCGGCGCGCCCTGATGTCGTCTTTGCGCCGCATGTGGAAACATCCGCAGGCATCATCCTGCCCGATGATTACCTGACAGCGCTGGCCGAGGCCGCGCATGAGGTGGGGGCGATCATGGTGCTGGATTGCATCGCCTCGGGCTGCGTCTGGGTTGATATGAAGGCGACGGGCGTTGATGTGCTGATTTCCGCACCGCAAAAGGGGTGGTCCTCCACCCCGTCAGCGGGCCTTGTGATGCTGTCGCAGCGTGCGGCGGACCGGATGGCGGGGACCACGTCCAATTCCTTTGCCGTCGATCTGAAGAAATGGCACGCGATCATGCAGGCCTATGAAAACGGCGGCCATGCGTATCATGCGACCATGCCGACGGACGGGCTGCGCGCGTTCCGCGATACGATGCTGGAAACCAAGCACTACGGGTTCGACAGGCTGAAGGCTGCGCAATGGGAATTGGGCAACGCCGTGCGCCGCGTTCTGGCGGACAAGGGCGTACGGTCGGTTGCGGCGGAAGGCTTTGGTGCGCCTGGCGTCGTCGTCAGCTATACGGACGATCCGGCAACCCAGAACGGGTCCAAATTCATGGCCGAAGGCATGCAGATCGCCGCCGGTGTGCCGCTGCAATGCGACGAGCCTGCGGATTTCCGCACCTTCCGGCTGGGGCTATTCGGGTTGGACAAGCTTTACGACGTGCAAGGCACGCTCGCGCGGCTGGTGCCGGTGCTGGACCGCGTGCTTTAACGCGCGCCCAGCCCCAATTGCATCAAGGTGCGGCGCACCGGCGTGATGCCGTAAAGCGCCGCAATGCCCCGCGCGCGCATATCCTGCGCCATCGCATTGCCCAGCATGGACGTTTTGTTCAGCGCGTCGATACCCGCGACCCGCAGCTTGATATCGGGGTGGCGCTGGCGGGCGTAGCTGTCAAGCATCGCAGGGCTGCCAAGGTTCGCAGGATCAGCTGTGGCAAGATCCAGCAGGCAGGCCAGATCGCGCAGCGACATGTTCAGCCCCTGTGCGCCGATCGGCGGCATGACATGCGCGGCCTCGGCCACCAGTGCTGTGCGAGGGCCGGTGATCTGGTCAGCCACCTGAGAGATGATCGGCCAGACCATGCGTTTGGACGCGAGTTTCAGCGGGCCGTAGTGCAGGGCGGAGCGGTCGTTCGCCTCGGCCTCGAAGGCCTCAGTATCCAGCGCCGCACGCCGCAGACATTCCGCGCCGTGATCCATCCAGACCACGGCGGAGCAAGGCTTGCCGTCGTGATCGGGCAGCGGGACCAGCGTGAATGGCCCGCCCGCGCGGTGAATCTCGGTCGAGACATTGTCATGCGGCGCGTCATGCGTGACGGCAAAGGTCACGGCCTTTTGCCCGTAGCGCGTGGTCGTGGCACTGATCCCCAAGGCACGGCGCACGGCGGAATTGCGTCCGTCGGCCCCGATGACCAGCTTGGCCGCGACTTGCGTGCCATCGGTCAGGTTGACCAAGGCTGCGTTCAGGCGCGGCACCATACCTGCAAAGCCCGTACCGGGGCGGAAATCGACGTTGGGCAGATCGTGCAGGCGCGCGACAATCTCGCGCCGGAGCAGCCAGTTGGGCAGGTTCCAGCCAAAGGGCTGGTCAGAAATGTCGCTTGCGTCGAAATCGCGCACCACATGGGGGTCGGCTGCGGCATCGACGATGCGCATGATCTGCAACGGCGTCGCGTGATCCGCCAGACGCGGCCAGACGCCCGCCGTTTGCAGAAACGCCTGTGCGGGTTGCAGAAACGCGGTTGTGCGCAGATCGGCGCCGTCGCTATGGGCATCGGTGACAGGCGGCGCGGGATCGACGATCACAACCGAAAAACCGGCCGTGCCAAAGGCGGCTGCGGCGACCAGCCCCGCGACACCGCCGCCTGCGATCAGTATATCAGCGTTTTTGCGTTCCATGTGCAGGACATAGTCTGCCATGCGGGGCTTGAGAAGGATCAGCGCGCAAGCTGCGACAAGAAAGCCGTGAGGTCAGTTGCGCCGTGGTGGATATGCAGCGCGCTTTCGGGGGTTTCATGCACATGCACCGTCCGCATCCCCACATCATGCGGCACGGCCAGATTGCGCGCCTCATCCTCGAACATGGCGGCTTTGGTCGGGGTGATCCCGTCGCGGGTAAAGATCGCGGCAAAGGCCTCTGCCGTGGGTTTGGGGCGGTAATTGGCGTGTTCGACCCCGTAAACCGCATCGAAGTGCCGCGTCAGACCACGCGCGGCCAAGACGCGTTTGGCGTGGTTCTCCGTCCCGTTGGTATAGACGACCTTGCGCCCTTGCAGGCCCGCGATGGCCGCCCCTAGCAGCGGATCGGGCGTCAGATGGGCGATGTCGATGTCATGCACCTCGGCCAGAAATTCGTCGGGGTCGATTGCGTGTTCGGCCATCAGCCCCGCCAGGGTGGACCCGTGGTGCAGCCAGTAGTCATGCGCCAGCCGCAGCGCGCGGGCCTGATCCAGCCCCGTGATCCGCATCACATAGGCCGCAAAGCGCACATCCATCTGCGCGAACAGCCCCGCCGAGGGGTGATAAAGCGTATTGTCGAGGTCGAAGACCCATGTATCGACATGTGCGAAATGCTGCGTGACCATGCGCCTTGGGTAATATGGGGCAAAGGTGGGTGCAACCGCTTTGGCTTGCCTGCGACGGGGCATGCGGCGTAAGGTCTTGGGATCAACGACAGGTTTACCGATGCAAGACCCCCGCCAATCCCAGAAAGACGCCTATGCCCTGATACTGGAGGCGATCGACAGCCACCTGTATAAACCGGGTGACAGGCTGGTCGAAAGCGAGCTTGCCGAACGGTTCGGCGTGTCGCGCACCCCGATCCGTGAGGCGCTGCAGCGGCTGGAAACCCAGTCGCTGCTGACCCGCGACGGGCGGTCCTTGATCGTGGCCTCGCTGGATCATTCGCAATTGTCCGAGCTTTACGTCGTGCGTGGCGAGTTGGAAGGGCTGGCCGCGCGTCTGGCCGCCCGCCATGCCGCGCCTGAAGAGGTCAAGGTCCTGCAGGATATGCTGGAGGCCGACAAGAGGCTGATCAACGATCCAGCAGCACTCAGCCGTGCGAACCGGCGGTTTCATAAACAGATCCATCTGGCGTCGCACAACCGCTTTCTGGTGCAGCAACTGGACCTTGTGCATCGGTCGATGGCCTTGCTTGCGACGACATCGCTGGCCGCCGAAGGGCGCGGCGCGCAGACCTTGCAGGAACATGCCGATATTGTCGCGGCGATCGCTGCAGGTGATGGCGATGCAGCCTACAAGGCGCTGCGCGACCATATCTCTGCCGCTTTTGTCACGCGGCTGAAACTGGATGCGGCAAAGGTCGAGGCGGCGGAATAGCGGGCGGCTGCAATCCTGTCAGCACAACGCCATGCGCGGTCTTGTCCCAATAGAACGGGCGTGTCGCGAGTTCCGTCAGCCCCCGATAAGCAGCCAGCGTGCCTAGCGGAAAATAGATAGGCAATGTCAGCGCCCAGCCCCAGAGCCGCAGCTTGCCCGCCTTGTGAAGCCCCACGAGATTGACCAGCAAGGCCAGCACCTCGGCTGCGAAAAACGCATATGTCATCGCCCAGAACGCCCCTGCAGACAGCCAGCCGTGCAGCGGATGCGCAACGCCAAGCGGGATCAGCCACAGCGACCAGAACAGTGGCATCAGGGCAAACAGGCTGAGCGTGCCCAGAAACAGCACCTGCACCCCGATGAACTGCCACAGCCCCAGATCGTGCAGCAGGCGGGCAGGGTTGCGCATATGGACGCCGTAGGTGATCGCGTAACCTTTCAGCCAGCGCGCGCGTTGCTTGACCCAAGGCCAGGCGCGGCCATTGGCCTCTTCCATCGTCACGGTGGGGATCAGTTCGGTCGTATAGCCGCGCCGCGCCAGTCGCAGGCCCAGATCGGCATCCTCGGTCACGTTATGCGCGTCCCATGCGCCCAAGTCCTCTAGCACGGCACGGCGGAAAAACAGCGTTGTCCCGCCCAGCGGCACCACAAGGCCCAACTGTGCCAGCCCCGGCAGCACGACACGGAACCACGCCGCATATTCAATGGTGAAACAGCGCGTCAGCCAGTTGGTGCCGGTGTTGTAGTAATCCAGCACCCCTTGCAGGCAGGCAACCTGCGGGGGGCTTTGGGCGAAATAGCGGGCGACGACATGCAACTGGTCGGGGGCGGGGGCATCCTCGGCATCCCAGACGCCGATGATGCTGCCGCGCGCAAAGGGCAGGGCATAGTTCAGGGCGCGCGGCTTGGTCTTGACCCGACCGGGCGGCACGGTGATGGCCCTGATCCAGCCGGGCAGGGTGGTGCGCGCCAGTGTCGCACGGGTGGTGGCGTCATCCTCTTCCAGCACAAGGCACACGTCGAGCAAGGCGCGCGGATAGCGCACAGCCGCAAGACGGACCAGCAGATGCGAGGCGATGGCTTTTTCGCGGTAAAGAGGGACCAGCATGGTGATGACAGGCAGGTCAGCTTCGGCCACGGGGGGGAGTTGACGGGGCGCGGCCCGCAGCCCGATGATCGCGGCGGTGACTTTCAGCAGCGTCGTCACAGACAGCACCCCGATCGCCCAAAGCGAAAGCGCGACGATCAGGCTGGAGGGATCGACCGCCGCCCATGCCACGACGACAGCCAGCAGCGCGGATGCCACCACCGCCGCGCGCCTTGCGTTCCAGTTCCGGCAGCTTTCAGCGGCGGGCACGCAGCTTTCCGCCGCGGCCGCCAAGCTGGGGCCGTAAAGGGTCGTGACCGCATCGGTCAGTTTCGCTTCGGTCGTGATGCCCATCCGGACCGCGCCAAAACGCTGTTCCAGATCGGCCCGCGCCAGCGCAAAGCGGGCAGGGCAGGTTGTCAGGACAGTGACCGTGCCTTGCGTGCTCCGCCACGGCAAAAGGCCACGGCGCAGGCAGTCGCGCGCACCCCATATCGCGACAAGAGCTGCATCTGGCGGGCGGCGGGCAGGGTCGATCACCTGCACAGCATAGGCTTTTGCCAGATGGCGCGCGACCAGATCGGCGGGCAGGCTGCAATCGCGCAGCAGTACGTCGGTCAGCGGCACATCCATGCGCAACGCAGCCGCGATGGCGCGGTCGGCCTGCCGCTGGTCCAGCACCCGCTTGGCCAGTAGCGACCGCACCAGAGAAGCGTCCTGCGGGGGCAGGCCGGCAAAGGCTCTATCGGCGATGAAATCAAGCATGCGGCACCCCGCCCCGTGAACGGGTCAGGTATCGCGCCGCATGGTTAAGATGGTGTTAACCGGACTTAGCGCGCGGCGCGGGCATCCATCGCCTCGGCAAAGCGTTCGAACAGGTAATAGCTGTCCTGCGGGCCGGGGCTGGCCTCGGGGTGGTATTGCACGCTGAACACGGGGCGGCCATCGACGCGGATGCCGCAATTAGAGCCGTCAAACAGCGAGATATGCGTTTCGATCACGCCTGCAGGCAGGGTCTGGCTGTCCACGGTAAAGCCGTGGTTCATCGAGGTAATCTCGACCTTGCCGGTTTCGCGGTCCTTGACCGGATGGTTGGCGCCGTGGTGGCCGTGGTTCATCTTGACCGTGCGCGCGCCCAAAGCCAGCGCCAGCATCTGATGGCCCAGACAGATGCCAAAGACCGGAATATCGGTTTCCAGCACGCCCTTGATCATCGGCACAGCATAGACACCCGTGGCCGCCGGATCGCCCGGACCGTTGGACAAAAACACGCCGTCGGGGTTCAGGGCCAGCACATCCTCGGCCGTGGCGGAGGCGGGCAGGACGGTGACGTCACAGCCAGCCGAGGCCAGACAGCGCAGGATATTGCGCTTGGCGCCGTAGTCTACGGCCACGACCTTGTGGCGGGCCTGCGTCTGCGGCAGGTGGCCTTCGGGCCAGGCCCACCGCATCTCGTTCCACTGGTAGGACTGGGCGCAGGTCACGTCCTTGGCAAGGTCAAGCCCGACAAGACCGGCAAAGGCACGGGCCTTGGCGACCAGTTTTTCCAGATCGAATACGCCGTCGGGGTTATGGGCAAGGGCGACATGCGGCGCGCCCTGCTGGCGGATCGCGCGGGTCAGGCGGCGGGTATCGACGCCGCCCATCCCGATCCGGTTGCGCGCGGCAAGCCAGCTTTTCAGCTCTCCGGTGGCGCGCCAGTTCGACGCGTCGGTCGGGTCCCATTTGACGACCATGCCCGCCGCGACCGGATCGGCGGTTTCGTCGTCATCGGTGTTCACGCCCGTGTTGCCGATATGGGGAAAGGTAAAGGTGATCACCTGACCAGCATAAGACGGGTCGGTCATGATTTCCTGATAGCCGGTCATCGCGGTGTTGAAACACAGCTCGGCCACGGTTTCGCCCGCCGCCCCAAAGCCCATGCCGTAAAAGACCGTGCCATCCGCCAGTACAAGGCACGCCGTTGGTTTCTGCGTCATGAGCCGATCTCCATTGGTCAAATTGGTGCGGGTTTACGGGGGTGCGGCCACAGGGTCAAGGCCGGAGTGCCGCCTTGCAAACAAGGGATACCGTGGCGTCAGGTCCGCTTGTCAGACCACGGCCAAGGCGGTAAGGTGCGGGTTCTTTGTCGGGACAGAAACAGGACTTTTTATGCAGTTGCGCGACCGGATCACCACCGCATTGACCGATGCGATGAGAGCGAAGGAAGCCGACAGGCTGTCCACGCTGCGCCTGATCAACGCCGCGATCAAGGACCGCGACATCGCCATGCGCGGCACTGCCGACGAGGCCGCTGGCCTGTCGGATGCCGATGTCCTTGCGATCATGGGCCGAATGGTCAAGCAACGACAGGAAAGCGCGCGCGCCTATGAAGAAGGCGGCAGGCTGGAACTGGCGGAAAAGGAACTGGCCGAAATCAAGGTGATCGAGGAATTCCTGCCCCGCCAGCTGTCCGAGACTGAAGCCGAGGCCGCTGTCGATGCCGCCATCGCCGCCGTGGGTGCGACCAGTATCCGCGACATGGGCAAGGTCATGGCCGAACTAAAGACGCGCTACACCGGCCAGATGGATTTCGCCAAGGCCGGACCCTTGGTCAAATCGCGACTGGGATAATCCCCTTCATCATTGTTCGAGCCCAAATATCCCCGCCGGAGGCATAAAAGTTTTTGCACCCGCTAGGGTGCTGCGTCGCCGCGCAAGGCGCGCTTGAGATCGCCGTAAAGTGCGAGTCGTTCGGACACATCCAGAAACGCCCCGATCTCGACCTCGCGGTCGCCGCCACGCAGGGTGATGTAATTCTCGACCGGCCCGCCTTTGGGGTGCAGGTGCACGGTCACCCAATAGCGGTTGGCATGCCATTCCTGCCGGTCGCCCTTGGGGTTGTAGCGCGTCAGATGTGCAGATGTGTCGTCCACGACCAGTTCCTCCAGCACCTCGCCGCGCTTGTAGCTGATGCTGATCGCGGTCCATAGCCCCCAGAACATCAGCGCAAAAAACGGCAGCAAGGCCCAGACGACCACCGACCCCAGCAGCGAGATCAGCGGCAGCGCCACCAGCGCAGCCGTCGCCCCCATGAACAGCACGAAATCCTTGCGCAACAAGGACCGGTATGGCCAGAGGCTCAGCTGCCAGCCGGTCTGCGTATCGGGGTGGTCGGGGGTCCATTCGTAGGGCATGTCGTCTCCTTGCGGCGGAGTGTGGTCTTTGCGCGGAGCTAGAGCCATGCGTGAAACTGTCACCCCCGTAAGACGCCGTAGCGGTGGACCGAAGGCAAGAAATTGCCCGTAAGGGTTAGCTTTTTATAGCAATTAACGCAGGTGCGCGAAATCTTGGTGCGACGGCTGCTTTGAGCCCATAGTTCAGATATTCTGCAACGCAGCGAATGACTGCATCACCTTGTTTCGGTTCTTCCAATCGCCCCTAATCCATGGATAATCCGCATCATTCAAATCTTGAGAAGTCTTATGCCGCTACTTGATCCGCCACTAACACCTCCACCTAAACTTAAGCTATCCCGACTGCGAGATATTGGGTGGTCCGTTTGGGACCCAATTGGACTGATCGGCGCTGATCAAAAGTGGAGCGACGAAGATTGCCTGCCGTTCGCAGACGAGTATGATAGCTATTTAATGCAGGCAGCAGGCCGACTTCGGAGAGGCGAAGCCGCGTCGGATGTTGCAAGTTATCTGGCTAAAATCGAATTTGATTACATAGGCTTGGGCGGCCCGTTCCAAACGGCATTGGCTCGTGCTGAAAAAGTTGTAGAAGCTATCCAAGCGGACACAAAGCTCTGGACTTACCCTGATTGATAATAGTTCATGATCTACAGGTAGGCTAGATGAGCGACATTCCGTGATGTGCTCCATAAAGCAGACTTTGGGTTCCGTTTGAACGATGACCGCAAAGTCCCGCACAGCAGACATCCAGCCTGCAAAAAACTTCCGTAGAAATCTCTGCGAGTCTTTGTCCACTCCAGTCTCTCTGTCGCAAGACATTTAGCTCAGCCGCCCATCGCCCAAAGCAAAAAGCCCCCGCATGGCGGGGGCTTTTGATCTTTCGCGCCGCTAGTGCGCGTGTTGCTTGTCCCAGTCTTCGCGCTTGGGCAGCTGCTCGAACGTATGCTCGGGCGGCGGGCAGGGCAGGGTCCATTCCAGCGTGTCGGCATATTCGTTCCACGGGTTGTTTTCCGTGACAACGCGGCCGCGCAGCAGGGTCCATGCGATCACGCCGATGAAGAACAGGAACGACGCGAAGGACAGGAATGCACCCCAGGACGACACAAGGTTCCACAGCGCGAAAGCGTCAGGATAGTCGATGTAGCGGCGTGGCATGCCCTGACGGCCAAGGAAGTGCTGCGGGAAGAATGTCAGGTTCGCACCGATGAACATGGTCCAGAAGTGGACCTTGCCGGCCCATTCAGGATACATGCGGCCCGACATCTTGGGCAGGTAGAAGTAGATCCCTGCAAAGATGGCGAAGACCGCACCCAAGCTCATCACATAGTGGAAGTGGGCGACGACGTAATAGGTGTCGTGATACACACGGTCCACAGCGGCTTGGCTCAGTACGATGCCGGTCACGCCACCGACGGTGAACAGGAACAGGAAACCGAACGCCCAGAGCATCGGTGTCTTGAACTCGATCGACCCGCCCCACATCGTCGCGATCCAAGAGAAGATCTTGACGCCTGTCGGCACCGCGATGACCATCGTGGCCAGCATGAAATAGCTTTGCTGGGTCAGCGACATGCCCACGGTGTACATGTGGTGCGCCCAGACGACAAAGCCCAGAACAGCAATCGCGACCATCGCATAGACCATCGGCAGATAGCCGAAGATCGGCTTGCGGCTGAAGGTGGCGATGACGTGGCTGATGATGCCGAAACCGGGGATGATGATGATGTACACTTCGGGGTGTCCGAAGAACCACAGGATGTGCTGGTAAAGGACCGGATCGCCGCCGCCTTCAGGCTGGAAGAAGGTCGTGCCGAAATTGCGGTCGGTCAGCAACATGGTGATGGCACCGGCCAGAACCGGCAGCGCCAGCAGGATCATCCAGGCGGTGACAAAGATCGACCAAGCGAACAGCGGCACTTTGTGCAGTGTCATGCCCGGCGCGCGCATGTTCAGGAAGGTGGTGATGATGTTGATCGCACCCAGGATCGACGACGCGCCCGACAGGTGGACGGCAAAGATCGCAAGGTCCATCGACAGACCCGCCTCGTTGGTGGACAAGGGAGGATACATGACCCAGCCCACGCCCGACCCGAGCTGGCCGTTGCCGCCCGGTGCCAGCATCGAGGCCACACCCATCGCGCCACCCGCGACGAACATCCAGAACGACAGGTTGTTCAGGCGCGGAAACGCCATGTCAGGTGCGCCGATCTGCAGCGGCATGAAATAGTTGCCGAAGCCCCCGAACAGTGCGGGAATGACGACGAAGAACATCATCAGCACGCCGTGATAGGTGATCAGGACGTTCCAGAGGTGCCCGTTGGGTGTGCAAGGATCGGTCATGAACCCTTCCATGCACATGTATTGCACGCCCGGATGCATGAGCTCGAGGCGCATATAGACGGTGAACGCGACCGAAATGAACCCAAGGAAACCTGCCGTGAACAGGTACAGGATCCCGATGTCCTTGTGGTTGGTCGACATGAACCACCGGGTAAAGAAGCTCCGGTTGTCCTGATGTGCGTCGCCGTGGATGGCTGCGTCCGCCATGTGGCTCTCCTCGTATTGGCTACAGATCGACGCCGCCGATTCAACGAAGGGCGGTCGTTGTCCAGCGTTCTAATCGCTTGCACCGCAAGGGGCAACTGCGGATGCGGCGCAGACGCTGGGTTATATTGGCGCAGGGGGGGTGAAGGTTGCCACAAAACTTTGCCGCAAGGCCACATCCAGATCGGCCATGCTGACAGGCAGGCCGAGGTCCACCAGCGACGTCACACCGTGGTCGCGGATGCCGCAGGGCACGATGCCGTCGAAATGCGACAGCTCGGGGTCAAGATTGATCGCAAGGCCGTGAAATGACACCCATTTGCGCATGCGGATGCCGATGGCCGCGATCTTGTCCTCGGCCAGCGTTCCATCCGGCCCGCGTGGCTTGTCGGGACGCTGGACCCAGACACCGACGCGGCCTGGCCGGATTTCGCCCTTGATGTTGAACGCCTCCAGCGTGCCGATCACCCAGTTTTCCAGATCCTGCACAAAACGGCGCACGTCGCGCCCGCGCTTGCCTACGTCGAGCATGACATAGACCACCCGCTGGCCCGGCCCGTGATAGGTATATTCGCCGCCGCGCCGCGCGTCATGCACCGGAAAGCGGTCAGGCGCGATCAGGTCCGCCGCCTTGGCGGAGGTGCCGGCGGTATAAAGCGGGGGATGTTCGAGTAGCCAGATACATTCATCCGCCTCGCCCGCGATGATCGCGTTGACGCGGGTTTCCATGAAGGCCAGCGCCTCGTCATAGCCGGTTAGCCCGTCGCTGATGATCCAGTCGACCATGGCTAACGGGGCAACAGCCCCGCCTCCTTGATCGCGGGCACATTCGCGCGGCTGACAGGAATATCGGTGCCGGTGCGCAAGGACAGTACCGCGCCGTCACCTTTGCGGCGGGCCGAGGTGACATGGTCCAGCGCCACCCAGTGCGACCTGTGGACCTGCAACCCGCGCAGGTCGCCGGTTTCCCTGATCGCATCGGACAGGCGCATCAACAGCACATCTTCCCCCTTTGTGGTTCGCACCCTGACATAATGGTCCTCGACCGAAAGCGCCACCAGCGCGCCGCGTTTCTCCAGCGGGAGCCGATCCAGGAGCAGGCAGCGCTGTGGCGCAGGGGGCGTGGGCTGATCATGCAGCAGATGGAACATGACCGAGATGATCACCGCGATGGCGGCGGTATTGAAAACGGCCGCCAAAAGATCGCGCCCCGCAGGCAGATCCGACAGGAGAGCCCAGCTTAGCCCCAGCACGACAAGTGTCGCGCCGGTGGCCGTCAGGACGGCTCCTGCCGCGATCCGTGCGGGGCGGCGGGTGAACCGCTGCTCGGCAATGCGATGTGCCAGAAACCCCGCCGCATAGGTCAGGACGACGACTAGATGCCAGAAGACGAACCGCATAGCAGTGCTTTCCGCCCGCTGCGGCAGGATCAGCGTCAGAATCATCGCCACCCCGACCATCAGCACAAGCGCCAGCGGCTGCGCCACATGAGCGCGCAATTCGCGCAGCGTGGATTGCGGGCGAGCGTCATTCACGAAGTTTTCGCCGGTTTCACGCATCTTTCGTTGGTCCTTGGCGCAGAAAAAGGCATCCGCATCCCGTTCTATCATTTTGCGGGGATTTTGCCATGCCACTCGGACCCATTCTGGACGCTTCTGCCATCATCCAGTTCCACCTTGCCGCCGCCTTGCCCGCGCTGTTGCTGGGGCCTGTGGTGATCTGGGGGCGACTGCCACAGCGCTGGCACAAGCGGCTGGGCTATGGTTGGGTCGCGAGCATGGCGCTGTTGGCGGGGTCGGGGCTGTTCATTCCGTCGCACGGTCTTGCGGTTATCGGGCCGCTGGGGCCGATCCATCTGCTTAGCCTGATGACCTTCTGGGGGATCGGGCAGGGGGTCTGGTTCGCGCGGCAGGGACGGGTGCAGGCCCATCAACAGGCGATGCGCGCAGTCTGGTTCTGGGCGCTGGGCATCGCGGGGCTGTTCACGCTGGCGCCGGGGCGGTTGATGAACGAATTGCTGCTGGCGGGCGGCACTCTTGCGGCTGTGATCGTGATCGGCGCGGGTATCGTGGCGGTCCTGTTGCTGGCGCGGCTCACACCGCGCCCGTTCCGGACACGGCATTCCGGCGACCTCCGCGTTTTTGCCCTTGAGAAGGACCAGACCTTTGACTAAAGACGAGCGCACCAGCCTTGGCATTGCGGTCGTGGCGGAATTGGTAGACGCGCAGCGTTGAGGTCGCTGTGAAGTAACATTCGTGGGGGTTCGAGTCCCCCCGACCGCACCAAGACTGTCACAAGGTCAGGCGTCACGCCACTGACCGGATGGCACATCCTCTACAGACCAGTCTCCGATCCGCCAGCGCACCAGCCGCAGTGTGGGAAAGCCGATATGCGCGGTCATCCGGCGCACCTGCCGGTTGCGACCTTCCTTGATCGTGATCTCGATCCACTGGTCCGGCACCGATTTGCGGAACCGCACAGGCGGGTCACGGTCCCACAGCACAGGAGGCGCGATCAGCCGGACCTGCGCGGGACGCGTTGGGCCGTCGTTCAGTGTCACACCTTGGCGTAAAGGGGCCAGATCGGCGTCGGTGGGTGCGCCTTCGACCTGCACCAGATAGGTTTTGGGCCATTTGTGGCGCGGGTCCGCGATCCGCGCCTGCAAAGCGCCGTCATCGGTCAGGACCAGCAATCCTTCGCTGTCGCGGTCAAGCCGGCCTGCGGGATAGACGCCCGGCACATCGACAAAAGCCGACAGCGTCGGGCGTGGCGAGGGGCTGCGCAGGTCAGTAAATTGCGACAGCACGCCGTAAGGTTTGTTGAAAAGCAGGATGCGCGACATGGCGTTTTCTAGCCCGCGGCGTGCGCCGCCGTCCACCGTATACCTTGGTGTGCCACTAAGTAATTATAAATCAACACTTTTATGGTTTACAGAACAGATCGGTGCGCTAGTGTACCCCTGACCCTTTTGTGAAAGCGCTTTGCCATGCCGCCGATTGCCGACCATCCCCTGCGCTATACGCTGGCGAATGAACTGCACGCGCGGCCGTTTCCGGCTGTGGGCGCGCCCAGCCGTGCTGCCTATCTGGCGATCAAGCCCGCCAGTAATGCCGCAGGCCGCGACCGTGCGGCGGACCGTGCGCATCTGCTGGACCTTCTGGACAGGTTCGGTGCGCAGCACCCGCAGCCCGATGCAACGCATTACTTTGGCACTATCGGCAAGCATCAGCTGAAATGGGAAAGCCATACCGAATTTGTGACCTATACGGTCTTTGGAGACGGTGTCGCGCAGCGCCCCTTTGATGCCGCCACGTTCGAGGTCTTTCCCGATGACTGGCTGTCCAAAGCACCGGGCACCCGCGTCACCTCGGCCCTGATCCGGATCGAGGTCGTGGCCACCGATGACGGTATCCTCGACAAGGCAAACGACTGGTTCGTGCCCGAAAGCCTTGCCATCAGCCGCGTTGTGGAAAACGATCTGGTGATTGCGGGCGATTTCCGCATCGACACGGCTGGACACATGCGCTTTGCCGTCTTTGCCCGCCCGAATGTCGATGACCGCCGGATCGGGCGTGTTGTCCAGCGCCTGTGCGAGATCGAGACCTACAAGGCGATGTCGATGCTGGCCTTGTCCAAGGCGCGCTCGCTTGGGCCGAAGATGGCGGAGTTCGACAAGACCCTGACCAGCCTGCTTGAGGATATGCGCCTGTCGGTGGCGGACCCCGCCAAGGTGCTGCAATCGCTGCTGCAGGTCTCGGCCGAGATTGAAAACACCATCGCGCAGACGACTTTCCGCTTCGGGGCAGCGGGGGCGTATGAGACCATCGTCAACCAGCGGATCACGGTCCTGCGCGAGGAACGGTTCGGCGGGCGGCAGACATTCGGCGAGTTCATGATGCGCAGGTTCGATCCCGCCATGCGTACCGTCAAATCTACCGAGGCGCGGCTTTACGCCATGTCCGAACGCGCGCTGCGGGCAGGGGATCTCTTGCGCACGCGGGTCGATGTGGAACGCTCGGCGCAGAATCAGGAACTGCTCACCAGCATGGACAAGCGCGCCGATCTGCAACTGCGCCTGCAACGCACGGTCGAAGGGCTGTCCGTCGTCGCGATCAGCTATTACGCCGTAAACCTCGCCCTTTACATGGCCGCACCCTTGGAAGAGGCATTTGGCATCACCAAACCTGTGATGACCGCCGTTGCTACGCCTGTCGTGCTGGTGCTTGTGTGGCTGATGGTGCGCCGGATTCGCAAGCGGATGGAATGACGCCGGCTTGCCAGAGCCTTGGCACGTGATACGATCCGCCTTGCGAACAGGGGGGATCACATGCGTCTGGTTATAGGTTTTGCCGTGATGGCGGGCAGTGCCGCTGCGCAGGATTTGCCGCCGCCCCTGACGGATGCGCATTTCATGCCCGTCAACCGCGCCGAGGCGGAACTGGGCCAGCTGCTCTTTTATGATCCGATCCTGTCGGGCAACCGCGACGTATCTTGCGCGACCTGCCATCATCCCGCCCTTGGCACCAGCGACGGGCTGTCGCTGGGGTTGGGCGATGGCGGCAAGGGGCTGGGCCCCGACCGCGTGGCCGACCCAGCCAACCGGCCCGAACAGCGCATCCCGCGCAATTCGCCCGCCTTGTTCAACCTCGGGGCGCGTGAATTCACCGTGCTCTTCCACGATGGCCGGATCGAGGTGGACCCCGACCGCCCTGGCGGTCTGCGCACGCCGCTGGCGGACGATATGGTGACAGGCTTTGCCTCGCTTCTGTCGGCGCAAACGATGTTTCCGGTGCTGTCCGCCGATGAGATGGCGGGCCATTACAGTGAAAACGACGTGGCCCAGGCTGTCCGGCGCGGCACGATTACCGGCGAGGGCGGAGCTTGGGACATCATCGCCAAACGTGTCGCGGATATTCCGGCCTATGCCGATCGTTTCATCGCGGTCTATGACCATATCGAAACGCCCGACCAGATCGGGTTCACCGACATTTCCAACGCAGTCGCGGCATTCATGGAACTGGAATGGCGGTCCGACAATGCGCCCTTTGACGCCGTGCTGCGCGGCGAGGCGACCTTGCCCGAGCCCGCCGCCACCGGCATGGCGCTGTTTTACGGCGAGGCAGGCTGCGTGTCCTGTCATGCCGGTCCTTTCCTGACCGACCACCAGTTTCACGCGATGGGCGTTCCGCAGATCGGGCCGGGCAAGGCCGAACGGTTCGAAAGCCACGCCAGCGACCTTGGCCGCTACCGTGTGACGGGCAATCCGGCAGACCTTTACGCCTTCCGCACGCCCAGCCTGCGCAATGTGGCGCTGACCGGCCCTTACGGGCATTCCGGCGCCTATGCCGATCTGCGTGATTTCCTGATCGCGCATCTTGATCCGGTGGCGGCGCTGGAGGCTTACAGCCTTGACCTTGCGCTGCTGCCCGACCTGCCGGTCGATGACACGCGCGGGCTGGCCGACAATGCGGCGATTGCGGCGGCGGTGACGGTTGTGCCGGTCACACGCGACGATGAAGGTCTGGCCGCATTGTTAGCCTTTCTGGATAGTTTGACCGACCCCAACGCCAAGACCGGCGTTCTGGGCATCCCCGATGCGGTGCCAAGCGGCCTAACGGTCGCGCGGATGCCAGAGGGTTGAGGCGGTATTCGCCTGCACCTCATGTGTGCTTAGCCTGCCATCGGGCCATGTCACGGTAACGGTCGCGCGGTCCGCATCGCCCAGCCCGAAATGCAGCGGCAGCGCCTTGCCGCCCGCATGACCGCCGCCGATGGTGTTCTGCTGGCTTTGCACCCCGCTGTCGGTTGTGACCGTCACGACAGCGCCGATCGCATTGCGGTTGCCGCCCGAGCGCACCAGAGAAAGACTGACCCAATTGCCCGCGTTCTCGGTCACGTTGCGGTAAATCTCCAAGGGCGCACGGCGGTTGACGACGATCAGGTCCAGCCGCCCGTCGCCGTCGAAATCGGCCAAGGCCGCCCCGCGTGATCGCGCGGTGGTGGCAATGCCTGCGGTCAGCGCGGCCTCGACAAAAGTGCCATCGGCCTGCTGCATCAACAGGTTGTTAGGGTCCGCCATCGCCAGCCCCGGCATCTGGTCGACGTTGCCTTTGGCGATGAACAGATCGGCGCGGCCGTCATTGTCCACATCGGCGAATTCCGCGTGCCAGCCGGTCGACGGCCGCCCGTCATCGCCGGTATGCGGGCGCTGGGCATAGGTCCCGATACTGTAGGGCGCATTGGCATAGGTGCCATCTTCCTGCGCCAGTTGCAGCAACTGGTCCCCCATCGAGGTCAGCATCACGTCATCGCGGCCATTGCCTGTCAGGTCGCGGCTGGCAATGCCCATCCCCCACAGAGAGACGTTCTGCCAGCCGTCCTCGGCCCCCAGAAACCGCGCATCAGCGTTGTCCCACATCTGCTCATGCCCGCCGCGCACATAGTAATGCCGGTCGTTCGACAGCCGCAGCGTCAGCCGCCCGCGCGCATCCTGCGCCGCCAGCATCGACAGCGGGCAGAACCCCGGCGTCAGGTCCGTGCTGAGGTAACCATCCGCCACGGGGGTCAGGATCTGGTTGGTGTCGCAAGCCTCGAACGGGCCGTCGGGGTTGGTGCGGTCCACATAATTGCCGACGGCCATCATCGGCCTGCCGTCGTAGTCCCACCACGCGGTAAAGGCCGTGGTCCACTGATCGCCTGCGGGAATCCCCCAGTCGGCGGTGGCATCAGTAAAGCCGCAGTCGAAATCGCCGCGCAGCACGGCATTCGGGCCGACGCGCATCACGAACAGGTCCATCGCGCCGTTGGCGTCGATGTCGATGGGATAAGCGCCTGTCACGCCGGTCAACGCGGGGATCGGGACTGGGGTAAAGGTGAAATCACCCTCGTTGCGCAGCAAGATGGCAGCGTTTTCACCGCCAGCGGCAAAGATATCAGGCAAGCCATTGTCATCGCAGTCGAAAACAGCCACGCCGCCGCCCACGAAATGTTCCCACCCACCGTCGTAGATATGGGTGGGAAGCGCGTCCGAGCGGTCCTCGAACACGGGGCTAGCCGCCGCTTGACCCGCCAGCAGGCACAGCACCAGCGCACGGATCATGCCCGCGCCTCGCCCATGATCTTGTCGGTGACCGCCGCCAGCGCCAACGCCGATGCGCCCCGCGCCCAGACCAGATCGCCCCAGGCGTGAATCTCGATCCGGCAAGCCTCGCGCCCGTCATTCAACGTCAGCTTGCGCATATCGGCCAGCACCTCGTCGGAATAAAGGTAGTCGTATTGCATCCGCTCGCCCGACAGAATGATCAGTTCGGGATCGAACAGCTGGATCACATTGGCCAGCCCGACCGACAGATACCGCCCTGCACGGCGGAAGATCGTGCGCGCGGCCTCGTTGCCGCCTTTGGCTTGTGCAAACAGGGCATCCAGCATCGCATTGGGGCTTTGCAGGTTGCGCGGGTTGCGGTGCAGGGCTGTCGCGGCTTCGCGGGCTAGGGCGTAATCGGCCAGATACGCTTCCAGACAGCCGCGCTGGCCGCAACGGCAAAGCGCTCCGTCAAGCTGCACCTTGGTGTGGCCCAGTTCCAGCCCCATGCCGCGGGATCCGCGAAACAGCCGGTTGTCCAGCACCAGCCCCATGCCGACACCGTGTTCGATGGTCACGACCGCGAAATCGGTCATTGACCTACCCGCGCCAAACCAGAGTTCCGCCAGCGTCAACACGTTCGCGTCATTGTCGAGATAGAGCGGCACGCCGAAGCGCGCGCAAAAGGCAGTGGCGATGTCCATGTCGCGATCCGCCAGCAGCGGCGACCACGGCACGGTGCCGGTGTGGTGATCCACGATCCCCGACAGGCCGATCCCCACGGCAGCGATGTTGCACATACCCTTGCCGCTGCCTTGCAGCACAAGCCCGACCAGCACGCCGATCTCATCCAGCAGATCATCAAGGTTTTTGCGGGTCGGGGGTGTGGGTAAGGTGGCATCGGCTAGCATCTGCCCCGAAAAATCGGTCAGCACTGCGGAATGCACTTCGTCGGACAGTTTGATGCCGATGACATGGCAGGCCTCTGACACAACCTCGAGCGCCACAGGGGGGCGGCCGCGCCCTGTTTCGCGCGGCAGGCCTTCAACCTCGCGCAGGAAACCTGCGGCTATCAGGTCGGCTGTCAACGTCGTGGCGGACCCTGCACTGATTCCCAAAGCGCGGGTGACGTCGGTGCGCGCAGCGCGTCCCGCTCCGCGGACATGTTCGAAAATCTGCTGGCGCAGAGGCTTTGCAGAGGCGCTGGCGGTCGGCAACAATGGGCCGCAGCCTGATACCACTGGCGATTCGTCGCCGCTGGCCGAGATTTCATCATACATAGTTCAGCCCTTGAATTATTAACGGGCGATCGGCGCGCCAAAACCCGGGGTGTTCACAGACTGCCCGAATATTGCGCTGTATCAAGCCTGATTTTTCACAAACTGCGCGATTTTTATTTTGACAACTGAATTTAATATGGCATTTTGAATACCGTAGGGCTCGCAAGCCCACACCCTCACTGCATGAGGGCCGCATTTCTGGGAGGAAAACATGCATAAATCCATTATCGCTGCCGCGATTGCTGTCGCTGGCTTCAACTCTGCCGCACTGGCACAGGACCTGACGGTCGGCGTCAGCTGGTCCAACTTTCAGGAAGAGCGCTGGAAGACTGACGAAGCCGCGATTCGCGCAGCGCTTGAAGCCGCTGGCGCGACCTATGTGTCCGCCGACGCGCAGTCGTCCTCGGCCAAGCAGTTGTCGGATGTCGAAAGCCTGATCGCCCAAGGCGTTGACGCGCTGATCATCCTGGCACAGGACAGCGCCGCTATCGGGCCAGCAATCGAAGCTGCCGCCAACGAAGGCATCCCTGTCGTGGCCTATGACCGTCTGATCGAGGACAGCCGCGCCTTCTATCTGACTTTCGACAACGTCGAAGTTGGCCGGATGCAGGCCCGCGCCGTGCTGGAACAGGCACCAAGCGGCAACTACGTCATGATCAAAGGCTCGCCCACCGACCCGAACGCGGATTTCCTGCGTGGCGGCCAGCAGGAAGTGCTGCAGGAAGCCATCGACAGCGGTGCGATCACGATTGTGGCCGAAGCCTATACCGATGGCTGGCTGCCTGCGAACGCACAGCGCAACATGGAACAGATCCTGACCGCCAACGACAACGCGGTTGACGCGGTTGTCGCCTCCAACGACGGCACCGCCGGTGGTGTTGTGGCGGCACTGACAGCACAGGGTCTCGAAGGCATCCCCGTGTCCGGTCAGGACGGCGACCATGCCGCACTGAACCGTGTGGCCCTTGGCACGCAGACCGTGTCGGTCTGGAAAGACGCCCGTGATCTGGGCCGTGCTGCAGGTGAAATCGCTGTCGCACTGGCCGGTAATGACGGCGACATGTCCGCTGTCGAAGGCAGCCAGACATGGACATCGCCTGCCGGCACCGAGATGACGGCGATCTTCCTGGCACCTGTCCCTGTGACCGCTGACAACCTGACCGACGTCACCGACGCGGGCTGGATCACTGTCGAGGCCCTGTGCCAGGGTGTGACCGCAGGTCCGGCACCTTGTAACTAAGATGATGGTGGCGGGCCTGTCCCGCCGCCTCTGGCCCCTGCCGTGGATGCAGGGGCCTCCCCTTTTCCTTTTCATGCAAACCGTTGGCCGCTGACCCTGCGCAATTGGCTGCGATGGAGCAAAGTTATGTCTGATCAAACCGCGACCACTGCGCCCGCCGCGCGCCGGTCTCTGCTCAAAACGCTCGAGGTGGATACCCGCCTGCTTGGCATGATCGGGGCGCTGCTCCTGATCTGGGTTGTGTTCCATCTGTGGTCGGACCAGCGGTTCCTGACACCGCGCAACATTTTCAACCTCTCGATCCAGACCGTATCCGTGGCGATCATGGCGACCGGCATGGTGTTCGTGATCGTGACACGTCACATTGATCTGTCGGTCGGCGCACTGCTGGCCACGACCACGGCGGTCATGGCGATCACCCAGACCCAAATCCTGCCGCAGATATTCGGGCTGGAAATCGGGCATCCGATGATCCCCTGGATCACAATCGCTGCGGGCATCCTGACCGGCGCGTTGATCGGGGCGTTTCAGGGTTATCTGGTCGGCTACCAGATGATCCCTGCCTTTATCGTGACGCTGGGCGGTCTGCTGATCTGGCGGAACGTCGCGTGGCACCTGACCAACGGGCAGACCATCGGGCCGCTGGACCAGACCTATATGCTCTTCGGCGGCATCAACGGCACCTTGGGCATCTTCTGGAGCTGGGTTGTCGGTCTGCTGGCCGCGGCTGCTGCCGCAATCGGGCTGCTGCTCGCGCGGCGGACCAAGATCGGCCACGGCTTCGCGGTCAAGCCGATGTGGGCCGAAGTCGTCGTGATCGGTGTCGTGGTCGCGGCAATCCTCGGCTTTGTTGCCGTGCTGAACGCCTATGCCGTGCCCGACCGCGTGATCGCACGTGAATTCGAACGCTGGGGCTGTGCCGCCGCTGACGGCTGCACCGCCGGATACGGTATCCCTTACTCCGTGCTGCTGCTGATTGCCGTTGCCGTCGTTATGACCGTGATCGCGCAGCGCACGCGCCTTGGCCGCTATATCTTTGCCACGGGCGGAAACCCTGATGCGGCGGAACTATCGGGCATCAACACGAAGCTGCTGACCGTCAAGATTTTCGCCATCGTCGGCATGCTTTGCGCGCTGGGCGGCATCGTCGCCTCGGCCCGTCTGGGGTATCACACCAACGACATCGGCACGCTGGACGAATTGCGCGTCATCGCGGCGGCCGTCATCGGTGGCACAGCACTCGCGGGCGGGATCGGCACGATCTACGGGGCGATCATCGGCGCGCTGATCATGCAGTCGCTGCAATCGGGCATGGCGATGGTCGGTGTGGACGCACCTTATCAGAACATTGTTGTGGGCCTTGTGCTGGTCCTCGCCGTCTGGATCGACATCCAGTACCGCAAATATTCGGGAGCGAAATAACATGACACCTCTGGTGCAGATGAAAGATATCTCGATCTCGTTCGGCGGGATCAAGGCGGTGGACCATGTCAGTATCGACCTGTACCCGGGTGAAGTTGTTGGGCTTCTGGGTCACAACGGTGCGGGCAAATCGACGCTGATCAAGATCCTGTCGGGCGCTTACAAGGCCGATAGCGGCGAGATCTGGATCGACGGCAAAAAGGCCAATATCCAGTCGCCCCGCGACAGCCGCGACCACAATATCGAGACGATCTACCAGACGCTGGCACTGGCCGATAACCTTGATGCGGCATCGAACCTGTTTCTGGGCCGTGAACTGACCACGCCATTCGGTTTCGTCGATGACGGGCGGCAAGAGGCAGAGACGCGCGAGATCATGGCGCGGCTCAACCCGAATTTCAAAAAGCTGAAAGAACCCGTGTCGGCCCTGTCGGGCGGTCAACGCCAGTCGGTCGCCATTGCGCGGGCGGTCTATTTCCAGGCCAAGATCCTCATCATGGACGAACCGACCGCCGCATTGGGCGTGCATGAGACCAAGATGGTTGCGGACCTCATCAAGGAACTGAAAGCGCAGGGTCTGGGCATCTTCCTGATCAGCCACGACACGCGCGAGATGATGGAGCTTTGCGACCGTGTGTCCGTGATGAAGAACGGGCAGGTCGTCGGCACCGAACGGGTCGAGGATGTGACCGAGGATGACATCCTGTCGATGATCATTCTGGGCAAGAACCCGAAACAGGCCGCCTGATGTATATCGGGCTTGATCTGGGGACATCGGGCCTCAAGGCTGTTCTGATCGGTGACGATCAGGCGATTTTGGCAGAAGCCTCCGCACCGCTGGAGGCCGTACGCCCCGAAAGCGGCTGGTCCGAACAGGCGCCTGCCACATGGCTGGACGCCACCGATGCAGTGATGCGCGAGCTTGGTGCGCAGGTGCCGCTGGCGGGGGTCAAGGCCATCGGTCTGTCCGGCCAGATGCACGGCGCGACCTTGCTGGATGACGAGGATCAGGTGCTGCGGCCCTGCATCCTGTGGAACGACACCCGCTCTGCAGTCGAGGCTGCCGCACTGGACGCCGACCCACGGTTCCGCGCGCTGACGGGCAATATCGTGTTTCCGGGCTTCACCGCGCCAAAACTTGCCTGGGTGGCTAAGTATGAACCCGCGATCTTTGCGCGTGTCGCCCGCGTGCTGTTGCCCAAGGATTACCTGCGCCTCTGGCTGACGGGCGAGGCTGTCGCGGAAATGTCGGATGCCGCAGGCACTAGCTGGCTTGATGTCGCCAAACGCGACTGGTCGGATGACCTGCTCGCCGCGACGAACCTCAGCCGTGGGCAGATGCCGCGTCTGGTGGAAGGGTCCGAAGTGTCGGGGCAGGTCCGTGATGCGCTGGCAACCCGTTGGGGCCTGCCGCGTGGCGTGGTCGTGGCGGGTGGCGGTGGCGACAATGCGGCCAGTGCGGTCGGTGTGGGTGTGGTCAAGGCGGGCGACGCTTTCGTCTCGCTTGGTACATCGGGTGTGCTGTTCGCCGCAAGCGATGCCTATAACCCCGATGCCGCCAGTGCCGTGCATACCTTCTGCCATGCCTTGCCCGACACATGGCACCAGATGGGCGTGATCCTTGCCGCTGCCGATGCGCTGAACTGGTTTGCGAAGGTTGCGGACAAACCCGCCGCGACGCTGACCGGCAGTCTGGGCGCGTTGCAGGCCCCCGGCAAGCCGCTGTTCCTGCCGTACTTGGGCGGCGAACGGACCCCGCATAACGATGCAGCAATCCGTGGTGCGTTCCTGCATCTGGATCACGCGACAGATACCAAGGCGATGGCGCGGGCTGTGCTGGAAGGCGTGACCCATGCAATCCGCGATTGCCATGATGCGCTGACCAGCACCGGCACGAAAATCAACCGCCTGATCGCCGTGGGTGGCGGGTCGCGGTCGGATTACTGGGTGCAGGCGATTGCCACATCGCTCGACCTGCCGATCGAATTGCCTGTCGCGGGTGATTTCGGCGGCGCTTTTGGTGCTGCCCGCCTTGGCCTGATGGCCGCAACGGGGGCAGGGGCCGAGATTGCCACGGCTCCCAAAATCGCCCGCACGATTGACCCCGACACCAAACTGACCGCGGCCTTTGCCGAGGCCCATGCGCGCTACCGCGCGAGCTATACCGCTCTGAAAGGACTATCATGACCGATTTCTTCAAAGGCATCCCCGCCATCACCTACGAAGGGCCGGACAGCGACAACGACTTCGCCTTCCGCCATTACAACCCCGACGAAGTGGTCATGGGCAAGACGCTGAAGGATCACCTGCGTTTCGCCGCCGCCTATTGGCATTCCTTTGCATGGCCGGGCGGTGACCCGTTCGGCGGGCAGACCTTTGACCGCCCTTGGTTCGGCGACAGCATGGATGCGGCCAAGATGAAGGCCGATGCCGCCTTCGAGATGTTCCAGATCCTGAACGTGCCTTACTTCTGTTTCCACGACGCCGATGTGCGCCCCGAAGGGAACAGCTTTGCGGAAAATACCCGCAATCTGGAAGAAATCGTCGAGTACTTCGCGGCCAAGATGGAAGCGACCGGCGTCAAGCTGCTCTGGGGCACGGCCAACCTGTTTTCGCACCGCCGGTTCATGGCGGGGGCGGCGACGAACCCTGATCCTGATGTGTTCGCGTTTTCGGCCGCGACGATCAAGACCTGTATGGACGCGACCATGAAACTGGGCGGCGAAAACTATGTCCTGTGGGGCGGGCGCGAAGGCTATGAGACGCTTTTGAACACCGACATGGGCCGCGAACGCGCGCAGGCGGGGCGGATGCTGCAGATGGTCGTCGATTACAAGCACAAGATGGGCTTTAAAGGCGCGATCCTGATCGAACCCAAGCCGCAGGAACCGACCAAGCACCAGTATGACTACGATGTCGCCACCGTTTACGGGTTCCTCAAGGAATTCGGGTTGGAAGGCGAGGTCAAGATGAACATCGAACAGGGTCACGCCATTCTGGCGGGCCATTCGTTTGAACATGAGCTGGCGATGGCGCGGGAATTGGGGATTTTCGGGTCCATCGACATGAACCGCAACGATTACCAGTCCGGCTGGGATACCGACCAGTTCCCGAACAACGTACCCGAAATGGCGCTGGCCTATTACGAGGTGCTGCGTGCAGGCGGGTTCACCACGGGCGGCACCAACTTCGACGCCAAACTGCGCCGCCAGAGCCTTGATGCCGAGGATCTGATCCTTGCGCATGTCGGCGGCATGGATGCCTGTGCTGCGGGTCTGAAAGCCGCCGCTCGGATGCTGGAAGATGGCAAGCTGGAAGCCGCGCGCAACGCCCGTTACGCCGGCTGGGACACAGAGGCTGGCAAGGCGCTTTTGTCCAGCGATCTCGACAGCATTACCGCCAAGGTCCAGTCCGAAGGGATCAACCCCGAACCACGCTCGGGCCGTCAGGAACGGCTGGAAAATCTGGTCAATCGCTACCTGTAAAAACCTTGTGCGCCTGCGGGGTGCTGCTAGTGTCAGCGGCACCCTTGCAGGCGTAACAGCATGATCCGCACGATTTTCAAGGCGCTTGGGCGCAGCTTCATGGATGTGTCCCTGCGCACCGGCGCAGGCCATAACGTGCGGATTGTCGAACGGCCGGGGCGCTGGATGGAAGATGGGGCGCTGGCTGATCTCTCTGCCCAGTTGCGCACCATCGCCGCCCGCACCCTGCCTGCGGGCGGGCTGACATACGGCGTCTTTTCCGGCGACAAGGCCCGCATGGGCGATGTCATCATCACGCTGGTCTGCCGCGCGGACGGCACTCCCATCGCGTTCAACGCGCTTGCCATCATGCAGATCGACACAGGCCCGCATCCGACCGAGGTGCTGCATCTGGGCCTTGTCATGGTCGACCCTGACGAGCGGTCCAAGAACCTGTCGTGGGTTCTCTATGGTCTGACCTGTTTTCTGGTGTTCTTCCGCCGCCAGTTCCGGCCTGTCTGGATATCCAACGTCACGCAGGTGCCCGCCGTTGTCGGCATGGTGTCGGGCATGTTTTCCGACGTCTGGCCCGGACCGCAGGCGGGGCGGCGCACGCTGAATCACCTGCTGCTGGCGCGTCAGATCATGGACGGGCAGCGGCATGTGTTCGGTGTCGGCCCCGATGCCACCTTCGACGAGGACCGCTTTGTGATCGAGAACGCCTATACCGGCGGATCGGATGATCTCAAAAAGACATGGGACGCCGCACCGAAACACCGCGACGACAGCTATAACGCCTTTTGCGCCGCGATGCTGGATTACGACCGGGGCGATGACGTGCTGCAACTGGGGCGGATGGACCTTGCCGCGATGCGGACCTACCTGTCACGCGAAGTGCCGAAATCCGCCGTGCTGGGCCTCTTGGTGACGGCGGCTCTGGTCGGTCTGCGGCGTGTGATCCTGCCTGCCGTCTATTGGGCCGACAGCACGCGGGCTTGGGCCACGCTGCGCCCCTATAAGGACCGCGCGCCGTGATTGTCGCCGCCACCGTCATGATCCAGCTATTCCTGTCGGCAGCCGCCCTTGTCGGATTGTTCGTGCTGCAAGGGGTGCTGGTCCGCCGCGACCCGTGGGACCCGATCAACCGCCGGTTCCTGTTCGGCATCCGCGCGACGATGTTGCTGTTCATCGGCCGTATCCTTGTCGCCATGACGGGGATCGAGGCCTTCCGCATCCTTGTGCTGCTGGCCGCCGCGCTGATCCCGCTGGGTGTGCTGTTGCTGACCGAAGGTCTGCTGCGCCGCCATGCGCCACCCGCGATCAAGCTGGTGATCGGGGGCGGGGCGGTCGTGTTCGGCCTGTCGTCGCTGTGGTATGCCGATACCATCGACCCCGCGCG
This sequence comes from Yoonia sp. 72, assembly GCF_034652275.1. Taxonomy (NCBI): domain Bacteria; kingdom Pseudomonadati; phylum Pseudomonadota; class Alphaproteobacteria; order Rhodobacterales; family Paracoccaceae; genus Yoonia; species Yoonia sp. 72. The sequence goes on along the minus strand of NZ_JAXIWG010000001.1, from coordinate 898,728 downwards.
CCTGTTTGCGCTTCTGGGGTTCCAGACCCTCGGGTTCCTTCTGTCGGGCTGGATGGTTCTTACCCGCGACAAAAGCCAGTTGTCACGGTCCGAGAATGCCATGGTCGTGCGGTTGGGCCTGTCGCTTTTGTTGTTCATCCCGCTGGCTGCGGGGGATTTCCTGCTGCTTTACATCGGCCTGCCGATCCAGTTTTCGGCCCTTGGGGTGCTGATCCTGTGCTGGCTTGCCATCGGGCTGGGGCGCACGCATCAGGGCCATGCGGCGACGCTGACCAATCTGGGTGTGATGATCGCCGCTGCCGTGGCCGTGGGCGGCATGATCGGCTTTCTGGCGCAACTGGGCTGGGACGGCAGCATTTTATGTATCGCGGCGATCATGACGACCCTTTTTGTCGTGGCAATCCTGAACGACGCGCGTGCCTTGCTGCAGGAAGACCAGAGCCTTGTCCTGCTGCGCTATCTGGCGACCGCGCAGACCGACGATCCGATGGTGTTCCTGCGCGATCTGCAAAGCCATCCGCTGGTCGAAGGCGCGGTTGTTGTCAACGAGGCGAGCCTGTCGGGTCTGCAGGATGATGTGTTGGACCGGATCTTTGCCGCAGCGCCCGTGTTGCGGCGCAACGATCCGCCCGCCCTTGGCCCTGTGGCCGACGATCACATCGCATGGCTGTTCGACCGCTATGCCGCAACCCATGTCATCCTTGCCATGCCGCGCCCGAAGGTGTTGATTGCGCTTTCAATGCCGTCACTGGGTCTGTCGCCTGCGGCGGAACTGGAATTGCAGGTCGTCCAGCGGATGGCGGCGCTGCTGGCGCGCAAGGCGGAGGCAAGGGATGGATGACAGGCAAGATACTGCGCGGCGGATTTTCGCGGCTGGGGTGCGGGCGGCCGATCCTGTCGGGGCGGTCACGCGGCATCTGGATCAGGTCGCAAAGCCCGCGCTGATCGTCGCCGTGGGCAAGGCCGCGCGGGGCATGGCTCAGGCGGCCTTGGCGCGGTTTGCGGGCGTGCCTTCCATCGTTGTCACCAATTACGAAAACGCCGAGCCGCTTGATGGGGCGCAGGTGCTTGCCGCAGGGCATCCGGTGCCGGATGACAACGGCGCAGCCGCTGCGAAGGCCGTGATCGCAGCCTTGCGTGATGCGAAAGGTCCGGTGCTGGCGCTGATCTCGGGCGGCGGGTCTGCCTTGCTGCCTGCGCCTGGCGGTTCGTTGACGCTGGCCGACAAGATCGCGGTCAACGAGCTGTTGCTGGGATCGGGCCTTGATATCCGCGACATGAACCTGATCCGCCAGCAACTCTCGGACCTCAAGGGCGGGGGGATGCTGCGCCATGCGGCCCCGCACCCTGTCACGGCGCTGATCCTGTCCGATGTGGTGGGCGACGATCTGAGCGCGATTGCCAGCGGGCCGACAGCACCACCCATCGGCACAGCGGCGCAGGCGGTGACGCTGTTGCGGAATGCGGACCTCTGGGACCGCGTGCCGCCCGCCGTGCGCGACCATCTGGGGCAGGCCCGACCCGTGCCGGACCTGCCCGCCGCGCGCAACATCCTGATCGGATCGAATGGCCAAAGCGTCGCCGCCATGGCGCAGGCAGCAGGTGGGGCCTTTGTCATCCCCGAACCTGTCACAGGCGACGTGTCGGATGCCGCGACGCTGATCTGCGATCAGGCGCGCCCCGGTATCACGCTCTGGGGCGGGGAAACCACGGTGGTGCTGCAAGGCACGGGACGCGGCGGGCGCAATCAGGAACTGGCTTTGCGCATCGCGCTGGAGGCACAAAGACGTGGCTGGCGCGACTGGACCTGCCTGCAAGGCGGCAGCGACGGGCGCGACGGGCCGACCGATGCCGCAGGCGGGATCGTCGATCAGGACACGCTGGCGAAGATCGACGATCTGGAAGGGCTTTTGGCCAACAACGACAGCTATGCCGCATTGGCGCAGGCGGATGGGTTGCTGATGACAGGGGCCACAGGCACGAATGTTGCCGATCTGGGTGTGCTGATCCGGGGGCAGGTGGATGGCTGAGACATGGCTTGACCGCTTTGCAGGGCTCGCGCGGCTGGAACAGCCCGTGCGCGACCTGCTGCTTGCGCGCAGCGCAATCATCGCGGCACCCGAAGGCAGCGTGATCTTCGGCCCCGGTAAATCTCCGGAAAACATGCTCTTCCTGCTCGACGGGGTGGTGCGGGTGCAACAGGTGTCCGAAAGCGGGCATGATATCGTGCTTTACCGGATCACCGCGGGCGAAAGCTGTGTGCTGACCACGGCGTGTCTTTTGGCCTACGACGATTATGCTGCCGAAGGGATCGCCGAAACCGATGTGCAAGCCGCCGCCATCCCGCGCGACGTGTTCGACGATCTGGTCGCGCAATCCAAGTCTTTCCGCAGCTTTGTCTTTGCCGCCTTTTCCAAGCGGATCACTGACCTGTTTTTGATGATCGACACCGTGGCCTTCCAGCGCATTGACGTCCGTCTGGCCGATACCCTGCTAAAGCTGTCCCATGGCGAAGATACCGTCGCCACGACGCACCAGAAACTTGCCGTTGAACTGGGCACCGCGCGCGAGGTCGTGTCGCGCCAGTTGCAGGAATTCCAGCGCCGTGGCTGGATCGCGCAGGCGCGCGGGTCGGTTGCGATCAGCGACCGCGCGGGGCTGGAACAACTGGCGCGGCATCATAGCTGACGCGGCTTGGTGACATTGTCACCGTCGCAGGGCGCAGGGTCGCGGTAGAGAGGGGGCAGCTTGATGAAGGAGCCTCTGAAATGACTGTAAATGTTGGCAATATCGACCGGATGATCCGCGGTATCGTGGGAATCGTCCTTTTGGCCCTGCCGTTCGTCAGTGGCATGGCGCTGTTCGACAGCACGCTCGCCACGATCATCTCTGTCGTGGTAGGCTTGGTGATGCTGGGGGTCGCAGCGACGCGGTCCTGCCCGCTCTATTCCGTTCTGGGTGTGCGCACCTGCAAGGTCTGATCTTGCGATAAACCTGTCCGCTTGCAGCCCCTGCAAGCGGCCCAACTGGCCAGAAACTGATGAATACCCGTTTGACCCGTTACCTGCCCATCCTGTCATGGGGGCGGGATTATACCCGTTCCAACCTTGGCAACGACCTGACCGCGGCCTTTATCGTCACGATCATGCTGATCCCGCAATCGCTGGCCTATGCGCTGCTGGCGGGGCTTCCGGCCGAGGCGGGGCTCTATGCCTCGATCGTGCCGATCATGCTTTATGCCGTGTTCGGCACCAGCCGCAGCTTGGCCGTGGGTCCCGTCGCGGTTGTGTCGCTGATGACGGCGGCCGCACTCAGCAATATCGTCGAGCAAGGCACCATGGGCTATGCCGTGGCCGCCCTGTCCTTGGCGGGCTTGTCCGGTGTCATTCTGGTGGCGATGGGGTTGTTCCGGCTGGGGTTCGTAGCGAATTTCCTGTCGCATCCGGTGATCGCGGGGTTCATCACGGCGTCGGGCATCATCATTGCGGCAAGCCAGTTGAAACATATTTTGGGCATCAGTGCGGACGGGCATAACCTATTGGACCTGTTGATCTCGTTGGCGACAAATCTGGGTGGCATCAACTGGATCACCGCGCTGATCGGCGTGCTGGCGACCGCATTCCTGTTCTGGGTACGCAAGGGGTTGAAGCCAGTGCTGACCAAGCTTGGCCTTGGCGCGGGGCTGACGGGGTTTCTGGTGAAACTCGGCCCCATCGTGGTGGTCGTGTCGACCACGGCGGCGGTCTGGTACTGGGGGCTGGACGCGCGCGGCGTCAAGATCGTGGGCGATGTGCCGCAAAGCCTGCCGCCGTTCACGCTGCCATCCTTTTCGCCCGCTTTGCTGGGGCAGTTGCTGCTGCCCGCTTTCCTGATCTCGATCATCGGCTTTGTGGAATCGATTTCCGTGGCGCAAACGCTCGCCGCCAAGAAACGCCAGCGCATCGACCCCGATCAGGAGTTGATCGGGCTGGGGGCCGCCAATATCGGCGCATCGCTGACGGGTGGTTTTCCGGTGACGGGTGGTTTTTCCCGCTCGGTCGTGAACTTCGACGCAGGGGCGGCGACACCGGCTGCGGGGGCGTTCACCGCCGTCGGGCTTGCGATTGCGGCTGTTGCTCTGACGCCGCTGATCTATTTCCTGCCGACTGCGACCTTGGCCGCGACGATCATCGTGGCGGTGCTGAGCCTTGTGGATTTCTCGATCCTCAAACGCAGTTGGGCCTATAACCGCGGTGATTTCGCAGCCGTCGCCATCACGATCCTGCTGACCTTGGCGCTGGGCGTGGAGGCGGGGATTTCCGCAGGCGTGCTACTGTCGGTGCTGCTGCATCTTTACCGTTCGTCCAAGCCCCATATCGCCGAAGTGGGGCAGGTGCCGGGGACCGAACATTTCCGCAATATCCTGCGCCACAAGGTCATCACCCATCCCAGCATCGTGACGCTGCGGGTGGATGAAAGCCTCTATTTCGCGAATGCCCGCTATCTGGAGGACCGGATTCAGGCGCGCGTCGCGGGGGACAAAGAGGTGCGGCACGTGATCCTGCAATGTTCCGCCATCAACGAGATCGACTTCAGCGCGCTGGAATCGCTCGAGGCGATTAACGAGCGGCTGCGCGAGATGGACGTGAAACTGCATCTGTCAGAGGTGAAAGGCCCCGTGATGGACCGTCTGACGGAACAGCATTTCCTGCACCAGCTGACCGGCCGCGTGTTCTTGTCGCAATATGACGCGGTGCAGGGGGTGTTGGGTCCGGCTGTTGAAAGCTAAGTTGGATGTTTATGATCCGAAGTACGCGACCTCACGGGCGATTTTGAACCGGATTTTTTTCTTCAGCTCTGAAAGGTCAGCTGGATTACTGCATTTGTGTATCATTCGATGACAAGTTGGACAGAGGACCAAAAAATCTTCAGGAATTCGGTATCGGCGCGTTTCGCCTTGAGCGAGTCCACTGAGAGGTTTAGAGTGGTGGACGTCTAGAGGTACTTCATGCGCTAGTCCAACAAAGCCATAATCTCTTTTGGGGTCCATGCCACAACCCTCACAAATTGGTGGCTTTCGTCGTAATACGTCTCTTCTAACCTTTGGCGACCGTTCAATGCGGTTTGATAAAATGTAGCGTCTGGTTTCTTCGACATCTTTGCTACCTGCTGTTTCTTGCATAACTTCGCTTGGCGTCGTTCCGCCACGATCAACTAGTGCTTCATAGGCGAGCAACATTTTATGGAGATCAGCAGTTATAATTTCATCTGTCAGATCGTCTGCAGAGTACGTTTTACCAAATGAATGGCCGGCCTCGTAGCCGTTCGGTAATCCAGCGTCCGAATTAAGATCAATAGGTGCTTCAGAGAAATATTGAACAAAATCAGGAATTCTATCCGCAATGTCCCTTGCACGTCTTTTTAGGACTTCGCGCCCGCGTGATTGGCCGTACTCAGCGTAAATCGCAGTTGTGCCTTGGTTCATTGATAGAGTTACTGAGTTTGTGTATGGATTTACAAGATAGACAGCATAAAATCCTTGAGTGGCTGACTCAGTGATTATTGGATCAAAAAATGCAAGCCAAGGAATAGATGCCCAGCCACCTTGCCCCACACTTGCCTTCACCTTGAGATCGAACGACCAATACAAAATCTTCTTCTTGGCCTCGGTAGCAATATCGTGACGAACAAAGTCGCCAAATGCGGAGTTCGAGAACGGCTTTCCGCGCTCATAGGTATACTCCGTTGCAAGGCGATAAAGATAACGTGCTAACATGATCGGCCTCTGCTAATAACTAATTAACCATAACCGGTTTCTTTCACACCACAAGAACTCACCGAGACAAAAGTTCTGCCAAACAAAAAGGGCCATCCAAACTGGATGACCCTTCTAGTTCTATGATTGCTTTGCGATCAGTTCAGATCGGCAGCATAGGCATTTGCCAGATCAGCCTCGACCTCGGCCACGGCTGCTTGCAGCGCGGCAAGGATTTCCGGCCCGCCCTGCACATTGGCGCTGAACCAGTCATAGACGGGCGCTGCGGCCTCGGCAAAGAGCGCCTTTTCCTCTGGCGATGGCACATAGAGATCACCGCCACCCGCAACGAAGGCTTCATAGGCTTCGATGGACTTGCGCTTGGGCGAGGCGAATGTCGCCTGTTGCAGCGCATAGAAACCATCCACCACGATGCGGCGCAGATCCTCTGGCATGGCGAGGAACTTTTCGTTGTTCATCCACCAGATCGCACCCATGTAGGAATGCCCGTCCAGCGTCAGGTATTGCAGGCCGGCATCGGGGAACTTCATGTTCATGATGTCGGTGATCCCGTTGGCGGTGCCTTCCACGACGCCGGTTTGCAGCGATGTGAACAGCTCGGGCCACTGGATCGGGGTGGCAGATGCGCCCATCGATTCCACCAGCTGGATCGGCAGGTCGGCCACAACCGTGCGCAGTTTCAGCCCTTGCAGATCGGCAGGGGTCGTCACGCGGCGCTGCGTGTTGGCAAAGTTGCGCCAGCCCCCCGTATTGCCGATGGTCATCAGGCGGATCGTGTTGTCGCTGTCGGCCAGCGCCATGTCACGCATGGTACGGACGAAATCGCCTGACAGGACGGCCTCGGCCACACGGTCGCTGCTCATCAGATAGGGCAGGTCAAGCACCTGCACATAGGGGAAAATCCCCGCCGCACCGCCAGAGGTGGAGATATAGACGTCGATCGAGCCTTCGGAGACACCCTCGAGGCATTCCTCGCCGGTGGCGCAGAGCTGCGTGCCGATGAACAATTCCACAGCGATGCGCCCGTTAGAGGCCGCCTCGACATAATCCTTGAACACGACAAGACCGTCGTAGTCTTCGTCGTCCGTGTTGGAATTGGCGGTCGCGCGGATTGTGAAATCCTGTGCGGCCAAGGCCATCGGCGTGACGAGCATGGCGGCTGTCGCGGCGACTTTTGTGATTGATTTCAGCATTTTATCCTCCCTATGGATGCTGTTCAGTTCAGTACCGGCGCGGGGCTGATACAGGCGGAAAAGCCGACGTCCGGGGCACAGCCCAGAAAACCGGCCAGGTATGGCACCGTCATCGAAATGGCGGGGACATAGGTAATCAGGAAAATCACGAGGATCTCGACCGCCAGAAACGGCAGGATCGCTTTGGCGATGGTTTCGACGCGTTCGCCCGATACGGTAGAGGCGACAAAAAGGACAAGCCCCATGGGGGGCGTTGCCAGCCCCACGGTCAGGTTCACGCTCATGATGATGGCGAAATGCACGGGATGCACGCCCATGTCGACGAAGATTGGTCCAAGGATCGGCCCCAGAATGATGATCGCCGGACCCGCATCCAGAAACATGCCGACGATGAACAGCAAGATATTGATCAAAAACAGCAGGATCAGCGGGTTTTCGGATAGCGACAGGATATAGTCTGAGAGTATCTGCGGTGCATATGACAAGGCCACGACAGTCTTGAACGCGACTGCCGCCCCCACCAGCAGCAGCACGGCGGATGTGGCGATGGCCGAGCGCGTCAGCACGCCCGTAAGATCGCGCAGTTTCATCGACCGCAGCACGAAGAACGATACGATCAGCGCATAGGCGACAGCCACAGCCGACGCTTCGGTCGGGGTGAACACGCCGACAAGAATGCCGCCCAGAATGATGATCGGCGTCTGCAGGGGGGCCACGGCCTTTTTGCAGACCATACGGAAATCGGACGTGACCCGTTTGCGATAGCCCATCAATATGAAATGCGACGCGACCAGCAGCGCCGCGAACACGACCCAGAGGCTCAGCGCATGCACTGTATCGCCCGCGTCATTCACGCGCGCCAATCCGACAGGGGTCGCGATAAAGGAATAAAGCGCGATCAGCAGCCCTGCGAGATTGATCCGCAGCAGGGCAAAGCTGACCCAGTATTCGACCGCCGTGATCGTCTGGTTCTTGGTGACGATCCGTTCCGCCTTGGGCAGGTCATAGCGGTCGGCCATCAGCCGGACCATGACCATCAGTCCGACGCCCACCAGAATCCCCGGCACGATCCCTGCCAGAAACAGCGAGGCGACGCTTTCGCCCATCACATAGGCATAGATGATCATGATGCCCGAAGGCGGAATGATCGGCCCGATGACAGAACTCGCCGCCGTGATCGCGGCGGCGAAACGGCGGGTATAGCCGTTCTTTTCCATCGCGGGGATCATGGTGGACCCGATGGCGGATGTATCGGCCACGGCCGACCCCGACAGGCCCGCGAACAGCATCGACGACAGGATATTCACATGCGCCAGACCGCCGCGCAGATGGCCCATGAAAGCTTGCGCGAATTCCACCAGCCGCATGGTGATGCCGCCACGGTTCATAATCTCGCCCGCCAGCATGAAGAAGGGCAGCGCCATCAGGGGAAAACTGTCCATGCCGTTGTAAAGGTTGCGGTAAAGGCCGGCCACCACGTTGCGGGTGTCGCCCTCGGCCATGATCATCGCAAAAGGGGCGGCCATCAGCGCAAAGACGACGGGCAGGCCGATCAGGATGAGGATCAGGAACAGCGGCAGGAACAGGATCAGCATTATTCAGCCCCCGCCATCTGTTCTTGTTTGAACGATGTCAGGCGGTCACCGTGACCCAGCAGGGTGATGACCTGCCGCAACATCAGTTCGACATTGACCACGATCAGCAGGTTTACCCCGACCCAAAGCGAGGCATATTGGTAATTGTTCTGGAACCGCGCACCGCATTTGCCGATCTCGATCCCGAAAGGCCAGCGCAGCGACGATGAACAGCCGCGCCCCGAGAGCGTATCAAGATGGTTGTTCAGCCCCCGTTCCCACGCGATCACCAGCACCCAGAGCGAGATCGCCAAGATCAGCAGGGTCAGTAGTCCCGCGACCATCCGGGGCAGGGCGCGTTCCAGCATGTCGATGGCCACGAACCCGCCCACCCGGTAGGCCAGCGGCGCCATCAGACCTGTCATCCAGAGCATCCCGAACCGCGCGCCTTCTTCGGTCCAGTTGGGGGCTGCGTTCAGCACATAGCGGAAAAACACCTGTCCGAGGATCAAGGCCACCATCACGGCAAGCGCTGTCACAGCAATCAGCTTGCCGATCGCCAGCACGGCGGTGTTGAACCGCTCGAGCGGCCACAAGATACCAAACAGGACCGACATCGGCTCCTCCCCTGTTCATGTTGCGGGCCTTCGGCCCTTTGGGGGCGCTGCCCCCTTGCCCCAAGGGGCAATTCCCCCGGGATATTTTTACTCGGACGATGGATGGTGTGGTGCGAAAGTGCCGTATTGGCCGCCGTGAAAGGTCAAGGGCTGGCCATCGGTGTGATGGGCTTTGGTCACGCGGCCGACGATGATGACATGATCGCCCGCGTCGTGGCTGGTTTCGAGATTGCATTCGAAGGTGGCAAGTGCCCCTTCGATGATCGGCATGCCGCAATGCGACAGATGGGTCGGCACGTTACGGATCGCGGTCTTGGAGGCGAGAATGGCCGCGCATATATCGCGCTGGTCGGCGGCCATCACATGGATCGCAAAGCGGCGCGCGCCTACGAAATGTTCAAAGCGTTTGGACGATTTGGCAGGCGACCACAACACCAGCGGCGGGTCGAGCGAGACGCTGGCAAAGCTGTTGGCGACGATCCCGATGGGTCCTTCGGGGCTGTCGGTGGTGATGACCGTCACGCCGGTCGTAAAGGTCCCGAGGGCTGCACGGAAACTGGTGCTGTCGGTTTGAGGGTCGAATGTCTGGGGCATCACGGGACTTCCTGGCCAAGGGCTGCGGTATAGAGCTTGAACCACGTCTCACGGTCCATCGTGACTTTCAATGCGTCAGAAAGGGTTTTGATCCGTGCAATCGCATTGGTGCCCATCACCGGCATGATCCGCGCGGGATGTGCCAGCAACCATGCGACGGCGACGGCCCCCATGTCCACACCCTGTTCGGCGGCGATGGCTGCAAGCGTGTCCTGCACCGCACCATTGCCCGTCATCAACGCGCCGCCGCCCAAAGGCGACCAGGCCATGACCGGCACACCGCGTTCCTGCAAGTAGGCGACGTCGCCGTCGGTGAAGCCTTGATGTGCCGCCAGCGACAGTTCGATCTGGTTGGTAATCAGCGGCGTCTGCATCGCCGATTGCAGCAGGGTCCAGTCGTGCAGCTTGAAGTTCGACACGCCGACGCTGCGCACCTTGCCGGACGCGACCAGCGCATCGAGCGCCGCACCTGTGTCGTGGTGGTCCATCAGCGGGTCGGGCCGGTGGACCAGCAAAGTGTCAATCCGGTCGACCCCCATCAGCCGCAGCGAATGATCGACCGAGGCGGTCACATGCGCGGCAGAGGTGTCGTAATACTTGACGCTGGCCCCTGCATAGCGCCCCGCAGACACGACGATATCGCATTTGGTCACGATCTCGATCTGGTCTTTCAGCGCGGGGGCCGCGCGCAACGCGTTACCCATGATCTCTTCGGCCATATAGCCGCCGTAGATATCGGCCTGATCCATCGTGGTAATGCCCTGGGCCAGACACGCCTCGATCTTGGCCTGCACGTGTTTGGGGCTGGTGTCGGCGTCATCGCCCAGCCGCCACATGCCATAGACGATGCGGCTAAAGGAAAGGTCGTCGGTGATGGTGATACGTTGCATTAGCGGCGTGGTCCTGTGCCCAAGGGCGTGGCTGGAGTTTCAATCGGCACGCGCCCGTAGGCATGCGGCAGCGAGCAGGTTTTCAGATGCGGCATGACACGCGCGCCGAAATGTTCGGCCTCGGCGATATGCGGATAGCCCGAGAAGATGAAAGCACGGATGCCCATTTTCTGGTAGGCTTCGATCTTGGTCATGATCTGGTCGGTCGACCCCACAAGGGCCGCCCCGCAGCCCGACCGGGCGCGGCCGATCCCCGTCCAAAGCCCCGGTTCGGTGTATCCGAACTGATCCGCCAGTTCGCGCGCGCGCGATTGGTGGGCGACGCCAAGGCTGATGCTGTCATGGGCGCGGTCGCGGATTAGCTTGCCGTATTCGTCGTCCAGCTTGCTTGCGATGTAATCGGCATAGTCTTTCGCCTCGGCTTCGGTGTCGCGTACGATCATGTGCACGCGCAGCCCGTAATCCAGCGTGCGGCCATGGGCGGCGGCGCGGGCGTGGACGTCTTTCATGCGCTGTTCCAGCACGTCCACCGTCTCGGGCCACATCAGATAGACGTCGCATTGCGCGCCGCAAAGTTCCAGCGCGTCGGGCGAATAGCCGCCGAAATAGAGCAGCGGGCCGCCGTTCTGCTGGTAAGGGCGGGCAGGGTCGGTGGTCAGCTTGCTGATCTGGTAGATCTCGCCGTCATAGCTGACCTCGTCCTGCGTCCAGCATTTGCGCAGGATTTCCACGACCTCGTGGCTGCGCTTGTAGCGGTATTTGCTGTCGGCCACTTCGCCGGGGAAATCGGAGCTGATGACGTTCAGCGTCAGCCGCCCTTTGAGCATGTGATCGAGCGTGGCGATGGTGCGCGCCAGCATGATGGGCTGGACCTCGCCACAGCGGATGGCAGCAAGGAAATTGATCTTTTCCGTCAAGGGCGCCATGCCCGCGACGAAAGACAGCGTGTCCTGACCGACCTGATAGGAGGAGGGTGCAAGGATGTTGCGGAACCCCTGTGCCTCGGCCGTCAGGGCGATATCGCGGCAATGCTCCCAAGACGAGCGCAGATCGCCATCAGGCACGCCCAGAAACTGGTAGTCATCCGAACACAGGGCGGAAAACCAGGACACCTCTGCCGCATCAAGGTCGGCGCTGGTGACGGGCACGACGGTCATTGATTCCCCTCCCAAGGACTTGCTGATTGCACTTGCGTAGCACGGTCGGATATGTGCAACAATAGTGTATCAATTCGTTGGGCGCGCCGGGGAGGGGCAGGGCCATGGCGACACCCTCTGCCTTGCCGAAATTCGTGCAGCTGAGCGAAATGCTGATCCGTGAAATCGCCGCCGGACATCTGGCCGATGGCGCACGCCTGCCCCCCGAACGCGAGATGGCCGAGACCTTGGGCGTCGCTGTCGGCACCCTGCGCAAGGCGCTGGCCGATGTCGAGGCCAAGGGGCTGCTGCAGCGCGTGCAAGGGTCGGGCAATTACGTGCGCAGGCTGGAGGCGGTCGATTCCGTCTATGCCTTTTTCCGGCTGGAGCTGAAACGCGGCGGCGGTTTGCCCACCGCACAGGTGCTGTCGGTCGATCTGCTGCCCAAGCCTGCGGATGCACAGCCCTTCGGGGATCATCCGCAAGGCCACCGGATCAGGCGGTTGCGCTGGCTGGGCGGGGTTCTGGTCGGGCTGGAGGAAATCTGGCTCGACGGCGGCTATGCGCCTGCGATCGGGCCCGAGGACCTGCTCGATTCGCTCTATCTGTTTTACCGCGATCGGCTGGGTCTGGTGATCGCCGCGGCCGAGGACCGGATCGGGATCGCACATCTGCCCGACTGGACGCCGCCTGCGTTCCATCTGCGGGTGGGGGCGGTGACAGGATACATCGAACGCAATTCATATCTGGCAGGCCGCGTGCCTGTCGAATTTTCGCGCACCTGGTTCGATGCGGACCGGGCGCAGTATATCTCGCGCATGGGAAAAGGGTGAACGACGTGCAAATGGTGAACTACGGGCTGGTCGGCTGCGGTATGATGGCCCGCGAACATATCATGAATATCAACCTGTTGCCGCATGGGCGGGTGTCTGTGGTCTATGATCCGGTGCCGGACCTTGCGCAGGGGGCGGCGGTGCTGGCGGGCGGCGCGCAGGTCGCGGACAGTTTGGATGCGCTGCTGGCCTATCCCGATCTGGACGCCATTGTCATCGTCAGCCCGAATTACCTGCATGTCCCGCAATTGCAGCAGATCGCGGCGACGCGGCCTCTGCCGATCCTGTGCGAAAAGCCGCTGTTCACCAACCCGTCCGAGGCGGCGCTGGTCGAAGACCTGTTCGCAGGCTACCCGCATCCCGTCTGGGTCGCGATGGAATACCGCTATATGCCCCCCGTCGCCGCCCTGATCGCGCAGGCCGAGGCGGCCACGGGTGGCGTCAAGATGCTGACGATCCGCGAACACCGCTTTCCGTTCCTGCCCAAGGTCGGCGACTGGAACCGCTTCAACGCCAAGACGGGCGGAACACTAGTCGAGAAATGCTGCCATTTCTTCGACCTGATGCGCCTGATCCTGCAAGACGAACCTGTGCGCGTGATGGCCAGCGCGGGGCAGGCGGTGAACCATATCGACGAACGCTATGACGGGCAGGCGCCCGATATCTGGGACAATGCCTATGTGATCGTCGATTTCGCAGGCGGTGCGCGCGCGATGCTGGAACTGTGTATGTTCGCCGAAGGGTCGCGCTATCAGGAAGAAATCAGCGCTGTGGGACCGCGCGGCAAGATCGAGGCGCTGGTCCCCGGTCCGGGCCGGTTCTGGCCGATGGCGCTGGGTGAACCACCCGTGCCGCAGCTCATCATCAGCCCGCGTGATCCCAAGGGACCGTTTGTGTCGGAAATTCCGGTAGATCCGACTTTGCTTGAGGCGGGCGATCACAACGGATCGACATTCTACCAGCACCAGCGGTTCAACGCGGTTCTGCGCGGCGAGGGTGCGGTCGAAGTCACGGTACAGGACGGCGCCAAGGCCGTCGCCATCGGGATGGCCGCACAGGAAAGCGCGCGGACGGGGCAAGCAGTTAGCCTGATCGCGCCAAGCAGCGCTTCGGCAAAAGTTGTGGGGCTATAGTTGCCAATTCTGTGGTGAAGTTGCTGGCAGGACCGTGATCCTGCCAGCAATATTGCCTCCGCCGACCCGGCGTCTGCAATCCGCAAAACTTGATAAACAAACACTCTGTACACGCGGGTTAGTTGTGCTTTAGTCCGTTACATTTCTTTGCGTCAATACATTTTTCGTGCCCATCCATCCAAACCTTACCTAAAGGACAGGTTCGCGGATATAACGCTCCGTCACAGTCAACAGGACGGTTTTTCAAAGCAGGAAAAAACGCGCTGTCGGCGCAAACTGTCCGTTCGAAGCGCTTTGGATTCGCTTTTGGACGACCTTCTCTGTTTTGGTGTAAATTGGTCGCGAACCGGCAGACGGGGTGCTATGATGGCCGCCCATGGCAGATCGGCACATGCCGTCAGCGAAAGGGCCATCCTTGCACAAGAAGATCGTTCATATCGTTCTGACCCGACCCGACCCGTTGGGCGCTGGCGCAGATATTCGCAACCTTGCAGTGCATCGGGCGCTGGCAGAACAAGGCAAAGCTGTTTTGGTGGCGGTCGATGACTTTCTGCCCGAACCGGGCCTTTATCCGCAGCGCAAACCTTCGGGGATCGAAGCGGATTTGCCTGCAAGCACCGTCCATGGTGTCGTGGAAAAGGTGCAGTCCTTGATGCCGGACCTGATCGTGCTGGATGGCGTATTTCTGGCAGATGTCGCGCAAGCGCTGAGCGTGGCGGGGCATGGGTATGTGCTTGATATGCACAACGTCGAATCGGATCTTTGCCGGCAGATCGACAGGGCAAGGCGCGGGTTGTGGGCGCATGTCCGGTATCGCCGCCGCTGGCAGGCCGCGCGCCGTGCCGAGGCGGCCGTCGTCACCGGGGCCATGCGTGTGATGGTTTGTTCCGACAAGGACGGACAGCGTGCTGCGACACTGGCCGGACGGGCGATCTCGTATCACGTTGTGCCCAATCCGGTTCCGGCATGGTGTCGCGACGGGCGGGTGCCTGATCTTTCCAGCGACCATGGATGCCGCATCCTGTTTGTCGGTCACCTGGGATATGCGCCCAACATCAGGGCGGCGCACCGCCTGTTGACACGGATACTGCCGGTGATCGCACGCGCCGTGCCGGATGTTTCGCTGGAAATCTGTGGACGCAGGCCAAACACCAAGTTGCGCGCGCTGGTAGATGTGACCCCCAATGCCGCCCTGCACGCCGATCTGGCAGATCTGGCCCCGCATTACGCGGCGGCCACGGTCGCCGTCATCCCGCTGACCGAAGGCGGCGGCACGCGTCTGAAAGTGCTCGAAGCGCTGTCCGTCGGTTTGCCCGTCGTTGCAAGCGCCAAGGCGGTGGAGGGGATCGGGCTTGTGCCGGGCCTGCACTATCTGGAGGCGCGGTCTGACGCAGACTTCGTGCGTGCGACCCTGCGCGTGGTGCAGGAAGCGGGGCTGGCCGCAACGCTTGTCAGCAATGGCAAAGCTTTCGTAGAGGAGAAGTTCAGCACCGCGGCGATCGGGCGCGCGGTCGCTGCCGCGATTTCCGTTCCCCTTGATCTGGTGACACCAGAACCGCCAGCCCTTGACGCCGCGCTGCCTGCCCGAAACAGTCGGCCCGGTCACATCGCAGCGGAGGGATAGGCATGGCGGGCGCACTTGACGGGATCACGGTGCTGGACCTGACCCGCATTCTGGCGGGGCCGACCTGCACGCAATTGCTGGGCGATCTGGGCGCGCATGTCATCAAGGTCGAAAACCCCGCGACGGGCGGTGACGACACACGCGGCTGGGGGCCACCCAATGTCTGTGACACGGACGGCCAGCCCACGGATTTGTCGGCCTATTTCATGGCCGCCAACCGCAATAAGAAGTCCGTTGCCATCGACATCAGCACAAAGCTTGGCCAGCAGCAGGTCCGCGCGCTGGCCCGCCGCGCTGACATCGTGGTAGAGAATTTCAAACCGGGTGGTCTTGCGAAATACGGGCTGGGGCCGGATGATCTGCTGACGCGGCAGCCGGGGCTGATCTATTGCTCGATCTCGGGGTTTGGCCAAACCGGCCCGAACCGCGATAAGCCGGGCTATGATCTGATGGCCCAAGGCTTTGGCGGCATCATGAGCCTGACCGGCGAACCGGACGGCGCGCCGATGAAGGTGGGCGTTGGCATCGCCGATGTGATGTGCGGCATGTATGCGACCGTCGGTATCCTCGCCGCCCTGCGTCACAAGGAACGCACCGGCGAAGGCCAGCATATCGACATCGCCTTGGTGGATAGCCAGTTGGCGTGGCTGATCAACGAAGGAACGAATTACCTTGAATCGGGCGACCTGCCGCAGCGCCGCGGCAACGGTCACCCCAATATCGTCCCCTATCACGTCTTTGCCGTGGCCGATGGCCATGCGATCATCGCGGTCGGCAACGACAGCCAGTTCGCGCGGTTCTGCGACTTTCTTGACTGCGCCGAAATCGTGCAGGATGCGCGTTTCACCACCAACCTTGCGCGGACGCAAAACCGCGATGCCTTGCTCGCGGTGATCGGACCACGGCTTGCTGCCCGTCCGTTGGCCGAGGTGATCGCGGCTCTCGAGGCGCGCAAGGTGCCTGTCGGACCTGTCAACACGATTGATCTGGCGCTGGGGTCCGATCAGGCGCAGGCGCGCGACATGGTCGTGGCGATGCCGCGCGCAGATGTGCAAAAAGGGCAGGTGCGCCTGCTGGGCAATCCGCTGAAACTGTCGCGCACGCCTGTCAGCTACCGCCTGCCGCCGCCGCATTGCGGTCAGGACAGCGAAGAGATACTCGCCCGACTGACCCTTGAAGACTGACCAAAGGATAAATCCATGAAAGCCGTCGCCCTGACCCGTTACCTGCCGGTGACCGACCCTGCCTGTTTTGTCGATGTCGATCTGCCCAAGCCTGTGCCGGCGGGGCGCGACATTCTGGTGGCGGTCAAGGCGGTGTCGGTCAATCCGGTCGATACCAAGGTGCGCAAGTCCAAAGGTGCCGATGTGGTCGAAAACCCAGCCCGCGTGCTGGGCTATGATGCCGCCGGCGTGGTCGAGGCCGTGGGGCCGGATGTGGAACTCTTCGCCGTGGGCGACGAGGTCTATTATTCCGGCGACATCACGCGGTCAGGCTCGAATGCGGAATTCCAGCTGGTCGATGAACGCATCGTCGGGCGCAAACCTGCGACCTTGGGCTTTGCGCAGGCCGCCGCCCTGCCGCTGACGACGATCACGGCTTACGAGTCGTTTTTCGACCGGCTGCGCATCGACCGCGACGGGGCGGATGCAGGCCAAACCATCCTGATCATCGGGGCAGGGGGCGGTGTCGGGTCCATCGGGATCCAGCTTGCCAAGGCGGCGGGGCTCGTGGTGATCGCAACGGCGTCGCGGGCTGAAACCATCGCCTGGGTGACCGAACTGGGGGCCGATCATGTCATCGACCATCGGCAGGACATGGTGGCACAGGTCCGCGCGCGTGGCATCCATCACGTCGATCACATCGCCGTTTTCAACGACATGCGCCATTGGGATGCGGCTGTCGAGCTGATCCGCCCGCAAGGCGGGATCGTGTCCATCGACAACACCGATGTCCCGATGCCGATGGCGGGGATGAAGACCAAGGCCGCCAGCCTGCATTGGGAATTCATGTTCGCCCGCGCGATGTTCCAGACCCCCGACATGATCGCACAGCACCATCTGCTGACCTATGTCGCGGGTGAAATCGACGCGGGCCGTTTGCGCACGACGCTTGATACCGTGCTGACCCCGATCAACGCCGAAAACCTGCGCAAGGCGCATGCGCTGATCGAGGCGGGGACGGCCAAAGGCAAGATCGTTCTGGAACAATTCTGACCGGCGGGTGTTTCTGGAACACCACGCCACAAGGTTGTGTATGTGGGCCTGACGCAAAATGCTTGTCAGACGCATGTGTGCTGCCTAGAGATGGAAAAAACCTGTTGATGCCTGAGTTGGAAGTGATCCTATGTTGAACCGTCGCCATTTCATCGTTTCGGGCGCTGCCCTGTTTTCCACGCCGATTGCGGCACAAACCCTCGAGGATGCGGCCACCGACACCTTGACCGGCGGCGAGATCACGACCGATCTGCCCGAAGTCGCAGAGGTTGTGGCACCGCGCGCGCCCGTCTCGCCGCCGTCGATGTGGCCGGTCTGGGACCGCCGCGTGACGCCTGCGAACTACGACCCGATGACGTCGAACCCCTGGGGCTTCCACCCACGGTTCCTGCCGACGCTGGTGCAGGCCAATGACGGGTTGCGTGCCGGCGACATCCACGTCGATGCGGTTGCGCGCTATCTTTACCATGTGCGCGGCGACGGCACCGCGATGCGCTATGGCGTGGCCATCGCGCGGGGCAATCTTTACGAACCCGGCACCTATACGATCCGCCGCAAGGCGAAATGGCCGACATGGCGCCCCACGGACGCAATGATCGCCCGCGAACCCGAAGTCTATGCCCAGCATGCAGATGGCATGGATGGCGGTCCGTCCAACCCTTTGGGATCGCGTGCCTTCTATCTGTTCACAGGCAACCGCGACACCTATCTGCGCATCCACGGCACCCCAAGCCCGCGGTCCATCGGCGGACGGGCCAGTTCCGGCTGCGTGCGGATGGTCATGGCCCATATCATCGGGCTGTACGAAGATGTGAACACCGGCAGCAGCGCGATTCTCTATCCCACCGAGGTCACTGCGCGAAGCTGATTGGCTGCGCCCGTTGCGGCGCAGCCTTTGGGCTATGATCAGGTCGTAGCAGGTTCCGCGGTTGGTGCCGGTGCAGGCGCCTCGGCACAGATCGTGTTGCCGCGCGCCGTGCGCAATGGCAGCAATGTGGTCTCGACCGGACCAATATGTTCGTACCAGTAACAGTTGTCCTCTTGCACAAAGACAACCCTGTCGAGGTTCTGGTTGGGTGCCGCAATCGCGCGCACGCTTTCGGGCAGTTCAGCCAGGAACGGCGACCCGTTTGGTGCAGCCTCTGTCGCGGGCATCTCGGTGCAGGCGGCCAGTGACACGCCAGCCAGCAGCAACAGTTTCGACCGAATATTCATCTGTATTCTCCAGTTTTGCGTGGCCAAAGCCCCTTTGACCCTTGCGTGAGTGGCAGCACCTTGACGAATGCGCAACAGGGACCGTGCATTATCCGAGATTTTTCTACATGGGCGTTGTCTGTCCGCATCCAGAAAATTCGCTTGCTTTTGTGGCAAACTGCACAACAATCGGGCAAATGATGACTGTTCTGACGCAGAGTCCCCCGGCAGATGACCGAGCGGCTGGAGTCTTTGCCCGACGCGGATGAATTGTGGTCGCCGACAGGATCAAACCACCAACGGGGAAACACCAATGTTCAATCGTACACTTCTGGCTGTCGCGCTGACGGGCGCATCGGCTGTTCACGCACAGACCGACTTGCCTTTTACGCTCGACTGGCGCTTTGAAGGGCCCGCAGCCCCCTATTTCGCGGCCATCGACAACGGCAATTTCGCGGCCCTTGATCTGAATGTCACGGTGTCCGCCGGTGACGGATCGCTCGATGCGATTCCCAAGGTGGCGACGGGCGCCTTCCCCGTGGGCATGGCCGACATCAACAGCCTGATCAAGTTTCTGGACCAGAACCCCGGCGCGCCCGTGATCGGCGCGATGATGATCTATGACAAACCGCCCTTTGCCGTCATCGGACGTCGGTCGCTGGGCATCGACGACACGCCCCAAAGCCTTGAGGGCAAGATCCTCGGCGCGCCGCCGCCTGACGGCGCTTGGGCGCAATTCCCGATCTTTGCCGCCGAAAACGGGCTCGACATGGGTATGATCACCGTGGAACCCGTGGGCTTTCCCACACGCGAACCGATGCTGGCCGAAGGCAATGTCGCAGCCATCACCGGCTTTTCCTTCACATCTTATCTGAACACCGCCCGTCTGGGCGTGCCAGAGGATGATCTGGTCACGCTGCTGATGGCCGATCACGGCGTCGATCTTTATGGCAACGTCATCATCGTCAACACCGATTTCGCCGCCGCCAACCCCGAGGTGGTCAGCAGCTTCTTGCAAGGTGTCGCCGAAGGCTGGGCCACCGCCATTGCCGACCCCGCAGCCGTGATCCCCTTGCTGATCGAACGCAACCCCGCCGCCGATGCGGACCTCGAACTGCGCCGCCTGCAGCTGTCGATTGATGACAATGTGGCGACCGACTGGGTTATGGAAAACGGGTTCGGCATCATCGACGACGCACGGATGGCCAATGCGATCACGCAGATTGCAACGACCTATGACTTCGTCAACGAACCCGACGCATCCTTGTATTTCACCAGCGCCTATCTGCCCGAGGGCGGATTTTCTCTGGCCGAATGACCTTGGAGAACCTGATTGATATAAAGGGGGTGCGGCATGCGTATCGCACCGCCTCTGGCCCTCTGCCGGTGCTCGATGGTCTGGAACTGTCCGTGCCGGAAGGGGGCTTTGTCGCCGTTGTCGGCCCGTCGGGGTGCGGGAAATCCACCCTGACGCGGCTGATCGCGGGGCTGCTCATCCCCGATCTGGGCGAGGTGCGGGTGCATGGCACGCGCATCACAGCACCCAGGTCGAATGTCGGCATGGCCTTCCAGAACCCCGTGCTGCTGGAATGGCGCACGATCCTGCAGAACGTGCTGCTGCCATTGGAAATTGTCCCGACAAAGCTGTCGAAGGCGCAAGGTGAAGAACGAGCGCGCAAACTGCTTGCACTGGTGGGGCTGGAAGGGTTCGAGAACAAGCGCCCGTCCGAACTGTCCGGCGGCATGAAACAGCGCGCGTCGCTGTGCCGTGCGCTGATCCACGCGCCCGAAGTGCTGATCCTCGATGAGCCTTTCGGCGCGCTTGATGCCTTCACCCGCGAGGACCTCTGGCAGATCATGCACCGCGTGAAGGCCGAAGAACCCTTTACCGGCGTGCTGATCACCCATGATCTGCGCGAATCCATCTTTCTGGCCGATCAGGTCGTCGTCCTGTCGGGCCGGCCTGCGCGCACGCAATATGTGCTGGATATCCCCGACACCGGCCTGCGCACGCTGGACCATCTTTACACACCCGAGGCCGCGAACATGCTCAACATCCTGCGCCACCAGATCGAGGTCGCCCAAGGCCGCGTCCCTGCGGGAGACGCCGCATGACCGCGCGGCAGGTCTATGTGCCGGTCGCGGCACTGCTGATCTTTCTGGCGGCTTGGGAGGCGCTGGTCTGGGTCATGGGCTGGCCCACCTTCAAGATGGCCGCCCCCAGTGATCTGCCCCCTGCCTATGCCAAATACTGGGAACTTTTCCTGACGATGGGCTGGCAGACATTGTGGCGTACGGTGGCGGGTCTGTTTTTGGCCGTCGTGTTCGGCACGGCGCTGGGCATGGTGATGGGCTTTTCCCGCACGATGCGCGATGCGCTTTACCCGCTGCTGGTCGGCTTCAACGCCGTGCCCAAGGCGACCGTGGTGCCTATCGTGGCGCTGATGTTCGTGGGCTGGCACGATTTCAACACGGTGCTGATCGCCTTCATGATTAGTTTCTTCCCCATCGCCGTTTCCGTCTCCATCGGCCTGTCCACGCTCGAACCCGAATACCGCGATATCCTGCGGTCGCTGGGTGCATCACAATCCACGATCTTTTGGAAAATCGCGCTGCCCAAGACCCTGCCCGAATTCTTCGGCGCGCTGAAGGTGTCGGTCACGCTGGCCTTTATCGGCACCAACCTGATGGAGATCGTCTCTCCCCACGGGCGCGGCCTTGGGGCGCTGTTCGACAGCGGCAAGACCAACTCCGACTATCCGCTGATGTTCGCGGTGCTGATCGCCTTGGCGCTGCTGGGGATTTTTCTCTATTACATCGTGGTGGCGCTGGAAAAGACCTTTGCGGGCTGGGCAGACCGGAGCAACCCCTACTAGGCGCTGAAATCCCGCCGCAGCACATTCTTCTGCACCTTGCCCATCGTGTTGCGCGGCAGGGTGTCCAGCAGCACATAGCGGCGCGGTTGCTTGAAGCGGGCGAGGGTGGCTGCGACCTGTGCGGCGATATCCGCGGTGGTCAGCGTGACGCCCGCCTCCAGCACCACCCCTGCTACCACCTGTTCGCCCAAGTCCGCGTCCGGCACGCCGAACACCGCGCTTTCCAGCACGCCCGCCACCGCGTTGATCGCATCCTCGACCTCTTTGGGGTAGATGTTGTAGCCGCCCGCGATAATCAGGTCTTTCATGCGGCCCACGATGCTGATCCGTCCGTCGGCATCCGCGACACCCAGATCGCCGGTGATGAAAAAGCCCGTGTCGCGCAGGTCTTCGCGCGTCTTGTCGGGCATGTTCCAATAGCCGGAAAACACATTGGGGCCACGCACTTCGATCATGCCGATGGCGCCTTGGGGCAGGGGTGCGCCTGTCGCGGGGTCGGTGATGACGACCTCGGTGCCGGGCAGGGGGAAACCGACGGTGCCTGCGACCCTGTCACCCGTGTAAGGGTTCGAGGTAATCATATTGGTTTCGGTCATGCCGTAGCGTTCAAGGATCTTATGACCCGTGCGCGCCGCGAACGCGTCATGCGTTTCCGCCAGCAGCGGGGCCGAGCCGGAGATGAACAGCCGCATACCGGCGCACAGCTCCGTCGTCAGGCGCGGATCGGCCAGCAGGCGAGTGTAGAAGGTCGGGACACCCATCATCAGCGTGGATTGCGGCAGTTCCGCGATCACCGCGTCAGGGGTGAAAGCCGTCATGAACCGGACCTGCGCCCCCGCCAGCAACGACGTGTTCAGCGCCACGAACAGCCCGTGCGTGTGAAAGATCGGCAGCGCATGGATCAGCCGGTCCTGCGCCGTGATCTGCCAGAGGTCGGTCAGCGCCTGCGCGTTGGACAAGAGATTGCGATGGCTCATCATCGCGCCTTTGGACCGCCCTGTCGTGCCGGAGGTATAAAGCAACCCTGCCAGATCATCCGGCCCGCACGGCACGGTGGCGAAACGGTCTGCCGCGGCATCGGCGGCGGCGGGCAGGGTGCCGCCTCCATCCGCGCCCAGTGTCAAAAGCACAGCACCTTGGGGGCAAAGCGGACGCAGGGTCTCTGCGTCCTTGCTGTCGCAGACCACGACCTTGGGGGCCGCATCGGCGATGAAATACGCAAGTTCCGCCTGCGTGTATCCGGTGTTGAGCGGCAGATAGACCGCCCCCGCCTGCACAGTGCCCGCGTAAAGGGCGACCGCATCCGGCAGCTTGGGTACTTGGGCGACAACCCTGTCACCGGGACGCAGATCATGTGCGGCCAGCACATTCGCGACCTGCGCCGCGCGGCGCACGAATTCCGCGTAACTCTGGCTTCGCCCGTCGTCACCGATCAGGAAAGGGGCCGTATTGGCCGCATGGGGTGCGATCAGCGCATCATAAAGCAGGTTGGCCAAGGGCAGGTCCTATTTGTCGTGGCGTGACCGGCCTTTGGCGTAAAGGTGCCGGTTCAACGTGATGAAATCACGGATCAGCCGCCCCAGCAATCCGGCAGACCGCCCCTTGAGATAGGCATAGCCTGCCAGCGCGCCGATCACCGCCCCGACCGCATCCATGATCAGGTCGATCATCGTGTCATTGGCGCTTTTCTGCATGTTGGTGCCAAAGGTCTGGTCCATCGCGAACTCGAAGATTTCCCACAAGGCACCGATACTCAGCGCGAAGGTGAAGGACAGAAAGGCAATCGCGCTAGGCGGCGCGGCGAACCTGTCGCCTTCGAACAGCATGTAGATGAACAGAAAACCGATCATCCCCAGTGCGACGGCAGACGAGGCATGCAGCGCCATATCCCACCACCAGATCCGGTAATAGACGTCAAAAACCTCGCCGAAGATCAGCGAGGCGATGATGAAAGCGACGGTTGCGACCAGAAACGGCAGCGGCAGCGCGATATTGTACCGCGAGGCGAGCACGATGGGCGCCATCGACAGGATCAGCGTCAGCGCCGACATCGCAGCCAGCGGCCACCAGCCTTCCCAGATCGCCCAGACCGCTGCCAGCATCAGCGCGATCCAGATCGGCGCCAGAAGGCGCAGGCGGGTGTTGTTATGCTGCGATGCTTGGGTCATTGTTCCGTCTCTTTCATCCGCGCGGGGGGATACCTATATGATGGGGATGACAAGCGTTCCTCACAAGCCACGGCTCTTGCGGTTGGCGTCCTATAACATCCGCAAGGCCAAAGGCGTCGACGGGCGCTATGATCCGGGCCGGATCGTGGACATTCTCGCCGGTCTCGACGCCGATGTTGTCGCCGTGCAAGAAGCCGATTTTCGCTGGCGCGGCAGGCCGGGGGCCTTGTCGTCCGATGTCATCAGGGAACACACGGATTACGATCTGGTTCCGGTCTCTACGAATGATAACAGTCTGGGATGGCACGGTAATGCGGTGCTGGTCCGGCGCGGCAGTGTCGTGACCGATGTCAAACGCCTGATCTTGCCGGGACTGGAACCGCGTGGCGCCTTGCGGATCGATCTGGACGCAGGCGGGCCGTTCAGCGTCATTGCCACCCATCTGGGGCTGACGCGGTTTCACCGCCAGCACCAACTGGCCGCGATCCGCGATGCTGTGGCCAGCGACGGGCGGCCCACGGCGATCTTAGGGGATTTCAACGAATGGTCGCCCTCGCGTGGGTTGGAACCGTTGCGCGCGGATTTCACGGTCTACGCGCCGGGCAAGTCCTTTCATGCCGCGATGCCGATAGCCGCGCTCGACCGGATCGCGCTCAGCCAGAATATCGAGCTTCGCGATGGCGGTGTCGTGCAGACACCGCAAAGCCTGCGGGCCTCGGACCATCTGCCGATCTGGGGCGATGTGCTGATCGACCGCGCCGCCTGATTGACGCAGGTCAAGGGACCGGCCTGTGGTTTGTGGCATGATGGCACATCCCGATGGCCTAGGAGGACCCGCGATGACCCAAGACACCGACAAAGACTGCTTTGCCCCCGATGTGCTGGACACGCTTGCCGCTGTCACGCCTGCCGCAACCTGGATGAACACCGCATGGATCGAGGCCATGACAGAGGTAGGCAGCGAACTTGCCACCTTTGTGGCCGAAAGGCTCCGGCAGGATATCGAGTTGCAGCAGGCCCTGCTGCGGTGCCGGTCCTTGGCCGAAGTGCCGCATGTGCAGGCCGAGTTCTTCCAGAAGGCGCTGGACCAGTATCAGGCCGAAACCGGCAAGCTGATCGAGATCACCGGCAAGATGGCGGCAGAACTGCATCCGGCGCCAAAGGCTGACTGATACGGCAAGGACCAGCGCCGGGCCGCAAGACCCGGCGCTGCCACTTCAATGCGCCAGCAGGACGGTGTGGTCGCTCTGGCCGACGATGATCTGTGTTGTGCCGCCCAGAATGCGCTGGCGCGCGCGTGACCGGACATAAGCGCCCATCACGATCAGGTCAGCGCCGATCTCGCTCGCGCGGGCAAGGATGCAGGTGCCGATATCCTGCCCTGCGCTGGGCGATTGTTGCACGGTGACAGCGCAGCCATGCCGCGTCAGCCACGTGGCCACATCGCTGCCGGGGTTCTGGCCTTCGGGACCATGCGGGTTGGGATCGACGACAAGCACCGTCACCTGTTCGGCCTGTCGCAGGATGGGCAAGGCGCGGTGCAGCGCACGGATCGCGGGCAGGCTGCCGTCCCATGCGATCATCGGGCGTTTGGCTTGCAGCAGGGCATCGACCCCTTTGGCATTCAGCGCGACACCGACCGGCGTCTTGAAAAGCACCCCTTCGAGCGTCTGCTGAAAGGTCAGCGCGGTCGCGGACAGCGCCGGATCGATCAGTACGACATCGCAAAGCGCCGCACGGGCGGCGACCTGTTCATCCAGAACCGAGGCTTCGCCGTAGGCGGATGTCACGTCACCGGCGACACCTGCCGCCTGCAACAGCTTCTCGATTGCATCGGCGCGGTCGGCGACTTCGGTGCCGCCGGCCTGATAGGTCTCGTGCCAGTTCTCGGGAAAGATGATCGGGCCATAGGGCGCGGACCCGTAAGCCCACATAGGCAGGGACGGGGCCGCGCCAACCACCAGCACCGACAGATGCACGCCCGCGGCGGGCACGCTGCTGATGTAATGGCGAATGCGGTCATCGGAACAGGCGGCATCAACGACGATCAGGGCTGTCAAACGGTCCATGGGTCATATCCTTTGTTTGCACGCGGGCAGAATGTCGCGCGTTGCGGGTTCATCGCACAAAGGCGCGCCCAATGCCTTGACGCAAATCAACCCGCGCTTGCCGTGGCCTTGTCGATGTGCGACCCAAGGACAAAGACCGCGCGCCGCCCCGTGATCCGAGGAAGACATGTCCGCCACTCTGACCCGAACCGCGCCGGACCCGTCCGGACAAGCCCGCTTTGACAGCGATGGCGCGCGGCTGTCGGTGCAGGGGCGGCTGACGATCGACAATTTCGAACATCTCGACCTTGATGCGATCCGCGCGCAGGCAGCAACGGCCGAGGCGGTTGATATCAGTGATCTTGCCCACGTTGATACCGCCGGCGCGTGGTTCCTGCTTGATCTGGCGGGGCGCACAGCGGCGGGTGCAGCGACGGGGATCACCGGGGCCAGCGACGCGCAGACCCAGCTGATCGACACTGTGCGCGACAATCTTCCGCCCGAGCATGCAGGCGACGCGGCACCCAAGATGTGGGCAGAGTATCTTGACAAGCTGGGCCGCCGTGTTGCGCTGGCGGGCAGCAACGCGCTCGAAATCGTGTCCTTTCTGGGTCAGGTCATGGCAACCTTGGGCCGCGTGATCCGCCATCCGCGCCAGCTTCGCCTGACCTCGGTGGTGCATCATTGTCAGGAGGTCGGCCTGCAGGCCGTGCCCATCGTGTCGTTGATGGCCTTTCTGATCGGGGTCGTGCTGGCGTTTCAGGGGTCCGCGCAACTGCGCCAGTTCGGGGCCGAGGTATTCGTCGTCGATCTGATCGCCATTTCAATCCTGCGCGAGCTTGGGATTCTCTTGACCGCGATCATCGTGGCGGGGCGGTCGGGGTCGGCCTTTACCGCCGCCATCGGGTCGATGAAAATGCGCGAGGAAATCGACGCCATGCGCACGCTGGGCCTTGATCCGGTGGCGATCCTGATCGTGCCGCGCGTGCTGGCGTTGATCGTCATGCTGCCCGCCTTGGGGCTGATCGCGAATATCTCGGGCCTGATCGGTGGCGCGATCATGTCGTGGATCGAACTTGGCGTGTCCCCTGCGGTGTTCCAGTCGCGGCTGGTCAGCAATACCGATGTCTGGCATTTCAACGTCGGCATGATCAAAGCCCCGTTCTTTGCGCTGATCATCGGGATCATCGGCTGCTACCAAGGCATGAAAGTCGGCGGCGATGCCGAAAGCCTTGGTCGGCTGACATCGGCCTCGGTCGTGATGGCGATTTTCATGGTGATCGTGGCGGATGCGCTGTTTTCGATCTTTTTCGCGATTGTGGGGGTGTGATGACCTACGATCCCAACACTGATCCGATCATCCGTGTGCGGGGGCTGGTCACCCGTTTTGGCACGACAACCGTGCATGACGGGCTGGACCTTGACGTCAAACGCGGCGAGATCATCGGCGTTGTGGGCGGCTCGGGCACCGGCAAATCGGTGCTGCTGCGGTCCATCGTCGGCCTGTTGAAACCCGCCGAAGGGCAGATCGAGGTGTTCGGCCAAAGCGTGCGCGACACCGACGCCGATGAGTATCGCGCCCTGCGGCGGCGCTGGGGGGTGATGTTTCAGGACGGCGCGCTGTTTTCATCGCTGACCGTGCGCCAGAACGTCGAAGCGCCGATGCGCGAACAGCTCGACCTTGACGACGACCTGCGCGCGCTGCTGGCAGGGATCAAGGTGCGCATGGTGGGGCTGCCTGACAGGGCGCTGGAAAACTATCCGTCCGAATTGTCGGGGGGGATGCGCAAACGGGCAGGGTTCGCGCGCGCCATCGCGCTTGATCCCGAAATCGTGTTTCTGGATGAACCCACGGCAGGGCTTGACCCCATCGGGGCGGCGGCGTTCGATACCCTGATCAAGCAGTTGCAGAAGTCGCTGGGGCTGACGGTGTTTCTGGTGACGCATGATCTGGACAGCCTGCATGCGATCTGTGACCGGATCGCTGTTCTGGCCGACAAGAAAGTGCTTGCCGTCGGCACCATGCAGGAGATGCTGGCACTCGACCACCCTTGGGTGCACGAATATTTTCATGGGCCCCGTGCACGGGCCGCCACCCCCGTGGCAGACCGGAAAGAGACTGACTGATGGAAACGCGTGCCAATTTTGTCCTGATCGGGGCTTTTACGCTTGCCGCCATCCTTGGCACGCTGGGGTTTTTCATCTGGCTCGCGTCGGTCCAGCTTGACCGGCAATATGCGACCTATGGCATCCTGTTCGACGATGTGACCGGCCTCGATGCATCCGGTGCCGTGACCTACAACGGGATCGCGGTGGGGTCGGTCATCGGGCTGCGGATTTTCGAGGATGATCCGTCCAAGGTCTTCACCATCATCGAAGTCGATGCAGCCACCCCCGTCAGCACCGCCACCGTCGCGCAGTTGCAATCGCAGGGGGTGACAGGGGTGGCCTTTATCTCGCTCTCGGTCTCGCAGACAGAGGCCGCACCGATCGAGACCTTTGCAAGCGGCCTGCCGGTCATCGCGTCGCGCCGGTCCACCGTGCAGGCGCTGGTCGAGGATGCGCCCGACCTTCTGGCCGAAGCACGGCTTTTGTTGCAACAGGCGCAGGTCTTTGCGGGGTCGGAAAATCAGGCGTTGGTTGCGGATATCCTGCGCAATCTTGCCCGCACCAGTGGCCAGCTTGATCAGGCGCTCAGCGATTTTTCCGAGATCAGCGGTACGGTCCGCGATGCCACATCCCAGATCACGCTGTTCACCGAACGGCTCGATACCATCGGCGAGGCGGTTGAAACCACGCTGCGCAGCACCGACAGTGCGCTGGTCGCCGTGCAGCAGGCGTTTGTCTCCGCCGATGCCGTGCTGAACACGACCGGCCCCGCGCTGGAACGGGCCGAAAGCACCTTTGCGCTGGCCGAGGATTTGTTGCGCGACCAGATCCCCACGATCCTGGCGCAGGTGTCCGATACGGTCACGCAGGCCAATGCGGCGGTGCAGGATATCCAGACGCGCACAGGCCGGACGCTGGACGGGTTCGGCGATACTGCCGATTTGCTGAACGCACGACTGGTCGAGCTGGAAACGACGCTTGCCGATGCGACCATCGCCTTTGACGCGGTGACCACGGCGTCTGAAAGCCTTGAGGTGCTGGTCGAAGGCGACGGCGCGGAATTCATCGCCGAGGCGCGCGCCGCCATTGCCACCGTCGAAACTGTCGTCAACACCGATCTGCCGTTGATCGTGGCCGATGTGCGCACCGCGGTGCAGACAGCGTCGCTTGCGGTCGAAGATGTCGCCGCCGATGTGACGGGCTTTACCAGCCGCCTGACACCGCTGGCCGATGACACGCAAGAGGCAGTGACTGCCGCCACCGACCTGATCGCGCAGGCCCAGACCTCGCTCGCGGCGCTGAACACCACGCTTGTCGTTGTAGACGGGGCGCTGGGGTCGGCGCAGACGACCTTTGATACGGCCAACGATGTGTTGCAGTCCGATCTTGGCCCCGTCCTGTCCGACCTGCGCACATCCGCCGAACGCATCAGCATCGCGGTCGAGGATGTGACGGGCGATGTGCCGGCCATCGCCGCCGACCTGCGTGCCCTGATCGCGCGGGCGGATGCGGTCGTCGCCCAAGTGCAAACCGCCGTCGCGCAATCGGCTCCGGGGATCAGCAATTTTTCGACCGGTGGCCTGACCGAACTCAGCCGTCTTGCGACCGAGGCGCGCGGCCTGATCGCCACACTTAACTCGTTGACACGGCGGATCGAAAACGACCCTGCGGGGTTCATCCTGGACAACCGCGTTCCCGAATACCGGAGGTGATATCATGACCCCAACCCGACTGACCCGCAGACTGGCCATTTTTGGCGGGGCCGTGGCCCTGAGCGGATGCAGCGCCGTGTCCGCGCTGAACTCTGCCGGAACCGCGCGCGACACCTATGACCTGATCCCGCCAAGCGGTAGTGTGACAGGGCGGCAAACACAGCGGACGCTGCTGGTCGCGCTGCCGGATGCGACAGCGGCGATCAATACCGACCGCATTTTGGTCCGCCCAAATGCCGCGGCGATCACCTATCTGCCCGACGGGCGCTGGACGGCCGAACTGCCCCGTGTCGTGCAATCGCTGCTGGTGCGCAGCATTTCGGCCACGGGGCGGATCGGCTATGTCGGACCCGCCGAAGGCGGGCCGGTCCCCGACAGCGCGCTTTTGACGCGCGTGGATGCGTTCGATGTGACCATCGGGGCGGATGGCATCCCCGTCGCCGCCATCGACATGACGCTGACCGTGTTGAACGACCGCGACCAGCGTGTGCTTGCCACGCGCCGGTTCAGCCAGTCGGTGCCGGTGGCAAATGACAGCTCTGCCGCTATCGTCGCGGGGTTTCAGGCGCTGGTGGACAGCCTGCTGCCCGCGATGGCCGATTGGGTGCTGGCCAGCGCCTGACCGAAGTTTTGTGAAATTATTGTAAAACCAAGAAAACCGGCTTGGCAGCTTCTATATTTCGTATATTCGTGAAATATGGAAAATGATATTTGCGCCCGCCTGACGACCCTTGGCCATCCGCAGCGGCTGGCCGTGTTCCGCCTGCTGATGCGTCGCTATCCCGACCGTGTGCCAGCAGGCGAACTGGCGCAGGCGCTGGATATCAAGCCATCGACCCTGTCAGCCTATCTGTCGGCGCTGATGCAGGCCGGTCTGGTCACACAGGACCGCGTTGCCACATCCCTGCAATATACCGTCGCTATCGACGCGGTCAGTCAGACCTTTGACTATCTTTTCAACGATTGCTGTCGGGGCAGGCCCGACCTTTGCGCGCCCGCGCTTTTCGAGAAAAACCCCATGACGCAGCCCAGATACAACGTGCTTTTTATCTGCACCGGCAATTCCGCCCGCTCGATCTTTGCGGAATCGATCCTGCGCAAAGAAGCAGGCGACCGCTTCAACGCCTATTCGGCGGGCACTTTGCCCCGCTCCGAACTGAACCCCTTCGCGCTCGACGTGTTGCGCGCCAAAGGGCATGACGTTTCGGACCTATCCTCCAAGAACGTCAACGTCTTTACCGGCCCCGATGCGCCCGCCTTCGATTTCGTCTTTACCGTCTGCAATCAGGCCGCCAACGAGGAATGCCCCGCATGGCAGGGTCAGCCCGTCAGCGCCCATTGGGGCATGCCCGATCCGGTCAAGGCGACAGGCACCGAGGCCGAGAAAAGCCTTGCCTTCCATCGCGCATACGGGGGGCTTGCCAACCGGATCAAGCTGTTTACGGCGCTGCCCATCGCCAGCCTTGACCGGATGTCGCTGCAAAAGGCGGTGGATGACATCGCGCAAGCCCCGTCGGAGGTATCGCTGTGACCACCTATGCGATCAACGGCCTTGGCCGCATCGGAAAACTCGCACTGAAACCGCTGTTGGAGAAAGGCGCGCGGATTGCGTGGATCAACGACGCCGTGGGCGATCCCGCGATGCATGCGCATCTGCTGGAATTCGACACGGTGCATGGCCGCTGGGCCGCCGATTTCGCGCATGATGCGGACAGCGTCACGATTAATGGCACCCGGCTGCCCTTTATCGGGACAAAGGACCTGACGGCACTGCCGCTGGACGGTGTCGATGTGGTGATCGACTGCACCGGCGTGTTCAAGACGGAAAGCAAGCTGGCCCCCTATTTCGCGGCGGGCGTGAAAAAGGTCGTGGTGTCCGCGCCGGTCAAAGACGGGCCGACGGCGAATATCGTCTATGGCGTGAACGATAGCGCCTATGATCCTGCCCTGCACCGGATCGTCACGGCGGCGTCCTGCACCACGAACTGCCTTGCGCCCGTGGTAAAGGTGCTGCTGGACGGGATCGGCATCACGCATGGGTCGATCACGACGATCCATAACGTCACCAACACCCAGACCATCGTGGACCGTCCTGCCAAGGACCTGCGCCGCGCGCGCTCAGCGCTGAATTCGCTGATCCCCACGACGACCGGCAGTGCCACCGCGATCACGCTGATCTATCCCGAACTGATGGGCAAGCTGAACGGCCATGCCGTCCGCGTGCCTTTGCTGAACGGATCATTGACCGATTGCGTGTTCGAGGTGCCGCGCCCGACCACGGTCGAGGAAATCAACGCCCTGATGAAAGCCGCCGCCGAAGGCCCGCTGAAAGGCATCCTCGGCTATGAGGAACGCCCGCTGGTGTCGGCCGATTATACCAACGATACGCGGTCGGGGATCGTCGATGCGCCGTCCACGATGGTGGTGAACGGCACGCAGGTGAAGCTTTACGTCTGGTATGACAACGAGATGGGCTATGCGCACCGTCTGGCCGATGTCGCGCTGATGGTCGGGGCGTCGCTGTGACGGTCAGACCCGCAGGGCTGAACGCCTATATCGCTGTCACCGCATCCTATTGGGCGTTCATGCTGACGGATGGCGCGCTGCGCATGCTGGTGCTGTTGCACTTTCACACGCTGGGCTTTTCGCCCGTGCAGCTGGCCTATCTTTTTGTCCTCTATGAAATCGCGGGGATCGTCACCAACCTGTCCGCAGGCTGGATCGCGGCACGGTTCGGGTTAACCCTGACGCTGTATCTGGGGCTGGGCTTGCAGGTGCTGGCGCTGCTGGCGCTGGCGCAGCTTGATCCGACGTGGGCCATCGGTGCCTCGGTCGTGTTCGTCATGCTGGTGCAAGGGGCGAGCGGGGTGGCCAAGGATCTGGCCAAGATGGCATCAAAGTCCGCCGTCAAGATACTGGCCCCCGATGGTGGACTGTTCCGCTGGGTCGCGCTGCTGACCGGATCGAAGAACGCGGTCAAAGGCTGCGGCTTTCTGCTGGGGGCGGTGCTGCTGGCGACGTTGGGATTCACTGCGGCGGTGCTGGCCATGGCGGCGGTGCTGGCCGTGATCCTGTGCGCGGTGCTGGCCTTCATGCCCTCCGGTCTGCCCAAAGGGCGCAAGGGCGCCAAATACACCGAGGTCTTTTCCAAATCCCACAACGTCAACTGGCTGAGTGCGGCGCGCGTCTTCCTGTTTGGCGCGCGCGATATCTGGTTCGTCGTGGGCATCCCGATCTATTTCTATGCCGTGCTGTCGGACGGGACCGTCGCGAGCAACCGCACCGCGTTCTTCATGATCGGGACGTTCATGGCGATCTGGATCATCCTATATGGCGCGGTGCAGGCGGCGGCACCCAAGGTTCTGCGCGCTGACGCGCGGCCAGCGGCGGAACTCATCGGGGCTGCGCGGCAATGGGCCTGGGCGCTGGCGGCAGTGCCTGCGATCCTGACCTCGGCGGCGGTGCTGTCAACGGGTCCGCAGGTCTGGCTCACGGTGACGCTGGTCTTGGGACTGCTGGTCTTTGGCGCGGTCTTTGCAGTCAATTCGGCGCTGCATTCCTATCTGATCCTGTCCTTCAGCAAGGCGGAACGGGTCACGATGGATGTGGGGTTCTACTACATGGCCAATGCGGCCGGGCGGCTTTTGGGCACCTTGCTGTCGGGGCTGACCTATCAGGCGGGCGGGCTGGCGCTGATGCTGGGCACGGCGACGGTCATGGTGGCGCTGTCCGCGCTGGCGGCAGGACGGCTGGACCGCCGCGTTACTGAAACCGGTTAACGACCTTGGCATGACGGTGCGGCGCGCCGTTGCCGTGGGCGTGGCTGTGATCCTCGACCACGACAGGCACCAGCGCCAGCCGCCCGTGCCGCACGCCGCGTTCAAGGAATAGCGCATTGGCGATGGCCGCGACCTCGGCCACGGTGCCTTTCAGCACCGCGACTTCCAACGACGTCGAATGATCCACCGGCACCGACAGGGCAGCAGCAAAACGGTCGTGATGGTTCTGGCGGACCTGCGGGATCTTGCGGCCCAGATCGCGGATTTCGGGCTCGATCGTATAGCTGGCGATGCCAAGGCAAGCGGCGTCGTCAGGCGCTTCGGGTGCAAGGCTGCGGGCGACCAGATCGCGGATCGCCTCTGACCGGTTGGTGGCACCGGATGCATCCATATGCGCATCGAGTGCGGCCAACAGATCATCGTCAAGGGTCATCGTGATACGCTTCATCGGGTCTTACCTGCCATATGTGCCGCCAGCATCGGACAAAGCCGCGCCAAGGGCAATGTCCTTTGACCTGCGATCAGCCATTAGCGCTGTGCCGCAACATCGCCGGTTGCAGCACCTGCGCGCCGTGCCAGAAACGGGCGTTCGATGCCCAGATAGATCAGCGCCGACACACCCAGAGACAGGCCGAGAAACACTGGCCAGAAAAGTAGACCTCTGTCCGCGGCGCTGAGACCGAGCGCAAGGGGGATCAGCGGGAAATGTACGAGATAAAGGCTATAGGACAGCCGCGCGCCGATGCGGAACACGGGCTCTGCAAACAAGGGCAGGCCGCGCAGTGACGCCGCCGCCCAGACCGCCGCGCCGCACAGCAGGGCAACCGCGACGGGCTGCGCGCTTACGTCCCAAATCGTGATGGTCCCCATGAAATCGCCCGAGGCGAGCCAGATCACCGCTACCAGCGTCACCACCGCCAGCAGGCGCCGCGCGTTGGCTGGCGCAAGTTGCCTGCCCGCTGTCGTCAGCAACGCGACGCCCGTGCCGATCAGCAAAGCATCCAGCGAGGCATAGAACGGGCTGCGCAGGTCCTGCCAGAAGGTCGGATAAGCGACAGGCTGACCCATCTGCATATAAAGCCCGGACCGCAGCGCTACACCTGCGCCAAGGATCCCCGCTAGCATCGCAACCCGCGCGCCCAGACTGTCCAGCCGTAGCAAATTCCAGACCAGCAAGGGCAGCGCAAGATAGTATTTCACCTCGACGCCAAGCGACCAGAAGACGACGTTGATGTTGCTTGGCAGCACGTCCTGCAGGAACAGCAGGTGATAGATCACGCGCCATGTCAGGTCTTGCCCCGCCACGGCAAAGCCCGGAAAGACGCCTGCAACGGTCAGCGTCAGCACTGCCAGATAGGCCGGAAGAATGCGCCTTGCGCGATCCTGCAAATACAGGCTCACCCCCGCACCCCTGCGCGGGCCGAGCAGTTTTGCCCCCAAAAGATACCCTGAAAGCACAAAGAACAGATCGACGCCGACCCAGCCGTTCAGCGCTACATAATCGAAGAAGCTGTAGGTGGCCGGATCAACGCCATGCAGCAACGCCCGCTGTCCATGCCGCAAAAGCACCAATACGATCGCGACCGTCCGTAGCAGGTCAAGCCAAGGGTTGTCGCCGTGCCGTTGCGCAAAAGAGGCGGCCAGCCAGCCGGTCGCCCGCGCCATGTTTACTCACCCGGTGCGGATGACAGGCCAAGCGTTTCCTGCATCTTGGGCTTGCGAACCTTCCAGATCAGGGAATCCACAACGTAATGGTGGAAATTCACGATCTGGTACAACACGATCGTCGCCGATACGCCTGCAAAGAACAGCCAGTCGATCGTTCCGAGGATTCCCCAGTAAACGACGCCCGTGATCGCGACGCAGACCAGCAGGTAATGCAGCAGCCTGCCGGGCTGGCTGATGTAGGACAGGAACTTGGCGTCGGGGTCGATCCCGTTCTTGAACCGCTTGGTGTTGAACATCCACACAAACAGGATGTACTGCGCATTGTGCCAGATGTTGATCATCAGCCAGCCGACGTTGATATCGGTGATGAAGATATAGCCAAGGCCGAAGATGAAGAAATGGCTGGCCATGTACAGAGTGTGGACAATGGCAAGCCGCCCTTCCATCGCGGCGCGCACCCGCAGCCCGACCCAGACCAGCACAAGCCCCAGCGCCACCCAGAGCGAGAGATCGGCGATCAGTTGCGGCACGGGGATGGACCACAATTCCAGCCCGAGGAACCGGTCGTTTTGTTCGGCCGAACGTGACAGGATACCCGCCACCGGCACGGCATAAAAAATCGTCTGGTCGAACCAGCCGTTTTCATAGGCGGCCTTGGGATCCTTGCCGCGATAGGTGCGCGAAATGCCCCAGCTCTGGCGCGCGTAATGGAACCATTGCCAGTAGAAATAGATCGTCACGATTGCCCAGATACCCGTGACCCAGACGATCAAACCCGTCACAACCGCCACAATCGGCGTGATCCCGTAGATGATGAACTTGTTTTCGCGGTAGCTTTGTTTGTCGAAGGTCAGCCGTGTGAAGGTCGAGATGACGTGGTGATAGCCCAAAAGCCACAGGTCGAGCAGCAGGATCGGCATGAACAGCGCGGGTTCCAGTGTCAGCACCGCCAGAACCGTCAGCGGGATACCGATCAGGCCCAGAATGAACCATGTATCGAACTGCGCATTGCGCATCCACGGCAGGTCTGAATAGCGGGCCATCAACGCTGCGGTCATCTGTATCTCCCTCGAGTCAAGCCTTCATCGGGCGTTCTGTGTCGGTTAGGCAAGATAAATGGCAATAATATGACCTTATGTGTGCCTTTGTTGCGCGAACGCAGACATCGGGCGGCGCGATGACCCAGCGTCACATAAAATTCGTCAAACCTACACAAATGTGAATCGCAGCGGCTCTATCCGTTCGCCCAACACGAGGGGTTGGACATGCTGACATTTGACAAAGTGACAAAGACTTTTGGTGCGAACACAGCCGTGAACGCCGCCAGTTTCGCGGTAGACAAGCCCATGATGATTGGCATCATCGGGCGGTCCGGTGCGGGTAAATCGACACTGTTGCGTATTCTCAACCGTCTGTCTGATGCCTCGTCAGGCCAGATCACATTTGACGGGCTGGACGTGACAGCCCTGCGCGGTGCCGCCAAGCGCAGTTGGCAATCGCAATGCGCGATGATCTTCCAGCAATTCAATCTGGTGCCGCGCATGGATGTTGTGTCCAACGTGCTGCACGGCACGCTGAACCGCCAGTCCACGCTGGCCACGATGTTCAACCTTTACCCGACTGCTGACATCCACAAAGCAATCGATATCCTCGACCGTCTGGGCATGGCCGCCCATGCGCCCAAGCGGGCAGAGGCCCTGTCGGGTGGCCAACAGCAGCGCGTCGCCATCGCGCGCGCACTGATGCAGGACCCGCGCATCATTCTGGCGGATGAACCCATCGCCTCGCTTGATCCGATGAACGCACAGGTCGTCATGCAGGCCCTGCGCGACATCCACGAAGAGGACGGGCGCATGGTGATCGCCAACCTGCACACGCTGGACACTGCGCGCCGCTATTGCGACCGCGTCATCGGCATGCGCGATGGGCGCATCGTGTTCGACGGAACGCCCGAACAGCTGACCACGGGTGTCGCCCGCGACATCTACGGCGCCGACGACAGCTTTTCCGAAAGCATGACCTCGACCCAGATCGAACAAAGCGCTGCGGCCACGGCCCTGATGGAAAAAGCCGCCGCTCTTTGACCCTTTCCCCCGTGCCCCGTCACGGGGCGCATCCAACCAAGAGAGACCGATATGAAAAAGTTGATTGCAACTGCCTTGATGACGACTGCCCTTGTGGCCCCTGCCTTTGCGCAGGACACGATCACCGAATTCCGCATCGGCCTGCTGGGCGGCGAAAACGCGCAGGACCGTCTGGCGTCCAACGAATGTTTCCGCGCCTATACCGAAGAAGCACTGGGCGTCCCAACACGCTTGTTCACCGCCGCTGACTATAACGGCGTCATTCAGGGCCTGATCGGTGGCACGCTCGACATGGCGTGGCTGGGTGCCTCTGCCTATGCCGCCGTTTACGTCGAAGACCCCGATGCGGTGGAGCCGATCCTCGTCAAGACCAACCTTGATGGCTCGTTCACCTATTTCTCCATCGGCTTTGCCCGTGCGGACAGCGGCATCACC
Source organism: Yoonia sp. 72 (assembly GCF_034652275.1). Taxonomy (NCBI): domain Bacteria; kingdom Pseudomonadati; phylum Pseudomonadota; class Alphaproteobacteria; order Rhodobacterales; family Paracoccaceae; genus Yoonia; species Yoonia sp. 72. Next base: position 861,090 of record NZ_JAXIWG010000001.1, on the reverse strand, counting down.
TCGTTGGAAGACATGGAAGGTCAGGTTTTCGCCTTTGGTGACCCGAACTCGACCTCCGGCTATCTGATCCCGCTGGTCGAGATCCCCGAGGAAGGCTTCTCGATGGAACCCGGCGAATATTTCTCTGACGTTGTGTTCACCGGCGGGCATGAGCAGACCATCGTCGCGGTGGCCAATGGCGATATCGCTGCTGGGGTGACTTGGGCTGACGGTCTGGGTGACTGGGAAGACGGCTATAACTCCGGTGCTTTGCGCCGTGCGTCCGACAGCGGTCTAGTCGATATGAACGATCTGGTCGAAATCTGGCGGTCCAAGCCGATCCCCGAAGGCCCCATCGTGATCCGTCAGGCGCTGCCCGATGACGTCAAGCAGACCATGTTTGATCTGACAGCCAACCTGCATGAAGTCGACGAGGCCTGCGCCTATGGCGTCGCCGCTGGTGAGACCGCAGGTTTCACCCCCATTGGCCATGATGCCTACGAGACCATCATCGCGGTCCGTCGCAGCCAGATGAACTAAGGCAGAACGAACCAAAAGCGGGTCCGGCACCAGCCGGGCCCGCCTTTTTTGTGACAGGGCAGGGACATGGCAGAAATTTCCGCATCCACATCTTTGGGCACGCAGTCAACGCGTGACAATTACATGGCGATGACCCGCCGCAAACGGGCCTATGGCGGAATCATATTGGCCGTGTTCATTCTGCTGATGGTGACCGGATTTCAGACCGTGGATGCGCGCAGCGCGGGCGGTTTCTGGGAAGGTTTGCCGCGCATTTTCGACTTTCCCGCGGGTGTTGTCAGCGAGGCATGGGACCGGATCGACCGGATGCCTGCCAATCTGGCCACCTATTTTCCTGCGCTGATCGAGACGATCAATATCGCTGCTGTGTCCACGCTGGTGGGTGCGATCCTCGGGCTGATCCTGTCGCTGTTGTCGACGCGCGGGCTGGCGAAATGGCCGCGCCTGATCCCTGTGTTCCGCCGGATGATGGATATTATGCGTGCGCTGCCTGAAATCGTGATCGCACTGGTACTGATCTTTATCCTTGGCGGCGGGCCGATCCCCGCGATGATTGCGATCGCCTTTCACACCGCAGGCGCACTGGGCAAGCTGTTTTCCGAAGTCGCCGAAAACGCCGATCTGAAACCTGTCGAGGGTCTTGCGTCGGTCGGGGCGAACTGGTCGCAGCGGATGCTGCTGGGCGTGATCCCGCAGGTGGCCCCCAACTATCTTAGCTACACACTGATGCGGTTCGAGATCAACATCCGCGCCTCGGCCATCCTTGGATTCGTGGGCGCTGGCGGTATCGGCTACGAGCTGCGCAATGCGATGACATTCGGCATGGGCCGGTTCGATCTGGCGGCGGCGATTTTCGTGCTGCTGTTCCTGACAATCGTGTTTTTCGACCAGATTTCCAGCCATTACCGTAACCGACTGGTCAAGGGGTATCAGGCATGACGATGCTGTCCACCAATGGCGACCTGCGCCAGCAAACCGCCGATCTGTTCATCCGCAAGAAACGCATTGCACTTGCCGTGCCTGCCGTGATCTTCGCCTATCTGGTCTATGTCTTCATCGCCTTCGATGTGGCGGGCCTTGCCGACCGCGCGCGGATGGACAATGCCCGCACGCTGGTGGCCGATGCCTATAGCTACAAGACCCATGTCGCGCGCGACAACCGCGATGCGGAATTGTCTTTTGCTATCGAAGGATCGCGCGCTGGCACCTATCCAGCAGGCGAGAACCCCGAGTGGGTGCAAGTCGAGGGCACCAACATGGTCGTCGATCTGGGGGGCGGGCATATCGTGCGTTATCTCGACGATACGCTGGTCACCTACGAAAGCCCCGATTTCGAGACAATCACCCTGCAGCTTGTGGATGACGTGGTGGTGACGAACCTGCCCGATCCGGCGCCCGACTGGGTCAACGCATCCGATACGCGCGTCGCGATCACGACGGACGCAGGGCGGCTGACCTATACCCGATCAAAGGCCGAAGTTTTCCGGTATTCCAACGGCTGGGAGCTGTTCTTTTTCACGCTAGCGAGCCCCTATTACGGCGCTGGTCTGGGCGATATCCTGTTCGGCGACCAGATCGATCCTGCACGCAGCAATATCGCAGGCGCTTGGGCCGATTTCTGGAGCAATTCGCTCTGGCGGCACACGGATGTGTTCTGGGCCTTGGGCGAAACGGTGCTGATGGCCTTCCTTGGCACCTTTGGCGCGGCCATCATCGCGCTGCCGCTGGCCTTCCTTGCCGCCAAGAACTTTGCCCCTGTCGTGGCCTTGCGCTTTGCGGTGCGGCGGGTGTTCGATTTCGTGCGCGGGGTGGACGGGCTGATCTGGACCATCGTGCTCAGCCGCGCCTTTGGCCCCGGCCCGTTGACAGGGGCGCTGGCGATCCTTGTGACCGACACCGGCAGTTTCGGCAAAAGCTTTTCGGAAGCGCTGGAAAACGTCGATGAAAAGCAGATCGAAGGCGTGCAATCGACAGGGGCAAAACCCGTGCAACGCTATCGGTTCGGGGTGATCCCGCAGGTGACACCGATCCTTTTGTCCCAGATACTCTATTACTTCGAATCCAACACCCGCAGTGCCACGATCATCGGCGCGATCACGGGCGGCGGGATCGGGTTGTTCCTGACACAGGCGATGCAGACCCAGAACGATTGGGAAAAGGTGACCTATTACATCATCCTGATTGTCATCATGGTGATGGTGATGGACACGATCTCTGGCTGGTTGCGGCGCAAGCTGATCAAGGGCGATGAAGGCGGGCATTGATGGCAAGGTTGCGGGCGGATGCGCCGTTCATCCACGACGGATGCAGCATCGATGACAGCACATTCGGTGCCTATGTCGAGATCGGGCAGGGCAGCCGCGTCGCTCACAGCACAATCGGCGACTACAGCTATTGCGACCGCTATGCCGACATTGCCAATACCACCTTGGGCAAATTCGCCAATATCGCGGCCTTCGTGCGGATCGGCGCGACCGACCACCCGATGGACAAGGCCAGCCTGCATCACTTTCACTATCGGTCCGCGTCCTATTTTGACGATGCGTCTGACGATGCCGACTGGTTCGCGCACAGACGCACCCGCCGCACGGTGATCGGCCATGACACTTGGATCGGCCACGGCGCGCAGGTCCGGCCAGAAGTGACGATCGGCCACGGCGCAGTGATTGCGGGCGGGGCCATCGTGACGAAGGATGTGGCGCCTTACATGATCGTCGCGGGCATTCCTGCGACACCATTGCGTTCGCGGTTCAGCGCGCCTGTCGCCGACCGGATGATGGCGCTGGCATGGTGGGACTGGCCGCACGACCGGTTGCGCGCAGCCTTGGATGATTTCCGCAAGCTGCGCGCCGAAGAGTTCCTCGACCTTTACGAATGATCACTCGGCCGCATGGGCCATGCGGACCGGTGCGCTGCTGACGCGGTCGGCCAGATCGCCACACAGATGCGACCAGCGGCCAGCGGCCAGCGTGCCTTCGATCTCGCGGGTTTGGGCATTGCAGATCACCAGATCGGCGCGCTTGCCGGGCGCGATGACGCCGCGATCCTCCAGGCCCATGATCCGCGCAGGATTGGTCGAGATCATTTCCCACGCACGCCCCAGCGGCAGGATGTCCTTGTCCGCCAGCGTGAAGGCCGCGTTGGCCAGCGACGGATAATGGTAATCGGACACCAGCGCATCGCATAGCCCCGCGCGGATCAGGTCGGTCGCAGCGATATTGCCCGATTGCGACCCGCCGCGCACGACATTAGGCGCGCCCATCAGCACCGGATCGCCGTTGGCCTTGGCGACGCTGGCGGGCGCATGGCGGGTCGGAAATTCGCAGACCTTGGCACCGATCATGCCATAGTAATCGCGCGTTGCGGCGTCATGGTCGTCATGGCTGCCGTATTTTACGCCCAGCTCGTCAAAAGCCGCCGCCAGCGTGCACAGGTAACGTGGCACGCGCGCCGACAGCGCCTTGGTTTCTTGCAACAGCCGGATGAACCCCGCCAAATCACGCCCGCCGCGTTTGCCCCAGACCGACAGCCCCTCGGGGTCGGTCTTGATCATGTCGAGCGCTTCGCCAAGGTGGTCGTTGAAGATCACATAGTCGATGCCGTGGTCCCGCACGGCGGCGATCAGCTGGTCGGCGGTATTGACGGTATAGGTCTCGCAGCGCAGCTGGATGCGCAGGTCGGTCAGGGCGCGGGGTTTGTAAGCCGCCAGATCGCGCATGAATTGCACCGCGAAATCGGGGCCGCGCGACCCGCCTTCCCAGCCCCAGCTTTGCGCCATCCAGGCGGTGGTCACGCCGCTGCTGGCGGCGTCACGGTCGACCGATTGCAGACCAATGCGGGCGGGAAAAGGCGCCGAGGGGCGTGGGGCCAGATGCCGCTCAAACGCATCGCCATGCAGGTCGATAATGCCGGGCAGGACCAGATAGCCCGACAGGTCGATCTGCCGGTCGGCAGGCCCCGAGGGCTGCGCCAGCACCGAACCGTCGACGAGTATGTCGCCTTGTGTCAAAGCGCCGTTGTCAAGAACCAGCGCCCCGGTAAGGCGCAGCGTGTGCGTGCGTGTCATGATGCTGCTCAACCTGCGATGTTTTGCTGTGGATAACCGCCGAGTATGTCACCCTTGTGACGTTTCATAGATCGGATAGCGTCAACGTGACCTTGTCGCCCGCGAACCATGTCAGCCCCGCCTCGACGGGCAGGCCGCCCGCATCGACGTTGATGCTGCTGGTGCGCAGGATCGGCGCACCCTCATTGATGCCCAGATGCAGCGCCTGCGTCGCACTGGCGAGTTTCGCGGTGATCCGCGTGCTGGCGCGGGTATAGTCGCTGATCCCGCAGGCGCGCAGGGCGGCGGTGACGCTGGGGTCATCGCGCAGATAGGTCAGAAGGTCGGGAAACCGCGCCGCGGAAAAAACCGAGCGGAACAGCGCGATAACCTGTCCATCGGCCAGCGACAGCCCTTCATAGACATGCACAAGCCCGTCCTGCAGCGCCAGCGCGTCGCGTTCGGCAGCACTCGGTGCGCGGGTATCCAGCGCCAGCACCTGTTTGGCGGGGCTGCGCCCTGCGGCGCGCAGATTCTGGTGAAACCGCACGCGCGGCCCGATGGGGTAATCGGTGGGGGTCGCGGTCACGAACACGCCCGCGCCACGCCTTGGGCGCACCAGACCTTCGGCAGCCAGACCCGCCAGCGCCTGCCGGACCGTGTGCCGGTTCACGCCAAAGCGCGTGGCAAGCGCGGCTTCGGTAGGCAGCTTGTTGCCGGGGCGGTGGATGCCGTCCGCGATTTCATCGCGCAAGGCGGCGGCGATGGCTTGCCAGATCGGGGTGCGTGTCATGGAAGTTTCACATTTGCAGGGATTGGCAGGGCGAGGTGGTTCGGCTATGATTTGTCTAGTTGTATAGTAACCGACGACAGGTGTCTAGATGCAGGCGACAGACGATTCCCAAACGGCGCGCAAGGCCTGGCTTGGCCTGCTGGCCAGGGCCCCTGCAGCCGAGGTGGCAGCACTCTGGTCGGCGGCGGATATGACGCCTGCCCACAGCGTCCTGCGCGCGCCCGAGATTGGCGCCGTCATGGTGCGCGGGCGGGCAGGGGCGGTGGGTGCCGCCTTCAATCTGGGCGAGATGTCGGTGACCCGCGCCTCGATCCGGCTGGCGGATGGCACGGTCGGGCATGGCTATGTGCAGGGGCGCGACCGCACCCATGCGTTGCAAACTGCGCTGATCGACGCGCTGATGCAGACGGAAGCGGCGGGGCAGGTCGAAATCGCCGTGCTGGCCCCTTTGCGCGCCGCCGCCGCCGACCGGAAAGCCACCCGCGCCGCCAAGGCCGCCGCCACCAAGGTCGATTTCTTCACGCTGGTGAGAGGAGAGGATTGATGCAGATCCAAACGCTTGACGGCGGGTTCGCCGCACCGCCGGTGGATGCCGCCCATGCCTTTCGCGCGATCATGACGGCGATGGCGCAGCCCGCCAAGATCGTGACAGTCACAGGCGCGCTGCCGCCTGCGCCGGTGTCGGTCGCCGCCGGTGTCGCGCTGCTGACGCTGTGTGATCCTGAGACGCCGCTGTTTCTGGGGGCGGGGCATGACACAGCCGCTTTGCGCGACTGGATCACCTTTCATTGCGCAGCACCTTTCGTGAGCGCACAGACGGCGCAATTCGCCTATGGCACTTGGGACGCCCTGCCGCTGGAGGCCTTCCCGCTGGGCACATCGGACTATCCCGACAGGTCCGCCACGTTGATCGTTGAGCTACCGCAACTGTCCAATTCAGGTGCTGTCTTGCGCGGGCCGGGGATCAAGGATCAGGCGCATCTGTCTTTGCCCGACATTGCCACCTTCCAGCGCAATGCAGCACTTTTCCCGCGCGGACTCGATTTCATCTTCACCTGCGGCGACCGCTTGGCCGCCTTGCCGCGCAGCACGAGGGTCAGCTGATGTATGTTGCCGTCAAAGGTGGCGAGCGCGCCATCGACAATGCCCATGCCTGGCTCGCCGAGGAACGGCGCGGCGATCTGTCGGTGCCGGAACTCAGTGTCGCGCAAATCCGCGAACAGCTGGCGCTGGCCGTCAACCGCGTGATGGCCGAAGGCTCGCTTTACGACCCCGACCTCGCCGCTTTGGCGATCAAACAGGCGCGCGGCGATCTGATCGAGGCGATTTTCCTGATCCGCGCCTATCGCACCACGTTGCCGCGTTTTGGCGCATCGCTGCCGGTGGACACAGGGGCGATGGCCTGCGACCGGCGTGTATCAGCCACGTTCAAGGACGCCCCCGGCGGGCAGGTTCTGGGGCCGACATTCGATTACACCCACCGCCTGCTGGATTTCAAACTCACCGCCGATGGTGAGGCGGGGCAGGTGGCCGAGGCCGCACCGCTGCAAGGCCCGACCCCGCATATCATGGGGTTTCTGGACCGCGAGGACCTGATCCAGCCGGAACCGGCGGGCGAGGCCACGCCGCCCGACCTGACCCGCGCGCCGCTGGAACTGCCCGCATCCCGCGCGCTGAGATTGCAAGCGCTGACGCGGGCGGACGAAGGCTTTACCCTTGGCATGGCCTATTCCACGCAGCGCGGCTATGCGCGTAACCACGCCTTTGTCGTCGAATTGCGGATCGGCACGGTGGCCGTGGAAATGGACATCCCCGAACTGGGGTTCAGCATCGAAATCGGTGAGATCATTCTAACCGAATGCGAAACCGTCAACCAGTTTCAAGGCTCCAAAACCCAGCCGCCGCAATTCACGCGCGGGTATGGCCTTGTCTTCGGCATGACTGAACGCAAGGCGATTTCCATGGCGCTGGTCGACCGTGCGCTCCGCTGGGCGGAACTGGGCGAGGACAACCTTGGCGCGCCCGCGCAGGACGAGGAATTCGTGCTGTATCACTGCGACAATATTCAGGCGACGGGGTTTCTGGAACATATCAAGCTGCCGCATTACGTCGATTTCCAGTCCGAACTGGAACTGATCCGCAAACTGCGCCGCGAGGCTGTGCAAGTGCCGATGCAGGAGGCCGCGGAATGAGATCAGTCGCCGCCGTCCCCGTCGTCGTTGTAAGATCCGTTCACGCTGGGACCGTCACCTCGGAAAACAAGCGCAAGCGCGATCGGAAAACCGATACATATTGCAATTGCCGTCGCGTTGGTGCGGATGAAATCAACGGCGGTCAGAATTGTTTCCATGCCCTGACGCTAGGCGCGCATTGTGACATTTGCATGACGGCCTGCGCCGGTGATCTAGTCCCTGCGCCGCCGTGTCGACCTGATCGGCCCGCCGTCATAATCGGGATGGCGCGAGAACGGCTTTTGCGGCGTGGCCTCGGGCGGCGCGGCAGTGCCTGTGACCCGCGCCCAGAGCCTGCGCGCGATGTATTGCGCCAGCACGACCAGCACCATGAAGGCGGCAAAAGCCGTCAGGATCGACCCTGCGCTGACCAGCACGCACGCTTCCCCCGCGCCGAAGATCACGGCGTAAAGGATGCTGACCGTCTCGACGCATTCGGCAGACAGCAACGGGTCCATCGGCACATCCTCTTTCACTTACCCATGCCATTTTCCAAGGAAAGCAGGGCAAAATCATGACCGAGTATAACTTTGCCTATCTCGATGAACAGACCAAACGCATGATCCGCCGCGCGATCCTGAAGGGTCTTGCCATCCCCGGCTATCAGGTGCCTTTTGCCAGCCGCGAAATGCCGATGCCTTATGGCTGGGGCACGGGTGGCGTGCAGGTGTCGGCCGCCGTGCTGACGCCCGACGATACGCTGAAAGTGATCGACCAAGGCGCCGACGACACCACTAACGCCGTGTCGATCCGGCGGTTTTTCCAGCGCACGGCAGGGGTCGCCGTAACCGAGAAAACCACGCATGCCAGCGTGATCCAGACCCGCCACCGCATCCCCGAACAGGCGCTGCGCGAGGATCAGATCATCGTCTATCAGGTGCCGATCCCCGAACCTTTACGGTTTCTGGAACCCTCCGAGGTGGAAACCCGCAAGATGCACGCCCTTGAGGATTACGGGCTGATGCATGTGAAGCTTTATGAGGATATCAGCCAGCACGGGGCCATCGCCACCGCCTATGCCTATCCGGTCAAGGTTGAAGGCCGCTATGTCATGGACCCGTCCCCGATCCCGAAATTCGACAATCCCAAACTGGATATGGCCGCGATCCAGCTGTTCGGCGCGGGCCGCGAACAGCGGATCTATGCGCTGCCGCCTTACACAAAAGTCGTCAGTCTCGATTTCGACGACTACCCGTTCCAGCCCACCAAGGCGGATCATGCCTGCGCGCTTTGCGGATCGACGACCAGCTATCTGGATGAATTGATCACCGATGACGCAGGCGGGCGGATGTTCATCTGTTCGGACACCGATTATTGCGCAACCCGCGTGGAGGAGGCCGCATGACCCCCCTGTTGCAGGTCGAAAACCTTGCCAAATACTACGGCGCGCGCATCGGATGCGCGGATGTGAGCTTTGATCTCTACCCCGGCGAGGTCATGGGCATCGTCGGTGAAAGCGGGTCGGGCAAATCCACCTTGCTGAATTGTCTGGCGGGGCATCTGAAGCCCGATCACGGCGCGGTGCGGTTCGATACCCGCACCGACGGGTTGCGCGACACGGTGACGATGTCCGAGCCCGAACGCCGGATGCTGGGGCGCACCGACTGGGCCTTCGTCCACCAGCACGCCCGCGACGGGCTGCGCATGAATGTCAGTGCGGGCGGCAATGTCGGCGAACGCCTGATGGCCGTGAACGCGCGGCACTATGGTGACATCCGCGCGCAGGCAATCGACTGGCTGGGAAGGGTCGAGATCACCGAGGACCGGATCGACGACCGCCCCACGGCGTTTTCCGGCGGAATGCAGCAGCGCCTGCAGATCGCGCGCAATCTGGTCACGGGGCCGCGGCTGGTGTTCATGGACGAACCGACAGGCGGCCTTGATGTGTCCGTGCAGGCGCGTCTGCTGGACCTGCTGCGCGGCCTCGTGCGCGACATGGGGCTGAGCGCCATTATCGTCACCCATGATCTCGCCGTCGTGCGGCTGCTTGCCGACCGGCTGATGGTGATGAAGGATGGTCATGTGGTGGAAACCGGCCTGACCGATCAGGTGCTGGATGATCCGCAGCATGGCTATACCCAGCTTCTTGTGTCCTCTGTCTTGCAGGTGTGAAGATGATCAGCGTCGAAAACGTGTCGAAAAGTTTTACCCTGCACAATCAGGGCAGCACCGAAATTCCTGTTATGGCGGGGGCCAGCCTGCAGGTGGCGGCGGGCGAATGTGTGGCCTTGGTCGGGGCCTCTGGCGCGGGGAAATCCACGCTGATGCGGATGATCTATGGCAATTACCTGACCGCCGCGGGCCGGATCATGGTGGGCGATGTCGATGTGGCTACCGCCCCGCCGCGTGACATCATTGCGCTGCGCCGCCGGACATTGGGCTATGTCAGCCAGTTCCTGCGCGTGGTGCCACGGGTGCCGACGATAGACGTGGTGGCCGAACCTTTGCTGATCACAGGCACCGCGCCTGACGAGGCGCGAGCCAAGGCAGCCGATCTCTTGGCGCGGCTGAACATCCCCGAGCGGCTCTGGGGTCTTAGCCCAACGACCTTTTCGGGGGGCGAACAGCAGCGGGTGAATATCGCGCGGGGGTTCGCGTTCCCCTATCCCGCGCTATTGCTGGATGAACCGACCGCCAGCCTCGATCCCGTCAACCGCGCCACGGTGCTCGCGATGGTGCAGGAGGCCAAGGCACGCAGCGCCGCGATCATCGGCATCTTCCACGACCGCGCCGCGCGCGAGGCATTATGCGACCGGCAGGTGGACGTGACCCGCTTTACCCCCGGCCTTGCGGCATGACCGGACGGTTTATCGCTATTGTCGGGCCGTCCGGTGTCGGCAAGGATTCGGTGATGGCGGGGCTGGTGGCCCGCGACGCGCGTCTGCGGCTTGTGCGCCGTGTCATCACGCGGCCGTCAGAGGCCGGGGGCGAGGATTTCGACGGTGTAGACGACGCGACCTTCGACAGGCTGGCCGCCCAAGGTGCCTTTGCCTTGCACTGGGCGGCGCATGGCTTGCGCTATGGTATCCCCGCGACGGTCGGCACCGATCTGGCGGCAGGGCGGGATGTGCTGGCGAACCTGTCTCGCGGTGTCTTGCCAGCGGCTCAGGCGCGGTTCGATCCGTGCCTCATCATCAACCTGACCGCGCGGCGCGACGTGCTGGCGCAGCGCCTTGCCGCGCGCGGGCGCGAAACGGCACAGGATATCGCGCGCCGGTTGGACCGTGCCGATTATGCGCTGCCTGCGGGGGTTGCGGCCGTGACCATCGACAACAGCGGCGATCTGGACACCACCGTTCAGGCAGTGCTGCGCCTGCTTTATCCGGTCAAGGTGTAGCGGTGGATCTGGTGAAACAGGCCGCCCACATCCTGCCCCATCAGCGTGACAGCATCGATGGTGCAGGGTGCCGCGATCAGCGGCGCGACCATCGGCTGCAAGGCGGCGACAACCTCCGCCGCCTGTGCGTCGGGCAACTGCCCGCTCAGCGTCAGGTGCAAATGAAAGTCGTCGAAAATATAAGGATAGCCCCAGTCCAGCATCTGCCGGTCCTGCCGCAGGGTCAGCGGTGCTTTGCGGCGGCGGGCGATATCGGCCTCGGTCAGCGGCGCGCGGTGGGGGTCGAGTTCGGTCACAATGGCACGTTCCAGATCCTGCAGGGCAGGGGGGGCCGCCACGGGACGCAAGGCGACAAAGCCGTGATCGTGCCCCAAGGCGAGATGCCCGATCTCGACTGGCGCATGCCGTGTCGCAAAATCAGCCACGGCCTGCTGCAACGCCGCAGGGCCGCTGTCGGCGGACAGGCGGAAGGGTGCTTTCATCGTGGCATGCAACCCGTATTTGCGCGGGGTGTCCGTGACCGCCGCCACATTGATCCCCGCGATCGGGGGATGCGGCACAGCGCGTCCCGCCGCACTGTCCCAGCCCAGCCAAGCTGCGCCGAAATCGGCCAGCGGGCCGGTGGGTGTATAGAAAATGGCAAATCTTTCGAACATGACCAAACCCCTAGCAACAGTATCGTGACACCGACATGACAGAGCCCATCATTCTTGCCAACGCCCGCCTGATCCTAGAAGGCGAGGTGGTCACCGGATCGCTGACCATCAAGGATGGCATCATCGTCGATCTGGCCCAAGGGGCTGGCGTGCCCAAAGGGGCGGTCGATCTGGGCGGCGATTACCTTGCCCCCGGTCTGGTCGAATTGCACACCGACAACCTTGAACGGCATCTGGTACCAAGGCCAAAGGTGGACTGGCCCTACCGCGCCGCGATCATGGCGCATGACCGCGAACTGGCAGGCTGCGGGATCACGACCGTCTATGATGCGATCAGGGTCGGGTCGATCCTGTCGAACAATGGCAAGCGCTATGGCAAATATGCCCGCCAGATGGCGGATGAAATCCTTGCCATGCGCGCGGCGGGCCACCTGCGGATCAGCCACCACCTGCACCTGCGGGCGGAAATCTGTTCGGAAACGCTGGCCGAGGAGCTGGCCGAATTTTCCGACAGCGACCGGATCGGCATCATCTCGATGATGGACCACACGCCCGGCCAGCGGCAGTTTTCCGACATCGCCAAGTTCGAAACCTATGTGCGCGGCAAACACAACCTGAGCGAAGACGACTTTCGTGGCTATGTCGATTTCCTCTATGGCTTGCAGGAACAGTTCGGCCCCGCGCATGAGGCGGCGACGGTTGCGGCGGCAAACCGCCTTGGCGCGGTGCTGGCAAGTCACGACGACACGACACCTGCACAGGTCGCGACCAGCCACGCCCATGGCGTGACTTTGGCCGAGTTCCCGACCAGCGTCGCGGCTGCGGACGCATGCCACGCACACGGGATCGCCACGATTATGGGCGCGCCGAACCTGATCCGCGGCGGGTCGCATTCGGGCAATGTGGCGGCCTCCGATCTGGCGGCGCGCGATCGGCTGGACATCTTGTCATCTGACTATGTGCCCGCGTCCTTGCTGCTGGCGGCGGTTAGGCTTGGGCTGATCTGGGACGATCTGCCGCGCGGGATGGCGACGGTCACTACGGCACCCGCGCAGGCGGCCGGATTGCAGGACCGCGGCAGGCTTGCCTGCGGGCAACGGGCCGATCTGGTTGTGTTCAGCCTGCTTGATGATACCGCGATGGTGCAACAGACCTATAGTGCGGGACGGCGGGTCTTTTGATCACGGTGTCTGAGCGATCTGACGCTAGGGCACGCCGATAAACGGTTGCAAGCGAACCAATCCTGGGTTGCACTCCGCCAGCAACAACAGGAGATGTCGATGACCCCGCTCAAAACCGCTGCGCTTGCTCTTGGGCTGCTTGCAAGTCCCGTGATATCGGGCCCAGTATCGGCGCAAATGACGACGCCACACCCGATTGATCAGACGCGCCCCGATGCACCTGAACTCGCCGCTTTTGGCGCGCTTGCCATCGGTGTGCGGACGCTGACGTTCAGCCATGCCGACCAGATCGATATCCTCGGCATCACCGATACCGAAACCCCGCGTTATGACCGCCCCTTGACGGTCGAGGTCTGGTATCCCGCCGCCGACACCAGCGCGGCGGGTACGCGTTATGACACCGTGATCCGCGACGGCACCACGCCGACCGTTTTATCCGGACGCGCGAGCCGGGATGCCGATGCCGCAACCGAAGGCCGATTTCCCTTGGTGATTATCAGCCACGGCTATCCGGGTAACCGCTTTCTGATGGCACATCTGGGAGAGAATCTGGCGTCCAAGGGGTATGTCGTCGCGTCCATCGACCATACCGATAGCACCTATTCCGATCAGGCGGCCTTTGGTTCGACCTTGCTGAACCGGCCGCGCGATCAGCACTTCGTGCTGGACCGGATGGCACAGTTGGACGATGTGGCCCCCGATCTGGCCGCGATCACCGACGCTGACAACACCGGCGTGATCGGCTATTCGATGGGCGGCTATGGCGCACTGATCTTTGGCGGGGCAGGTGTGACGCAGACGGCGGTCGATCTGCCATGGGGCACGCCGCAGGGGCTGCTTGCCGCCAATCTCGCTGGCTCGGAAAGCCATGAAGCCATTGTCGATGACCGCCTGAAAGCTGTGGTCGCCATCGGGCCATGGGGCCGCCAGCACGGGTTCTGGGACGAGACCGGTCTGGCCAACCTGCGCAAACCGGCACTGATTATGGCAGGCTCGCTTGACGATGTGTCCGATTACCCTGCGATGCGCCAGATTTTCGAACAGGCCAGCGGCACAACGCGTCACTTGCTGACCTTTCAGAATGCCAACCACAACGCCGCCGCCCCGATGCCTGCCCCGCGCGAAAGCTGGCAGCCAACGGCGGGATCGGACGTGGTCACGTTCGACCATTACGCCGATCCGGTCTGGGACACGTTGCGCATGAACAACATCGCCCAGCATTTTATCACGGCGTTTCTGGACCTGCATTTAAAAGGAGATGCCGACAAGGCGGGCTATCTTGATCTGGTGCAGGTGGCCACCGATGGCGTTGTTGCGCTGAATGACGATGGCACACAACAGCCCGAACACAGCTACTGGCGGGGTTTTGCACCACGCACGGCGGCCGGCCTGACCTTCGAGACTTTGGAGGCTGACCAGCGGTGATGTGAGCGTCGCAAGCTGGACCTTGGCACGCTGGAACACCCCGCCACGATGTTGTGGCGGGGAGAACAAGTTGCACAGTTGTCAGATTCGCGCAGGCACCAGCCGGATCACCGAACTTTGGTCACGCTCCATCCAACGGGCTGCTCGCGCTTCAGTGCTGCATAGAGCCCCGGATACCAGTCGTATCCGCCGTAATCGCACAGATCGAAACCTGCGCCATAAGCCCAATACCACCGGCTGATCCCGTTGCGCTCGGTGGCGCGCCCCACCGTTTCAATCCACGCATTCCGACTTGCGGTTCCAGCGTCGCACACCACGCCGAATCTACCCAGAAACACCGGCACCGGCCCATAAGTGGCAACGTGGTCTTTGCCACCTACAGCGAGGTTCCAGAGCTTGTCCGGCTGGGCCTTTGTGGTGCGCAAAAGACGGTCTGTCCGCATCCGATGGTTGTGCGGGTGCATGTGTTGAATGGCGGTCGCCGGCCCGATATGGCGGCAGTCGTAGCACAGGAAAGTGCCACCTACGTCACGCGCACTGGCAACATCGGCGATAAGTCAGGAAACCTGCGTAACGCCATGGACCACACCGTCGCTGGTTTCATTGTCATTTTTGACGCCGATACCCGCCCTTTTCCTGATTTCCTGACCGAGGCTCTTGGCTGTTTCCGCGATCGGAAAGTCGGGTGCGTCCAGACGCCTCACTGGTTTTGCGATGTCCCGCCAGGTCGGCCAATCGAAGCGGTTCTGCGGCGGCGTATGGGGTACTCCGGTGAGGAAGGGCAGGCACTATCCGACAGATCTTGTCCTGCAGCAGGCACGGGTGTGTGCCGCTGATCCTGCGCAGGCAGCGGTTGTGGATCAGGTGAATTTGTTGATGCCACTCTTGCGAGCCGGCAGGCGGCGGGACGACGATTGCGCCGCGTTGGCCGACGACTCTGCATACAGCAGAGCAGCGGTCGAAAGCACGTCTCCGACCGATCCTTCTGCATCCAATCGAACTCTACCAGCGTGTTTTCTGCATGGCGTGACCTGACCAGATAGAGAAGATGTCTGTGTCCGATCCGCGCCACAGGACAATGTCGGCCCGTTCCCCCATTTCCATGCCGGGCAAACCGATTGGCAAGCCGGGAACCGATAGGCCAACACCGTCATGCAAAGAAATGTTTTCGTCATGGTCCTTGACCTTCCCGTAACTGGAACGCCCATGTTGGCCTAAAGCAGATCATCGAGATTGGACCAATCATGCAGTATCAGATCGACAAGATGGGGTGCGGCGGATGTGCCAGATCCATCACCAACACGATCCAAGTGCTTGATCCGGCAGCTGATGTCGTCATCGACCTGCCGACAAAGCGCGTCACCGTGACGTCGAAGGCTGCCCAAACAGCGATCGAGCAGGCCCTGTCGCAAGCCGGTTTTCCGCCGCAGCGCATCGCATGACAAGCATTGACCGGTCAGACCGTGTCTTGCGGCTGGCGATACTGCCGGTCCTGTTGCTGGTCGCACTGTTCGCATGGCTCCCTGGCGACGCCGGTGCGTCACCTGGTCATGACGGGGCCGGCCATGCGTCCCATCTGATGCACCACGGTCCTGTTGCCGCAGATGGCCACCAGATACCCGCCGATTGCGCCGGGTCCGCGTTTTTCTGCGCGATGATGGGCCTGTGCCATCCGGCTCTGTCACCGACCCTGCTGGTCATGCCGGTCATATCAAATGTGAACGATCCGGCCGCGCCACCTGTTGCAGACAGTTCCGGTCGTCATCCCCCAACCAGTACCCCGCCACCCCGACGGTTGTTCGTTTGACCACGCAAGACATTCCGAAAATCAGGAGATAACAAATGAACAACGCTAAAACACTCTTTGCGACCGCAGTTGCAGCAACCACTTTCGCCTTTGCGGCATCCGCCCAGGAACCTGCGTTCCAGCTTCCCGAACAGTGTAAAACCGCCCCGGCGATGGGCGGAATGGACCACGGGGCAATGGGGCACGGTGCCATGCACGGCAATGCCTCCGGTGGCATGATGGGGATGATGGGCATGGGAGATGCCGATCTTGAATCCATGCCGGAACATGTGCAGGAAAACATGCGCCGTATGATGATCAGCATGCCCGCAATGCACGACGGCATGATGAATGAGGACGCCGATGTGGCCTTTGCCTGCGGGATGATCGCCCACCATCAGGGCGCTATCGACATGGCGCAGGTGTTGATCGCGCATGGCGAGGACCCGCAGATGCTCGCCCTTGCGCATGCGATCATCGCGGCACAGGTGGCCGAGATGGAAGAGATGAGCAACTGGCTGGCTGAAAACGCCAACTGACGCGGCGCTCACCGCGCGGCGTCAGGCCGCGCGGTTTTTAGCAAGTTGGCGGGGCGGTCAGGCACACCCTAACGATGACCTACCCACCCACGGTCATCTGTGAATGCCCGCCCGGGCGTGACCTGTACTGACTCATACCCGTCCGGCAGCGCATCAAGCGCGGACAGCGGGTCGCGCGACGCCACCAGCAGGACATTCGCGATATCACGCTCGCTGACCGGTCCCTGCACGGCGGTGACATGCGGGTAGATCTCGGTCAGGATCGCGTGCAGACCCCGCACAAGCGGGCCATCCGGCGCGTCGATCAGGTTCAGGTACACAGGACCGGTGACGATGTCGCTCAGGCGCGCATAGGTCTCGCGCGTGGCCAGATGCGCAGGCACCGACCCGGACGAAAAAGCATCCATCACGACCGCATCGAACCGCAGACCGGTTTCGTTCAGAAAGACGCGGCCATCGGCATGCACGATCCCCAAGCGGCCGGGCGCAGCACTGTCCTTGCTTGCGTCATAGCCATCCTGTGCGATCATCGCACTTGCCCAAGGCATCTGCTGGCGCACAACTTGCGTCACCAGCGGGTCGATCTCGACGGTGACGGCTTGCGCTGACGGGCGCTCCTGCAGCAGTTTGGTGGGTAGGGTGTAACCCCCGCCACCGATGAACAGCACCGCAGGCGCGGGGCCAAGATCGCGGTCCATACGTGCCCAGATCCACTGGACATAGGGCATCACAAGGCTGTCTGCTTCGGCTTGGTCGGTCCGTTCCGCGGCCTGCTGCGTGCGGTCGGCGATCAGATAGACAACGCCATTCTGCCGCACGACATCGATGCACGACAGGCCCGATTCATAGCGGCAGAGTGCGCCGACAAAGGGGCTTGCCGCGACCGCCAATGCTGCGACGATCATCGACAGCGTGGTCCCAAGCCCGCTTGATCCGTCGCCTTTCCCGACGAACAGCGCACAGAGCAGTGCTGCTGCCCCGCAGGCGGCAAAGGTCGCGACCGACCCGAACAGCGGCAATGCCACGAACCCCGCAAGGATGGCGCCAAAGATCGCGCCAACCGACCCTGCCGCCAGCACCATTCCGAGCGAGGACCCTTCGCGCCCCGGCCGTGCCTCGACCGCAAGTTTGGCAAGGAAAGGCGACGGCAGGCTGACCAGCACGGAGGCGGGAAAGAAGGTCACGAAGACCGCCAGCAACATCCCACCCGTCTCGCGTGCGCCGGATGCATAGACGAAGGCAAGCACGATGGGTGACAGCCCCATCAGCACCGCCGTCGCGATCAATGCCATGCGCACGCCTGCGACAGCGCGGGCGCGGGGTCGTTCCGCTACAAAGCCGCCAATCGCATTGCCCAGCGAAAACCCCGCAAGGATCGTCGCGATCACGGTCGTCCATGTCAGCAAGGACGTGCCGAAAAAGGGCGCAAGCACGCGGCCGGCCGCGATTTCATAGGTCAGCCCAAGCGTGGACAGAACAAGGATCAGCCCGATGGTGGTCCAGAAATGCACGATAGCCTCCTCAGTTTTGCGATCAACGCAGCCTTGCCTGCCTAGTGCGAAATACCGATGGAAACCACCGCCAAAGAGCAGGCGGTCGCAGTTGCAGACGACAGCTTTGACCGGCAGCCCGAGCCGTGCCCAAAGCGGCATTTGTGCGGTTCTAAGAGGGGATCACGCCTGATGTCAGCAACGCGGCGCCGTAGTCACAGCCACGTCAAAAATATGGCCGCTGAAAAAGCGGTTGCGTCTTTGACGAATGTATCAGTTTACGGCCTGATGGCGGAGGAGGTGGGATTCGAACCCACGGTAGACTTTCACCTACGTCGGTTTTCAAGACCGGTGCATTCAACCACTCTGCCACTCCTCCGACGGGGTCGTGTTAGCGGGTGTCGGACGATTCGAAAAGCGCGATCAGACTGGGCGAAAAATGCCTGCCTTTCCGTGTAGCCACTTTCATTGTGTGGCGCAGACCGCTATCCTTCGCGAAAATCCTGCGGGTGGTGCAGACATTTGCTGGGCAAGACGGGCTGGCTGGCGTGGCAAGGCAACGCAGAACAACACATCGGGGCTGATGTCCACGCGCAAGACGTGGATCTAAGGGGGCTGAGAATGACAGGCAAACCTGAGGGACGCAGGCGCGCAGCAGTGCTGTCCTACGCGCTGTGCGGCGCATTCGCGCTGGCGGCATGTGGCGAGGATGGCGGCTTTGGCGCATCCGGCGCGCGCAATGACTCGACAATGAACGTTGTCGGGCAATCACGGGGTCCGGTGCGGACGCAACAGGATGTCGAGCGGCCCGATGTATTTTCGGTGACCGACCGGGGCCTGTGGGATGGTCGACCATCGCTGGGCGGTATCTGGGTGGCACATCCCGATGTACGCGATCCCGAGCGGGTCGTGATCCGCAACCCTGCGAACGGGCAGTCCACCGTAGGCGCCCTGTTCCGGCGCGAACGCGAGAATCCGGGTCCGGCTTTGCAGGTGTCGTCGGATGCGGCCGAAGAACTTGGCTTGCTTGCCGGAGCGCCCGCCGAGCTGAGCGTGGTCGCGCTGCGCCGTGTAGAGATCGAGGTTGCGCCGCCTCCACCTGAAGACACCGGCGAGGTAGAGGGCCTTGCGGCTCCTGCGGCGATCGAGGCATCCCCGCTTGATCCGGTTGATGTCACCGCCGACGCAGCGGCCACAGTGACTGATACAGCGACCACGCTGTCAGACCAAGGCCCGGTAGAGGTCGTGCTGCCGCCTGCACCCGTGGCCTCTGCTGAGGGTGCCGCGCCTGTTGCGTCAACGTCTCTGCCCGAAGCTCCGATCGCGCAGATCGGTGTCTTCAGCCTGCGGGCTAACGCCGATGGGGCCGCAGCCGCATTGACAGCCGCCGGATTCGGGGCGAGCGTCATCAATCTGGAGGCCGGTGGCCGGACCGTCTGGCGCGTCGTCGCGGGGCCGGTGCCGGATCAGGAGGCGCTTGCGCGGATCAGGGCGCTGGGCTTCGTGGATGCCTTCGTAATGACAAGCGAATGACAAAAGGACTGCCGATGAAAGCGTTAGGACATACTCTTGTTGCCGGTCTGATGACGGTCTGCGCGACCATCGTTCACGGGCAGACGCTAGAGACCAGCGCGCGCGCGGCCTATGTCTATGACCAGACCACCGGCACGGTCCTGCTGGCCAAGGATGCCGACATTCCGCTACCGCCTGCGTCAATGTCCAAGCTGATGACGATCTACATGGCCTTCGAGGCGATTGCCGATGGGCGTTTGTCGGTGGATGACGTCTTGCCGGTGTCTGCTCATGCTGCCAGTTTCGGCGGCTCGTCGATGTTTCTGGACACAACCGATCGCGTCCGTGTCGAGGATCTTTTGCGCGGCGTGATCGTTCTGTCGGGCAACGATTCCAGCGTCGTGCTGGCCGAAGCCTTGTCGCCCGACGGCACCGAGGCCGGTTTCGCGCGGATGATGACCGAACGCGCGCGCCAGTTGGGCATGACCAATTCCGTCTTTATGAACGCCAGCGGCTGGCCCGCTGCGGGGCACCGCATGTCGGTCGAGGATCTGGGCATCCTGTCCAGCAGGCTGATCACCGATTTCCCGACTTTCTATCCGCTGTTTGCCGAAACCGAATTCCCCTTCGACAACCGCGTGCCCTCCAACAGCCAGAACCGCAATCCGGTCCTTGGCATGGGGATCGGTGCCGACGGGCTCAAGACCGGCCACACGCAAGAGGCAGGCTATGGGCTGGCAGGCTCTGCCGTACAGGGTGACCGCCGAGTCGTCTTTGTGATCACCGGCCTTGATACCGCGCGCGAGCGCGCTGTCGAATCCGAACGTATCGTCAACTGGGCCTTCCGCCAGTTCGCCGAACGCGATGTCGCCACAGCGGGCACCCAGATCGCGACGGCCGATGTCTGGATGGGGGCGCAGCAGACCGTGGGCCTGACCGTGGCCGAAGACCTGCGCCTGCTCGTGCCTGTACTGCATCAGGGCGCGGTCGATGCGCAGGTCGTGTTCGACGGGCCGTTGCAGGCACCTATCACGGCGGGCCAGCCTGTGGGCGAATTGATCGTCACGCTGGACGGTCTGCCCGAAAAACGCGTGCCGCTCGTGGCGGATGCCGATGTGCCCTTGGGCGGTTTCAGCGCAAGGATGCGTACGGCGGCGCTGGTTTTGTGGAACAAATACGGCATCGCCCCCGACGCAGAGCCTGACGGCGCATGATCCAGCCGAGGTTCATCACCTTCGAGGGGATAGACGGATCGGGCAAATCGACACAGGCGCGCCGCCTCGCAGACCGGCTGCGCGATCACGGGCAGGATGTCGTGCTGACCCGCGAACCGGGCGGTAGCCCCGGTGCCGAGGAAATCCGCCAGCTTTTGCTGACCGGCGATCCTGACCGCTGGTCGGCGGAAACCGAAATCCTGCTGTTCACCGCCGCGCGCCGCGACCATCTGGAGAAAACGATCCTGCCCGCTTTGGAGGCTGGCAAGACCGTTGTCTCCGACCGTTTCGCCGACAGCACCCGCGTCTATCAAGGGGCCACGCGCGGCGATCTGCGTGCCAAGGTTGATGTGCTGCACGCGCTGATGATCGGGCGCGAACCTGATCTGACCTTCATCATCGACATGGACCCCGCCACCGCGCTTGAACGCGGCCTTGCCCGCCAGTCGGGCGAGGACCGGTTCGAGGATTTCGGCCTGCCGTTTCAGGAAACCCTGCGCCACGGCTTTCTGGCGCTGGCGCGCGCGGAGCCGCAGCGCTGTGTGCTGATCGACGGCAACCGCACGATGGACCAGATCGCCAGCGACGTGGCGGCCCATCTATGAGCGATGACACCATCCCCGAACCCGACCGGCTGGACGGTGCCCCGCATCCGCGCGAAACCGCCGTGCTTTACGGTCAGCACGCGGCCGAGGCGGCGTTTCTGGATGCGTTCAGCGCAGGGCGGATGCATTCAGGCTGGCTGATCACCGGCCCGCGCGGCGTGGGCAAGGCAACACTGGCATGGAAGATCGCGACTTTCCTGCTGGCCGATGCGCCGCCCGATATGCTGGGAGAGGTCACGCTTGCCGTGCCACCGGATCACCCCGACGCGCGTCTGATCCAGTCCGGCGCGCATCCGCGCCTTGCCCTTATCCGGCGGCCTTGGGACGACAAGGCTGGCAAGCTGCGCAGCGAGATCACCGTCGATGCCGTGCGCAGCCTCAAGCATTTCTTTCAGATGTCATCCGCCGACGGCGGGCGGCGCGTCGTGATCGTCGATGCCGCCGACGAGATGAACCGCAACGCCGCCAATGCGATTTTGAAAGAGCTGGAAGAACCGCCAGCGGGGGCGGTCATTCTGCTCGTGGCGCATCAACCCTCGCGGCTTTTGCCCACGATCCGGTCGCGCTGCCGCGAATTGCGCTGCGGCCCGCTGTCGCCCGAAGATCTGGCGCGCGCGCTGGCGCAGGCGGGACACAGCAGCGACAATGCGGCGGGCCTTGCCGCGCTTGCAGGCGGGTCGGTCGGCGACGCGATCCGGCTGTTGGGCAGCGGCGGCATGGCGCTTTACGCCGATCTGGTCCGGCTGTTCGGCACCTTGCCCCGGATCGACCGGCAGGCGGCGCTGGCTTTGGCCGAGGCCTGCAGCGGGCGGGGGGCAGAGACGCGCTTTGGCCTGACGCTCGACCTCATCGACCTCTTTCTGGCACGTGCGGCGCGGGCGGGCCTGCTGGGCGCACCCGCCACCCAAGGCGCGGCGGGCGAGGCGTTGCTCTTGGCGAAAATCGCGCCCGACCCCCGCGCCGCACAAGCTTGGGCGCAGGTGCAGCAAGACCTGTCGGACCGGTCGCGCCACGGGCGCGCGGTGAACCTTGACCCTGCCGCGCTGATCCTTGATATGATCTTCAAGATTGAAGAGACGGCGCAAGGCGTCGCCGCAGCCTGAAAGCCGCGCCATGACCCAAAGCCCGATCACTGACAGCCACTGCCATCTGGATTTCCCCGATTTCGACGGCGAACGCGATGACATCATCGCCCGCGCGCTGGCAGCAGGAGTGACGCGGATGGTGACGATCTGCACAAAGCTGCACAACGAACCTGCCGTGCGCGCGATTGCCGAAAAATATGCGCCTGTCTTCTATGCCGCCGGTGTGCATCCGATGTCGGCGGCAGACCATCCGCCGGTGAGTGTGGATGACCTTGTGGCACTGGCGCAGCACCCCAAATTCGTGGGCATTGGCGAAACTGGTCTTGATTACCATTACACCGCTGACAGCAAGGCTATCCAGCAAGCCAGCCTGCGCATCCATATCGCGGCGGCCCGCGAAACCGGCCTGCCGCTGATCATCCATGCGCGCGACGCCGATGACGACATGGCCCGCATCCTGACCGAAGAATATCGCGCTGGTGCCTACACTTGCGTGATGCATTGCTTTTCCAGTTCGGCGGCATTGGCCAAGGCCGCGCTTGATCTGGGGTTCTATCTGTCGATGTCGGGCATCGCGGCCTTTCCCAAAAGCAAGGAGTTGCGCGACATCTTCGCCAGCGCCCCACTTGACCGGATACTGCTTGAAACCGACAGCCCCTATCTGGCCCCGCCACCATACCGCGGGCGGCGCAACGAGCCCGCCTATACAGCCCATACTGCTGCTGTGGGGGCAGAGCTTTATGGTCTCGACTATGCCGATTTCGCCGCCGCGACGAATGCCAATTTCGACCGGCTTTTCTGGAAAGCAGCAGCATGAGCGACATGATCAGCTTTACCATCCTTGGCTGCGGATCATCCGGCGGGGTGCCACGGCTGGGCAATGACTGGGGCGATTGCGACCCAGCCGATCCGCGCAACGCGCGGCGGCGCTGTTCTCTCTTGATCACGCGGCAGGGCAACCACGGTGTCACCCGCGTGCTGATCGACACCTCGCCTGATATGCGCAGCCAGCTGCTCGATGCTGGCGTCAGCACGCTGGATGCGGTCGTCTATACCCATGCGCATGCCGATCACGTCCACGGAATCGACGATCTGCGGATGATTGTGTTCCAGACGCGGGCGCGCTTGCAGGTCTGGGCCGATGGCGACACTTGCGATGCGCTGCTGTCACGCTTCGGCTATGCCTTTGTGCAGCCTGCGGGGTCCGATTACCCGCCGATCTGCGATCTCAACCTGATCGACGGCGATGTGACCATCGACGGGGCAGGCGGGCCTGTGACGCTGACGCCGTTCAAGGTCGCGCATGGCAATATCGACGCGCTGGGGTTCCGGATTGGCGATGTCGCCTATCTGCCCGACGTCTCGGACATCCCCGATGCGGTCTGGCCCGTGCTGACAGGGCTTGATTGCTGGATCGTCGATGCTTTGCGCCGCAAACCGCACCCGAGCCATGCCCATCTGGAAAAGACCCTTGGCTGGATCACCAAGGTCGCGCCGCGCCAAGCCGTGCTGACCAACATGCATGTCGATCTGGACTACGCCACCGTCGCCGCCGAAACCCCCGCCCATGTCCTGCCCGCCTATGACGGCCTGACGCTGCGTTTTCCGGTCATCGTTCGAGGATAAATATCCCCGCCGGAGGCATCAAAGTTTTTCAAGGACCCCGCCTATGGCCGCGCTGATCGACGTCATCTTGCCCGTTTTCTTCGTGATTGGCTTTGGCTATCTGGCTGTCTGGAAAGGCTATTTCAGCGATGCAGGCGTCGACGGGCTGATGAAGTTCACCCAGAATTTCGCGATCCCCTGCCTGTTGTTCCGCGCCATTTCCACGCTGGATCTGCAACAAAGCTTTGATCTCGTGTTGCTCGGCAGCTTCTATGCAGGGGCGTTCACCGGGTTTCTGGCAGGGCTTCTGGGCGCGCGCTTCATCTTCGGGCGCGACTGGGAAGACAGCGTCGCCATCGGGTTCTGCTGTTTGTTCTCCAACTCGCTGCTGCTGGGGCTGCCGATCACGGAACGGGCGTATGGGGCAGCGGCGCTCGAGGCCAACTACGCCATCATCGCGATCCATTCACCGTTTTGCTACGGCATCGGCATCACCGCGATGGAGATCGCGCGCAACCGAGGCGCGTCGCTGACGGCGCTCCCGGGCAAGGTGCTGCGGGCGATGTTCCAGAACGCGCTGATCATCGGGATTGCCTTGGGGTTCGTGGTGAACCTGTCAGGCGTGCCAGCCCCCGCCGTCCTGACCGATGCACTGGACCTGATCGCGCGGGCGGCCTTGCCTGCGGCGCTGTTCGGGCTGGGCGGCGTTCTCTACCGCTACCGCCCCGAAGGCGACATGCGCACGATCATGTATGTCGTCGGTGTGTCGCTGCTCCTGCATCCGGCCATCGTCTGGGTGCTGGCGCAGGCAGGCGGGCTGGGCGTCGCGGGCACGCGGTCGGCGATGCTGACAGCGGCGATGGCACCGGGCGTGAACGCCTATATCTTCGCCAATATGTATGGCCGCGCCCGCCGCGTTGCTGCATCCTCGGTGCTACTTGCGACGGGTTTGTCGATCCTGACGGTCTGGGGCTGGCTTGCGATCCTGCCCTAGCTCGGCGACAGGCCCCGCAACCTTTCTGACCGGCGGCGCAACAGTTCCACCGTGGTCAGCAGGACAATCGACACCGCCACCAGCACCGTTGCCGCCGCAAGGATTGTCGGACTGATCTGTTCGCGCAAGCCAGTGAACATCTGCCACGGCAATGTCTTTTGCGCCGCCGCCCCGACGAACAGCACGACCACAACTTCGTCAAACGACGTGATGAAGGCGAACAGCCCGCCCGACACCACACCGGGCAGGATCAGCGGCATTTGCACCTTGAAGAATGTCTGCGTCGGCGTCGCGCCCATATTGGCGGCAGCCCGCGTGAGCGAATGGTCAAAGCCCACCAGCGTTGCGGTCACCGTGATGATCACAAACGGAATGCCAAGGGCCGCATGGGCGAGGATCACTTTGACGTAGCCCGTGAATGACCGCGAGAAACCCAGCGCATCTTCCATCCAAAGCCCCAGCTGGCTGTAGAAAAAGAACATGCCCGTGGCCGAAATGATCAACGGCACGATCATCGGCGAAATCATGATCGCCATGATCGTGCGCCGGTAAGGCACATGCGATTGCGACAGCCCGATTGCGGCAAGCGTGCCAAGGCTGACCGAAATGATCGTCGCGAAAGGCGCGATGATCAGCGAGTTCTGCAACGGCCTGATCCAGTCGGGGTTGGTAAAGAAATCGCGGTAATGGCGTAGTGAATAACCTTCGGGGTCCAGCGCCAGCATTTCCGGCGTGAAGGTGAAAAAGCTTTGCGCGTTGAACGAAAGCGGGATGATGATGATGATCGGGGCGACCAAAAAGAACAGGATCAGCCCGACGATGACGCGGA
The DNA here is from genome assembly GCF_034652275.1 of Yoonia sp. 72. NCBI lineage: Bacteria > Pseudomonadati > Pseudomonadota > Alphaproteobacteria > Rhodobacterales > Paracoccaceae > Yoonia > Yoonia sp. 72. Next base: position 835,244 of record NZ_JAXIWG010000001.1, on the reverse strand, counting down.
AGGTATAGTGCCAGATCTTCTGGCCCGTGGTGGCGTAGATGGGCAGCGAGGTCATGGCGTTATCCTCCGAGTTTCACGTTGTCGATGCCGACGATGCGGTCATAGGCCCAGTAGAGCGCCAGCACGACGACCAGCAGGATCGTCCCGAGTGCGGCGGCCAGCCCCCAGTTGAGCGAGCTGGAAATGTGATAGGCGATCCGGTTGGAGATGAAGATACCGGACGTGCCGCCCACGATCTCGGGCGTGATGTAATAGCCGATCGACAAGATGAACACGAGGATTGATCCCGCCCCGATCCCCGGCACCGATTGCGGGAAATACACCCGCCAGAACGCGGTCCAGTTTGTCGCTCCCAGCGATTTCGCCGCGCGCAGATAGCTCGGCGGGATGGTTTTCATCACTGAATAAAGCGGCAGGATCATGAAAGGCAGCAGGATATGCGTCATCGCGATGATCGTGCCCGTCGCGTTGTTGATCATGGTCAGGCGGTTGTCATCGGCCACGAGCCCGATCCAGACCAGCAGGTCGTTGATGACGCCTTGCTGTTGCAGCAGGACTTTCCACGCCGAGGTCCGCACCAGAAGCGAGGTCCAGAATGGCAGCAGCACAAGGATCAGCATCAGGTTGGCCTGCCGTGATGGCAGGTTCGCCAGCATCCATGCCACCGGATAGCCCAGCAGGATGCACGACACCATGATCGTCAGCGACATGATCAGCGTGCGGATGAACAGCCGCACATAGATTTGCTGGTTTTCGGGCGCTCTTTCGATACCCTCCGGCGTCTGTTTCAAATCGACCGCGTTCAGGAAGTAGCTGGCCGTGTAAGGCGGGCTATAGGTCTGGATCGTCTGCCACGTCCTTGTGCTGCCCCAGCCATTGTCGCTGTCGAGAAAGGCGGCACGGATGTCAGGGGCGGTAAAGCCACCAACGGCAGTACCTGCGGCAGCCAGCAGGCCGTCGGGCGCGCCCGCGATCTGGGGCGCAGGGTTGGCGATCAGGTCTTCGTAAAGTGCTACGTAGACAACGTTCCACGGCTGTTCTTCGGTGGGGCTGTCGTTGTTGGTCACCTGTGTGACGCGGGCGAAATCGGCATAGATATCGGCTGTGCGCGGCAGGGCGTCGCGCGCCGCGTCAGAGACCACGAAGGCGGGTTCATCCTCTGCGCTGGCCAGATCTGCGATCCAGTCGGGATCGGCCATCAGTGCGATCCATGTGGCAGGGTCTTCCCATGCGGGATCAAGGGCTGCGAATTGCTCGGTCAGCTCTTCGCCCATATCCGCGACATCGCGGCCCGAGCGGCGGAATTGCGATGAAATGCCTGCAGCCTCATAGTTCAGCCGCGATCCAAGGCGGGTGTGGACACGCTGTTCCACCGCGACCATCATATCGGCGGCAAAGGCGCGGAACACATCCTCGTCCGGGACGGGGTCGGTGGCGGCATCCCAATCGGCAAGGGCCACCACTGTGCGCGGGATTGTATCACTGACGATCTGGTTTTCGACCGACCGGAACAGCATCTGCCCGATGGGGATGACGAAGGTGATCATGATGAACAGCAACAGCGGCGCGATCAGCAACAGCGCGCGCAGTTTCTGGCGGCGCAGGGCACGGTTCAGGCTGGATTTGAGCGTGCGGCCATCGGCGGCCATCATCTGTTCTGCCATGGGAAGACCTTTTCAGTCGAAATCAGCGGGGCCGGGGGCGCGGGGGCACCCATCACCGGCAAAATGTCAAAGGGGTGCGGGCGGGGAAATCCCCGCCCGATCCGTCAATCGGTTACTGTGCGAGCCATGCCTGGAAACGTGCGTCCAGATCGTCGCGGTAATCCGCCCACCACAGGTAGTTCTGCACAAAGGCATTGGTGGCGTTGTCGGGGTTTGTCGGCATATGCGGTGCCATCTCGATCCCCAATGTGGCATGGGTCGAAACCAATGGCGCCGAAGACGCGCGTGCCGGACCGTAGGAGATATAAGCCGCCTGATCCGCCAGACGCTGTGTGTCCGTGGCAAAGAAAAGGAAGTCGAGCACGCGGGCCAGACGGTCCTCGGGCAGACCGGTCGGGATGATCCAGCCGTCAAGGTCATAGACCTGCGCATCCCAGAGCATTTCCAGCGGCTGGTTCTGTTCCACGATCGCCGAGAAGAAACGGCCATTGTAGGACGACCCCATCACGGCCTCGCCATCGGCCAGCGACTGGATGCTTTCGGCGGCGGATGTCCACCAGATCGTGCTACCCTTGATCGTGTCGAGCTTAGCGAAGGCGCGGTCCTGGCCTTCGGTGGTTTCCAGCGTGTCATAGACATCCTCGAAAGCCACGCCGTCACAGATCAGAGCCCATTCGAGGTTATCGATGGGCTGGCGCTGCAATGTGCGGGTGCCGGGGAAGGTTTCCAGATCGAACAGGGCGCAGATGTCGGATGGTGTGGCACCGTTCCATGCCGCGACATCGGTGCGATAGGCGTTGGTCGTGGAATAGGCGATCTGCGGGATAAAGCAGTCCGACACGATCAGGTCGCCGAAATCCTCGGTGGCAGGGGTGCCATCGGGGGCTGCAGCCAGAATTGCGTCATGGTCGATTTCCATCGCCAGACCTTCGTCGCACAGGCGCAGCGCATCGGCGGCCACCACATCGACCAGATCCCAAGTCAGGTTGCCGGCCTCGTTCATGGCGCGCAGACGTGCCACAGCTTCGGGCGAGCTTTCGTCCCAGTTGGCGCGCACCTCGGGGTTCGCTGCCAGATAAGGTTGCAGATAGGCATTGTCCTGGCTGGCCTGATAGGCACCACCCCAGCTGACGATGGTCATGTCATTGGCCATCTCTTGGGCAAAGGCAGTGGTTCCGGCCAGCGTCAGCGCTGTCGTTGCCAGCATTGCTTTGGTCAGTTTCATAGTAAATCTCCCGTTGTCACGCCCGGTTCGTCTTGTCATGAGAGGCACCCACCGGGCGGCGGTGCCCCTGCAAAAGCCGTCACGCGTCGAGCGCGCGGCAATCCTGTGCCAGCCAGCCGATCTCGATCTGGGTGCCGGGGGTAAGACGGACCTGATCGGGGGCGTTGCGGGTCTTGATGACGAAATCGTCTGTTCCGGCAACGCGCAGGCGGGTGCGGAAAATGTCACCCATATAGATGAATTCGAGCACTTCGGCCTTGAGCGTATGTGCGCCGGGTTGCAGGCGGGTCTTGTCGATCTCGACCCGTTCGGGGCGGATCGACACCTTGGTGCGGTCGCCCACGGCTTTGACGTTGACAGGCATCGCGTCGATGATGTCGCCGCTATCGAGCCGCACGGCGCAGCGTCCGTTGCCGATTTCCTGTACCACGCCGGTCAGCGTGTTATTCTCGCCGATGAACTGCGCCACAAAGCTGTTCAGCGGCCTTTCGTAAAGATCGTCCGGTGTCGCCAGTTGCTGGATGCGGCCATCGTTGAACACGGCCACGCGGTCCGACATCGTCAGCGCCTCGGTCTGGTCGTGGGTCACATAGACCACGGTGATGCCGAGTTGGTGCGCAAGATTGGTGATCTCGAATTGCAGTGTTTCGCGCAATTGCTTGTCCAGCGCGCCCAGCGGTTCATCCATCAGCACCAGTTCGGGCTCGAACACCAGCGCGCGCGCCAGTGCAACGCGTTGCTGCTGGCCACCCGACATCTGCGCGGGACGGCGCGCGGCGAAATCGCCCATCTGCACCATGTCGAGCGCGCGCTTGACCTTCGCCTCGCGGTCGGACTTGCCCATCTTGCGGACTTCCAGCGGGAAGGACAGGTTTTCCCCCACGGTCATATGCGGGAAAAGCGCATAGTTCTGGAACACCATGCCGATCCCGCGCTTATGAGGGGGGATGTTGTTGACCGAAACCCCGTCGAGCCGGATGTCGCCATGCGTCGCGGTTTCGAACCCGGCCAGCATCATCAGGCATGTGGTCTTGCCCGATCCCGACGGGCCAAGCAGGGTCAGAAATTCACCCTTGGGTATCGTCAGGTTCAAATCTTTGACGACCAGTGTTTCGCCATCGTAACTTTTTTGCACGCGTTCGAACGCGACGAATGCCTCGTCGTTCTTGACTTGTTGCAACCCCAAACCTCCCCGGTTTTGGCTATTTATTTTCCCTAACTAAAACGCCGCAGGCCCCGAGATGCAACGCGAAAGGGCACCTTTTCGCGACAAAACCGACATGTTGCGCAATCACACCCCAAAAGCGCAACGATTGTGCGTGACGATCCCTTGATGGGCAACTTGTGCAAAAACGGTTCCTCTGCGCGCACAAGGCCGGTTTCTGATGAGAACAAATTGCCTGTCGGGCGGGTCTGATTGTTTCCGTGCCGAAAACACACCCGACAGGTCGTTTTTGCCGATTGCACGGCATCGTGTGCCGTGAAACCCTGCGCCAAAACCGGACGGGGCGGGATTGATGGGTGAAATCTGGGCAGGGCTGCTGGCGGGGGTCCGACTTGTCGTGACGCTTGATCCGGCGCTGATGGACATCACCCTGCGGTCCCTGCAGGTCACGCTGACAGCGGTCGTGATCGCATCCGCCATCGGCCTGCCCTTGGGGGCCTGGCTTGCGATAAGGCGGTTCCGTTACCGGCGTCTGGTGATCGCCGCGCTGAACGCGCTGATGGGGCTGCCGCCCGTGGTTGTCGGGCTGATCGTCTATCTGCTGTTGTCGCGGTCTGGTCCTTTCGGCGTGCTCGGGCTGCTCTTCACGCCCACGGCGATGATTATCGCGCAAGTTATCATCATCACGCCGCTGATCGCGTCTATCGCGCATCAGGCGATCCGCGAGTTGTGGGCTGATTATCATGATCTGTTGATTTCGCTGTCCACCAGCCGCCGCCAGCGCATCGCCACGCTGGTCTGGGACGGGCGGCGCGCGCTATTGACCGCATCCCTCGCAGGTTTCGGCCGTGCCATCGGCGAGGTCGGTGCGATCATGATCGTGGGCGGCAACATCGACAACGCGACCCGCGTGCTGACCACGGCCATCGCGCTCGAAACCGGCAAAGGCGATTTCGCGCTGGCGCTCGGCCTCGGCTTTGTGCTGATCGGGCTGGCACTGGCGGTCAATATCGCGATCCATATGGTCAGCCGCACCGAAAGCGACGGGCGATGGTGACGATCCTGCCTCTGGAATTAAAAGGTGCCCGCGTCACGCGGCGTGGCAAGACCCTGCTGGGGCCGGTGGACCTGACGATTGCAGGGCAGGGCTGCACGATCATCATGGGGCCGAACGGGTCGGGCAAGACGACGCTTTTGCGCATGATGCATGGGTTGGAACGGCCATCGGCAGGGCAGGTGGGCTGGGCGCTGCCCGAACCCGCGACCCGCGCGCGGCAGGCCTTTGTGTTTCAGGCGCCGGTCATGCTGCGGCGCAATGTGCGCGACAATCTTGCCTATCCTTTGCTGGTGCAGGGCATGGCCAAGGCCAAGGCGCGCGATCTGGCCGAGGTCTGGGCCGAAAAGGTCGGGTTGCAGGATCTGCGCCATCAGAATGCGCTGTCGCTTTCCGGCGGGGAAAAGCAGAAACTGGCGCTGGCCCGCGCGCTGATCCGCGACCCCGAGATCGTGTTTCTGGACGAGCCCTGCGCCAGTCTGGACGGCACCGCCACCCGCGAGATCGAGGCGATCCTGCAAGCGGCCATCGCGGGCGGCACCCGCATCGTCATGGCGACCCATCAGATCGGGCAGGCGCGGCGGCTGGCGGGCGAGGTCGTCTTCCTTGCGCGTGGCCGGATCGTCGAACACACTGATCCGCAAAGCTTTTTCACGGCCCCCCAAACCGCGCAAGCGCGCGCCTTTCTGGATGGAGATATCGTCGAATGATCCGCATCCTGACACTTTGTCTGGGACTGATCGGCTCTGCCGCCGCTGCCGATACGTTGCGGATGGCTGTTACGACCTCCTTTGAAAACTCCGGTCTGGCCGAGGTGCTATTGCCCGCGCTGGCCGAGGAGACAGGCATTACGGTGCAGTTGCTGGTTGTCGGCACCGGCCAGGCCCTGCGGCTGGGCGCGGCAGGTGACGTCGATGCGGTGCTTGTCCATGCCCGTGCCGCCGAAGAGGCCTTTGTCGCCGCAGGCCATGCCCCCCACCGGCGCGAGATCATGTACAACGATTTTGTGCTGGTGGGCCCTGTCGCTGATCCCGCAGGTGTCGCAGGCGCAAGCGATGTCACCGCCGCGCTGACGGCCCTTGCGGCCGCCGAGGCCGTTTTCGTCAGCCGTGGCGATGACAGCGGCACCCATCAGCTGGAACTGGCGCTTTGGGACAAGGCGGGCATCGTCCCCGCAGGCGGCTGGTATCGGTCAACGGGATCGGGCATGGGCGCGGCATTGAACACGGCGGCGGGGCTTGATGCCTATATCCTCGCGGACCGCGCGACATGGCTGAAATTCGGCAACAAAGCCGGTCTTGCGCTGCTGTTCGACGGCGATCCGGCCCTGTTCAACCAATATGCCTATCTGCCGGTGACAGCGGCGCGCGAACCTGCGCTTGTCGCGCAGGTCGAGGACTGGCTGGTGTCGGACCGCGCCCGCACATTGATCGACGGCTACCGCGTTGCGGGCGAACAGGTCTTTACTTTCAACGCCACGCCCAATTGAAAACTGCGCGAAAGGGGCTGGAACGGTAATTCTAAATCGTTATAGTTTCCTCCAACTGGAGGAGACATCATGAAAACGATCAAAGGTCCGGGCCTGTTTCTGGCGCAATTCGCCGGTGACGCGGCCCCTTTCAACACATGGGATGGGATTACGAAATGGGCTGCCGATTGCGGCTACAAAGGCGTGCAGGTGCCAAGCTGGGACGCGCGGTTCATCGATCTGGCGCAGGCGGCCGCGTCCAAGGATTACTGCGACACGTTGGTCGGGCAGGCAGCCGACAACGGTGTCGCGATCACCGAATTGTCCACCCATCTGCAGGGTCAGCTGGTTGCGGTGAACCCCGCCTATGATGTGGCCTTCGACGGGTTTGCGGCACCTGAAGTGCGCGGCAATCCCGCAGCGCGGCAGGCTTGGGCGGTCGATCAGGTCAAACTGGCGCTAAGCGCGTCGCGCCACATGGGGCTGACGGAAATGGCGTCTTTCTCGGGCGCGCTCGCATGGCCCTATGTCTATCCTTGGCCGCAGCGCCCTGCCGGTCTGGTCGAGGCGGCGTTCGACGAACTGGCCGCGCGCTGGCGGCCCATTCTGGACCATGCCGAGGAGTGCGGGGTCGATATCTGCTATGAAATCCACCCCGGCGAAGACCTGCATGACGGCGTGACTTTCGAGATGTTTCTGGAACGGGTGGGCAACCATCCCCGCGCCAACATGCTCTACGATCCGTCGCATTACGTGCTGCAATGCCTTGATTATCTTGACAATATCGACATCTACAAAGACCGCATCAAGATGTTCCACGTCAAGGATGCCGAATTCAACCCGACGGGGCGGCAGGGCGTCTATGGTGGCTATCAGTCCTGGGTCGACCGCGCGGGGCGGTTCCGCAGCCTCGGCGATGGACAGGTCGATTTCGGGGCGATCTTTTCCAAGATGGCGGCGAATGATTTTTCCGGCTGGGCCGTGGTCGAATGGGAATGCTGTCTCAAACATCCCGAGGACGGTGCGCGTGAAGGGGCGCAATTCGTCACCGACCATATCATCCGCGTGACCGAACGCGCCTTCGACGATTTCGCGGGCGGCGGCGTGGATGATGCGACCAACCGCAAGATGCTGGGGATCTGACATGACTGACGTGACACCTATCCGCCTTGGTATGGTCGGCGGCGGCAATGACGCCTTTATCGGCGGGGTCCACCGGATCGCGTCGCGCATCGACGGGCGGTTCCGGCTCGTGGCGGGGGCGCTGTCGTCCACGCCCGAAAAGGCGCGCGCCTCTGGTGCTGCCTTGGGGCTGGACCCGGCACGGACCTATGACGATTTCGACGCGATGGCGTCGCGCGAGGCGCGGCTGAAAGACGGGATCGAGGCGGTCGCCATTGTCACCCCGAACCATGTCCATGCGGCGGCGGCGATGGCGTTTCTGAAGCGCGGCATCCATGTCATCTGCGACAAGCCGCTGACATCGACGATGGCCGATGCCCGCAAGTTGATGAAGGCCGCCGAACGCAGCAGCGCGCTGTTCGTGCTGACGCATAACTACACAGGCTATCCGCTGATCCGGCAGGCGCGGCAGATGATCGCGCAGGGTGATCTGGGCAAGATCCGTGTGGTGCAGGTCGAATATGCGCAGGACTGGCTGACACAGGCCACGACCGGCAAACAAGCCGCATGGCGCACCGATCCCGCACAATCGGGGGCGGGCGGGTCCACGGGCGATATCGGGACCCATGCGTTCAATCTGGCCAGTTTCGTGACAGGTCTTGAACTGGAAAGCCTGTCGGCGGATTTGCAGGCTTTTGTCGGTGGGCGGCAACTGGATGACAACGCGCATGTCATGATGCGCTTTGTGGGTGGCGCGCGCGGGATGCTTTGGTGTTCGCAAGTGGCCCCCGGCAACGAAAACGCGCTCCGCCTGCGGGTTTACGGCGACAAGGGCGGGATCGACTGGGCGCAGGAAAACCCCAACCAGATGTGGTTCACGCCTTACGGCGAACCCAAACGCCTGCTGACGCGCGGCGGGGCGGGCAGCACGGCAGATGCGGCGCGTGTGACGCGCACGCCGGGCGGGCATCCCGAAGGATACCTCGAAGCCTTTGCGACGATCTATAATGAGGCGGCAGCGGCGATTGTCGCGCATCGTGCCGGCAAGACCGCACCGGACGCGGTCTATCCGACCATCACCGACGGGTTGAAGGGGATGCAGTTCGTTGATGCCTGCGTGCGGTCATCGGCGCGTAATGCCGGATGGGTCAAGATCCAGTAGAGACCTCGCCGGAGCTGCCTGCGTCTGCGACGCAGTTGCGGCCTCCGGCGGGGATATTTGGGCTCGGAAGATGGTGCTAGATCAGCGCGCGATGCGGCGGGCGATATCCTCGGCCAGGGTCAGCACGGCGGCGGATTGGGCGGCGCTGATGCTGCCAAGGGACTGGTCGGCCATCGGTTGGCGGATATCGAACCGGTGCGCGGTGTTGCGGAAGTCGATCCCGTCGCCGCCGACGAAATACTGCCCCGACAGCCGGAACAGACCATCCGCACCCGCGATCATCTGGGCCACGCGGATGTCGATGGCCACATCGGGTAGGTCGATGAACGGCCATGGCTCCGGCCCCACATCGGCACCGGTGATCGTGCCAAGCGTCGTGGCGATGGCCAGCGTGATGGCGCGCTGCGGATCATCCGCCCAGAGAATGTCGCTGGTCGTCGTGATCAGCCCGTCAGCTGTCTGTAGCGGGATTTCCTCGACCGCGGCATAGGTCGGCAAGGACACGGTGCGCACCACCGCACTGCGCACGGCAGGTTGCAGCTGCAGGGTCGATGCGGCGGGTGTCAGCGCCAGCCGGTCGGGCTGCGCGCCGCAGGCGGCAAGGCTGATTGCGGCCATGATCATCAGTGTCTTGTGCATCTTTACCGTCCTGTAAGCAGTGAATTGGGGTTGCGCTGGATTGCGCGGGCCAAGGCCGACACGGCATTCGCCGCCGCCTGAATTTCGCGCAAGGTTGCCAGCGTTTCGGCGTTGAAGCGCGATCTTTCGCCAAAGCTGGCCACCACGGTTTCCGATTGCGCGACGAGCCGGCCGGCCTGTGCAGAGAGTTCCGGCAGGGTGCTGACCGCATCCTCGACCGCGCGTGCGGCGGCATTGGCCGAAGCCAGCAAGGTGTTCACGTTCCCGACCGCGCCGCCTTCGCGCAGGTCGGCCATCACGGCGCGCAATTCGTCCAGCGCGCCATTCAGGCTGCCCGGTAGGGCGCGGGTGTCCTCGGAGGCGACAAAGGCGTCGATGGCGTCAAGCGTGCTGGCGGCGGAGGTCACCAGCGCGTCCAGTTCCAGCTGGTTGGCGCGGATCGTCAGGGCCTCGATCTCGGCGGTGATCCGCGGCAGGTTGCGCGTCGCGACCTCGATATTGCCGATGGCGCTGGCAGCGACCGCAAGCACATTGTCCAGCGATGTGACCAGATCGGCGTCGTTGGCGCTGGCCACGATGGCGTCGATTTCGGCGATCACGCTGCGCAGTTCGGCGGGCACGGCTTGCAGGTCCTCGGAGCCGACAAGCCCGCGTGCCTCGTCCAGCAGCGCTATGACAGAGGATGGCACGGCGCGGGTGTCGTCACTGTCGACCAGCCGTTCGATGCTGTCCATCATGTCGATGGCCCCGTTCATCAATTCCTCGACAGGAAGCGCGTTGATCCGTGCGAGCACCCCTTCGGCAGTCGCGGCAACGTCCGAGATGTTGGACTCTGTCGTCGGGATCACCGGATAGCGCCCCGATGTGCGCGCCATGATCGCGGGCAGCGCATCTTCGATCTGGGCCAGTTCCACGAACAGCGAGCCCGACAGGATATTGCCTGTGACCATACGCGCCCGCAGGCCGCGCTGGACGAAATCCGACAGCAGCGTCATGGCCGCATCCGCCGTTGCATCCGCCCCGAGCCCAAGGCGCGATGGCTGGATGTCGAGAACGGCCTGAAGCCGCACCTCGGCCTCGTTGCCTTCGCCGACGACGATGGCGCTGATCTCGCTGACCTCACCGATGCGAATGCCTTGGAACCGCACATCGGCCCCGCGCACAAGCCCCGTGACCGCCTCTTCGAACAGGACCGCGACACGCAGGACTTCGGCGGAGGGGTCAACGAAAAGGCTGTCGCGGGCGACCTGTTCGGAGCTATAGATCGTGAACGACTGCCCATCGGTGATCGGATCGCCACCCGACACGATGGTGTCGAATTCCACCCCGCCTTCGATCAGCGAGGCCAGCGAATTGACGTTGAGCGCGACCCCGCCCGCGCCGAAACTGACGCTAAAGCCCGACACGTCCCAGAACCTTGTGCTGCTGGTGATCCGGCGGTCAAAGGGGGCTTCGATAAAGGCCTGCACGACCACGCCGCTGCCGTCGAAATTCAGCTGCGGTTCTTCCAGATAACCCACCTCTAGACCCTTGTGCAGCACGGGTGCCCCTGCGGCGATGGAGCCTGCGTTGTCGCTTTGCAAAAGGATCGTGGTGCCGCGCTGGTTGGCGCGTGTCAGCACGGGCCGGTTGAGGCCGGTGAAATTGGTCTGCGCCACATCGGCGGTCGTGTTCCAGTTGCCTTCGATATAGACACCCGACAGCACGGTATCGAGCCCGCTGATCCCGCGCACGGATACGTCGGGCCGCACGACCCAGAACTGTGCATCCGCATCAAGATAGGGCGCGATGTCCTGATCGACGCGCGCATGCACAAGGATCGTGCTCAGGCCTTCGTCGAATTCCACAGCCTCGACCAGACCCACGCGGATATCGCGATAGCGGATTTCGGTGGCACCCGCCTGCACGCCAGCGGCATTGTCAAACGCGATGGTGATCCGCACGCCGCGGTCACTGTAGCTTTGCCATGCCGCCCCAAGCGATACTGCCAGCGCGATGATAGGAACGATCCAGACCAGCGCCAGCCGCTGCATGACCGGCGTTTTTGCGGGACGAATGTTCATCGGCGCAGGGCCGCTCGGGGGTGTGTCAGTCATGGATTGTCCTGTCCGCGTCCCAGATCAGCCGCGGGTCAAAGGATTGCGCGGCCAGCATGGTGAATATGACCGATAGCGCAAAGCTGACAGCGGCGATACCGGGGTTGATCGTGGCGATGGTCGCAAGCTGGACCAAGGCCGAAAGGATGGCCACGACGAACACGTCGATCATCGACCAGCGGCCGATGAATTCGACCACGTCATAGGCGCGGTGCCGTCCGTGCTGGTTGCGGTATGACCCGCGTTGCACGGAAATCGCCAGATACATGATCGCCACGAACTTGCCCACGGGGATCACGACCGATGCGACAAAGACCACCAGCGCGATGCCGATTGCGCCATAGTCCACCAATTCGATCACGCCGCCGATGATCGTGCTTTCGCTGCGGTCCGTCAGGGTCGAGGTCAGCAGCATCGGATAGGTATTGGCGGGAATATAGGCGATGATCCCCGCGATCAGCCAGGCCCAGACCTTTTGCAGGCTCTGGGCGTCGCGGCTTTGCAAGGGGCTGTCGCAGCGTTTGCAGCGCGCCGTGTCGATCTGATGGACCTGTCCGCAGTTCCGGCAGGCCACAAGACCCGCCGTGCGTGCCGACATCAGGCCCGTGCTTTGTCCAGTGCTTCCCAAATCGAATACCTGCAAATCAGTTGATCCTTGAGGATCGTGATGACAACAACTCCTGCAAAGGCCCAGAAGGCCGGGCCGATCGTGACGGCGGCCATGCCCGCGACCTTGATCAGCGCCACGGTCACGCCGACGATAAAGATCTCGGCCATGCTCCACGGGCGCAGCTTTTCAGCAAGGCCAAAGGCCACCCGCGCACCCGGACGGGGCTTGCGGCCTGTCACCAGCGGCCCCAGCGCATAGATCAGCGCGCTGAGCCGCATCAATGGCAGCACCACGATGAAAAAAGCCACCGCGATGGCCAGCGGAAAGGCCAGCCCGTTGCGAAACGCAAGGACCGCGTCGATGACCGAAGTCGCGTTGCGCACGCCGCCCGCATCAAGTGCCAGAAACGGAAAGCTGACGGCGGCGATCATCAGCACAAAGGCCGTCAGCGCCAGCGAGATGATCCGCGCGACAGCAGTCTTTTGCGCCGACATCAGGACATGCCCGCAACGCTGGCAGCAGGCCCGTGTCCCCTCGGGCAGATCAGCCGCCAGATGCAGCGTGTCACACTGCGGACAGGCGACAAGATCGTCCAGGTGGGGCAAATCAACTCTCAACTCGGTCTCCGACGACTGCGGGGCATTGCCTTCGCCCGGCGAACCGGGTGATCGTACCACGTCGGGTGCGGTTATCCGCAACCCGCCGCGAAATCAATTCACCAGTCTGAGAGCAGCATGACCAACACCCTGTTTCCATCCCGCCCCGCACCTTTGGTTCCTGTCACCGGTGCGGCGGGCTTCCCCGTGGGGCGCATCTTTTGCGTCGGGCGCAACTACGCGGCCCATGCCGCCGAAATGGGCCACGAGGTCGACCGCGAAGCGCCGTTCTATTTCACCAAATCCGCCCATGCCGTGCTGCTTTCGGGCCATGACATGCCCTATCCGCCGCGCACGAACGACCTGCATCACGAGATGGAACTGGTCGTGGCCATCGGGGCAGAAGCCCGCGACATCGCCATTGGTGATGCGCTGGACATCGTGGTGGGCTATGCCTGCGGGCTCGACATGACCCGCCGAGACCTTCAGGCGCAGGCCAAGGACAAGCGCCGCCCGTGGGACACCGGCAAGGATTTCGACCATTCCGCGATCATCGCGCCGATCACCCCTGCGGTGGATGCTCCCGACCTTGCCAGCCTGCCGATCACGCTGGCGGTCAACGGGGAGATCCGGCAAAGCGCACTTTTGTCCGACATGGTCTGGTCGGTGCCGGAAATCATCGCGGATCTGTCCACGCTTTACACGCTGCTGCCCGGCGATCTGATCATGACCGGGACGCCTGCGGGCGTCGGCGCCGTGGTGCGCGGCGATCAGATGGAAGGGCGGATCGGTGATCTGGCCCCCGTTGTCGCGCGTGTGGTGTGACGTCAATACGCTTGCACAGCGACGAAGCTTGACGCAAAGCTGCGGTGAATTTTCCCAAGGGAGGCTTTCATGACCATCACCCGCCGTCTTTTCGCTGGCCTTGTCGCTGCCGCCATCGGCTCTGCCGCCAGCGCGCAAGAGGTCACTTTGCGCCTGCACCAGTTCCTGCCTGCGCAGGCCAATGTGCCCGCCAATATCCTTGATGTCTGGGCCGACAGGGTCGAGGCTGACAGCAACGGGCGCATCCGGATCGACCGTTTTCCGTCCATGCAACTGGGCGGCACGCCGCCGCAACTGATCGATCAGGTGATCGATGGTGTCGCCGATATCGTCTGGACGCTACCGGGCTATACGCCGGGTCGTTTCCCGCAGCTTGAAGTGTTTGAACTGCCCTTCATCTCGCCAGATGCCGAGGCGACATCCCGCGCCTTCTGGGAACTGGCCGAGGAACGGATGATGGACAGCGATTTTGCCGCTTTCAAACCCCTGGGCCTCTGGGTGCATGGCCCCGGCGTCATCCACGCCAGCCGTCCGGTGACACAGATTGCCGACCTTGAAGGGCTCAAACTGCGCGGCCCCACCCGCGTGATCACCAACCTCTTGACCGATCTGGGCGCCACCGCCGTGGGCATGCCCGTGCCTGCCGTGCCCGAGGCTTTGTCGCGCGGTGTGATCGACGGGGCCGTAATCCCGTGGGAAGTCGCCCCTTCGATCCGCGTGCAGGAACTGGTCACCAACCACACCGAATTCGAGGGTGAGGCGCTTTATGCCGCGACCTTCATTCTGGCGATGAATACCAAAAGTTACAACGCCTTGCCGGATGATTTGAAGGCTGTGATCGACGCCAATTCCGGCCTTGAATTCTCCGCCTTCGCCGGACGCACCCAGCAGGCGGGTGACGCCGATGCCCGCGCGCTTGCCGAACAGGCTGGCAACACCATCATCACCCTGACGCCTGACCAGGTTGCTCCCTGGCGCGATGCCGCCGCTGCCACGACTGCCGCATGGATCGCCGAGGCTGACGCCGCAGGCATCGACGGCACGGGGCTGTATGCTGCGGCCACGGCCTTGATTGCCAAGCACGCAGGCACCGACTAGACAGCGCGGGCGCACCAACCCCGAGGAAGCTCGTGTTCCATCTGCTGATCACCCGCCTTGCCCAAGGCACGGCACTTCTGGGCGGGCTTGTCCTGATCGCGCTGGTCTGTCTGGTCTGCGCCAGCATCTTCGGGCGCGAGATCGGCGCGCTGGCTGTGGCGGCGGGTTTTGGTGATCTGGTGCGCGGAGTGGGACTTGGTCCTGTCAAAGGTGACTACGAACTGGTCGAGGTGGGCATGGCGTTTGCCGTGTTCAGCTTTCTGCCGCTGACACAATTGAACGGGGCCCACGCGCGGGTCGATATCTTTACCGCGGGGCTGGGGCCGCGGGCCAATGCAGCGCTGTCCGCGTTCTGGTCTGTGGTGATGGCGCTGGTGATCCTGCTGATCACATGGCGGCTGTTCGCAGGGTTGCAAGACAAGCTGCGCTATGGCGAAACCACCTTTCTGTTGCAGTTTCCGGTCTGGTGGGGCTATGCGGCCTGCCTTGCCGCGGCCTGCATCGCCTGCATCGTCAGCCTCTACTGCGCGGCCCTGAACCTCACCGGAAAGCGCGGGGAATGAGCGATCTCGCACTCGGTTTTCTGTCGTTCCCCGTCCTGCTGGGGCTGATCTTCCTGCGCGCGCCGATCGGCCTTGCCATGTTGCTTTGCGGGATCGGCGGGCTGTGGCTGGCCACTGACGGGACAACCGTGTTCATGGCACGGCTGAAGTCCGAGACCTATTCCACCTTTTCCAGCTATAGCCTGTCGATCATCCCGCTGTTCTTGCTAATGGGACAGTTCGCCACACATTCGGGCATGTCGCAGGCATTGTTCCGCGCAGCAGGGGCCTTTCTGGGCCACCGCAAAGGCGGTATGGCCATGGCGGCTGTTGGTGCCTGCGCGGGGTTCGGCGCGATCTGTGGATCGTCGCTCGCGACAGCCGCAACGATGGGCAAGGTGGCGCTGCCCGAATTGCGCCGGTCGGGCTATGCAGGCGGGTTCGCCACGGCGACGCTGGCAGCGGGCGGCACGCTCGGCATCCTGATCCCGCCATCGGTGATCCTTGTGATCTATGCGATCCTGACCGAACAGAACATCGCCAAGCTTTTCGCCGCCGCCATCATCCCAGGTGTGCTGGCCGCACTCGGCTACATGCTGACCATCGCGATCTATGTGCGGCTTTACCCCGATCAGGCAGGCACACAGGAAAGGTTGCCCATGGCAGAACGCCTGCACGCCTTGCTTCCGGTCTGGCCTGTCCTTGTGGTTTTCGGGCTTGTGGTCGGCGGTATCTACAACGGCTGGTTCACCCCCACCGAAGGGGCCGCCGTGGGCGCGGCAGGCACAGGGTTGATCGCGCTGGCCGCTGGCAAGCTCGGCTGGGGCGCGTTGCGCGACAGCGCGATGCAGACCGCAACAGGCACTGGCATGATCTTTTTCATCGTGCTGGGGGCGGCCTTTTACAACGGGTTTCTCGCGCTGACGCAGGTGCCGCAGGAACTTTCGGCCTGGGTCGCGGGGCAGGGGTTCAGCCCGATGACGATCATGGTGATGATCCTCATCTTCTACCTGATCCTGGGCTGCCTGATGGACAGCCTGTCGATGATCCTGCTGACGGTGCCGATCTTCTGGCCGGTGATCTCGGCGCTCGATTTCGGCATGACGCCGGACGAGCTTGCGATCTGGTTTGGCATCCTTGTGCTGATCGTGGTCGAGGTCGGGCTGATCACGCCGCCCGTGGGGATGAATCTCTTCATCATCAACAGCATGGACCGGACCACAAAAATCACTGCGACCTACAAGGCTGTGGTGTTCTTCGTCGCCTCCGACATCATCCGCGTGGTGATCCTGCTGATGTTCCCAATCATCACGCTGATCCTGATCTGATCATCGTTCGAGCCCAAATATCCCCGCCGGAGGCATAAAAGTTTTTACGTCTTCACATCCGGCGCTGTGCGTCCCGTCCGCTCCGCAATCCCGGCCACTGCATCGACCGCCGCCGCCAGCGGGGCCAGCACGTCACCTGCTTCCTGATGCAGGTCCCCGTCCGTCACCAGTTGTTCAAGATAAACACGCAAGGTCGCCCCGCTGGTGCCCGTGCCCGACAGGCGCAGAACGGCCCGCGCGCCGCCTTTGAAAAACAGCCGCACGCCTTGGCCTGCACTGACGCTGCCATCGACAGGATCGGTATAGGCGAAATCATCCGCCTGCATCACGGTCAGCCCAGCAAAGCTTTGCCCCGGCAAGCTGTCCAATCGCCCGCGCAGATCGTTGATCAGCGAGGCGGCGACACCACTGTCCACAGCCTCGTAATCGTGCCGCGAATAGTAATTGCGCCCATAGGTCCGCCAATGCGCGGCCATCAGCTCGGCCACAGATTGTCCTGACACCGCGATGATGTTCAGCCACATCAGCACCGCCCAAAGCCCGTCTTTTTCGCGGATATGGTCCGATCCGGTGCCCGCACTTTCCTCGCCACAAAGCGTGATTTTGCCCGCATCCAGCAGGTTGCCGAAGAATTTCCAGCCTGTTGGCGTCTCGTAACAGGCGATGCCCTTGGCCGCCGCCACGCGGTCCACCGCGCCCGAGGTCGGCATCGACCGCGCCACACCCGCCAAGCCGCGGGCATAGCCTTTCGCTAGATGCGCGCGGTCCGCGATCAGCGCCAGACTGTCAGAGGGCGTCACATAGCAGCCGCGCCCGACAATCATGTTGCGGTCCCCGTCGCCATCGCTGGCCGCGCCGAAATCGGGCGCGTCGGGGCCCATCATCAAACCCATCAGGTCCGCCGCCCAGACGGGGTTGGGGTCAGGGTGGCCGCCGCCGAAATCGGGCAGGGGGGTTGCGTTCATCACGCTGTCGGGGCTGGCGCCACAGCGGTCCACCAGCAGCGCGCGCGCATAGGGGCCGGTCACGGCATGCATCGCGTCGAACCGCAGGGTGAACCCGCCCGCGATCAGCGCCGCGATAGCGTCAAGGTCGAACAATTCCTCCATCAATGCCAAATAATCATCCACGGGGTCGATCACGCGGACTTGCATCGCACCGATCGTCTCCTCGCCCAAGGCGTCCAGCGTGATATCCGCGCTGTCGGCCATGCGGATGCGGGTGATCTTTTCGCTGGCCGCGACGATGGCTGCGGTCATGGTTTCGGTCGCAGGCCCGCCATTGGCCATGTTGTATTTCAGGCCGAAATCTTCGTCGATGCCGCCCGGATTATGGCTCGCGGACAGGATGAACCCGCCATCCGCGCCGGTCTTGCGGATCAGATGCGAGGCGGCGGGCGTGGACAAGAGCCCGCCTTGCCCCACGATCACGCGGGCCGCGCCATTGCCCGCCAGAATGCGCAGAATGATCTGGATCGCGTCCGCGTTGAAATATCGCCCGTCGCCCCCCAGCACATAGGTCTTACCCTGCGCCCCGCCAGTGCCGTCGACGATCGCCTGCACGTAGTTTTCCAGAAAGAGCGGCGCCATGTACTCGCGCGTCTTGCGGCGCAGGCCGGACGTACCGGCCTTTTGCCCTGCGATCGGTGCGGTGGGGATGTCGCGGATTTGCATCGGATACCTCGTGCTGATCGGTCAGGCGCGCGCAGGCTGGCCGTCGAATGTGAAATCGCAGACCAGCGCCTTGGCGACAACGCGCTGCGCGTTGGGAATGTCATTGCCTTCGGCGCGGCGTGTGGCGACCGCGCGCGACAGGTTCTGGCTCAGCCAGCGCTGGATCAGGCGGGCGCGCAGTTCCGGCATCGGCACGTCAAGTCTGACGGACACATCCCAAAGACCCGCAAGCTCCGACCACGGCGCCTCGTCGAACATCAGGTAATTGCCTTCGGCGATGACGAACCGCGCATCGGCGGGGATCGCGACCGCGCCTGCAATGGACAGATCGCGTGTGCGGTCGAAAGTCGGGGCGAACACCTCTTCGCCCGCCTTGATCGCGCGGATCAGCCGGATGAAACCGCCTGCATCAAAGGTTTCGGGTGCGCCTTTGCGCGGCAGAAGGCTGCGCGCCTCCAGCACGGCGTTGTCCAGATGAAAGCCGTCCATCGGCACCACGACGCTGCGCCGCCCGCGCGCATTGAGCCTGCGCGCAAGCTCGCCCGCAAAGGTCGATTTCCCCGATCCCGGCGCGCCGGCGATGGCCACGATCCTGCGCGGCGCATCGCTTTCCAGCAAGTGATCGGCCAGCGCAAAGACGTGGTGCGTGATCATGGTCAAGACGGGGCCTGTCGTTTCTTCGTTCATTTTTCAGCAGCCTAGCGCGGTTGTCGTCGTGGCGCGACATGTTTCTTCCAACGCCGCCACGCAGGGTTTGATCCAGATCAAAGAAACATTCCAAAAATGAAATGTATTAGGGTGAGGCACAATGTAATATTGGGAGACGCCATCATGACACCTACACACACACGCCCGGCGGACAGCTATTCGCCGCTCTATTTTCTGGCCTCGCTGGGGGCAGGCGGGCTATCCGTCACTTTCTTCATGTATCTGATGTTCTGGGTACCCTTCACCGGACGGCCCGTGCCCGTGTTCGAGGATCTGGCGGCGGTCTTTGCCTCCGGCCCGTTGGCCCTGAAGGTAGCCGTCGCCGTCGCGATGGCGGGGATCGCGGTGATGGCGTTTTTCAACATCAAGCTTTTGGTCTGGAACTTTGGCGCCCTGGCGCGTTTCCGCAAGACACCCGCCTATACTGCGCTCAAATCCTCGAACGCCGAGACCAGTTTGCTGGCTGCCCCCTTGGCTACGGCTATGACAATCAACGGCTTGTTCATCGTCGGGCTGGTCTTTGTGCCGGGCCTGTGGAGCGTGGTGGAATACCTCTTTCCCTTCGCGATGCTGGCCTTTCTTGCGGTGGGTGTCTGGGCGCTGCGCCTGATCGGCGATTTTCTGGGGCGGGTTTTGTCCAAGCCTGAAGGGTTTGACATCAAGGCGCATAACTCCTTTGCGCAGATGCTGCCTGCCTTTGCGCTGGCGATGGTGGCCGTCGGCCTTGCCGCCCCAGCCGCGATGAGCGGGAATGCCGCTGTTGTGGGCATCGCGCTGATGCTGTCGACGTTCTTTGGCGTGGCTTCGGTCGTCTATGCCGTCTTTGCCGCGATCACCGGCATGTCCGCGATGCTGCAACATGGCACCGCACGGGAAGCCGCGCCCACCCTGATGGTTGTCGTGCCTTTGCTCACCATTCTGGGTATCCTGTCGATGCGTCAGTCCCACGGTCTGCACATGGGCTTTGACACCGCCACCCATGCCGCCGAGACGATGATGTTCATGGCGCGTATTCTGGCGGTGCAAGTGCTGTTCGTGCTGCTGGGGCTCTTGGTGCTGCGCAAGCAGGGCTATTTCAACGACTTCGTTCTGGGCAGTAAAACCTCGCCCGGGTCCTATGCGCTGGTCTGTCCGGGCGTGGCCCTGTCGGTCATGGTCCAGTTCTTCGTGAACAAAGGGCTCGTGGCCGCCGGTCTGATGGCGCAGTTCGGCGTCGCCTATTGGAGCCTGACGGCCGTAGCCATCGCCGCGCAAATCGTGATGATCGCGCTGGTGATCCGCCTGCACCGGCAGCATTTCGGCCAACCGGCCGCATCCGGCACGCTGGTGCCTGCGGAATGACCCTTCAGTCCCCGGCCCGGTGACACTGGGCCGGGGACTTGATTCGCGTGCGGCCACCAATCTGGTCGTCCTTGATCCAGATCAAAGTCCGCATCGGTAGACTGCAGCATACATTGAAATATCGTTATGTGGAAATGTGTTTGGGAGCATGACCCCAGCCATTCCAAGGGAGGGACCCAGTTGGAAAACGAACAGCAATTCACCGCGTCACGCCGCGCCTTTATGGGGCTTTTTGCCGGTGGTCTGGCGACAGCCGCCGCCGTGCAGCCGGCCCGCGCCGCCATGGTGCAAACACAAGCGCGCATCGTCGTCATCGGGGCAGGGGCTGCGGGGACCGCGCTGGTCAACCGGTTGGTTGAACGGCTGGACGGTGCGCAGATCACCATCCTCGACCCAAGGGTTGAACATTGGTACCAGCCCGGCCTGTCGCTGGTTGCCGCAGGGCTGAAGCCTGCCTCCTACACCCAGTCGATGACGACCGACTGGCTGCCGCGCGGTGTGACCCTTGTCTCTGCTGCCGCTGCTGCCATCGACCCGATCACCAAGACGGTGGATACCACCACGGGTGAAACGCTGGCCTATGATTTCCTGATCGTGGCCCCCGGTCTGGTGCTGGATCACGACGCAATCGAAGGTTTCTCGCTGGATATGGTCGGCGAAAACGGGATCGGCGCGCTTTACGCGGGGCCGGAATATGCCGCCAAGACGTGGCAAGCCGTGGCACGCTTTGCCGAAGAAGGCGGGATCGGTCTGGGCACACGTCCTGCCACCGAAATGAAATGCGCGGGCGCTCCCTTAAAACACGCGTTTCTGATCGAGGATATCGCCACCCGCACCGCAGGCCCCGGCAAGCATGAAATGCATTACGCCTCGAACGGGCCGGCCTTGTTCGGGGTGCCAATCGTGTCGGAAAAGGTGCGCATGCTATTCGGCGAACGCGGGATCGCGACGCATTACAACCATGTGCTGCGCGCGATTGATCCGGGCCGCAAGCTGGCCACCTTTACCACGCCCGATGGCGACGCCGAGCTGCCCTATGACTACCTGCACGTCATCCCGCCGCAGCGCGCGCCCGAGGTGATCCGGCAGTCGGGGCTCAGCTGGGCCGACAAATGGACCGATCAGGGCTGGGTCGAATGCGACATGCAGACCCTGCGCCACCTGCGCTATCCCGAGATTTTCGCGCTGGGCGATGTTGCGGGTGTGCCCAAGGGCAAGACGGCGGCATCGGTCAAATGGCAGGTGCCGGTGGTCGAGGATCATCTGGTCGCGGCTATTCAGGGGCAAGAAGGCACCGCCGCTTATGACGGCTATACCTCCTGCCCGCTGATTACCCGCGTCGGCCGCGCCATGCTGGTCGAGTTCGATTACAACAACAATCTGGTGCCGTCCTTCCCCGGCCTGATCGCCCCTCTCGAGGAATTGTGGATCAGCTGGCTGATGAAGGAAGTCGCCTTGAAAGCCACCTACAACGCCATGTTGCGTGGCCGCGCCTAAGGGAGAGAACAAATGGAAGAACTGACATTCGGCACCATGATCGCCGTTTTCGAGGAAATGTTCGGGCGCGGCCTGTTCTGGACGCTGGTTGTGGCCGCTGTGGTCGTGACGGTGGCCTACATCTATGTGCTGGTCCGTGACCGGTCGCTGTCGATGCGCAAATATCTGGTGGCGCAGATTGCCATGCCATTTGGCGCGGTTGCGGCTGTCCTCTTCGTGCTGGCGATTACCAATTCGCACCTGCGCGATCTGGGCGGGCCTGTGGACCTGATCGTCTTTCTCGGCATCGCTGTGATGGGTGCAGTAGGGGCGGCGATCCTTGTCTATACGGTCCAGTCGCTGGTGCGGCGCAAGACGGTGGGCTAGCCCTTGGTCAAGAGACCCTGCATGGCAGGGTCTCTTGCGCCGGTCAGTCGGCGGCAGTTGCCTCGATCTCGATCATCAGCGTCGGGATCGCAAGGCGCGTGACACCCAGCAGGGTCATCGGTGGTGCGTTTCCGGTCGGTCCAAAGCGCGCGCCCAACAGGTCGAAGTTCTGCAAGGCGCTATCAACGTCAGTCGCGTAAATGGTCAGGCGAATGACATTGCCCAGACCCATGCCCGCCTTGGCCAGCACGCTTTCCAGATTGTCGAGCACCAGCCCGATCTGCCCCCGCATGTCGCCTGCATGCTGCGGCGCACCTGTCGCATCCACGGCGGTCTGGCCTGCACAGACAAGGTGGCGGGATATCCCGGTGACGATTTCGGCCTGATTGTAGCCAAGTGCTATCGACCAGTCCCACGGGTTTACAGCGATGCGTTGCATTGTCGGTCTCTCCTTTTGTTGACGTTTGCATCACCTGTCTGGGATCAAATGGTGCCATTATTTGTCACCAATCATGCTATGATCGCGCCATGACCGTCGTTCTTCGCCATGATGCCATCGTGCGCAGCCTGCGCCGCAACGGGATGCTGACTGTCGGCGCGCTTGCCAGCATGGTCGGCGCGTCGCGGCGCACGATCCTGCGCGACCTTGCTGCCTTGCGCGCGCAGGGATTCATCATTCACGCCGAGGCCGGGCCGGGGGGCGGCGTACAGCTTGACCCCAGTTCCGTACAGACCAGCCCGCGTCTGTCCGTGCCCGAAGTGTTCGCCCTGCTCATCAGCGTCGCGGCCATGCGCGCGGGCGGCAACCTGCCTTTTGCAGCCCTTGCCGATGCGGGTCTTGCCAAGATCGAAAAGGCCCTGCCGCCTGAAAAGGTGCGCGACCTGCGCCGCTTTCTGGATTGCCTGCATGTCGGGAAACTGTCGCCGGAACAGGACCTGTCGGATCTGCGGCCGATGGACCCCGCGGTGCTGCCTGCTTTCGAAACGGCCTTTTTGCAGCGCTCACCGCTCCGGTTCCAGTATCGCGACGCGCGGGGGGCGCAGACCGCGCGCGAGGTCGAACCGCAGGCGGTGCTGATCCTGCCGCCACTGTGGTATCTGGTGGCATGGGACCCGACGCGCGACGGGTTCCGCCATTTCAGGATGGACCGGATCAGCCAGCCCGAAACCGTCGCAGGGCGCACATTCCGCAAGCGTCACGTGCCATTCGCGGATGATGTTTGCCCCTATCGTGACCTGCCGAAATAAAATCTTTATAAAACTAATTTTGTAGTTATATTGACCACATGACAGATACGAATCCTCATGCCCGCGCTCTTGCCGCCCTTGGCCATGATGCTCGCCTTGCGATCTTTCGCCTGTTGGTGAAGGCAGGGCCGGACGGGTTGCGCGTGGGCGAGATCGGCGATCATCTGGGGCTGGCGGCCTCGACCCTCGCACATCATCTGTCAACGCTGACCACTGCGGGGCTGGTGGTGCAGGACAAGCAAGGCCGCGAGGTGTTCAACCGCGTGGATTTCGCCGCGATGAACCGGTTGGTCGGGTTTCTGACATCGGAATGCTGTTCCGGCGTGGCGGTGCAGGTCACTCGCGATGTCGCGTGATTTTTTCGGATAAAAACAACTATAATGCTAGAGGTGTAGATATGACTGACGCGACCCTGCCGCCCTCCGCACCGCGTGCCGCGCTGGCGCATCTGTGGCGCGACCAGCGTGTCTGGCTCGCATCTGCGCTGATCCTGCTGGTGCTGGCGGTGGTTGACCCCGCACAGGCGCGAACCTCGGCCCTGTTCGCGGGCAGCGCGCTGCTCAACACAGCGCCGTTCCTGATCCTGTCGATCGGAATCGCGGCTTGGGCGGGGGCGACGGGGGCGGATAACCTGATCGCCAAGGCCTTCACTGGCGCGCCTTTGCTGATGATCGGGCTGGGGGCGCTGGCGGGGGGCCTGTCGCCATTCTGTTCCTGCGGAGTGATCCCGCTGATCGCAGCCTTGCTTGCAATGGGGGTGCCTTTGTCGGCGGTCATGGCGTTCTGGCTGGCCTCGCCGATCATGGACCCGTCGATGTTTGTGCTGACGGCAGGCGTGCTTGATCTGGAATTTGCTGTGGCCAAGACGCTGGCCGCCGTTGGCCTTGGCGTCTTTGGCGGGCTGGTGGTGCATCTGATGGCACGCGGCGGGGCCTTTGCCGATCCGTTGCGGGAGGGCATTGGCAATGGCGGCTGCGGCGGGGCGCGGGTGCGCGCGCCCAAGCCTGTGGTCTGGCGGTTCTGGCACGAGGCCGAGCGGCGCGCGAAATTCGCCAAAACCGCGCGCACGACAACGCTGTTTCTGGCGCAATGGCTGGTGCTCGCGTTCATCCTCGAAAGCCTGATGCTGGCTTGGATACCGGCAGAGACGGTGACAGCGGCGCTGGGCGGCGACGGGATCCTGCCGATCCTGACCGCCACGCTGGTCGGTGTGCCTGCCTATCTGAACGGCTATGCAGCACTTCCGCTGGTCGGCGGGCTGATGGGGCAGGGCATGGCACCGGGTGCTGGCATGGCGTTTCTGGTCGCAGGCGGTGTGACGTCGATCCCGGCGGCCATGGCGGTCTGGGCGCTGGCGAAACCGCAGGTCTTTGCGCTTTACATCGGGCTGTCCTTGACGGGGGCCTTTACGGCAGGGCTAGTGTTCCAGTTGTGGACCACCCTTTAGCAGGCAAGCAGACCGCACATGATCACCAGACTTGCCCCCGCGCGGCGCGGCCTGACTGTCGCGGCGCTTGGCACCGCGCAGACCGTCAGCTGGGCGTCGAGCTATTACATCCCCGCCGTGTTGGCCGTGCCGATGGCGGAGAGTTTCGGGCTGTCGCCGGTCTGGGTGTTCGGGGCCTTTTCGATGGCGCTGGTGGTGTCGGCCATCGTCGGGCCTTGGGCGGGCGCGCGGATCGACGGCAAAGGCGGGCGCGGCGTGCTGATGCTGTCCAACCTGATCTTTGCGCTGGGCCTTTGCCTGCTGGCAGCGGCGCCGGTGCCTGCAATGCTGTTTCTGGGCTGGGCGGTGATCGGTTTCGGCATGGGCATCGGGCTTTACGAGGCAGGCTTCGCCACGCTGGCAGGCATCTATGGCAAGGATGCGCGCGGCCCGATCACCGGCATCACGCTGATCGCAGGCTTTGCCAGCACGGTGGGTTGGCCGTTGTCCGGCATCATGCTGGCGACATGGGGCTGGCGTGAGGCCTGTCTGGGCTGGGCGCTGATCCATCTGCTGGTGGCATTGCCGCTGAACGCATGGCTGCCGCGCGGAAGCGAGGCTTTGCCCAAACCCGCGACGCCAGACCCTGTAGGCCCGCCGCCGTCACGCCGCGCGCTGTGGCTTCTGGCGTTTGTCTTT
Source organism: Yoonia sp. 72 (assembly GCF_034652275.1). NCBI lineage: Bacteria > Pseudomonadati > Pseudomonadota > Alphaproteobacteria > Rhodobacterales > Paracoccaceae > Yoonia > Yoonia sp. 72. The sequence goes on along the minus strand of NZ_JAXIWG010000001.1, from coordinate 809,692 downwards.
GCCGCGACATGGTTCAATTCGACAGCGATGGCCGCGCATCTGCCGGGGCTGTTGCAGGCCGCAGGCGCGACCACCGCCACAGCCATCGCCGCCGGTGCGCTGATCGGGCCTGCGCAGGTCGCCGCGCGCGTGCTGGAATTCAGCCTGCTGCGGCGGTTTCATCCGCTGGTTTCGACCCGGCTTGCGGCGGCGGCGCATCCGGTTGCGGCTGTCGCGCTGATCGGCGTGGGCGGGCCTGCGGCCTATGTCTTTGCGCTGGTCCATGGCGCGGGCAACGGGATTATGACCATCGCCAAAGGCACCTTGCCGCTGTCGCTGTTCGGGGCGGCAGGCTATGGCGCGCGCCTTGGCTGGCTGAACGCGCCCGCGCGGGTTACGCAGGCGGCCGCACCTCTAATCTTTGGCGCCGCACTAACAGGCTGGGGCGTCAATGCTGTCTGGCTGACGGCGGGGATCGGCATGGCCGCGCTGGTTGCACTCCTTATCCTGAAACGCACCTGAACTTGACTTGACCTTCCGCCGCCCGGCCCCGATACCTTGCCCCTGTCGCAAATGACAGGGAAAGAGGCGCTTTTAATGCATGACCACCGGACCGAGACCGTGCCCGCGCAACTGGCGCTTGCGTTACAAAGATATGCCGCGCGCAAAGCGATCACCGATGCCGACCTGTCGTTGACCTATGGCCAACTGGCCGATTGCATCCACAGGCTGGCCGCGCATCTGCCGGACGGGCCGGTCGCGGTTTTCGGCAAACCCGGTGCGCTGTTCGGGGCTGCGGTGACGGCCTGCGTCGTGCTTGGGCGGCCTTTCGTTCATCTGGACCCCGCGATGCCGCATGAGGTGCTGCGCAACATCCTGTCGGAACTCGCCATCGACGTGGTGCTGCTGGCAGAGCCTGCCGGACCCGGCCAGCTGCCCGACCATTGTAAGTGCGTCGATGCGGGGCAGGTCATTGCGGGTTTTGCCGCTGCGCCGCCCGAACCGGTGCGCGCGGGCGACGTCGCCCCTGACGATATCATCTATCTGGTCGCGACCTCCGGCACGACGGGCAAGCCCAAATGCATCCCCGTGACGCAGGACGCGGCCTATCTGTCGTATATGTGGCGCGACGCCTATACGCCTTATGGACCGGACCAGACAGTCGGCGTCTACATCTTCGCGATCTGGGAAATGTTCCGCCCCCTGCGGGACGGCGCGCAGCTGTGTTTCCCGCGCTTTGCCGAATTGATGAACCCCGAGGCGCTGCTGGCCTTCCTGCTCCGCCACCGCGTGACCGAGATGCTGTTCACGCCTTCGGCCTTCGACAAGACGCTGCAAGGCTGGACGGCGGGGGCCGCCTCGGGCCTTGCCCTGCGCCGCGTGATCCTGAACGGCGAGGTGGTGAATGATGACCTGATCGCTGCGGCACAGGATAAACTGCCGCAGGCAACGCTCTGGAATCTTTATTCGATCTGCGAAACGCATGATATCTGCATGACGCAGGTGTCAGGCCAGTCAGGTCCGCGCAACGCCGGCGCCGTGGGCAAGGCGATGCCCTATCTGCGCGCGGTCGTGCTGGACGACCATGACCAGCCTTGCCCGCCCGACACCCCCGGCCTGTTGCATTTCGAAGGCGCGCGGATGCTTGGCCCCGGCTATGTCAACCGGCCCGAGGAAACCGCCCTGCGCTTTCGTGACCTGACCATCGACGGGCAGGCGACACGGCTTTATGACACCGGCGATCAAGGCTATGTGACCGAGGACGGCATGATCCACGTCATGGGTCGCGTGGCGCATATGCTCAAACTGCGCGGCCATTCGATCCAGACGCGCGAGCTGACGGATTCGCTGCGCGGGTTCATGCACTTCGCCTCGGCGGTGCCGTGGGTGCAGGATGTGGCGGGGCAGGGCAAGGCGCTGGTGTTCTATTACTGCGCCGATGCCGGTCAGACCGCTGCGAACCATGATCGCTGGGGGATTGGGACAGGGCAGGTGCGGATGCCTGCGGGCCTGTCGCAGGCGCTGCGCGCCGAACTGCCCGCCTATTGCGTGCCTGCCTATCTGGTGCGGCTGGACACGATGCCGCTGCATCCGGTGTCGGGCAAGTATGATTACAAGGCGTTGCCGCCGATCAGCGCTGCCGCGACCGAGGATGATGGCGGGACCGATGTGCAGCCGACAGTGGTGCAGGCGGCGCTGGTCATGGGCTGCGGTGCGGCGTCACTCGACCCCGAGTTGTCGTTTCACGACCAAGGCGGGGATTCGCTGATGGCCGTGACCTTTCTGCTGGCGCTGGAACAGCATTATGGCCGCTCGGTCGATTTCGATTTCGCGTTGAATGTGCCGCTGGGCCGCTTGCACGACCTGTTGTCCGGCACCACCCCAAGTGCGCAGGTGCAGGGCCGCTTTGACCGCCGAGGTATCTTGCTGACGGGCGCGACAGGCTTTCTGGGCAGCCGCGTGTTGGCCGCAGCGGCAAAGGTCCTGCCGCAGGACGAGGTGATCTATTGCCTGATCCGGCCCAAGCGCCGCGACCCGCTGGACCGTTTGCAGGCCATCGCTGCCGAGCAAGGCGTTGATCCCGCGCGGCTGGTGCTGGTGCCTGCAGGCATCGACGATGCACGTTTTGCGCTGGGTGATGCGGATTACAGCGCCTTGGCAAAAAACGTCCGGCAAGTGATCCACTGCGCGGCGATGGTCAATCTGGCGGTTGATCGCGACCATATGGAAAGCTGGTCGCGGGCGGGAATCGCCAATGTCTTGCAATTCTGCACCGATGCGGGGGCCGATCTGCGGTTCTCGTCTTCTTCGGCTGTTTTTCCCGACCAGGGCGGGCGGTATCCCGAAGGGCCGACGACCATCTACCCTCACTGTTCCGGCTATGGCGCGGCCAAGATCGCAGCCGAGGCGCAGATCGCGGCATCAGGCGTGCCTGCGGCCATCGTGCGGCTGCCCTCGCTTTATGACCTGAGCGCGCCCAACCCCAACGACATCTATGAGATCATCATGGCGGCCTGTGCGCGGATGGGGGCAGTGCCAGAAGGGCTGACTTTCCGGATGATCGATGTGCAGGCGGCGGCACGGTTTCTGGCGGGGCTGACACCGCCGGAAGGCGCGACCTATTACAACCTGACCCCTGACAGCTATACGTCACCGCCGCAGGGCTTGAAGATCTTGCCCGTGGCGGATTGGCTGCGCCGTGCGCCGCTGTCGGAGGCCGAGCGCGCCTTGATAGCAAGCGACCTGTCGGTCCTGCACGCCACCGCCATGCTCGCGCATGACGCAGCAAGCGCGATGTGGGCGCAGATTACCCGCCTGCCGTTCGCCGCGCTATCGGACCCGGCCGCCTTGATGCGGACACGACTGGACGACGCCAATGCTTACCAAAGCGATCCGGCGTTGACCTGAATGTCCTCCATCGTGATCGCGCGGCCTGCGTCGCTGACCAGAAATGCGATCAGATCGGCGATTTCTTCGGGCTGGACCAGCGCGCCTTGCGGGTTGGACGCCTCGTATTTGGCGCGCACGGTGGCGCGGTCGGCACCGGTGTCCGCGATTTCCTGATCGATGAACTGCTTGAGCATTTCGGTTTCGACCCATGTCGGGCTGATGCTGACGCAGGTTACGCCATGCGCGGCCCCTTCAAGGCTGACGCAGCGCCCCAGCCCCAAAAGCCCCGCCTTTGACGCGCAATAGGCGGCGTTGTTGGGCATTCCCTGATGGGCCGCGACCGAGGCGAGATTGACAATCCGTCCCCAGCCACGCGCCTTCATGCCGGGCAGCACGGCGCGGATCATCTTGAACGTGCCGGTCAGGTTGGTGTCGATGGTGGCATCCCACAGGGCGTCTGTGTGGTCGATGACTGCGGCTTCTTCATAGACGCCGGCGGTGTTGATCAGGATATCGACCTTGCCGTGCGCCGCCTCGACCGAAGCGACGAAATCGGTCACGCTGTCGGTGGACCGCACATCAAGCGCGCCTGTCATCACCGGCGCACCGATGGCCGTATGCAGTGCCTTGATCGCGGCCTCATCCGCCCCGCGCCGCGCCCCGATGCAGACGGTGATCCCCTGCGCATGCAATCTGCGCGCGGCGGCCAGCCCCATGCCCGATAATCCGCCTGTGATGATGGCTGTTCTGGTCATATGGTCCTGCCTTTCCTGTCGCTGTCCCGCGCTTATGCGCCGATCAGGGCCCAAGATTCAACCGCAGGGCCAAAGTCAGGCTTTGCGCTGGGCAAGGATCTGCCCCAGATTGCCTTCGATCAGGGCCGCCAGTGCATGCACCTTTTGCGCAACCTCGCGCCCCAACGGCGTCAGGTCGTAATCCACATGCGGCGGCACGACGGGATGGGCTGTGCGGCGGACAAAACCGTCATCCTCCAGCAGGCGGAGCGATTGTGCCAGCATCCGTTCGGACACGCCTCCGATCCGGCGGCGCAGTGCGCTGAACCGCAAGGTGCCGTCCTGCAAGGCGATCAGGATCAGCACACCCCAACGGCTGGTCACATGGTTGAGCACCGCGCGCGACGGGCAGCGGTCGTTCAGAACATCGGGGATCAGGTCATGGTCCATGTTTTTGATACTTACAAAAATGTGTGTACTTCCGTTTCGTGCGTATCGCGTTATCTGTGCCCCGTCAACATCAACGAACGGAGCTTTTCATGACCATTGCCATCACCGGAGCCACCGGCCAACTGGGCCGTCTGGCCATTGCCCATCTCAAGACCCTGACCGATCCTGCCCAGATCACAGCCCTTGTCCGCGATCCTGCCAAAGCGGCCGACCTTGGCGTCGCTGCGCGCGCCTTTGACTATACCGCGCCGCAGGGGATGGCCGAAGCGCTGCAAGGCGTCGATGTGCTGGTGCTGATTTCATCAAGCGATTTCAACGATCGAGTCGGCCAGCACCGCAATGTCATCACCGCGGCCAAGGCGGCGGGCGTGGGCCGGATCGTCTATACCTCGATCCAGCAGGCAGATGCCTCGCCTATGCTGATTGCCGCCGACCATCGCATGACCGAAGCCGCGATCAAGGATGCGGGCCTGACCGCCACGGTCCTGCGCAATGGCTGGTATACCGAAAACTGGACCGGCACTCTTGCCGGTGCGATCAGCGCCGGTGCGATGATCGGCGCTGCGGGCGAGGCCCGCTTTACCCCCGCGACCCGCGCCGATTACGCGCAGGCGCTGGCGGTGGTCGCGGCGGATGCTGCCCATGCGGGGCAAGTTTACGAACTTGGTGGCGATACGGCGATCACGCTTGCCGATATCGCTGCCGAAGTGTCGCGCCAGACTGGCAAGGACATTCCCTATAGCGATCTGCCGGGCGATGTGTATCAGGGCATTCTGGAAAGCTTCGGGCTGCCTGCCGGTTTCGCCGCGGTGCTGGTCGATGTGGACCTCAAAGCCGGTGAAGGCTGGCTGGCCGATACGTCCGGCACCCTGCGTCAGCTGATCGGCAGGCCAACGACGCCGCTGGCCGAGGCTGTGCGTGCAGCCCTCGGCTAAGTCGCAGGCCGTGTAAAGACCGCCATCTGGCTGGCACCGCCCAAAGTGGGATGCGCGCCTGCGATATCGTGAAACGCAGGCGTGTATCCCGCCGCCTTGGCCGCGCGCGCGCACCATGTGCGAAACCGCGCGCGGTCCCATTCGAAACGGTGGTCGGGGTGGCGCATCCGGTGCGCAGGCACGCCCAACAGCGTGTTGAACTCGGCATTGGGTGTCGTGATGATGACCGTGCGCGCGCGCAGCACCGTGAACAGCGCGCGTTCCAGTCGCGACAACTGATCGGGGTCGATATGTTCGATCGTCTCCAGCAGTACCGCGCAATCATAGCCTGCCAGATCGCTTGCGGGGTCGGTCATCGACCCGTGGCGCACATCGACCTTGCCCGCCGTCACATCCATCCGCGCCAATCGCGCGCGCAGCCGGTCGAGAGAGGCTTTGCAGATGTCGATCCCCACCAGATCGTCAAGCGCGGGCATCGCCGCCAGCCGCACGAACAGATCACCGTCACCACAGCCCAGATCCAGCACGCGCCGCGCGCCGCTCGCGCTGATTGCGGCCAGCACGGCCTGCAGGCGGTCCTCGTGCAGCCAGCTTGTCATGTCGCGGGGATCGTCAATACCGCCTGCACGCCCTTGGTCGCAAAATCGCGTTCGAACGCCCCGCCGAACATCGCCGCTGCGCGGTCGATGATTTGTGTGCCTGATCCGCTGTCCGTGGGGGCCGCGACGGCCGGCCCGCCTGTTTCCTGCCATGTCAGCCGGATACCGTTATCCTGCATCTCCCATCCGACGCTGACCGCACCACCCGGCACCGAAAGGCTGCCGTATTTGGCCGCGTTGGTGACCAGTTCATGCAGGATCAACCCGACACCCAAGGTCGCGTCCGACGACAAGGCGATGGAAGGGCCGGACAGGGTAACGGCGGTGCCCCCGTTTTCGTAAGGCGCAAGCGAGGCTTGCACCAGATCGCCGATCTCGGCCTTGTCGCGGACCCGCGCATCGACCAGCACCAGATGGCAGCGCGCCAGCGCCTCGAGCCGGGCCGGAAAATCCTTGCGGAAATCCTCGATCGTGTCGCTTGAGCGTAGCATCAGCCGCGTCAGCGCAATGATCGTCGCAAAGGCGTTGCGTACACGGTGGCTCAGTTCCTGCATCGTGACGTCTTTTTGCTCGATTGCGAGCGCCAGTGCGCGGGTCCGGTCGCGCACGTCGTTTTCCAGACGCGCGGCATAGATCTTGCTGCGCAGGCGCGACCGGTAAAGCAACCACAGGATGACCGTGCCAGCCAGCCCCACGGCAAGGGCCAGCGCCGTCGTCCAGATCATCTGCGCCATCCAGCGCGCCGCCATCGCCTCGCGCGAGACGCCGACGACGATCCGGCTGCCGTAAAGCGGGGCATCGCTCCAGAAGAACAGCCGCTCGGTATCGTCGATGCCGGATCGTCCTGTCAGCGCTTCGGCAGAGCTGATGCCATAGGCGCGGTCGTTGGGCCAGTTTTTGGGCCAGTCTGCCGCACCTTGCGGCATCTGCGCGTCAAGATCTTCGGGCGGCAGGGCAGGTTCGCGGATCAGCGCGCGACCATCCGGTCCGATCCACCACAGCGAGGCATCGAACCCGATCTCGACCTGCTGGAACGTCCGGCTGATCGTCGCTGGATCAAGCGAGATCTGGATGAACCCGCGCATCGTTCCGTCAGCGGCGGACAGCCTGCGGCTGGTGTTAATCAGCAAGGCTTCGGCTGGATACTGGTTGTCGATCAGGTTGCCGATGAACAAGCGGTCGGGATCATCGCGCACGGTGGTGTAATAGTCGCGGCTTGCGGCGTTCAGATTTGGTGTGGGAAACTCGCGAGTGGTCAAGATCGCGTTTGCTTCCGCGTCGCCGACCCAGATCGACACGATGGCGCGGCTGCGGGTAATCATCCGCGACAACGCTTCTTGCGCTGCGCGGTCAGCGATGAACGGCCCCGTGTCGCCCACGACGCGCGCGGCGTGATCGCGCATCAGATCGGCCGACAACAGCAATTGGTCGGACTCGCCGGCCAGAAGCCGCGAAACGGTCGCAGCATTGTACTGGACAACCGATGTGATGCTGTCCCATTCCTTTTTGCCGATCAGCGCGACGACAAGCCCGATGGCCACCCAGATCAGCAGGGCCGCCAGCGCCATGATCCTGATTTCACGTTGCAACGTCTCGGCAGACCCTGCGCGGACATCATGTACCGCAGGATGCTCGCCCGTCTGCCCGATCGCCATCGCCCGCCACCCATCCTGACCGCCGTTAAGCTGCCAGCGTAGGCTATAACAACCTTTGAGTGTCAATCCCTTGGCGCATCTTGCGCGAAAATGTTCCCGCCTGAGGCGTCAGAACGCCACGTCGCGCTGCCCCCGCCCGCGATCCAGCCCCAGCAGGTAATCGGCCGACAGCCGGCCAGGTCCCTGTGCCAGTACGACAAGCAAGGCTGCCGCCCACAGACCATGCGTGACCCACGCGCCTGGAAAGACGAATATCTGGATGACGGCGGTCATCACCAGCAGGCCAAGTGCCGAGAACCGCGAAAACAGGCCAAGGATCAACAGGACGGGCAGCACATGTTCGGCCACCGTCGCCAGCACAGCGGCGGGCACAGGCGGGATAAGCGGCAGCGCATAGACCTGTTCGAACAGGAAATAGGTGGAATCCTTGATCGTGAAGCCATCGACCTTGGTGCGCGCCGATTGCCAGAATACGACCGCCGGAAACAGCCGTGCGGCAAAGGCCACGACATCGTGGGGCACATGGTCGGCAAGGCTGTTGACCTGCCGGATCATGTCGCGCAGGCGCGTGGCGGGTGTGCGGGCCGGGGCGGTGGTGGCATCGGTCATGGGGAAACTCCTGTGTGTGTCGCGGTGATCAGCCCGTGACGCAAAAGCAGCGTCAGCGCGGCGGTGGGGTCTGCATGTTGCGCGGCGCTCGCCAATGTCTCGCCTGCCGCCAGTGCGCGCAGCACGGCAAAGGTGCCGATATCGACAGGGGCGACGATGATGCTGAAATCCGGCGCGCGCCCGATCAGCGCGTGGTCGGGTCCATCGGTCAGCGCATGGCGCCCCGCGCCGGGCTGGTGGGTTTGCCAGATTTGCAGCGCAGGGTGGGGTGACGTGAACAGTTGCACGGACGGATGCAGGGTCAGCCGCAACGCCGCGAGCTCCGCTACCGCCAGTGCATCGGCTGCGACAGGGGCCGCGTCGGCCGCATGATAGGCAACACCGCGCGCATATTCGAGCCGCGCGACATCCCCCAGATACGCCAGATGCGCCACGGGGGCGAAGCCGTCCAGAAAATCGCCAAAGGCCGCCCCCCAGCCCAAAAGAACAGGGCTTTGCGGCGGCTCCTGCGCAATGTGCACACGTGCCATCGCGGTAAAGAAAGCCGTGCCAACCAATTGTTCGACAACCGGAAACCGCCCCGCCAGCGCGCGGGTCAGGCTGTGCTGCACGTTGTTGCGATAGACGGCGAAACGCTGTGCCACCTCTTCCATCGCGGGGGCTGTCAGGCCTGCGGGCGGGTCCTGCCGCCAGATGGCGGCCTGAAAAGCCTCTTGCTGGGCGGCATGGGTGTCAGGCTGCATCGGTTTGCTGCCTTTCTGCGGCGTGCAGGATCGCATTCGCGCGGGTGGCCTCGGCCAGCAGGGTGGTGAAATCGGGCACGTCATTGTCCCATTCGATCAGCGTGGGCACAGGGCCGGTGCGGGCCAGCACCTCGGCGTAAAGGGTCCAGACAGGGTCCGCGACAGGCGCACCGTGGCTGTCGATCAGCAGCGTGCCCGATGGCAATTCCTCGCTGTCGTGACCGGCCAGATGGATTTCACCCACGGCAAACAGTGGGAAATCGGCCAGATAAGCGCGGGCATCAAAACGGTGGTTGGTAGCCGAGACAAAGACATTGTTCACATCCAGCAGCAAGCCACAGCCCGTGCGGCGCACCAGTTCTGTTAAAAAATCGGTTTCCGACAGGGTGGAACTGGCAAAGGTCACATAGGTCGCGGGGTTTTCCAGTAGCATCCGGCGGCCCAAGGTATCCTGCACCTGATCGACATGGGCGCAGATCGTGGCCAGCGTCTCGGGCGTATAGGGCAGGGGCAACAGGTCGTTCAGCCAGGCCGCACCGTGGCTGGACCATGCCAGATGTTCGGAAAAGCTTTCGGGTTGATAGCGGTCGATCAGTTTGCGCAGCCGCGCAAGGTGGTCGGGGTCCAGCCCGCCCGCGCTGCCGATGGACAGCCCGACCCCATGGATCGACACCGCATGGCGGTCATGCAGGGCGGCCAGCATCGCATGCGGCGCGCCGCCGTCACCCATGTAGTTTTCGGCGTGAACCTCGATGAACCCGATTGTGTCGGTGGCCATCATCTCGGTGAAATGCTGCGGCTTGAAACCGAGGCCGGCGGTGCGGGGAAGCGATGGCATGGCGAAATCCTTGTGATGAGGTGGGCGGGGAGATATCCCCGCCCCGACAGGTCAGATCATGCAGGTGGCAGATCGCGGTCCAGCTCTTCCAGCGAACCCATGCGCGCGGAGCCGTCGGCCATCGCGGGCAGCTCGATGTCGCCGCAGGTGCCGGTCGCGACCAGAGTCCAGGCGTTGCCCTGGTAATCGACGGTCGATGTGCCTGCACAGGATGTGCCCGGACCGGCGGCGCAGTCATTGGCACCGGCCAGAGAGATGCCGAAGCACTTTTCCATGGTGGCCTCTTGTGCGTGCAGATGCCCGGCGGACAGGGTCAGCGCAGAGGCGAGCGAAGCGGCAAGAGAAAGCGAAAGCGTTTTGGTCGTCATGAGAGAAAACTCCTGTTGTCGGGCTGCGTCAGTGCAGTCCCGCAAAGCAGTTCGCACGACGGGGGCGATCTGTTACGGCGGTCACGCGCACGTGAACGGCTGAAAGGCTGCGCCAATTGTTTCTGGGCAAAATGCTGTCGGTGGCTGTAACATTCGCCGGACGCGCGGCGAATAGGGATCAGACCTTGCAAACCAAAGACCCTTGGGAAGACCTGATGCGCGCAGCCATCCGCGGAGATACCGTCGCTTACCGGCAGCTGCTGCAGGCGATTTCGCCTGTGCTGCGCCGCGTCGTGCAGGCGCGCGGCGGCGGGCTGGGGCAGGATGCCTGCGAGGATGTGTTGCAGGACGTGCTGCTGGCAATCCACACCAAGCGGCATACATGGGTCGAGACCGCCCCGCTGCGCCCGTGGCTCTATGCGATCGCGCGGCACAAGGTGGTTGATGCGTTCCGCGCCCGTGGCCGCCGTGTCGAGGTTGCGATCGACGATTTCGCGGACGGGCTTGCCGCGCCGCAGGGTCCCGACCCGCTGGAAGGCCGCGATATCGAGCGGCTTTTGGGCGGGCTTGACCCGCGTGCGGCGGAAATCGTGCGAGGCTTCGGCCTGCGCGGCGAGACCACGGCCGAGACGGCGGCGCGTCTGGGCATGACCGAAGGGGCCGTGCGCGTGGCCTTGCACCGCGCGCTGCGGACGCTGGCGCAAATGCGCGAAAGGATGATCGAATGAAGACCGACGACCTGATTGCGGCCCTTGCCGCCGACACCCTGCCGCAACCGACGGTCGCGCACAGGCTTGCGCGGTCCTTTCCTGTGGCGCTTGCGATCTGCGTGGCGGCGTTCATCGCTTTCTGGGGGACGCGTCCCGACCTTAGCGCAGCGCTGGCATCCGCGTCGGTTCTGAAAACCGTGCTGCCCGCGCTGCTGGCGGTTCTGGCAGGGGCGGGTGTCATGGCGCTGGCCCATCCCGGTATGCGCACAGACCGGCGTCTGGGGGTGATCGGCCTTTTCATCGGTGCTTTGGCTGTCGTGCTGGTCGTCTATCTTGCGCGCGGCGGTGTCGCGGGGGTGGTTATGGCCCTGACCAAGCCCAGTCTGCTGATCTGCCTTGTGTCGATCCCCCTGCTTGGCCTGCCATTGCTGGTTGCAATCTTGTGGTCGCTGTCAACGGGTGCCGTGTTGCGCCCGCGCCTGACAGGGGCGATTGCGGGGCTGATGGCGGGCGGTGTCTCGGCTGCGGTCTATTCGGCCTATTGCGATACCGACATGGTGCTTTACGTCATCCTTGCCTATGGGGCCGCCATCCTGAGCGTCGCTGCCATCGGTGCGCTGGCTGGTCCAAGGTTGTTGCGCTGGTAATCGCGCAGGTCCGGCTTTTTGGACTTCACCCGCGAAGATGCGGGTGCGATACAGGGCGGCAATCACGTCAAGTCGAGGATATATCATGCGCCGGACAATCGCCCTTTCCGTGACAGCCCTGTTTCTGGTCGCCGGATGCGCAAACGGCAATGCGGTCGTCACCGGTGCAGGCCCCGATGACTTGCTGAAACTGCGCGCGGGGCCGGGGCTGGCGTTCAACATCATCATGGGCCTGCCCGATGGGACCGAACTGATCCGGCAGAATTGCGTGACCGAACTGGGGCAGCGCTGGTGCCGCGTGGCGCTGGCTGATGCCCCAAGCGTGACAGGCTATGTTTCGGCCGATTACCTGACAGGGCGTTAGGGGTCAGTCGCCAGCGCGGCTGAACGCCACGCCATCCAGCACGGGGCATGATCCGTCGTCGTCCTGCAGATCGAACCCGTCATCGGCGATTGCGATCGCGCAGGTCATCGGAAAATCTGCAGAGCCTGTGTCGCCATCCACCTCATCGAAGGTAATGCTGCCGTCGTTCATGCTGTACCGTCCGGTCACGCTGCGGTCGGTGTTGATCCTCGTCATCTCGAACGTACCGTCATCCGAGAAAACGGCACGCGTATTCTCATGTTCGTAGGGCGTGTCCAAGGCGAGGCCGGAGGCGGTGCTGCGGATCGTGGTGCCTGACGCGGCCTGCATCTCGCCGATCCGTGCCTCGATGGCCTGCAGGTCTGCGCTGCGCTGTGCGAGAAGGTCGGTCAACTCGCTCGTCATACTTTGCAGCGCCTGCACCTGCGTCTCGGCAGCCAGCGTGTCCTCGGCCAGAGCATCGCGCTGCTGCGACAATGTATCGACAGATTGTTGCAATGCGTCGCGTGCGGTTTCGATCTGGTCCTGATCGTCACGCGCGCTTTGCAGCCGCTGTTCAAGCGAAGCCTCGGCATCGCGGGCCGCTTGCACACGTGCTTCGGCACCTGCCGCCTGTTCGGTCAGCTCGGAAGCCTCTGCATTCAAGGCGGACAAGGTCGCTTGCAGATCGGCTTCCTGCTGGCGGGCAGCTTCAAGCCGTTCGCCGATGGCTGACAGCTCTTGCGTGGCCTCCGTCGTACGGTCTGCGGTGTCCGACAGCGCGGTTTCGATCTCGGCCAGCTCTGTACGGCCTTGCTCAAGCTCGGTCTGCAGGGTTTCCCGCTCGGTGCGCAGGGCGCCTGTATCTTCATCCAGCGTCGTGAAATCGGTGCGCATCTGGTCCAGCTCGGCCGCGACAGTGTCGCGTTCGCCCACGTTCGCATCACGGATCACCAGAGCCTCGTCGGCCTCGTCGCGCAGGATGGCGATCTGCTGCGTCACTTCCTCCGCCGTGCCTTGCAGGGCCACATGCTGCGCCAACCGCTCCTCGGCCTCGTTCGCAACCGACCAGAAGTAAGCCCCGAAAAGCCAGCCCAACAGCGCGACAACGGCCACCGCCACCCCGATCCCGCGATAGCGTTTTTCTTCCTGACTGATTTGCGACATGGCTCTCTCCCGTTCTGGTGCGACACCTGCGCCAACGGGCGCGGCGACTTGGTGTGCAAACGCGTCGTCGCGGATTTGGTTCCTGTGATGGCTGGCGGAACCAACTTGGGTGCTCGGGGATTGGAACCGGACAGACCAACCAAAGGAAAGTCTTATGGATATGATCGTGCTGGTGCTGGTGACTGGCGGCGTTTTTCTGATCGCGGATGCGATCATGCTGCCCAAGGTCATCAAACCGCTTTTCGAGCGCCAATTGGGGCGCACCATGCTTGCCAAGCCACGCCCACTGCCTGCGACACTGTTCTATCTGCTCTATGTGGCGGGGATAATCTGGTTCGCCGGCTGGCCCGCCCTTGTCGCAGGCGCGCCGGCGCTGGCCTTTCTGAACGGCGCGGTGCTTGGGCTGGTGGCCTATGGCACTTATGAGCTGGTCAGCTGGACGGTCATGCGTGACTGGCACGCCCGCATGGTGGCTGTCGATATGGCATGGGGCACGGTGCTGAGCGCAGTCTCCGCCGGGGCTGGCGTTGTGGCGGCCTTGGCCTTCACCTGACGTCGGGTGGTGCCAAACGGCGTCTTAGTTGATCCATCTGGCGTTCGGTTTCGTTCAATCCGAAAATCACCGCATGCAGCGCGCGGGCCTGATGCGGCCAGTCCGTCGCGTTCCTGCTTGCAAGACCGGCGGCATGATCGCGTGCCTGCGCCACCGCATCGCGCAGATCGTCCGGCACGCGGGCAGCGCCGTGCAGCCCTTTCATTGCGGCGATGATGCTGTCGATCTGGCGTTTCGCGCTGTCCTGCACCGCATCGACCGCCGGCGCCAGCGACTTCAGGGCACTATCGCTTATGTCGCCACGTTCGGCGGTAACGGCACGGTCGAGGATCACAAGCGCGTGCCACAGGCTTTCGACGCCGCGCACGGCGGAGCGCAAGCCGGTGCCGGTCCTTAGCGCAGACGACCCGCGTGCTTCGTCCACCCGCGACCGCGCGATTTCCAGATGTTGCAGAAACCGACGATGCACGGCGTCGCGGTCCTCGTGCTCATCCGTGCTGACGCCTTGGTCGATCAACGTCAGAAGGTCTTTGCAATCGCCTAACGTGTCCAGCAGCGCGATTTCCACCCGGTCGCGGCCTCGCACGGGCCAGACCAGAAAGCTCGCCACCGCGCCGATCACCGTGCCTGCGACGATTGCCCCCGTCCGCGACACGGCCGCCGCAAGTTCAGGGTCCGGCTCAAGCGCCACGATCGCGGCGGTGACGGCACCATATTGCAGGCTTGGCCAGATCGTCGCGATCATATTGGCAAGGATCACCGCCACCAGCAGCGCATAGATCGCGGCCCCCCCGATCAACAGCCCGAGGAGCAGGCCGATCACCGCGCCAAGGCAGGCCCCTGCCGTGCGGTTCACCGCATTGGTATAGGACAGATCCGCGCTCATCCCGATGGTAAGCAGCGCCGAGATGATCGCCCATGATAGATCGAGCGCGTCGATACCCGCGATCAGCAGATAGGTCGCCAGCGTCGCCGCCGCCGTCTGCAACCCGATGCGCAGCAATTCGCGGCGCGGGCGTGGCAAGTGGCTGGTGACGGCGCGCAGGCGGTCCAACGTGCCGTGTTTGGGGCTGGTGTGGTCTTGTGGTGCCATGACCGTTTGCAACCGCAAGTCCGGTCAGAGGTTGCTGAAGATCAGCCCGCCGCCGCCCATAGCCCATGCGGCAGCACAAAGGTCGCCTGCGGTCCGGGCAGCCGGTTTGCGACGATGGGGCAGCCGTAAGCCTCGGCCAGGGCTGGCCCGCCGATCACCCGCGCGGGCGATCCTGCGTCCAGCAACAGGCCATCATGGACCAACCAGACATCATCGGCCACCATCGCGGCAAGGTTCAGGTCGTGCAGCACGATCACCACACCACCCCCCGCATCGGCAAAGCGGCGCAGCACGCGCATCACGCCGATCTGGTGCGCGATATCCAGTGCGGCGACAGGTTCATCCAGAAACAGCCAGCGGGGGCGGCCTGCGACGACCGGCTCCCAGACCTGCGCGCGCACCCGGGCCAGTTGCACGCGCGCCTGCTGGCCGCCTGACAATTCCTGATAATACCGCCCTGAAAAACCGGTCAGATCAACCTCGGCCAGCGCGCGCCCGATCAGGTCGGACCGGTCCGCCTGCGTGCCGCTGGTCAGCCCAAGGCGCACAACCTCGGCCACAGTGAAAGGAAAGGCCAGCGTTGCCGCTTGTGGCAGCACGCCGCGCCGCGCGGCAAGCTCCCATGGTTTGAGGTCGGCCAGATCATCCCCGTCGAGCGCGATCTGCCCGTCATAGGCCACATCGCCTGAAATAGCGCGCAAGAGCGTCGTTTTGCCCGACCCGTTCGGTCCGATCACGGCGACGATCCGGCCAGGGGCGGCGGTGGCGGTGATCCCGTGCAGCACGGGGCTGCGGCCCAGTGAGGCGCGTAAAGAGCGGATGGTCAGCATCACAAATCCACCAATCCACGGCGGCGCAGCAGGATCCACAGGAATACCGGCGCACCGATCACGGCCGTCACGATCCCGATGGGCAATTCGGCCGGTGCGATGATGCTGCGCGCGATCAGGTCCGCCAGCAACAACAGGGTCGCCCCCAGAAGCGCTGCATTGACCAGCAGATAGCGGTGGTCCGGCCCTGTCGCCAGCCGCAGCAGATGCGGCACCACGATCCCGATAAACCCGATGCCACCCGATACCGCCACGGCGGCCCCTGTCGCGGCGGCGACGGTCAGGATGGCCACATGCTTGACCCTTTGCACCGGCAGCCCGATGTGATGGGCCGCAGCCTCGCCCAGCGACAGCCCGTTCAGCCCGCGCGCCAGAAAGGGTGCCGCCAGCAGCGCCAGCAGCATAACGGGCCCCGCCGCCGCGATCTTGGGCCATGATGCGCCGCCCAGCGACCCCAGTCCCCAGAAGGTCAGGTCGCGCAATTGCCGGTCGTCGGCGATATAGACGAGGATCCCCGTCGCCGCCCCCGCCAGCGCGCCAAGCGCGATCCCCGCCAGCAGCATCGTGGCGGTCGAGGTGCGCCCCGCGCGGGTCGATACGCGGTAAAGCACCATGGTGGACAGCCAGCCACCGATGAAGGCCGCAACCGGCACCATGTTCCAGCCCAGCCAAGCAGCGACCCATGCAGGCGCCTGACCGCCCAGCACGATGGCCAGCACCGCGCCCAGACCCGCTCCTGCGCCAACCCCGACCAGACCGGGATCGGCCAGCGGATTGCGGAACAGGCCCTGCATCACCGCACCGCCCACGGCCAGCGACGCGCCGACCAGCACGCCGGTCAGCATCCGTGGCAGCCTGATTTCCCACAGGATCAGCCAGTCGCGCGCGGGAACATCCTCGCCCGCGAGCCAGCTTTGCAGCACAAGGTCGAGGCGCACGCCCGACGCGCCATGCGACAGGCTCAGAAGGCCGGTCAGCCCCAACAGCCCCGCTAGCCCGAAGGCCACGCGCCGCGCGCGCTGGGACCGGTCGCCCGCCATCACGGGGGTATCGGCAAGGGCGACCATCAGCCTTTCACCTCATCTACCAGCAGGCGCAGGTGGCTGTTCAGCTCCAGCGCCGCAGCGCCTGTGCGCGGGCCAAAGCCCAGCAGATAGAGCCCGTCCATCGTGACGACACGCCGATTGAGGGCGGCATCGGTCAGCCCCAAGGCAGGATGGGCGGTGATATCCGCCAATGTCACGGCGTGATCCCCGCCTCGGTCCATCATCAGGATCAGGTCAGGGTTCGCGGCAATGGCGGCCTCGTCTGTCAGCGGCTTGTAGCCCTCCAGCCCCGTGACGGCATTGCTGCCACCGGCCAGCGTTATCATCGCCTCGGCAGAAGTGCCTTCCCCGCCAACCAGCAAGCGGCCCCCCTGCATCGACAGGATGAACATCACGCGCGGGGCGGTCGGCAAAGCATCGCCCGCGATCCGTGCCGCCTCCAGCTGTGCTGCGACCTCGGCTTGCAGGGCGGCGCCTGCCTCGGGCAGGTCAAGTGCTGCGGCTACTGTTGCGATCTTGGCGGCCACACCATCAGGGTCGAGCGCTTGGGGCACCATCACCAGTGGAATGCCCGACCGCTGCAGCATATCCAGCACTTCGGGCGGGCCAGCGTCATGTTCGGCTAGGATCATGTCGGGGTCCATTGCGATCAGGTTTTCCGCCGACAGCGCGCGCACATAGCCGATATCGGGCAAGGCTTCGACCTCGGGCGGGAAAGATGACGTGGTATCGCGCGCGATCAGACGGTCGCCCGCGCCAAGCGCATGGATGATTTCTGCGACCGACCCGCCCGCAGCGACAACGCGCGACGGGGTATCGGCAAAGGCTGCGGGGGCCAGTGCCACCACCGCCGCAAGGCTGGCTGCGATCTGGCGGATCATGCCACCACCTCGCCCGCCAAGGCTTCGGCCAAAGCATCCCAAGCGCCGGTATCGGTCGCGGCCTCGCTGCGTTTGCCGAAAATCTGCAGGATAAGGCGACCGTCCTTGTCGAACGCCTCGACCGAGATGGCATCGCCGCGTTTGGTGGGTTTGCGCACCAGCCAGACCTCGGCCACCTTGTCGGCGCGCAGATGCAGGTTGAAACGCGGGTCCAGCACGTTGAACCACGGGCCCATCGGTTCCAGTCGTGTCACGGGACCGGAATGGATCTGGATGCAGCCGCGATTGCCGACAAAAACCATGATCGGCAGGCCCTGCGCACCCGCCTGCCGCAAAGCCTGTTCGACAGCGTTGACCGGCAGCGGCACAGCCCAAGGCGCACCGATGGACCGGTTCGCGCCAAGACGGTCGAATTTCAAACGACTGGTCAGCGCGAGAAACTGGTGGGTATCGGTCATCTTTTCCCACGCACTGCGCAATTCGCCCAGCTTGGCGTCGTTCACGCGGACAGCTTCGGGCAAGGCGCGCGGCGCAAGGTCGAAAGGCGCGTCATCGGCCACGGCCAGATCGGTGACCAGCGCCTCAAAGGCGGCAAGGTCCGAGTCCGGCCCCAGATAGATCTTGTGGACCGCATCGCCCGCAGCATCGAACACCTGCAGGCTGCGCCGTGTGCCGTCTGCCCCCGTGCGTTCCACCGCAAAACCGTGAACCCAGTGGCGCGGAAAGATGCGCAGGTCGATATCGGGGCCAAGCACCATCGCCGCATGTGCGCCTGCATGAAAATCCGTGTATTGGCCGCGCCTTTCATGCACGCAGAAATCATTGCGCGTCAGCGCCAACACATCACCCAACGCCGCCACACGCGGCAAAAGCTGGTCAGGGTCCGCGATGATGCGGCGCACGCCGTGCCCCAGATCGGCGGCCAGAATCTCTGCCTCGCGGATGCCCAGCACATCGGCCAGATCGCGTTCGCGCATTTTCGGTTTGTCGGCACGGGCGGTGGCAATCGCCGCGGCGCGGACGGGGGATAGAATCATGGGTTTGACCTCCGTTGGGCCTGCATGGGGCAGGCGTGGAAGCGCGAGGTCCCGGATCTGGCGTTGCCGCAAAGGGCATGGCTGGAAGATCTGGCGCAGTACTTGACTGTTTCTATCGGGATCACTAGAACACCGCTCGTCGGGGGTCAAGACACCTTGAGACATGCCAGCCGAACAGCCAGCCGAAAACACTTTATCCGGATGGAGAATCGGAATGACATTGCGCATGCGCCCCCGCAGGCTGGGCCTGACCTGCCTTTTGACGACAACAGCGATCCTTGCGGCGGGCACAGCCGCCGCCCAACAGACACAACTGGACAGTGGCACCTTTCTGGGGCGGCTGATCTTTGGTGCTGGCCAGCAGAAAGTCGCGATCGACACGCCTCAGGCGGTCAGCGTGCTGGACCAGCAGGACATTGACCGCGAACAGGCGGCGAATGTGGGCCAGATCCTGCGCAACGTACCCGGCGCGCAGACCGCAGGGTCGGACCGGCCGCTAGGCTTTGCCTTTAACATCCGCGGGATTGGCGCAACCGAACAATCCGCATCAGAGGCACGGATCATCGTGAACGTCGATGGCGTGCCGAAATTCTATGAACAATACCGGTTGGGGTCGTTCTTTTCGGACCCCGAGCTTTACCGCCGCGTCGAGGTGTTGCGCGGGCCGGGGTCGGCCACATTGTACGGTTCTGGCGCTATCGGCGGTGTGGTGAACTTTGAAACCAAGGATGCGGGCGATTTCATCCCCGCAGACGGCACCGGCGCGTTGCGTCTGAAATACGGGTTTGAAAGCAACGGCAACGGCCAGCTCGGGTCGCTGATCTATGCCGCACGGCCGACCGAGGGGGCCGAATTCCTTGCCGCGCTCGGCTATCGCAGTTCCGAGGATTTCGAGGATGGGGCGGGCAATCCGGTTGTCGGAAGTGAATTCGAAGCCCCATCCGCCTTGCTCAAGGGCACGTTCCGGCTGAACGACGCGCAGACCCTGCGGCTGTCGGCGCAGCGGTTCTCGTCGGACGCGGATGATACGACGCTGGCGCAAACCGGCGGCGGCGATCCGATTGCAGGGGCCTTTGGCAATGTGGACAGGTCCGTGCGCGACGACACGCTGAGCGTGGAATGGGAACATCTCGGCGGCGGCTGGTTTAATCCGCGCGTGCAACTGGCCTATTCGGATACGACCGTGGAACAATCGGATGCGCGCAATAGCGCAGGCAACCCGCAGCCTTGCTTTGGCACGCCGTCCAACATCAACGTATTCTGCGACGTGACCTACGCCTATCGCACGACGATGCTGAAGGCCGAAAACACCGCCGATTTCAGCGGCGCGGGCTGGCAGAACTTCCTGACCTTCGGGGTACAGGCAACAGCGCAGGACCGTGTCGCTGACAGTGCCGGTATCCTCGGGTTCCACCCCGAAGGCACCGACCGCAAGATCGGCGTCTATGCGCAGTCCGAATTCGTGATCGGTGACCGCCTGACCATCATCCCCGGCGCGCGCATCGACTTTGCCGAACGCGAGGCAGGCGCAGGCGTGCCGGGCGGCGAGAACGTGAGTGACGAAGCAAGCGCGCTGACGCTGGCCGCCCTTTACGACGTGACTGATGATCTGTCCGTTTTCGGGTCGGTCGCGCGGACCGAACGGCTGCCGACGCTGGACGAGCTCTATTCCTTCTCGACCACCAAGGCCCCTGCACTTGATCTCGACAAGGAAGAAGCCACCAATGTCGAACTGGGTCTGACCTACAGCCGTGACGGGCTGTTTGCGGCGGATGACAGTCTGCAATTGAAACTGACCGCCTTCCGCAACCGGATCGACGGGCTGGTCAGCGTCACCGCCCCCAGCGACACGGTATTCTTCACCAACCTGTCCGAGGCCGAATTCGAAGGTGCCGAGATCGAGGCCGGTTATGATATGCAAAGCGTGTTCGGCAGGCTTGCCCTGTCCACCGTGCGCGGCACCGACCGGACGTTCGACTATACCTTGCCCACAACGCCTGCCGATACGCTGGCGCTGACCTTGGGCGGGCGGCTGCCCGATCAGGGGCTGGAGTTCGGCTGGCGCGGCACATTTGTCGATGACATCACCACCGCGACCCGCAGCAGCACGACCGGCGCGATTACCGAGACCACGTTTGACGGCTACACGACGCAGGATGTCTTTGTGACTTGGCGGCCCGAGAATGGCGCGCTGGACGGGTTCGATGTGCAGCTTGCCGTCGAAAACCTGTTTGACACGGAATACCGCAACAACCTGTCGCTGGACGAAGGGCGCGGGCGCACCTTCAAGGTCAGTCTTGCGCGGACCTTCACATGGTAAGGATGCGTTTCTTTACTCTTGGCCTTGCCCTTGCCGTCGCAGGTTCTGCGGCGGCACAGGATACGGGCGGGATCGTGCTCGATCTCAACCGGCTTGATCCGGTGGACAACGCCTGCCGCCTGACCTTTGTCGCGGATAATGCGCTGGTGCCTTTGACCGCGCTCGCACTGGAAACGGTGCTGTTCGATCAGGCGGGGCGGGTCGCGGCGCTGACGCTGTTCGATCTGGGCGACCTGCCGCTCGGGTCGCGCCGCGTGCGGCAATTCGATGTGGCGGGGATCGCCTGCGGGGATATCGCGCAGGTGCTGGTCAACGGTGTCGCGTCCTGCACAGGGGCGAATGATGCCGCGACCTGCGCGCAGGCGCTGCGCGTTTCGGGGTCGGTCGAGGGTGTGGAGGTGATGCAATGATCCATCTTCATCAGGCGCGCGATGCGTTGCTGGGTTTCATCGACCTTGGCGGCTGGGTCGTCGCGCTGATCATCGGGCTGTCCGTGCTGTCAGGCGCGGTCGTGCTGTGGAAACTGGTGCAGTTCTATACCGCAGGCGTCGGGCGGCACGCGCCCTTGCTGGCTGCACTGGCCGCGTCCGATGCGGGCCAACACGCCCGCGCGCTGGCGTTGGCCGAGGCGGCACCGTCGCATCTTGGGCCTGTGCTTGCGCTGGCCTTCCAGGCGCGCGACGCCCGCGAAAGGCTTTATTCCTACGCCGAAGGACGGCTGGCGCGGCTAGAGGCTGGGTTTCGTCTGCTTGATGCCGTGGCGCAGACGGCCCCGCTGCTGGGGCTCTTCGGCACCGTGCTGGGCATGATCGCGGCCTTTCGCGCGATGCAAGAGGCAGGGCAGACTGTCGATCCGTCCGTGCTGGCAGGCGGGATCTGGGTCGCCTTGATGACAACGGCAGCAGGGCTGGCCGTGGCAATGCCGGTCAGCGCGATCCTGTCGTGGTTCGAAGGCCGCATGGCGCATGAACGGCGCATGGCCGAGGCGTTGATCGAAGGTGCGCTGCGCCCCGGTCTGGTGGCAGCGCAAGGGGATGCCGTCGTGCCGCGCGGTCTGGCCCATGCCTAGACCCGTGCGGCAAAGACGGCGGCTGTCGCTCACCTCGCTGATCGATGTGATCTTTCTGCTGCTCTTGTTCTTCATGTTGTCATCGACCTTTACGCGGTTCGGTGACCTGCCCTTCATGGCCGCGACCGGCGGGGCCACCGCCGACGGCACGCCGCCTGCATTTTTGCGCATCAGCGCGGATGCCATCACGCTGAATGTGGCCGAGGTCACTTTGGCCGGATTGCCAGCCGCCCTTGGCACGCTGGACGGCGCGCTGGTGCTGGTTGCCCCGTCTGAGGACGTGACAGCGCAACGGCTGGTCGATGTGCTGGTCGCGGCCCAGACAGTGCCGGGCGTCAGCCTGCGCCTGATCGGAGGCTGACCTGATGCGCCTTGCCCCAACGCCCCGCGCCAAGCCCGAACCCACCATCGCGCTGATCAATATCGTGTTCCTGATGCTAGTCTTCTTCCTGATCGCAGGGCAGGTGGCCCAGCCCGTGGACCCAGACGTGCGGCTGGTTGATGCCGACCTGGCCAGCGCCCGCGTGCCCGACGATGCGCTGGTGCTGCGCGCGGATGGTGCGGTGCTGTGGCGCGGCCAGACAACCACGCCGGAAGAATTCGCCGCCGCACGGGCCGCGGATGAGGGGCCTTTGCGCATCCTGCCCGACCGCAACCTGCCCGCACGCGACCTGATCGCTGTCGCGGCTGCCTTGCGCGCGCAAACGGGTCGGGATGTGCGGCTGATCACCGAACGGGGGCTGGCACAATGATCCGGCTGCGCGTCATGGGCGGCGGTTTGGCGGCACTTGCGTTGTCCGGGGCCTTGCATGCAGCGGGCCTGCTGATCGTCGTGCCGCAGGCCCCGACGACCGAGATCGCGGGCGGTGGTGCGCCTGAAATCGCCGCCCTCGGCGCGGCGTTCGAGGATTTCGTCGCAGGCGCCGTGCCTGTTACCCCGGTCGCACAATCAGCCGTGCCAGCGACGGTGGCGGAACGCAGCCTTGTCTTGCCCGCCTCATCCGTGGCCGATCTCGCCGTGCCGGTTGCACCCGACCAGCCCGCCAGCGCCCCTGTCCCGACAACCGCAACCACGGTTGCAGTGCGCGAGACAGCGCCGCCAGCTGCGCCCGAGGTCACCCGCGCCGTGCCTGACACGGCGCCTCTTTCATCTCTGCGCCCGGTCGCCCGCCCCGCACCACGGCCTGCGCCAGTGCAACAGGCAGCTACCCCACGTCCCGCAGGCAATGCCGAAACGGACGCCACGCGCGGCAGTACGCAAGGTCAGGCGCAAGGGCAGGCGGCAGCGGCGGGTGCGGCAGCAGCGGCGGACACGACAGGCGGGCAGGCGGCAGCGGCGGCCTATCCCGGTCAGGTGCTGCGCCAGATCACGCGCCTGCGCCCGCAACGCGCGACCGCACGCGGCACGGTCCTTGTCAGCTTTGCCATCGCGGGTTCGGGCGCGCTGGCAGAAGTCGGCGTCGCGCGTTCCTCGGGGTCGGCGGTGCTCGACGCGCTGGCGCTGGACCATATCCGCCGCGCAGCCCCGTTCCCGCCGCCGCCCGCAGGGGCGCAAACCGCTTTCAGCTTCGAATTCGTCGGTCGCCCCTGACCGCGCAGAGGGCGGTCTATCGCCCTGTGCTGCTTGGATTGCGCGCCCGATGCCCGCTCAACGGTACCGCGGCACGGCCTAAAATTGGTCAGTAACTTTGTCCTTTTGCATTGCAAATGGCGGCTGAATCATCTTTGTTGCGCGATACCAAGCACCGCCGTCTGATGCGGGCATGAAAATCATCCAATAGGAATTCTCGACATGACCAGAAAAATCCTCAGTCTTTCCGCTATGTTACTGTCCTCGACACTGATCGTGTCGCAGGCATCGGCGGAAACGATCCGCTGGGCGCGCGCCTCTGACGCGTTGACGCTGGACCCGCATTCGCAAAACCAGGGTGTCACGCATAACTTTGCCCATCACGTCTATGAAACGCTGATGGACCGCGATGTCGAAGGCACGTTGACGCCACGTCTTGCGACCTCTTGGGCGATCAAGGAGGGTGCGCCGGACACTTGGGTATTCACTCTGCGTGAAGGTGTGACCTTCCATGACGGTGCGGCCTTTACGGCGGAAGATGTCGTGTTCTCGCTCGACCGCGCGCGGTCGGAAAAATCCAACATGCGCCAGTTGCATGTGGACGTGGCCGAAGTCACCGCCGTTGACGATTACACTGTCGAGGTCCGCATGACCGGCCCGTCGCCGCTTTATCCCAACAACCTGACCAACACCTTCATCATGGACAAAGACTGGTCCGAGGCGAACAACGTGGTCGAAGTGCAGGATTACGCCGCCGGTGAAGACAATTTCGCCGTGCGTAACACCAATGGCACCGGCCCTTACATCCTGCAATCGCGTGAAGTCGATGTGCGCTCTGTGCTGACGATCAACGAAAACCATTGGGCTGAAACCAAGCCTGAAGTAACCGAGATCATCTATCTGCCGATCACCGATGCCGCGACGCGCGTTGCGGCGCTGTTGTCGGGTGAAGTGGACATCGTGCAGGACGTGCCCGTGCAGGACATCGACCGTCTGGCTGGCACCGATGGCATCAAGATCGAAACCGGTGCCGAGAACCGCGTGATCTATTTCGGCTACAAGTTCGGGGATGAGCCGCTGGCGTCGTCCAACATCACCGACAGCAACCCGTTCAACAGCCCGCTCGTGCGCGAGGCGATGGAACTGGCGATCGACCGTGACGCGATCCAAGCGGTCGTGATGCGCGGCCAGTCGATCCCGACAGGCGTAGCCAACCCACCTTTCGTGGATGGCTGGACCGAAGAGCTGAACGCCTATCCCGCCGTCGATCTGGACCGCGCGCGCGAATTGCTGACCGAGGCAGGTTATCCCGACGGGTTCAGCGTCACGCTCGACACACCCAACAACCGCTATGTCAACGACGAGGCGATCAGCCAAGCCGTTGTCGGCATGCTTGGCCGGATCGGGATCAACGTGACACTGGCCTCGCGCCCTGTGGCACAGCATTCGCCGCTGGTGACCAGCAACGAGACCGATTTCTACATGCTGGGCTGGGGCGTGCCGACCTTTGATTCCGCCTATGTCTTCAACGACTTGGTGCATTCGAAAGAAGGCAGCTATGGCGCCTATAACGGCGGTCTTTATTCCAACCCCGAACTGGACGCGATGATCAAGTCGCTGGGGACCGAGACAGATCTGGAAGCGCGGGCTGCTGTGGTCGCGGAAATCTGGGAAGTGGTCAAAGCGGACCGTGTGCTGCTGCCGATCCATAATCAGGTCTTGGCTTACGCGATGAACGACCGCATCACCCTGCCGGTTCACCCTGAGAACCAGCCGCTGTTGACCAGCGTCACGTTCGCAGACTGATCCGTCACGTTACCATGAACCGCCTTGGCTCGGGCAACCGGTGCAGGGCGGTTCTTTCATTCAAGAAGGGGTCGCCCGATGCTGGCCTTCATCATTCGACGGCTTGCGCAATCCGTTGTCGTCATGCTGTTTGTGGCGCTGATCGCGTTTATCGTTTTCCGCTATGTGGGTGACCCGATCGCCAGCATGGTCGGCGTGGACACGCGGCTGGAAGATCAGGAAATCATGCGCGAAAGGCTGGGCCTGAACGACAGCGTGATCGTGCAGTTCTTCCGGTTCATCGCCAATGCCGCCCAAGGCGAATTCGGCATTTCCTACCGCCTGCAACAACCCGTAACCGAGCTGATCCTGAGCCGTCTGCCCGCCACGATCGAACTGGCGCTGGTGTCGGCCACCATCGCGCTGGTGTTCGGTGTGATCTTCGGCGTCTATACCGCGCTGCGGCCCAAAGCCTGGTCCTCGGCCGGGATCATGGCGCTGTCGCTGGTCGGCGTCAGCCTGCCGACCTTCCTGATCGGGATCGGGCTGATCTATATCTTTGCGGTCGAACTTGGCTGGCTGCCGTCCTTCGGGCGCGGCGAGGTCGTGGATCTGGGCTGGTGGCGCACCGGCTTTCTGACTGAAAGCGGGCTGAAATCGCTGATCCTGCCCGCGATCACGCTGTCGCTGTTCCAGCTCACGCTGATCATGCGGCTGGTCAGGGCCGAGATGCTGGAAGTGCTGCGCACCGAGTATATCCGCTTTGCCAAGGCGCGCGGCCTGACCCAGCGCGCGATCAATTTCGGCCATGCGCTCAAGAACACGATGGTGCCCGTGATCACCATCACCGGCCTGCAACTGGGGTCGGTCATCGCCTTTGCGATTGTGACGGAAACCGTGTTCCAATGGCCGGGTGTCGGGTCGCTGTTCATCGTCTCGGTGCAGGTCGTGGACGTGCCCGTGATGGCCGCGTATCTCATGTTCATCGCGCTTGTGTTCGTGCTGATCAATCTTGTCGTCGATATTCTGTATTACGTTGTCGATCCGCGTCTGCGCGTCGATGGCGGGGCAGGGAAGTAAACCATGGAAAACCCCAACCTTGTCAAAGACGTCCCCGCCGAGGACCTGATCGTGCCCGTTCAGGCGCAGGGCCGACTGGCGCGTGCGCTCGACAGTGACATCTTTTATTCGTGGCGCACCTCGCCTGTGACAGTCGTGGCCACGCTGGTGGCGCTGTCGCTGGTCCTTATGGCCGTTCTGGCCCCTTGGATCGCGCCCTACAATCCGTTCAACCCCGCAAGCCTGAACCTGATGGACGGGTTCACCCCGCCTGCTAGCACGGGGGCTTTCACAGACAACTACTTTCTGATGGGCGCCGACAACCAAGGCCGCGACGTGCTGTCCACGATCATGTACGGCAGCCGTGTATCGCTGTTCGTGGGCGTGCTGGCCACGCTGTTCGCGATGACGCTGGGCGTGTCTTTGGGGCTGATTGCGGGGTATAATGGCGGCGTGATCGATGCGGTCATCATGCGTGTCACCGATATCCAGCTGTCCTTTCCCGCGATCCTGATCGCGCTGCTGATCTTCGGGATCGCGCGGGGCCTGATCCCCGCCAGCCAGCAGGAAAGCATGGCGGTCTGGGTGCTGATCCTTGCCATCGGCCTGTCGAACTGGGCGCAATTCGCGCGCACTGTGCGCGGGGCGACGATGGTGGAACGGCAGAAAGACTACGTTTCCGCCGCGCGGATCATGGGCGTGCATCCCATCCTGATCCTTTTGCGCCATGTGCTGCCCAACGTGCTGGGGCCGGTGCTGGTGATCGGCACGATCAGCCTTGCTCTGGCGATTATCGAAGAGGCAACCTTGTCCTTCCTTGGCGTGGGTGTACCGCCGACACAGCCATCCTTGGGCACGCTGATCCGTATCGGGCAGCAATTCCTGTTCTCGGGCGAATGGTGGATCCTGTTCTTCCCTGCCATGACGCTGATCGCGCTGGCGCTGTCGGTCAACCTGTTGGGTGACTGGCTGCGCGACGCGCTGAACCCCAAGCTGCGATAGGACACGTTATGACCGAACCGCTATTGTCCGTCCGCAACCTGACGGTGGAATTCCCCACGCGCCGCGGCATCCTGACCGCCGTACAGGATATCTCGTTCGACATCATGCCCGGCGAGGTGCTGGGCGTGGTGGGTGAATCGGGTGCCGGCAAGTCGATGACAGGGGCCGCCATCATGCGCCTGATCGACAGACCGGGCCGCATCGCAAACGGCGAGGTGATCCTGCAAGGCCGCCGCATCGACAACCTGCCCGATGCCGAGATGCGCAAGATCCGTGGCCGCAAGATCGGGATGATCTTTCAGGACCCGCTGACATCGCTGAACCCGCTCTACCGGATTTCCGAACAGTTGATCGAGACGATCCGCACCCACCTGCCGCTGTCGGAAACCGAGGCACGCAAGAAGGCGGTCCAATTGCTGGACGACGTGGGCATCCCTGATGCCTCCCGCCGGATCGATGATTATCCACACCAGTTTTCGGGCGGTATGCGCCAGCGCGTCGTGATCGCGCTTGCACTTTGCGCAGGGCCTGATCTGGTGATCGCGGATGAACCGACGACCGCCCTTGATGTGTCGGTGCAGGCGCAGATCATTGACGTGATGAAACGGCTTTGCGCTGAAAACGGGGCGGCGATCATGCTGGTCACGCATGACATGGGTGTGATCGCCGAAACCGCGGACCGTGTGGCGGTCATGTATGCGGGCCGGATCGCGGAAATCGGCCCCGTGCGCGACGTAATCAAGGACGCACAGCATCCTTATTCATCCGGCCTGATGGGTGCCATCCCGCGTCTGGGCGCGAACCTTGAGCGTCTGACCCAGATCCCCGGATCGATGCCGCGCCTGTCGGCCATCCCGCGCGGTTGCGCCTTCAACCCGCGCTGCCCGCATGTGATGGACAAATGCCGCATCGACCAGCCGCAGGCCGTGCAAACAGCCCCCGGCCGCCGCGTGGCCTGCTGGCTTTATCCGCCGCAGGACGGCACGACCGCAGCCGCAGAAAGGCAGAGCGCAGAATGACCAAGACGCTTTTGGATGTCCGCGGCCTGTCGCGCCGCTTTGACGTGTCGCAGCCCTGGCTGAACCGCAAGATCGAAGGCACCGGCAAGCTTTATGTCAACGCCGTTGATGACGTCAGCTTCACCGTCAAGCAGGGCGAAACCTTTGCCCTTGTCGGCGAAAGCGGGTCAGGCAAATCCACCATCGCGCGGCTGATCGTGGGTCTTCTCGCCCCCAGCAAGGGCGATATCGTGTTTGACGGCACCTCGCTCAAGGACGGGCTGAAAGGGGCCAAGGCGCGCGCCTTGCGCCGCCGGTTCCAGATGATCTTTCAGGACCCTCTGGCCAGCCTCAACCCGCGCTGGCGGGTCGTCGATATCGTGGCCGAACCCTTGCGCGTGTTCGAGCGCGGGATGAGCAACCGCGACCAGCGCCTGCGCGTGGGCGAATTGCTGACCCTTGTGGGCCTTGCCCCCGAGGATGGCGTGAAATTCCCGCACCAGTTTTCGGGTGGCCAGCGCCAGCGCATCGCGATTGCACGCGCGCTTGCCGCCAACCCCGATTTCATCGTCTGCGACGAGCCGACATCGGCGCTTGATGTGTCGGTGCAGGCGCAGATCCTGAACCTGATGAAGGACCTGCAAAAGGATTTCGGCCTGACCTATGTGTTCATCTCGCATAACCTGCAGGTCGTGCGGCACATGGCGAACGACATCGGCGTGCTGTATCTGGGCCGTCTGGCCGAAGTCGCCGAGGCGGGCGCGCTGTTCGATGCGCCCAAACATCCCTATACGCGGATGCTGCTGGATGCCGTGCCCGATATCGAGATGACAGGCCGGCGGCGCAAACAGGTCGAAGGCGAAATTCCGTCGCCTATCGACCCGCCGTCCGGGTGCGCCTTCCACCCGCGCTGTCCTTTTGCCAATGACCGCTGCAAGCGCGATGTGCCAAAGGTGATCAACGGCGTCGCCTGTCACGCGGTCGAGGAAGGGCGGATCGGCTAGTTCTGCTCGATTAGATCATATGGACTTGAATTTCGGTCCATATGATCCTATTCTGATGGCGTAGATCATCGGGAGAGTGTGATGGAAAACCTTGTTCTGGACCGTGCCGCCCCTGATCGGCAGGGGGTCGCGCTGAAAGCCTATGGGCGGATCGCCGATGGCTGGTCGCTGACCCTGCGCGAGGCGGCGGGGCTTGCTGATCTGTCCGATTCTACATGGAAGCGTGCGAAAAAGCCCGATTTTGCGGGTGATCTGACGCATGACCAGATGCTGCGGCTCAGCGCGCTGATCGGGATTTACAAGGCGCTCCAGCTTTATTTCAGCGCGCCTATTGCCGATGACTGGGTCAGACTGCCCAACCGCGGGCCGGAATTCGACGGGGCGCGCCCTGTGGATGCGATGATCGCGGGCGGTTTGCCGAAAATCCTGCGGGTGCGGGCCTATCTCGATGCCTTGCGGGGCGGGGTGTGAGGATCACCGCCATCAACGACCGCGCCCTTGTGCGGCTGATTTCGCAAACGCATCATAAGCCCCCCGTCCTGCGCGGGCTGGTCGATACGGACGACGAGGCCGCCGTTCTTGCCACCATCGAGGGCGAGACCAGCGCCCGCCTGATCGCGGAACGCGAGGGCAGCGCCGCGCTTGACCGGCGCGAACTAGCTTTTGCACGCCGGTCGCAGGACCTGAAACTCTACGGCCAAAGCCATATCAACGCGGCTTTCACCTATACCCGCCCGACGGGCAACCGGTTCAATACCGGCGACCGCGGCGCGTGGTATTGTGCTTGGGACATGCTGACCAGCGCGCAAGAGGTTGGGTATCACCGCTCGCGCGAACTGGGGTTCATCGGGCGGTACGAGGACGAAGCGCGCTATGTCGAATTGCTGGCCGATTTCATCGGTGATTTTCCCGATCTGCACGGGCAGGCGCATCCCGCCCTCGATGCCGACACAGCGCGCGGGTATCCCGCAGGCCAACGCCTTGCCGCGACCTTGCGCGCCGATGGGCATCGCGGGTTGATCTATCCGTCCGTGCGACATCCGGGCGGGCGCTGTTTTGTGGCCTTCGACCCTGGCATCATCCAGAACGTGCGTCCGGGTGCCAGTTGGCGGCTGGTCTGGAACGGTACGCCCGCCTTCACCGTCGCGGGGGGCTAAAGGCTTTGCGCGTCCTGATCACCGGCGCGCGCGCACCCGTCGCGCTGCATCTGTTGCGCCTTCTGGCGGGGGCGGGCCATGAGGTGCATCTGGCCGACAGCCTGCGCCAGCCCTTGTCTGCGGCATCCGTGCTGCATCAGGGCTGTCATCTGCTGCCATCGCTGCGGGCTGAGATGGGCGCGGCGGCAGAGGCTTTGCAGCGGCTGCTCCGCGACCAGCGCATCGACTACGTGATCCCGACCTGCGAAGAGGTGCTCTATCTGGGGCAAATCTGGCGCGATCACCCGATGCCCGCCCCTTTGTTCGCCCCATCGTTTGAACTGCTGGAACAGGTCCACAACAAGCACCGCTTCATCATGCTCTGCGAGGCGCTCGGCCTGCCCGCGCCGCGCACCCGGCTGTTACAATCCAAGGCAGATGTGACCGCCCTTGTGCCAGAAGCGCAGGCCCTGGTGTTCAAACCCGTCTGGTCCCGTTTCGCAACCCAGACGATGATCCGTCCTGCGCGGCTTGACCGGATCGCCCCCAGCCCTGCCGCCCCTTGGGTCGCGCAGGATTTCATCGCGGGGCAGGAACTGTGCGTCTATGCCGTGGCCCATGCAGGAAAGGTCACAGCGCTGTCGGCCTATCGCGGGCTGATCCGCGCGGGTCTGGGTGCGTCAGTCTGTTTTGCGGCGGTGCAGGACGCGGGTGTCACCGATTTCGTCACGCGGTTCGTGGCAGGCACAGGCTGGACCGGCCAGATATCCTTTGATCTGATCCGGCGGGACGATGGCACGGTCCTGCCCATCGAATGCAACCCGCGTGCGACCAGCGGGCTGCATTTTTTCCGCGATCCCGCACCCATTGCGGCGGCGATCAGCGGCAAAGGCACAGCGGTGCCGGATGTGACGCAGCCGCAAGGCGTGCCGCTGGCCGTCTGGCTTTACGGCCTGCCGCAGGTTATGCGCAAAGGCGGCTGGCAGGCGTTGCGCCACGCGCGCGCGACGGTCGGTGATGTGATGGACTGGCCAGGCGACCGTTTCGGCATTGCCAAGCAACTACGCCCCTTGGCCGAGATCGCCCGCATCGCGCTGCGGGACCGCGTCAGCCTGCAAAAGGCCGCGACCCGTGATATCGAATGGGACGGACCGGATCAAAGGTCGATCTGATACTGCCGTGGCGCTGTCGCTGCGGCGGGTGGGTCGCCCGCCACCATCGCCGCAATGTCGCGGCGCAGAAAATCGAGCGGGCCGATCACCGGCGCCGGAAATCCGGCCAGCCGCGCGTTGTCATGGGCTGACGCCAGCACGCGACGGTCCTGCGCCAGTGCGATGTTGAATAGCGGCTTGAAGGCCAGCGCCTTGATCTGCCCCAACAACCCTTGCCTTGGTCCGGCAAGCCAGCCGATCCCTTCGACCATGTCCTCATCCGCCTGCCGCAGATGAAAGGTCGTGGCCAGCACCAGCCCGCGCGGCCCCCAATATTCCAGTTCGGCAATACCGGGGTGGCGATAGCGGCCTACGGTGCGCACCCGCGCCCCGTCCAGCAGGCGGCTGACAAGCCCGTCCTGTTTCTCCTCGCCGGAATAGCTGGCCTCGACCCAGTCCAGCCCGCCCGTGACCGTGACCTGCACGCGCTGGCGTTTGGCGGACAGGCCACGCAACAGGCCCTTGTGGGTGAAATGGGTATGGGTCGCATCAAGGATGTTTTCGGCCACATCCACCAGCCGCCCCCGCGCGCTGCTTTTGACAAGGCGCAGGACCGGCGACTGGCCCGCCATGACATGGGTATAGGGCGGCATATCAGGCACGCCGCGCGCGATGAAAACCGCCCCCTCCGCCTCGAGCGCGGCATAGCGCGCAACACGGGCGCGCGGCAGATCACCGATATGGCCGGGGATCGCCATGCAAGCCCCATCCGCGCCGAACCGCCAGCCGTGATAGGGGCATTCCAGCGCGCCATTTACCACGCGCCCGCCCGACAGCGCCACCATCCGGTGCGGGCAACGGTCCGCCAGTGCGCTGATCTTGCCATCCGCGCGAAACAGCACCACTGCCGCGCCTTCATGCATCACCCGTATAGGGCGCTTGCCTACATCGCGCGACAAAGCGACGGCCTGCCAGTGATCGCCGCTCATAGCCCGAACCTTTGCAACAGGGGGATGCCGACCCGGCGCAGCACCTTTTCCATGAAACCGACCGCAATGCGCTGACGGCGCGGCAGATGGGCGGCATAGACAGCCGTGTATTCGATCACCGGCACCGCCTGCCTGTGCCGCTTGAAGGCGGCGGCCCCCGCGCTCATGTTGAAAAACAACCCCTCGCGGATCGCGATATCCTGCGCCAATGCCATGACCATCCGGTAAAGCCCGTCCTGCTGCGGACGCGCGGTATCATAGCCGACCACGGGCTGGGTCAGCGTGCGCCCGTTGGCAAAAAGCCCTGTCACGGCGACCAGTGCGCCATCTGCCGCCCGCAGGCCACGCAGCCGCATCAGCCGCGCGCGGTGCATCCGGCGCAGGTAAAGCGCGCTGTAGCGCGGGTTCAGCGGCGTATATTTGTCGATATAGAGCATGTCATAAAGCCGGGCTGCACGCTGGTAATCAGCCTCTGTAAACTCGTCATCAGTAACAAGCTGCAGATCGGTCCGCGCCAGCACCAGCCGGTCACGTTTCATATTGGCGCTGTGATGCGCAAAGGCTGCACCGTCGAACAGATAGATCTGCCGCGCGGGCAGCAACTGAAACCCCGCCGCACGCAGCGCCGTTATCGTGGCCCCGTCCGCCACGGGATTGAGCGAGCGCAGCACCAGCGCGCGGTCGGGATGGATTGCTGTCAGGCTGTCGCGCAGGTCGGTCACCGCTTCTGGTGTCAGCGTCGGGACCGGATTGGTCGAAAACAGCCAGTTGTTGATCTGCACCTGATGGTCGATGCCACTGGCGCGGACCACGGGCGCGCAGGCGCGGATCAGCGCGGTAACCGCAAGCTTGAGCGCGGGATGCGACCGGAAATGGCGGGTCTCGTCGATGGCATAGTCGATATAGGCGGTGACCGGATTGCAAATATAGCAATTGCCGCGCTGGGCGCGGTCGTTGACCGTCAGCGGATAGGCGCGCCCCGCAACGGTGATCAGGTCCACGGTTGTGTCCAGATTGGCGATCAGGTCCGGCACGGGATGGGCCTGAAACAGGGCGACGAAGGCCGCAACCATCTCTGGCGTGTTCGCCACCCGTTCGGGGGTCATGCGCCAGCACCCAAACGGCATTCCACGCGGCGCAATTTGCGGCTGACGTCCAGCGCCAGCCCGTCGCGCGTCACGGTGATGACAGGCTGCACCCCAAGGCGCGCCAGTGCCGCCTGCACGCCAGCCTGCGCCGCGCCGACAGCATCAGGCGCAAGGCTATGTGGCAGGACCAGCGTCACCGCGCCATCCGCAGTCTGGATCACGCGGAAATCGGTGATCCGTGCATCCGCCTGCACCACGGCATTGCGCAGCACATCGGGTGTCACCAGCACCGCGCCAAAACGGAAACAATCGTCGATGCGCCCCACGACCTCTTCCACCCGTTGCAAGGGCGATCCGCAGGGGCAGGGCTCGTTTGACAGGCGCAACAGGTCGTTCATCCGGTAGCGGGCAAGGATCTGTTCCTGCCTGCGAAAACTGGTGATCAGCGGCGAGACAAGACCATCCCCCACAGGCTCGAACGCGAAAGCAACCGAATCTTCGGCCAGATGCAGATGGCCATGCGCACAGGTCACACCCAGCAGCCCTTCAGTCGCCATGTAGATCTGGCCCAGCATCAGGCCAAAACCATCCTCAATCACATGCCGGTCCACGGGGTCGAGCGTTTCGGCTGCGCTGAAAATGCGGCGCGGGGCAAGGCGCGGGCCGTGTTCGACAAAGTGGCGCAGGACCTTGGGCGGGGCCACGATCACCGTGGGGTCATAGGCGGCAAGCGTGTCGCGCCATGCTTCCACCCCTTGGGTCAGGGCAAAGAACCGCAGTTGCAGAAACGGCACCGACCGCGCGCTGCTGTACAGCCGCGTGTCCTGCGGCAGGATGATCGCCACGCGCTGCGGCCGCCACAACAGCCCCGCCATCGCCTTGGCCAATAGCGCGCCCAGCCAGCGATAGCGTTCCAGATCGGAGATCACGAAATAGCCGCGGTTGCCGCTGGTGCCGGTGCTCGCACCCACGGTGAACGGTCCGACCTTGCACTCCGACGCCAGTGCCGCGCGGACCTGATCGGCTGTAATGCCTGCGCGGTTGTAGCTGGCGAAATCGGCCATCAGCGCGGCCTTGTCCATCACCGGCAGCAGGGCCAGATCGCGCGGGGCGCGGGCAAAGGCTGGGACTTGCGGCAGGTCGTGGTCCAGCCAGTGCCGTAGCGCTTGGGCTTGCGCCGTCTCGAAATCCGTCCGCGACAGGGCGGACAGGCGGCGGGTGGTCAGGTAGCTGCCCAAGGCCTCGCGGATCAGGCGCATGGGTCCGGCTCGTCATAGCGGGTGGGCGCGGGGTCGTGGCACAGCACCACATCACCGCCCGATGCCGCAACGCCCGCCACCAGATCGCAGGACCCTGCATGCGCCGCGCGGTCGGTCGCCACCAGCATCGCAGGCAGCCCCGGACGCCGCGCCGCAGGCAGGGCAGCCAGCATCCATTGTGTATCGACCGCGTAAAGCAGCGGCTTTTTCAAGGCCGCGAACAAAAGCCCCAGATGCCCGACCGCATGACCGGGCAGGGCTAGGGCCAGCAGCGCCCCGTCGCCCAGCAGATCATGGGCCATGCCAAGGTCTGTCTGCACCAGCGGCTTGTCTTCGATCAGGTCGAGCCTTTCTGCAAAATCGGGCGGCAGCAGTTCGGGAAACACCGCATGGCGCAGGTTGCCCCATCTGCCGGCGCCGCGCAGCGCGTCCCATCCCGCGCGGCCTGCGATGAACCGCGCCTTGGGGAACAGGTGCAGGCCCGAGACATGATCGGCATGGAAATGCGTGACGATCACGGTTGTGATATCGTCAACCCGCAACCCGTGGCGCGCCAGAAACGGCTCTGGCTGTCCGTCGGGCAGCAGATGCGCCCCCAGCGCGCGGCCATAAAACCGCAAGGCCGCACTGCGCCCTGCCGCTTGCAGGGCATGGGCGGTATAGCCCGTGTCGATCAGGACCGGCCCCGCAACGGGGCTGAGATAGAGCCCATAGCGCACCCACAGCGCACGTTGCCGCCAAGGTGCGCCGCGCAGGACCAGCCTTTCGGGGGCCTTGACCAGCGCGCTGTTGGCAAAGACGGGCGCGGTCATGGCTGCCCTCGAAACGTGCGGTCAAGTCCGTCCGCAAATGACACCTGCGGCGACCAGCCCAGCACGTCACGCGCCTTGCTGATATCAAGGCTTTGCGCATAGGCGAACAGCGCCAGACCATAGCGCGTCACAGCAGGTTCGGGGCGGTGCGGCAAAAGCAGGCTTGCCATCTCGACCGCACCGGCCACGGCCATCACAGGGCGAAGCGGCATTTTGCGCCAGCGCAGCGGCTGGCCTGCGGCGGCACAGGCGCGGGTCGCGATCTCGGTCACGGGGATCACCTCGCCACCGGTGATGTTGAAGATCTGGTCGCTCGCGGCGGGTCCGGCCTGCAAAGCTGCCATCACGGCGCTGACGACGTCATCGACATGGGTCAGGTCGATGCGCGCCCGCCCGTCACGCAGCAGCGGCAGCGGGCCACGCGCGGCGGCCCGCAACAGACGCGGCAAAAGCGCTGTGTCGCCTGCGCCGTAAATCCCGCGCGGGCGCAGCACGATGGCAGAGGTGGGACCGGCCAGCACGATCCGTTCAGCCTCTGCCTTGGTTGCGGCATAGGGGTTGAAGGGGCGCGGCAGGGGCGCATCCTCGGCCACGTTCAACTGGTCCATCGGCGCGAAACTGACCGATGCGCTGGAGATATGCACCAGCCGCTCCACCCCCAGCGCCTGCGCCAAAGCGTCCACATTGCGCGTCGCGATGACATTGGCAGCGATGAAATCCCGCCTTGGCCCGAAAGGGGCGGAGAGGGCTGCGCTATGCACAATCGCCGTCACCTCTGCGTAAGCGGCAGGATCAAGCGGGCGGGTCAGGTCATGGGTGCGCATATCGAGCCCTTGGGCGCGCAAGTCTGCGATCCGTGCGGCATCGCGCCCCAGTCCGATGGCGGGCTGTCCGCTGTCCGCCAGATGGCGCAACAGCGCGCCGCCCAGAAACCCCGTCGCCCCTGTGACCAGCACCGCCATGCGTCAGGCCACCAGCGCCAGACCGCCAAAGGACACCCCCGCCGAGGTCCCCAGCAGCAGCACCTTGTCGCCCGCCCCAATCCGGCCTTCGCGGCGGGCAAGGTCATAGGCAAAAGGGATCGAGGCCGCGATCTGGTTGCCGTAATCGGCGGCGATATCGACGACCTGTGCAGGCGCGAAACCCGTCTGGCGGATCATATGCGCCAGCCCTGCAGGGCTCGCCTGATGCGGCACGACCAGTGCGACATCGCCTTGCCGCCAGTCCGCCTTAGCCAGAAGGTCGGCGACGAAGCCTTTGAAATGCTGGGCTGTCAGGCGGAACAGCGCCTTGCCATCCATGGCGAATCTGGCGTGGGCGGCGAAACCTGCCGGATCATTGTGGAAATCGAACCGCGTGCCGCCCGCGCCCAGCGTGCAGGCATCATAGGCGGAGGGATAGCTGCGCAGTTGCATCGCGGCAAGACAGGCGGCCGACCCTGTCGGTGCGGCCCCCAGTACCATCGCGGCGGCACCGTCGCCGAACAAGGCGGCGGTCTCGATATCATCCTCCCACGGCAGTGCGCGCGAGGCGATCTCGGACGAGACAACCAGCGCGCGGCGGGCCGCCCCCGTGGCGATCTGGCGCGCGGCCAGATCGAACGCGGCAATAAAGCTCAGGCAGGTCGCGTTCACGTCAAAGGCGGCGGCGGACCCGTCCGCCATGCCAAGCGCGCGCATCACCAAAGGGGCTGTCGCGGGGATCGGCTGATAGGGGACAGCCGCGCCGAAGACGACAAGGTCGATCTGGTCGGGCGTTGTATCTGCATCCTCCAGCGCCAATTGGCAGGCGGTAACGGCAAGGCTGATCTGGTCCTCGGTATTGCAAACGTGGCGGGACAGAACACCTGTTGCCTGCGCCAGACTGCCCGGCGCAAGGTGCCGGTCGGTTTCGATCTTGGATGTCGGCAGGCGCAGGGCAGGGGTCGCGCGTCCCGTGCCGTAAACCGCGATGGGCATGTGACCTGTCATGCTCGTTACTCAGCCCATCTGCGCCGCTGCCGCACCGGCGACCCGTTCCGCCCCGAAGCTATCGCGCACAAGGGGATCGTTCAACGGCAATTCCTGCAGCGGTCCCTGCGCGGCGACAGGCGCCCCCCATGTCACGCGCGTGCCTCTCTGCGGCGCAGGCGGCCTTTCACGGCACATGCGGCATCGCATCGGGGCGCAGGGGATAGATGATTTCGCCGTCTTCCTCGCCGCGCGGCCATGCGCCGTCGCGGCGGCGGCGCACCTGATCCTGCCAGCCGCGCGGGCTGATGCCGATATGCCGCTTGAACAGGCGCGAAAAGTAATAGCTGTCGGCGAAGCCCAGCCGCTGGCCGGTTTCCGCGACGCTGTAGCCTGCCTCGAGCAGCTGCATCGCAATCTCCATCCGCTTGAATTCCTGATATTTCGCGGGGGTCATGCCAATGCGCCTGCGGAACTCGCGCCGGAAATAGATGTCGTTATAGGGGGCCTCGGCGACCACATCGTCGGCGAGGTCGGGCTTGAGCGGGTCTGCCGCGATCTGTGTCGCGGCGATCATCACGGCCATCGGCAGGCCTTCTGGCTGGTCAAGCCCGGTTTCCTGCACGTTTTGCCAGCCCATAAAAGCATCCTCGATGAACTGGTTGAGGATCACCATGAACGTATGATGCATCACGGGTGTGGTCGAACTGGCCGGTGCTGTGGCGCGGTAATGCGCGACCAGCGGGGCCAACATCGGCCAGTTTCCCAACCGTACGACGGGGCGGGTCTTCATCCGCTCCAGCATGTCGTGGCGACCGAAAAGGTCGAGCCGGAAATGCTGTGCAAGGCCGGTATAAACGGTGTCGGGATCGGGATTGCAGCCTTCAAACGGCATGCCTGCCCTGATCAACATGGCCATGCCGGGGGTCAGGTGGATGGTCTGCCCATCCATCCGGTATTGCCCTGTCCCCGACAGGCAGACCACAAGATCATGCGATGCGTTCACTTTTTCGATCGACCAGCTGTGCGAATGGCGCATGCGGATCGCAGAC
Organism: Yoonia sp. 72; assembly: GCF_034652275.1. Lineage (NCBI taxonomy): Bacteria > Pseudomonadati > Pseudomonadota > Alphaproteobacteria > Rhodobacterales > Paracoccaceae > Yoonia > Yoonia sp. 72. Next base: position 770,842 of record NZ_JAXIWG010000001.1, on the reverse strand, counting down.
CTTGTCAGCGTCAGGTCCAGCGCGCGCAAGGGAATACCCGACAACACACCATTTCCCTGTGTCGCACGGTGCGAAAGGCTTTGGCTGGCGTATTCCATTTCGTCCATCTTTTCGTGCCTGTTTGTCAATTCCCTCGCAGGCTTTCAGTCTGGCATATTAGTCGAACACGCGACAAGTGAAAGCTTGTGGCACCCGATCAGATCGAGGGAGGAGCGATTTGATGGCCTGTGTGATCGCAACCATTGGTGGTATCTGCCCTGTATTCGGGCGCACCGGTCATCACGGCCCTCGGCTTCCCGAAGATCGCAACCAATCTGTCCGCGCGGCTGTGTTCAAGCCGGGCTGCATCATCTGAGCTGGAGGAGCCATGGAAAGCCGTTTCTTGGGGCTTGCCTATCTGTCACCCTACATCATCGGGCTTCTGGTCTTTACCATGATCCCGTTTCTGGCGTCACTGTATCTGAGTTTCACGGATTATTCCCTGATCAACAGCCCCAGTTGGATCGGTCTGGAAAACTTCCGCGACATGATGTCGGACCGGACGTTCCAGCGGTCGCTGAACGTGACCTTGCTTTATGTGTTGATCACGGTGCCGCTGAAACTGGCCTTCGCCCTGTTCATCGCGGTGATCCTGAATTACCGGCTGCGCGCGATCGGCTTCTTCCGCACCGCCTATTACGTCCCGTCCATCCTTGGCGGGTCCATCGCGATCGCGGTGCTGTGGCGCTACATATTCGCGGATGCGGGGCTGATCAATCTGGTGCTGACGACGATCGGGCTGGAACCGGTCAACTGGTTCGGCGATCCGGTCAACGCGCTGTTCACGATCACCTTGCTGCGGACATGGCAGTTCGGATCGGCCATGGTCATCTTTCTGGCGGCTTTGCAGTCGATCGACAAATCGCTTTACGAAGCGGCGGCGATCGAAGGGGCCAACAAATGGCAGATTTTCTGGCACATCACGATGCCGCTGATCACGCCTGTGATTTTCTTCAACCTGATCATGCAGATGGTGCAGGCGTTCCAGGAATTCAACGGACCCTATGTGATCACCGGCGGCGGGCCGCTGCGGTCCACCTATCTGCTGCCTCTCTACATCTATGACGAAGCGTTCAAGAATTTCAACATGGGCTACGCCTCTGCGCTCGCCTGGGTTCTGTTCGTCATCATCATGGTCCTGACCCTCGTCGCCTTCTGGTCGTCGAAAAAGTGGGTCTATTACGCTGGCGACAAGAGGAGCTGAGCGCATGAGCACGCCTGACACAACCTTCACGCCCGCAGGTCCCGCACGCACCATCATTCTCAAGCCCGAGGACCGGCGTGCAGAGCGGCTGTCCGCCTTCCTGCGGTATTCGCTGCTGATCTTCGTGGGTTTTCTGATGCTCTATCCGCTGTTGTGGCTGGTGGGGGCCTCGTTCAAGTCCAATCAGGAGATTTTCAGCTCAATCGGGTTCATCCCGCAGGAACCGACGCTGGAAGGCTATCGCAAAGGCTGGGAGACATCGACGCCCTACACCTTCGGGCGGTTCTTCTGGAACACGTTCCTGATCATCCTGCCGAAAACGGTTTTCACGGTGATTTCCTGCGCGCTGGTGGCCTATGGCTTTGCGCGGTTCGAGTTCCGCTACAAAAAACTGTTGTTCGCAAGCCTGATCGCCACGCTGCTGTTGCCCAACGTGGTGACACGGGTGCCGCAGTACATCTTGTTCCGTGATCTGGGCTGGCTGGACACCTACCTGCCGCTTTGGGTGCCTTCGGCTTTTGCGGGGGATGCGTTCTTTGTCTTCATGCTGATCCAGTTCCTGCGCGCCATTCCACGCGACATGGAAGAGGCCGCGCGCGTCGATGGGGCCAACAGTTTCCAGACGCTGATCTATATCGTCGTGCCGATGCTGACACCGGCGCTGATCTCGGTCGCGCTGTTCCAGTTCATGTGGACGATGAACGATTTTCTGGGTCCGCTGATCTATCTGTCCTCGGTCGACAGTTTCCCCGTCAGCCTTGCGCTGAAACTGTCGATCGACACGACCGAGGCCTTCGACTGGAACCGCATCCTTGCGATGTCCGTGTTCGCCCTGCTGCCAGCGCTGATCGTTTTCTTCATTGCACAACGCTACTTCATCGAGGGCATCTCGGTGGGGGGAGTGAAAGGATAACCCATGGCCCGCCTGCAAATCAGAAACCTTGAAAAGATCTACGCCAATGCCTTCAAGGCGGTGCATGGCATCAACCTCGATGTCGACGACGGCGAGTTCATGGTCCTTGTCGGCCCGTCCGGTTGCGCCAAATCCACGACCTTGCGGATGATCGCGGGGCTGGAAAGCATCTCTGGCGGGGAGGTCGTGATCGGCGACCGCGTGGTCAACCGGCTGCAACCCGGCGAACGGGGCATCGCGATGGTGTTCCAGAACTATGCGCTTTACCCGCATATGAAGGTGCGCAAGAACCTGTCGTTCGGCCTGCGCCTGCAAGGGGCGTCCAAGGCCGAGATCGAACGCAAGACGATGGATGTCGCGCGTATTCTGGAGATCGAGGAACTGCTCGACCGGCTGCCCAAGCAGTTGTCGGGCGGTCAGGCGCAGCGCGTGGCCTTGGGGCGCGCGCTGATCAAGGAACCCCAAGTGTTCCTGTTCGACGAACCCCTGTCCAACCTCGACGCCAAGCTGCGCGCCTCGATGCGGGTGCGCATCACGGACCTGCACAAGCGGCTGAAACACGAAGGCATGTCCTCGACCGTGATCTACGTCACCCACGACCAGACCGAGGCGATGACCATGGGCGACCGGATCTGCGTGATGAAGGATGGCCACATCATGCAGGTGGCCGATCCCAAGACGCTTTATGACCGGCCTGCCAACGCCTTTGTCGCGGGGTTCATCGGCAGTCCCGAAATGAACCTGATCGCGGGGCGGCTTGCCGGGAACAGCTTTCACATCGGCGATCAGGCGCTGGCCTTGCCTGACGAACTGATGGCACGCCTGCGCGATCCGGCAGGCCATGTGACGCTGGGTATCCGCCCGCAGCATCTGCGGGTCGGGGCCGAGGCAGGACATGGGCTGAAGGCCCATGTCACTGGCGCGGAATTCATGGGTCACGAGGTGGTGCTGCACCTGTCGCTGGGTGCAGAGCGCCTCGTCGCGGTTCTGCCCGCTGCCGATTACGTCGATCTGGATCGCGGGACGGCGGTGACGCTGACCCTTGAGCCGGGCAAGGCGCATGTTTTTGACCAAAGCGGCGACAACATCTCGCTGCTGCAACATCACTAAGGGAGGAACGACCAAATGAAACTGATGACAACCACTATTCTAGCCGGTGTTCTGGCCACAAGCGCACAGGCCGAAACCCTGCGCATGTCATGGTGGGGCGGCGATGCGCGCCACGCCCAGACACAAGAGGCGCTGAACTACTGCGGGCCGAAACTGGGGCACGAAATTCAGGCTGAATTCACTGGCTGGTCGGGTCATCAGGAACGGATCACGACGCAGATCGCGGGCCGGACCGAGGCCGATATCATGCAGATCAACTGGCCGTGGCTGCCGCTGTTTTCGCGCGATGGCACGGGCTTTGTCGATCTGCGCGACCATGCCGACATCATCGATCTCAGCCAGTTCACCGAGGCACAGCTTGCCGGTGGCGAAATCAACGGTATGCTGAACGGGATTCCGGTCTCGACCACGGGGCGCGTCTATTTCTTCAACAAGACGGTCTTTGACAAGGCGGGCCTGCCCGTACCGCAGACATGGCAGGATGTCGTCGACGCAGCTCCCGTGTTCCGCGAACAGCTGGGCGAGGGGCATTATCCGTTCGAGGCATCCGGCCTGAACGCGATCTTTCTGGTGTCTATCGCCGTGACGCAGGCGACCGGCAAGGACATGATCGACCCCGAGACAATGACCGTCGCATGGACCGAAGAAGAGCTGCTGGAGGGCATCCGCTTTTACGAAGGTCTGGTCGAAGCAGGCGCGATCCGCAGCTGGCGCGATGTCGCGGGCGAGGGGAACATCGAATTGTTCGAAATGCGCCCATGGGCCGAAGGCCGGATTGGTGGCACGTTCGAATGGGATTCGGCCTATGCCAAATATGCCGATCCGCTGGGCGCTGAACAGGAATTGGTTCCGGTGCCGATGCTGACCATCGAAGGGGCCGTGACCGAAGGGACCTACAGCAAGCCGTCGATGCTGTTCTCGATCTCGCGTCATTCGGACCATCCCGAAGCCGCGGCAGAGATCATCAACTGTCTGCTGAACGATCCGACCGCGATCGAGATCCTGACCGATTCCCGTGGCGTGCCTGCCAGCAAGGTGGCTTTCGATCTGTTGCAGGAAGGTGATCTGATCAACCCTAACGTCGCCGCCGCCAATGCGTTGGTGCTGAACGGGTCCGGCCCGACCGTGTCGCCACTGAACGAACATCCCCGTGTGCGTGATGCCTTTGCCGACAACCTCGAAGGGGTGGCTTATGGCATCATCACCGCCGAAGAGGCCGCCGCCGAGATCATCAACAGCGTGAACCGCGCCTTGCGCGAATTCCGCTCCTGACCTCAATCGCCAAGGCGTGCGCGGTCGCGCGCGCCTTGACCCATACACACAACGTCAGTCCCATGACCCAGATCGAACTTTTGTCAGCCACGCCGCGCGCCGCGGCCCTGCGCTTGGCCGTGCCCGAGGCGCGCTATTTCCTGTCACAGCAACGCGATTGGTTTCTGCGCGGGCCGGGTTTCACGCGCAGCGGCACCACCGACCGCGCGGTGCTGGTGCTGCATGACCTGCCGCCTGCGACCCTGCTGCGGATCGAGATCGCAGGATCGGGTGCGCTGGATTTCACCACGCCGGCCTGTGCGGGTGTGCATGTGCTGGCAGATGCGGCCAGTGCGCAATCGGCTTTGGATGCTTTGCCTGATGGCGGAACGCTGATCGTGCCTGCGGGCGACTGGGTCGTCACACCTTTGCTGATCCCCTCGCACCGGCATCTTTATCTGGCCAAGGGCGCGCGGCTGATGGCACCCTCCAACCGTGACGCCTTTCCCATCCTGCGCGCCGAGGACGGCGGCAGCTGGGAAGGACTGCCCGACAGCTGTTACCGCGCGATCCTGACAGCGATCAACGCGACAGAGATCACGATCGCGGGCCCCGGTCTTGTCGATGGCGGCGGTGCGCGCGGCGATTGGTGGGACTGGCCCAAGGGCACCCGCAACGGCGCGCGCCGCGCAAGGCTGTTGCATCTTGTCGGGTGTTCGGATGTGACCGTGCTGGGCCCGACGCTGACCAATTCGCCCAGCTGGACGGTGCATCCCTACCGGTCGCGCAACCTTGCCTTTATCGGTCTCACGATTCAGAATCCGCCCGATAGCCCCAATACCGATGCGCTGAACCCCGAAAGCTGCCAGTCCGTCGTGATCGAAGGCGTCCAATTCTCGACGGGCGACGATTGCATCGCGATCAAGGCGGGCAAGCGCGACGACGATGGCGGCGGCGCGCATCTGTCGCCCACCAGCGACATCCGCATCCGGCATTGCCTAATGGCCGCAGGCCATGGCGGCGTCGTGATCGGGTCGGAAATGTCCGGCGACGTGCGCGACGTGCATATCAGCCAGTGCGAGATGATCGGCACCGACCGAGGTCTGCGCATCAAGTCGCGCCGCGGGCGTGGCGGTGTCGTCGAAAACATCCACATGAGTGATGTCGATTTCGCCGATGTCGGCACGGTGCTTGCGATCAACATGCATTATTTCTGCGATCACGACGGCCATTCAGACATGGTGCAATCGCGCAAGGCAGCCCCTGTCACGGCTCTGACCCCACGAATTCGCAATGTCACGATGGACCGGATCATCGCCCATGATGTGCGTATCGCCTTTGCCGCCTGTCTGGGATTGCCCGAAAGCCCGGTAACCGGCTTGCGGATCGGGCAGGTCGAGATCGGGTTCGCGACGGGCATCACCCCCGAAGTGCCGCTGATGGCCGATGGCCTGCTGCCCGTCGCAGGGGCGGGCCTGCTTGTCGCGCATTGCGATCTGCATAGCCTTGCCAGTCTGCCCCAAAGCCCGCTGCCGCAAAAGGACCTTGCCTCATGCTAAATTATTTCGACGCTTTCGCCGCCCACTATCAGCCTTACAAGGGCGGGGCATGGTGCTATGAGGATGGCTGCATCTACCGTGGTCTGGCTTTACTGCATGCGGCGACGGGCGAGGACCGCTGGCGCGCGCATCTGGAACGCATGGCCCGCGCGCAGGTCAGCCCCGACGGAGCGTTGCAAGGCTACCGGATCGACGAATACAACATCGACAACATTCTGGCCGGCCGGGTCCTGTTCGCGCTGGACCGCTGGTCCGGTGATCCGCGCTGGATGGTGGCGGCAGATCTTCTGGCGCGCCAGCTGGCTACCCATCCACGCACGCGCACCGGCAATTACTGGCACAAGCTGCGCTATCCGCATCAGGTCTGGCTGGATGGGCTTTACATGGCTCTGCCGTTTCAGATCGAATACGCGCAGCGCACCAATGACGCCTCGGGCGTGCAGGACGCGCTTGCGCAACTGCGCGGTGCCTTGGACCTGACGATCCGCGAGGACGGGCTTTATGCGCATGGGGCGGATGCCGAATGCGTGCAGGAATGGGCCGATCCAACGACCGGCCGGTCGCCCAGCGTCTGGGCGCGCGCCTTGGGCTGGCAGGCGATGGCCTTGGTCGATTGCGCCGAATTGGTGGGTATGACGGCCTTTGCACAGGCCGACCTTTTGCAGCCGACGCAGGCGCTTTTGGCGCAGCTCTGCCGGTTGCAGGCCGGGGATGGCGGCTGGTGGCAGGTCATCGACATGCCGGGACTGCCCGGCAATTACACCGAAACTTCGGCCACCGCGATGTTCGCCTATACCTTGGCAAGCGCGCGGGGGCTTGCGCTTGGCACCGACCAGATGGTGCAGGCGGAAAAGCGTGCCTTTGTCTTTCTGCAAAGCCGCCTCAAGACGGACAAAGGGCAGGTCCGGCTGACCGATATCTGCCATGTCGCAGGTCTGGGCGGCTTCGAGGGCGTCTATCGGGACGGCACCCCCGCATATTACCTGAGCGAGGCGCGGGTCAGCGACGATGCCAAAGGCACCGGCCCCCTTATGATGGCCCATGCGCGCCAGTTGCAGATGCAGGCCGCGCTGACCTTTGCCTGAGCGGACGGGTCAGTCGACCTGATCCAGCGCGACAAGCGCGCCGGTCTGCTGGATTACACCTGCGGCAATGGCGGCACCTGCGCGGCCGGCCTGTTCCAGATCGTCGTGTCGCAGGTAGCTGGCCAGAAATCCCGCGTTGAAACTGTCACCGGCTGCCGTCGTGTCCACCACCTTGGCCACAGGCGCCGGTGTCAGTGTCACCATGCGATCCGGTGTCGCCAAGATCATCTGGTCCGGCCCGTTCTTGACCACGACCACACCCGCCCCCGCATCGCGGTAGCGGCGCGCGGTTGCCTCAGGCGACGGATCACCGAACCAGCCCGCTTCGTCCTCGAACGACGGCAAAGCGATATCGCTCAGGGCTGCGGCCTGCATCACGGCATCGGTCATCGCCTTGCCGTCGGGCCAAAGACGCGGGCGCAGGTTGGGGTCAAAGGCGACCTTGCCACCCCCTTGCCGGAAGCTGCGCAGCACGTTGAGCAGGCGCGCACGGTCGTCGTCGGGCAGGATTGCGAGCGTGATCCCCGACAGATAGGCAAGATCCGCCCCCTGCAAGGCCGCGTGCAAGGGCGCGTCGCTGTCCAGCATCCGCCGCGCCGCACTTTGCCCGCGCCAGTAGCTGAAACTGCGTTCCCCGTTGTTCAGGCTGATCATGTAAAGCCCGACAGTGCTGTCGTCGCGCTGGATGATATGGCCGGTTTCCAGCCCCGCCGCGCGGATGAAGGCCAGCAGCTTTGCCGATATGTCGTCCTGCCCTGTGGCCGTGAAATAGGCGATGGCATCCGTGGCTGGCATCAGCTTGCGCAAATACCATGCCGTGTTCAGCGTATCACCTGCAAAGCCCGCGCGGTACAGATCGGCACCACCTGCGGGGGCCAGCTCGACCATAGCCTCGCCGATCGCGACAATCCGGGTCACGATGAAGGTTCGCTTTCGAACCAGGCGTGTTTTTCGGACCGGAGCCTTTCGATCAGATCGACGATGCGCGACAGATGCACCCGCATCGCGTCGGCCGCCGCCGCACCGTCGCGGCGCACCAGATGGTCAAAGATGTCGCGATGATCCTTGATCACCTGCGGCGAGGCAAAGCTGAGCGAGAGCATCCGCACGCGGTCCATATGGGCCTTGTTTTCGGTGATCAGGTCCCATGCGAAACCGACCTGCGACCGGCGACAGATTTCATGGTGGAATTCATCGTCAAGCCGGTGGAACAGGCGTTTGTCCTGTGCGGCATGGGCCTGTTCCTGCGCGACAAGCATGTCGGCCAATGCGGCGTGATCGACCTCGGTCAGGCGGGCAGCCGCAGTGCGCATGTTTTCCACCTCGATCGCGGTGCGGATATAGCGGGCGCGCAGCACGGCGGATTCCGAAATCAGGCTGACCGTCGTGGACCGCTGTGGCCGGATCACCAGAAACCCCAGTTTCGACAAACGGTAGAATGCGTCGCGCACGGGTTGGCGCGACACTTCCATCTGGCTGGCCACGTCGATTTCGGACAGTTTCGCGCCGGGCGGCAGTTCCAGCGACAGGATGCCTGCCTGCAATGTCTCGAATACCTGATCGGCGATGGAAGGCCGGTCAGGCGGGGTCAGGGCCCGCAGTGCCGATGAGGCTGCCATATGCGACGATCTCCCGCTTGTGCTTTCTTTGCGAGTTTAGCCGCAAAGAACCCGCGTTGACAAGGTTGGTAATCTAGAATATTAGTCTATCGGAGGCGGCGGGGAGGCTGCTTTCAGACCGGGGGGATCACTTTATGCTGCTGGACGACAACCGCCTTTTCCCTCTGGAATCGGGTGCGCGCGGATTGGCCCGTGCGCTTTACGACCAGATCAGCGGCCTGCCGATCATCAGTCCGCACGGCCATACCGATCCACGCTGGTTTGCCGAAAACACCGCCTTTGCCGATGCCGCGCAACTGTTTGTCACACCCGATCACTATGTGTTCCGGATGCTGTTTTCCCAAGGTGTCGATCTTGACGCGCTGGGCGTGCCGCGCGCCGATGGGGACGCCGCAGAAAAGGACGGGCGCGCGATCTGGCGGCTGTTTGCGCAAAACTTTCACCTTTTGCGCGGCACGCCGTCATGGATGTGGCTGACCCATGCTTTTGCCGAGGTGTTCGGCATCCACGACCGCCTGACCCCGCAGACTGCCGATGCGATCTATGACCGGATCACCGACAGCCTTGCGCAGCCCGCGTTCCGGCCCCGCGCCTTGTTCGAGCGGTTCAATATCGAGGTGCTGGCCACCACGGAAAGTGCGCTGGATGACCTGCGCTGGCACCGGATGATCCGCGACAGCGGCTGGCAGGGGCGGGTGATCACCGCCTATCGGCCTGATGCGGTGGTTGACCCCGAATTTGCCGGTTTTGTTGAAAACCTGCACAAATTGGGCGAACTGACCGGCGAGGATACGATGACATGGGCCGGATATCTGGCCGCACACCGTGCAAGGCGCGCCTATTTCATCGGCTTCGGGGCAACATCATCCGACCACGGCCATCCGACCGCGCGCACCGAAAACCTGTCCGCGCAGGACGCCGCCGCCTTGTACGATATCGTCAAGACCGGCCGCGCCAGCCCCGAACAGGCCGATGCGTTCCGCGGCCAGATGCTGACCGAAATGGCAAGGATGAGCGTGGATGACGGGCTGGTGCTGCAAATCCATGCCGGTGCATGGCGCAACCATTCCGCCCCGATGTTCGCAGCCTTCGGGCGCGACAAAGGTTTCGACATTCCGACGCGCACCGATTTCGTGCGCAATCTCAAGCCGTTGCTTGATGCCTATGGCACCGATCCGCGGTTGTCGGTCATCGTGTTCATGCTGGATGAAACGACACTGTCGCGCGAACTCGCCCCTTTGGCAGGCGTCTATCCCGCGCTGAAATTGGGGCCGCCGTGGTGGTTTTTCGACAGCCCCGAAGGGATGCGCCGGTTTCGTGAGCTGACGACCGAAACGGCGGGTTTTTACAACACCGTCGGGTTCAACGACGACACCCGCGCCTTTTGTTCGATCCCCGCCCGCCATGATGTCGCGCGGCGTGTGGATTGCGCCTATCTCGCCACGCTCTGCGCCAGCGGGCGCATGACCGAGGATGACGCATTCGAGGTCGCACATGACCTCGCATACCGGCTTGCCAAACAAGCCTATCGGCTCTGACAGGGCCACCAACGGGAGGAGAAACCATGACAATCACAAAGACACTGACAGCGGCACTGCTGGCCAGCGCGGCCTTCGTCGGGCAAGCGATGGCTTGCGAAATCACCTTGCGGTCGTCCGATACGCATCCGGACGGCTATCCCACGGTCGAGGCCGTCAAACATATGGGCGAATTGCTGCAGGAACGCTCGGGCGGGCGGATCTGCGTCGAGGTGTTCCATTCCGCGCAGCTGGGCGAGGAGCGCGACACGATCGAACAGACCCGCTTTGGCGTGATCGACATGAACCGCGTCAGCATGGGGCCGTTCAACAATCTTGTCGAACAGACCAAGGTCGTTTCCTTGCCCTTCATCTTCCGGTCGGTCGATCACATGCACCGCGTGATGGATGGCCCCATCGGCGAGGAAATCCTTGCCGCCTTCGAGCCGCATGACCTGATCGGTCTGGCCTATTACGACGGCGGATCGCGCAGTTTCTACAACAGCCAGCGCCCCATCGAATCCTTCGAGGATATGGCAGGTCTGAAAATGCGCGTCATGCAGTCCGACATCTTCGTGGACATGATGAGCGCGATGGGCGCAAGCGCCACGCCGCTGCCTTTCGGCGAGGTCTATTCCTCGATCCAGACTGGCGTCATCGACGGGGCGGAAAACAACTGGCCGTCGTTCGAATCCTCGGGGCATTATGAGGTTGCGGGCTATTACACGCTGAACGAACACCTGATCGTGCCCGAAGTGCTGGTCATGTCCAAGCAAAGCTGGGACGGTCTGTCCGCCGAGGATCAGGCACTTGTCCGTCAGGCGGCCCGCGATTCCGTGCCGGTGATGCGCGAGATGTGGGTCGAGCGCGAGCGTCAGTCGGAAGAACAGGTGCGCGCTGCCGGTGTGCAGATCATTACCGACATCGACAAGACCCCGTTCATCGAAGCGATGGTTCCTGTCTATGAAAAGCATGTGACCACCGACGAATTGCGTAATCTGGTCGAGCGGATTCAGGCGACCGAATAACGCGCAAGCAAGCAGACAAGGTTCCGGCACGGGCGCTGACCCGTTCGTGCCGGACAACAACAGGGCCGACAGGTGCGGCGCGGGCAGACAGGGTTTCCTCAGGATGGTCCATCATCACATCGCTTTCAGGGGGGCCGCGTCATGCAGCAACGGTTGCTAGGCGTCGCGGTCGTGCTTGGCCTTTTGGCGCGGCTTGCGCTGTGGGTCGCGGGCATTGCGCTGGTGGCGATGACGGCGCTGGTCGCCGCACAGGTCTTTGCGCGGTATGTGGTCGGGTCGCCGTTGACGTGGACCGAACCGATGTCGATCCTGCTGATGGGCTGGTTCATCCTGCTTGGCGCGGCTGTCGGCACCCGCGAAGGCTATCATCTCAGCTTTGACGTGCTGCTGATGGTTCTTCCGCAGCGCATCGTATTGGTCCTGCATTCGGTGTCCGATGTCGTCGTCGGCGGTTTCGGAGCGGGGATGGCCTGGTACGGTTTCGAACTTGTGTCCCGGACATGGACAGCGGGGATGCCCACGTTGGGCCTGCCCGGGGGTGTCGCCTTCATCCCCCTGACGCTGAGCGGTGTGCTGATCGTGATTTTTTCCGCCGAAAGGCTGGCGCGCCGCGCGGCGGGGCTCAAGACCGCGCGTTTCGGCGATGAAGTGACAGAGGAATAGACGATGGAACTTTACGTCCTGTTTGGCACATTCGTCTTTCTTTTGCTGATCGGCACGCCGGTCGCCTTTTGTCTGGGTGTGTCGTCTTTCGCCACGGTCGTCTATATGGGGCTGCCGCCGCTAGTGGTGTTCCAGCGGCTCAATTCCGGCATTTCGGTCTTTGCGCTGATGGCGATCCCGTTCTTCATCTATGCGGGCGATCTGATGGTGCGCGGGGATATCGCGCGTCGGCTCGTGGCGCTGGCGGGCGCGCTAATCGGACATCTGCGCGGCGGGCTGGGGCAGGTGAATATCGTAGCTTCCGTCATGTTTGGCGGCATTTCGGGGTCGGCGGCGGCCGATGCATCTGCCGTGGGCGGCCTGATGGTGCCGCAGATGAAGGAACGTGGCTATGGCGCTGATTATGCTGTGAATATCACGGTCGTTTCATCTATCATCGCGTTGATGTTGCCGCCGTCGCATAACCTGATCATCTATTCGATCTCTGCGGGCGGGCGCTTGTCCATCGCGGATCTGTTCACGGCGGGGATCATTCCGGGCCTGCTGCTGGCGCTGTCGCTGATGGTGGCAGCATGGATCGTGGCACGCAAGCGCGGCTACCCGACCGAGCCTTTCCCCGGTCTGCGGATGGTCGGGGTGCTGCTGGTGGCGGCACTGCCGGGGCTGATCCTTGTAGCGATCATCTTTGGCGGGGTCCGGTCGGGGGTGTTCACCGCATCCGAAAGCTCCAACATCGCGGTTGTCTATGCGCTGTTCATCACGATCTTTGTCTATCGGTCCCTGCCGTGGAGCGAGTTTGTCGCCGCCACCATGGGGGCCGTGCGCACGACCGCAATGGTGCTGCTGGTCATCGGCTGTGCGGCGTCCTTTGCGTGGCTTCTAGCCTATCTGCAGGTGCCTGCGGCCATCGTGACCTTTATGCAGGGTGTGTCGGACAACCCGATCCTGATCTTGCTGATGATCAATCTCGCGCTCTTGGTGCTGGGTACTTTCATGGACATGTCGCCGCTGATCGTCATCACTACGCCGATCTTTCTGCCGGTGGCGCAGGCGTTCGGTGTCGATCCGGTGCATTTCGGGATCATCATGATCCTGAACCTTGGCATCGGCCTGTGCACACCGCCTGTGGGGGCCGTGCTGTTTGTGGGCTGTGCCGTTGGCCGGATCTCGATCTGGGACGCGGTGCGCACGATCTGGCCGTTCTATCTGGCGGCTTTCGTCACGCTGATGCTGGTCACCTATATCCCCGCGCTGTCGCTCTGGCTGCCCGCGCTGTTCCGCTGAAGGAAAGACGATGCCCTATCCCGTGATCCCGACAGGCGCAGACGTGACCCGACAGGTGCTGGCCGATGCGCCCGATCTGATGGTGGTCGCCTTCCGTTTTGCCAAGGCCGGTGCCACGGGCGCGCTGCACCGGCACCCGCATGTGCAGGCCACATATGTCGCCTCTGGCCGGTTCCGGTTCACGATCGACGACAGGGTGACCGAGGTTGGCCCCGGCGACAGTTTCATCATCCCGTCGGATGCGTTGCACGGGGTCGTCTGTCTTGACCCCGGCGCGCTGATCGACAGCTTCACCCCCCGCCGCGACGATTTTCTGTAAAGGACCTAGCCCATGCTGCATGTCGAGACCCGCCACGCCATCCACCAAGACCACGCGAAAGGCATGGATACGGCCACGCTGCGCCAGCACTTCCTGACCTCGGATATGTTCCTGCAAGGCCAGATCCGGCTGGTCTATACCCACTACGACCGTTTCGTCATGGGTGGTGCCGTGCCGGATGGCAGTGATCTGACACTGGATCATGTCGATGAAACCCGCACGCCGTCGTTTCTGGACCGCCGCGAGATGGGCATCGTCAATATCGGCGAGACGGGCACCGTCACCGCCGCTGGCCAGACCCATGCGATGAACAAAGGCGATGTGCTTTATCTGGGCATGGGCGCTGGTCCCGTGACCTTTGGCGGGCAGGGGCGGTTCTACATTACCTCGGCACCGGCGCACCGGACCTGTCCGACCCGCCTGATCACCGTGGATGACGCGGTCGAGGTCAATCTGGGCGCGACCGAAACATCCAACAAGCGCACGATCCGCCAGTTCATCCATCCGCTGGTGATGGAAAGTTGCCAGCTGGTGCTGGGCTATACCACATTGCTCGACGGGTCGGTCTGGAACACGATGCCCGCCCATGTCCATGACCGCCGGATGGAGGCCTACCTTTACTTCGGCATGACGCCCGAGGCGCGCGTGCTGCACTTGATGGGCGCTCCGACCGAGACCCGCCACCTGTTCATCGCCAATGAACAGGGCGCGCTGTCGCCGCCTTGGTCGATCCATGCGGGGGCGGGGATCGGGTCCTACACCTTCATCTGGGCGATGGCGGGCGACAATATCGACTACAAAGATATGGACATGCTGCCCGCCGAGGCCCTGCTGTGACCGGGGCGTTTTCCCTGATGGGCCGACGCGCGCTGGTAACGGGGGCCAATACCGGCATCGGGCAGGCCATCGCAGTGGGGCTGGCGCAGGCGGGGGCCGAGGTTGTCTGCGCAGGCCGCCGCTCCTGTGACGAAACCGAAGCGCTGATCGCGGCCGCAGGCGGCAACGCGTCGTCGGTGCTGGTCGATTTCACCGATCCGATGGCGGGCCAAGGCCTGTTCGCGGGCCAAGGCTATGACATCCTGATCAACAATGCGGGCATCATCCGCCGCGCCGATGCGGTCGATTTTTCCGAAGATGACTGGGACGCGGTGATGGACGTCAACCTCAAGGCGCTGTTTTTCACCACCCAAGCCTTTGCGCGCGACCTGTTGGCACGCAAGGCGACGGGCAGGGTGGTCAACATCGCCTCGCTTTTGTCGTTTCAGGGGGGCATCCGCGTGCCGTCCTATACCGCGTCCAAACACGGGGTCGCAGGGCTGACCAAGCTGTTGGCCAATGAATGGGCCGCCAAGGGCATCAACGTGAATGCCGTCGCCCCCGGCTATATCGCAACCAACAACACCGAGGCTTTGCGCACCGATCCCGACCGCAACAAGGCGATCCTTGACCGGATACCCGCCGGACGCTGGGGCGACCCTGCCGATATCGCGGGGGCGGCGGTCTATCTGTGCACGCCTGCTGCCGCTTATGTCCATGGTGCCGTTCTGAACGTCGATGGAGGCTGGCTTGCCCGTTGACCGTCTGACCCGCAGCAAAACCCCGCGCCCCGGTGTCGGCATCGTCCATCTGGGGCTGGGCGCGTTCTATCGTGCTTTTGGCGCGATCTATGTTGCCGAGGCGATGCGGGCCTCGGGCGGTGATTGGGGTGTGATCGGCGTATCGCTGCAAAGCCCCGGCACCCGCGATGCGCTGGCCCCGCAGGACTGGGCCTATACTTCTGTCACTTTGCGCCCCGCAGGCGAGGCCACGCAAGTCATCGAAGTGCTGGACCATGTGCTGGTCGCCCCTGAAGACCCCGCCGCCGTGTTACGCGCGATGGTGGACCCTGCCGTGCGGATCGTGTCGCTGACGGTGACCGAAAAGGGCTATTGCCATGCGCCCGTCAGCGGTGCGCTGAACCCCGATCATCCCGATATCGTGCATGATCTGGCCCATGATCTGCCGCGCTCTGCACCGGGCTATATCGTGCGCGCGCTGCAATTGCGGCGGATGGCGGGGCATGCGCCTTTTACCGTGCTGACCTGTGACAACCTGCCCGAAAACGGCAAGCTGGTGCGCGGTGTCGTGCTGGATTTGGCACGCCGGATTGATCCGGCATTGGCAGACTGGATCGCGCAACAGGGGCGGTTTCCGGCGACGATGGTGGACCGGATCACCCCTGCGACAACACAAGACGACATCGCGCGCGTGGCAAGCCTTACGGGCCGCCATGACGCCGCCCCTGTGCTGCACGAAGATTTCCGCCAATGGGCGATCGAGGATGATTTCGTCGGTGGCGCCCGCCCCGATTTCGCTGCCGCAGGGGCCGAACTTGTGGCGGATGTGACCGCGCATGAACATATGAAACTGCGCATGCTGAACGGCACCCATTCGGCGCTGGCCTATCTGGGCTATCTGGCGGGCCATGAAACGATTGCGCAAACCGTGGCGGACCCCGATTTTGCGGCTTTCGTGCGCGCCTTGTGGACGGATGAAATCGCACCTGTCGTCGAGGCCCCCGTGGGTGTCAGCCTGCCCGATTACGCGGATGCGCTTTTCGACCGTTACGCCAACCCCGCGATCCGGCACCGGACGTGGCAGATCGCGATGGATGGCAGCCAGAAACTGCCGCAGCGGATATTGGGCACGTTGGCCGCCAATCTGGAGGCGGGCCGCGCGGCACCCGGCCTCTGCCTCGCTGTGGCAGGCTGGATGCACTATGTGGCGGGCAAGGACGAACAGGGCGCAGCGATTGAGGTGAAAGACCCGCTTGCCGCCGAACTGCGCGCGATCTGCGATGCCGCGGACAGCGTGGCAGACAGGGTGCGCGGGTTGCTGGCGGTCAGGGCGGTGTTTCCCGCAACGCTCGCCGCGCGGATCGAGGGCCCTGTGGTCGCTGCCGCCGAAGACCTCGCGCGGCACGGGGCAAAGCGGGCGGTGGCCGCATTTGCGCAAAGTGTAGTGGCATGACACCCGCAGCACCGGTCCTGCGCCTGCACCCTTCGGACAATGTTGCGGTCCTGACGGCGCGCGCGGTGGCGGGCGCTGATCCGCTGGGGTGCGGCCAGCCGCTGCCTGCCTCCATCGCGGCGGGCCACAAGCTGGCTGCGCAGGCGATCCCGCAGGGGGCGTCGGTTCTGAAATTCGGGCAGGTGATCGGGCAGGCGACCGCCGATATCGCCTTGGGCGATCATGTGCATAGCCACAATTGCGCCTTTTCCGCCCATGATCAGGATTATGCGGTCGGTGCCGATCTGGCGGCGGCGCAGGCCTCTGTGCCGGTTTGCGCGCCCCGCAGCTTTGACGGCTACCGCCGCGCGGACGGGCGGGTCGGCACGCGCAATTATATCGCCATTCTCGCTACGGTGAATTGTTCAGCCACCGTCATCCGGCGTGCCGCTGCTGAAATCGAGGCCGAAGGCGGCTTGCGCGGTTACGCCAATATCGACGGGGTGATTGCGCTCGCGCATGGGACAGGGTGCGGCATGGCCGCCGCGGGGACAGGGTTCGATATCTTGGACCGCGTGCTCTGGGGGTATGCGACCCATCCCAATGTGGGCGCCGCCGTCTTTGTCGGGCTGGGCTGCGAGGTGATGCAGATCGCGCGGATGCGCGCCAAGGCGGGCGATGACGGCACCGACAGGTTCCATGCGCTGACCATTCAGGACAGCGGCGGCACCCGTGCCACGATCGACCGGATCAAGGCGCATGTGCTGTCGATCCTGCCGCAGGTCAATCAGGCGCGGCGCAGCCCCTGTCCTGTCGCAAGCCTGCGTATCGGGCTGCAATGCGGCGGGTCGGACGGGTTTTCTGCGATCACGGCCAATCCGGCACTCGGGGTGGCCTCGGACCTGCTGGTCGGGCTGGGTGGCACGGCGATCCTGTCGGAAACCCCCGAGATCTACGGCGCGGAACAATTGTTGCTGCGCCGCGCCAGCAGCGATGCGGTGGCACGCAAACTGATCGGCCAGTTGCGCTGGTGGGAAGACTACGCAGCCCAAGGCGGCGGGTCGATGGACAACAACCCGTCCCCCGGCAACAAGCAGGGCGGGATCACGACGATCCTTGAAAAATCCTTGGGCGCGGTGGCCAAGGCGGGCGCCACGCCGCTGACGGCGGTCTATGATTACGCCGAACAGGTGACCGCCCCCGGTTTCGTGTTCATGGATACCCCCGGCTATGACCCGGTGTCTGCCACCGGCCAGATCGCGGGGGGTGCGCAGATCATCGTCTTTACCACCGGGCGGGGGTCTGCCTTCGGGTCCAAACCTGCGCCGACGATCAAGCTCGCGACAAATGACCAGCTGTTCGCCAGCATGACGGACGACATGGATATGAACTGCGGCGATGTGGTGTCGCGTGGCGTCAGCCTGTCGCAAAAAGGCGCGGAGATCCTTGATCTGATCATCGCCACCGCCTCTGGCACGCCCAGCAAATCCGAGACGCTGGGGCTTGGCGATAACGAATTCCTGCCGTGGCAGATTGGCGCGGTGATGTAATGCAAAAGAACAAGACACAGGTGAGACATGCTTGAAACATGGCGGTGGTACGGGCAATTCGACGGGATCACCCTGCCCGAGGTCGCCCAGACAGGGGCGGCAGGCATCGTCACGGCGCTGCACGAAATCCCCTATGGCGAGGTCTGGCCGCGCGACGCCATCGCCGCGCGCAAGGCACAGATCATGGAGGCCGGTTTCGCATGGTCCGTCGTCGAAAGCCTGCCCGTACACGAGGATATCAAGCGCGGAACCGGCGATCTGCCACGGCTTTTCGCCAATTACCGCCAGTCTCTGGCCAATCTGGCCGCTGAAGGCGTGCAGGTGGTCTGCTACAATTTCATGCCTTTGCTGGACTGGACCCGCACCGAACTGGCCGCTCCCGTGGCGCGCGGCGGCACCTGCCTGCGGTTCTCGGCCGACCGCATGGCCGCGTTCGAGTTGCATATGCTGGGGCGCGCAGCCGCTGCGGATGATTACCCCGACGATGTCCGCGCCAAGGCCGCGGCCTGGTTCCAGCAGGCCAGCCAGCAGGATCGCGACGACCTGCTCAAGGCGATCATGTCCGGTCTGCCGGGGGCGTTCGACCGCTATGATATCGACGGGCTGCGGCGCGCGCTGCGGGCTTATGACGGGATCGACCGCACGGCCCTGCGCGCCAACTACCAGCGCTTTTTGTCCGAGGTGGTCCCTGCCGCCGCCGATCTTGGTATCCGCATGTGCGTACATCCCGACGATCCGCCGCGCGATATTCTGGGGCTGCCGCGGATCGTGTCGGATGGGGACGATCTAGAGTGGATCGCGCAGGCCTATGATGATCCGGCTAATGGCTTCACGCTGTGTTCAGGCTCGCTCGGGGCCAATCCTGCCAATGATGTGCCCGCGATCGCGCGGATGGTGGCCGCGCGTATCCATTTCGTGCATCTGCGCAACGTGCGCAAGTTTCCAGACGGCAGCTTTGAAGAAGCCGCCCATCTGGAAGGTGACACCGATATGGTCGCGCTGATCCGCGTGCTGCTGGACGAAGAGGCCCACCGCCGCGCGACAGGCCGCCCCGATCATCTGATCCCGTTCCGGCCGGACCACGGCCATGTGCTCTTGTCGGATTTCGACCGCGACCTTGTGCCTGGCTATCCGCTGATCGGGCGGCTGCGCGGGCTGGCCGAATTGCGCGGGGTCATGCACGCGCTGCAGGCGACATGACCCCCTAAAGCAGCATGTGCCGTGGATCGCCGAGCAGGGCGCAGTAATGCGCCATGAACCGCGCCGCATCCGCGCCGTTGATCACGCGGTGATCGTAAGACAAATCCAGCGGCACCATCGGCACCGGCTGCGGGGTGCCGCCATCCCAGACTGTGACGGTTTCGGTGCGCGTGATGCCAAGGATCGCGACCTCCGGCGGGTTCACGATGGGGGTAAAGGCGGTGCCGCCGATCCCGCCCAGATTGGTGATCGTCATCGACGCGCCGCCCATCTGGTCAGGCCCGATCTTGCGGGCCTGCGCGCGCGATGCGAGATCCGCGATTTGCGCCGCGATATCCCACAGGCCCTTGCGGTCCGCATCGCGGATCACCGGCACCATCAGCCCGTGCGGGGTATCCACCGCGATCCCGATATGGACGTAGTCCTTGAGGACCAGTGTCTGCCCGTCCGCCGACAGCGACGCGTTGAAGCGGGGAAACTTGCGCAAAGCCCGCGCAAGGGCGGCAACATGGAACGCCAGTGCGGTCAGCTTGACACCACGCGCTTGTGCCTGCGGTTTCAGGCTGGCGCGCAGCCCTTCAATGGCGCGGATATCGGCGCGGTCGTGGTGGGTCACGGCGGGGATCAACGATTGCGCCGCCGCCATGTTGCGGGCTGCGACTTGGGCAAAGCGGGACATCGGCTCGGTCGTGACCGGCCCGTATTGGCTGTGATCCACATTCCAATAGTCGGTGTCGCCAGCGGCGGGGGCAGGGGCCTTGGCGCTGATATCCTCTGGTCCGATGGTGGTGCGCCCCAGCTTTTTCGCCAGATCGTCGAGATCGACCTGTTGGTCACGGGCCATGCGGCGGGTCGAGGGGCTGGCGATAATCTCTGTCATTTCCTCACTCCTACCAACTTGCCGAAATATACTGTGTTTCCATGAATTCCAGCATGCCTTCATGCCCGCCTTCACGCCCCAGCCCCGATTGCTTGGTGCCGCCGAAAGGGGCGGCGGGGTCGCTGACAAGGCCGCGGTTCAGACCGACCATGCCGTAGTCAAGCCTTTCGCAGACCTGCAGGGCGCGTTTGAAATCACCCGAGAAAACATAGGCGACCAGCCCGTATTCGGTGGCATTGGCGCGCCGGATGACATCGTCCTGATCTGTGAAGGTCTGGATCGCGGCGACGGGTCCGAAGATTTCGTCATGCACGCAATCGGCGTCCTCTGACACGTTTGACAGGACAGTGGGCGGATAGAAATAGCCGGTGCCATCAGGCGTGACCCCGCCACATTCCACCTTTGCGCCCTTTGCCACGGCATCGGCGACGAAAGCGGCCACCTTGTCGCGGGTGTCGGCGTTGACCAAGGGGCCCACGTCGACGCTTGGATCGGTGCCGTCGCCGACTTTCAACGCGGCCATTCGCGCGGTCAATCGCTTGGTGAATTCGGCTGCGATGGTTTCATGCACGTAAATCCGGTTGGCGGCGGTGCAGGCCTCGCCCAGATTGCGCATCTTGGCTTGCATGGTGCCGTTGATCGCGGTGTCCATATCCGCATCGTCGAACACGATGACGGGGGCGTTGCCGCCCAGTTCCATCGCAGGTTTCAGCACCTGATCGGCGGCGGATTTCAAGAGCTTGCGGCCAACGCCGGTTGATCCGGTGAAACTGACCACCCGCACGCGCGGATCGTGCAGCAGGTGATCGACCAAAGCGCCCGTTTTGCGCGATGGCAGGACATTGACCAGCCCGGGCGGCACGCCTGCCTCTTCTAGCAGCGGCATCAGCGCGAGCATCGTCAGCGGCGTTTCGGAGGCTGGTTTGATGATGACGCCGCAGCCTGCGGCCAAGGCGGGTGCGATCTTGCGGGTGCCCATCGCGGCGGGATAGTTCCACGGCGTGATCAGCACGGCGAGGCCTGCCGGTTTATGCTGCACCATGATCCGCGCGCCCGATGCGGGGGCGTGGGTGATCATGCCGTCGGCGCGCACGGCTTCTTCCGCGAACCAGCGAAAGAATTCGGCGGCATAGGCGGCCTCGCCCTTGGCGTCGCTGCTGGCCTTACCGTTTTCCAGCGTGATCAGATGGGCGAATTCATCCAGCCGTGCGGTCATCAGCTCCCACGCTTTGCGCAAGACTTCGGACCGCGCGCGCGGGGTTCGGGCAGCCCATTCGGCCATCGCGGCCTCGGCTGCGTCCAGCGCCTTGTCCGCATCGGCAATATCGGCGCTGGCGACAGAGGCGATCACCTGTTCGGTCGCGGGATTGATGACGTCGAAACGGTCAGCGGTCTTGTGCCATGTGCCGTTGATGTAAAGATCGGTGTGGTCCATGTGTCCCCCCAAGGGTCAGAGCAGGTGATGCAGCGGATGTTCCATCCGGTCTGCGAAAGTGGTCAAAAGGTGGATCGCGGTAGGGCCGTCCATTTGCGCGTGTGTGCATTCGAGCGTGAGCGTCAGGCCTTGCGCGCCGGCCATCAGCGTCAGAACCGGCGTATCGGTCGCGCCAAGCGAGACGCTGCGCAAAGCTGTGCCGCGCAGATCGCGCAGGATCAGGTCGGGGGTGGCGTCTGTTTGCGTCACACTTGATAGCGACCGCCCCGCAGGTACGGCAAAGTGGCGTGGCTGACCGGAACGGTCGATCCCGATGACGCAACGCGCGGTCATGCTGGCACCGGCGAGCCCCGCCAACAGGGCATCGGCGTCGATCAGGCCGTTTGTGGCGGCCCAAGCTGCGAAGTCGGTGAAACCGTCGCTGGCAATCTCGGCGGTCAAGGACATGGCTGCGGCGGCGGCTGTCGCAACCGGCGTTTCCGTGGGAATCGCGCGCAATGTGTCCAGATCGGCGACATGGAACGGCTGCGGATGGCCCGCCTTGACGAGAAGCGCCAGATCAAGCCCCTGTTCCAGCGCCAGCCTGCGCGCCTTGGGCGAGGCGAGGATGCGTCCGCCAGTCGCGGCGGTGGGCGGTGGTGTGGGTTTCTTCTCTGCCGGCTGAGAGGCCGGTTTTTCGGCAACTGGTTCCGGCGCAGGTGCAGCTGCGGCCGTAGCTTGCACCGATCTGGCGACCGGATTGGCGGGCTTGTCAGCACTGATGATCGCAACCTGCGCCCCGACCGGCACCTCTTGGCCGGCCTCGGCCAAGGTGGCGGCCAGATAGCCGTCGAAACCGGCGGTGACTTCCATCGTGGATTTATCGGTTTCCACCTCGAACAGCAGATCGTCGGCGGCCACCGCATCGCCGGGGGATTTCAGCCAGTTGACCAAGAGGCCCGTGTCCTGCGCCATGCCAAGTTGCGGCATGGTGACGGATTTGCCGGTGGGCAGGTCGTCGCTGTTGGCGGGGGCTGGCTGCAGGGCAGGGGTGTCATCATCGGCGCTGTCGGAAATCTGCGCGATCACGGCACCGACAGGCACATCCTCGCCTTCGCCCGCTGTTACACCTGTCAGAAAGCCGCTGGCCTGCGCCTCGACCTCCATCGTGGCTTTGTCGGTTTCCACCTCGAACAAGGCATCGCCTTTGGTCACGGCATCGCCCGGCGCTTTCAGCCAGGCGACGATCTTGCCCGCGTCCTGCGCCATGCCAAGCTGGGGCATTGTCACATCACGCGGCATCTATCATCTCCCCCGCGCAAAGCCTGCGGGCGTTGGCGGCGACGGTTTCGGGGGTAGGGACGGTGACATCTTCGAGTGCGGGCGAGAAGGGGACCGGCACGTCCATCGCGCCCATGCGCAAGACAGGGGCATCGAGGTGATAGAACGCCTTTTCATTCAGGCGGCTGGCGATTTCCGCGGTCACACCATAGCTCTGGTGCCCTTCGTCGATCACGATGGCGCGGCTGGTCTTGCGCACGCTGGCGAGCAGTGTTTCCTCGTCCAAAGGCACGATGGTGCGGGGGTCGATGACCTCGACGCTGATCCCTTCCTTGGCCAGAATGTCGGCGGCTTTTTCGGCGACCTGCACCATCGAGGACGTGGCGATGAAGGTGATGTCTGTCCCTTCGCGTTTGATGTTCGCCACGCCGAAGGGGATCAGGTATTCTTCCTCCGGCACGGGGGCCTTGTCCTGATACATCAGCTTGTCTTCGAAAATCACGACCGGGTTGTTGTCGCGGATCGCGGTTTTCATCAGGCCTTTGGCCTCGTAAGCCGATGACGGCATCGCCACCTTCAGGCCCGGAATATGCGCGACCAAAGCCTGCAAGGACTGGCTGTGTTGTGCTGCGGACCGGCGGGTGGCCCCCATATTGGTTCGTAGGACCATCGGCACCTTCAGTTTGCCGCCTGACATGTAATGCTGTTTGGCGGCCTGATTGCAGAGCTGGTCCATGACCAGATAGATGAAATCGCCGAACATCAGATCGACGATGGGCCGCGCGCCGGTCATGGCGGCACCCACGGCCAGACCGACAAAGCCGGGTTCGGAGATAGGCGTGTCGATGACGCGGGATGTGCCGAACTCCTCGACCAGACCGGACAGTACCTTGAAGGGGGTGCCCGCCTCGGCCACGTCCTCGCCCATGATGAACACGGTCGGATCGCGGCGCATTTCTTCGGCGATGGCCTCGTTGACGGCTTGGGACAGGGTGATTTCGCGCATGATGGTGTCTCCTCAATCCGCGTAAACGTGCATGTCCACTTCGGACACATCTGGGTATTTGGCAGCCTCGGCATAGGCGACGGCGGCGGCCGCATCTTCTTCGATCTCGGCGTTCATCGCCTCGATCTCGGCCTCGGTGGCGATGCCTTGGTGGACCAGCCATGCGCGGAACCGCACGATAGGGTCGCGGTTTTCCTTCCAGTCCTTTTCTTCGTCTTTGGACCGGTAATATTCGCGGTTGATGTCGCCGACATGGTGGCCGTGATAGCGGTAGGTCATCAATTCGATGAAGAACGGCCCTTCGCCCTTGCGGCAGCGGGCGACCAGCGTTTGGGTCAATTCATTGACGGCCAGCACGTCCTGCCCGTCGATCTTGAACGCCTCGATCCCGAAGGCTTCGGCGCGGGCGGTGATGGAGCCTGCGGCGATTTCCTCGGTCTTGGTGTATTCTGAATAGCCGTTGTTTTCGCAGGCATAGATGACGGGCAGATGCCAAAGGGCGGCCATGTTCATCACCTCGTAAAGCAGGCCCTGCGCTGTGGCCCCGTCACCGAAGAAACAGACGGTGACATCGTTCTGGCCTAGCAGTTTTGCCCGCAGGGCAGAGCCTGTGGCGATGCCCATCGACCCGCCGACGATGGCATTGGCGCCCAGATTGCCGTGGCTTTGGTCGGCGATGTGCATCGACCCACCCTTGCCGCGACAATAGCCTTCTTCCTTGCCCAGAAGTTCGCAGAACATTTCTTTGAAATTGGCACCTTTGGCGACGCAATGCCCGTGGCCGCGGTGGGTGGATGTGATGCGGTCGTCGTCGGTCAGCGCCTCGCAGATACCCACTGCCACGGCCTCTTCGCCGGAATACATATGCGTCAGGCCTGGCATCTTGGCGGACAGGTACAGCTGGTTGGCGTTATCCTCGAACGTGCGGATGCGGACCATCTGGCGGTACATGCGCAGGTAATCTTCGGTGTTGGTTTTGGTCATGGAAAGGTCTCCAATCAAGATGGGTGCAAAGCACCCATCCTACAGTGCGGCGTAGGATGGGTGATTTCACCCATGTTCAATATCGGTTGGCGATGGGCAGTTCTTCGGCGGGGAACAGGCTGATCACCTCGCAGCCGGTTTCGGTCACGACCACTTCTTCCTCGATCCGGGCGGCGGAATAGCCGTCGGTGGCGGGGCAATAGGTTTCCAGCGCAAAGACCATGCCGGTCTTGATTTCCATCGGGTGATCCATGCTGATCGCGCGGCTGATGATCGGGCGTTCATGCAGTGCCAGCCCCAGACCATGGCCGAATTGCAGCCCGAAGGCCTGATCTTCATTGGCAAAGCCAAGGCTTTCGGCGGTGGGCCAGACGGCGGCGACCTTGTCGGTGGTCACCCCCGGTTTGATCATCGCGATCGAGGCGTCGATCCATTCGCGCGCCTTGGTATAGGCGTCGGTCTGCGACGGGGTCGCGCGGCCCACGTTGAAGGTGCGGTAATAACAGGTGCGATAGCCCTGATAGCTTTGCAGGATGTCGAAAAACGCCTGATCGCCGGGCCGGATCAGCCGGTCGGTAAAGTTATGCGGATGCGGGTTGCAGCGTTCGCCTGAGATCGCGTTGATCGCCTCGACATCGTCCGATCCCATTTCATAGAGCATCTTGTTCGAGAGTGCGACGATGTCATTCTCGCGCACGCCGGGTTTCAGCTCTTCATAGATCATGTGATAGACGCCATCGACCATCGCTGCCGCCTGCGTCAGAAGCTGGATTTCATCCCAGTTCTTGATCTCGCGCGCAGCCAGCATGATCTGCTGCCCATCGACGACATTGATGCCTTCTTCCTTCAGCGCATGGAACATTGCGGTTTCGGCGTAGTCCACACCCACGGGCATATCGGCCATGCCCGCATCGCGGATCAGTCCGGCGATCTGCTTGGCGTATTTCTGCATCAGCCCGAATTCTGGCGGGATCGTGCCGCGCATGCCGACGACACCGGCCAGACAATGATCCGGCTCCAGCCAGTCGGCGTGCCGCTTGTGGTGCATCGCCGCCGATCCGAAATCCCAGACATAGGGGCTGTCGTCGCCGGTCAGCAGGCAGAAGCGGCACATCTTGTCCCGTTCCCATTCGCCGATCTTGGTGGCGGACACATAACGGATGTTGTTCACATCGAACAGCAACAGCGTGCCTGCGTTGGACGCCTGCAACGCCTGCCGCGTGCGGGCAAGGCGATAGCGGCGCAGGCGGTCGTGGTCGATGCGGCGTTCGAAATCCACCGTGGTATGGCCCCAGGCGGGGATGCGTTCGCGCCATTCCCAGTTGGGTTCAAGGTCTTGTGGTGTCAGCAGGTTGGGCATTAATGCGCGCGACATGGCTTACTCCTTCATGGTGCGGGATGCGCACCAATGCGGTTGAAAAAATGTATTAAAATCAGGTTACTGGATGCACCAGCCGCCATCGATATGGATCATCTGACCGGTCATGTAATCGCTGTCGTCGCTGACAAGGAAAGACGCGGTGCCGGTGATGTCGCGGGGATACGAGACGCGTTTGATATGCAGCGCGTCGCGCACGATATCGTCATAGGCCTGCCCTTCGTGATCCTTGAAACCGATCTCGACCAGATCCTTGTCGAGCTGTTCCCAGAGCGGCGTGACCACCACACCCGGCGCATAGCCGTTGACGGTGATGTTGTGTTCGGCGAGGCCAATGGCCCCGCAATGGGTCAGCGCCAGGCAGCCGTATTTGCTGGTGCAATAGACCGTCACATCGACCAGCGGTTTGCGCGACGCGATGGAACCCACGTTGATCAGCTTGTAGGGATGATCCGGCATCGGCCCTTGCGCGATCATCTGGCGGGCGGTTTCCTGCATGCCCAGCCACATCGCCTTTGTATTGACGTTCATGATCAGGTCCCAGTTATCCTCATCGATATCCATGAAGAAACGGGGTTTGTTCAGACCGGCGTTGAAAACACCCACATTGATCGACCCGAAGGCGTTTACCGTGGCTGCAACGGCGGCGGCATTGTCTTCGCGCTTGGTCACATCCATGCGCACGGCGATTGCGCGGCCATTGCCGGCCGCGTTGATCTTGTCGGCGACGGCTTGTGCGGCGTCCAGATCCAGATCGCCAAGGCAGATATTCGCGCCTTGGGCAGCAAAGCTTTCGGCATTGGCGGCACCCATGCCGCGACCGGCACCGGTGATCAGGATGTTTTTGCCTTCGAGGCGATTGGGGTCCATGGTTTCCTCCCTTGGGTGTTCTAAAGTCGTAAGATCTGTTCGGCGCGGGCCTGCACCCGGTCGAGCGCGTGACGCGGGCTGACGATCCCGCGCAGCATGTCGTGCAATTCATGGCCGCAGATGTTGATGATCTCCGACACCTGCGGGATCGGCGGGCGCGGCCAGAATTGCAGCTCGTCGCGCCAAGACATCTGGTCGAGCAGGCCAAAGATCGGTGACAGCCGCCGCACTTCGGGGTCGGCACCGACGGAATAACGCGGTTCGGTCCGGCTGCCGTTCTGGGCGTAAAGTTTTTGCGCACCGGGCGAGGTGAAGGTCACCAGCGCCTCGACCGTGTCGTCGATGCGGTCATCGGGCAGGTTGGTCGGCACGCAAAGCACATAGCCGCCCACCGGCGCAATCGGCGCGCCTTGTGGTCCGTGCGGATGCGGCAGATAGCCGGTGTTGCCATGCGCGGGGCTGTTCGGGTCCAGCTCGAAATAGGGGGCGAGCAGGGTATATCCGTAGGCCATCGCCACATGGCCCGCGCCGTAGGGGCGCACCCGTTCGTACCACGACATCGACAGGATATCGGGGGGCGAATAATCCAACAGCTGCATCAGGTAATCGGCCGCCTCCAGCGCGCGGTCGGTATTCAGCGTCGGCGTGAACCCGCCCTTGGCGAGGTTGTCGGTGTCGAACCCGCCCGCGATCTTGGGGATGTCGATAATCGGCTGGCCGAAGGCCGCGCAGGTCATCATGAATGTATGCCCAAGCGCGGTGCCGCGTGCGGCGTTCCATGCCACGCCGTACCGTCCACGCTGCGGATTGTGGAAATGGCGGGCGGCGTCGATGACAGCGGCGGTCGTGGTCGGCGGTTCGATATTGTCGGTGGCGAACCAGTCCTTGCGGTAGAACAACAGCTCCGGAGTCGTCTGGCTGGGCACACCGTAAGGGCGCCCGTCCCAATGTGCAGCACGCCAGCCTGCGGTGTGGAAATCCGCCGGATCAAGGCGGGCGATATCCATGACCTCGTCCAAGGGCCGGATCACGCCTTTTTCGACAAATTCCCCGACCCAGGGCAGGTCGATGGCGATCAGGTCATAGCGGCTTTTGGGGCGTTCGGCATTGCGCAAAGCCTCTTCGCGCAGCCGGTCGATGGAAAAGGCGCGCTGGTGGATATTGGTGCCGACGATCTGTTCGAACTGGCGCTTGAGGCCCTCCATGACCATGAAAGTCGGGTCGCCATGCACAAGAATACGCAAACCACCCGCCAGCTTCAGCGGCTGGGGTAGGGCGCTGAGCGGCGGGATCGCGGCGCGCCCCGGCTGGTAAGAGCCCCCGAAATAATAGTCGGTGGTTTCGGGCGACGGGTCCGTCACCTCGAACGACGCCCGCACCAGCCGGTCAATCCGGTCGGCGAGCTGGCTGAACCCTTCCAGCAGATCGGAACTGGGATGCAAAGAGAAGCTTTTGCCAGTCTTGGTCCGCGCGCGCCGTTCGATCAGCCCGGCATCCTGGATCTCGGCCAGTTTGCGCGTCGCGGTCGCATAGGGCACACCCGCCGCCGATACCATCGACGAGGGTGAGACGATCCGCCCCGCCGAATGGCTTTGCAGCAGATGCAGGATCATGTTCAGATGCGGGTTGGCGGTATTGGGATCGATCGCGTTGTCGATCTCCATCGTCAGATTGGATAAAAACTGCGTCACACGGTCCAGATCGGCGGCTGGCATCATGCCTGACAGGATCGCGGGCCCCGAGGGGGCCGTATGTCCGGACTGGATATTTCGTGCGATGCTCTGTTGCATTGGACCTGGGTTTTGAGGGGCGGCGGACCGCCTGTTCGATTGCTTCATGGTGTTCCCTTTGCAAATTAGCCAAAATGGTTAGGGGGGATATTGGCATAAAATCCATAATGGATAAAATTATATCCGCTTTAGATATTATTTCGGGGCCTTTTCGCCTCGGAATCACGCTTTTTGACGGGGTCGGCTAGACGGGGCACAGTCCCGGGGCAGGGAGGTTGCCTTTAGTCGGAACACATTGATCCACGGGAGGATTTAAAAATGAAAATGACAATCACCGCAGCGCTTGCCTGTTCGACCGCCATGTTCGGTGCGGCTGCCGCTGCCCAGACGATGACAATCGGCATCACCCAGAACAACGTCGGCGTCGACAGCTATCAGACAACCTATGAGCGCGCCTTTATCGCCGCTGCCGAGGCCAACCCCGATGTCAACGCCATCGTGCTGGATGCCGGCGGCGATGTCGCCCGGCAGCTTGCGCAGATGGAAGACCTGATCCAGCAGCAGGTTGATGCCATCATCATCTGGCCCACCAATGGCGAGGCTGTGATCCCTGCCGTCCGCCGTGCGCATAACGCGGGCATCCCGGTCGTCGTGACCAATTCCAACATTGCCGAACAGGGGTTCGATTTCATCCGGTCGTTTTCCGGCCCCGACAACGTGACCCAAGGATCGCGTGCGGCGGAAATCATGTGCGAGCGGTTTACCGCGATGGGCATTCAGGACGAAGCCCGCGTGGTGCAGATTTCCGGCCAGCCCGGCTACACCACCGCGATCGAACGCCAGCAGGGGTTCGATGACCGCCTGCCAGAGGTCTGCCCGAACGTGACGCTGGTCGAAACCCAGCCGGGCGACTGGAACCGTGAAAAATCGCAGCAGGTGATGGAAGCCTTCCTGATCAAGTATGACGACATCGATGGCGTCTATTCCGGTGACGACAATATGGGTATCGGCGCGCTGAACGCGGCGCGTGCGGCTGGCCGCGAAGGGATAGTCTTTGTTGGCGCCACCAACTTTGCCGTGGGCTATGACGCAATGACCGAAGGCGATTACTGGGGCTCGATCTATCAGTCCCCCGTCGATGATGCCGAAGCGGCGCTGCAAACCGCCATCGACATCCTGAACGGCGAAGAGGTGCCGTTCCTGAACTACTTTGACACACCCAAAATCACACAGGACAACATGGGCGATTTCACTAAGCCGGTGTTCTGATCTCTCCCCCAGAGACGGCGCGGGGCGGGTTTGCCTGCCCTGCGCGCTTTATGTGATACCTTTTGCAGGCAGAGACACGGGACATATCCCGTCCCGCCTGTCGCGACCACCGTTACGGGAGGGGAAATGATGTCCAGTATGACAAGACAGAATGTCGGCACTTTTCTGGCCAAGCAAGGCATTCTGGTGGCCTTTGTGCTGTTCATGATCGTCTTTGCCATTGCCAACCAGCGCTTTATCGCGATGGACAATATCCTTGGCGTGGTGCGGTCATCCGCGATCATCGGAGTGATGGCGCTGGGCGTCACCTTTGTTGTGATCGGCGGCAATCTCGATCTGTCGGTGGGGTCGATGATGTCGTTTTCCACCATTGTCGTGCTCGACCTGCATGACAAGATCGGCCCCGCGATGGCGATCCCCGCGATGTTCGCGCTGACGCTGCTTTTGGGCGCCTTCATCGGGTTTCTGGTGGGCTATCTGAAGCTCAATTCCCTGATCGTCACCCTGGGCATGTTGTCGGCCATTCACGGTCTGACGCTGACTTGGTCGGGGGGCAAGAACATGGATATTGCCGACAAATCCGGCACTTGGTTTTCGTTTTTCGGTCAGGACCGCGTGCTGGGCATCCCCGTGCCGATCCTGATCTTTGCGCTGCTTGCCGTGCTGCTGCACATGCTTTTGTCCAAGACCGCCTTTGGCAGGCAGGTCTATGCGGTCGGCGGCAACGGGCAGGCGGCGACGTTTTCGGGCATCCCGCGCGCGCGGATCGTGTTCATGACCTATCTGGTGTCGGCCTTTTGCGTGGCGGTGGCGGGGCTGTTGCAGGCCAGCCGCAGCCTTGGCAGCCAGAACACCGTGGGCCAGGGGCAGGAACTGGTTGTGTTGGCGGCAGTCATTCTGGGGGGCGCGTCCTTGCTGGGCGGGTCCGGCACCGTGTTCAAGACGGTGATCGGTGTGCTGATCCTTGGGTTTATCCAGAATGGGCTGCTGCTGATGGGGCTCGATTTCTACGTTCAATACATGGTCACATGGGCGATCATCATTCTGGCCGTCTGGCTGGATGTCGCGGCCAAGCGGGGCCGTCTGTGGTCCCCCATCGCGTAAGGAGCGGCTGCTATGACAAGCCAAAACCGCAGGGACCTGATTAAGCAGGGCGGCATCTGGGTCTTTATCGCCGTGGAACTCGCGTTCTTTTCCATCGCGGGCAATTACCTGTCGGCGTCCAGCCAGGCCTTCATGGATTTTGACAACATGCTGTTGTTGCTCAAGCAATCGGCCCCCATCGGGATCATCGCGCTGGGCATGACGATTATCATGATCAACGGCAATATCGACCTGAGCGTGGGGGCGACCTTTGCGCTTGCCGCCATTGTGCTGCTCGACAGTATGACATGGCCCTTCATGCAGAACCTTGGCGACTGGGCGATCCCGCTGGCCTGGGGCTTTGCGCTGATGACGGGGATCGTGCTGGGGGCCATCAACGGGCTGATCGTGTGGAAGACCGGTGTCGATGCCTTCATCGTCACGCTGGGGTCGATGCTGGGCTTTCGCGGGCTTGTGTTCATGTACAACGGCGAACAGCCGACCAGCCATCTCAACTGGACCCTTGTCGATTTCGCCGAGGCACAGTTTCTGGGCCTGCACACCGCCACATGGTTCTTGCTGGGCACCGCCCTTGTGCTGTGGTGGGTCACGACACGCACCAATCATGGCCGCAATGCCTATGCCATCGGCAACAACCGCGATGCGGCTGTCAATGCGGGCATCCGTGTCGGACCGCATATCATGTGGAATTTCATGCTGATCGGGTTTCTGGCCGCCCTATCCGCCGTCGTTTTCTATTCCGAAAGCGGATCGGTAAACCCCAATGACGGGATGCTGTACGAACTCTGGGCAATCACCGCCGTCGTGCTGGGCGGGACCAAGCTGGCGGGGGGATACGGGTCGATCATCGGCACCCTTGGCGGGGTCATCGCGATCCAGCTGTTGCGCAAGGGCTTGGGCCATATCGGGGCCGATACCCAGACCGTGAACCTTGTGATCGGCCTGATCCTGATCGCGGTGCTGGTGCTGGACCGCCAGCTGAACCGGCAGGGCAAAGAGGAGCTGAAGATATGACCGGTCCCAAACCCGCCCTGCGGCTGGAAGGCATCGTCAAGACCTTTCCCGGTGTGCGCGCGCTGGATGGTGTGTCCTTCGATGTCCGCCCCGGCGAGGTGCATGCCCTGATGGGCGAAAACGGTGCCGGCAAATCCACCTTGATGAAGGTACTGGGCGGGGTGCTTGCCCCGAACGAAGGCCAGATTTTCATCGGGGATGATCCGGTCGTGATGACATCACCCAAACAAGCCAAGGCGATGGGGGTGATGTTCATCCATCAGGAACTCAGCCTTGCGGGCGAACTCAGCGTGGCCGAGAATATCTTTCTGGGGGAACTGCCGCTGAAATCCTTTGGCCGCGTCGATTGGGCCAAACTCTATGCTGCGACCGACCGTATCCTTGAAACCCTGAATGTCGGGTTTGACGCCAGAACCCGTGTCGGTGATCTGTCCATCGCCAACCAGCAGATGGTCGAAATCGGGCGCGCCCTGACGGTGAACCCCCGCGCTGTGATCTTTGACGAACCCACCGCGTCGCTGACCGATGCCGAAAAGGTTGTGCTGTTCAAGGTGATCGCCGATCTGCAGGCGCGCGGTGTCGGGATCATCTATATTTCCCACCGGATGGAGGAGATCTTCAAGATCACCGACCGGATCAGCGTGCTGCGCGACGGGCAGTATCGCGGCACCCTGATCACGTCCGAAACCAACGAGGATGAGGTGACGCAGCTGATGATCGGGCGCAGCCTTGATCTGTCGCGCAACGCCAGCCACCACCAGATGGGTGACACGGCACTGGAGGTGCGGGGCCTCAGCTGCGGGCGCCTGTTCGAGGATGTCAGCTTTACCGTCCGCAAAGGTGAGGTGTTGGGCTTTTACGGCCTTGTCGGTGCAGGCCGGACCGAGATTGCCGAAACCATCTTTGGCCTGCGCACGCCCTCTGCCGGACAGATATTGCTGAACGGGCAGGAGGTGGAGATCACGTCCCCCATCGAGGCCATCCGCCTTGGCATTTCGCTGGTACCCGAGGATCGCAAGGATCAGGGGCTGGTGCTAGGGATGAACTGTAAGGACAACATGTCCTTGCCGCAGGTGGGCCGTCTGACCAAGGGGCCATTTGTCAGCCACGGTGCAGAGATCGCGATTTTCGACAAGTACCGCGAAAAGCTTGATATCCGCACGCCGGGCTGGCGGCAGGCGGTGGGCAACCTGTCGGGGGGCAACCAGCAGAAGATCGTGATCGGCAAATGGCTGTCGATGCATCCCGAGGTGCTGATCGTGGATGAACCCACGCGCGGCATCGATGTCGGGTCCAAATCCGAAATCCACAACCTGATCCGCGATCTGGCGGCACAGGGCTTTGCCGTGATCGTGATCAGTTCGGAAATGCCGGAGGTGCTGCATGTCTCGGACCGGATCGTCGCGATGTTTGCGGGTCGGGTGATGCGTGAATTCACCTCCGAGGAAGTGACCGAAGACAACCTCATTCAGGCGATCTCCGGCCTTGAGGCCGCTGGTCGGGGCTAAGACCGGCGGTTCGCGCGCGGCCCTGCGCCAAGGGCCGCCTTCATACAAATCTGCGCAAAACAACGGGACGCGCCCAGCGGCATCTGCGTTGCGCCGTGCGTTACCCTTACGTCAATTCGCGCCCTGCCGCGCGGCGGATTCGCGTTAGGACCCGTGATTGCTCCTGCAAAACACCCAACCCGATCAACATGATGGCAGGCACCCTTGCGCTGTGGGGCGGGGGTAACAGCGGGCAGACGGCTGGCTCCTAGGGTCAGGGCACCAAGGCAAACAGACCTTGGCCCTGCAACCAACCCCTTCAAGGAGAATAACCATGCCAACCGAAAAAGACACATTCAACGCAGAACTCGACGCAATCCTGGGCGAACTGGCCTTTGATACTGGCGAGGACGGCAGCACAGAGGCTTTCGCCGCACTGTCGGCCGAACTGGACGGCACCGAATTCGGCTTCGGCCCCGAAACCAGCCTGATGTCGATGCTGGATGTCGACGGCGATCCGATGATGGAAGAGCTGATCTTCAACATCATCAAGAACCGCGCCCGCCGCATCCTGCAGGATCTGGTCAAGCTGGCCAAACGCTATCGCAACTGCCCCAAGTGCATCCTGCTGGTCGCCAAGACCGCCGCCTTGTTCAAGGCAGGCAAATATCCCCAGGCGATCGTTTCGGGGATTCAGGCGGTGGCCTGTTTCCGCAGCTGTGCCCGCTAGGGCAGCCCAGTCACGGGCGGCAGGGCCATGCGCTGCCGCCCGCTTTCCCATGAAAGGATGATCCCATGCCCGACTTTGATGCCCTGACCGATGCGGGCGCGTCGATCGACGATCAGATCCGTGCGCTCGAAGATTTCGTCAGAACGCTTGACCCTGCGCCGACCCCGCCCGCGGCACCAGAGGTACTGCCCGACCCGCCAGCACCGGCAGGGCGCAAAGCGGACCTCGCCCGCGCCAAAGCGCTGATCGATCAGGCAATTGACCTGATCGCCCCGCATTTCCCTGCCACAGGCGGCTAACCCGCCCTTTTGAAGGAGAAAGTTCCATGCCTGATATTCCCTCCCGCCCCGCCTCTTTTCTGGTGACGCTCAATCCTGACCATATCGCCACGCTGTCGGACCCCGCCGTCACCTTGCAGGACGTCGCAGCAACCATCACCGCGCAGGCCGGCAGTTTGCGCATGATGGCGGATGGGCCCGCCGATGATCCTGTGATCGAAACGCTGGGGGTTGCTGCGGATGATCCGCACACGCTGCTGGTCACGCTGTCCGATGACGACCGCGCGGCGCTGGCGGCCCGCTATGGCGATGCAATCGTGATCGAACCCGATATCGAGCTGGACCTGTTCGATACGGCCTTTGCCACGACCGCGATGTCCCCGCTGAATTTTTTTGCCGCAGCAGAGGGCGAACTGGTCATCGACGTCACGCTTACCGGCAGCGATGGCACCCCCGTGCCACGCGCCGAAGTGACAGCGCAGGGCAGTCAGATCTACGGTATCGCACAGGCCGTGACCGACGCACGCGGCAAGGCCCGGTTGACACTTTATGGCGAAACCTCCGACAGCCTGCGCGAGATCAAGGTCAAACCCTCGGCGGGCTATTGGGGCCTTGTCATCAAGCGGCCCGATCTGTCGGGTGTGCCGGTGACCCGCAAGGTGGCGCAACTGGCGCTGACGCTGACGCCGATCAGCTTGGCCAACGGGGAAACCGATGTCTGGGGGTATCGCGCCATGCAGCTCGACCAGCCGACCCCTGCCGCACAGCCGGTGCGGATCGCTGTGATCGATTCCGGTCTGTCGGCCAGCCACGACGATCTTGACCCCGCAGGCGGGCATGATTTCACCAATCGCGGTGATCCTGCCAATGCATGGCGCGACGATCTGAGCGGTCACGGCACGCATGTCGCGGGCACCTGCGCGGCGCGGTTCGACGGGCGCGGTATCTGTGGTGCTGCAGGGCCAGAGGCGCAGGTCTATGGCCTGTCGGTCTTTCCCGGTGGCCGCGCCAGCAGCCTGATTTCCGCGCTGGACTGGTGCGTCACGCACCAGATCGACGTTGTGAACATGAGCCTTGGCAGCGCGCAGGGCACCAATGCGCTGCATCAGGCCGTGATCCGCGCCGTGGCGGCAGGGATCACGCTGGTCGCCGCCGCAGGCAATGCCGCGCGGCCGGTAATGTATCCCGCAGCCTACCCCGAGGTGATCGCCGTCGCGGCGATCGGCAAGACCGGCAGTTTTCCCGCCACCAGCCCAGAGACCGCGCATATCGGCCCGCATCGTGCGGGGGATTTTTTCAGTGCCGCCTTTACCTGCTTTGGCCCTGAAATCGACGTGGCCGGCCCCGGTGTCGCGGTGATCTCTGCGGTGCCATCCGCCACCAACAAGGACTACGCCGCGATGAGCGGCACCTCGATGGCATCGCCCTATGTCGCGGGCTTTGTCGCGCGTCTGCTGGCGACGCGCCCTGATCTGCAGGCGCTGCCGCGCGGGCAAGGACGGGTGCAGGCAGTCAAATCTGCGCTGTTGGCGCGTTGCACCGATATTGGTCTGCCGCGGCCCTATCAAGGGCATGGCCTGCCGGTCTGGGGGGATGCCTCGCGCGCTGAAGAGGGGCTTGTCGCGCAGTTGCGCGCTGTCTCGGATGCTTTGGCACGCGCCTTGGCGTGATACCCATGCTATTGCGCAAAAAGGCCGGACAGGTGACTGTCCGGCCTTTGGTTATTGGCCCACCGCCTGATAGCCGCGCCCGCCAAGGCTGGGCACCAGCAGGTTGGGATAGGCGGGGTTGGGTGCCTGTGCCTGCGCCAAGAGCCATGCCTTCGCCTCGACCCCGTCGGCGTTGCCAGCGATCTGGCCCAGTCCGCGCGCCAGCGAAATCAGCCCTGCGACAATCGCAGACGCCGCCGATGTGCCGCCAAAGCGGCAGAAATAGGATCCGTATTCGCGCACACCATCCTCCGGTTCCGGCCCGGTATAAGGCGAGGCGGCATAGCCCCCTTGCCCCGGCACATCGGTCGAGATGATCTGATAATGCGAAAAGCGGGCATTCTGATGGGTGGCCGGTATCCCGTGGTCGTCATACCGCGACTCTGTGGGGTCCAGTCGCACTTCGGCGCTGTCAAAACGGGTGCCGTCGCTGCTGGGGGCCCAGACCGTCAGCCCCGATCCGGGCGAATAGCTGCAAGGCCAGCCTTTGGCATTGACCGCGCCCACCGCGATCACGCCATTGTCGTCAGAGGCGAGGCTGGCAGGATAGATACCGTAGTCCTCGTTCTCGTTGCCGGCGGCGCAGACGATGGGGCGGCGCAAGGACAGTTTGACAATCAGTTCCGCCAGTTCCGCCCAAAGCGCGCGGTCGCGGTCCGGCACAGGGCAAGGCAGAACCATCTGCCCCAAAGTTGCGCTGCCAAGGTCGGTCGCAAACAGTTCGGGTGTGCGCCGGAACGGGTCGGGGATCCCGCGGGGCAGCACGATCACATCCGCCCGCACCAGATCGGCATAGAGAAAGGCAAGGATCAGCTGTTCGGGATCATCGTCGAAATTGGTCGAAACGGGCACGATCTCGCAGGTCGGATCGATCCCGCAATAGGGCAGCGGGACTGTCGGATCGTCATCATCCTCCAGATGCGCGGCGGCGCGGTCGACGACCGCGGGACGCGCGCCGATCAGCCCGGCGATAGCCGTACCATGGGCGGAAAACACCGGGCCGGTGGCCGGTTGCACCCCGTCGACCAAAGGCGGCTGGTCGGGGCACAGGCGCTGCATCAGTTCCGCCAGCAGCGCTTCGCAGCCGGGCAAGCCCGCGACCAGCGCCGTGGCATTGCCAAAGCTCAGATCGCCGATCCGGTCCGCGTCGCGCAGGCCGGCAAAAGCGCCAAGCCGTGTCGAAAACAGATCGAATGCCAGATCGCGGTTGATCGCGCCTTGCAGATTGGGATGGTCCATCGCCACCGAAGTGTCGATCATCACCACCCGCGAGGGCCGCGTCACATCATCCGGCCACCAGCCGTCGGGGTCATGGTCGGGTGTCAGCACCCCCAGTGCTACCAGATGCCACAGGCTGTCATAGCGTGTCTCGGTCATTTGCAGTCTCCTTTTCACAACCATTCGGCCTGCGCGGCCAGCATCTGCCGCTCCAGCACCTTTTCCAGAACCGGCAGGATCATTCGCGCAAGGCTGTGACCCGCCGCAGTATCGCAGGCGTAATGCACCCCCGCCCATTCACGGTTTTCCGCGATCCGGCGCGCGGATTGGAACAATTCACTGCTGCCAGGATGTTCGGGAATGATCCGCGACATCACAAAAGCCACGGCGAAAGATTGAAACGCGTGGTTGCTGGGGTAGCTTGCATGGGCGGGCGCGGGCAGGAACGGGCGCAACCGTGGTTCGACCTGATTGGGCCGTGGCACGTTCCAGCGGGCCTTGTAATAAAGCCCGATCTCGTCGGTCAGCGCCAGAACGGTCAGCATCAGCGCGATCGTCGCATCATAGCCGCCATGGGTTTCGATGCCGTAAGGCCGCAGATAGCGCGACAGTTCCAGTTCGGCCTCGATCAGGATCTCCTCACGGCGGATCGCATGCGGGGCCTGCGCCAGCAGCACCTGTTTATGCAGCAGTTCCACGGCCTGTGTGCGCAGTTCGGGCAAGGACGGCGGTAGCGCCAGAGGTAGGTTCATCCATTCATCGCGCAGGGCGTAAAGCGCGGCGCGTTCTTCCCAGGGTTCCAGAATACCACCAGTCGCCGCTGCGTTGGCGGTGTCGTTGCGGTTACGGTTACGGTTCCTGTTGCGATTTCTGTTCCGGTTGCGGTTCCTGTTGCGATTGCGGTTCAGCGCGGTGCGCGCCGACATGACCGACATCGCGGACATAGCCGACATCGCGCTTGCCAGCGGCATCTGTTCGCGTTCGACAAGGTCGAGATCATCGGCGCTGACCATGAAAGAAAAAGATCGCAGGATCGAAAAATCGGCCATTTCGGCATTACTCCATCAGGTTTTTTAAATGGGACAAAAGCGGGTGCCCGGACTTGGCGTCGCGGATGCCAAAACGCATCAACCGCACGTCGGGCTGGATGAATTCGGGGTCGACCAGCAAAAGCCGGTCGCGGGTCTGTTCGGCCGCATCGCGCCGCCCCGTGGCTGCTTGCGCGACCATCAGATAGCGCAGCGCGGCCTTGAACCGGGGCTGTTTTTGCACCGCACTCTGGCCTGCCTGCGTCGCACGGCCGAAATCGCCCGCTAGGGTCGCGGTCATCGCAAGCGTAGTGTCATAGCTATACGACAGCGGGCTATAAGCGCCGAGTTGGGTCGCCTTTTGCGCATAGCGCAGCGCCGTATCATACTGGCCGCAATAGAGCTTGTGCAGCGCCAGATGATCCCATGCAAACGCCTGCGAGGGGTTTTGCGCCACCGCACGTTCCAGCACTTTGCCCGCCAGCGCATGTTCATGAAACACATAGCCCAGCACATGGCCGTAGCAGGCCA
Source organism: Yoonia sp. 72 (assembly GCF_034652275.1). Taxonomy (NCBI): domain Bacteria; kingdom Pseudomonadati; phylum Pseudomonadota; class Alphaproteobacteria; order Rhodobacterales; family Paracoccaceae; genus Yoonia; species Yoonia sp. 72. Next base: position 731,602 of record NZ_JAXIWG010000001.1, on the reverse strand, counting down.
GCGCCACCGCATTGAACGGGTTTTCGGACAGCGCCGTGGTGATTTCCTGCCGCAGCTTGGCGCGATCCTGCTGGCCAAGAACGCCCAGATTCTCGCCCACAGCAAAAGAGGCGGTATAGGCGCGCAAGGCGTGAAACACCGAATGTCCAGGCGTGCTGTTTGCCGGATCGCCGCTGGCGCGTGCCAACAGCGCCAACGCCTTGTCCAATGCGCCATCGTCCAGACGGAAAATCAGGTTCATCGCCGCATATCCCGCCATCTGCGAGGGCATGGGCGTGGCGGAAAGCGCGCTGGCGGCGGCCAGTGTCTTTGCGCTGCGGTCCACGTTTTGCGCCACAAACCCCAGCAGCACCAGCGAGTCCCCGTTGCGCAATTCGTCGATGCTGCACTGGATCGACTGGCTCCATTCCAGCGTCAGTTCAGCGGCCCGATACAGCAAGAAGGTCAGCGTGACCGATTTGCCCACGCAAAGCACGCGCATCCGGCAAAAGAACTGCGCTTCGGCGGCTTGGGCCAGTTCCTCGATCGGGGCTGCGGCATGGCGCAGGTCATGGACCCGCAGGGGCATGATCTCGCACAGGTTGTCGCTGAAGCGCTCGATCAGATGGTCCGACAGATGCGCTGTCAGTTCGTCGCCGCCGTGGGTGACGCTGCGCAAAAGCGCCAGCCGGACGGGGTCATGCGATGCGCTGGTCGACGGCATCAGTCGCGCGGGCTGGCAAGCGGCAAGGTCTTCGGCCTGATCGGCCCATTGCATCCGCGCCGCTTGCAGCCAATCCTCGAATTCGGGATCGTTGATGTCGAAGCCTTCAAGCAGGTCGCTGTCCTCGGTCAGGCCCAGCCTGCGAAACAGCGCGGCATCGCCCGCCAGTGCGATCTGGTCCACCCAGACCCGTGCCGGATCAAGGGCGATGGCATCCGCGGTAATCTCAAGCACCTGTTCGCCAAGAGCGCCCAGATCGCGGCGCAATTCGAAAAGCGATTGGCGCAACGATGTGGCCGCACGGATTTCGTCCGATCCGCTCCAGAGTTTGTCGCGCAGCCATGCGCGGCTGCGTTGCATCTGTGGCCCCAGCGCCGTCAGCGCCAGAAGCGCCAGCGCCTTGCGACCACGGATGACGATCTTGCGGCCATCGGCGTCGGTGATGCGCATCGGGCCGATCAGATACAGATGTAACAGCGGTTTTGATGGTGACGAAGACGCCATAGGACCACACTCCCCAAGCCTGGAGGAAGACACCGACCGATCCGGCAAAGGACGATGCGCTGCACTGCTCGTCTTGCCCCCGTCGGGCCCCAGGTTGCGATAAAGGTACATGAACTGCCGAAGTGCCCTGATACTGTCTCAGGGCCCTTTGTGAATCAACTACCGTTAGTTGTGCGTTAGGGCGCGCTCCAGCGAGGAGGCGCAAGACCACGGGTCAGGCGCAAGCCATCATCTTGGCGCGCAGACCTGTGTGTTACGCCGACGTCTTCCACGCCAGCGGGGTCAGGTAGACGATGCTGTCACCAAGACCGACCATCACTTCGTCGTCTTGTATATTGATCTGCAGCTTCATCGCGCGGCTTGCCAGTTGCGCCAGCGCGCCTGTGTCTGTTTCGGAAAAACCGCTGACTTGCAGATTGTCAAATCGGGTGACGCTGTTTTTGATCTTGTCCCACCACATCTCGGCTGGTCTGCCTCCGTAAGCATAGACAACCACTTTTTTGGCTTTGCCACAGGATTGCCGGACCACTTTTTCGCTGGGAAGCCCCAGCGCCACCCAGACGTCAAGTTCTCCGCTCAGGCTTTTTTGCCAGATGTCGGGCTCGTCGTCGGTGGACAGGCCCTTGGTCATTTCCAGATGCTCATGCGCATTCAGTGCATAAGCGACAAGGCGCACCATCAGCCGTTCATCCGTCTCTGAAGGATGCTTGGCAACCGTCAGTTTATGGGTCTCGTAATAGTGACGATCCATGTCAGAGACGGAAAGTTCAACTTTGTAGATGGTGGCATTTTGCGCCATGACGTGTTCCAGACGGTCAAAGATTGGGATGCCTACTGCGGATGCTGTGCTTGTGAAAGCAGATAAAGCGACGATCTGGTCTTTCGGACATGACTGAGCCTGAAAAATCGCACCCTGCGGATTGGCTTTTGAAATGGATGGCAGACCCATTTGGTCGACTGAATTTCTGGCAAATACGCGGTGCGCGGACCCTGACCGTTTGTTGCCCATGCAGAGGATCACAGCGCGTCTTGGCAGGCTGGCAGACCAGGTGTCGTGCGTATATGATACGCCGTGCAGGACGGTTACGAATACGACCGACCCCGAGGAGAGAGTATTGCATGCCATATGATGCAGCCACAAAAGCCGCGCGCCTGTCTGTGGCACCCATGATGGATTGGACCGATCGTCATTGCCGCTATCTGCATCGGCTGATGTCGCGTCATGTGCTCCTTTATTCCGAAATGGTCACGGCACCTGCCGTGATCCACGGGGATCGTGACCGGCTTATCGGGTATCATCCGGCGGAACATCCCGTGGCGCTGCAACTCGGGGGGTCCGATCCTGCGTTGCTTGCGCAGGCGGCGCGGATCGCGGTGGATATGGGCTATGACGAGGTGAATCTGAACTGCGGCTGCCCGTCCGACCGCGTGCAATCGGGGTTCTTCGGGGCCGTCCTGATGGAAAATCCCGCCCTTGTTGCCGATTGTGTGGCGGCCATGATCGCGGCGGTCGATATTCCTGTAACCGTCAAATGCCGGATCGGAGTGGATGACCAGACGCCAGAGGACGTGCTGCCCGATTTCATCGCGCGCGTCTCGGCGGCGGGGGTGGACCGTTTTTCGATTCATGCGCGTAAGGCGTGGTTGCAGGGGCTCAGCCCCAAGGAAAACCGCGATGTTCCACCGCTCGACTACGACCTTGCGATCGCGATGAAGGCGCTGTTTCCGCATCTGCACCTGTCAGTGAATGGCGGGATCACATCGCTGGATCAGGCGCAGGAATTCCTTGATCGGGGGCTTGATGGCGTGATGATAGGGCGCGCGGCCTATCATACGCCTTGCGATATCCTGCTTGACGCCGATGCCCGCATCTACGGCAACCCTATGGGGCGCAGTGCCGAAGAGGTCGTGCATCTGATGCTGCCCTATATTGCGGACCATCTGCAAAACGGCGGGCGGTTGGGGCAGGTCACGCGGCATATGCTGGGCATGTTCCAAGGGCGTCCGGGTGCCAAGGCGTGGCGGCGGCATTTGTCCGAACATGCGCATCAGGACGGGGCAGGGCCGCAGACCGTGCTGGCAGCGCTTGCGCATGTGACGCAAGAGGCCGCCTGACCTCTGGTCATTCCCCAAAGCGGGGTGTAGCGATAGCGCCAAATCAGGCGGGAGAGCGCGCAATGCCCGAGACGATGTTGTTGGTCCAGATGGCCGTGTTCCTGCTGGTGATCGGGGCCTTTGCGGGGGTTCTGGCCGGATTGCTGGGCGTCGGTGGGGGCATCGTGCTGGTGCCTGCTTTTTTCTACGTCTTTTCGGCGCTGGGCTTTGATAGCCCGCAGCTGATGCAGATGTGTCTGGCAACCTCACTGGCCACGATCATCGTGACCTCGGCGCGGTCCATGCTCGCCCATCAGCGCAAGGGGGCCGTGGATTGGGCGATCCTCAAGACATGGGCCCCCGGGATCGCCATTGGCGCGGTGATCGGGGTGCTGGTGGCGTCGTCCCTGCGGTCTGGGACCTTGCAGGCGATCTTCGGGATTCTGGCGGCGATCGTCGCGATCTACATGACCTTTGGCAAAAGCCACTGGCGGTTGGGTGCTTTCATGCCGGGCGGCGTGCTGCGTGCGGTCCTGTCGCCGATGATCGGGTTTTTGTCGGTGCTGATGGGCATCGGGGGCGGGTCGTTCGGCGTGCCGACGATGACCCTGTTCAACGTGCCGATTCACCGCGCGGTGGCGACGGCGGCGGGCTTTGGCGTCATCATCGCGGTGCCATCTGTCGCAGGCTTCCTGTTTGTTGACATGGCGGTTGCCCCGCCTTTCACAATCGGGGCGATCAACCTTGTGGCCTTTGTACTGGTCATCGCGATGACGCTGATCACGGCCCCTTGGGGGGCGGCACTGGCGCACCGGATGGACCCCGGCCCGCTGAAACGCATCTTTGGCGTGTTCCTGATCCTTGTGGCGCTGAACATGCTGCGCAAGGCTGTCGGCTGGTGACACAGGCTCTGCACCGCGACGGGTTCGCTGTGCTGCCCCATGATCCGGCGGTCGCACGTTGGGCCGCTGCTGCCAATGCTGCCTGCGACCGGATGCTGCAAAACGGCCCGCCGTTGCGCCATGGCGGGACATGGTGCGTGGGTGTCGATGCGCTGGACAATGCACCCGACGGGTCGGTGGATGGTGTCCCGCTTGGCGGCGCATGGCGCGATCTGGTGCCACTGCCCGACCACTGGCACCGCGCACAGCTGTCGGTCGTGTTTCCGGGCTATCCCGCGCAGGATGCGGGCGACACCGATGCGGCCCATGCCTATCGCGTGACCCGCTGCGCCGCGCATGTTGACGGGCTGCATGCCGAAGGCACCCCACAGCGCCGCCATTTGCGCGAACCGCACGCCTTTATCCTCGGCCTGCCGCTGAATGCCAGTGCGGCAAGTCCGCTGGTCGTCTGGGCGGGCAGTCATGCCGTGATGCGCGCAGCCTTTGCTGCCTGCTATCACGGCGTGCCGCCTGAGGCATGGGGCGATGTCGATGTCGCCGCCACCTATCAAGAGGCGCGACGCCGGGTATTTGCCACCTGCCCGCAGGTTGCGGTGACGGCGCTGCCAGGGCAGGTCGTGATCCTTGACCGGCACCTGCTGCACGGTGTGGCACCTTGGGATGCGGCGATCACCGATCAATGCCGCAAGGTCGCCTATTTCCGCCCGCTGGGGGCTGTTGCGGACTGGCTGTCGCCGTCTTTCCGGCGCGCCTTGTAATCATCCAGCGATTTGCCCGCTTCGGCCACGAAAAGGCTGGGCAAGACGCGCAGGGCGGTCACCTGATCCACGCGGATCACGTCGAAATCACGCCGTTTTTCGCACCAGACGACGCAGGTCCACAGCCGCCCCCAGTAATCCAGCTGCAACGGGCGCACGGTGCGGACCTCGCCTTGCAAGGTCAGTTCCAGTTTCTGGCGTGTGCGCACGGCCTGCCGCAGGCGGGGCAGGTGCTGGAACCCGCGCGCGGCATCCGCAAAGGGGTAGATTGCGAACCCCTGCACGGGCGTGCTGGCGGGGTTTTCGGGCATCACCGCATCCAGTTTCGCCAAAAGCTGGCGCGCGGCTTGCGCTAGGTCTGCATCCTCGGCTTCGCCCACGGCGGACAGGCCCAGATGCAGTGCCTCGACCTCGGTCAGGGTCAGGTTCAACGGGGGCAGGGTGATCGCCGCCGTCACATGATAGCCGACCCCGCGTTCGCCCGAAATCGGCACGCCCGAGGCGGCGAGCGTTTCCATATCGCGGTAGATGCTGCGCAACGATACGCCCACTGCATCTGCAAGGTCCTGCGCACGGTGCAGGCTGCCATCGCGCAGGATCTGGACCAGCTGCATCAGTCTGTCGGCACGGCGCATGATGATTCCCTGTTGGTCGGCGTGATTTTGCCAGTTTTCTGGCAACTGACAGTTTTTTGGCACAAATTGGCAAATTGTCATAGAAAAAAGGGGCGAGGCAGGAACAAATCTTTGGAATGATCCCTTTCCTCGGGCGTTCTATCGGCATAGATGATGGGGACACAGATATAGGCGCATCCCGCCAGAGGAGAGAGACATGCTCAATAACATCGGCCTTCCCGGCCTTATTTTGATCGCCGTTGTCGTGCTGGTCCTGTTCGGGCGCGGCAAGATTTCCAGCCTCATGGGCGAGGTTGGCAAAGGTATTACCGCCTTCAAGCGCGGCGTCGATGACAGCAAGAAAGAACTCGACGACAGTCTTGCCGAGGCACGCGACGTGACGCCCGAAGACGAAAAAACCAAAGACAAAGTCTGATCAACACCCCGAAGGGATAGCCAGCCATGTTTGGTCTCGGCATGAGCGAAATGGTGCTGATCGGCATCGTGGCCCTGATCGTGATCGGGCCAAAGGACCTGCCCGGCATGTTCCGTGCCTTGGGCCAGTTCACCGGCAAGGCCCGTGGTATGGCGCGCGAATTTTCCCGTGCGATGGAAGCGGCCGCAGACGAATCCGGGATCAAGGAAATGTCCAACACGATCCGTGCTGCGTCCGATCCCAAGAAATTCGGTGCAGACGCGCTGAAGGATGCCACAAGCTTTTCCAAAGGACCGGCGACGCAGGAACTGGCGGCACAGCGCAAGGCCGCCAAGGCCAAAATGACGGATGATCTGGCCAAGACCCAAGCTGAAACAGCGGCCCGCGCCGCTGTCAAAGCCGCCCCTGCCAAGCCGGAAACAGCTAAGGCACCTGCGAAAAAGCCGGCGCCGCGCAAGGCCGCCCCTCCCAAACCCGTGGCTGACAAACCCGAGGACAAGGCATGAGCCACCCTGACGAGATCGACGACAGTTCCGCCCCGTTGATCGAACATCTGGCGGAACTGCGTACCCGGCTGATCCGGTCGGTGCTGGCCTTTATCGTCGGCATGATCATCAGCTTCACGATGTGGAACCCGTTGTTCAACTTCTTGACGCTGCCTTTGTGCGACGCGCTGGTCGCGCGCGACCAGTCGTGTGATTTGCAGTTCATCGCGCTCGAAGAAGGCTTCTTCGTCGCGATTTCGATCTCGCTTCTGGGCGGCTTGATTTTAGGTTTTCCGATCATTTCCTACCAGTTGTGGCGCTTTGTGGCGCCCGGGCTTTACAAAAGCGAACAAGGGGCGTTCTTGCCGTTTCTTGTCGCCTCGCCGTTCATGTTCTTTCTGGGCGCGGCCTTTGCCTATTACATCATTACGCCGCTGGCCTTTGGGTTCTTCCTTGGCTTCCAGCAACCCGGCACCCTGATGACGGGCACCGAAGGCAGCACGCAGGCGGCAGGTATCCTGTTCCAAGGTTCGGCCAAGGCCTATCTGAGCCTGACGATCAAGTTCATCGTGGCCTTCGGTCTGTGCTTTCAGTTGCCGGTCCTGCTTACGCTGATGGGCAAGGCGGGGCTGGTTTCGGCACGCGGTCTGCGGGCAACACGTAAATATGCGGTCGTCGGCATCCTGATCGTTGCGGCCCTTGCGACACCGCCGGATGTGATTTCGCAGGTCATCCTGTTCGTGGTGGTCTACGGTCTTTACGAGGTGTCGATCCAGCTGGTCGCCCGCGTCGAGCGCAAGCGCGAGGCAAAGCTGCGCGCCGAAGGGCTGTGGGATGACGACCTGCACGGCGATGCCGCGATGGACGACGAGCCAAAGGCATGACCAAGGACACGCTGAAACGGATCGCCCGCGCGCTGGAACGGATGCATCCCGCGCCGCAGAAAGCACCCGATTTCGGCGCCGCTGCGGCCTTTGTCTGGCATACGCAGCCTGACCGGCTGGAACCCGTAGCGCGGATCAACCGGATCGACGTGGCGCTGCTGGTCGGCGTGAACCGGTCGCGCGATACGCTGCTGGCCAATACCCAGCGCTTTGCGGCGGGTTTGCCTGCGAACAACGCCCTTCTCTGGGGCGCGCGGGGCATGGGGAAATCGAGCCTTGTCAAGGCGATCCACGGCGCTGTTCAGGCGGATCATCCGGCGCTGAAACTGGTCGAGGTCCAGCGCGAGGATCTGCCCAGCATCAACCGCTGCCTGAACCTGCTGCGCAAATCCGACGCGCGGTTCATCCTGTTCTGTGATGATCTGTCGTTTGGCCATGACGATGCGCATTACAAGTCGCTCAAGGCGGTGTTGGATGGCGGGATCGAAGGGCGGCCCGACAACGTGGTGCTTTACGCCACATCGAACCGCCGTCACCTGATGCCGCGCGACATGATCGAGAACGAACGTTCGAGTGCCATTTCGCCCTCCGAGGCGGTCGAGGAAAAAGTGTCGCTATCGGACAGGTTCGGGCTGTGGCTCGGGTTTCATCCCTGCGATCAGGATGAATACCTCGCGATGATCCGCGGCTATTGCGATGCTTATGGCGTGACCATCGACGATGCCACCCTGCGCGCCGAGGCGATCGAATGGCAGGCGACGCGCGGGAGCCGGTCAGGCCGCGTGGCCTGGCAGTATTTCACCGATCTGGCAGGACGGCAGGGCGTGCGCCTGCCGTAATCTTTACGGCAGGAAATCCATCGGATCGACGCTTTGCAGTCCGCGGCGCACCTCGAAATGCAAAAAGCTCGGGTTGCCTGCGCGCACCTTGCCGATGACCTGGCCACGGCTGACGCTTGCATCCTTCTGCACAGTCAGATTGTCCATCTGGGTATAGACCGTCAGCAGTCCGTCCGCGTGCCGGATCACAACGATGGATCCGCCCGACGTGTCGGTCGTGACGGCAGCAACGGTGCCAGCATCGGCAGCGCGCACATCCGTGCCCGCTGGTACGCCGAAATCGACGCCTTCATTGGTGCCGGGCGCATAGGCGCGGATGATGCTGCCTTGGACAGGGGCGGCAAGCCTGCTGGCGCTGGCAGCAGGTGGCGGAGGTGGGGCAGGTGTGCCGATATCGGGCGCTGCGGGCGCTGCAACGGGTGCTGGGGGCGCGGGCAGCGGCGTGGCGGCACTTGGCGGGACGGGTGTCTCGCTGCCGGCACCGGGTGCGGTCACGGCGGGAGCGGCTGTGCGCTGAGGGGCGGCCCCGCCTTGGGGGATCAGCAGGAACTGGCCTTCACGTATCGTGAACTGCGCATTCAGCCCGTTCCATTCCGCGATTGACGTTACCGGCACGTTGTATAGCCGCGAGATCGAAAACGCGGTCTCTCCGCGCGCGACCTGATGGCGGATCGGTTCCGCACCGGGCGCGGGTGTCGCGGCGACAGGGGCGGGGGGGGCTGACGCAGGCACGATCCCACCACCCGCAGGCGGCAATTCAGACGCCGTGATCGGTCCGCCTGCGGCATCCGCACGGTCCAGCGCCGATGTCGCAACAGCGGCCACATCAAAGGGCTGTTGCGTCGCAGGCCCACCGGGCGCGACGGTGCCATCGGGCAGCCGGTTTGGCAGGGCTACGATTTCGTCGCGCCGCAGGATCGTATCGGGTTCGATCCCGTTGAACCGTGCAAGCTCGTTGGCATCCAGACCCAGCCGGATGGCGATACCGCGGATTGTATCGTCCTGCCGGGCGACCACAACCTGATAGGTCGGATAGGAAATCACGCCACGATCATCGGGGCGGGGGCGGTTGGGCAGTTCCTGCACGGCACCCGCTGTGCTGAACCCGTTACCCAGATCGCGCAGATCGGAATCCATGGTGTCGCATGCCGCCAAGGCTGTGAAGGCCACGCCGGCCAGCAGTACCGTCCTGATGGTGCTTTGTCCTTGGGCCATTCTACCGCTCCTTGTGCCGGGTCGTCGCTTGTTCCCTCGACGATACCATATTTTGTGGCAGTTTACTCTTGTCCGAGCCCTTCTAGCAAGGGCACAAACCGGACAGCGCGCAATTCGTCGTAATCATAGCCGGTGTCAAGCCTTGTCACGCGGATCAGGCTTTGCACAGCGTCTGATTGTCCGACCGGCAGCACCATTATGCCGCCCACGCGCAGTTGCGCCAGCAGCGGTCCCGGCGGGTCCTCGGCGGCGGCGGTCAGCAGGATGCGGTCGAACGGGGCCTGATCGGGCAGGCCGAAGCTGCCGTCGGCGGTGAAGGTCGTGATATTGGCGATCTGCTGGTGGGCGAAGATCGCGCGCGCATCCTCGACAAGACTGCGGTAGCGGTCGATGGTATATACCCGCCGCGCAAGCTTGCTCAGGATCGCGGCCTGATAGCCCGAGCCGGTCCCGATCTCGAGCACCTTGTCACGCGGATTGACCTGCAACGCCTGCGTCATCAGCCCCACGACAGAGGGTTGCGATATGGTCTGCCCGCAGGCGATGGGCAGCGGCATGTCCTCATAGGCGCGGTCCGCGAAAAGGCCCCGCACAAAGGCCGCGCGGTCCACCTGTTCCATCGCGGTCAGGACGCGGGTATCGGTGACACCCTTGCTGCGCAGGGCATAGAGGAATTGCATCTTGGTATCCGCGTCAAAGCTCACGCCAGCGCCTCTTGCAGGGTGGCCAGCATCGCGCGGTCGGTCAGATCCGCCCGCATCGGCGTGACCGAGATATAGCCGTCCAGATTGACGGCGGCGTCAGTGCCGGGTTCGGTCGCCACATCCTGCGCGCCGCCCCGCACCCACAGGAACCGCCGTCCACTGGGTGATGTCTGCGCCTCGGCCGAGAAATGCGTGCCGCGCCGGAAACCTTGGGCGGCGGCCTTGATCCCCTTGACGGCTGATCCGGCAACGGGGGGGAAATTCACGTTATAGAACAGCCGGTAATCGGCGTCATCCCACAGATCGCGCGCCATCAATTTGCGGATGACATCGGCACCATGCGTGGCTGCGGCATCGAAAGGATCGTCCAGATCGCGGTTGTGGGGGCCATAGTATTGCGACAGGGCGATGGCGGGAATGCCCTGCAGCGCCGCTTCCATCGCGCCGCCGATCGTGCCGGAATAGAGCGTGTTTTCAGCGGCATTGTTGCCGCGGTTCACCCCCGACAGCACCAGATCGGGCCGCGCGTCGATCATCACGTCATAGATGCCTGCGATCACGCAATCGGCGGGCGAGCCTTCGGCGGCAAAGCGGCGGGGAGCCAGTTCGGCGATCATCGTGGGATGGGTATAGCTGATGCAATGGCCAACGCCTGATTGCTCGAACGCGGGGGCCACGGTCCAGACCTCGCCTTTCGGGCCTGCGATATCCTGCGCGATCCGTGTCAGAACCTGCAGGCCGGGGGCGTTGATGCCGTCGTCATTGGTGATCAGAATACGCATGTGCCGCCATTTTTATCCCTGCCCGTACCTAAGCGAGCAGGGGCGGCGCGGCAAGCGCATGTGGTCATGTGGTGCGAGGTTGTCGGCTACCGTAGAGAGTCAGCAACGGTATCGCACAAAAGATCACCCATTGAGGCATGATCCACAACGTTCCCAGCATCGTGATCCCGTAGAACACGAACAAGACGGCCCAGCCGAATTGCAAGGCCGAAAGGGCGATAGCCAGCGGTCTGTTCGGGTGGCGCGCAAGCCAGGCCAAAGCGACGGCAAAGACGATCAGGCAGACCGTCACCGCATGCCACAACACCGCCGCCATCGCGGCAAGCTCGGGCGAGGTCAGCACCTGCTGATAGGCGTCGTGATATTGCGGGCCGCCACCGAAGATATGCAGCAGGACCGTCAGGCCCATCACGACGGTCGCGACCATAAGAGGGAAGTTCATGCGAGGCTCCATTTTTCTATACGCAACCGTATGGTGCCGCACATTGCAGCAGTCAATACGCTGGCGTATGGTTTGCGGATGGCAAAGAAGACACAGCGCCTCTGGCGGCAGGAATGGATCGACGCGGGCTTTCACGCCTTGGTGGCGAAGGGTGCGCAGGGGCTGGGGGTGGAACCCATCGCCACGGATCTGGGGATGACCGAAGGGTCGTTCTAATGGCGTTTCAAGGACCTTGCCGATCTGAAAACCGCGATGCTGACCTATTGGGAAGATGCCGCAATCCGTGGCTGGGCGCAGGCCTATGCCCCCGCGCGCGAGGCCGTCATGCGCGTGGATGCGCAGCGCATGGATTTCCTGCGCGCCTGTCTTGCGGACATGGGGCCGTCACAGCCGCAGGATGCCGCGCTGATCTATGCCGCCCATCTGGGTCTGGAACATCTGTCGCTGACCACGGATGACGATCCGGTCACGGCCGTGCTGCGACTGATCGACATGATCGCTGCGCCGGATCAGTGACCCAGGATCAGCGGCAATAGACGGGCCGCCTCTGTTGCCGGATCGGCAAGCGTGCTGCGGTCCTCGCCGGGGTAGAACCGCGCGCGGGTCGCGGTTGGCATCGGCGCGGGGGTCAGGATCTGGACGCGCGGGCCGGTCTTGACCGATTCCGCCTGCCAGCTTTGCGCCAGAGCGATTTGTGCAGCCTTGGTTGCGCCATAGGCGCCGAAAAACTGCTGTCCGCCGCGTGGGTCGTCAAAGAACACGGCCTTGCCGGTCTGGCCCAATAGTGGGCTGACATAGGCGATCAGGCGGGCGGTCGCCTCGACGTTGATCGTCATGGATTTGCTCAGGTCCTTGGGGCCGATGTGCCCCGCAGGGGCCAAGGGGGCGGCATGCACGGCCGTGTGCAGCCAAAGATCAAGCTTGCCCCAGCGATCGAAAATCCCGCGGCACAGTTGCTGCATGGCGGCATCGACGGTGATATCCATCGGCGCCAGCGTCGCAGCCCCGCCAATGGCCTGCACCGCATCGTCGAGTTCCTCGAGCGCGCCGACGGTTTTCGCCACGGCGATGATGTGATGGGTTGGTGCCAATTGGCGGGCAAGGGCCGCGCCCAAGCCGCGCGATGCGCCGGTGATCAAAGCAATCTGTGTCATGGCGCGTCTGTCCGACGAACGCAGGCCCACGTCAAGAGGGATCAGTCGCGCGGGGGCAGTTGCATGGCAAAGGTGACACCGGCACTGTCCGTGATCAACACTTGCGTATCGCCGATGGCGGTCACCGTCAGCCCCATGGTCTGCATCCCCGGCACAATCCGCGCGACCTGACCGTCTGCGGCACGGAGCAGGGCGGCAGGACCTTCGGTGGTGCTGAACAGCCCGATCAGCGTCAGCCGGTCGAGCGCCAGCGCATCAGGAGTGGTGGCCTGTACTGCGGCAGGGGACGTGTCAGGTTGGGACATGGGTCATCTTTGCTTGCTCTTGTTGGCGTCGGGGTGCCACAGAACACAAGCCGATGAAACCCGAAAGCCGGGGTCAAAACCGCGCAGACCGCGTGACGGGCGTTATTCCGCCGCCGTCTTGGTCTGGAACCCCTGTTCGATCATGTCGGATGGGGCCACGGGATATTCCCCCGAAAAACACGCGTCGCAATAGGCAGGCGAGGCAGGGTCGCGGCCGTTCTTCTGGCCCACGGCGCGGTAAAGCCCGTCGAGCGAGATGAATTTCAGGCTGTCCACACCGATATGCACGCGCATTTCCTCTTCGGTCATGGTCGCGGCCAGCAGCTTGTCGCGCTGTGGTGTATCGACCCCGTAGAAACACGGCCAGGCGGTGGGCGGGCTGGCGATGCGGAAATGCACCTCGGCGGCACCCGCATCAAGGATCATGTCCTTGATCTTTTGGCTGGTGGTGCCGCGCACCACGCTGTCATCGACCAGAATGATCCGCTTGCCGCGCACCAGCGCACGGTTGACGTTCAGTTTCAGCCGCACGCCCATGTTGCGGATCTGCTCGGAGGGTTCGATGAAGGTCCGGCCCATATACTGGTTGCGGATGATCCCCATCGCGTAAGGAATCCCCGATTGCAGGCTGTAGCCGATGGCCGCCGGCGTGCCGCTGTCAGGTACGGGGCAGACCAGATCAGCCTCGACAGGGGCCTCTTTGGCCAGCTCGCGGCCGATGTTTTCGCGGGTTTCATAGACCGACCGGTCACCAAGTATCGAATCAGGGCGGCTGAAATAGACATGTTCGAAGATACAGAACCGCGACTTGGCAGGGCGGAAGGGGAAATGGCTTTGCACGCCCTTTTCGGTGATGACGACCATTTCGCCCGGCTTGATCTCGCGGATGAACTCGGCCCCGATGATATCGAGCGCGCAGGTCTCCGAACTCAGCACCCAGCCATCGCCCAATTGCCCCAGCACCAGCGGGCGCACGCCCAGCGGGTCGCGGCAGCCGATCAGTTTCGTGCGGGTCATGGCAACGATGGAAAACGCGCCTTCGACCTTGCGCAGGGCTTCTTCCATGCGGTCGGGGATGTTGCGGCCCATGGAGCGTGCCATCAGATGGATGATGCATTCGCTGTCCGACGAGCTTTGGAAGATCGAACCGCGTTCGATCAGCTCTTTGCGCAGGGCGCGGGCATTGGTCAGATTGCCGTTATGCGCGATGGCCGCACCGCCCATCGAGAATTCGCCAAAGAACGGCTGCACGTCGCGGATCGCGGTCTGGCCTTTCGATCCGGCGGTGGAATAGCGCACATGCCCGATCCCGATGGTGCCGGGCAGGGTTTCCATGACTTTCTGGTTGGTGAAATTGTCGCGCACCAGCCCCATGCGGCGGGCCTGATTGAACCCTGTGGCGGGATCATGGGTGACGATGCCGCCCGCTTCTTGTCCGCGATGTTGCAGCGCATGCAGGCCAAGGGCCACAAAGTTCGACGCATCGGTGACACCCACGACACCGAAGACGCCGCATTCCTCGCGCAGTTTGTCGTCGTCAAAGGGATGGGCGGGAAGGTCTTTGCAAGACAATGGGCTGCTCCGAATCCGTGGGAGGGCGATTTGCTTCTACTTAGTCGCTGTCGGCGCAGGTGTCACGAAACGATCATGATGATCTGCATCAAAGCGCATCCGGCAATGAAAAAGCCACCGCAAGGCTGCGGTGGCTTTGTTCGTTTGCATTGACCGACCGTTTACTCGGTGACGGGTGCGGGGTCTGTGATCGGGGTGATTTCAGTTGCGGGCGCGCCGCAGTTGCCGACCAGATCCTGATACTGCTGGGTGATCCAGCCCAGCGCCTGTTCGGGGTTCTGCGCCTCGATCCGCGCGGTCAACTGGGCGAAAACACCTGCCGACCGGCTGTCATCAATTTGCGCGATCGCCTGCGTCGCAAAGATCGTGTCATAGACAAAGAACGCGACCGCGATCAGCAGGATGCCGCGCAGCACGCCAAAGAAGAACCCTAGCCCCTGATCCACGCCGCCAAGGGCCGAGCGTTGCACCACGCTGGAAAACAGCGGCGTGAAGATCGACACGATTACCAGCGCCAGCGCAAAGACCGCCGCAAAGGCCGCGATGATCGCCAGTTCGCAACTGTCGCCGATAAAATCGCCGACAATCGGGATCTGCCGCACCAGCGGTTCGACCTGTGGCGCGAAAATAAAGGCGACAATCGCCGCCCCGATCCAGCCGAGGATCGCCATCGCCTCGCGCACAAGGCCACGGCTGTAGGCCAGCACCCCCGAAAGCAACACAATGATTGCCACGCCTGCGTCGACGAGTGTGAAACCGTCCATGCTCCGTCTCTCCTGCCAGTGACGCTTTAGCGCGCGCCGAATACGTCTTCTACAAATGCGGCCAAATCATGTGATTGGCGCAAATTTATCCCCTTGACCGCGACCTGCTTGGCCTGACGCGGCGTGATCGCAGAGGTAAAACCAAGTTTCTCGGCTTCTTTCAATCTATTTTCTGTCTGGACCACCGGACGCAGCGCACCCGACAGGCTGATTTCCCCGAAAATAACCGCCTCGGACGGCACGGCCGCGTCTTCGCGTGCAGACACGAGGGCGGCTGCAACTGCAAGGTCAGCAGCAGGTTCCGAGATGCGCAAACCCCCTGCGACGTTAAGGTAAACGTCCAATCCGGTGAACGGCACACCGCAGCGCGATTCGAGCACGGCAAGGATCATCGCCAGCCGCCCGCCGTCCCAACCGACGACCGACCGGCGCGGCTGGCTGTGTGGCGATGGAGCAACAAGCGCCTGAATCTCGCACAGCATCGGACGGGTGCCTTCGATGCCCGCGAACACGACCGATCCGGGGGCAGGGGCGCCACGTTCGGACAAAAACAGCGCCGAGGGGTTTTTGACCTCGGCCAAGCCCTTGCCGGTCATCTCGAACACGCCGATCTCGTCGGCGGGGCCAAAGCGGTTTTTCACCGCGCGCAGGATGCGGAACTGGTGGCCACGCTCGCCTTCGAAATACAGCACGGTATCGACCATATGTTCCACAACGCGTGGGCCTGCGATGCTGCCGTCCTTGGTGACATGGCCGACCATGATGACCGACATACCGTTGCGTTTGGCGAATGTCGTCAGTTCATGCGCCGACGACCGCACTTGAGACACGCTGCCGGGGGCAGAGTCGACGTTATCCGCCCACATCGTCTGGATCGAATCGATGATGGCCAGATCGGGTTTTTCCGCCTCCAGCGTGGTCAGGATGTCGCGCAGGTTGGTTTCAGCGGCCAGCCTGACGGGGCTTTTCTCCAGCCCCAGACGGCGGGCGCGCATCTGCACCTGTGCGGTCGATTCCTCGCCCGAGATATAGATCACCTTCAGCCCGTTGCGCGCGAACCGTGCCGCGGCCTGCAACAGCAACGTGGATTTCCCGATCCCTGGATCGCCACCCACCAGCAGGGCCGAGGCCTTGACCAGCCCGCCGCCCAGCACGCGGTCAAGTTCGGCCACACCGGCCTGCGTACGCGGCGGTTCGGGTTCGTGCGTGTCCAGATCAATCAGCGGGATCGGTTTGCCGCGCAGGGCACCTAAAGACTTGCCTTTAGGACCGCTGGCCAAGGCCTTGGTTTCGTGGATGGTATTCCACGACTGGCAGGCATCGCACTGGCCCGACCATTTGGAATAGGCGGCACCGCATTCGGAACAGGTGAAGGAAAGGTCTTTTGCCATGTTCACCTTTTGGACTTATCGGAGGTGCCATGCAACCCGTCCCGCGCCGTCAGCCCCGAGATCAGGATCGACGCCAGAATACAGGCGGTGAACAGATAAAGCCCCCAAGCCGTTTCCACCCGCCCCAGCCCCATGCTTTTGAACACGACGACGTAAAGCGCGATCAGGAACACATCCGCCATTGCGAGCTTACCCAGCCATGCCAGCACGGGCAGCGTCCGGTCGGCCAGCAGCCCGAAATGCACCAACGCCAACCCGATGGTTTTCAGATAGGGCACGAAAACCGCCAGCATCGTGACAAGCAGCGCCAATGCAATGTCACTCCCCCAGAGCGATTGCAGACCCGTCACGACCGAAATCTCAGACAGCCCGAACAGCGGCAACAGCCCCGCGCGCATCAGCGGTGCGAACCATGCAACAGGAAACAGGATCAGCAGCGACAGGTTGGCGTAAACCAGCGCCCGCTGCATCACTTGCCATAGGTCCGGCGGGTATAGCGCCCGCCAAGCTGCGTCAGCAGTTCATACCCGATGGTGCCTGCGCGGCGGGCGACATCATCGACGCTTTGTTCGGCGCAGATCAGCGACAGGGCCTTGGGGTCCTCGGGCAGGTCGGTCACATCGACAGTCATCAGGTCCATTGACACGCGGCCCACCAGTTTGCACGGCGTCTTGCCGTGATAGAAAATCGCGCGGTCCGACAGCGACCGGATGATGCCATCGGCATAGCCGCCCGAAATCGTGGCGATACGCGAAGGGCGCTCGGCCTGCCAGCTGTTGCCGTAACCCACGACCTCGCCCTGTGCGACATCGCGGATCTGGACGACGGGAAATTCCAGCTCGATGGCAGGCGTGCCTTGGGCGAAAGGTTCCGCACCATATAGCCCGATCCCCGTACGGGTCAGATCGAAATGATAATCGGGACCCAGCAGGATACCGCCCGTCGCGGACAAGGACCGTGGCACTCCGATCCCGTCAGTCATCAGGTGGAAATTCGCGAGCTGGTGCGGGTTCATCGGGTGGTCGGGTTCATCCGCACAGGCCAGATGGCTCATCACCAGCGTTGGGTTCTGTTCCAGCGCCAGACCCGCAATCGCCGCCCATTCCTGCATTTCGAGCCCCAGCCGGTTCATGCCGGTATCAAGCTGGATGCCGAACGGATGGCCGGGCAGGGTTTCGAAATGATGCGTCACCTGTTCCACGGAATTGAGCATGGGCGTCAGGTTCAGATCGCGGATCAGCCCCGTGTCGCCTTTCATATGCCCTGAAAACACGTTGATCTCGGGGCGCGGGCCCAGTTCTTCGCGGATAGGTGCTGCCTCTTCGGCGACGGCGACAAAAAACTGGCGCACGCCTGCCTTGAACAGTGCCTTGGCGACATTGACCGACCCCAGACCATAGCCATTGGCCTTGATCACGGCGGCGGTCTTGCAATTGGTCATGGCGTCCAGCGCGCGCCAGTTGGCGACGACGGCGTCAAGGTCGATGGTCAGGCGTCCGGTGCTCATGGGGGTCCTTTTGGCAGCAGCAGCAAGAGGCGGCAAGGTCAATCAGCGCAATCGCGCAAGCCGTTGACCACATCGGCCAGTTCCTGCGCCAAAGCAGGCGCCAGCGGTGCCGACATGATATAGCCGCTTTCGATGGGGATTTGCACGCGTGCAGCCACGATCTGGTGCCCGCATAAGGTCGCCGTGATATCCTGCCCGACAACCTGTGCGGAAAACGCGGCAAAGCCGCGACGGTTGTCGCCATCCATCGCCAGTGCCAGCCGCTTGTCACCCTCTTCCGCCTGCATCGGTTCGGCCTGAACACCCGAAACGGGCAGGTCAAAGCCCAGACCACCGCCGTCAAAGCGCATGATCTCTTGCGCGGCGACCGGAGCGGCCAGCAAGGCCATGGCGAGGCACTGAGAGGTCAGGCGGATCAATACTGATCCTCCGCGCCTTGCTGCCACGGTTTGACAAGGTTGCCAAAGCGCGTGAAGCGGCCCTCAAAGCTCAGCTCTACCGTCCCGATCGGCCCGTGCCGCTGTTTGCCGATGACGACCTCGGCCTTGCCATGCAGGCGTTCCATCTCTTCCTGCCATGCGGCCATCTTTTCCATCTCGTGATCGCCGGGCTTTTCGCGTTCCTTGTAATACTCCTCGCGGAACACGAACATCACCACGTCGGCGTCTTGCTCGATCGACCCGGATTCGCGCAGGTCCGACAGCTGTGGGCGCTTGTCCTCTCGGCTTTCGACCTGACGCGACAGCTGCGACAGGGCGACCACGGGGATGTTGAGTTCCTTGGCGATAGCCTTCAGGCCCATCGTGATCTCGGAAATTTCGTTCACACGGTTTTCAGACCGTCCCGTGCCGCGCACCAGTTGCAGATAGTCCACCATCAGCACATCAAGCCCATGCGTCCGCTTGAGCCTGCGCGCGCGCGCCGCCAGCTGCGCAATCGGCAGGGCAGGCGTGTCGTCGATGAACAGGGGACAGGCTTCCAGCGATTTGGCGGCATCGACGAAGCGGCGGAATTCGGTTTCGGTCATGTCGCCACGGCGGATCTGTTCGGACGGCACTTCGGCGGCTTCCGACAGGATACGGGCTGCCAGCTGTTCGGCGCTCATCTCGAGCGAATAGAACCCCACGACGCCGCCATCGACCGCCCCTTCGCTGCCATCGGGCAGAATGCCTTTCTTATAGGCTTTGGCGATATTGAACGCGATGTTCGTCGCAAGCGAGGTTTTGCCCATCGACGGACGCCCCGCAAGGATCAGAAGGTCGGATTTGTGCAACCCCCCCAGCTTCTTGTCGAGATCGATCAGCCCCGTTGAGACACCCGCAAGACCCCCCTCGCGCTGATAGGCGGCATTGGCCACGTTGACGGCATCGGTGACGGCGCGCAGGAAGGACTGAAACCCCTGATCGGTCGTGCCCTGTTCGGCCAGCGCATAAAGCGCCTGTTCAGCCTCGACGATCTGGTCCTTGGGTTCGCTGTCCACATCGACCTTGGCGGCCTTGTCGGCGATGTTGCGGCCCACCTGGATCAGTTCACGCCGCACCGCCAGATCATAGATCATCTGCGCGTAATCGCGCGCGGCAAAGGCCGAAATCGCAGCCCCCGCCAGACGCGCCAGATAGGCGGGCCCGCCCAGTTCCTTGAGCCCCTCGTCATCCTCCAGAAAGGTTTTCAGCGTCACGGGACTGGCCAGCGCATTCTTGGAAATCCGCGTCGCCGCCGTCTCGAAGATGCGGGCATGAACGGGGTCATAGAAGTGTTTCGGCCCGATGATCGCCGCCACACGGTCGAAGATATCGTTGTTGGTCAGGATCGCCCCCAGAAGCTGTTGTTCAGCCTCGATGGAATGCGGCATCAGATCGACACTTGTCTCGGTCGTACCGGACGCGTTGAAGGTCGCTATTTCGTTCATCACTTACCTCGCATGTCGCAGTGTCATAGCAGGCCTTGGCGAGGACTTCACCTTGTATAACTCTGTGGACGAACGGCGGGATAAGCCCGTGCAAAAACCCGCAGCCCAGCCTCTGCCTACCAGATGGGGCAGGTGCCGCAGTGGTGTTCCCCAGATATCGGGCGCGCGCGATTCTTCCCCGCCTGCCTGTGGATAAGATCAGGCGGAAGCCTGCCACACTGCCGGATCGCGCAGGTAAGCCTCGACTGCGGCCAGCGTTTCGGCGTCATAGGCACCGCGCGCCTTGGCCTCGGCCAGCACGTCCCACCAGGTGCACAGATGCAGCAGTTGCACGCCATGATCGGCCAGCGTTTTCTCGACACCTTCGAAAATGCCGTAATAGAAGATCACCGCCGTTGCCGAACAGGTCGCCCCCGTCTCGCGGATAGCATCGACAAAGGACAGTTTCGATCCGCCATCCGTGGTCAGGTCCTCGACCAAGAGCACACGCTGGCCTTCGGTCATCACGCCTTCGATGCGGGCATTGCGCCCGTAACCTTTTGGTTTTTTGCGCACATAGGTCATCGGCAGCGCCAGCCGTTCAGCAACCAGTGCGGCAAAGGGAATGCCCGCCGTCTCGCCGCCTGCGATATTGTCGAACGCCTCGAACCCCGCCTCGCGCATGATGGTGACGCTCAGAAAATCCATCAGCGTGGACCGGATGCGCGGATAGGAAATCAGCTTGCGGCAATCCACATAGGTCGGCGCCTTCTTGCCCGAGGCATGGGTGAAAGGCTCGCGCGCGTTGAAGGTGATGGCACCGATTTCGAGCAACATGCCCGCGCTCAACCGCGCGATTTCAGCCTTGTCAGGATAGGAGGAGGGGATCATGGCAGTCGCTTTCTTATCGTTCGAGTATAAATATCCCCCGCGCGGAGCGCCGGGCGTCAGCCCGTCACGCGCCAGTGCAGATCGAACCCGGGGTTAAACAGGGTCACGGGACCGTCGCCGGTGTCGATCCTGTCGGGATAGGGGACAGGATCGCCCTTGGTCAGGGTGATCGTCGCCTCGTTCGCAGGCAGGCCATAGAACATCGGCCCGTTGAGAGAAGTGAACGCCTCGAGTTTCTTTAACGCGCCCGCGACATCGAACACTTCCGCCAGACAGGACATGGTGTTGGTCGCGGTGAATATCCCCGCGCAGCCGCAGCTTTGCAGTTTCGCGCCATCTGTATGGGGTGCCGAATCCGTACCAAGGAAAAACCGCTTGTCCCCCGACACGGCCGCCTGCACCAAGGCAATCCGGTGCGTTTCACGCTTGGCGACGGGCAGGCAATAGAAATGCGGCTTGATCCCGCCTGCCAGAATATGGTTGCGGTTGATAATCAGGTGATGCGTGGTGATCGTGGCGGCAAGGTTTTTGGGGTTGTCGCGGACATAATCGACCGCATCCTGCGTGGTGACATGTTCCATCACGACCTTCAGGTCCGGCACCCTCTTGCGCAGTGGGTTCAGGATCTTGTCGATAAACACCGCCTCGCGGTCGAAAATGTCGATATCGTGGTTGGTGACCTCGCCATGCACACACAGCGGCATCCCGATTTCGGCCATCGCCTCCAGCACAGGGCGGACCTTTTCAAAATCGCGCACACCGGACGCCGAATTGGTCGTGGCCCCTGCGGGATAAAGCTTGAGCGCCGTGGCGATCCCGGCCGCATGGGCCGCGCGCACATCCTCGGGGTCCGTCGCCTCGGTCAGATAGAGCGTCATGAGCGGCGTGAATGTCATCCCATCGGGCAGCGCCGCCATGATCCGGTCGCGATAGGCAGCGGCCTGCGCAGCCGTCACCACAGGCGGCACCAGATTGGGCATCACGATCGCGCGGGCGAAATGACGCGCGGTTTCCGGCAGGACCGCGCGCAGCATGGCCCCATCGCGCAGATGCAGATGCCAGTCGTCTGGGCGGCGGATCGTGAGGCTGGTCAGGTTTTTATCAGGCATGGCAGAGCAATTACACAATCGCGATTGCGCTGACCATCCCTTTCCTGCGGCCTAGAAAAACGCCTGCAATCCCGTCTGCGCGCGGCCAAGGATCAGCGCATGCACATCATGCGTGCCTTCATAGGTGTTGACCGTTTCCAGATTGACCATATGGCGCATGATCTGGAAATCCTCCGAAATGCCGTTGCCGCCGTGCATATCACGCGACGCCCGCGCGATATCGAGTGCCTTGCCGCAGTTGTTGCGCTTCATCAGGCTGATCATCTCGGGCGCGGCGCGCCCCGTCTCCATCAGACGGCCCAGTTGCAGGGCGGCTTGCGTGCCAAGCGCGATCTCGGTCTGCATATCGGCGAGCTTTTTTTGGAACAGTTGCGTCTGCGCCAAAGGCTTGCCGAACTGCTTGCGATCAAGGCCATATTGCCGCGCCGCATGCCAGCAGGCTTCAGCCGCCCCCATGACACCCCAGGCGATGCCGTATCGCGCACGGTTCAGACAGCCGAACGGCCCTTTCAACCCCTGCACGCCGGGCAAAAGCGCGTCCTCGCCGACCTCGACATTGTCCATCACGATCTCGCCCGTCACAGACGCCCGCAGGCTCAGCTTGCCGCCCACTTTCGGCGCGCTCAGCCCCTTGGTGCCCTTGTCCAGAACGAACCCGCGGATCTTGCCGCCATGCGCCTCGGACTTGGCCCAGACCACGAACACATCGGCAATCGGCGCATTGCTGATCCACATCTTGGACCCGTTCAGCACATAGCCACCGGCAGTCTTTTTCGCCGTGGTTTTCATCCCCGCAGGGTCGGACCCCGCATCGGGTTCGGTCAGCCCGAAACAGCCAATGAGCGTGCCCGCCGCCAGCCCCGGCAGATATTTCGCACGCTGCGCATCGGACCCGTAGGCATGGATCGGATACATCACCAAGGACGATTGCACCGACATCATCGACCGATAGCCGCTGTCCACGCGCTCGATCTCGCGCGCGACAAGGCCGTAGGTGACATAGCCCGCGCCCAATCCGCCGTATTCCTCGGGGATCGTCAGGCCCAGCAATCCGGCCTCGCCCATCAGGCTGAAAATCTCGGGCTCGACCAGCGCATCGCGATAGGCGGCGGTCACCCGCGGCTGCAACGTGCCTTGGGCAAACTGGCGCGCGGCATCGCGCAACATGCGTTCATCCTCGGTCAGCTGATCCTCGAGGCGCAGCGGATCGGCCCAGTCGAACGGTCCAAGATCGGGGCCAAAGCCTGTGGCGGTGATGGGGGCATTCTGATTCATGGCGCAGTCTCCTTGTTGGTCCAAGTCTAGGCCGCGGCAGGCACGGGGGCAATGCATGCCTTGACGCAGGGCGCGGCGAATGCAGCTATAGGCCGACGGGGAGGATCACATGGCATTTGACACAATCGACGCGGTGCAGGCCGCCTTGGGCGATGAAGGCTATATCTGCGGCAGGCCGCTCGCCACCGTGGTATTCCTTGCGCTGCGCCTTGGCCGCCCGTTGTTTCTCGAAGGCGAGGCCGGCACCGGCAAAACCGAGATCGCCAAGGCGCTCGCTGCCGCCTTGGGTCGCCGCCTGATCCGGCTGCAATGCTACGAAGGGCTTGATGCCTCCTCTGCGGTCTATGAATGGAACTTCGCCGAACAGATGATCGCGATCCGCACCGCCGAGGCGACAGGCGGCGCCGACCGCGACGCGCTCAAATCGGAACTTTTCACCGAAGACTACCTGATCGAACGCCCGCTTTTGCAGGCCATGCGCCCGCAGCCCGGCGGCGCGCCTGTTTTGCTGATCGACGAGCTTGACCGCACCGACGCCCCGTTTGAGGCCTTTCTGCTCGAGGCGCTCTCGGATTTTCAGGTGACGATCCCCGAACTCGGCACGATCAAGGCAACTGAGCCCCCCATCGTGATCCTGACCTCGAACCGCACGCGCGAAGTCCACGACGCTCTGAAGCGCCGCTGCCTGTACCACTGGGTCGACTACCCCGATTTCGACCGCGAAATCGCGATCCTGCACGCCCGCGCCCCCGAAGCCAGCGCCGCGCTGTCGGCTGAAGTCGTGGCCTTCGTCCAGCGCCTGCGCGACGAGGATCTCTATAAGAAACCCGGCGTGGCTGAAACCATCGACTGGGCAAAATGCCTGCTGGCGCTTGACGTCGTCAACCTCTCGCCCGAGGTCATCAGCGACACGTTGGGTGCATTGCTGAAATATCAGGACGACATCCAGAAACTGCAGAACGCACAGGCCAAACGCATCCTCGACGACGCCCGTGCCAGCCTGACCCCATGACCTCCCATCTTCCGAGTGTAAATATCCCACAGGGGTCTGGGGATGTGAAATCCCCAGCTTACGCCCCGCTGCTCTTACCCGATGACCCAAAGCTGGCAGGCAACATCACCCATTTCGCTCGCGCCTTGCGCAAGGCGGGCGTGAAACTCGGCCCCGGACGGGTGATCGACGCGATCAATGCGGTGCAGGCGGTGGGATTCACGCAGCGCGCCGATTTCTATTGGACGCTGCATGCCTGTTTCGTCTCGAAACCCGAGGACAGCGCCGTTTTCGCGCAGCTGTTCCGGCTCTACTGGCGCGACCCGCAATATATGGAACAGATGATGTCGCTGCTGACCCCGATGGTCCACGGCGTGCAAGAGGATCGCACAGCAGAGGCGGCGGAAAAACGCGCGGCCCAAGCCTTGCTTGACGGGCGCGAACCGCCCGCGCCAGAGGCACAGGCCCGCGAGGACGAGGTCGAGATCGACATCGACGCAAGCCACACCGCATCGGCCGAGGAACGCCTGCGCCAGCTCGATTTCGAACAGATGAGCACGGCCGAAATGGCCGCCGCCACGCGGATGCTGGCTGACTTGCGCCTGCCGGTCCCACCCATCCTGACGCGGCGCAGGCAGGCTTTGCCGGGGCCTCTGGCGGACTGGAAACAGACCATGCGCCGCGCCGCGCGGCAGGGGGGCGAGATTGGCAAGCTTGCGACCGCGCGCAAGCGCATCTGCTATCCCAACCTTGTGGTGCTCTGTGATATCTCGGGCTCCATGTCCTCCTATTCGCGCGCCGTGCTGCATTTCGTGCATGCTGTCGCCAACCGCGAAGGCCAGGGCTGGGCGCAGGTCCATGCCTTTACCTTCGGGACGCGGCTGACCAATATCACCCGCCACATGCGCAGGCGCGATGTGGATGCCGCACTGGCGGCGGCAGGCGCGCAGGCGCAGGATTGGGAAGGCGGGACGCGGATTGGCGCCTGCCTGCATGATTTCAACCGCGACTGGGCGCGGCGGGTTGCGGGGCAGGGCGCGGTTGTCCTGCTGATCACCGATGGCCTTGACCGCGACGCCACCCATGATCTGGGGCGCGAGATGGAGCGGATGCAGCTGACCTTCAGCCAAGTGATCTGGCTCAACCCGCTTTTGCGCTGGGACGGATTTGCGCCGCTTGCGCGTGGAATCGCACAGATGCTGCCGCATTGCACCAGTTTCCGTGCCGCCCATAACGTGGCATCATTGGCAGGACTGGCCGAGGCCCTGACGCGCCCCGATGACGGCGGCGAAAAACGGCGGATGCTGGCGGCCTTGCAGGGGGGATCACGGACATGACAACGCAACCCGCGCAACTGGCGCTTGACTGGGCGCAGGCAGGCCGCAAGGTGGCGCTGGCCACTGTGGTCGAAACATGGGGGTCCGCCCCGCGCGGTGTCGGCAGCCAGTTGGTCATCGACGCAGATGGCGCGATGGAAGGGTCGGTTTCGGGCGGTTGCGTCGAAGGCGCTGTCGTCGTCGCGGCCATCGACGCCATCGCAGCGGGCAAACACGCAATTCTTGATTTCGGCGTGAGCGATGACGAGGCGTTTGCCGTGGGCCTTGCATGCGGCGGGCAAATCCGCGTGCTGGTGCAGCCTGTGGGCGACGGCCTGACGCTTGCGACCCTGCAAGCCTTGGCCGAGGCCCGCGCCGCCGCCCGCCCCATTGGGCTGGCCACCGATCTTGCGACCGGTAGCAGCCGGATCATTACCGCTGAGGATGCGCCCGACCGTTTCCGCCTCGACCGTGCGGGGCTGGAGGAGGATGGCACCTTCATCACCCTGCAGAATCCCCCCTTGCGCCTGATCATCGTGGGGGCTGTCCATATCGCGCAGCCGCTGGTGGGTATGGCACGCGCTTGCGGATATGCGCCGGTGCTGATCGATCCGCGCGGAGCCTTCGGCTCTGCCGCACGGTTTCCGGGCGAGACGATTGTCGAGGATTGGCCGGACGAGGCGCTGGCCGCGCTGAAACCAGACGCCCGCACCGCCATCGTGACGCTGACGCATGATCCCAAGCTCGACGATCCCGCGATCATGGCGGCCTTGGGCAGCGATGTGTTCTATCTGGGCTGTCTGGGGTCCACCCGCACCCATGCCAAACGCGTCGCGCGCTTGCAGGCGGCGGGGTTCACCGAAGGCCAGATCGCGCGCATCCATGCCCCCGTCGGCCTTGATATAGGTGGCCGCCAGCCTGCGGAAATCGCGCTCAGCATCATGGCGCAGATCACGCAAGTCCTGCGGCAAGCCAGATGAAATTCGGCCCCGTTCCCGTGGCAGAGGCGTTGGGTGCGATCCTTGCCCATGCGGTGCAGGCGGGCGGCAAGGTGCTGCGCAAAGGCCAGATGCTGACCGCCGCCGATATCGCGGCCTTGCAAGGGGCATGCGTGCCGCAGGTGACTGTCGCACAGCTCGATGCCAGCGATCTGGACGAGAATGCAGCCGCAGCAAAACTCGCCCGCAGTCTGGCGGGCAATCACGTCTCCGTCAGTGCTGCGGCGACGGGTCGCGTCAACCTGTTTGCAGATGCAGCAGGGATCGTCTGTTTGGATGCTGCGGCCATCGGACGCTTCAATGCGGTCAATCCGATGATCACTGTGGCGACCCTGCCGCAATATGCCCGCATCGCGGCAGGCAATATGATCGCGACAATCAAGATCATTTCCTATGCCGTGCCGGGGGCCGATGTGGACCGTGCGGCAAGCATCGGGGCTGCGCTGCGCGTCCTGCCGCCTTTGTATCACACGGCCACGCTGATCGAGACGCAACTGGGCGAGGTGCCGTCCGAGAAAGGACGCGAGGCGCTGGCCAAGCGGCTTGGGCGCTTTGATATCGCTCTTGATGAACGCTGCCTTTCATCTCATGAAATCAGCGGCTTGTCTGCTGCACTTGATAATGCAAAGGGCGAGGTGATCTTTATCCTGACCGCCTCGGCCACATCCGATATCGACGATGTCGGCCCCGCTGCCGTACGCGCTGCGGGCGGCACGGTCAGCCAATTCGGCATGCCTGTCGATCCCGGCAATCTGCTGTTTCTGGGTGAGTTGCGCGGCAGACCTGTCATCGGCCTGCCGGGCTGTGCGCGCTCGCCCGCGCTCAACGGCGCCGATTGGGTGCTGGAACGGGTGATTTGCGGACGCACGCCTGCGCCTTCCGATTTCGCCGCGATGGGTGTGGGTGGCCTGCTCAAGGAAATCCCCGACCGCCCCCAACCGCGCCGCGAGATTGGCTGATGCTGCAAAGCAGCGAAAGATCGTTGTTCTCAAGTGGTTTCAGCCGTGCTTAACTCATTCCATAGCAACGATGTATCGGGAGGAACGAATGGCATCTGTAGCAATGGTCGTGAACGGAAAATCCGTCACGAGGGAGGTGGAAGGCCGCACGCTTCTGGTGGATTTCCTGCGCAATGACCTGCGCCTGACAGGCACGCATGTCGGCTGCGATACATCGCAATGCGGAGCCTGCGTGGTGCATGTGAACGGCGAGGCGGTCAAGGCCTGTACGGTCTTTGCGGTCGAACTGGACGGGGCAGAGGTTGCCACTATCGAAGGGCAGGCCAACAAGGACGGATCGCTCAACGTGATCCAGCAGGCGTTTCAGGATCACCACGGCCTGCAATGCGGGTTCTGCACGCCCGGCATGGTGATGTCGGCGGCGGCGCTGTTGAAGGAGAACCCCAAGCCGACCGAGGCCGAAGTGCGCAGTTATCTGGAGGGGAATATCTGCCGCTGCACGGGTTACCACAATATCGTCAAGGCGATCATGGCCGCATCCGGTCAGGACGTAGCAGCCATCGCCGCCGAATAAGAATTCAGGGAGCAACGGGACGCAGCTATCCTGCCGCCGTCCCAACCGGGAGGAATTTCAATGCCAAAAGACCATGGAATCGGCGCCAGTGACAAGCGCCGCGAAGATGTCCGCTTTCTGACGGGGGCAGGGCATTACACCGACGACATCAAGCATTACGGCGCGACCACGGCGATCTTTTGCCGCTCGACCGTGGCGCACGGGATCATCAAATCCATCGACACATCGCGCGCGGAAAACATGCCCGGCGTGCTGGCCGTGTTCACGGGGGCCGATTTCGCCGATGTGGGCGGCAACCCTGCGGGCTGGCTGATCAACAGCCGCGACGGCACGCCGATGAAGGAACCCAAACGCCCCGTGCTCGCGCATGGCAAGGTGCGCCATGTCGGTGACGCCTATGCCGCCGTGATCGCGGAAACCGAATTGCAGGCGCGCAACGCGGCCGAGGCGATTGTGGCCGAGATCGAGGAACTGCCCGCCATCGTCGATATGGCCGCAGCCTTGGCAGGTGATGCCTTCGTGCATGACGAGATCGGCACCAACCAGTGTTTCGACTGGGGCTGGATCGAGGATAACCGCGCCGCCACCGATGCCGCGATCAAGGCCGCACCGCATGTGACGACGCTGGAGCTGGTCAACAACCGTCTGGTGCCCAATGCGATGGAGCCGCGCTGTTCCATCGGGAACTACGATGCGGGCAATGATTCCTACGTCTTGCAGACCACATCGCAGAACCCGCATCTGACGCGCCTGCTCATTTCGGCCTTCGTCATGGGCATTCCCGAAAACAAGCTGACTGTGATCGCCCCCGATGTGGGTGGCGGTTTCGGGTCCAAGATCTATCACTATGGCGAAGAAGCCCTTGTGCTCGCCGCCGCGCGCAAGATCGGCCGCCCGGTGAAATGGACCGCTGACCGGACCGAGGCGTTCCTGACCGATGCGCATGGCCGCGACCATGTGACCAAGATCGAACTGGCCTGTGAAAAGGACGGCACCTTCATCGCCTTCCGTACGGAAACCATGGCGAATGTGGGCGCGTATCTGTCGAACTTCTCGACCGCGACGCCGACCTTCCTGCATGGCACGCTGATGGCGGGGAACTACACCGTCCCCAACGTCTATGTGAACGTGAAAGCCGTGTTCACCAACACCGCCCCGGTTGATGCCTATCGTGGCGCGGGCCGGCCAGAGGCGACCTATTCCATCGAACGCGTCATCGACAAGGCGGCGCGCGAATTGGGGATCGACCCGATTGCCATCCGTCGCAAGAACTTCGTCAAGCCGGACCAGTATCCGTTCACCAGTGCTGCCGGTCTGCAATACGATTCCGGTAATTACGACGCGCTGATGGACACGCTGGAAAAGCACATCGACCGCAAAGGTTTCGAGGCGCGGCGCAAGGAAAGCGAAGCCCGTGGCATGCTGCGCGGTCTGGGCCTGAACGCCTATATCGAGGCTTGCGGCATCGCGCCGTCGAACCTTGTGGGTGTGCTGGGCAGCCGTGTAGGCCTTTATGACGCGGCCACCGTGCGGGTGAATGCCACCGGCAACCTGAGCGTCATGGTCGGCGCGCATAGTCACGGGCAGGGGCATGAGACTGTGTTTCCCCAGATCGTGGGCGAAATGCTGGGGATTGATCCGCAAAGCATCGACATCGTGCATGGCGATACGTCGAAAATCCCCTTCGGGATGGGCACCTACGGGTCGCGGTCCTTGGCGGTCTGCGGATCGGCTATGGTGCGGGCCACGGAAAAGATCATCGCCAAGGCCAAGAAGATCGCCGCGCATATGCTGGAAGCCTCCGCCGATGACGTGGATTTCAAGGATGGCCAGTTCACCGTCAAAGGCACTGACAAATCCGTCAGCTTCGGCGAGGTCGCGCTCAAGGCCTATATCCCCCACAACTTCCCCATCGAGGATATCGAACCGGGGCTTGAGGAAACGGCGTTCTACGATCCGGCCAACTTTACCTATCCATCGGGTGCCTATGCCTGCGAGGTCGAGGTGGACCCTGACACCGGCAAGGTGCGCGTGGACCGGTTCGTCGCGGTGGACGACTTCGGCAACATCATGAACCCGATGATCGTCACGGGGCAGGTGCATGGCGGGCTTGGCCAAGGCATCGGTCAGGCGCTGCTGGAAGGCGCGCGCTACGATGATGACGGCCAGCTTTTGTCGGCGAGCTACATGGATTACACCATGCCGCGCGCGGATGACCTGCCGTTCTACACCGTGGACCACGCCAATGGCACGCCTTGCACGCACAATCCGCTGGGTGTGAAAGGCTGTGGCGAGGCGGGGGCAATCGGGTCGCCACCCACAATCGTCAACGCTGTCGTCGATGCGCTGCAATCGGCAGGCAAGAACGTCACCCATATCGACATGCCCCTGACGCCGCTGCGCGTCTGGGAAGCCATGCAGAACGCGTAAGGGAGAGCTGTCATGTATGCTTTTGAAATCGAACGGCCCACCACCATCGCG
The DNA here is from genome assembly GCF_034652275.1 of Yoonia sp. 72. Taxonomy (NCBI): domain Bacteria; kingdom Pseudomonadati; phylum Pseudomonadota; class Alphaproteobacteria; order Rhodobacterales; family Paracoccaceae; genus Yoonia; species Yoonia sp. 72. Next base: position 701,065 of record NZ_JAXIWG010000001.1, on the reverse strand, counting down.
GATGCGGTCAAGGCCATGGAACATGACGGGGCGCAGGCCTTGGGCGGCGGGCAGACGCTGATCCCGACGCTGAAGGCGCGCCTTGCCGCGCCCGATGTGCTGGTCAGCCTGACAGGCATAGGCGAGATGAAGGGCGTCTGCCTGTCCGATGACGGGATGCTCTGCATCGGGGCGGCCACGACCCATGCCACCGTCGCCCGCGAGGCAGCGGCGCATTTCCCGGGGCTGGCGCATCTGGCCAGCCATATCGGCGACCCCGCCGTGCGCAACCGTGGCACAATCGGCGGATCGCTCGCCAACAACGACCCCGCGGCCTGCTATCCGGCGGCAGCGCTGGGCACGGGGGCTGTGATCATCACCAACACCCGCCAGATCGCGGCGGATGACTACTTTCAGGGGATGTTCACCACCGCGCTGCATGGTGGCGAGGTCATCACCGAGGTCCGTTTCCCCATCCCGCAGAAATCGCATTACATGAAATTCGTCCAGCCCGCGTCCCGTTTCGCGCTGGTGGGCGTTTTCGTGGCGAAATACGCAGACGGCGTGCGGGTCGCCGTGACGGGCGCATCCGAAGACGGTGTATTCCGCTGGTCCGAGGCTGAAGCCGCATTGTCGGCTGATTTCTCGGCCAAGGCGCTGGACGGTCTGTCCGTCGATGCGGACGGCATGATCGGCGATCTGCATGGCACGCCGGACTACCGGGCGCATCTCGTAAAAGTGATGACCGGACGGGCAGTCAGCGCGGCCTGATACGCTCGGCACATTTCCGCCCGACCTTGTTGTCGGGCGGAACATTCCTACCTCTGGGCTGTTATAGACGTCAACATCGTCCTGTCGGGCGGCTGTTTCCAAGAGGTTAAAAATGCGTCACTCGAAATTCAAGAATACCACGTCGCTCGTTGTCAGTCTGGCGATGGTCACGGCCCCTGTGTTTGCACAAGAGGCCGACCTGCAGGCCTGCGGCGATGCGCCGGAATTCCCCTGCCTGAGCATCGAAGGCGAGCTGATCGAGGATCGCGCTGCCTTTGACAGGGTCCAGCAAGAAGCCGACATGGCTGCGCGTCAGGCCGAGATTGATGCGGCTTTGGCTGCTGAAGCCGCTGCCGCCGAAGCCGCCGCTGCCGCCGAAGCCGCTGCTGCCGCCGAAGCCGCTGAAGCAGAGGCAATGGCTGCCGCTCAAGCTGCCGCTGAAGAAGAGGCCCGCGCGGCTGCTGCCGCCGAAGCACAGGCTGCTGCTGAAGCCGAAGCACAAGCAGCCGCCGAAGAGGCCGCTGCACAAGCTGCCGCTGAAGAAGAAGCACGCGCTGCCGCAGAAGCGCAAGCCGCCGCAGAAGCTGCAGCTGCCGCTGACGCACAAGCCGCTGCCGATGCAGAAGCCGCCGCGGAAGAAGAGGCACGCGCTGCCGCTGATGCACAAGCTGCTGCCGATGCAGAAGCTGCTGCCGCAGATGAAGCTGCTGCCGCCGCCGCGCAAGCCGCCGCAGACGAAGCCGCTGCCGCCGACGCGCAAGCCGCCGCTGCTGATGCCGCTGCGGCCGAGGCAGCCGCACAAGCTGCAGCCGAAGAAGAAGCCGCTGCAGCTGCCGCCGCCGAGGAGGCCGAAGCACCAGCCGACGCCATCACGAGCGATGAGACCGCAGAGCCTGTGGCCGAGCCTGCCCCCATCATTAGCGAAGCAACAACCGTCGAAGAACAGCTTGCCCGTGAACAGACGCCTGCAGAGACAGCAGAGGAAGCCCCCGTGGAATCCGCCGCAGCGCTGGCTGACCTCGAAGGCGAGCCTACCGCCGACGATGTGGTCGTCGAACAGGAAACCGTCACCGTCGAAGACGTGCGTTCCAGCACCGAGGATTTCGACAACCGCGTGAACGCGGAACCTGCCCCCCTGGTGGCGGGGTCGAATGATCGCGATGGATTGTCGAACTTCCAAAAGGCGCTGCTTGTCGGGCTTGGCGCTGTGGTTGTCGGTTCGGTTCTGCGCAATGGCGATCAGGTCGTTTCGAACTCGGGTGACCGCGTGGTCGTGCAGCGCGGCGACAACTTCGTTGTGCTGAAAGATGACGACGTTCTGCTGCGCCAGCCCGGATCGCAGGTTGAAACCCAGACCTTCAATGACGGCTCGACCCGTACCATCGTCACGCGTGAAGACGGCACGCGCGTCATCACGATCCGCGGTGCGGATGGCACTGTCCAGCGCCGTGCGCGTGTGCTGGCGGATGGCACGCAGATCGAACTGTTCAACGACACTGTCGGCAGCGCGCCGGTCATTGTGTCCGAACTGCCACCTGCGCCTGTGTTCTTTGCACAAGGGGCCAGCGGCGCCAATGTGGCGACCCTGCGCGAGGCACTGGCCGCGCGTGACCGGTCCGAGATCGGGCGCACGTTCTCTCTCAACCAGATCCGGACCATCCCCGAGGTGCGCAATCTGGCGCCTGCGGTCGATCTTGACACGCTGACATTCGCAAGCGGGTCGGCGGCAATTGACCAGACGCAAACGGCGGCGCTGACCGATCTTGGCCTTGCGATTGCGGCCATCGTCAACAACGATCCGTCGCAGGTGTTCCTTGTCGAAGGGCATACAGATGCGGTGGGCAGTGCGGCCTTCAACCTTGCGCTGTCGGACCGTCGCGCCGAAACGGTCGCCCTTGCATTGACAGAGTTCTTTGGTGTGCCACCGGAAAACCTGATCACGCAAGGCTATGGCGAGCGCTTCTTGAAAGTGCCGACGCTGGAGGCCGAACGCGCCAACCGCCGCGTCGCGATCCGCAACGTGTCATCACTGCTGCGGTAACGATCCTCGGTGCATCAACAAAAAAGGGCGGCTCATCGAGCCGCCCTTTTGCCGTTGGCAGGATGGGTGAGATCACCCATCCTACGGACATATCACTTCGACAATGGCCCGATCAGCATGACCATCTGGCGGCCTTCCATTTTGGGGAAGTTTTCGACCTTGCCGGCTTCCTTGGTATCCTCGGCCACGCGTTCCAGCAGTTTGCGCCCCAGTTCCTGGTGCGCCATCTCGCGGCCACGGAAACGCAGGGTGACCTTCACCTTGTCGCCGTTTTCCAGAAACTTGAAGACGCTGCGCATCTTGACTTCGTAATCGTGGGAATCGGTGTTCGGACGGAACTTGATTTCCTTGATCTCGATGATCTTCTGCTTCTTGCGCGCTTCGGCTTCTTTTTTCTGGGTTTCGTATTTGAACTTGCCGAAGTCCATGATCTTGCAGACCGGAGGAACGGCGTTGGGCGAAATCTCGACAAGGTCAAGCCCGGCCTCTTCGGCCATCTGCATTGCCCGGTCCGGCGATACAACGCCTACGTTTTCGCCGTCTGCACCGATAAGCCGGATTTCGGCTGCCCTGATCCGTTCGTTGATCCGAGGGCCGGTTTCGCGCTGGGGTGGCGCGTTGTGGGGTCTGCGTCCTATGGTCTTGATCCTTTGTTTGTTGCGTAATGCTGCAGCGGAAACTAAACCTGCTTGGGCCGCGCTTCAACCCGCTATCACGCAGTTTCGCAGGTATTTTCGGGGACGCTTGGGTCTTTCCCTTTGGTCATATTTCTGACATATCGCGCGGCGAGGGCCAACAACCGCCCGAGTTTTCAATGAAGGACCACGCTTATGAGAGCGCTTGCAATCTTGATCATCCTCGCCGTTGCCGGCTTTTTCGGCTACCAGTATGCCGTTGAAGGCCGCGGCCCCAATGCCGCGATCGGTGTGCTGACAGGGGCGACCGCCGCCGCTGAAGCCGAAGCTGCTGCTGCCGCAGAGGCCGCCGCTGCTGAAGCTGCTGCTGCCGAAGCCGCTGCCGCAGAAGCTGCCGCTGCTGAAGCTGCTGCCGCAGAAGCCGCTGCCGCAGAAGCTGCCGCCGCCGAAGCCGCTGCTGCCGAAGCTGCCGCTGCCGAAGCCGCTGCTGCCGAAGCTGCCGCTGCCGAAGCTGCTGCTGCTGTTGAAGCTGCTGCTGCCGAAGCTGCACAAGTTGTTGAAGATGCGGCAACCGAAGCGGCCGATGCCGCATCTGATGCCGTCGAGAGCGTTGTTACATCGACCGCCGATCTGCTGACCGTTGACGGCTTCAACGCCGATCAGGTTATCGCGCTGATCGAAGGCTCTGATCTGGCAGCCGAGGAAAAGACCACGCTGATTTCCGCCGTGACCGCCGCCCAGAACAGCCCCGCACTGTTGCAGCCGGTGCTGGAGCGCGTGAACCAGTTGCTGGGCGAATAAGGCCCCGCAGAAACGACAAAGGCCGCCCTGTCAGGGCGGCCTTTTTGATTCAGGGGGATCGCAAGATCAGTCCAGAAACGCCTTTTCCACAACATATTGCTGCGGATTGGAATTGGCCCCTTCGTTCAACCCGTAGCTTTCCAGCATTTCCTTCAGTTCCAGATTGAATGCCAGATTGCCACAGATCATCGCGCGGTCGGTTTCGGGCGACAGGGGCGGCACGCCAAGGTCGGTGAACGCCTCTCCGCTGCGCATCAGGTCGGTGATGCGGCCCATCTTGGGGCTCTCTTCGCGGGTGGTGGTCGGGTAGTATTTGATCTTTTTCCAGAACCCTTCGCCGATCACCTCGTTCAGAAGCTCATCGGTTTTCAGCCCTTCGATCAGGTCGCGGCCATAGGTCAACTCGCCCGCCTCGCGGCAGGTGTGAGTGATGATGATCTCGTCGTAATCCTCATAGGTCTGCGGTTCGCGCAGTAGGCTGGCAAACGGCGCAAAGCCGGTGCCGGTCGCAAAAAACCACAGGCGCTTGCCGGGCAAAAGCGCGTCATGCACCAACGTGCCTACGGGCTTGGGCCGCAGGATCAGACTGTCGCCGGGCTGGATATGTTGCAACTTTGATGTCAGCGGACCGTCCTGCACCTTGATCGAATAGAATTCCAATTCCTCGTCCCACGACGGCGAGGCGATGGAATAGGCGCGCATGATCGGTTTGCGTTTGCCCGTCTCGGGGTCCTCGTCGCCCATCAGCCCGATCATGACGAATTCGCCCGACCGGAACCGCAGGCTGGCAGGCCGCGTCACGCGGAACGAAAACAGACGGTCGGTGTAGTGCTTTACCTCCGTCACGGTCTGCATGTCGGGCAATTGCGGGACGATCTTGGCGCTGGCGTGGTTCACGGCTGTCTGCTCTGTCATAGGTTCATCTGTGACCCTAGGGGCCATCCTCTGTCTAGTCTTTGATCTGGGTCAGGGAAAGGGTCAGCCGCGCAAACGGGCCTGATAGTGGCTCTGCTGCCAGTCGGCACGGGCAAGCCACTGGTCCTGCGGCTGGCGGGCGGCCAAGGCGTCGTCAATCTCGACCTCGTCGAAACCGGACCGGCGGGCCATGGCGTATTGATCGGCAATTACGTGACCGCGCGCGCGCAACCGGCCCTTGAAGCCCGCGCGCCGCAGCATCGCGGCCAGGGTGAAACCGCGCCCGTCCGCAAAGCTGGGGAAATCGATGCGGATCATCGGCGCATTGGTCAGGCGGGCCAGTGTGGCGGGGTCGGTGTCGGAGGCAAGATCCACCGCGTAGGCGGAATCATTGGCAATCGCCTGTGCGGCATCGCGGAACGGGCCGGTCCAGTCGTCGGCGGCAAAGCCTTTGTCGGTGACGATGATACTCATGCTGCCTTGCCTTCCCGGACCATGCGCCCGTTTTCAAAATGGATACCGCATTCGGTTTTTTCACTGCCACGCCAACGGCCTGCGCGGGGGTCCTCACCTGCGCCGACGCGGGTCGTGCAGGGCATGCAGCCGATGGAAGGGTACCCTTGGGCCACCAGCGGATGACGCGGCAGGTTGTGGTCTGCCATGTAGCCGCGCAGATCGTCGGAAGACCACTGCGCCAGCGGATTGATCTTGATACGCGCGCCGTCCGCCTCGAACAAAGGCAGGCTGGCACGCTGGCCGTTTTGGAATTGCTTGCGCCCGGTGATCCAGCCGCCGAAGCCTTGCAGCGCTTGTTCCAACGGCCGTGTTTTGCGCAGATCGCAGCATGCGTCGGTATCGGCCTGATGGAGCAGGCCGTCCACATCCTCGCGCAGCACGGCATTGCGGTCGGGGGTGATGACGCGCACATCACGCAGGCCCAAGGCCTCGGCCACCTCGCGCTGATAGGCCAAAGATTCCGGAAACAGCATTTCGGTGTCCAGAAAGATCACCGGCACAGCGGGGTTCACTTGGGCGGCCAGATGCAGCAGCACAACACTTTCGGCACCGAACGACGACACCAGCGCCACTGGACCAAGCGCGGTTGTGTTCAATGCATGATCCAGCACGGTCAGCGCATCCGAGTCGTGGTGGAGCGCGTTGCTGAGGGCGACGAGATCGTTACGCGGCATCGGCTTTATCCTCGCGGTAAAGAACGGCTTTGAACGGGGCGAGCCCCAGACGGCGATAGGTTTGCAAGAACGTCTCGGACGGGTCGCTGCGCAGGTCGAGATAACCCATGACCAGCCGTTCGATGGCAGGCACGATCTCTTCCGCGCTGAAACCGGGGCCTGCGCGTTCGCCAATGGTCGTCGTTTCGGTGCCGTCGCCGCCCAGCGTGATCTGATAGTTTTCGACGCCCGCGCGATCGAGGCCCAAAATCCCGATATGGCCGACATGGTGATGCCCGCAGGCATTGATGCAGCCGGAGATCTTGATCTTGAGCGGGCCAACGTCATGCTCGATCTTCAATTCGTCAAACCGCGTGGCGATTTGTTGGGCGATAGGGATCGACCGGGCCGTGGCCAGCGCGCAGTAATCCATGCCGGGGCAGGCGATGATATCGGACGCAAGCCCGATATTCGCCGTCGCCAGATCGGCATTGCGCAAGGCGGCATAGACGGCAGGCAGGTCGGACTGGTGGACATGCGGCAAGATCACGTTCTGTTCGTGGCTGATGCGCAATTCGCCGTGGCCATAGGTTTCCGCCAGATCAGCCATGACGCGCATCTGGTCGGAGGTCGCGTCACCGGGTGTCGCGCCATGTTTCTTGATGCTGATCGACACGATGGCATAGCCGGGCGCCTTGTGCGCGGACAGATTGGTGTCGGTCCATGACCGGAAAGCGGGGTTGGCCAGACGCGCGGCCTCATACCCGTCGGTGGCTTTGGTGACAAAGGCGGGCGGGGCAAAGGATGTCTCGATCTCGGCCAGCAGCCTCTGGTCATAGCCGCCAAAGCCTGCGCGGATCGCTTCAAACCGATCTTCGACCATCGCTTTGATGGTTTCGATCCCGTTTTCATGCAGCGTGATCTTGATGCGCGCTTTGTACTTGTTGTCGCGGCGGCCCAGCAGGTTGTACACGCTGACAATCGCCTCGACGTAAGGCAGCAGTTCCGCCTTGGACACGAAATCGCGCAAGACCTTGCCCACCATCGGCGTGCGGCCAAGACCACCGCCGACGATGACCTGATACCCGATCTCGCCCGCGTCATTGCGCACCACGACCAGCCCGATGTCATGGGCGCGGGTGACGGCACGGTCGGCGGCGGCCCCTGTCACGGCGATCTTGAACTTGCGCGGCAGGAACTGGAATTCGGGGTGGTCTGTGGACCATTGGCGCAAAAGCTCGGCAATGGCGCGGGGGTCTTCGATCTCGTCCTCGGCGGCACCGGCGAAATGGTCGGCGGTCACGTTGCGGATCGTGTTGCCACTGGTCTGAATCGCATGCATGCCCACATCGGCCAAAGCCTCCAGCATATCGGGCACATCACCCAGTTTGGGCCAGTTGTACTGGATGTTCTGACGGGTCGTGAAATGGCCGTACCCCTTGTCCCAGCGGTCGGCGATATATGCGAGTTGGCGCATCTGCGCGGGGTTCAGCGTGCCATAAGGCACCGCCACGCGCAGCATATAGGCATGCAGTTGCAGATAAAGGCCGTTCATCAGGCGCAAGGGCTTGAATTCATCCTCGGTCAAGGACCCATCGATCCGGCGTTCCACCTGACCACGGAATTGCGCGACGCGGGCGCGCACGAAGGTTTCGTCGAAATCGTTGTATACATACATCTGCTTTGTCCTGTCGCCGTCCCGGATATGATCCGGGACCTCTTGGGTGGCGTGGAGGTCCCGGATCAGGTCCGGGACGGGGTCTCTGTTTGTTTCCCGTGGGGATAGTTGGACGGGCCGCGCGTGCGGAATGCTTCGCGGAAATGCACGGGTTCCGGTCCGTCCGCGCCGGGCTTGGCGTCGGCTAGATAGACACCTGCGATTTCCGCCGCCCGCGCCTTGGCCTGCAGCAGTCGCAGATCGGCATGCGCCTCGTCGGTGATAAGCTCTGCTTCCGACATCAGCGGCGACCAGCGGTCATCCTCGGTCAGCCACACGGCGTCACCGTTGAGAAGCGCGTTGGCTGTTACAACCTTCGGGGTGAAACGCGGGGGCATTATGCAAACTCCTTGATCTTGATGGCTTCCGCCAAGGCCGCGCGCGAGGCGAGGCCGTAGAAAGTGATGACAGGGCCGGACAGAGCCGCGCGGGTCAGGGTGGGTTCGAGTTCCGCCAGACAAGTGGCGATCACGCGCTGGTCGGCGCGGCTGACGTTTTCGATGATGGTCACGGGCGTTGCGGGGTCGGCCCCGTGCATCAGCAACCGGCCTTGGATGAACCGCGCGGCGCGCTTGCCCATATAGATCGCCGCGACTTCACCGGGGGCGGCCAGCGCGCGCCAGTCGTGATCGGCGTAGCCCTTGGTGTCGTGGCCGGTGATGAACCGCACCGCCGAATTGCGCCCACGCTGCGTCAGGCTTTGCCCGATGGCGGCGACAGCGGCAGAGGCAGCGGTGATCCCCGGCACGATCGTATAGCTGACGCCGGCGTCGATGATGGCGCTGATTTCCTCGTCCAGTCGGCCAAAAACGGTCGGATCGCCCGCTTTCAGCCGCACGACATGGTGTCCGTCCAGCGCATGCTGCACGATCAGCGCGTTGATCTCGTCCTGCGGCATCGCACGGCCGAAACCCTGCTTTCCTGCGTCGATGATGATCGCCTCGCGGCGGGCGAGCTCGAGGATTTCAGCCGTCACAAGGTTGTCGTGGATCACGACATCGGCCTTGTCGAGCGCGTTCCGAGCCTTCAGCGTCAAGAGTTCGGGGTCGCCGGGGCCTGCGCCGACCAGATCGACATGGCCCGCCTTGCTGCGCGCGGTGATGTGGTCATCAAGCAGGGCTTCCAGCGCGGGGATGATCCCGGCTTCGCCAGCGGCACCCATCGCCTTGGGGCCACGCTGGAAATAGAAATCGGCCCAGAAATCGCGCCGCTTGCGGCCCATCGGCAGCACATCGACCGCATGGCGGAATGTCTTGCCGATCCGCGCCAACACGCCCAGCGACACGGGCAGGCGTTCTTCGATATCGGCCTTGATCGCGCGGGCCAGCACAGGTGCGGCCCCTTCGGTGCCGATGGCCACGACGACAGGGTCGCGGTCGACGATGGCGGGGGTGATGAACTGACTGTCGGCCAGATTGTCCACGATATTGACCAGCGCACCATCCGCATGGGCGATGGAGGCGACGCGGGCATCCTCGGCATCGTCTTCATTGGCGGCATAGAAAAGTGCTGCGCAAAGCGTATCGCCCGGTTCCATCGGCCGCGCGATGATGCGCAGCTTGCCGGCCGCGGCCCAAGCCGCGATTTCGGGGGTGACCTCGGGGGCGATCACGGTCAGATGTGCCTCGGTCTTCATCAGCAGGCGCAATTTGGCCATGGCCGCATCGCCGCCACCCGAAAGCACGATCCGCCGACCGGCGACAGCAAGGAAGATGGGAAAATGTTGCATGGCGCACCTTTTGATTTCTTGCCTTCAACATAGAACATTATTCTGCTATTTGCTGCCCCCAAGCGGCATTAAAGGACGTATGTTCCATGGTGTCCCGAAAACAGACCGTATGTCCTCGAATGATCGGAAAACAGGAATGGCTTTGCGGATTGATGCGACCGACCGGAAGATTTTAGCGGCCCTGCAAGCGGATGCGGCCCAATCTCTTGACGATATCGCCAAGGCGGTGGGGTCGTCCAAGACGCCTGTGTGGAATCGCATCCGCAAGCTGAAAGAGGCGGGCGTGATCGGTCATCAGACCGTCATTCTGGACGCCGAAAAGCTGGGGTTCGAGGCGTGTTTTTTCGTCCTGATCCGTACGTCCGAACATGACAAGGACTGGCAGGCGCGTTTCCTCAAGGCGTTGAAATCACGCCCCGAAGTGCAAGAGGCGCACCGTCTGGCGGGCGATATCGACTATATCCTGAAAGTGCGGGTCAAGAACGCGCGCGCCTATGACACCTTCTATCAGGCGCTGATTTCCGAGGTGAAGGTGCACAACGTGACAGCGCTTTTGTCGATGGAGGAAATCAAGTCGACGGTGGCGTTGCCGCTGTAGTTATGAACGATGTTCAAAATAATCCTTGACGGATGATCTGGCTGGGTCTACCAAACGTGAGCAACGTTCACGAATGGAGATTTCCGATGAACATTCTCAAGATCACGACCTTGATTGCCGCCGCTGCAACGCTCGCTGCCTGCGCCAGCCCTGCCGCACAGCATTCGGGGCAGGCGGTCGGCCATAGCGCCAATGCCTCGGCCCACGGGTCCGCCGCCGTAGCGCATGGCGCCGTCAGCGTTGCGGCCGTGCCTGTCATGGCGACAGGGGCTGTTCTGGCCGTGTCCGGTGCCGCGCTGGAAGAGGTTGGCACCGGATCGGTCGCCGCCGCCGCAACCGTGCTGAGCGGGACTGCCGCGCCTTGCACTGTCCAGCCGGGCAGGGCAGCTGCCCCTTGCGTGGTCGCTGGCCCCGCACCGCGTTTGCAATAGGAGTCAGACCGATGAAACGCTTTCTTGCCATCGCCGCGCTGTCGCTGACCGCGCTGATGTCCGCGCCTGTCCATGCGGGTAGCAGTGCCGCCGCTGACGCGATCCTGCCTGTCGATCAGGTCGCGGCCTTTTCCAACCGCGTGCAGCAGGATCTTGCAGCGCGGGGCGCCAATGTCGCCATCGTGGCGCGGGTCGGGCGTGATCCTTCGCTTTTGCCCGAAGGCATCGACTATACCCATGTGGCCTTCTGGGTCTATTCGCGCATCACCCGCGCGGACGGGTCGGTGGGGATGGGGTATCAGGTCTATAACCTTTACCAGCGCAACGGCGATCTGACGCGCAGCGATCTGGTGCGCGATATGCCTGCGGATTTCTTTGCCGCCGCCCATAGCCTTGATGCCGGTGTCATCATCCCCGATCCGCGCCTGCAGCAAAAACTGCTCGAAGTGATCGCCAGCCCGACTTATGCGGCACTGCACAACCCGACCTATTCGGTGCTGGCCAATCCCGCCACGTCGCAGTTCCAGAACTGCACCGAACACACGCTTGATGTGCTGATGGCGGCCCTTTACGACACCTCCGATCCTGCGCAGATCAAGGCCAATATCGCGGCCCATTTCACCCCGCAGCCTGTGCGCTTGAACGCTTTGCAGCGCCTGTTCGCGCCCGCCGCCTCGCAGGCGTTGACCACGGTGGATCATGGCCCGCAGGTGGCAACCGCGACATTCGGGTCGATCGCGCGGTTCATGCAAAGCCATGACCTTGCCGCCGAGGTCTATCGCATCACACCCGACCGCTTTGTCCGGTTCTAGGCCAGCAGGATGCTGCCGACAGGAACCCGCGTTTCGGCAAGGCCTCGCCGGTGGTTTTGGCAGATGCGGGGCGGGAGCTTAGGTGACGTCTGACCGCGTGGACACCCGCGTGGCCAGACAAACCGAAGGAGACTGAAATGACCCGTCCCACCAAGATCGGCGCCATCACACTGGCCGCCCTGCTTGCCGCAACCGCCCCTGCCGCCGTCATCGCGCAGGCCGCACCTGCGCCGATGACGCAAGAGGTTTCGAGCGAAGAGCTGGACGCCTTTGCCGCCGCCTATGAAAGCGTGATCGCGATCGACGCGAAATATGCGCCACAGATGGAACAGGCCGCCGATCCGCAGGCGCAGCAACTGCTGCTGGAAGAGGCCCAGATCGCCAAGGTTCAAGCGGTCGAGGCGACAGACGGGATCGACGTGGACCGCTATGTCGAGATCCTGACGCTGGCACAGGCTGACCCCGCGCTGACAGCCCAGATCGTCGAACGGCTGGAACAGTAACCACCTCACCAACGACAAAGCCCGCCGCGGTTCATCTGCGGCGGGCCTTTTGCTGCGCAGTCACAGGCTATTGCAGCGTTGCATCGATCTCGATCACCTTGCTGTCGTCGGCTGACGCTGGGGCCACGGCGATCTTGGCGTTGCTGATCCCCTGACCCGAAAATTCGATCGCACGCTCGAGCAGATCGCCTTCACCTTGAAGGATCGTATAGCCTGCAGCTTGTAGCGCGGCTTCCCATTCGTTCAACAGCGTGTCGACATCCTCCTCGGTGCGGAATGAAAACATCCGCAAGGATGATCCGATCTCGCGGTCGGTCAAAACCTCGAAATCTGCGGGCATCTTCAATTCGGCAGGCACCCAATCCTGCACCTGGTCCTGTGCAAGCGCGGGCAAAGCCGAAGTCATCACGACGAAGGCCACCGACCAAAGGGTCGTCAGCAAGGCGGTACGGGGCGCAGAGGCGGCTTTTTTGTCGAACATGCCGTCCAGATAGGGCACAACTACCGCTCTGACAACGCAAACGGGCTTATACCGGCGGAAACACGGGCCTAGCGCGTGGACACCATCAGACGCGTCAGCCCGTGGAAATGATAAACATCGCCATAGCCGGGCAGCGCTGTCAGACGCAGTTCGGGGCAGCGCGCGAACAGCACATCGAGCGCGATCTTCAACTCCAGTCGCGCCAGCGGCGCGCCGACGCAGAAATGGATGCCGCCGCCGAAGCTGGTGTTCTGCGGGCCGCTGCGGGCAGGGTCGAACCGCGCGGGGTCGGCATAAACCGCAGGGTCGCGGTTCGCCGCCCCCAGAAGGCAGGCGATCTGGTCGCCGCGTTTGAACGGCTGGTCGCCGATCTGCACATCCTCGTAAACCCAGCGGGTGAACATATGCAGCGGCGGGTCGTGGCGGATGATTTCCTCGACGCAAGCATCTGTGATCCCGCGGATATTCTGTTCGAGCAGCGTTTTGGTACCGTTGCCCAAAGTATGCACTGTCGCCTCGTGGCCTGCGTTCAGCAGCAGGATACAGGTGGTGATCAGCTCGTCGGTCGTCAGCTTTTCGCCCTGTTCCTCGGCCGCGATCAGGGTCGAGATCAGGTCGGTCGCGGGTGTCTTGCGGCGGGTTTCGATATAGCCGCGCATGAAGTCGGCAAAATCCGTCGATGCCGCGATGGCCGCAGCCTCGATTTCCGGCGTGCGGCGGGCCTGATACATGGCGACCATGGCGTTCGACCAGCGCAACAGATCGTCGGCGCGGTCCTCTGGCACGCCCAGCAGGCGGGCGATGGTGATCACCGGCACGGGTTGGGCATAGGCCGTCAGCAGATCGAAAGGCTCGGATGGAAAGCGGTCGATCAGGTCGTGGCAAAGCTGCGTGATCTGCGGGGCAAGGGCTGCGATGGTGCGGCTGGTGAAGGCGCGCAGGACAAGTGCGCGCAGGCGGGTGTGGCGCGGCGGTTCCAGTTCCAGCATCGAATGCGCCTCGATGTCATAGAACGGGCGCAGCCTGTCGGGGATCGCGGGCGCCAGTTCGGGCGGGCATTCGCGCCCCATGCGGCGGTCGCGCAGCACGGCATGGACCGCCTTGTGCGACACGGCACAGGGCATGGCGTAATCGTCCCACCAGAAAAAATCGCCCGTCTGGCGGGCACGGTCATAGAACGGATAGGGGTTCTGGACAAAGGCGGGGTCGGTGGGGGACTGGCTCAGATGTTGCATGGCGCAGCTTTGCCGCGCCGCCGCAATCTTTGCAATGGGGGCCTGACACATCCGATCACGAAACCGCGACGTTCTGACGCGGCACAGCGCCGTGCCGCTGTGTTAGGCTGCATGCGATTGGATACCGCAGGCAGGCCACAGAGTCGTCAATCGGTCGCCAATCAGCCAACGGGGGAGGGGTGTTCATGGCGAAATCGTCTTTGGACGACGGATTGTTCGACCGTTCGGCGTATCAGAACGCAACGCGGCAATTGCGTCTGGTCGAAACGGAACTGCCGCAAAACGCGGTGTCCAGCCTTGCACGCGAGGTCGTGCGCCGCCTTGCGTTCCGCATGCCGCGCCACGAGAATGCGGCGGATTTGCCTACGCAGTCCGACATCGACCTGCTCTGCGCGGCCTTGCTGTCGGCGGATGACACGGCAGCGGACAAGTTCATCCTTGCCGCCCGTCGCGACGGTGTCGATATCGGAGCCATCAGCCGCGGCTATGTCGCAGGCGCTGCCCGCAAACTGGGCCAGATGTGGGATGACGACCGCATTTCATTCGTCGACGTGACGCTGGCCTGCGGCAAGCTGTACGGCATCATCCGTGGCCTGCGCCATGTGCTGGCTCCCCAGATCACCCAAGGCCGCGAAATGCGGCCCGCCGTCTTTGCGCTTGTACCGGGCGAAACCCATACGCTGGGGATCGAGATTGCAGCAGACCATTTCCGTCGCGAAGGCTGGGATATCGATTTGCTGGTGGGGCTCGACCATGACACGCTGATCGCCGAAGCCGACGAGCATCATTACGAGGCGATTGTGCTGGTCGCCAATTCCGACCGGATGCTGGAACCCCTGACGCGTCTCAGCCTTGCGCTGCGGATTACGCAACCGCTTGCGCATATCATCGTGGCGGGCAGTATCCTTGACCACCATCCCGACATTCTGCAACTGGTGGGCGCAGAGGCCGTGATGCCCGACCTCGACACCGCGGTCGAGACGCTGCGCAAGGTCCTTGGCCCCGTCCAGCCCTAGCTGGCGGCAAGGGCCGCGATGATCGGGGTGAAATCGGCCGCCTTCAGGCTGGCCCCGCCAACCAGAGCGCCGGTCACATGCGGGACGGCAAAAATCGCCGCCGCATTGTCGGCCTTGACCGACCCACCGTAGAGAATGCCGAATTCTGCCCCGTCGGAAAAGCGAGCGGCGAGACGCGCGCGGATATGGGCGTGGACTTCGGCGATCTGGTCCGTCGTAGGCACCTTGCCCGTGCCGATGGCCCAGACGGGTTCATAGGCGATCACGGTGTTATCGGCGGTCGCACAATCGGGCACCGATCCGGCCAGTTGTGCGTCGATCACGTCAAGCGTTGTGCCATCCTCGCGCTGTGCCAGCGTCTCGCCGATGCAGATGATCGTGGTCAAGCCCGCGTCATGGGCAGTTCGGGATTTGGCGGCGACGGTGGCGTCGGTTTCCCCATGGTCATGGCGGCGCTCGGAATGGCCGGTGATGACGTAGGTTGCCCCCACATCGGCCAGCATTTTTGCCGAAATGTCGCCTGTATGCGCGCCATGCGTGGCGGCGTGGCAATCCTGCCCGCCGATGGCAATAGGCAGTCCGGCGCAGGACCCGATCAGGGTCGCGGGCAGGCAGATCAGCACATCGACATCAGAGCCGCGCTGTTCGGCAAGTGTGCCAAGCTCGGCCAGATCAGCGCGCAGGCCGTTCATCTTCCAATTGCCGGCGGCAAGTTTGCGTCGCATGGGATGTCCTTTGATGCGCGTCAGCGGGACGCGATGTTATCCGCGAATTTGATCGATTCCCCGCAACCGCAGGCATCAACCACATTGGGATTGCGGAACTTGAAGCCGGATTCGAGCAAGGATGTCTCATAGTCGATGACGGTCCCGAACAGGAACATCTGTGCCATGGGGGCGATCATCACCCGCGCACCATCCTGTTCGACCACCTCGTCCAGCGGATCGACTTCGGTGACATAGGCCATGGTATATTCCATGCCCGCACAGCCGCCTTTTTTGACGCCGATCCGCAAACCCTGATGGCCGTCCTTCTCCATCAGGCGCGCGATCTGTGCGGCGGCCTTGTCGGTGATCGTGACGGCTTGTTTGCCGGGAATGCCGAACATGTCATGCTCCTTGTGCTGGTATCAAGATAGGTCAGGCAACCGCGCGGCACAAGCGCAGTGCTTACATGAACCCCAGTTCCAGCCGCGCTTCGTCGGACATCATGTCCATGCCCCATTGCGGCTCGAACGTCATTTCGACATCCACCTGTTTGACGCCGGGCAGAGGTTCAATGGCGTCTGCCACCCAACCGGGCATCTCGCCCGCGACGGGGCAACCGGGGGCTGTCAGCGTCATGACGATGTTGACCGCATTATCTTCTTTGATGTCGATCGTGTAGATCAGGCCAAGGTCGTAGATATTCACCGGAATTTCAGGGTCATAGACCGACCGGCACGCCTGAACGACATCTTCGTACAACGGATGATCCGTCGTCGATGGCGCGATCAAGGGCGCGCCTTCCAATTGAGCGTTTGCATCTGTCATGTGATCGGTTCCTGCATTCCTGATAGAACATATAGGGTTTGCCGCAGGGGGCGTAAAGGGGGCGAGGGGCAGGGTGGTCTTTCCAATCCCGCGCCCTTGCGGCATATGCCTTGCCAGCAAGAGGAAACCCGATGACCGACCGTTTTTCGTTTCGACTGGATGCCACCGATGGCAAGGCCCGCACGGGGGCGATCAACACGCCGCGCGGCGAAATCCGCACCCCCGCCTTCATGCCCGTGGGCACCGCCGCCACGGTCAAGGCGATGTTGCCCGAAAGCGTGGCGGCAACAGGCGCGGATATCCTGCTGGGCAATACCTATCACCTGATGCTGCGCCCCACGGCGGAACGGATCGCGCGTCTGGGCGGGCTGCACAGATTCATGAACTGGGACAAGCCGATCCTGACCGACAGCGGCGGGTTTCAGGTCATGTCGCTGGCCGGATTGCGCAAACTGACCGAGGAAGGCGTGACCTTCAAAAGCCATATCGACGGATCGCGCCACCATCTGTCGCCGGAACGGTCGATGGAAATTCAGGCGCTGCTCGGGTCCGACATCGTGATGTGTTTTGATGAATGCCCCGCGCTGCCCGCCGACCGCGACCGGATCAAATCCAGCATGGATCTGTCGATGCGGTGGGCGCAAAGATCACGCGATGCCTTTGGCGACCGGCCCGGCCACGCACTTTTCGGTATCCAGCAAGGCGGGCTGGAACAGGACCTGCGCGAAGAATCTGCGCAAGCGCTGCAGGCCATCGAATTTGACGGCTATGCCGTGGGCGGACTGGCTGTGGGCGAAGGGCAGGAGGCGATGTTCGGCGTGCTCGACTATGCGCCCGACCAGTTGCCCGTGGACAAACCCCGCTACCTGATGGGCGTGGGCAAGCCTGATGACATCGTGGGCGCGGTCAAGCGCGGCATCGACATGATGGATTGCGTGCTGCCGTCACGGTCCGGCCGGACGGGTCAGGCCTTCACGCGGCACGGTGTCGTGAACATCAAGAACGCCCGCCATCAGGATGACCCGCGCCCCTTGGACGAGGCCTGCACTTGCCCCGCCTGCCGTGGCTATTCGCGCGCCTATCTGCATCATGTGTTCCGCGCGAACGAGATGATTTCGGGCATGCTGCTTACATGGCACAACCTGCATTACTTCCAGCAGATCATGGCCGAGATGCGCGCCGCCATTTCCGCAGGCACCTTTGCCGATTGGGAAGCAGAATTCCACAGCCAGCGCGCGCAGGGCGATATCGACCCGCTGTGAACGCTGGCCAGTTGACAGCCCTCTAGGTCGGCCCCATTTGTAGTCTCCAAGAGGGGACGCGCCATGCTGCCGATGGACCGGGGCCGGGGCGTTCTGCCAGAAAAGGAAAATTCCATGCAAGAACCATTGAGTTCGTCTTATCCCGTCCTGCCGTTGCGTGACATCGTGGTGTTCCCGCATATGATCGTGCCGCTCTTCGTGGGCCGCGACAAATCCGTGCGCGCGCTGGAAGAAGTCATGCAGGACGACAAGCAGATTCTGCTGTCCAGCCAGATCGACCCCGGTCAGGACGACCCCGATCAGGACGGCATCTACAAATCCGGCGTACTGGCCAATGTGCTGCAACTGCTGAAACTGCCCGATGGCACCGTAAAGGTGCTGGTCGAAGGGCGCAGCCGTGTGCGGATCACAGGTTTTGTGCCCAACGACTCGTTCTTCGAGGCCAGCGCCGAATACCTGACCGAAGAGCCCGGCGATCCGACCGAGGTGGAAGCCTTGGTGCGCAACGTCGCCGCCGAATTCGAGCGTTACGCCAAGGTCAAGAAAAACATCCCCGAAGAAGCCATGGCCGCCGTCAGCGACGCGACCGAGCCTGCGAAGCTTGCCGATCTGGTGGCAGGGCATCTGGGCATTGAAGTCGCACAGAAACAGGGCCTGCTGGAAACGCTGTCCGTCGCGGAACGACTGGAAAAGGTTTACGGCATGATGCAGGGCGAAATGTCCGTGCTTCAGGTCGAACGCAAGATCAAGACCCGCGTCAAATCACAGATGGAACGCACACAGCGCGAATACTATCTGAACGAACAGATGAAGGCGATCCAGAAGGAGTTGGGCGACGGCGAGGATGGCCAGAACGAGGTCGCCGAGCTGGAAGCGCGGATCGCCGAGACCAAGCTGTCGAAAGAGGCTCGCGAAAAGGTCGATGCCGAACTGAAGAAGCTGAAATCCATGTCCCCCATGAGCGCCGAGGCGACCGTGGTGCGCAACTACATGGACTGGATTCTGGGCCTGCCGTGGAACGTGAAATCGCGCACCAAGAAAGACCTGCATAAAGCGCAGGCGATCTTGGACGCCGACCATTACGGTTTGGAAAAGGTCAAGGAACGGATCGTCGAATATCTGGCCGTGCAGCAGCGCTCGGCCAAGCTGAAAGGCCCGATCATGTGCTTGGTCGGCCCTCCCGGCGTGGGCAAGACCAGCCTTGGCAAATCCGTGGCGAAAGCGACAGGACGCGAATTCATCCGCATTTCGCTTGGCGGCGTGCGTGACGAATCTGAAATCCGCGGCCACCGTCGGACCTATATCGGCTCCATGCCCGGCAAGATCATTCAGGCGCTGAAAAAGGCGAAAACCACCAACCCGCTGATCCTGCTCGATGAAATCGACAAGATGGGGCAGGATTTCCGTGGTGATCCCGCATCGGCAATGCTCGAGGTGCTCGATCCCGAACAGAACGCGACCTTCGTCGATCACTATCTGGAGGTCGAATACGACCTGTCGAACGTGATGTTCCTGACGACCGCCAACAGCTACAACATGCCGGGGCCGCTTCTGGATCGGATGGAGATCATTTCGCTCTCGGGTTATACCGAAGATGAAAAGGTCGAGATCGCCAAACAGCACCTGCTGCCCAAGGTCATGCAGAACCACGGGCTGAAAGCGCGCGAATTCAGCGTGGCCGATGACGCGCTGCTGGCGATGGTGCGCGTCTATACCCGCGAGGCGGGCGTGCGGAACCTTGAACGCGAACTGGCCAAGGTTGCGCGCAAGGCGGTGACCCAGATCGTCAAGAAAGAGGCCGAAGTGGTGACCGTGACTGCGGCCAACCTGTCCGATTTCCTTGGCGTGGAAAAACACCGCTTCGGGCTTGCCGAAGAAACCGACCAGATCGGTGTCGTGACGGGTCTGGCCTGGACATCGGTGGGCGGTGAGCTTTTGAACATCGAAGCCCTGCGCCTGCCGGGCAAAGGCCGGATGAAGACGACCGGCAAACTGGGCGATGTAATGAAGGAATCGATCGATGCGGCGTCCAGCTATGTCCGCTCCATCGCGCCGGAAATCGGGGTGAAACCGCCGAAATTCGACACGATCGACATCCACGTTCACGTCCCCGACGGGGCAACACCGAAAGACGGGCCTTCAGCTGGCCTCGCGATGGTCACCTCCATCGTGTCGGTGCTGACGCAGATCCCCGTGCGCCGCGATATCGCCATGACAGGCGAGGTGTCACTGCGCGGCAATGCCATGCCGATCGGAGGGTTGAAGGAAAAGCTGCTGGCAGCCTTGCGCGGCGGCATCACAACCGTGCTGATCCCGCAGGAAAACCTCAAGGATATGGCCGAGATTCCCGACAACGTGAAAGAAGGGCTGACTATCATCCCGGTGACCCACGTGTCCGAGGTGCTCGAACACGCGCTTGTGCGTAAACCCGAACCGATCGAATGGGACGAGGCCGCCGAAGAGGCTGCAGCCGCCGCCGCGATCAAATCAGGCACGGCACCAGAGGCCGCGCGCGCGCACTGATCCCGTGCAAGAGAAAAACGAAAGGCGCGTCCCGCAAGGGGCGCGCCTTTTGCGTGGCAAGGCGCTGGCGTCGCCTGCGCAATCCGCTAGACTGCGCGCGACAGCAAGAGGACAGATCATGGCCCGCAAAACCGCCGCTTCTTCCGACACCCCCGCATCGCCGGCCGCAACACAGCTGAAAAAGCCCGATCTGCTCGACCAGATGGTCGCTCGCGGGCCAATCAAGAAACGCGACGCCAAACCCGCGCTTGACGCTGCCCTTGCCCTGATCGGCGAGGCGCTGGCCCGCGGCGACGACCTGATCCTGCCCCCGCTTGGCAAGATACGCGTGGTCAAGGCCAAGGATCTGGGCGAGGGCGCGCAGCTTCTGACATTGAAACTGCGCCGCGGAAAAGATGCGTCACAAAGCGGCAAAACCGGTCTTGCAACTGATGCCGAGGACGTCTAAATCACACCGCAGAGGGTGATTAGCTCAGTGGTAGAGCGCTTCGTTCACATCGAAGATGTCAGGAGTTCAAATCTCTTATCACCCACCATTTCCCTGCAATTGATATGGTTCCGGCCTGACAGCACTGCACAGGTCCAGCTCCACAGGCCCCCTATGACATTTCCCGAAATCTACATCCTTCGTCACGGCGAAACCGAATGGAACGCCGAAAACCGGATGCAGGGCGCACTCAACTCGCCGCTGACGCCCAAGGGCGAGGCGGATGCTGCGCGGCAGGCCGCGATCCTCGCCCGCCGCGATTTGGCCGGTTTCCAGTTCTGGTGCAGCCCGCAGGGACGTGCGGTGCAGACGGCGGGCATCGCACTCGGCCGGATCGCGGCACATATCCGCACCGACGACCGGTTGCGCGAAATCGGCGTGGGCGATTGGGCAGGGCTTTTGCGCGATACGCTGCCACAGCCGGACGGTCCCGATCCGGTGGCAGCGCAATATGCGATGGCCCCGAACGGGGAAGGTTTCATAGCGCTCGAGGCGCGCTGCGAGGCCTTTCTGGCCGATCTGCGCGGTCCTGCGGTTCTGGTCACCCACGGGATCACCAGCCGCGTGCTGCGGCGCATCCTTGCCGGTGACGCGGCCATCGCCGTGCCCGCCGCGCATGGCGGACAGGGGCATGTCTACCATATCCAGAACGGCGTGCAGACCCTGCTCGACGCCTGAGACGGGGCTTTGCCCCATCGCTTGAGCCTAAATATCCCGGCGGTCCGGGGGCTGGCCCCCGAGGCCACTTGCATCGGCGGAAACGATCTTTTAAAGGATCGCGGACGGGTGATTAGCTCAGTTGGTAGAGCGCTTCCTTTACACGGAAGATGTCGGGAGTTCGAGCCTCTCATCACCCACCAGTATTTTCAATATGTTAGCGTCAATGGGCTAAGTGTGCAGCGGTTCTTTGAACCTATGCCTCAAACCCTACACCGTTGACCAGAGCGCTGAGATGACTTGGCAAGCCGATTTAATGTCCTTTGCGCGCTGAGTCATTGCTTTGGGGGCTATGAATACTTCACCATGTTGGACATCAATCGACATGCAAAGCCGGTTTGCTGGCTCTCGCAACCCCTTTAAATTCTGATCAATGTGCAGTATTAAGAGAGTAGCGACATACAGGCCCATGTTTCGCCGCTTTTCTTTCGCTGCCTCAGTCGCAGAGTCGTCTTGGGTCATGCGCAGTATTGCGGCTCCAATTTGGTCAGAACCTTTCTCATGTCCATGGACTAGCATGTCCGCATAAACAGACACTTCAACTCCGCCGATCAACAGCTTCAGCTGCTTTGACGGCGCTGCTAAGAAGAGATACCCGCTTGTCTGATTTGACATACCTTGAAGAGATTGCATGACCTCGATCGATTTCACCGCGTCATCTTGACGTAGGGAACTTTCGGCGGGATCAGCTGATCGCTGCATTAGCATTTGCTCTGCAGCAATAAGTGGCGCATTGGACCGTGTCAGATCGCAGAGGTGCTCGACAATTGCTCGCCGCGCGTCACTATAACGAATAATCGGTGATTTTTGCGGGTGCTTCGCATTTTTGACGATGCTGATTTGCGTGGTGGGCTTAGAAACCAGAAATCGGGCAAGCTCGTTAGCGGAAATTTTGGGAGGCTTTGACATGGATGACTTTCTGACGACAAAAAAAATTGGCGACGGCCGATCTCTTCACATAGCCAGCTTGTCGAGGCAGGCCATCATTGAGTGTGAGGCGGAGCATCTCGGTTTTGACGGCTTCTTCGTTTTCGAAACTTGTGATGAACCGGGTAGGCAAGGCATCAATATTCTAGGTAAGGTTGCATCATTTGACGCTGGTGTGCAACTCGCCAATCTTTTGCGTGCGTTGCGGCCCAGATCACCTTCTGCCAGTCGGACCTAGCAAGCTCAGGGAAGGCTTTGCACTTGACATGACGCCTTACAAAAATTTGACTGGTTCCTCAAATATCGTGGCATACGAAACTGGTGATCACCATATCGATGTCCGGTTCACGGGTGGTGCCACCTACCGTTATACATCGATGTCAGTGGGGATGCTTAATCTAGAAACCATGTTCCGACTCGCAAAAGAAGGCCGAGGACTAAACAGTTTTGTTAACTCGAACGTCAGGAAACTTTACTCGTCTCGCATCAGCTAGCGTTCATGACCGGACACCTCGTGCCCTTACAAAATTCAACAAATTGACTGCACCCTACGTGAGCTTTCGCTCGAACCGCTCATAGAATTTCTAAGTAGTCGACGTATAGTTGTGGCTAAGCACCTGGGCAATCTTCTGCATCAGGATGCCGGTAGCCAGCATTGTGACAGGCGCAGTGTACTGTCAGTAGTGGATCCGCATGTGACCGATTACTGATCTTTCCAGCGCGACCATGAAGCCCTTACGAATGCATTTTATCTGCCCGCCTTGGTACTCGATCACTTAGTCGGTAAGAGGCATTTTGCGCTCTGTAGTGAGTGCAGCACGGGTAGAGCTGTTCATCTGTCGCACAGCGCGTTCTTTGAGGGTGAGGCTATCGTCGGAGCGCAGGCTGATCACCCCTTCTTTATGTCGCATCGGTCCCAAATCAGGTCGAGGATCGCGCCGATCCGCGCAGAGTTGCCGAGGATCAGGATGTCTGCTAGCCACACATGCTGGTCTTTATAGCCACCGACAGGCTTGTTGGTCACAGCCGGCGTCAGAATTCTCATAACCGGCTCGGGCTTCTCCAATCGCTACATCGCAGAAGCCTTGTCAATCATGGCCAGCTTCACATTCTACGAATGTGCTTTTGACATCGGTGCACTGAGCAACACTCGTTTCATCACTAATTATTAAAAAATAGCAGCTTGAAGCTGAGGCCACATACCTCCTTGGAAGTAACTCACCTCAGCATTAAACTCTCCACCTTCGTTTGCCACCGACTGCAAGGCATTGTGGAGAGGTATAGACATATCCTCGATCTCGCCGCGTGAGAGACGATTCGTCACGGCGATGAGACCTTCTAGAGCTTCACGATACTCATGCTTTGCGTTTTCGATACGATTGCTAGGTGAGCGCAGACCAGCTAATGACGAAATCGCCTGTTGAGCCTTAAGTCTTAATGCTCCCAACTCTTCGTCCAAAACCATAGGAGTGTTTGGATTTAAGAGTGAGTCCCTAAATTGTTGAGCGTCTTGTAAGAGAGTTCCTTGCGCATTCTGTAAGTTATTGTAATCTCTAGTCAAATTTTCACTGATGTCTTGACCTAAAACATACGCTGACCAGAGCAACGCCGCAACTGTAAGGCTTATGCTCAGTATCCACCTAGCCCAGACGACCCAACGAAATAGCCAAGTCCCTTGGATCCACCGCCATGCGGCAGAGTACTTTTTTGTTAGGTCTTGCTGCTGTTCAGTTGCCATGGGTGTCATTGCAAAATACGAGCTGTTCCTTGTGGTTTTGTCTGGTTCCGTTGGAGGCCGTCCTGAAGCCCCTCTAGATACTCACTATAGCTCGGATATCCAGATGTCGCGAAAAAATCTGTCAGTGCGGTTGCGCTGGCCTGAATAATCTCCGTATTTCCACTTGGTTCTTTGCTGTTTGCGACATCAACATAGCCTTGAGCGATCAGACTGCCAGCAGTCGCAAGGGAAATGCCGCTGGCCGCCACGATCCCGAGCAATTTGACGCTGAAAGTTGCAAGGCCCCTAGACTCGAGAGATGCGCGACCATCAGGGCTGTTGATCGTTGCATGAAGATATGGTGCGTTTTTCACTCGTCGCGCCCATGTGACGCGCCCAGGCTCGAGAACTTCGCCTGTCTCAAGAAAATGCTCAATAGCTATGTGTAGGTCAATCATCTGACCTAAGACAAGGGCGTCAAAGTCAGCCGTGTTTGCCATCACGCCCGCCACGAAGTCTTTGTCTCGCTGGTAATCGCCATACGCGAGGCGAAGTATCCTGTCTTCTGAATGCCCCCCAATAGCCTGTATCGCGCTTGTCGACCGAGCTGCAGCAACGACATCAGCAGGGAGGGTCAACATAGGAACCTTGCTGACAATTTTGACCGGGCGAGAAAGGAAATTTAGTCCAGTATAGTGCCCACGGCCTTGAACGCGGACCCTGTTAGCAGTTCTTGAACCAAGTTCAGCTAAAACTGCTTTACCCGTGATCGCCCTCTCGGGAATTACAACCAAGCTATCTTCTGGCAACTCCCAGAGGATTTCATTCGCGGCGTTTCTAAGCCTCGTCCGCGCACCTTGTGCCCCAGCCTCAAAATCTTGACCCGTTCGGTAGTGATCCAAATTTTCGGGCGGGCGTGGTGCCCGAGCCTTAGACTTTGGTCGTTTTGCCCATCTTCGCATAACCCTTGCTCTCTCAAGCATGGCCGCGATCTGATCGGCTTCAGGCAGACCTTGCCCGTCAGGAACGTCCAAAAAAGGCAAATCGACAGGAAGAAGCGAACGCTGACTTACATCTTCGTAAAATGCATACCGAGCCCCTGGGTGAATTAAGTTGACCTCCATATGGTCGTCAAGCACCCTTGTAGCGAGGTCGATTTTTAAAATTGGCAAATTAATACACCCGCGATTCGAACTGACAGAATTTACGGCGTACGGTTGCACAAGATCTGCCGCAGATACTAGCAGTCTTAAGTTTTAAGCTGATTGTAAATCGGTTATGTGCTGATCAGTTCTATTTAGGTGAGTTGTACACAGCTTTTAGCGTGATGAAATCCAGCACATTGACCGCGTCTTGCATATGTTCTGGCCTGAACCGCCCATAGACCTGCTCGGTTGTAGACGTGTTGCTGTGCCCAAGCACCTGGGCAATCTTCTGCATTGGGACCCCGGCAGCCAACATTGTAACAGCCGCAGTGTGCCGGCAGTCGTGGATCCGCATGTGGCCGATTCCTGATCTTTCCAGCGCGGCCGTGAAGCCCTTACGAATGCATTTGATCGGCCCGCCTTGGTACTCGATCACATAGTCCGTCAACGCCACCTCGCGCGCCGTCGCCAGCGCTGCTCGGGTAGAACCGTTCATTGGCAGCACAGCGCGGCCCTTGCGGGTGACACTGTCTCCCAGGCGCAGGTTTATGATTCCACCCTCAATGTCCACCCGATCCCAAGTGAGATCGAGGATCGCGCCGACCCGCGCAGCTGTGCCGAGAAGCAGGATCACAGCCAGCCGCACGTGCGGATCATGGCAGCCGTCGACAAGTTTGTTCATCTCGGCAGGCGTAAGGATCCGCATATCCGTCTGGGGCTTCTCTGGTCGCCAAATGGCAGGAGCCTTCTCAAGCATCGAAACCTTTACAGCGAAATTCAATGCGCCACGCAGATGGCCCAACTCTGTGTGCACCGTCCCTTGTGATTTCCCCGCCGCGCGACGTTTGCGATCATAGTCACGGCACATTTCGCGCGTGATCTGGTCGGGCCGATATTGTCCGAAAACCGGCAGAATCGCCTTTCCGGTATAGCTCATCGTCGTCGCCATCGGTTTGGAACCCAGATCGAGGCGATAGGCTTCCCAAATCTCGGACACACGGCAGAGGCCGGGCGTGAAGGTATGTCGCCGATAGAGATCTAGCGCCTCTGGCCCTGCTTCCTCTCGGGTGCGTGCCTTAAGCTGATGACGTGTGCGTTTTCCATCAACGCGCCAATAGGCGCAGAAGCCGCCTCGCAGCCTTCCGATGCTGATTTCTGGCATGCTTCGATCCTTTCCACTTCTTGTGCCGGTATGCGATATAGCCGCCCCCCCGGCCTGAAATGCGCAAGCTCGCCCGCCTGGCACATGTTGCGGATCGTAGTAGCGCTGACTTCCCACCGCATGGCAAGGGTTTCGGGTGTGAAGGGACGTTGTTGGGTCATCACACGCCTCCTGTGAAAATGCCGCGTTCGCGGGGTGTGCGTTCTGCGTTCGCGATCGCCAACAGCACATCGGCATGGCATGGCTTATCGAGGGCGCACCAGCAGCAGAGATCCTTGCCGCGCAGCTCGCGCTTGATACGCTTCACCAGTTCGGCCCGTTCGGGGCGTGCCAGATAAGCGCGGTAGAGCTGCACCAGATAGGCGTGGTCAGGGTTGGCGCCGTCGCCCTGGTAGGGGTTGGCAAAAGGCCGGCTGCCCGATCCGCGCGTCACGACGACAGCGCCCTCGGGCTTGCGCCATCCGACGGTGCGGCGCAACTGAATGCGTTTGGGCTGTTGCATCATGCCATCCCCAGTGCGGTCATGTAGAGATCCATCACGGCCTGCTCTTCGGCCAGATCGTTAGCGTCGCGCTTGCGAATGGCGATGATCTTGCGCAGGACCTTCGTGTCGTAGCCACGGCCTTTCGCTTCGGCCATGACCTCTTTTTGTCCGTCGGTGATGTCCTTCTTTTCGGCCTCGAGGCGCTCGAAGCGCTCGATGAATTGCCGCAACTCTTCGGCGGCGACAGACGTCGCCTGATCGCGTACGGCTTCGTCGGCGGCTGTTTCCTTCATCCGGCCTTTCTTGTCTTTCACCTGGTCGACCACCTTCCCGAGCATCTCCATCGTGAATGGCGGCTTCGTCTGGCCATCGGGCGTGGTCAGGGTCATCGTCACTTCTGGCATGTTATCCATCCTGTGTTTCAGGCTCCGATTGCTGTCGAGGCTGATTACCTACCTCGGTCACTCAGCGGCCAAGGCATCGGCAGGCGTCATCCGCCACGCAGCCTTGGCCCAGTCCGCGGCCAGCTCGTCGAATGTCGCACCGGTGGCGGAGCATTGCAGCATGTCGAGCTGATAGTCGGCAGGACCCCAGTTCGAAATGCGCCCGCCTTCGGCATCGATGCGCGACGGTTCGATCAATGTGCCGCCGAAGCCGACGACTGCGTTGCGGATGATCGTTTCGGCCTGATCGGGCTTGGCGCTGAGCAGCAGTTCCATGATCTGGGCGCGGAAGCGGGCTGCGACGATGGGGCTGGTCTGGGTCAGGTGCGCGATAAAGGCGGCGTCGGCATTTGCAGGCAGGATCACCATGCTGCACCGCCGATCTGTGCGCACACTGTGGCAAGGTCGGATGCGCCGGCATAGGCGACGCCAATCAGGAAGCCGCTGGCGAACAGGGCCGCGTGACCTGCGCGAGACCACATCCTGTCGCGCCGGTCGCGCTTATCGAGTTCGCTGCGCAGGTTGGAAAAGCGGGCGGGCATTGTATCGGTGCGGGCCCTCATACGTCACCACCTTTGCGCCCATGCGCGATGACGAGCGCCAGCGCGCCAATCAGCACCAGATCGATCGCGCCGATCATGCGGCACCGCCGATCAGTGCAGGGTGGTAGATCGCAGCGGCATCACGCTCCTGCGGCGCCATCGCAGCGACGCGGGATTGATGCATCGTCTGGCCGCGGGCTGTCTTCAGGCAGGCCCAAGCAAAAAGGCGCTGCTGGCGGGTGTATTCACCGGGGGACAGGACGACAGCGGCAGCGTCGGAGACGCGGGCCGCGTGCTGGGGGAAAGGGCAGAGGTTCGACATTGTGACGCTCCATCAGGTGGCTGATGGGGCAATCTGTTTCACAATGTGCAACATGCGGTCAATATAGTTATTGCACTTTGTGCAACAAGCCATGCTCAGTCTCCGACCTCTGTAAACCGTCTTCAATCTAAGTACCTGAATTTTTGCGCGTTTTAAGCGGGCTGGGCAAGAGCCTCCAGACGGCGCGAGGGAGGGCCGATTTGCTCTGGAAAAAGGCGGATGTTCTGGTTACGTTCTAAATATTCAATTGTGAGGTGTGATGACCGAGGGTGAATTCATAAGAAAAATCCGAGTTCTGACGCCTCAGCAGATGGATGCCTTCCTCAGTCTCTTGCGAGATCACCTTCCTGAGCTAACTCGAGAAGGCCCAGAAGCTGAGCGTGCTTGCTCGCGGGAATCTGACGAAATATCTGAATAAGCTCTCGTTCAACCGGCGTCATATCTTCACTAAAGATGTCTGAAAGTGACACTTTTAGCGCCTCAGCGCATTTTTTATAGGTCTCTAGCTTTGCTGTCGCAGCGCCAACCTCAGCTCTTTGAATAGTTGCGGCCGATAGCCCCACCATCTCCCCGAGTTCCCTCTGGGTCAGTCCGCGCAATTCTCGAATTCTTGCCAAGTTCATATTCACAGTGTGCAACAGGCAAAGTCGTCTGGCAAATTCGTGATGTGCAACAAGTCAGTTGACGGCTTGTTGCATGATGTGCAACAGATGCGGCTATGAGCGAACTTCTTGAGTACCTGAGAGAGCGGCAGATCAGTCAGCGAGCGTTTGCACGCAGCGTTGGCGTCGACCCAAGCATCATCTCGCGATTGGTAGGGCGCACCATGCGTCCAAGTCTTGATCTTGCTGTAGCGATTGAGCGGCAGACCTCGGGATCGATTATGGCTGCATCTTGGATAGAAGCAGAAACCGCTGGTGTCGAAGGTGCCCAAACCCAAGAGGACGCGGCATGACCGCGTCCCCCTGCCTTTCATGTGCTGCTTCGATTCCATGTTCGCTCTCACAAGGTGAAACATGGGATCGGAAATCAGGAATGTCTCCACGAAAGTTTTCCAGCCGCACGCGCGCGCTGACGTACCGCGAACACTTTGCCCGCCGGTGGGCGGATTTTCTGCATGAGGAGTTCGCCTCGCCCGAGGAAGCCGCGGCGCTGTTTGGCGTTGATGGCACGACGGCCAAGAAATGGTGGGCGGGCAGTCATTCGCCCAGCGGGTTCGTCGTTGGCCTTGCCATTGTCGAGTTTCAGGACAGGGCCGTGGCCATGTTGCGGGGGTCCTGATGTGGGCCATGTTGCGCGCGATCACGCGGATCGAACTGCTGGCGGCGATGCATCTTGGCACCGTCGGCGACTGGTGGGCTGCATCTGCAGCCCGTCGGCTGAGAAAACTTTCCGAGAGAGTTCAGGGTGGGGGCCGGTGATGACTGCCCCGATCGGGATCACCAATAACCGGCGCCCTTCCTCTTTCCGAGGCGGCGCGTCCGGTTCTGTCCGTCGCGCCGCCACCGCCGCGCGGCCACCTGCGGGTCCGACCTTATCGGTTGGACCCGCTTTTTTGAACATCGGGCCGGGGTCTGATCCTTTCCCCTGGATGGCCATACCGGGGGGGCGTGGTTGGCCCTGTGATGTGCCCCCCGACCTCCCTGTTGAACTGCGGGGGCGGGCGGTGCCTGTCCCCGTCTTTTCGGGGGTGGCCGCATGACCGTCCTGCAATCCTTCATCGAACTGCGCCCTTCGGGCGGATTTGATCTTATCATGGCGGACCCGCCCTGGCGCTTTGACAACTGGTCCGAGGCAGGCGAGGAGAAGAACGCAACAGCGCATTATGGCTGCGAAGGGATCGACTGGATCAAGGCGTTGCCAGTGTCTGCGCTGGCAGCACCTGACTGCCTGCTGTGGCTCTGGGCCACGAACCCGATGCTGCCCGAGGCGCTAGCCTGCGTCGATGCCTGGGGCTTTACCTTCAAGACGGCCGGCACATGGGTCAAGCGCACGACGCGGGGCAAGGATGCCTTCGGCATGGGCTACATCCTGCGGTCATCGAACGAGCCTTTCCTGATCGCCACGCGCGGCGCGCCGAAGACCACCCGCGCGACCAGATCTACCTTGCCGACCTATGACGACGGGTTCCATTCCTTGGCCGAGGGTAGCGACTGGCCGGCCGGATCGATCACGATCGAGGGGCGCGTGCGCGCGCATTCAGAAAAGCCTGAGGAAGGCTTCGCCGCCTGCGAGGCGCTGATGCCGCATGCGCGCAGGCTGGAGCTGTTCAGCCGCACCACGCGCACGGGCTGGGCTGCTTGGGGCAACGAGACAGGCAAACTGGGGAGTGCTGCATGAAACATGACACCACAGGCTTTGACGCGCCGCGGCCAAAGCTGCGATCGATGATCGCGGAACAGCATGCGGATCAGTCGGACCGCCTGCCTTGGCCGAAAGACTGGTTCGAGACCACCGACAGCGGCCAGATCGCCGCCTGCCGCGCGCTTTGGGCCGCTGCCCTGACAGCCTGCATCAAGACAGCCCTCGGCATCGATGGCGAGTACACCCGCCGCTATGGCCAGAACGACGCCCGCCTGCGGTCAACGGCATGGTTCCGGAGCAGGGACTTTTACACGATGTGTGCCCTGGCCGGCCTCGACGGTCCCGCCTGCGCCGAGCGGCTGTCAGATCCTGAGAGGCGGCCCGAAGTCATGCGCATGCTGATGCACAAGAACATCGACAAGACGCGGCTGGGGAGGATGTGATGGTGGCTGCACCCGCATTGCAGGTGGTCGATGTGGCTGACCTGCCGGACTATCCGATCGACACGGATGCCAGCATGGCAGCGCATTACTTCACCACGTTCTATCACGACCGCTGGCTGAACAGTGAGCTGCATCTGACTGGCTCGCTCGAGGTGCAAGCCTGTGCGTTGAACCTGTTTTTCATTGCTCAAAAGCAGACGCCTGTCGGCACGCTGCCGGATAACAACGCTATCCTCGCCCGCCTGCTGCGGATTGACCTTCAGCTCTGGAAGGACCTGCGCGCGCGGGTGCTCAGCCCTCTGCACAAGTGGCGACGCTGCCGGTGCGGCGACGAAATCAGGCTGATGCATCCTGTCGTGACCGAGGTCCTGTTGCAGGCGCTCGGCCGGCGCGAGGCGCGCGAGGCTAGCAATGCCGAAAAGGCCGTCTATCAGCGGCTA
Source organism: Yoonia sp. 72 (assembly GCF_034652275.1). Classification (NCBI taxonomy): domain Bacteria; kingdom Pseudomonadati; phylum Pseudomonadota; class Alphaproteobacteria; order Rhodobacterales; family Paracoccaceae; genus Yoonia; species Yoonia sp. 72. Next base: position 669,782 of record NZ_JAXIWG010000001.1, on the reverse strand, counting down.
CAACGCCTGCGCAGCGCGATGCGGGACATGGGCCTGTCCAAGGACGTGATCCGTGATGACCGACTGGTCGAGCGGATCGATGCCTGGATGCTCGAGAACGTCAAAGGCCAGCGCCGCCGGCCTGCATATGACGCTGCAATTTTGCACGCATCAAAGATGCAATGGTTTGGAGGGTCCGGGGCCACGCGATAACGCGTTGATTTTCCATACTTTGATCTGTTCCAGAACAGTTCCAACTGAGTTTTACACAGTTTGGAACAGTTCTGCATAAAGAAAAGAAAAGAAAAGAAAATCAAAAGAAAGAACACAGAACGGAACAGAACGATGGCTGGTGTAGCGCCTGACAGAGAGCGGGTCAGGCTGAGAAAAAGGAAGGTGGGCAGATGCAGACGACAGTGACAGAGAGCGAACAGGTGGCGGGCCAGAAGGGGCCGGTACCGGACAATGAGGGCGGCGTGGCGCAGAACAACCGTGACCGGGTGCGGTGGCTGCTGTTCGATCCGCTGGGCTTCCGGTTTCCACGCTTCATCGATGCGGAGGCCGCCAAGAAGGCGCTGAACCGGATCGCCGATGATCTGGCCTATCTGAGCGATGCGAGCCTGACCGCGTTGCGCGACATCATGCGGACCAAAGGCGAAGGATCCTCACGGAACTTCTGGCCGGATCATGCCACCTTCATCGGCTTTGCCGAGGTCATCCAGCGCCGCCCGATCGAGGACCTGCCCGCGCTGTCCAGCTGGTTCGGCTCGATCGAGGGGCCGCGCGCTGCGATGCAGGGCATTCTGGTCGAGACGTTCCTGTTCATCGCCGACCGCAAGATGCCGCCCGTCACCGACGGCGCGCGTCGGCAGGTGGCGTCCAAGGCTGCCGAGAATGCCCGCCGCCTGCAGATCATCGCCGAGCGCCGCGCGGCCGAGATGGCGATCGACGCGGGTGAGCTGGAATTTGAACGCTGGTACCGCGACCAGCAGGCGCGGTGCGAGGCGCTGATGCGCAGCGAACGGGCCAAGCGTGGGCACACGGATGGCGAGGTGGTGGCATGAGTGCGCAGCGCAAGGAGAGCGCCGTTGTTCGCAGCTATCTGGCGGACGAAGTAGACCGCATCGCCCAGATCAAGGCGCGGTCGGCTCGGCCAGATGGCTGTGGCCCCGAGATCGTCGATGTCGCGCCGGCGCGCGGGCCGGTGCAGCGCTTCCAGCCGCGTGAAGTGGTGATGACCGAGGCGGGGAATGTTCGGGTCACGCGATCGGGGCATAACGGGCATGACGCGCTGCGCCGTGGCGACGCCTTCGACGTGATGATGGAGAAAGCGCGGGGACGTGCTGGCAAGGATGCTCCGCCACTATTCACAGCTGGCCAGATCAGCGCGGGCCGTGACTATGCCGCGCTGCATGAGCGGTGCGCTGCAGCTGGCGTTCGCTGTTCCTCGGTCGAAGCACTGGGCGGCGGTGGCGGGCAAGGGTCATTCATTGATGCCGTGATCCGAGACAGTCGTCGTCTTGCCGCGCTCGATCGCTCAGTTGGCAATGAGGTAGTGTTGTCGCCCCGCGGCGCGCAGGCGCAAGCTGATCGCGGTCGCCGGGTTGTGCGTGCGTCGGATCTGGTGCTCGCTGTCTGCGTCGAAAACCTCACGATCAGCCAAACCTTGAACAGGTACGGATGGCCGCGAACTCCCGCTGCGGTCAAAGCCGCAAGGACAGGTCTGTGTGCTGCGCTGGACAGGATGCAAGGATACCTTGACGAATGATGATCAATGTTTCCGTTCTCGGCTATTGGTAGGTCTGAGATCAGTGCCTGATCGGGACTTTAAACGACTTGGCACGGGTTTCTGCCCATTTTTGCCGATCTTTCAGGAACTGTTCCATGAGGCGTTCTTTTTGCGCGTCCTCTCGGCCGAGGTCATCGTATATTTTTTTCGCGGCGTTTGAACGTTCGTGCGCTATTTTTTCGTTTTGTTTAGCGACGTCCAGTGCCTTTAAGAGTTCCTGGCGTTTAGCTTCGTATCTTTCCAACTGCTCTTCGCTTGCACCTGTTTCTGCACTTGGCTCCGACAACTCAAGTTCTTCGAGTTCCGATTCTAACGCCCTACGCGCACGCTGCGCATCATATACGTCGCTAACCGCCTCAAACATTAAATCCCAGCCTGGTGCTTTTGTCGGCTCTTTCTTTGACATGATCTTTACCTTCGTTTGACAGATTATTTCCAAGCATCAGTGTACAAGATGTAGTTGACAAAAGCAGTCCACAGAAACTACATCTATTGTCATCATCTTAAGTTGCGCCCGCCGGATCACACCGCTGCGGGCGTTTGTGTTTGATCTACCCGACATCGATGGAGTGCCGCATGCACCAGGCAGGGGAAGGCCCTGCGCAACTGCCCGTCCCGTTCGGGCGGGGGTGGCGTTTGACCACCACCACGCAGCGTGATTGGAACCCAGCTGCGCCGACATCGTGTTCAGAATATGTCGCCCGACTCTCGCGAGAGTGGCGCCCTGCTATTCTGGAATCAGAACCTATGACAATGACTAAAGTCCGGGCCGCCGCCCCGGTGGCCGCATGGCTTGGTGGCAAGAAAGCACTGCATCAGAAGATCATTCAATTCATCGACGCCATTCCGCATCAGACCTATGTGGAACCGTTCGTGGGCATGGGCGGCGTTTTCCTGCGCCGCACCTGGCAGCCCCGCCTCGAGGTCGCCAATGACCGCAACGGAGAGATCACCAATCTCTTCCGGATCCTGCAGCGGCACTATCCGCAGTTCATCGACGTGATGAAATACCAGATCGCCTCGCGGCGTGACTTCGAACGGCTGCGCGAGACCGATCCGTCCATGCTGACCGATCTGGAGCGGGCCGCGCGGTTCCTGGTTCTGCAACGGCTGGCCTTCGGCGGGCAGGTCAACGGGGTGTTCGGTGTCGCGCCAAGCACCGCGCCGCGGTTCAGCCTGGCAAAGCTCGAGCCGCTACTTGATGCGGCGCATGCGCGCCTCGACGGTGTGGTGTTCGAGAACCTCGACTGGTGCGACGTCATCGCGCGTTACGACACAGACCAGACGCTGTTCTATCTCGACCCACCCTATTTGGGCGGCGAGAACGACTATGGCAAAGGCCTGTTCGACCGCGACCAGTTCGGCCGCATCGCGCAATCCTTACGTGACATGAAGGGTGCAGCCATCGTGTCGATCAACGACCGGCCCGAGGTGCGCGCGCTGTTCGATGGGTTGGAGATGCACGAGGTGACGCTGCGCTACACGGTCTCGTCCAAGGGTGCGACAGAAGCGTCCGAGCTGATCATCATCAACCGCGAGGTGCGGACCGGTCTGCTTTAGGCCGGCTGCACCCGCTTCATCCGGAAGGGGCCGCCATGGCGATCCGCAAGGTCTGCGCAGCACCTGGCTGCGATGACATGGCGGTGCCTGATCTCGCGCATTGCGAGGAGCACGAGGCTGCGCGGCAGGCCAAGCTCGCGGCCAGTCGCAAGGCAGCGAAAGGTTCAGAGGTCGCGCGGGCCGGCATCGCGCTTTATCGCACCGAGCGGTGGCGCGAGGCGGCCAAGGCGCATCTGCGGCGTCATCCGCTGTGCCGCGACTGCGAGGAGCTTGGTGCCTTGGTCGAGGCGCGCGAGGTCGATCACATCGTGCCGCACCGTGGCGATCCGGTGAAGTTCTGGGACCGGACCAACTGGCAAGGGCTTTGCAAGTCCTGCCACAGCCGCAAGACGGCTGGCGAAGTGCTGCGCAGCACGGCGAAAGGCTGACCAATGCGACCGCCGCCCAAGAGGGGGGTGGTCGAAAAATCAGGGCGGCAAACAGAAGACCGGCGGGGTTACCTTTTCTTTCACGGCCGCGAAATTGGGAGAAAAAGCCACAAGGAATAAGCCAGAGGAGGCAGCAAGATGAAGGGTCGCAAGCCACAACCAAGCAACGTGATCCCGATGAAAGGGGCCGCACCGCGCCATGCGCCCGAGGCGCCCGAATTCCTCAGCGAGCAGGGCCGCAAGGTTTGGGAAGAGCTGGCACCCGTCATGGTCATGAAGGACCGGCTCGAGCCGCACCACGTCTACCAGTTCGCGGCCTATTGCGAGAGCGTGTCGAACTTCATCGCGGCGACCCATGCGCTGGCCTGCGAGGGGATGTATTACGACACGATCACCCGCAACGGAAAGCAGCAGAAGATCACTGCGGCCAGCAGGCTGCAGGAAGGGGCGATGGCGACGATGCGCCAGAACGGGGCGCTGTTCGGGCTGTCGCCTGTCGATGATGCCCGTCTCAAATCCGGCGCGCAGGGGGACCTCTTCGCCGATGTGCTGGACCAGTTGAAGAATGGAACCGATTGATCACCCCGTCTCGCGCTACGCCACCGGCGTGGTGGCGGGCGACATCATCGCAGGCGATCTAGTGCGCATGGCCTGCGAGCGGCATCTGCTGGATCTGGAAACCGCCAAGGACCGGGGCCTCTACTTTGATTGCAATGCGGCCACGATGGTCACGCGCTTTGCCTCGATGCTGCAGCACACGGCAGGGCCGATGGCAGGCAAGCCGCTGCACCTCGAACCATGGCAAGTGTTCCGGCATGGCTCGGTCTTCGGGTGGAAGCACGCGGAGACCGGGCTTCGGCGGTTCCAGTCCACCTATCACCAGGTGGGCAAGAAGAACGGCAAGACCACTGACACGGCAGTGCCGATGATCTTCACGCAGCTCTTTGACGGCGAGGAAGCGCCGGAAGGCTATTGCGCAGCGACCACGCGCGACCAGGCGGGGCTGCTCTTCAAGGGCATCAAGCGGATCATCCGCCGCTCGCCGTTCTTGGGCGCGATGATGAAGGTCTGGCGGACCTCGATTGTCACGCCGAAGTTCGACGGGCAGATCGCCTGTCTCTCGCGCGAGGGCGACAGTTCGGACGGAATCAACCCGTCGTTTCTGGCGCGCGACGAGATGCACCGCTGGACCGACCGCGAGCTGGCCGAGACGATTGTGGAATCGATGATCGCGCGGGCGCAACCGATCGACTGGGTTATCACGACGGCGGGCCATGATCGCGGATCGCTCTGTGGCGAGCTGCGCGGCTATGGCGAAAGCGTCCTGCGCGGCGATGTGAAGGATGACAGCTTCTTTGCCTATATCGCGGAGCCGCCTGCGGATTGCGATCCGACGGATCCGCGCTCCTGGGCAATGGGCAATCCGAACCTCGGTGTGAGCAAGCAGCGGGGTGCGATGGAAAAGAGCCTTAACCGGGCGCTGGCGATTCAGGGGCAGATGCCGAACTTCCGGCGGTTCCACCTGAACCTCTGGACCGAAGGCGCGGAAAGCTGGATCGCGCGGGATGTATGGGACCAGGGGCTGGCGGCCGCACCCTTCGATGTCGAAATGCTCTATGGTCGCAAGGCGTGGGTCGGGCTGGATTTGTCGAACAAGGTCGACACCACGGCGATCGTGGTGGCGGTGCCGGTGGACGGGCTGATCTACCTGATCGCCTACACGTTCCTGCCCGAAGGCCCGAAGGGGTTCATCGCGCGGGCGCAGTCGGAAAAGCGCGAATATGTCGGCTGGCGCGACGATGGCTGGCTCGAGATCCACACCGGCGGCAGCATCGACGAGCAGCAGCTGGTCAACCGGCTCGAGATGATCCGGCAGAAGTTCGACCTGCAAGAAGTGGCCTATGACCCTTGGGGCATGAAATATCTGGCGCAGCAGCTCGACAAGCGGCGCTTTCCGATGGTCGAGCACCGGCAGGGCTATGCCTCGATGTCGAACCCGATGAAGCGTTTCGAAGAACGCGTCGCGCAGAACCGGATCCGGCATGGCGGCAATCCGGTGCTGGCCTGGCAGGTCGGCAATGTGCATCGCGACGAGGATGCGGCCGAGAACGTGAAACCGAACAAGAAACGCTCCAGCGGACGGATCGACGCCGCGGTCGCGGCCATCATGGCGGTCGGGCGGGCTGAAGCAAACGAAGGCAAGCGCAAGGCGCGGGAGATTGAAACGGTATGAAGATCCTCGACCGCATCACCGGACGCACGGCGCGCGCGCAAGAGCGGCCCGTCGCCCGGATCGAGCCGCAGCTGTCGGCCTCGGCCACGCCAGTATCCGGCACGGCCCAGCCCGAGACCTGGCTGCGCAACACCGGGTTCGGCGGGCAGAGCCGTGTCAAATCGCTGCCGCATGTCTCGCCCGACATCATGCAGCGGCACGCGACGGTCTTTGCCTGCTGCAACATCATCGCGGGCGACATGTCCAAGGTGCCGGTCAAGCTCTACCAGCGCGATCTGGACGGCAAGGAAACGCGGGTGCGCGAGCATCCGGCCGCCTATCTGCTGAACGTCGAAAGCAGCCCCGGCGTTGCGGCGATCACGGCGCGGTTCGCGCTGAACTATGCCTTCTGCCTGCGCGGGCGGGCCTATGCCTTTGCGCCGCGCGACGGTGCGGGCGAGCTGGTGATGATCGACACGATCAAGCAGCAGAAGGTTGCCGAGCTGAACTATGGCCGCAGCTGGTTTTACGACTTCGAGGATGGCGACGGCATCCAGCGTCGCGCACCCAGCCGGTCGATGCTGCATATGCGCTACATGGCCGAGGATGGCTGGACAGGGCGCAGCCCGCTCGAGGTCGCGGCCGAAAGCATGGGGCTGGCGCTGGCGGGGCAGGAGGCGGCGGCGCGGGCGGCATCGGGCACGCAGATGCGCGCCTTTCTGAAAATGGAAGATGTCTACGAGGACGACGAGGATTTCCGCCGCAACGCGCTGCGGGTCCGCAATGCGCTGAACGATCCTGAGGCGAACGGGATCCCGATCATCGGGTCGGGCGATGACATCACGAGCCTCGATCTGTCGGCCGCCGATCAGGAGCTGCTGTCGTCGCGCAAGTTCGACCGCGAACAGATCGCGGCGATCTACCGCGTGCCGCCGTCGAAACTGCAGCTCCTGGAGCATGGCGTCAAAGCCAACGGCCAGCAGCAGGCGATCGATTACAAGTCGGACTGTCTGCTGCACTGGGCAGGCTTCATCGAAGGCCAGATGCGCATGGGACTGCTGACCGAGGCCGAGCGGCGCAGCGGTCTGTTCTTTCGGCACGACTTCAACGCGCTGCTGCAGTCGACGACCAAGGAACGCTACGACGCGCTGATCAAGGCGGTGGGCGGCCCCTTTATGACTTGGAAGGAAGCGCGCGAACTCGACGGGCTTCCCGAACTGCCCGCGGGCGAGACGCCCTATCCGCCGCCCAACATGACGCGGGACGACGACACAAAAGAGGAAGGCGAGACATGAGAAACACGATTGCAAGCTATATCGGCGCGCAGGCGATGGCGGTCGATGTCGGGTTCGGCACCGGCCTTCTGGGCATGGCGCTGCCCACGGCGGAGGTTCCCGTCGCGGCCTTCAGCGCCGCTGGCGTCACGATCCAGCGCGGCGAACGCTTTGCGGTCTCGCGGGGGGTCGGTGTCATGCCGGTGCGCGGGATGTTGACGCCGAACTCCGAGATCCTCGAGCGGTATCTTGGCTGGTCCACCTATGTGGGGATCGAGGACACGGCGGCGCTACTGGCGGCGTCCGACGAGGTCGCAGCCGTGGTGCTGGAATTCGACAGCCCCGGCGGTCTGGTCATCGGCATGGACGCGGCGGTTGCGGCGGTCGCTGCCTTGGCAAAGGTCAAGCCGGTCTACGCGATGGTGAACCCGCTGGCCGCTTCCGCCGCCTATCACATCGCCAGCCAATGCACCTCGATCACGGTAGCACCGGGCGGCGTGGTCGGATCGATCGGCGTGGTGCGCGCGGGGTCTTGGCCGGTGCAGCCGGACATATACGGCGAGGCATGGTCGATCGATCTGTCCACCCATGCCCGCGCCAAATGGCCGAACCCGACGACTGAAGCGGGCAAGCGCGAGATTGCGCGTTCCTTGGATGAAAGCGAGGCGCGGTTCCATGCGAATGTCGCGGCGGGCCGTGGCATTGATCCGGCGGCGCTGACCGCGCAGCTGTCGGTCACCGATGATCCGGCGGATGGCGGTGCGATCTTTTATGCCGAAGAGGCCATCACGCGCGGCCTTGCCGACAGCCAGGAAACCCGCGCCGCATTTTACGACCGCGTGATGTCCGCACACGCGCCCGCCCCGAAGGGCCAAGCCAGAAGCGCTTTTGCAGCCCGCGCGGCCGCATCCGCCGCACTCGCCCTTACCTGAACCACGCCGCCCGCGTGTTTATCGGCCCTGCCATCCGGCGGGGTTTTTGTCGTGCCGCGCGAGAGCGGGCCATTTCAATGGAGAAGCCACCATGCCTAAAGACCTCAACGACCTGCGCCGCGACCGGAAAGCTGCCGCCGCAGCCATGCAGACCTGCGCCGATAAGATCGCCACACTCGAGGCGGCGGAAAAGCCCGATGCCACCGCGATCGCAGCGGCTGTCGCGGAGTTCGAAACCGCGGAAGCCGCGTTCAAAGATGTCAGCGCCCGCGTTGCCCGTGCGGAAGCCGTCGAGGCGGCACAGGCCGCCGCTGCCGGTGATGGTGACGTGCAGGACCCGCCAGCACCACGTCCTGCCGCCACAGCGAAAAACCCTGAACATGCGGGGATCGAGATCGGCTTCATGATGTCGGCTCTCGCCAACACCAAGGGTGACAAGGACAAGGCGGTCAAGCAACTTGAAAAGGACGGGCATAGCGGGATCAGTGCCTCGCTCAGCGGCGCGACCGAAGGGGCAGGCGGCGTGACGATCCCGCGCGCGCAGGCGACCGACATCATTGGCCTGCTGCGCGCCCGCGTGACGGTTCGCGCCTCGGGTGCGCGGACTATCGACATGCCCGCCGGTCAGCTGCGCCATGCGCGGCAGTCCTCGGCCGCGACCGCATCCTATGGCGCGGAGCTCGCGCCGAGCGCGCCAAGCCAGCCTGGCTTTGATGCCGTCCAGCAGAACTTCAAGAAGCTGACCAGCCTGGTGCCGATCTCGAACACCCTGCTGCGCCAGTCCAGTGTGGCCATGGCGATGCTGGTGCGCGACGACATGCTGCGCGTTATGGCGCTGCGCGAGGATCTGGCCTTTCTGCGCAATGACGGGACCGGCGATCTGCCCAAAGGTCTGCTGTCCTGGATGCCGGCTGCGAACTTCGAGACGGGTGTCGCGGCCACGGCGGCAGCCGCCGAAGCAGCCGTGCGCCGCGCCGTTGACCGCGTCGAGGAAGGCAATGTCGCCATGGTGCGTCCGGGCTGGATCATGCGGCCATCGGCCAAGAACTGGCTCGCGAACCTGCGCGATGCGAACGGTAATCTGCTGTTCCCCAGCATCGACCAGAACGGCACGCTGCGCGGCTTTGCGATCCAGACCACGACGCAACTGCCCAACAACCTCGGTGTCGGCACCGACGAGACCGAAGTCATATTTGCCGACTTCGACGAGATCATGATCGGTGACAGCCTTGTCGTCACCATCAGCAGCTCGACCGAGGCGGCCTATGTCGAAGGCGGCGAGACGAAGTCGGCATTCCAGAAGGACCAGACGCTGATGCGCACGGTCGCCGAGCACGATCTGGCACCCGCGCATGACGCGGCGATTGCTGGCTTTCGTGGCGCGGGCTGGTCGCTCTGACCCAACCCATGAAACCCGACGCCTCCGCATGACGCGGGGGCGTGACCCTTTCAATAATCTCTGACGGAGACACCCCTATGAAAACCGCAATCAAGTTCACCAGGCACTATGACCGCTACAATCCCGGCGACATCGCAGGGTTCGAGGCTGACGTCGCCAAGCGCCTGACCTCCGGCGAAAATGCTGTGGCCGTGGCCTATGACGCCAAGGCCGAGGCCAAGATCGCCAAGGCGGCGACCACGTCCACGGCTGACCTCGACGCCCGCGAACAAGCCCTGGCCGCTAAGGAAGCCGATCTGGCGGCCCGCGAGGCGGCGCTGGCTAATGCCAAGCCCGCTGGCGGTGCCGCACTGCCGCAGCAGGGCAAAACCAAGGAAGCGACCAGCTGATCGGCAATAACTGAACACGAACGCGGGGCAGCGGCATGAGAGCGACAAGCGAGATCGGCCTGGCGGTGACGGCGGAAGAGGTCCGCCGTGCCGTCCATATTACCGAAGCGGCAGAGGATCCGCTGATCGAGGCCTATCTGGCTGCGGCGCAGGAGGTGGTCGAGACCGCCTGCCGCCGCCCGTTGCTGCCCCGCGACGTGATCATCGAGACCCGATACCAGGGCGGATCCTGCTGGTGGTTTCCAGTGGCGCCTGTCCAGGCGCTGACGGGGATCGAGGTGCTGGAACGTGACGGGACTTGGGCCGAGCGCGACACTGACGATGTCGTGCTGGCATCCGCCTTCGATGAACCGAAGATCCTGTTCGGCGAGGCGACACTGGCCGGTGTGCGGGACGGCGCGCCGGTCCGTGTGACGGCGTCTGTCGGGTATCCCGCAGGCGCGCTGCGCAAGGGCATGTGCCAGGCGATCATCATGCTGACCAAGGAATGGTACGACGCCGGCATCGCGGTCGAGCAGACAGCGGAGATCAAGGTCTCCTTCGGTGTCGAGCGGCTGATCAAGCAGAACCGGTACAAGCGGCCGGCGGAATGGGGGCATGGCTGATGGCGGCCAGTCTCGATTGGCTGGTGCAGTTCCGGCGCGCGGCGACGATCCCGACGGCATTCGGCCCGCGTGAAGGTGTATTCGCCGATCATGGATCTCCGGTCTGGGCAAGCAAGCAGGATTTCTCGGACGGCGAGCGGTGGCGGGCGGGCGAAGTCTCGGCCCAGATCACCACGCGGTTCGTCGTGCGGTGGTCCGCCTTCACGGCCGCGCTGCGCCCGACCGACCAGCTGGTCTGCGGCGGCGTCACCTACGAGATCACCGGCATCAAGGAACCGATGGGCCGCCGCCAGTGGCTCGAGATCACAACAGCAGCAAAGGTGGATGCCCATGCGGATGAAGACTGAAGGGTTCAAGGAACTTGATGACGCGCTTGGCGAACTGAGCAGGGCGGCAGGCAAGGGCGTGTTGCGGCGCGCACTCCTGAGCGCGGCACAGCCGATGGCGGCCCTGGCGAAAAGCTACGCGCCCGACGATCCCAACACAGGCGGCTTCGATCTCAAGACCTCGATCATCGCTGGCACCAAGCTGTCGCGCGCCCAGACCAAGGCGCACCGCAGGATGTTCCGCGATGATCGCGCTTCGGTCGAGGTCTTTGTCGGCCCCGGCCCGTTGCCGCAGGCGATCCAGCAGGAGTTCGGCAACATCAATCACGGACCGCAGCCCTATCTGCGGCCAGCCTTCGACCAAGATGCGGGGCCGCTGGTCGACCGGTTGGGCGAGGAACTGGCGGGCGAGGTGACCAAGGCCGTTAGGCGTGCCCGTCGCAAGGCGCTGAAAGGCTGACGAAATGGAAGAGTCAATCCTCGCGATCCTCGCCGCCTCGGCGGCCGTCACTGACATGGCGGGTGACCGGATCAACTTCGGCGCCAATGTCCAAGGCGCGCGCTATCCGCGGATCGTGATGTTCACGATCGACGACGCCGAAGGCCACAACCTCGACGGGCCGGACGGTCACTCCGTCGGCCGCGTCCAGGTCGATTGCTATGCCCTGTCCTATGGCGAGGCCAAACTGCTTTCCCGCGCTGTGCGTGCCGTTCTCGACGGATATGCGGGCGACGGGTTCCAAGGTGTTTTCCACGCGCTGTCGCGGGACACACGCGAGGGCGGATCAAACGAGGCCGAACGGCCTTATCGCGTCTCGCTCGACTTCATCACCCACTACAACCCAACCTGACGGAGGCTCATATGAGCAAACAAATCATCGCCTACGGGGCAACCGTAGAGCGTTCCAACGACGGCGTGACCTGGGAGAAGATCCCCGAATGCAAAGGCGTCGCCGTGCCGGTGGTCGAGACCGAGTATCTCGACGCCACGTCCCTCGACAGCCCGAACGGCTTTCGCGAATACGTCAAAGGCATGAAGGATGCCGGCGTGATCAGCGTGCCCTGCGGCTATACGGCGGACGGCTACGAGCAGCAGCTGGCAGACCAAGCGGAGGAGGCGCCGATCTTCTACCGCACCACGATGAAAGCGGCGGTGGGGCAGACGACGGGCGACATCTTCGAGTTCAAGGGCTTTCCAACCCCGATGCTGGAAACCGGCGCGCTTGGCGAACTGGTCGGCATGTCCATCAGCATCCGCACCACTGGCGATGTGGAATGGACGAAAGGGACCGCAGCATGATCGGCAGCGTCGAATTCGAACTGGATGGCAAGGTCCAAACCATGCGGATCAGCACCAACGCGCAGGTGCGCTACCAACGGGCTGCGGGCGAGACCTTTCTCACTGGCCTTGCAGCAATTGAGAAAAGCCCATCCGACACCGAGCGCCTGCGCCGCCTGATCTGGGCGGCCTTGTCGCATGTTGACGGGCTGACCGAAGATGCAGCCGGTGACATCATGGACGAACTGGGGATCGAGGTGGCCATCGGCAAACTGTCCGAAGCCGTCGCCGCTGCCTATCCCAAGGCTGCAGCGGATGCAGTGGGAAACGGCGCGGGGGCAGCGAACAAGTCCCTCTCGAAGAAGTAGACCCGATCAGGGAACTGCTGGGCCAGTGGTGCGCCGCTGGCCTGCAGTACGAACGGTTCTGGCCGCTGACGATCTCGGAAATCCTGCTGGTGCTTGAAGGCGAGCACAAGCGCCATATCAGCCAGCACGATCATGCGCGGATCCGGAACTATGAGCTGGCGCATTGGCTGATCTATGCGCAGCACGACCCCAAGAAGATGCCAAAGTTCGAGCAGACGGTCGCCGGCGCGGGTTCGGATGCAGGCAAAGTAAAATCGGACGAAGCGGATCAGGCGCAAGTGCGTGGGTTTTTCATCGGGATGGCGTTGCGGCGTAAAAGATGAGCATTGTCGTCACAGCTAACGTTTTGATTGCTTACCGTTGTAGAGCAGTGACCAATCCGTTTTGTGTGTAAACGTAAGGGCCAAATTGCCCCATGACATACTGTTTATTCACACCAGAGGATGTCGTCGTTGTATTGACGTCGAAATAAGGACCCCAAGAGCAAATAGCTACAAGTTCGCTTGCGCCAATCTTTAATGGGCCGCGAAGGATCATTTGCATTTCTTCTGCACTAAACAGCTGCCGCCGCTCTATTTCGGCCAAAACGGCCTGACGGCCTGAGGCCCAGTTGTTCGCGCGCGCAGCTGAGTAGCTTTGACAAAGCGCGATCGGCGACTGTCTCATCAGCATCGTGGCTGTCGGTGGTGGTGGTGGCCCGCAGGCTATCATTACTGACAGTGCAAAAGCGCAAATTGCAATTCGAGCCATGAATATCCCTTTTACAAAGCCTTCACACGCTATTCGTGCATATGCAGTGAGTCAATGAGGACATAAAATGAGCAAAAGTGTCATCGGTTCGCTGCGGGTGAACCTCGGGCTGGACAGTGCCGAATTCACGCGCGGGCTGTCGCAGGCGCAGCGCAAGCAGGGCGATTTTTCCAACTCTCTCACCCGCATGGAAAGTAGCGCTGTCAAAGCGACACGGGGGATCACGCGGGCGCTTGGCGGCCTCGCGATTGCCGCAGCTGGTGCCTTTTCGATCGGCCAACTGGTTCAGCAAATATCGACATTTGAAGCCTCGATGTCGAAGGTCGCAGCGATCAGTGGTGCGACCGAGAGCCAGTTGCGGGCGCTGCGCGACACGGCCCGGACGTTGGGCGCGACGACCGAGTTCTCGGCGGCGCAAGCCGCCGACGGTCTGGGCTTCCTGGCAATGGCGGGATTCAACGCGAAAGAGGCTTTGGCCGCGATCCCGTCCGTTCTCGACCTTGCCACGGCGTCTGGCATGGACCTGGCCAGCACCGCTGACATTGCGTCCAACATCATGTCCGGCTTCGGGATCGAGGCCGGCAATGCGGCGAATGTGTCTGACGTTCTGGCTGCTGCATCGAGCCGCGCGAACACAAATGTCAGCCAGCTGGGGCAGGCCATGTCCACGGTCGCGCCCATCTCCGCGGCCCTTGGCATCGGGCTGGAGGACACCGCCGCAGCAATCGGTGTGATGTCCGACGCGGGTATCCAAGGTGAACGGGCCGGTACCGCGCTTCGTGGTATCCTGGCTGCTTTGGCCGGCCCAACGGCGGCGGCGCAAGAGGCTCTGTCCAACTATGGACTGACGGTGAAGGACGTTGATCCCGCCACGAACGGGCTTGCCGATGTCATGCAGACCCTTGGTGAGCGCGGACTTTCAACGGCTGACGCAATGACAATCTTTGGGCGCGAGGCCGCGTCTGGCGCGTTGGTGTTGATTGATGGCGCGGCGCGGGTTGCCGAATTCGGCAACGAGCTGCGCAACGTCGATGGCGCAGCATCCGACATGGCGAACACCATGCGTGACAACCTCGGAGGCGACCTCACCACGCTGCAATCGACGGTTTCCGGCCTGATCCTTGCGTTTGGCGATGCAGGGCTGACAGATGCCATTCGGGGCGTGATCCGGTTTGTCACGGTCCTGGTCGGCGGCATCACGGATCTCGTGAATGGGGTCTCGGCTGTTGCGCAGATGATCGCCAACAACATCAGCGTTTTCGTCGGGTTCGGCGAGACGCAATCAGCAACGTCGAAGGCCGTCGACAATATCGTTCTGTCGCTGGCTGACGAGGTCTCCGCGATCGCTGCGGTGACGCAAGCCTTGCCGCCGGGTATCGAGTTGAGCCGGCGCGCCGCCGAGGGAAAGCTGCGCGAGGCCAGCGCCATCTATGCCAAGATCGAAGCGGCAAGACAGGAAGCGCGTCAGGCGGTTCTGTCGTCGTCCGAGTTCCGCAGCCTTGGTGTCGAAGTTGACCTCGCCAATGAAGCCTTGGCGGAGAACCGCAACCAGGCGCAGCGCATGGCCGGGGGGCAATTTGCGCCGATCCCGAACGAATATCGCGAGAGCATTGCCCAAACAGCAGAGGTGTTGCGTCGCGCGAGACTTGAGCAAGAGGCTTTGCTGTCCGGTGCTGAGATCGAGACGGACGCCTATGAAGAGGCCGGCCGTCAGATCAAGCGCCTTGAAGATGCGCTTGCCAGCGCAACCGGTGATGTCGTCGTCATGGGCGATAGCCTGATCACCCTCGGCGACCGGGGCGAGGTGATCTTCGGCGATGTCGAGACGGCCGCCAATCTTGCGACCAGCGCAATCGGCGGTGCCGCGCGCGGCGCGATGGAGGATCTGGACAAGGCGGCAGAAGAGTTGGGCAAGACGATGTCAGGGCCACTGTCCTCCGGCGTCGGTGGCGTCGCGGATGCCTTCGGGGATCTGGTCATGCGCGGGTTCAGCGATTTCAAATCCTTCACCGACAGCATTTTGTCGAGCTTCACGGACATGATCCGACAGATGGTTGTCGCGGCGGCACGCAACCGTATCATGCTGAGCCTCGGTTTCGGCGGATCGGTTGCTGGCACGGCAGCATCGGCGGGCACAGGCTTGATGGGCAGTCTCAGCGGGATGGGCGGCAAGCTGGGCGCGCTCGGGACCTTCGGGTCATCGGTCGGCACCGGGCTGTCCGTGGTTGGCAGCGGCTTTGCTGCTGGCGGGTTCTCGGGCGCTGCAACGGCAATGGGTGGTGCCATCAGCGGCGGGTTGGGCATGGGCGGCGCGGCGGGCCTTGGCACCGCCTTGGGTGCGGCGATCCCCGTCATCGGTGCCGTCGCACTGGCCTTTGGTGCGCTGCGCAAGAAAACGACCGAGCTGGACAGCGGCATCAAGGTTGCGGTCGATGGTATGACCGCGACGGTGTCAACCTTCAGCCGGACGCAGACATCAAGGTTCTTCGGGCTAAGCCGCAGAACCAGCACGCAGACCGGTGCCGCATCAGCAGCGATTGCCGATCCCATCCAGGCCGCAGTCACACAGATGCAGACAAGCGTCATGGATGCAGCCAAAGCGCTGAACGTCGCCGGTGGGGCGTTCGATGACTTTTCTTACGAGCTGAACCTTTCGCTCAAGGGCCTGTCCGAAGAGCAGGCGATGGAAAAGATCAACGGCGAGCTCTCCAAGATGGGTGACACCTTCGCGGCGCTCATTCCGCAAATCAACAGCATGCAGGAACTGAACGCTGTCATGGCGCAGCGTTTCGACCTGGAAGGCCGGTTGCTGCAATTACAGGGCGACACCGCTGCGTTGCGTGCGCGCGAATTGGACGGCGTCCACGAGTACAACATAGCCGTCCTGGAACAGATTTTCGCGCTCGAAGATGCGATGCAGGCGGCGCAGGAGGCATCGGAGCGGGCAGCGGCGGCAGCCGCCGCCGCGATGCGGGTGGCGGAAGAGCGTTTCGGTCTCGAGGGCCGGTTGCTCCAATTGCAGGGCGACACAGTCGCACTGCGGGCGCGGGAACTGGACGGTGTCAGCGAAGTCAATCGAGCCATCCTGCAGCAGATATTCGCGCTGGAAGATGCTGCTGAGGCTGCACGTCGTGCCGGAGAACAAGCCGCCGCCGGCAACGCCGCAGTTCAGCGCACGATGGACCTGTTCCGGTCGCCGCTTGCCCTGAACAGTGACCGGTTCACCGACCGGTTCAGCGCCACCATGCAAGCTGCACAGGATCGGCGCGAACTGGTCCAGCAAGAGGCCGAAAGCGCGCAGCTGACCGAACTCAAACTCATGCGCCTCGCGCTCGAGGAACTGCGGCGTGAGACGCGGGACATGCGGTTGTACGGGGAGGGTGTCTGATGTTTATCGGTTCGATCAAGACGCTCGATCTGGCAGACGTGACGTCCAACCTGCCGGAAACGGAGGCACCAGCCTATAACCCGGCCACGACCTATGTCATCGGCAATGAAGTCCTCTACGACCACGTGATCTATGGCTGCCTGATCGATGGGACCATCAATCGACGGCCTGATTTGTTTTCCAGCAGGTTTCAGACGCCGCAGTATTGGCAGGTCAAAGGCCCGACCAACGCATATGCGGCCGTCGATGGGGTGCTGTCCACGCTGACCGAGAACCCGAACGGCAACATCGTCTTCACGATCCGCAATTTCGCAAACATCGCGGGCGTTGCGATCTTCGACGCCTTCGGTGCCACGGCGACGGCCGAGTTCTACAACGCTTCCGATGTACTGGTGGACACCCAAACGATCAATGTCCTCGGCTTCAATCTGAACAGCTATTACGACTGGCTTTTCACCCAGCCTACCTCTGGTAAATCGAACCACATCTTTGACAGTTTTCCGGTGAGCAGCGTTTGGGTCAGGGTCACGATCGGGGGGGATTCAACCCGCCTTGGCGAGGTCGCGATTGTCGATACCGGATATAACGTCGGCAGTGCGCTTTACGGCACGACAATCCGTGTCGCCAGTCGGTCGATCTATGAAGACGACGAATTCGGGGTGCCCCGCTACGTCAAGCGCCCCAGCCGTGTGAACTCGACCTTCGAGATCTACGGCGAGCGCGCGTTTATCGACACGCTCTGGGGGCAACTGCGCCAACTGTCTGGCGACCGGATCGTCTACGAAGCCCAACGCGGGCGCGCGGTGACGACCGGCGTTGGCATCGTGCGCGATATCTCGGTCCCGATCAGCATGCCCTCGGGCTATTTTTTCTCGCTTGAAACAGAAGGGGTGCAGTAATGCCCAGACCTCCCACGCCGAACCTCACGCCCTATACCCATCAATTGCCCGACGTGAACAACCCCGCCACTTGGGCGGAGCGGACACCGTTGTTTTGGACGTGGGTCACAGGGCCGGGTTTCAACAATCTTGACGATCTGCTGGGCTATAGCGAGGATGCGATCGACTTTATCGACGCTGCTCTTGCTGGCAGCGAAACCTTGGTCAATGCCGTCGCGGCCATCCAGACAGGGTTCCTGCCGAAAAGTGGCAATCTGGCGGGCCTGTTGAACACCACCACGGCGCTGACCAACCTCGGCGGTACCACGACGGGGCGGGCGGTATTCACAGCGGCGAGTCAGGCGGGCGCGCGGGCAGCGTTGGGTGCAACGACCGTCGGCGCATCGGTATTCACGGCTACTAGTCCCGAAGCGGGACGTGCCGCCCTAGATGGTCAGTTATTGCTGACAAACGTGACGGGAATTGAGCAAGGGCAGGCTTTGTCTGGTAATCGCTCTGTCTTCCACGATTTTCATGCAAGCGACGATTCTGGTGATTTCTCTGCGCGCATCTTGCGCTTAGCGGGCGCGCACGGCGGCTTCCAGATCACAAACACTGGCACTGGATCGCTCGACTTGGTCAATCCTGATGGCGCTGTCAGAGCTGTTTCGGGTATTTTCAATCAGGTACTGACACCTTCGCTTAACACCAACTTCACTGTTGACGAAAACTCGTACGCACGTCGGGGGACAATCAAGACTTTTGTGGATGGTACGATTGCAGCGCAGGTACCTGCGCTGCTGTCAGAAATCGGCGTCGGCCAGACATGGCAGGATGTCACGGCATCGCGATCGAGCGGTACAAACTACCAGAACACGACAGGTAAGCCGATCGAGGTATCAGTCACCACCAATGGAGTGTCGGGGAACCACGAACTGCGTGTGGGTCCATCTAATCCCGCCACCGTGCGGGCGTCGCAATCCGGTCTGGCCGCCGGAATGATCAGCACAAATCGAGCCATCGTGCCTCATGGCCACTGGTATCGGTATCTCGGCAACATCAATTCATGGCAGGAACTGCGCTAATGGAACACGGATATTTCCACCCTGATCGCGGGTACTGGCAGACGACGAACCAGCCACCGCAGGATATTCTTGATGGCTATCCAGACGGCACGGTTGAAGTTCCGCTCAAGCTGTCCAGCACCCACGAATGGGACGGCGTCGAATGGGTCAAGGTCGTGCCTGATGCCACCGAGGAACACGCCGCCAGGATGGCAGCAATCATCGCAGAGCGCGACAGGCGAATGAGCGCTATAGCCAGCGGCTACAGCCCGATCGAGCGGGAGACATGGCCGGTGCAGGTAGAGGAAGCGAAGGCGATAAAGGCCGATCCGGACGCCGTCACACCGATGCTTTCGCATCTTGCCGCGGCACGCGGCCTCACGGTTGATCAGATGGCTGATCGCGTACTTGACCTGAACGCGGTCTTTGCGACCGCGACAGGGCAGATCATGGCTGCGGCAACCATTCTGCTGGCCATGGACCCCGTCCCTGATGACATCACAGATGACAAGTGGTGGTCCTGATCTACGCCCCGACAAACCGCTAGGTCGAGTTCCTCGACGCACATTCGCAAGTCAGAAAGGTGGCCAAAGCGTTCCGGGATCAGACCGAGACGACCGCCTGCCACCATCCACCTGATCACCCGCTGATCGCGACACCCCACTGCGGGCCAAGATCGGCCCCAAAAGCAAAGGCACACCTATGGCCGTTACATTCGACAATCGAGTCACGATGGGCAACCTGCTGACAATCGGCGCAATGGTCGTCGGTCTTTCCATCGGTTGGGCTACCATTGAGGCGCGGCAGGAAGCGCTCGAGCGCCGCATGGAGATGCTGGAGACGGCACACCGCGAGAAGGTGCAGGAAAGCAATGCGCGGGCGGCAGCGGTCGACGCGCGGCTGCGCTCGCTCGAGGTGGCGCAGGCCAGCCAGTCCAGCGACCTGCGCGCCATCCAGGCGGGGATCGACGAGATCAAGGCCGCGCTCAACCGCCTCGCCCCGCGACCCTAACCACTACCGACATTCCACCCTGACCGGCCCGCTTTGTGCGGGCTTTTTGTATTGGAGCATCCGATCATGAAACTTGTGAAGAACTGGCGCGACATTGCCTGCCGCGCGCATTCGATGTGGGCATTCTATCTGAGCGTCGTGGCGCTGATCGCGCCTGACGCGATCTACCTTGCGGTCGGCATCGACACGTCGCCGCGGCTGTGGTGGATCCTCGCGCTGGCGCTGCTGATCTATGGCATCTGTGGCCGGCTGAAGGACCAGGCGATCGACACTGACAAGATGCAAAGCCCCTGGGCGGTGGGTCTGGTGTTGCTGGTGGCGGTGATCGCGATCGGGACCGGCGACTGGCGCGACCGCGGTGGGGATGTGTCGATCAATGTACCGGCGCAGATCGCCAGCCCATCAGGCATGCTACCGGTGCCCGAGGCGGAATTCCTGACCGTAGCCGTCCCGTTCGTCGGGAAGTGGGAAGGGCTGTCGCTGACGGCCTATCGCGACATCGTCGGTGTGCTGACCGTCTGCTATGGCGAGACCAAGGGTGTGCGGGTAGGGGACAGCTACACCCGCGCGGAATGCGACGCCATGCTGGCGCGCGAGCTGCTCAGCTACCGGCGCGCACTGCATCCGGCCATCACGCCCGAGGCGCGGGCTGCGCACCTCGCCCCGCTGCGCGATGTGGCCTTCGTCAGCCTCGCCTACAACGTCGGTGTCAGCGCTGCCAGCGGATCGACGGCCGTGCGCCGGTTGAACGCGGGCGACATCACCGGCGCCTGCGAGGCGCTGACCTGGTGGAACAAGGCAGGCGGGCGCGTCATCCGCGGGCTGGTGAACCGCCGCACAGAGGAGCAGGCGCTGTGCCTGGCAGGTTGGACATGAGCGCGCTTCTGGCCTTCCTGATCCGCATCGGTTTCGGCGGTATGGCCGACCGTGCGATCAGGCTGATCGAGACGCGCGCGGCTGCGTCGAATGATCGGGCCGCCATCCATGCGCAGACGACGGCCGAGCTGGCGCGTGCGGCCGTGGAGGAGGCTCGGATCATGACCGAATTCAACAAAGCCAAGCTGTCATTCCCGTGGTTTTGGATCATGGCAGCCATGTTCGTCGTACCGCTCGCCATTTGGTGGGCGGCCGTGATCCTCGACAGCATCTTTCTGTTCGGCTGGCGTGTCGCAGACCTGCCGACACCACAGATGCAGCAATGGGCGGGCGACATGATCCAGTGGCTCTTCTATGTCGGCTCAGGCGTGGGGGCGATCAAGGCGGTGCAAAGGTGACGTTGCGAGCATTAAAATAAACCAACAGGCGTGAGCATATTCTCTCACTTTGCCATACCGCCCGCATGTCCACAGCCTAAAGTTCGGTCTCCGTCTGTCGCACCTCGAGGCATTGGATGCTTTACGCAATCGCTGTCCGTCTTGCGAGCATCCGTTCTCGGTCGCGCCGCACGAGTCCCTTGCGCGCTTCCCTGCGCTCATGCCAATCATAGAGCTGGAACGCAGCATGCGCTGCAAGAAATGCCCGCACAAAGGCTCGATGGGATGGCACATCGAGCGGGTGTTTCCGCCAGTGCAGTGACGGGCAGAGCGATGTGCAACCTCTATAATCACACGACCGCAGTCGAAGCGATGCGCCAGATCTTCATCGATCTGGAGAATCGCGCCGGCAACATCGAGAGCGGTGATGTTTACCCTGATCGCGTTGCTCCGATCGTTATGCGGGCCGGACAGGGCCATGTCCTGCGAAAGGCACGCTGGGGCCTGCCCTCACCGCCACAGTTTCACACCAAGAGCGGGATCGACCGAGGCGTCACGAATGTCCGCAACACAGGCTCACCGCACTGGCGGCGCTGGCTTGGGCCGCAGCACCGGTGCTTGGTGCCATTGGATCGGTTCGCTGAACCACGCGTTGGCCAAGGTGCAGGCAATGCCTGGTTTAGGGTACAGACAGATCAGCCGGCATTCTTTGCAGGAATCTGGGTTCCCGAATGGCGCAGCATGCGGAAGCTGAAAGACGGCGAGACCACCGATGACCTGTTTGCTTTTTTGACCTGCGAGCCGAACGGCGTCGTTGCGCCCATCCATCCAAAGGCAATGCCTGTGATACTTACTGATGAAGCTGATTTGGAGATGTGGCTGTGCGCAGAATGGCAGGTGGCAAAGTCGATGCAGCGACCTTTGGCTGATGGGCTGCTGGCTTTGAATGAGTAGGCGATGCCGTTGCACAAGATCCATGAAAACCCATGAGACCCTAACTGTCATCAACATCAATATGAACTTTGAAAACTGCCACTTGGATCAAGAGGGTGATTGACGCTAAGTTTGTAACATAGCCACGAACTTAAAAATCGGCTACTGCACTCAGAAGTAGAATTGACTTGGAGCCATATCCTGTGGATCAGCCGATCGATTACGCCGCCGTTATTCATGTCTGGCATCTGGACGTGCTTGATGACCTGACCGATGCGCTGCAATACCTGCACAAGGACGCCGACCAGTTTGTGACGCTGCCCGCGTCATTTGGGCAGGAACAGCATGACCGTGTAACCGCTGCTTTCCCCAAGGCACGGATCGTCGCGGTCGAAAATTGCGGACAAGACGTTGGCGCGCTGTTTCAACTTATGCAGAAAGTCGACCTAGGTAGCTATGATTTTATCTGCAAGATCCACACGAAAAAAGGCCCATTCATGCCCGACGAATGGCGCCGTGCGCTGCTCGACGGTGTGCTGGGGTCGCAAGGGCAGGTGGATCATATCGTAGCGCGCTTCCGGGCGGATCCGCAGGTCATGCTTGCTGGGGCGCGGCAGCTGTTCGTCTATGGCCCAGCCTATCTGGAGTCTAATGCCGAAACGCTGGCTGCGAGCTATGCACGGCTGATCGGCGATTTCGACGTGCAGACGCGCGACTGGGGCTTCATTGCAGGCACCTGTTTCTGGATACGCACTTCTATCCTGCTGGATATGGCCGCGTGCGCCGTCGATTTCCCTGTTGCTGATGACGCAGCCGATGGCTTACTCACCTTTGCTGCCGAACGGATGTTCGGCCTTGCGGTCGCCTTGTGCGACGGCACAATTCTGTTACAGGATCTCCGTTTCGTAGAGCGGCTGCCCGAGAGCGAAACAGGTTTTCCATCGGACATGCCACGAAAATCCCGGCACATCGCTCAGATTTTGAGCCCGCTTGCGGTCAATCTGTTTATCAAGCCCTATCGTCGTGCCACGAAAGCACAGCCCGCAGCGCGCCGCCGTGTCGCTGTTTTTGCATCATATACGGGCGATGGAATCCTGCCGCCGCAAGTGCTTCCTTATCTTGAGGGATTGCAGGACTTGACCGAGGCTATTGTCGTCGTTTGCGACAACGAACTGCAACCGGGCGAGGTGGAAAAGCTTTCTGGGCTCGCTGCGCACGTCATTACGGGACGTCACGGTGAATATGATTTCGGTTCCTACAAACGGGGTGTTGTCTGGCTGGAACAGGCCGGTCTGATGACGTCAGCTGACGACCTGATCCTGTGCAATGATAGTTGCTATGGCCCAATCGGATCATTTGAGCCGATGTTCGCAAAAATGGAGGCTAAGGCCCTCGATTTCTGGGGCGCCACTGACAGCGATGAGTTTGCCTATCATCTGCAAAGCTATTTCGTCGTTCTGACCCGCAAGGTGTTTTCTTCCGCCGATTTCCAAAGGTTCATTAGCGGGATCGAAAAGCAGCCGAATGTGCAGGAAGTCATCATGAAATACGAAATTGGTATGACTCAGACGTTGGTGAAGGCGGGCTTCAGTTCGGGTGCAATGGTGCCAAATAACTTTCTCAGCCTTAGTGAAAATGATTCAATTTATCGGAATATCTCAATATACCCAATCTACCTCATGGAAGCAGGATTGCCGCTTTTAAAGGTCAAAGCGCTCATATCTCCTTGGACAAACTTGAATGGTTCTAGTTTAACAGTCGATTGGCTAGAGAAAAATGACCCACGGATATTTGAAGCGATCTCGACGAATTTTGATCTTGTTAAGTCTAGAAACGCATCCAAGATCAGATATTCGTTTATTATGCCGACCCATAATCGGGCATGGTGTATCAGCCGAGCTATTCGCGGGGTGTTAGCACAGACGCATAGGAACTTCGAGCTGATTATAGTTGATGACGGGTCGACCGACGGTACGGAGAGTGAGGTGCGCCGTAGGTTTCCTGATGATATCAAATCAGGGCGCATCGTCTATGTACGGCTTGAAAAGAATGTCGGAGTCTGCAAGGCCCGAAACATCGGATTAATGTATGCAAAAGCTGACTGGGTTGCTTACGCCGACACAGACAATGAGCTACGTCCGTTTTATTTGGCATTATCTTCCAACATCACAGTTCAAGATCCGAAATTTCATTCAGCGTATGGTCGAATTTTAAATCTTGGGTCAGGTGAAGTACTCGGTAGATCTTTCAAAATTGAAGATCTACTGGATGCAAATTATATCGATATTGGTACATTCTCACATAAGCGTGATCTGGTAAACACCGTCGGGGGGTTCGATGATAAAATGCGTCGTCTTGTTGACTGGGATATGTGTATCAGAGCGGTAAAACATGCCCCGCCAGCCTATCTTCGCTGGGTTGTTTTAGATTATGATGATGAAAGTGAAAGCAGGATATCGAAGCGCGAGTCGTTTCTAAAAGCTGAGATGCAGATTAGGCGTAAGCACAGCCCGAAGCCGACCATCTCGACTGTCATCCTGAGTTATAACCACCTCGAGTTTATTGTCGAAGCGATCGAAAGCGCTTTGGCGCAAAAGGGTGACTTTCATCATGAAATCCTCCTGTCTGACGACGGTTCCACCGACGGCACCGCCCGCATTATAGCACATTACGTTCAAAAATACCCAGCCAACATCCGGAACATAAGCCGCGGTGGCAACTTTGGCATTTCCGAGAGCTATCGCCACTGCTTTGCAGAGGCGCAAGGCGAGTTCGTGGCCGTTCTGGAAGGGGATGATTACTGGACCGATCCGGAGAAGCTCATCAAACAAGCACGGTTTCTGCGTGAACACCCTGACGCCAAAATGGTTATGTCGCGTATCGAATTGCTGGACATGCAGTCCCATAAGCGGCGGTTGTTGAAACGCCAAGACGGCTTGCCGAAGATCATTACCGGAAAGCATTTCTCGGAAGACGCGAACCTTAACGTGATCGCCAATTTTTCAAGCTGTATGATGCGCAGCGACATAGCCAAAGGACTTCCAGACGCCGTTTACAGCCCAAGGCTGAACGAGATCACTCTTGCCTTCTATCTAGACCGGATAGGGAGCATTGGGTACATCCCGGAGGTGATGTCGACCTATCGTCTGAACAGTACAAGTGTTTGGACCGGAGCAAGTGCCATCGAACGGCACGAGCAGGCGATTGCGATACGGCAAAGCGCGCTCCGCATGGCGCGCCCAATATATCGTGGGGCAATTCAACGCCGCCTCGATGAACGACAAAAACTTCTTGAGGCCGAGCGCACTAAGAACGCGGCTGCTGCATGAGCATCCGTTCCGCGCAACCAATCAGCATCACAGACGGAAAGATCATGACCAATAACCGCAGCCAAAGACAGAAATCCCGACAGAAGGTCGCCGTCCTGGTCTTGGGCATGCACCGTTCCGGAACATCCATGCTGGGCGGCGTGCTCGACCGGTTGGGTTGCGGCCGGCCAAAATCGCCGATGCCCCCGAATGACGACAATTCGAAAGGTTACTTCGAATCTCTCGAAGTCATGAAGCTGAATGACGCGATCCTCGATGCGCTGGGGTCGCGGTGGGATGACTGGCAGCAGTTGGAGAACGGTTGGCAGGACTTCCCTCGCTTCGTCGAATTTCGCGAACGCATAGAAACGACCATGGCTGCGGAGTATGGCGATGCATCGCTGATCTATCTCAAAGATCCACGGATTTGTCGGCTGATCCCAATCTGGCGGGAGGCTCTGGTTGAATCCGGCTATGCCCCCGTCTGTATTCACACGTATCGCAACCCACTGGAGGTTCTGCAGTCACTGGCAGCCAGAGAAGAGATTATCGTCGAACCAGAAGTGGGTCTGCTTTTGTGGTTGCGGCATATTCTTGACGCTGAGGCCGGCAGTAGGGGGCTGCCGCGTATATTCACCAGCTATGTGCGGTTGCTCTCGGACTGGACCGAGTTTTCCGACCGAGCTGAGGATGCTTTCGGTTTTACTTGGCCGGTAGCAAGGAATGTACGTCACGACCTGATGAGCGACATGATCGACCGTAGCCTTCGGCATCACGACGCGTCCGCCAAAGATCCGAGGCAAGATCCATCAGTGCCAAAGTTGATTAAACAATGCCTTGAGGTGATGGAGCGTTGGGCAGGTGAAGGAGAGGATGAGCCGGGTCGCGCAACACTTGATCGCATCGCAACCGAATTTGACGCCTCAGCGGCGCTGTTCGCCGGTTCTGTGGTGGGGCTTTCGGGCAAATATAAAGCTGCACGCGTCACCGCAGAAAGACTGGAAACTCTGTCGCATAGCTTAAAGCAGCGCGAGATGACGATCGATGCGCAAATCGCGAATATGAACGCCCTGGCCGATGAGCGGGATAACTTGGCGGCGCAAGACGCCGATCGTCTGACTGAGATTGAAAGCATGAAGGTGGCGCTGGATACGCTGCGTCATGAAAAAGACAGCCTCGCCGCCCGTGAAGCCGAGAAAATTGCGACGATTGAGGCACTAAATGCGGAGTTGGGTAGACTGCGGGACGAGCGGGACAGCATCGGGAACGAGCGCGACATACTCACCGCGGAAGTCGCCGCGTTCATCGAGGTGAACATCTCGCAAGGCAGGACCCTGTCAAGGCTGAATGCCGAGCTTGCTGCAATCACTGCTGGAAAGGCTGCGTGGATTGCCGATGCCGACGCTCTGCCCATACTCCAAGCGGACGCCGGTGATGCCAATGACAGTACATCTTTGCCGCCCGTTGTGGTCCAACTGCAGTCTAGACCGCTTTGGGCAAAAGCCATCTTTCGGCCATCTGGCAAGCCGAAAAAGGCATTTCGGCGGATACTTTTTCATAAAAGCGGAAAGCCGCGTGACGTTTTTCGGAAATGGGTGCTGTTGCCGGATGGGCGCCCACGGGCCGCGTTCCACTTGTGGATGAGCAGCCGAGAGTATCAATCATTACACAATGCGGTTCCGGTAAGTGATCAGCTTGGCAAGTAAAATAGAATTTAATCACGGTTATATCGATAGGATTCAGCGGTTTCCTCATTTGAAGAAATCGAAACTAATGGCTTTCTAGGGGCAGGGCTCATAGCCAATCATCACAGTATTTCTCTCGCCATGCTCGGTGGCCAGACTGGTTATGATCCTTGCAAAGACACCTCTAACCATCCATCGCTTCCATAGGTTGTCGAGCGTCTTGTGCGGCTCGTATTCCCGAGGGGCATCGCGCCACCGCAAGCCATTTTGATTTAGTAAGAAAATTCAGATCAACACACGCCGGTCATCCACCCGTGGTTTGCCGTGGGACATCGAGAAGTAGTGCGTCAGACGCGCCATCTGCGCATCGATCAGCCAGAAAAGATTAGATGTTTCACCGCTCCGTTTCGCACGATGAATCACGCTCAAGAGCTGGCTTCAATGGGTCCTGACCCTAGATTTTGTCTGCGTCAGCAACGCTACGCGCTTGTCGCCGTCTACGAGAATTCAAGCGAACGCGGTTAATGTCTTTTAAGATCATGCGCAACTCTGACCTATCCTGCGGCATCATCGCTGATGAACTAGTAGATATACCTTTGCGGATTTGCATGTGTTCTTCGGCAATTTCGACGCTCGCACCATACGCACGAAACACAGAACGCCAATGCAGAATGTGCATTTGCAACGGATTGTCGCGAAGTAGCTCGACCTTAACGAAGGGCATGCCAAGACTGACCAAGTGATCCCAGTACGCATGGGTGATGTTAAAGCTTTTGCAATCGTCGGCATAAGCTAAAGGCAATACTTTCTTGAGCGAAAACATTACACTGCTTGTCAGACCACAGTTCTCTGTCACATGCTGCAGCAGCTTGATTTCATATGTTTTGATGATGTCTTGCTTATCTTTAAACACTTGGACAGAGGCCCAGAATTCTTGCAGCTTTGGATTTGATAGGGCAGCCCCCTGAAACTGAAAGAGATAAGTCTGTACGTGTGGGACGATTTCAAGCGAATCTGTGATTCCCACAAAGTCTGCAGTCTCCAAGCGTAGCCTTTCAAAAAAAGGACCCATCAAGTTTGGAAGCATCAAAACGCTGTCGTTAGCGAACACCAGGCGCGATGCGGACCAGCAGTCCGGCAAAAGGCGCAAGGCTCCCGCCCAGGCGGCAAAGTCCATACCACCATTTTTATGAACTGCGACACCCGCTGCCGAAGCTAGGCTCTCCAAATCAAACTCGCCCTCGGGATTATCCAAGGCAACACAGGCGATCACGTTGAAACCGTTTTCTGCTAAGCTCTCCATGTACGCAGCGGTTGCACGTGAAATCTTGCCACCGGGCGCATAAATCGAGAACAAGCAGACATCTTGACCCGCAATTCGTTCCGGGCGACGCACCAAACGGCTCGGGCTTGAAGCGGTTGCGGCGGGCGACGCATCTTTTGTTTGAAATTCAGAACGAGCACTGAAGAGTTTGAACATAAGACAAGTCCCGTACGTGATGACATTCTACCTATGCGAGACTTTTTTGTATGTCGAGTCTTGTTGGGCCATCAAATTGCCAGATCATTCGAGGTGGTGAGCCCGCCTGGTCCCTGCCTTCTGGTCTGGCGATCATCTCAGGTTTGAGCGGGTTAAACCGTTTGCATTGCTCTCGCCAACCACTTGATATCCGGTAACTGGTGTTTTTGAGATTTGCGGCAATTTTTGTTTCTTAATCTACAAAAATGGTGGTCCTCGTGGGATCGCCAGTCAGTGACTAGTCGAGGCAGATCCCGCTTGTGTCGTTGAACCTCGCTCTCTGAGACAGGATCTTATTGACCAAACATCACTAGTTTAGCCAAGGGCCCGAAACCTTCGATGACAAGCAGCTAGGGTGAAAGCGTCGACGGTACGACCAAGTGATTGATCGCAAATCAACGAAGCGTGCGGCAGTTCATTGAACCTGTCCGAACGCGAACAGACGGTGAAAACGGCATTTCAAGACGGAATAAAAAGCGCGCACAACACTGTATTTCAATAGGTTGCGTGGGGGCCGCATTGTTTACACGGAAAATGTCGGGAGTTCGAGCCTCTCATCACCCACCAATCTTTTTGACAGATTTGCAATCTCGGCAGATTTCAGTCTTGGAAACGGGCAGGGCGATTAGCGCTCGCCAATGAACCCGCCAAACAGAGGCACGGTGGCACTGCCGACGCTCAGGTCGCCTGACAAGAATCCCTGGACCGCCGCTGCATCTTCGCCCTGAAAATAGCCTCTCATCAGTCCGTCGATGTCGAGCGAAGTAGTCTCGGATGTAAGGACCCCATTCAGCGCCGCTGAAAAGGTCGGTTCCGCATCGTCAGGATTTGACGCGCGATCGATCGAGCCCCGTCCGATGGCAAGGGTTCCCGTATAGCGCGTCTCTTGCAGGTCGACGAAGTTGCTCACAGTGCCGGCCACAGCGTTGGTGGCAAAATTCACGTTCAGATTCATCTGGCCGGATACCCTGAACTGGCGTGCATCTTCACCATGGAGCGTCATCACTCCGGCGTAGTCCGACGAACCAGTTACGCGGAGTGTTGATGGATCGTTAATCGAGTCTATTCTGTACTTGTTGAGTAGTGCAGCGGATTGTGCTTCGAGCTGTTCGAAACTTTGTGGAGCTTGTGGCACGCCGCCAGTTGATCCGCTGCCACCGCAGGCTGAAAGAGTTGCCGCCACGCCGAGTACCGAGACGGTTTTTATTACTTTTGCTGTCATGCGAGGTCCTGTCACTTAAACATCGGTTAGGCTTGGTAAGGTCCAGCCTGAACTCGGTGTGCTTGTTCGCGACCGCCCGTGAAACTACCAACTGGTAGTAGAGGCCATCGCTTGTCGGTCGCTGACATGCTGCGGCTTGAACACTGTCGACTGGAAGGTATGGCATGTCAGCTAGGATATGCCTTGTTCGGCAAGAATTCGACGGGCCGGACGCTTATGCGATGACCTGATCGGACAAGAACAGAAGGTGTAAAAAGACATTTGAACACAAAGAGAACGAGACGAAGAGGTCTCGCGTGCAGACCGCCGCGTCTGACGCGAGGATGTGGGGAATGCGCGCTTTCGAGGGCGCACAACTTCCTCATCTCCAGCCAAAAAAGCGCCGCGCTTTGCAACGCGGCGCTGTTGTTCAGGCTCAGTTCAGGTTGTAGACCATCGAGATGCCAAGCGAATTGTCGGTATCCTTGAACCCCGGTTCGGGGTCGGTGTGGTATTCCGTCAGCAGGCTTGTGCGCAGCGCAAGCGTATCGGTGACCGAGACGCTGACGGCCAGATCATTGTAGATCACCGTATCCGATTCCGACGTGATGAGATCGGTGTCGTTCGTCAGCACGGTGGTGGGCGTCAGGCGGATCGAATAATCCGATCCGACACCGAAGGCGACTTCGCTGATATCACCCGATGTGACATCGTTGAATTCGGCAAAGCGGTATCCTGGTCCGGCCTGCACCGACCACTGGTGATCGGCGTCATTGATGATGCGGTAGCCCGCGCCGAAGCTTGCGAATGTGTCCGTCTGGAAGGACGAGAATTCGTCGATCGACCCTTGCAGCTTGGCAAAGCCGTAGAGTGTCGGCGACAGATCACGGGTGTATTCCAGCCCGTAGAACAGGCTTTCCTCGTCCGTCATGCCATCGGATGCGCCGTAGGTATAGCTCAGCAGCAGCTGGTAGCCGTTGACGCCCTGCACATAGTTCAGGTCGGTCCCGATGCCCACTGTGGCATTGTCGGTGTTGCCGGAATTGAACTCGCCGCGCGCGGCGATGGACCCGGTAAAGCCCTGCGGACGGCCTTCGTTGCCGAAACGGTCAAGGTCGCGGTCGGCGTCATCCTCGATATCCTCGACCAGATCCTCGAACCGGTCTTCAGCCACGTTCGTGCCGGAAAAAACAGTCTGGGCCACGGTCATCGTGCCGAAGGATGTGATGATGGCTGCACCGATCAACGGGCGGAAGTCGCATTTCATAAGGGTCTCTCCATTCTGAGGCAGCACGGGGCTGCCGTTTGGTAGAATTGGCTCTACGGTGCCTAAACCAGCGAGACCCCATTTTGTTTCAAAGTTTCTGCCGCAAACTTGGCTTGCCGCGCCGATCAAAGATATTTTCGGACAAGCCGTAAGACCGCTTGACGACGCCCAGCACCGCACTTAGAAGCACCACACCGGCAGCGATGCTGGGAATGCAGATGCGCGGTTGTAGCTCAGTCGGTTAGAGTACCGGCCTGTCACGCCGGGGGTCGCGGGTTCGAGCCCCGTCAACCGCGCCACTGCCTTTCCCTTCCAGATGACGACCTGAAACGCCGCGCCAAAAAGCGCGGCTCGTCGTCTTTTTGCCGTTGACGCCCCGCCTTGGCCGCATTATCCCGCCGCTTACGCGCGGTTGTAGCTCAGTCGGTTAGAGTACCGGCCTGTCACGCCGGGGGTCGCGGGTTCGAGCCCCGTCAACCGCGCCATTTTCCCAAGTAGGATGAAGTGAGACTCGCACGGATCGTGTGGGTTTGCGATGCTTGTAGAGCTGACATTGGCTGCAAGGATGTTGAATGACGGGTATGCGGACAGAGCGCCATTTCGCTGCGGATGCGTTAATGTCGGCTATCTGCGTTCGTAACGAAAGACTTTCACTCGTCGAACAGCTCGCCATGGTCTGAAATCTCACGCACAACTTCAGACAGTTCTCGGTGCAATAGAATGCCAAAATCCTCAACCAATGCAATAGGCGTACTCAATCCCATTCTTTGATAAACTGAGGTCTTCGCACTCGCCAAGAATTCTTCCCTTGCCGAAAACCTTGTCGCCAGTAGCGCAGCTTCGCCTGCATAGAAATCATATTCGTCGCAAACCCGATCGGCCACTCCGATAGGATCGAACCTGTTCCAAAGCTCTCGCGAGCACATGAAAACTCTGTCCCAACTTGCCTTAGAAACCTTGCCGCTCATTGTGCTCCACCCAACAACATCTACTTATCGATTTTAGCAAATTGGGTAGGCAAAAAAGTAATCATTTTGCTTCGTCAGTTTCCCATCAACGCAGAGAATGCAGTCATTCGTCACGCTCGCAGCATAGGTCACTCTGGGCTCGAAGCCGACCTTCGCGCCAGAGCGCACGAAGGCCGGCTTTCGGCGTAACCTCCCCTCAGCCCTTCACAGTCATCTCATGCAAAATCCGCGCCCATGACCGGATTCCCTTGTGGAACGACGACAGGTCGTATTTCTCGTTGGGCGAATGGATCTGGTCGTCGTCTTTGCCAAACCCGATCAGCATGGCGTCCATGTCGAGGATGTTCTTGAAATAGGCGGCAATCGGAATCGACCCGCCGCAGCCCACATAGGCCGCCGCATTGGGCCATTCGTCGGACAGCGCCTTGCGCGCCTGGTCAAAGGCGGGGTGGGTGGTCGTCATCTGGCCGGCGGCGCTGGCACCATGCGGATGAAACGTCACGCTGCAATCGGCGGGGATCATGTCCTGCACCATCTTGCGGAACGCCTCGCGGATGGCCAGCGGGTCCTGCGTGCCGACAAGGCGGAACGAAATCTTGGCATGCGCCTGCGAGGGCAGCACCGTCTTGAACCCGTCGCCGGTATAGCCCGACCACATGCCGTTCACTTCGCATGTCGGGCGCGACCAGATCATCTCCAGCGGGCGGCGCCCCTTTTCGCCAGCGGGGATCGACAGGCCGACATCGCCTAGGAAGGCCTTTTCGTCAAAGCGCAGGTCATCCCATGCGGCGGCAAGCTCGTTCGACAGCTCCGGCACGCCGTCATAGAAACCGGGGACGGTGATGCGCCCGTCCTCGTCATGCAGCGCCGCGATCACGCGGGCCAGCACGCGGGCAGGGTTCATGGCAAGACCGCCATACATGCCCGAATGCAGGTCCTTGTTGGGCCCGGTGATGGTGATCTCCTCGCCCAAAAGCCCACGCAGCTGGGTGATGATGGCAGGCGTACTGTCGCCATAAAGCCCCGTGTCGCAGATCAGCGCGATATCGGCGGTCAGTTCCTTGGCGTTCTCTTTCATGAACGGGACCAGCGAGGGCGAGCCTGATTCCTCCTCACCCTCGAAAAACAGGGTGATGTTGGCGGGCAGCGACCCATGCACCGCGATCCATGCGCGGCAGGCTTCGACAAAGGTCATCAGCTGGCCTTTGTCGTCGGATGTGCCGCGGCCGCGGATCACTTTGCCGTGGGGTGTCTCCTCGACCTGAGGATCGAACGGGTCGCGGTCCCACAGATGCAGCGGATCGACGGGCTGCACATCGTAATGGCCGTAGAACAAAACATGCGGCCCGTCGCCGCCCGAATGGGCCACCACCATCGGATGCCCCGGTGTCGCCCGTTTGGACGCGGTGAATCCCATCGCCAGCAGATCCGCCACCAGCCAGTCGGCGGCGGTGTCGCAGTCGGCTTTATAGGCCGGATCGGTCGAAATCGACGGGATGCGCAGCAATTCCTTCAGGCGCTCGACTGCCTGCGGCAGGTCGGCGTCGATACGGTCGAGAACGGGATCAAGGGACATGGGTTCAGCCTTTCTTGTGTATTTTGACGCAACGTTGTCGCTATCGGAACAGAGGTCAATGGCCGACGTGGCACCGCCTGCGGTTGGACAAATTGACCGCACTGGGGTTTATTGATCCAGATCATGGTCGGCCCCTGCCTGCCGTCCTAGGTCTGGAGGGCGGCAAGGGGCGACAGTTTGTAGCGTCTTGTCCGGGCGGTTTCTGCCCTATATGCAGCTTAGAACGATTCAAGGCACCCCAAAGGAGAGTGTTTTGATACGACAAGAAGGACGGATTGGTGGATTATAACGCCCAACTGGATACCGCAATCAACCGCTTGCACGACGAAGGCCGCTACCGCACCTTTATCGACATCGAACGCAAACGCGGGCAGTTCCCGCATGCGACATGGATGAAACCCGACGGGTCCGAAATGCCCGTGACGGTGTGGTGCGGCAACGACTACCTTGGCATGGGCCAGCACCCTGTTGTGCTTGCCGCAATGCACGAGGCAATTGACGCGACCGGTGCAGGGTCGGGCGGTACGCGGAATATTTCCGGCACCACCGTCTATCACAAGCGGCTCGAGGCCGAGTTGGCCGATTTGCATGGCAAGGGGGCGGCGCTGCTGTTCACCAGCGCTTATATCGCCAATGACGCCACGCTCAGCACGCTGCCCAAACTGTTTCCCGGGCTCATCATCTATTCCGATGCGCTAAACCATGCGTCCATGATCGAAGGCGTGCGCCGCAACGGCGGGGCCAAGCGGATTTTCCGGCACAACGACGTGGCGCATCTGCGCGAATTGCTGATGGCCGACGATCCGGCAGCGCCCAAGCTGATCGCCTTTGAATCGATCTATTCGATGGACGGCGATTTCGGGCCGATCGCGGCTTTTTGCGATTTGGCCGAAGAATTCGGCGCACTGACCTATTGCGACGAAGTCCATGCTGTCGGCATGTACGGCCCGCGCGGGGCAGGGGTGGCGGAACGTGACGGCGTCATGCACCGCATCGATATCATCAACGGCACGTTGGCCAAGGCTTACGGCGTGATGGGCGGCTATATCGCGGCCTCGCCCAAGATGTGCGATGCCGTGCGGTCCTATGCGCCGGGGTTCATTTTCACCACCAGCCTGCCGCCTGCGGTGGCGGCGGCTGCGGCGGCATCGGTTGCGCATCTCAAGACCGATCAGGCATTGCGGGACAAGCACCAGACGCAGGCGAAGATCCTGAAACTGCGCCTGAAAGGGCTGGGCCTGCCGATCATCGACCATGGTAGCCATATCGTGCCGCTGATCGTGGGCGACCCCAAACACACCAAGAAACTGTCTGACATGCTGCTGTCCGAATTCGGAATCTACGTGCAGCCGATCAACTTTCCGACCGTGCCGCGTGGCACCGAACGGCTGCGGTTCACCCCGTCGCCGGTGCATGGACCGCGCGAAATGAATGCGCTTGTCGGCGCTTTGGATGGTTTGTGGTCACATTGTGCGCTGAACCGTGCCGAATTGGCGGGTTGACGCCTATTGTCGATGTGCATCTGCGGCACTGATATGCTACTGGTTTCAAAGGCGTTCCTGACCGATTGATTCGGCCGGTCGCGCTTAGGGGCAGAGAGCGGCGGGACAGTCGATGATCGGAAAGACCTTCAGGCGTGCCAGCGCAGCGGAGGACGTTCAGACCAAAGGGTTTGACGACTACGACCTGCGTCTTGGCGATCTTATGCGCGGCGAACGCGCGACCCTTGGCAAAAGCCTTCTGGATGTACAGCGCGAGCTGAAGATCAAGGCGGCCTATATCGCCGCGATCGAGAACGCCGACCCTTCTGCCTTTGACACGCCCGGTTTCATCGCAGGCTATGTGCGATCCTACGCCCGTTATCTGGGGATGAACCCGGACGAAGCTTTCGCTACTTTCTGCAAGGAAAGCGGTTTCGCCACCGCGCATGGCATGTCCGAAGAAGCCTCCTCGTTGCGCAACCGTGTCGCCGACCCAAGCCGTGCGCCTGTGGGCAAGGACATTTTCCTGTCGTCGCGCACGCCGTTTGTTCCGGCGAAAGAATCCTTCTTTGCGCAGGTCGAGCTACGCGCCGTGGGGTCGGTGCTTGTGCTGGTCGCCATGATCGGCGGGCTTGGTTTTGGCGGCTGGACCGTCCTGCAAGAGGTGCAGCGCGTGCAGTTTGCGCCGGTGGAACAGGCCCCCGTCGTGGTGTCCGACCTTGACCCATTGGCCGGTGGGTCGAATGCCATCGACGTGGATGATGCCCTTGCCGATATGACGCTGCCCTCGCCCGAGGCGCTGGACAGGCTCTACCGCCCGCAGGCGCTGGACGTGCCGGTGATGGTCGCCCGTGACACCCCGATTTCGACGCTAACGCCACGGATGATCGGTGCGCTAGTTTCGGAAACCCAAGATTTGGAAACCACGCAGATCGTTGGTGATCTTGGCACTGACTTGTTGGGCGATCTGACCGCGCCTGCCATTCAGGTCGTTGAACCGCCAGTGCCAGAGGTGCAGTTGGTTGCAGCCCGTCCCGCATGGGTCCGCGTGCAGGCCGCCGATGGTGTGATCCTGTTCGAAGGCATCATGGAACCCGGCCAGAATTTCGTGGTGCCCGCCACCGAAGAACCCGCACGCCTGCGGGTCGGCGAAAGCGGCGCGATGTATTTCGCCGTCAACGGCGTGCATTACGGGCCTGTCGGGCAACGTGGCGTGGTGACGTCGAATGTCGTCCTGTCCGCTGACAACCTGACCGAGACTTATGCCTTGGCCGATCTGAGCCGCGACAATGATCTGGCGGAAATCGTCCGCGTGGCCGAAGCCGTCACCGACCAATAGCCGCAGCCGCTTGCCGACAGGGGCGGGGACGCTTAGGTTGGCCGCGAACGCCAGTCTCGTGAAAGCGATCCGATGTCCCTGAACCACATCCGCCCTTGGCGGAACATCTACCGCCGCAAATCCCGTCAGATCATGGTGGGCAATGTGCCTGTCGGTGGCGATGCGCCGATTTCGGTGCAGACCATGACCAACACGCTGACCACCGATATCAAAGGCACCATTGCGCAGGTGCAGGCCGCTGCGGATGCCGGTGCCGATATCGTGCGGGTGTCAGTGCCGGACGAAGCATCATCCAAGGCGCTGCGCGAGATCGTGCGCAATGTTTCTGTGCCCATCGTGGCCGATATCCATTTCCACTACAAACGCGGCATCGAAGCGGCCGAGGCGGGGGCCGCCTGTCTGCGCATCAACCCCGGCAACATCGGCGACGAGGCGCGCGTGAAAGAGGTCATCAAGGCCGCACGCGACCACAATTGCTCGATCCGCATCGGCGTGAACGCAGGATCGCTGGAAAAGCACCTGCTGGACAAATACGGCGAGCCTTGCCCCGACGCGATGGTCGAAAGCGGGCTCGATCACATCAAGATCCTGCAGGACAACGATTTCCACGAATTCAAGATTTCCTGCAAGGCGTCCGACGTGTTCATGGCCGCCGCCGCCTATCAGCAACTCGCCGAAGCGACCGATGCACCGATCCATCTGGGTATCACAGAGGCGGGCGGTCTGATCAGCGGGACCGTGAAATCTGCCATCGGGATGGGCAATCTGCTTTGGATGGGGATCGGCGACACGATCCGCGTCAGCCTGTCCGCCGATCCGGTGGAAGAGGTCAAGATGGGGTTCGAGATCCTCAAATCCCTTGGCCTGCGCCATCGCGGGGTGAACATCATTTCCTGCCCGTCCTGCGCGCGGCAGGGCTTTGACGTGATCAAGACGGTCGAGGCACTGGAAAAGCGTCTGGAACATATCAAGACGCCGATGTCGCTGTCGATCATTGGCTGCGTGGTGAATGGCCCGGGCGAGGCGCTGATGACCGATGTCGGTTTCACCGGCGGCGGGGCAGGGTCGGGCATGGTCTATCTGGCGGGCAAGCAAAGCCACAAGCTGTCGAATGAAGGCATGATCGACCATATCGTCGAACAGGTCGAACGCCGCGCCGCCGAAATCGAAGCCGCAGGCGATCTGGCCGCCGAGTAGGGTGGACTTCAGTCCACCTGACAAAACCTATCAAGAGGCAGACAATGCGACACGCAACCCGCGGTGACGTGGACCCTTTCATCGTCATGGATGTGATGGAGGCCGCCCGTCAGGCCGAGGCCGCAGGCAGCCATGTCATCCACATGGAAGTGGGCCAGCCCGGCACCGGCGCCCCCGCCGCTGCGCGTGCCAAGCTTATTGCGGATATGGCCGACCCTTTGGGCTATACCGTGGGCCTTGGCCTGCCTGCCTTGCGCGCCCGCATCGCGCGCCATTACGGCGACTGGTACGGGCTGGACCTTGACCCCGCCCGTGTTGTCATCACCTCGGGCGCGTCGGGGGCGTTTCTACTGGCGTTCTCGGCGCTGTTCGACAATGGCGAACGTGTCGGGCTGGGCACGCCTTGTTATCCGTCCTACCGCCAGATTTTGCGCGCCGTGGGCCTGACGCCCGTCGATATCCCGACAAGCCTTGCCGACCGGTTCCAGCCGCAGCCGCAGCATGTGGCCCAGCATGATCTGGCGGGGCTGATCGTCGCCTCGCCCGCCAACCCCACAGGCACGATGCTGGACAAATCGCAGCTATCCGCATTGGCCGACGCCTGTGCCGCCCGCGATGCCGCCTTCATCTCGGATGAAATCTACCACGGGATCGACTATGACCTGCGCCCTGTGTCCGCGCTCGAGGTCACGGACGAGGTCTATGTCGTCAATTCCTTTTCCAAGTATTTCTCCATGACCGGCTGGCGCGTAGGCTGGATGGTCGTGCCGGACGACCATGTCCGCCGGATCGAACGGCTAGCGCAGAACATGTTCATCTGCGCGCCCCATGCCGCCCAAAGGCTGGCCCTGCATGCGATGGATTGCCCTGACGAGCTGGACGCCAACAAAGCGGTCTATGCCGCGAACCGCGCCCTGATGATGGATGGCTTGCGCGCGGCGGGGCTGGGGGCCTTTGCGCCACCTGACGGCGCGTTCTACATCTATGTCGATGTCTCCGCCTATACGGACGACGCCCGCGCCTTTGCCGCCCAGATCCTTGATGAGGCAGGTGTCGCCGTGACACCGGGGCTCGATTTCGACGCGGCACGCGGGCATCACTGGCTGCGGTTTTCCTATGCGCGCAGCACCGCCGATATCACCGAAGGGCTGACCCGGATCGCGCGATTCATGCAGGCGCGCGCAGCATGATCCGCTGGATCGTGCTGTTTTGCCTGTCGGCCATGACGGCCAGTGCCGAGGCGCGCTTCGACCCTGACCGGTCCGGGATCAGCGATGGCTGGCGGTCAGTCGAGATCGTGCTTGGCCTGTCGGAAATCGTGCCGTACCGGATTTTCACGCTGGATGATCCGCGCCGTCTGGTGCTCGATTTTCAAGGTCTGGACACAGGCGGTGCCGATGCCGCGCCGATCAACGCGGCGCGGCGTGTCACCGATGTGCGTTTCGGCCCCTACCGCCCCGGCTGGACGCGGATGGTGCTGGATCTGGCCGAGCCTTTGACGCTGGCCGAGGCGGGAATGACGCGCGATGCGCAAGGTGCGCGGTTGACGCTGCGTCTGACGCGCACCTCGGCGGATGATTTCGCCGCCGCCGCCGGTGCGCCGCCCGATCAGGGCTGGGATGCACTGACCGCACAGGCGCTTTCGGGACTGGACCGGCAGGCTGGCGATGCGTTCGTCGTCGTGCTTGACCCCGGTCACGGCGGTATTGACCCCGGTGCCGAACGCGGCGGGATCACCGAGGCGCATCTGATGCTGGAATTCGCGCAAGAGATTGCGGCCAGCCTGCGCGCGCAGGACGGTGTGGCGGTGGTGCTGACACGGACCGATGACAGCTTTGTGCCGCTATTCGCGCGGATGAGCATTGCACGTGCGGCAGGGGCTGACCTGTTCATCTCGCTCCACGCGGATGCGCTGGAAGAGGACGACGCCTGGGGGGCGTCCGTCTATACCCTGTCCGAGGACAGCGGCGACATGGCGGTCGACAGGCTGGTCGAGCGGCATGAACGCGGCGATCTGTTGGCGGGGGTCGATCTGTCGGTCACAGACGACAGGGTGACAGGCGTATTGATGGACCTTGCACGGCGGACAACAGCGCCGCGCGCGGCGTCTTTTGCGGATAGCGTTATCTTGGAGATGGAACAGCAAGGCGTGCGGCTGAATTCCAAACCGCGCCGCGCGGGGCGCTTTTCGGTGCTGCTGGCCGCCGATTTCCCCAGTGTGCTGATCGAGGCGGGGTTCTTGTCGAACGCACGCGACCGCGAGAACCTGACCAATCCCGACAGCCGCGCGCGGCTCGTCGCCGCGATTGCAACAGCCGTGGCGCAGTATCGCGCGGAGCTGCAATAGACCGGATCAGCCGATTGTGATCGGTCGTGCCTGCCACGGCGGCGGCAGGGGCATTTGCGGTTTTGACCATTTGTCGGGCAGCGCGTATAAGCGCGAGGAATCCTGAAAGGACCATCCAGACCGTGCTGCGCTTCATCCTCTCTTTCTTCGGCGGTATCTTCACGTTCCTGACGCTGGGGCTGGTGATGGCTGCGCTGGGTCTGGGGGGTGTCATCTTTCTCTACGGCCGCGATCTGCCGAGCTACGAGACGCTGTCGCAATATACCCCCAAGACGATCAGCCGCATCTATTCGCGCGAAGGCCGCATCATCGATGAATTCGCCGTCGAACGGCGTCTTTTCACCCCGGCCGAGGATATTCCCGATCTGGTGAAACAGGCGTTCATTTCCGCCGAGGACAAGAATTTCTATACCCATCAAGGGTTTGATGCGACCAGCATGGTGTCCGCCGTGATCGACGCGGTGCAGTCGCGCGGCGAGGATCTGCGCGGGGCGTCCACGATCACCCAGCAGGTGATGAAGAACTTTTTGCTCGACGGGTCGCGCTCGGTGGAGCGAAAGATCAAGGAAATTATCCTTGCCGTGCGTATCGAACAGGCGATGTCCAAGGAGCGTATCCTTGAACTTTACCTCAACGAGATTTTCCTTGGCCAGAACTCCTTTGGCGTGACAGCTGCGGCGCTGACCTATTTCAACAAGCCCCTGACAGAGCTGACGGCGGGCGAGGCGGCCTATCTTGCCTCCTTGCCGAAATCGCCCAGCAACCGTCATCCGGTGCGCGACCGCGAGGCGGCGATTTTCTGGCGCAACAACACTTTGCGCCTGATGCATCAGAACGGCTATATCGACGATGCCACGCTCGAAGCTGAAACCGCCGCACCGCTGTTGTCGGTGCAGGGCGGCGATTACGAGGATTTCCGCACGACCCTGCCCGACCGCGACTATTTCACCGACGAAATCCGCCGCCAGCTGAGCCAGGACTTCGGGCAGGAGGAATTCTTTTCCGGCGGTTTGTCGATCCGCGCCACCGTTGACCCCGATCTGCAAGAGGTGGCTGCCCATTCGTTGCAACGGGCTTTGGAAGAATTCGACCGCAATACGGGCGTCTGGCGCGGCACAGGCCTGACCATCCCAGAAGAGGCGTTGGCCGATGAGGGTGCATGGCGCGCCGCCCTGCGGGCTGCCGAGGTTGCGCGCGATGTGACGCTGGAGTCGCAATGGTATCCGGCGGTCGTGCTGGACGTGGCCGAGAACGAATTGCGCGTCGGGATCGAAGGCGTCACCGAAACAGAGGCCGAACCCCATGTCGTGCCGCGCAACGATATCGCATGGATGCGCGGCAACTTCTTCGACAATTTTACCCCCGGCGATATCGTCCATGTCCGCCGCATGATGCAGGACAGCGACGGCGCGTTCATCCGCTGGAGCCTGCGCCAAGTGCCAGAAGTGCAGGGTGCCTTCATGGCGATGGATGTGGACACAGGCCGCGTTATCGCGATGCAGGGCGGGTTCAGCTATCAGGCGTCGGTATTCAACCGCGCCACGCAGGCACAGCGCCAGCCGGGGTCGTCGTTCAAGCCTTTCGTCTATGCGGCAGCTCTTGACAGTGGCTATTCGCCCGCGACCATCGTTGTCGATGCGCCTATCGAGATCATGACACCGCAGGGGCTCTGGCGGCCGACCAATGCCTCCAACCAGTTCTACGGGCCGACACCCTTGCGCACCGGGATCGAGCGGTCGCGCAACCTGATGACGATCCGTCTTGCCCAAGAGGTCGGGATCGACCGTGTTGCCGAATATGCCGAACGCTTTGGCGTCTATGACCGGATGAACCCTGTGCTGGCGGCCTCTCTGGGGTCGGACGAAACCACCCTGTTCAAGATGGTCGCGGCCTATGCGATGTTTGCCAATGGCGGCGAACGGGTCGAACCGACATTGGTAGACCGCGTGCAGGACCGTTTCGGCAATACCGTTTATTTGCATGACAACCGCCAATGTCCTGATTGTGCCAATCCGAACCTGCCCGCCGGACAGGCCCCTGAAATCGTGTCCAATCGCACCCGTGTGATGAACGAAGTCACGGCCTATCAGCTGACATCCATGATGCAGGGCGTCGTCGATCGCGGCACGGCGTCGGGGTCGGTGAACCTGCCCGCGCAGATCGCAGGCAAGACTGGCACGACGAATGACAGCAAGGACGTGTGGTTCGTAGGCTTTTCGTCAAATATCGTGGCGGGGTGCTATATCGGGTATGACACGCCACGCAGCCTTGGGTCCGGCGCGTCGGGCGGTGGGTTCTGCGGTCCGGTCTTCAACCGCTTCATGCGCGAAGCCATCGACGTGTACGGCGCACCCAATTTCACGGTCCCGAGCGGGTGCCAGTTCATCAAGATCGACCGCTTCAGCGGTGCGCGTCTGTCCAACGATGCCACTGGCGACAATGTGGTGTCGGAATGTTTCCGCGCAGGCGAGGAACCGATCTTTGGCATCATGTATGACGGCGGTTTCGCGATGGCCGCCGATCTGCCGCTTTACGACGAAGTGCCGCGCGCATCGCGCGAGGTGACGACGTCAACGGGTGGCACCGCCACGGTCGGCGAACGCGCGACATTCGGCACGTTGTCGACGGGCGGTCTTTACTGACCGCCTTGCCGCTGGCGGGTGCGGGTTGTAAGACCCCACAAAACCAATCTGAACGGGTGTCCCATGCGCGCTGAAACGCAGAACAATGTCGATGCGATCCAGAAATCGTTGAACCTGCTCGCGCAGCGGATGGATTACGAAACCGCGCGCTACCGCCTGGAAGAATTCGACGCCCGTGTCGAAGACCCGACGCTGTGGGACGACCCCGAAGCCGCGCAAAAGCTGATGCGCGAACGGCAGGTGCTGGTCGATGCGCTGACGATGCATGACGGGATCAAGCAGGAACTGGCCGACAATATCGAGCTGATTGAGATGGGCGAGATGGAAGGCGATGCCGACATCATCACCGAGGCCGAAGCGGCGCTGAAAGCGCTGCGCGAAACGGCAGCGCAAAAGGAACTCGAGGCGCTGCTGGATGGCGAGGCAGATGCCAATGACACCTTCCTTGAAGTCAACGCTGGTGCTGGCGGCACTGAAAGCTGCGACTGGGCCAATATGCTGTCGCGCATGTATGTCCGCTGGGCCGAGAAAAAGGGCTACAAGGTTGAATTGCAATCCATGCAATCGGGCGACGAGGCGGGGATCAAATCCGTCACCTACAAGATCATGGGGCACAACGCCTATGGCTGGTTGAAATCCGAAAGCGGCGTGCACCGGCTGGTCCGCATCTCGCCCTTCGACAGCGCCGCGAAACGCCACACGTCCTTCACATCGGTCAAGGTCTACCCCGTTGTCGACGACAATATCGAGATCGAGGTGAACCCCAGCGATATCCGCCTTGATACCTACCGGTCGTCCGGCGCCGGAGGCCAGCACGTCAACACGACCGATTCCGCCGTGCGGATTACCCACTTTCCCACCGGCATCGTGGTCACGTCATCGGAGAAATCGCAGCACCAGAACCGCGACATCGCGATGAAGGCGCTGAAATCGCGGCTTTACCAGATGGAGCTCGACAAGCGGTCCGCGCTGGTCAACGAGGCGCATGAGAACGCAGGCGACGCAGGCTGGGGCAACCAGATCCGGTCTTATGTGCTGCAGCCCTACCAGATGGTGAAGGACCTGCGCACGGGCTATGAAACCTCCGACACCAAAGGCGTGCTCGATGGGGACCTCGACGGGTTCATGGGGGCGACGCTGGCGCTGGATATGTCCGGCAAAGGGCGCGACGCGGCCAACGCGGATTGATAAGGCGGGCTTGCCAAAAGCCGCCCTTGGGCGCAAGCTTTGCGCATGACCCAGACAGAGACGATCATCGCCGCCGCCCCGCCGCAGGTCCGTGACCTGGCCTTGGCGGATTTGCGTGCGGCGCTGCGTGCCGGTCTTGCCGATTTTCGCAAAACCCCGCAATTCGGCCTGTTCTTCAGCGCGGTTTATGTGCTGGGCGGGTTCGGGATGCTCTGGCTCGGGGCAGGGCATGTGACATGGACACTGGCCACATCCTTGGGCTTTCCGCTGATCGCCCCTTTCGCCGCCGCAGGGCTGTACGAGGTCAGCCGCCGCATCGAGATGGGCCAGCCCCTGACATGGCGCGCGGTGCTGGGCATCGTCTGGCAGGAACGCACGCGGCAATTGCCGTGGCTGGGCGCGATCATCGTGATCTATTTCCTGTTCTGGACGTTTCTCGCGCATATGATCTTTGCGCTGTTCATGGGCCTCAGCACGATGACCAACGTGTCAGACAGCTGGGAGGTGTTCCTGACCCCCACCGGCCTGACCATGATCGCGGTCGAGCTGGCAGTGGGCGCGGTGCTGGCGTTCCTGCTTTTTGCGCTGACGGTGGTCAGCCTGCCTTTGGTGCTGGACCGCGAGGTTGATTTCGTCACCGCGATGCTGACAAGCCTTGCCGTCGTGCGGCAGAATATGGTCGTGATGCTCTGCTGGGCCGGCCTGATCGCCGCCCTGACGCTGGTGGCGCTGCTGCCGTGGTTTCTGGGGCTGATCGTGGTGCTGCCCGTGCTGGGACACGCGA
Organism: Yoonia sp. 72; assembly: GCF_034652275.1. NCBI lineage: Bacteria > Pseudomonadati > Pseudomonadota > Alphaproteobacteria > Rhodobacterales > Paracoccaceae > Yoonia > Yoonia sp. 72. Next base: position 625,463 of record NZ_JAXIWG010000001.1, on the reverse strand, counting down.
CATGGCACTTGTATCGGCGGGCGTTGGGGTAGTCGCCAACCGAATACCGGATTGTGTGACGACCTCTGGTCTTTCGAACGCTGTTGACAAAGGTGTTCAGCCAGATGTTTCGATAGCACTACGTTCGCCTGTTGTCGGATTGGAGCCTGCTGGACATGGAACAGCTATTTGCAATGAAATTGCATTATCCGCTGATGGGGATTGCAGTGATCGCCGCCGCAATCGTCTTTAGCCGACATCGCGACAAGGTGCGGCGCAAGTCTTTGAAACGGGATGACGATGGTTTGTACACGTGGATCGACTGGCCTGGCGGCAAGCGCAGTTCCTATACGGATCCATCCAAACCGAACGGAAAATGGGAGAGAGAGGGCGAGTGATCGGCAGCGCGAATAACCGCGTTCACACATCGCCGCTGCCCTGTCGGGGCAGGCCACATGGCATCTTTGTCGACCTGCAGCCGGAGTGAAGCATAAAGGCGCCCCGTAGGGCGCCTTTGTGACTGTGTTACTGCGTTTGTGCGCGATGTTCGGACAGATGGCGGCTGATCACGCTGAACCACTGGCCGTTGTCTTTGATTGTCGCAATTCCGCTATTCATCATCGCCAACATTTCGTCGCGCTGGGGATGCGATTTGGCAATGATCGGGGAAATGTTCATCACTTTGGTCAGGGGCTCGTTCAGCATGATCCGATCACGCGAATCGAGCTCGAGAATCGCGCCCTGACCCACGTCAACTGCGATGACGACGACATCATAGGTGCCATTCATCAGACCTTCCATACAGCCGGTCACCAGCATTTCCTGCCCGAATGAAATCACCGGTTCAACCAGCCCGTCCTCTTCAAGGACGAAAGTCTCGTAACCTGCGGGGCGGCAGATGCTTTTGCCTGCCAACTCTGCATGCGTCGTCGGCAATGGTTCGCCCGCACGGCTGAAATACCCCAACAGGATTTCAAACATCGGGTCAGCCCAGACGAAATTGCTGCAGCGGAACTGCGCATCTTCACCCAGAATATCGAACAAGTCACAATTCGGTTCATACCAGGCTGTCGCAAAGTCATAGGCGTGATCGGTCAACAATGGCTGCAGATGCGAGCCCCAGTCATTGATGAAGTCGATTTTGTAATCGGGGCTGCCATCGGCAGCGGCCAGCGCGATATTGGTCAGTTCGGTCAACATGCCGCCCTGTTCCTGCTGCTGGTCAAAGTAGGGTGCCCAATCGGTTGCCGTCACAACGCGGATCGCGACGGGGGTGGGGGCTGGTAATTGTTCGGTGGTCTGGACGTTGCGGATCGCGGAGGCATCCGCGACCGATGTGCCGGTTTCATCCAGACAGGGAATGTCCAGTTCCAGCCCCGCTGTGATCAGACCGGGATTGCTACCGATCTTTTCGGCATTGGCGCTGTAGATGAACTGGAACGCCGCAGCAGACCCGTATACCTGCGCAGCGATGACGGAAAGTGAATCGCCGCTGACGACTCTATAGGTGGTTCCGCAAACCGGACCTGTCTGGGCGGGCGACATGGTTGCCCCAAAAGCAACAAGTGCCGCTGCTGCGCCAAACGCAGCGCCGGCCTTGGAAGGTTGTATCACTGTCATCGGATTCTCCGCTAAAATGAGCGTTTTAATTCGCTAGAGCGAACATCATCCACGATTTTGGTGACAATTGAGGCGATAGTCGGGCATTTTGGAGAACGCCCGCTGCGTGTTGATCAAGCAGAGCATTTAGAAACAAAAAGCGCCCCGAAACGGGGCGCTTGTGTAAAAAGCCAGCAGACGTGTGCTTAGGCCGGTGTGTCTGCGTCGGGCGCGGGCAGGATGGGCATCTTCTTGCCGCCTGCAGACAGCGGGTCGTCCTGACGCTGCACGGAGCCTTCGAAATGCGCGCCGGATTCGATAGCGATGGTTTTGTGGATGATGTCGCCTTCGACGCGCGCGGTCGAGGTCAGGCGCACCTTGAGGCCGCGCACACGGCCGATCACGCGGCCGTTTACCACGACGTCATCGGCGATGACTTCGCCTTTGACGGTGGCGCCTTCGCCGACGGTCAGCAGATGGGCGCGGATGTCGCCATCGACCTGACCTTCGATCTGGATATCGCCGGTCGTTTTCAGGTTGCCGGTGATGTGAAGATCCGAGGACAGGACAGACGCCGGTGGCTTGGCCTTGGGCGGGGATGTCTTGAAATCAGGAACCGGGCTGCCGGTCTTGCTCGCATCCGCTGTCGCGGGTGCAGGAGTGTCGGCCACCTTTGGCCCGGGCTCATTGATTTTGGATTTAGAAAACATTCTGTCCAGCTCTTATATAAGTCATCGGATTGACGGGGTTGCCATTGACGCGCACCTCGTAGTGAAGGTGGGGCCCGGTCGAGCGACCAGAATTCCCCATAGCACCAATTCTGTCGCCACGCGATACCCTTTGGCCCACGCGCACGTCAATCGTGTTTAGATGGGCGTAGCGGGTCTCGAGGCCAAACTCGTGGCGGATGGTGATCAGGCGGCCATAGCTTGACTGCCAGCCAGCCTGCACCACGACACCATCGGCAGTGGCATAGATCGGTGTGCCAACAGGGCCTGCAAAATCGGTGCCCGCATGCAGCCGCCCCCAGCGTTGCCCAAAGCCCGAGGTCAGGCGGTAATTCGACCGCACCGGCATGGCCAAAGGCAGTTTGTTGGCAGCCAGACGGTACAGATTGATCCGGTCCATCGACGCAAGAATTGCATTCGCGCGCAGACTGTCGGGGTCAGGCTCGCCCGTGGCGGTGGTAAAGCGGATCGGCGCAAGCGGGCCGCCGGTGCCGGAATAGCCGCGCCGGACCTGTTCGATCAGTGTTTCTGGGTCCATGCCCGCCGCGCGGAACACGTTGTCGAGCGGTTCGACAGAGACCAGCATCGCCTCTTCCAGCTGGCGGAAAATCTGGTCGTTGCGTTCCTGTAGCAGGCGCAATTCAAGCTGCATCTCGGCGGCCTGTTCGATGGCCATGCCCGCATCTTCGGCGATCTGGTCGCGTTCGGCGGCGGTTTCGGCCAAGGCGCTGGCCAGCAGGTTGACGGTGCCGACCGCTTCTTCGGGCATCGACAGCGGGGTGCCGTCCTCGCCGTTTTCTGTGAGGGTGGCGACCTGTTGGCGGGCTTCTTCGCGGGCTTTCATCGTGTTGCGCAGGGTGGTCTGCACCACCTCCAGCCCGGTTTCGAGTTCGCGGCGCTTTTCCTCGGTGGCCAGCAGTTCGGACTGCATGATCGAGATCTGTTCCAGCGCCATTTCAAACCGCGCATGCGCGGATGCGGCTTCGGCGGCGCTGGTGTCGCGGTCCGACGACAGGATGTTGAGCCGCTGTTCATAGGTCATCTGGTCGCGCTGCGCCTGTGCACGGAAATTGCCCGCCCCGATGCTGTCCATCAGCAGGATCGCAGTGGCCACGATGGTCCAGCCCACAACGATGGTGCTGCCGACCCAGGCGACCAGCTGTGTTTCAGAGGTCAGGCGGATGAACCGTGTTTCGGTATCGGATCTCAGAAAAAGACGCCGTTCGGGGAACCAACGCTCGAGCGTGGCATGGATCGGCTTCATCAGTCTTGAACGCACCAGTTATCCACCTTGCTTGGCTACCAGCACTGCGTGTTCTTTACCCAGAAAAACAGTGCTCGCCTGTGTTAGCCAGACAAGCGCCATGTCGCAACACCGAATGCCCGGTTTTTTTGCGGATCGGTTAAAACGCGCCGGAACGCGCAAAGTTCCGCCGAAAGGCATCAAGCTGGGTCTATTGTGCCGTGTTGGTGGCGTTGCTGCGCCACCAACAAAGCGCGTCACAGCGCCCGCACCGCCGCCAGCACCTCGTCGACATGGCCCGGCACTTTGACCTTGGGCCAGACCTGCGCGATCTTGCCATCCGTCCCGATCAGGAAGGTGGCGCGTTCGATGCCCATGTATGTCTTGCCATACATGCTCTTTTCCACCCAAGTGCCGTAGCGTTCGCAGACATCGCCGTTTTCATCCGACAACAGCGCGATTTTCAGATCGTGCTTGGCGACGAATTTGTCGTGTTTCTTGACGGAATCCTTGGACACGCCCAGCACCACGGCACCTGCGGCGGCGAAATCACCCGCGTGCTCGGTGAAACCGATGGCTTCGGTCGTGCAGCCGGGGGTGTCGTCCTTGGGGTAGAAATACAAAACGACTTTCTTGCCCGAAAAATCGGACAGATTGACGGTTTCGCCGCCGTCGCGGGGCAGGCTGATCGCAGGCGCGGTTTCGCCGATCGCAGGGTGGGTCATGGCTTGTTGATCTCCGCTGAGGTTTTGATTGCCTTGTTTTAGTCCCATAGTATCAAAGTTAAAGGGACCAGTGACCCCGAGGGCGGAGAATCCTTGCCAGAGCCAACCCAAGACCAGCCGGAGGGCGCAGCCCCTGTCCGACCAAAGCGGCGTCTGCGCCGTGGTTGGCTGGTGGTGCGGGGCGTGCTGCTTGTTTGCCTGATGCCGCTTGTCTTTGCCCTTGCGGCGGCGATCATGGTCATCGACCGCGACATCACCGCGCCCAGCTGGGTCACCGATCTGGTGCAGGATCGCGGGACCGAGGTTCTGGACGGTGGCAGGCTGCGGTTTGCCGCGATCTCGGTGCGGATCGGGCGCGACCTGCACCCGACGGTCCGGTTGATCGACACGCAGCTCATCGACCGCAACGGGGCGCTGGTGACGCGGATACCCGTGATCGAGGCGGATGTGTCCCCGCGCGGGGTTATCTTTCAGCGCGATGTGCTGGTGCAGCATGTGCGCATCATCGGTGCGCAGATCAACCTGCGCCGTGCACGTGACGGCAGCCTGCGGCTGGCGCTGGGGGCGGGCACCGAAGGGCGCACACGGACCCTGCCCGAATGGCTGGACGAGATCGACCTGTTCCTTGACCGCCCCGTGTTCGATGCGCTTCGCTCGGCGCAGGTCAGCGGCCTGATCGTCAACTACGACGACGCCCGCGCGCGGCGCAACTGGACGGTGGATGGCGGACAGGTGGCGCTCGATATGCGCGGCAGGCAGGTGACGGTGCAGGCCGAGCTTGCGCTTCTGTCAGGCCGCGCCGACGTGACGACGGCGCTGTTGTCCTATGCCAGCCCGCGCGACAGCCGTGCGGCCGAACTTGCCGTCAGCATTACCAATATCGAGGCGAGCGACATCGCCGCCCAATCCCCCGCGCTGAACTGGCTGCGCGATGTGACCGCACCGCTGTCGGCAGAGTTACGCACCGAACTGGACGAGGCGGGCGCACTCGGCCCGTTGCAGGCGCGGCTCGAAATCGGGGCGGGTGTGCTACAACCGACCCCTGCGGCGGCTCCGGTGGCGTTTTCGGCGGCCAGTGCCGATCTCAGCTATGACCCTATCCGCGATCTGATCCGGTTCAGCGATATCGCGGTGCAAAGCGAATGGGGTAGCCTGCACGCCCGCGGTGACGCCTATCTGCGGGACTTTGCCGATGGTCTGCCGCGCGCTTTGCTGGCGCAATTCCAGCTCAGCGATGTAGCGCTGAACCCGCCGGGCCTGTTCGACGTGCCCCCCCTCATCGACGCAGCAAGCGTTGATCTGCGGCTGCGGCTTGATCCTTTTGTCGTCGATATCGGGCAGGCCGTCGTGATGGATGGCGCCTCGCGGATGATGGCGCAGGGCCGGATCGCGGCGACCGATGCTGGCTGGCAGATGGGTGTCGATACTGTGATCGACCAGATATCGCCCGCCCGGCTGCGTGCGCTTTGGCCAAACGGGTTCCGGCCCGGCACGCGGGACTGGTTCACCAACAACGTGCGGGCAGGACAGTTGACCGACCTGCATTTTGGTCTGCGCCTTGTGCCGGGCCTGCCCGCCGATGTCGCGGGCCATTTCAGTTTCGACGAGGCGTCCGTCCTTGTCATGCGGGATCTGCCACCCGTAGCGCAGGCGCGCGGGACCGGTCATTTGATCGAGCACCGCTTTGTGATCGCGGTGGATGAAGGCACGATGACCGCCCCCCATGGGGGTCCCGTCGCGATGGATGGCACGGCTTTTGCAATCGAGGATCTGCGCCAAGATCCCAGCCCCGCGACACTGATGCTGCAATCGCAAAGCAGCCTGCCGGACTTGCTGTCGGTCATCAACCAGCCGCCGTTCACCTTCATGGACCGCGCCAATCTGCCCGTCACCATCGCCGAAGGCACAGCGCGCGCGACGGGCACGGTGACATGGCCGCTGCAGCCGCGCGCCCCGCGCGAGGCAGTCCGCTTTGACGTTGACGTCGATCTGGCAGAGGTGCGCAGCGATCTGCTTTTGCCGGGCCGTATCCTGACGGCGGCGGCGATGCAGGTCGCGGTCGATGACGCGGGGCTGTCGATCAGCGGGCCTGTGCAGCTTGACGGTGTGGCGGCGGACGCGAACTGGACGCGCGCCTTTGCACCGGGCGAGACCGCAAGCCGCCTGCTGGCCGAGGTGACGCTTTCCGAAGAGGCCCTGCGCGCATTTGATATCGCACTTCCGCCCGGCATGATCAGCGGGCAGGGGCGCGGGCAGTTGCAGGTCGATCTACAGGCGGGGGCGCCGCCGCGGTTCGTGCTGACCTCGGATCTGGCAGGACTGCGTGTCGCGGTGCCTGCAATCGGCTGGGCCAAGGCCCCCGGCACCACCGGCGATCTGCGCGTCGAAGGCACGCTTGGCCCCGTGCCCGAGATATCGCGCCTGACGATCAGCGGCGGCGGTCTGCAGGCCGAAGGGCGGCTAGATCTGGCGCCGGGGGGTGGTCTCACGCAGGCGGTGTTTTCGCGCGTCCGGATCGGTGACTGGCTGGATGCGCCGATTACCCTGCGCGGGCGCGGGGCAGGTCAGGCGCTTGGGGTCGAGGTTGGCGGCGGCATGATCGATTTGCGCCGCGCGCGGTTCGGCGGCGGCGGTGGTGCTGGCGGCGGACCTGTGCAGATCAGACTGGACCGTCTGGTCGTGACGGGGGGCATAACGCTGAACAGCTTTCGCGGTGATTTCACGACTGTTGCAGGGTTCACCGGCCAGTTCAGCGGCGCGATCAACGGGGCGGCTGCGGTGACCGGAACAGTCGCACCGCGCGACGGGCGGTCCGCCGTGCGCCTTCGTAGCGATGATGCGGGCAGTGTTTTGCAGGCGGCAGGGTTCTTTCGCACGGCGATTGGTGGCACGCTTGATTTGACCTTGCTGCCCGCAGGGGGCGAAGGCACGTTTGATGGCACGCTTGCAGTACGGTCATTGCGGGTCCGTGATGCCCCGACGATTGCGGGATTGCTCGACGCGATCAGCGTTGTCGGTTTGCTGCAGCAACTCGACGGGCAGGGGCTGGCCTTTGATGAAGTCGATGCCCAGTTCCGCCTGACCCCCGATCAGGTCATCGTGACGCAGGCCAGTGCGGTCGGTCCGGGGCTTGGCATCTCGGTCGACGGGATTTACACGCTCGCCAGCAAGGGGTTTGATTTGCAGGGTGTCGTGTCTCCGTTCTATCTGGTTAACAGCATCGGCGCGTTCCTGACCCGCAAGGGCGAGGGGCTGATCGGCTTCAATTTCACCATCGCGGGCACGTCGGATGCGCCGCGTGTCAGCGTCAACCCGCTGTCCGCGCTGACGCCCGGCATGTTCCGCGAGATTTTCCGCCGACCCCCACCGGAGCTGACACAATGAAGCTGAGCGATTTCGATTTTGACCTGCCCGACGCCCTGATCGCCACGCGCCCCGCGCGTCCGCGATCCTCGGCGCGGCTGTTGCTGGCGCAGGGCGATCATATTGCGGACCGGATCGTCACCGATCTGGTGGAGATATTGCAACCGGGCGACCGGCTGGTGCTGAACGACACCAAGGTCATTCCCGCGCGCCTGACCGGCACCCGCGCGCGGTCGGGCGAAGCAGGCGATACGACTGCGAAGGTCGAGGTGACCTTGCTCGAACCGCAGGCAGGTGGCGACTGGACCGCATTGGTCAAGCCGCTGAAAAAGGTGCGCGACGGCGAGGTTATCGTGTTTTCCCCCGATCTGTCTGCGACCGTGGTCAGCCGCGCGGACGGGCAGGCGCGGCTTGCGTTCAATCTGGCGGGCGATGATTTCGATGCTGCGCTGAATGCCGTGGGGGCCATGCCGCTGCCGCCTTATATCGAGGCCAAACGCGCGGCGGATGCCGCCGACAAGGATGATTACCAGACCTATTGGGCCAAGCACGCAGGCGCTGTGGCCGCGCCCACCGCATCGCTGCATTTCGACGGCCCGCTCTTGCAGGCGCTGGCCGCGCGCGGTGTGACCATGTCCTATGTCACGCTGCATGTGGGCGCGGGCACCTTTCTGCCGGTCAAGGTCGACGATGTGCGCGACCACAAGATGCATGCCGAATGGGGCGAGGTGACAGCGAAAGCCGCGGCCGAGATCAACGCGACCAAGGCCGCAGGCAAACGCGTGATCCCCGTGGGCACCACCGCGCTGCGGCTGATCGAAAGTGCCGCATCGGGCGGGCAGATGCAGCCTTGGACCGGACCCACGGATATCTTCATCACGCCGGGGTTTGCGTTCCAGATCGCGGACGGGCTGATGACCAATTTCCACCTGCCAAAATCGACGCTGATGATGCTGGTATCGGCCCTGATGGGCATGGACAGGGTCAAGGCGATCTATGCCCATGCTATCGCGGAACGCTACAGGTTCTTTTCATACGGTGATGCGTCGCTTTTGATCCCTGACCGCGCGTGATTGTCGGGCCGGTTGCATTGCAATCCGGTTATGAACAGGTCAGACGACGGGCTTGGACCAAACCCTGAAAGGGGGACAGGATGTTTCAGGTACTGACAGGATCATGGGCTCTCTTTCTGGGGATGTTCCTGTTGATGGTGGGCAACGGGCTGCAAGGCACGCTGCTTGGCCTGCGCGGCGAACTGGAAGGCTTCAGCACGCTGGCTTTGTCGGTCGTGATGTCGGCCTATTTCCTTGGTTTCCTGTTTTCGTCGCGATTCACCCCTGAACTGATCCGGCGCGTCGGGCATGTGCGGGTCTTTGCCGCGATGGGGTCGATGATTTCGGCGGTGCTGATCCTGTACCCTACCTTGGTGGATCCGATCGCATGGACCATCGGACGGATCGTGATCGGGTTCTGTTTCTGCGGCGTTTATATCACGGCCGAAAGCTGGCTGAACGATGCGTCGAGCAATGCCAACCGTGGCAAGGCCCTGTCGCTTTACATGATCGTGCAAATGGCGGGGATCGTGTTTGCGCAGTATATCGTCAGCATCGGGGATGTGTCGGGCTATGTGATCTTCATCATCCCTTCGGTGCTGGTCTCGCTCGCCTTTGCACCCGTCTTGCTGTCGGCGCGCCCGATGCCTGCCTTTTCGGCCACCAAGCCGATGAAGATCCGCGCGCTGATCAAGACTTCGCCTTTGGGCTGCGCGGGCATGTTTCTGCTGGGGGGCGTCTTTGCCGCGCAATTCGGCATGTCGGCGGTTTACGGCAGCCGCGTGGGGCTGAGCGTGGGCGAAATCTCTTTCTTCATCTCGGCGATCTATGTGTCCGCGTTGGTGCTGCAATATCCCATCGGCTGGCTGTCCGACCGGATGGACCGCCGTGTGCTGATCATCTGGATCGCCATGCTGGGCGGCATCGGGTCGCTGATCGCCTTTCTGATCCCTGGTTATTTTGTGTTGATCATTCTCAGCGGGGCCATCGTCGGCGGCACATCGAACCCGCTTTATGCGCTGTTGATCGCCTATACCAACGACTATCTCGAAAAAGAGGATATGGCCGCCGCCTCTGGCGGGCTGTTGTTCATCAACGGGCTGGGCGCGATCATGGGGCCGCTGATCGTGGGTCTGATGATGGACCTGATCGGAGACAACGGGTTCTGGCTGTTCACGGCTGTTCTGATGCTGGGGGTCGGTGTTTTCGGGATCGTCCGCGCCACGCAGCGCGACCGCGGCGCGATGGATCTGGATCAGGTGCCTTATGCGCCTGTTTCGGCAGGGTCCTCTGCGATCGCGGTTGGCGTCGCGCAAGAGGTTTATCTGGACGCCGTCACCGATGAAGCGGCGCCCCGCGTCGATTAGACCCGTGCGAAATCCGGCCAAAGCTGACATGAAGCTCTTGTCACGTCAGGCTTTGTCTGTTCCTTTGACCCAAGGACAACCCACGGGGAGGATCGGGGCAGTGGTGCGTGCAGACGATGTGCTGGCCTTTTGGCTGGATGAATGTTCCCCGGCGGATTGGTACAAATCCGAACCGGAGTTCGACGCCCTGATCCGTGACCGTTTCGAGGATACATGGGTCGCCGCGACCGAAGGGTCGCTGGGGCTGTGGCTGACACATGCCTCCGGCACGTTGGCCTATATCATCCTGACGGACCAGTTCCCGCGCAACATGTTCCGCGGCTCTGCCAAGGCGTTTTCGACGGACCTTCTGGGGCTTGCGGCCGCCAAGATGGCGATTGACCGCAACTGGGACATGAAGATCGCCGAACCCGCGCGGCAGTTCTTCTATCTGCCGCTGATGCATTCCGAAACGCTGTCCGATCAGGACCGTGCCGTGCGGCTGATCCACGCGCGGATGCCCGATACCGGCCATAACAACCGCGACCACGCCCGCGCGCACCGCCGGATCATCCGCGATTTCGGGCGCTTTCCCTACCGCAACGATGCACTCGGACGGCGCACCAGCCCTGCCGAACAGGCGTTTCTTGACGCGGGCGGGTATGGCTTCGCGTTGAAATCCCTTCAGGACAAGCCCGCCTGACCTGCCTTGCATACGCGCGATAGCTGATATGACCCAAGGTCACTGGAGATCGCCGTCAAATTAGTTTAACGTTCAACTAATTCTGAACAGGGAGGGCCAGATGGCTGCGAAAAACTTTGATCTGATCGTCATCGGGGCAGGCCCCGGCGGTTATGTGGCTGCGATCCGTGCGTCACAGCTGGGAATGAATGTCGTTGTGATCGAACGCGAAAATCTGGGCGGCATCTGTCTGAACTGGGGCTGCATCCCGACCAAGGCGATGCTGCGGTCCTCGGAAGTGTTCCACCTGATGCACCGCGCCAAGGAATTCGGCCTGAGCGTGGACAAGGTCAGCTATGATCTGGACGCTGTGGTCAAGCGCTCGCGCGGGGTGGCCAAGCAGATGGAAGGCGGCGTCAAGCATCTGCTGAAGAAAAACAAGGTCACCGTCATCATGGGCGAGGCGACGATTCCCGCCAAGGGCAAGGTCACTGTCAAGACCGATGCCGGCACCGAGGAATTAACCGCCAAGAATATCGTGCTGGCCACAGGCGCGCGCGCCCGCAACCTGCCCGGGCTCGAGGCGGATGGCGAACGGGTCTGGTCCTACCGTCACGCGCTGGTCCCGCCACATATGCCAAAGAAATTGCTGGTGATCGGTTCGGGTGCCATCGGGATCGAGTTTGCAAGCTTCTATAACACGCTGGGTGCCGAGACGACCGTGGTGGAGGTGATGGACCGCGTGCTGCCTGTCGAGGATGCCGAAATCAGCGCATTTGCGAAAAAGCAGTTCGTCAAGCAGGGCATGACGATCATGGAAAAGGCCACGGTCAAGCAGCTCGACCGCGCCAAGGACAAGGTCACCGCCCATATCGAAAGCGGCGGCAAAGTCGAGAAGCGTGACTTTGACACCGTCATCAGCGCCGTCGGCATCGTCGGCAATGTCGAAGGGCTGGGGCTGGAAGCCTTGGGCGTCAAGATCGACCGCACCCATGTGGTGACAGACGAATATTGCCGCACCGGGGTCGAAGGGCTTTACGCCATCGGCGATATCGCGGGCGCGCCATGGCTGGCGCATAAGGCCAGCCACGAAGGTGTCATGGTCGCTGAACTGATCGCAGGCAAGCACGCCCATCCCGTCAAACCCGAAAGCATCGCAGGCTGCACCTATTGCCACCCGCAGGTCGCATCGGTTGGTTATACCGAAGCGAAGGCCAAGGAACTCGGCTATACCGTCAAGGTCGGCAAGTTTCCGTTCATCGGCAACGGCAAGGCCGTGGCCTTGGGCGAACCCGAAGGGCTGATCAAGACCGTATTCGACGCCAAGACAGGCGAACTGCTGGGCGCACATATGGTCGGCGCGGAAGTGACCGAGCTGATCCAGGGCTATGTGATCGGGCGGCAGTTGGAGACCACCGAAGAAGACCTGATGAACACCGTTTTCCCGCATCCGACCCTGTCGGAAATGATGCATGAAAGCGTGCTGGACGCCTACGACCGTGTGATCCACATGTGAAAAAAATGGCCGCGCCTCGGCGCGGCCATTTTCCCCCGGTTCTGGGGACAGACAGACCGGGTGGGGGGACTTAGTCTGCCAGCATTGCGGCAAAGCCGTTGAAGCCCATCGCTCCCAGATCGGCCTGCATGGTCAGCGCGCCGGTTTCCAGATCGACGGCGTAAAGGCCCGAAGTATCGGCGCCTTCCATCATAAGCACGGCATAGGCCATGTTCTCGCCCTCGGCAGGGGATACGATTTCGAGATCGCCCATTGCGCTGATGTCCACAGGTGCGCCGTCCAGTGTCAGGGCTGCGACGGTGGTCAGCGTGCCTTCGTTATTGGCAAGGGTCAGCAGGGAATCGGTCTCGGCATCCAGCACATATTGCAGGGTCTCGGACGCTGTCGCGCCGTTGATGGCGTTGGTATAGGCGCTGGCAAAGACAGCAGGCGTTGCACCGGCGTTGGCATCACCATCGGCATAGAACAGGTCGGTAAAGCGGCGCACGGAATTGGCTCGCTCGTCATTGTCACCGAAACCTGCGGGGAAATAGACGTGGTTGGACCCGTCTGTCGCCACGATGCGGATCGCGTCGATATTGTTGTTGAAGTCGAAACCGACCATCGCACCTTCGGAAATCCCGACGTTTTCACCGATCAGGTTGTCGGTTGCCGTCAGTTCACCTGTTTCGGTGTCGATCGTGTAGACAGCGGCATTCGGCGCGATCCCGATCAGTTCACCCGTCACAGGGCGATAGGCGATGGCGGCCAGAATGCCCGACAAGGTAACGGTTTCGCCGGTTTCCATCAGGCCGGGCAGCGTGACAAGGCTGGTACCGTCCGCGCCAAGCGCGTAGCCGGTCACAGGCTGGCCGTGGCCGTCGGCAAAAACGGGGGCGCCCAGCAGGGCAATGGCGGTGGCGGAAATCAGGGTGGTTTTCATCGTCGCGTCCTTGTTCAAGAGTGTGGCAATGTGCCTTTGATGCTCTTACAAGTGTGACTTAAGTTATTGTTTGTAAACGGTTTAAAACTTAATGTGATAGCGAAACTATTACCTGCCTACATCCGTGTATAGCGATGATCCTTCTGCGTGCGCCGCAAACCGGCGCGCTGCGGCTGCGCATTTATTTTGCCAATGTTCTGTTAATGTTCTAGATACGCACTGGCAGTGTCGGTAACCGTCGCTATGTAAAGACCGTTGCCCTGGGGGTCCGTATGGCTGAGCTGAAACATATCGAAGTGCGCGGCGCGCGCGAACATAACCTCAAGAACATCGACGTGGATATTCCGCGCGATCAGCTTGTGGTCATCACCGGCCTGTCGGGGTCGGGGAAATCGTCGCTCGCCTTTGACACGATCTATGCCGAAGGGCAGCGCCGCTATGTGGAATCGCTGTCGGCCTATGCCCGCCAGTTCCTCGATATGATGGAAAAGCCCGATGTCGATCACATCAGCGGGTTGAGCCCTGCCATTTCCATCGAACAGAAGACCACCAGCAAGAACCCGCGCTCCACCGTCGGCACGATCACCGAGATTTACGATTACCTGCGCCTGCTGTTTGCTCGCGCCGGCACGCCCTACAGCCCCGCCACCGGCCTGCCGATCGAGGCGCAGCAGGTGCAGGATATGGTCGACCGCGTGATGGCGATGCCCGAAGGCACGCGCGGCTATCTGTTGGCCCCGATCATCCGCGACCGCAAAGGCGAATACCGCAAGGAATTTCTGGACCTGCGTAAGCAGGGCTTTCAGCGGGTGAAGGTGGACGGGCAGTTCTATGAGTTGGACGAGCCACCCACGCTCGACAAGAAATTTCGCCACGATATCGACGTGGTCGTCGACCGGATTGTCGTGCGTGCAGGGCTGGAAACGCGGCTGGCCGACAGTTTCCGCACGGCACTCGACCTTGCCGACGGGATCACCGTGCTGGAAACCGCGCCGGGCGAGGGGGAGGGTGAACCCGAACGCATCACATTCTCGGAAAAATTCGCCTGTCCGGTGTCTGGGTTCACGATCCCTGAAATCGAACCGCGCCTGTTTTCGTTCAATGCGCCTTTTGGCGCTTGCCCCGATTGCGACGGGCTGGGGGTAGAGCTGTTCTTTGACGAACAACTGGTTGTCCCCGATGTGACACTGAAAATCGCGGACGGTGCCTTGGCCCCGTGGCGCAAGGGCAAGTCGCCCTATTTCCTGCAAACCATCGAAGCCATCGCCAAACATTACGGGTTCAACAAGAACGCCCGCTGGAAAGACCTCGACCCGAAGGTGCAAGAGGTGTTCCTGCGCGGCTCCGGCAGCGACGAAATCAAGTTCCGCTATGACGAAGGCGGGCGGGTCTATCAGGTGGAACGCCCCTTCGAAGGCGTGATCCCCAATATGGAACGCCGCTATCGCGAAACTGACAGCAACTGGATCCGCGAGGAATTCGAGGCCTATCAGAACAACCGCCCCTGCGGCACCTGCGGCGGCTATCGCTTGCGGCAAGAGGCGCTGGCCGTGAAAATCGGTGGCCAGCATGTCGGGCAGGTCGTGCAGATGTCGATCAAGGAAGCCTATGACTGGTGCCTGACCGTCCCCGACAGCCTGAGCAAGCAAAAGAATGAAATCGCCGTCGCGATCCTCAAGGAAATCCGCGAACGGCTGGGGTTCCTGAACAATGTGGGGCTGGAATATCTGACGCTTGCGCGCAATTCCGGCACCCTGTCGGGTGGGGAAAGCCAGCGCATCCGGCTGGCCAGCCAGATCGGATCGGGGTTGCAAGGCGTGCTTTACGTGCTGGACGAGCCCAGTATCGGGTTGCACCAGCGCGACAATGACCGCTTGCTGACCACGCTGAAAAACCTGCGCGATCAGGGCAATACCGTGATCGTCGTCGAACATGACGAAGAAGCGATCCGCGAGGCGGATTACGTCTTTGACATCGGCCCCGGTGCGGGTGTGCATGGCGGGCAGGTGGTTGCCAAAGGGACACCGGCCGAGATCATGGCCAATGAGAACTCGATCACCGGCATGTACCTGACCGGCAAGCGCGAGATCGCCGTGCCCAAGACCCGCCGCAAGGGGAAAGGCAAGAAGCTGACCGTGGTCAAGGCGACGGGCAACAACCTGCAGGACGTGACAGCGGATTTCCCTCTGGGCATGTTCGTCTGCGTGACGGGCGTGTCGGGCGGTGGCAAATCCACGCTGACGATTGAAACCCTGTTCAAGAACGCGTCGCAGAAACTCAACGGCGCGCGCCAGACGCCTGCACCCTGCGAGACGATCAAGGGGTTCGAACATCTGGACAAGGTGATCGACATTGACCAACGCCCCATCGGGCGCACGCCACGGTCGAACCCTGCGACCTATACCGGTGCCTTCACCCCGATCCGCGACTGGTTCGCGGGCCTGCCCGAGGCCAAGGCGCGCGGCTATAAGCCAGGGCGGTTTTCGTTCAACGTCAAGGGCGGCCGTTGCGAGGCCTGTCAGGGCGACGGCGTCATCAAGATCGAGATGCATTTCCTGCCCGATGTCTATGTGACCTGCGAGACCTGTAAGGGCGCGCGCTATAACCGCGAAACGCTGGAGGTGAAGTTCAAGGGCAAGAGCATCGCCGATGTGCTTGATATGACTGTGGAAGATGCGCAGGAGTTTTTCACCGCCGTGCCATCCATCCGCGAAAAGATGGATGCGCTGATGCGCGTGGGGCTGGGCTATATCAAGGTCGGCCAGCAGGCGACGACGCTGTCAGGTGGCGAGGCGCAGCGCGTGAAACTGTCCAAGGAGCTGGCCAAACGGTCGACGGGGCGCACGCTTTATATTCTGGATGAACCGACGACGGGCCTGCATTTCGAGGATGTGCGCAAGCTCTTGGAAGTGCTGCATGAACTGGTCGATCAGGGCAATTCTGTGATCGTGATCGAACACAACCTGGATGTGGTGAAAACCGCCGATCATATCATCGACATTGGCCCCGAGGGCGGCGATGGCGGTGGCCGGATCGTCGCTGTCGGCACGCCAGAAGAGGTGGCCGAGGTGGCGGAAAGTCATACGGGGCGGTATCTCAAGCCGATGCTGGTGCCGCGCAAGGTCGCGGCGGAGTAGTGACAGCGCCATCCTTGGGGATGGCGCTGGCCTCCGGCGGGAGTATTTTTGGAAAAAAGAAGTCAGGGGCGCTGGCGTTTCTCGAAACGTGGCAGCATGGCCGAGAAATCGCGGCCGCGCCCGTCTTCGGTTTCCACGAATTGCGCGTAGAGTGCCGTTGCGGCTTGGCCCAGTGGCGTGTCGGTACGGGCGGCTTCTGCCGCTTGCTGGCTGAGGCGCAGGTCCTTGAGCATCAGTTCGGCGGCGAAGCCAGGTGTGTAGCCGTTGTCGGCGGGGCTGACTGGGCCGATACCGGGGGCAGGGCAGTAGCTGGTCATCGACCATGACGCGCCCGACGAGGTGCTGACGACATCGAACATCGCCTGCCGGTCAAGGCCCAGCTTGTCGGCCAGGGCAAACGCTTCGCAAGTGGCGATCATCGTGACGCCGAGGATCATGTTGTTGCAGATTTTGGCCGCCTGCCCGTTGCCCGCAGCCCCGCAATGCACGGCCTTTTGCCCCATGATGGCGAAAAGCGGTTGGACGGCCTCGAAGGCGGGCAGAGGCCCGCCCGCCATGAAGGTCAGCGTGCCGTTTGTCGCACCGCCGATGCCGCCTGACACAGGCGCGTCGATGGCCTGCAGCCCGTGGGCCGCTGCCGCTGCGGCCACCTGCCGCGCGCTGTCCACATCGACGGTCGAACAATCGAGGTGAATAGCCCCCGGTTTCATCGCCGGATGGATGTCAGCCGCGACCGCGCGCAGGATCGCGCCATCGGGCAGCATGGTGATGACCACATCGGCGGTCTGCACCGCCTCTTGCGCGCTTTTGGCGAGTGTCAGGCCGTCAGGGCGCGCCACCGGATCGAAGCCTGTCACATCATGGTCGCGCGCAAGGTTGGCGGCCATCGGCGCGCCCATATTGCCAAGCCCGATAAAGCCGATCTTCATGTCTCATCCTCCCAGATCAGTGCGTCCTTGCCCAAGGGGGCGGTCATTGCCGTGATGTCGTCGATGGTATGAGGCCGCCAGCGGGGGGCGCGGTCGCGGTCGATGATCGCGGCGCGGATGCCTTCGATGAAATCGCCCTGTTCGGCGCAGCGGAATGTGTAGCGGAATTCATGATCCAGCGCTGTTTCGATCCGCGGGTCGTGCCTGACCGCCGCGATGATCCGTGCCGCAACTGCCATGGCAAGCGGGGCGTTGTAGTCCAGAAGCGGCAGGGCATGCGCGGTGAGCGGGCCATCCTGCGCCACCAGCCGTGCGCGGATTTCGGGCACATCGGGCGCGCAGAAGGCGGCGTCGATGGCGCTTTGCCAGTCTTTCAGGCGGCTGGGCGGTGGCGGGCCTGCCTTGATCGCGGCGACAGTGCCGGTTGTGATCAGGACCGATTTCAGCGCCTCCCAATAGGCTGCGGGGATGAAATGGTCGGCAAAACCTGCGTGGATCGCGTCGCCTGCATCCATCCGGTCACCGGTCAGGCCAAGATAGGTCCCCAGATATCCCGGCGCACGCGCGAGGATCAGCGAGCCGCCTACATCCGGCACCAGCCCGATGCTGCATTCCGGCATGGCGATGCGGCTTTCCTCACACACGATCCGGTGGCTGGCATGGCAGCCGATACCGACGCCGCCGCCCATGGTGAAGCCGTGCAGGAAGGTGACGATGGGTTTGGGGTAATGGTGGATTTTCCGGTTCAGACGGTATTCGTCGCGCCAGAACCGCTGCCCATAGCTGAAATCGCGGCGCTGCGCGCTGGCGTACATATCCGCAATGTCGCCGCCCGAACAAAAGGCACGCTCGCCCGCGCCGTCGATCAGGATCAGGTCAACCTGATGGTCGCTGCGCCAGTCGTCGAGCGCCGCCTCGATCGCCAGACACATGTCCCATGTCAGCGCGTTCAGCGCCTTGGGGCGGTTGAGCGTGATGAGCCCCGCGCGGCCGTCCTTGCGGATGATGATATCGCTCATCGGATCATCTGACGCGCGGTGATCAGGCGCATGATCTCGTTCGTGCCTTCGAGGATCTGATGCACCCGTAGGTCGCGCACGATCTTTTCGATCCCGTAATCCGCCAGATAGCCGTAGCCGCCGTGCAGTTGCAGGCATTGATCGGCCACCATGCTGCCGGTTTCGGTGCAAAGCTTTTTCGCCATTGCGCAGAATTTGGTCGCGTCTGGCGCTCCGGTGTCAAGTTTCCATGCCGCCTGCCGCAGAAAGGTCCGCGCCGCTTGCAGCGCGATTTCGGCATCCGCCAGCCGGAATTGCAGGCCTTGGAACTGGTCGAGCGATTGGCCGAAAGCCTTGCGGTCTTTCATATAGGCCAGCGTCTGTTCCAGCGCGCATTGCGCCGCCCCGATGGAACAGGCGGCGATGTTGAGCCGCCCGCCATCCAGCCCCGCCATCGCATAGCTGAACCCCTGGCCTTCGGTGCCCAGAAGGTTCGCCAGCGGTGTGGCGCAATCGTCCAGCTGCACCTGACGGGTGGGTTGCGACCGCCAGCCCATCTTGTCCTCGAGCCCGCCGAACGACAGACCGGGGGCGCCCGCCTCGATCAGGATCGCGCTGATCCCCTTGGGACCTGCGTCGCCGGTGCGGGCCATGACGATGTAGGCGTCAGAATAGCCACCGCCGGAAATGAAGGCTTTGGTGCCGGTCAGCAGGTAATTTTCATTGCTGCGGCTGGCGCGGGTTTTCAGTGCTGCGGCGTCGGAACCGGATCCGGGTTCGGTCAGGCAATAGGACAGGATCAGGTCCATCGACAAAGCACGCGGCAGGATACGCGCCTTCAGATCATCCGAGCCATAGCTGTCGATCATCCGCGCGCACATGTTGTGGATTGACAAAAATGCCGCCACGGACGCGCAGGAATATGACAAAGCCTCGAACACCAAGGTTGCGTCTAGGCGCGAAAGGCCCGCGCCGCCGCTATCCTCGGAGACGTAAAGCCCGCCGAAACCAAGCTCTGCCAGTTTCGGCCAGAGGTCTTTGGGGATGGTGCCGTCGCTTTCCCAAGCCCGCGCGAAAGGCGCTATATGCTCTTGCCCGAAGGCCAGCGCCATGTCGAAAATCGCGGATTGTTCTTCGGTCAGCGCAAAGTCCATGATGCCTCCCCCCAGCAAGAAATGAACATCTGTTTAATTATTGCGCGCCTGCGGGCGGTTTGGCAAGGGCGGCTTGCGCCCTTGCCGTTCGTGTTACTCCATCAGCGGGATAGAGAACGCGCTGCCGTCCTTGATGCCCGAGGGCCAGCGCGAGGTGATCGTCTTGGTGCGTGTATAGAACTTGAACGCATCCGGCCCGTGCTGGTTGAGGTCGCCGAACATGGATTTCTTCCAGCCGCCGAAGGTGTGATAGGCCAAAGGCACGGGGATCGGCACGTTGATCCCAACCATGCCGATATTGATCCGGTTGGCGAAATCGCGTGCGGCGTCGCCGTCGCGGGTAAAGATCGCGGTGCCGTTGCCGTATTCGTGGTCCATCGCCAGACCCAGCGCTTCTTCATAGGTCTTGGCGCGCACAACCGACAGGACAGGACCAAAGATTTCCTTTGTGTAGATGTCCATATCTTTGGTCACGCGGTCGAACAGATGCGGGCCGACAAAGAAACCGTCCTCGTAGCCCTGCAATTTGAAATCGCGGCCGTCGACGACCAGATTGGCGCCTTGGGCTACACCGCTTTCAATCAGTTTGAGGATATTTGCCTTGGCGGCGGCGGTCACGACAGGGCCGTAATCGACGTCATTGCCAGATGTATAGGGGCCGACTTTCAGTTTTTCGATGCGCGGCACCAGCTTTTCGATCAGGCGGTCGGCGGTTTCCTCGCCCACCGGCACCGCGACCGAAATCGCCATGCAGCGTTCGCCAGCGGCACCATAGCCCGCGCCGATCAGCGCATCGGCGGCTTGGTCCATGTCCGCATCGGGCATGATGATCATGTGGTTCTTGGCACCGCCGAAACATTGCACACGCTTGCCGTTGGCACAGCCGCGGCCATAGATGTATTCCGCAATCGGCGTCGATCCTACAAAGCCGATCGACTGGATCACGTCATGGTCGAGGATCGCATCCACCGCTTCCTTGTCCCCGTTGACGACCTGCAGGATGCCTTTGGGCAAGCCCGCTTCTTCCATGAGTTCGGCCAGCATCAGGGGCACGGAGGGGTCACGTTCGGAGGGCTTGAGGATGAAGGCATTGCCGCAGGCGATGGCGGGGGCGAACATCCACATCGGGATCATGGCGGGAAAGTTGAAGGGCGTGATGCCGGCGGTGACACCCAGCGGCTGTTTCATCGAATACATGTCGATGCCGGGGCCGGCGCTGTCAGTGAATTCACCTTTCAGCAATTGCGGCGCGCCGATGCAATATTCGACGACCTCCAGCCCGCGGACCACATCGCCTTTGGCGTCGGGGATGGTTTTGCCATGTTCGCGGGACAAAGCCTCGGCCAGCTTGTCCATGTCGCGGTTCAAAAGGCCGACAAACGCCATCATCACCCGCGCGCGGCGCTGCGGGTTCACGGCGGCCCAAGCGGGCTGCGCCTTGGCGGCGATTTCGACGGCCTTGTCCAGTTCGGCGGCATTGGCCAGCGGCACACGCGCCTGCACCTCGCCGGTGGCGGGGTTGTACACATCCGCAAAACGGCCGGACGTGCCTTTGACATGTGCGCCGCCGATGTAATGGGTCAGTTCCTGCATAGCATCCTCCATTGGGTTGGGGGGACTATAGGCTTGCGTTTTTGCAGGTAAAAGCGGCAATATGCCAAAATCATTTTGCATAAACGCAGGACGCAGATGGACAACTGGGACGACATGCGCGTGTTTCTGGCCGTGGCGCGCACCGAAAGCCTGTCTGCCGCAGCGCCCTTGACCAAGATGGACCCTGCCACCCTTGGCCGCCGGATCGCGCGGCTGGAACGCAGCCTTGGGGCGGCTTTGTTCGTGAAATCGCCGCAGGGTTATGCCTTGACAGATCTGGGAGAGAGGTTGCGCGACCGCGCCGCCGATGCGGAAACGCAATTCGCGCTGGCGGTCGAGGAATCGCGCGGGGGTGCCACGGCGCTGACAGGGCAAATCCGTATCGGTGCGCCTGACGGTGTGGCGAATTTCCTGCTGCCGCAGGTCTGTGCCGCCTTGCAACGCGACAACCCCGATCTGGAAATGCAGGTGCTGGCCTTGCCCCGCGTCGTCAACCTGTCGCGGCGAGAGGCCGATATGGCGATCACCGTCAGCCCGCCCGCAGCGGGGCAACTGATCGTGCAGAAGATCACTGATTACCAGCTGCACCTGGCCATGCGCGCCGATGCGCCCGCCGTCGCCACGCTGGAGGATCTGCGCGGGCGGCCTGTCGTGGGCTATATCCCCGACATGATTTTCGACAAGGAACTGGATTATCTGGGGGCCTTGGGGGCAAGGGGCGTGCAGCTTGCCTCCAACTCGGTCGCCGTGCAGTTGCAGATGATCCGCGCGGCGGGTGTCGGAATCGTGCATGATTTCGCACTCCCTTTTGCGCCTGAACTGCGCCGCGTGCTGACCGACAAAGTGGCCCTGACGCGGACATTCTATCTGGTGCGGCACAAATCGGCGCGGCAATCGGACCGGCTGACGCGTGTCGCCGCCGCGATCAGCGCGGGGCTGACGGCCGAGGTCGCGCGGCTGGAACGTATCGCGTGCTTGACAGATACGCCTGCGGTTTGACAGGCTGAACCATCGCCAACGCGTGGGGGGAGATACATCATGATCGTCGGACAAATCCTGAAATCCAAAGCCGATATGGGCGTTGTCTCGGTCAAGCCGACCGATACGGTGACCGCGGCTGTCGCTCTGTTGTCGCAGAACCGGATCGGGACGGTTGTTGTCTCCTCCGACGGGCAAACGCTGGACGGTATCCTGTCCGAGCGCGACATCGTGCGCGAATTGGGCAAGCGCGGCGTGTCCTGCCTGATGGCGCCCGTCTCAGAGATGATGACCAGCAAACTGACCACCTGCACCACCGCCGACAGCGCCGATCAGGTGCTGGAAATGATGACCGAAGGGCGGTTCCGCCATCTGCCCGTCATGGATAACGGCAAGATGATCGGCCTGATTTCCATCGGCGACGTCGTCAAAGCGCGGCTGTCGGAGCTGTCGATGGAAAAAGACGCGCTGGCCGGGATGATTATGGGGCACTAGCCCCGTTGCATTCCTGCGCGCGATGTTGTTGTTTGCGCGCAATAATATTTCAAGAGGTGCGTCATGCGCGTAGGTCTTTATCCCGGAACCTTCGATCCGGTCACGCTGGGGCATCTTGATATCGTGCGGCGTGCCGCGACACTGGTGGACCGGTTGGTCATCGGCGTGGCGATCAACCGCGACAAAGGCCCGCTATTCACGCTGGAAGAACGCGTCGCCATGGTCGAGGCGGAATGTGTGCCTCTAGGTCGCGACGTCGGCTGCGAGATTGTCGTGCATCCGTTCGAAAACCTGTTGATTAACTGTGCCCATGACGTTGGGGCCAATGTCATCATCCGCGGTCTGCGCGCGGTCGCGGATTTCGAATATGAATACCAGATGGTCGGCATGAACCGCATTCTGGACGATTCGATCGAAACGGTGTTTCTGATGGCCGAGGCTGAACATCAGGCAATCGCGTCCAAACTGGTCAAGGAAATCGCGCGGCTGGATGGCGATGTGTCGAAATTCGTCACCCCCGCCGTCAATGCCGCATTGATCGCGCGGTTGCGCGGCTAGACACGCAAAAGCCGCCCCCGAAGGCGCGGCTTGGTGGTCGTGCAGCGGCGGGTTTAGCCGTAAATCGCCTTGGCTGCGATCTTGGCGGCGTCCTCGCGGAACATACCCAGATCGATTGCCACATCCTGCGGCATGCTGGCCAGTTCGTTCTTCAGACGCAGATAGGTGGCGCGTTTCTGCACGGCGGAGCGGACTTTGGTCAAGACGGTCATATGCGTGCTCCTTTTGCTCTCGCTTCGTTGGTCTTGACCTACAAATAGCAATGCTGCGGCGCAGAACAACTGACAGTTAGCGCTAGCGGATATGCATTCGCTGCATGGCGGGGTTTGCCGGATGCACAAAAAAAAGACCGGCCCCGCAAGGGACCGGTCTTCTGCTTTGAAAGGAGTGTGATTACAGCAGCTTGCCCATCGCCACGGCAGTATCTGCCATGCGGTTGGAAAAGCCCCATTCGTTGTCATACCACGACAGGATGCGCACCATGTTGCCGTCGAGCACCTTGGTCTGGTCCAGATGGAAGATCGACGAATGCGGATCGTGGTTGAAATCAGAGCTGACCATCGGCAGGGCGGTATAGCCAAGGATACCTTTCAACGGGCCATCGGCGGCGGCGATGATGGCGTTGTTGATCTCTTCGACATTGGTGGCGCGGCTGGCTTCGAATGTCAGGTCCACGACCGACACATTGGGCGTGGGCACGCGGATCGCGACACCGTCAAGCTTGCCGTTGAGTTCCGGCAGCACCAGACCCACGGCCTTGGCAGCCCCGGTCGAAGTCGGGATCATCGACAAGGCAGCAGCGCGTGCGCGGTAAAGGTCCTTGTGCATCGTGTCCAGGGTCGGCTGGTCGCCGGTGTAGCTGTGGATCGTGGTCATGAAACCTTTGGTGATCCCCACGGCGTCGTTCAGCACCTTGGCGACGGGTGACAGGCAGTTCGTGGTGCAGGACGCGTTCGACACGACGACATCGTCCTTGGTCAGCGACTGGTGGTTGACGCCGAACACGACGGTTTTGTCGGCATTGGTGCCGGGGGCGGAGATCAGCACGCGCTTGGCACCTGTGGACAGATGCGCCTGACAGGCGTCCTTGCTGGTGAAGATACCCGTGCATTCCAGCACGATATCAACATCGCCCCACGGCAGGTCAGCAGGATTGCGGATCGCAGTCACCTTGATCGGGCCGCGGCCTGCGTCGATGCTGTCCTCGGTCGTGGTCACGGTGCCGGGGAAACGGCCATGCACCGAATCGAAGCGCAGCAGATGCGCGTTGGTTTCCACCGGCCCAAGGTCATTGATCGCCACCACCTCGATATCGGTGCGGCCGGATTCGATGATGGCGCGCAAGATGTTGCGGCCGATCCGGCCAAATCCGTTGATTGCTACTTTGACGGCCATGCTTGATCCTCCTTGGGGATGAATGTTGGCGCTAACATTGCGATTTATTGCAAAAGGTCAACCGTCGATGCCGGACGCGTCAGCGCCAGAACGCCAGATATTCGATCAGATCGACGAATTTGCGCATCGTGAACAGGAAAGCCCGCCAGTCGTTCGCCAGCCCGTCATAGGCCAGCGCCGCCCCGATCAGCACAAGAAGGAATATCGCGATGCCATTCGTCATGGCAATGGTCTAGCGACGCTTGCGTTTAATGCAAGCGCCCCATGGTGGCGGCGACATCGGCCATGCGCGCCGAAAAGCCCCATTCGTTGTCATACCATGCCAGCACCCGCACCATGCGGCCGACAACCTTGGTCTGGTCGGGGGCGAAGATGCAGCTTTGCGTCGTGTGGTTAAAGTCGATACTGACCTTGGCCTCGGCGTCATAGGCCATGACCATGCCCATATAGCCGCTGGCCGCCTCTTTCACGATGGCGTTCACCTCGGCCACGGTCACGGATTTGCCCGCTTGAAACGTCAGGTCCACGGCACTGACGTTGGGGGTAGGGACCCGCATCGCGGTGCCGTCGAGCTTGCCTGCCAGTTCCGGCAGCACCTCGCCCAAGGCCTTCGCCGCCCCCGTCGATGTGGGAATCATCGCCATGGCAGCTGCCCGCGCGCGGTAGAGATCGTCGTGCCGCCGGTCCAGCGTGGGCTGGTCGCCGGTGTAGCTGTGGATCGTCGTCATGATCCCCGCTTCGATCCCGATGGCGTCGTTGAGCACCTTGGCCAGTGGCGCAAGGCAATTCGTGGTGCAGGACCCGTTCGACACCAGCCGTTCGGTCGAGCGCAGGTCGCGGTGGTTGACGCCGTAAACCACGGTGCGGTCGACGTTCTTGGCAGGGGCCGAGATCAGCACCTTGCGCGCGCCGCGCTCCAGATGCACGGCGGCACGGTGACCATCGTTGAACTTGCCGGTGCATTCCAGCACGACATCGACGCCCTCCCAATCCAGCGTGGCGGGATCATAGCTCGACATCACGTCGATCGGGCCGCGCCCGAGGTCGAGCGTGTTGCCCTTGACCGTCACCGGATGCCCGAACCTGCCATGCACAGAGTCGTATTTCAGCAGATGCGCATTGGTGGCAATCGGCCCCGTGGCGTTGATCTTGACGACCTGCACGTCGTTGCGCGCGGCTTCGGTGATATGCGCGAGCGTGCAGCGCCCGATGCGGCCAAACCCGTTGATCCCGATGGTGATTGTCATGTGGCATCCCCCTGTTTGGGGATGTCCTGCAGATTGTATGCCGTGGTGTCCAGAAAAAAGTGACGCTTTGTCAGGGTGTTAACGGTAACATGCGGATTTTTCCGCTGTTACCGCTAAACGTTTGCGCCAACATTCGGGCGGATGGGTAAGGTGGGTTTGAACCCACCTTACGCAGTGTTTTACTTGATAAGGGATTTGACCTTGGCGGCGACAGCCTGCGCTGTGATGCCGAATTCCTCGTAAAGCCGTTCCGCCGGGGCGGAGGCACCGAAGCCGTGCATGCCGACAAAGCCCGATTTCTCGCGCTTGCCGCCTTCGCCGAACAACCAGCGGTCCCAGCCGAAACGGATCCCCGCCTCGACCGCGACGCGCACGGGGCCTGCGGGCAGAACCTTGCGGCGGTAGCTGTCGTCCTGTTCCTCGAAGAGTTCCCAGCAGGGCATAGACACAACGCGTGTGCCGATCCCTTCGGCCTGCAGCAGGTCACGCGCGGCAAGGGCGATTTCCACCTCGGACCCTGTCGCCATGATGATCGCCTGCCGCTTGCCTTCGGCATCCGCCAACACATAGCCGCCTTGCGCGGTCAGGTTCTTGTTGGTGTGGGTCTTGCGCACGGTGGGCAGGTTCTGGCGCGACAGGGCCAGCACCGATGGCGTGGTCTTGCTGGTCAGCGCCATTTCCCAGGCTTCCGCTGTCTCGATTGTATCGGCGGGCCGGAACACGTGCATGTTCGGCGTGGCGCGCAGCATCGCAAGATGCTCGACCGGCTGGTGGGTCGGGCCATCCTCGCCCAGACCGATACTGTCATGCGTCATCACATAGGTGACCGGTACGCCCATCAGTGCGGACAGGCGCATCGCGCCGCGTGCGTAATCGGTGAAGCACATGAACGTGCCGCCATAAGCGCGCGCGCCGCCGTGCAGCGCCATGCCGTTCATCGCGGCGGCCATGCCATGTTCGCGGATGCCGTAATAGATATAGCGGCCCTTGCGGGTGTCGGGGTGGAACACGCCCAGATCACCGGTCTTGGTGTTATTCGACCCTGTCAGGTCGGCAGAGCCACCGATGGTTTCCGGCATGATCGGGTTGATGACTTCTAGCGTCATTTCGGAGGATTTGCGCGTCGCGACCGATGGTGCGGCCTCGGAGATCTGCTTTTTCAGCGCGCGGATCGTGGCGGCCAGTTTCTTGGGCGCGTCACCTGCATAGGCGCGGGTGAATTCGGCCTGTTTTGCGGGCGACAGCGCGGCAAAGCGCGCCTCCCATGCCGCACGGGTCGCGGCACCACGTGCGCCGATGGCTTTCCATGCGTCCAGCACGTCGGCGGCCACTTCGAACGCGCCCATTGGCGCGCCATAGGCGGTTTTTGCGGCAGCAAGTTGGTCGGCATTGGTCAAAGCGCCATGGCCTTTGGACGTGTCCTGCGCAGCATGGCCCAGTGCGATATGGGTCTTGCAGGCAATCATCGACGGGCGGGGATCGGCCTTGGCGGCGGCAATCGCTGCATCGATAGCGACCGGATCATGGCCGTCGATTTCCTGCACATGCCAACCGGACGCCGCAAAGCGCGCAGGCTGGTCGGTGATATCGGCAATATCGACTGTGCCGTCGATGGTGATGTTGTTGTTGTCCCAGAACACGACCAGATGCCCCAGTTTCTGCATGCCTGCGAGGCCGATGGCCTCTTGGCTGACACCTTCCATCAGGCAGCCGTCACCGGCGATGACATAGGTGTGGTGATCGACGATCTTGGCGCCCCAATGGGCGCGCTGGATTTCCTCGGCGATGGCGAAGCCCACCGAATTGGCGATGCCCTGACCCAAGGGGCCGGTGGTGGTTTCAATGCCGCGGGCATGGCCGTATTCGGGGTGGCCTGCGGTTTTCGCGCCCCACTGGCGGAAATCCTTGATCTGCTGGAGCGTGATATCCTCGTAGCCGGTCAGATACATCAGCGCATAAAGCAGCATCGACCCATGCCCTGCCGACAGGATGAACCGGTCGCGGTCGGGCCATGCGGGGGCCTTGGGGTCGAATTTCAGGTGCTTTTCGAACAGGACGGTCGCCACATCAGCCATGCCCATCGGCATGCCGGAATGGCCGGAATTGGCAGCGGCGACCGCATCCAGTGTCAGGGTGCGGATGGCGGTGGCTTTTTTCCAGTGATCGGGGTGCGCGGAACGCAGGGCGGCAATATCCAAGGGGGCAGTCCTTCAGGCAAAGGGATTGAATTCTCTTGCCTGCGTCATATCAGGGTCGCCCCCAAGATCAAGCGCGACAGCTAAGCTGTTCTGATCGCTGGCGTCATCGCGTTTGCCGCGCTGCTGCCGATGGCATAGGCTTTGAAAACGCCGGATCGATTCGGGGGCAAGGCGGAATTTCGCCGCCGCCGGACGACGGAACGGGTTGAAGTTCAGGCCCGGATCAGGGCAATCCGGCGTTTAGAATGTGTGAAAGGGCGGGCAATGAGTGATGTGCTGGAACTCGGTCATCGGATCACGGTGGCGCTTGACCGGATCAGGCAAGGTGTCGAGGCGCAGGCCAAGGCCGATGCGGCAGAAGCGTCCCTGTTTGACGCTTTGCAGGCCGAACGGGCGCAGACCGCTGCGCTGACCGCCCAGATCCGGCAATTGCAGGATGCGCAAGGTGCGGGCACCGTTGACCTGACACGCCGTGTGGAAACCCAGGCCGCGCAATTGCAGGCGATGGATGGCCATCTGCAACGGTTGCGCGCCGCGACCCAGCAGCTGCGCGATCTGAACGGGCAATTGCGCCATGCGCTGACAGCGGGGCTTGACCCTGCACTGATCGACACAGCACTCGCCGCCGAGGTCGAGGCGTTGCAGGCCTTGCGCGCCGCCGACGCCGCCGAGGTTGATGCCATCCTTGCCGAACTCAAACCCCTGATCGAGGAGGCCGCCCATGCCGCAGGTTGAGATTTTTATCGGGGGTCGAACCTTCGAGGTCGCCTGTCAGGAAGGCGAGGAGCATTTCCTGCATTCCGCCGCCGCCATGCTGGATGCCGAGGCTGCGACGCTGGCCGAACAGATCGGCCGTCTGCCCGAAGCGCGGATGCTGCTGATGGCAGGGCTGCTGCTGGCCGACAAGACGGCCGGGTTGGAAGACAAGCTGCGCGAGGCGCAGGTCGAAGCGGTGGAACTGCGCGCCAAGCTTGACCGTCTGCAATCCGCCCCGCGCCCCGAGGCCCAGCGGATCGAAGTGCCTGTGGTGCCTGCCGATGTCGTGGAAACGCTGGCGGAACTTGCTGCCAGAGCCGAAGCCCTGGCAGATCATGTGGATGCGAAACTGGCCTGATCAGGCGTTGGCTTCACGGATCTTGTCGGCGGCGTCCTTGTCGAAGGTCACGCCTTTGTCCGCGAAGAGTGTGTCAAGCTCGCCTGACAGAGTCATTTCGGTAATGATGTCGCAACCGCCGACAAATTCGCCCTTGACGTAAAGCTGCGGGATCGTTGGCCAGTCGGAGAAATCCTTGATGCCCTGACGGACCTCTTCATCGGCCAGCACGTTCACGTCCTTGAAGTCCACGCCCATGAAATTCAGAACGCCCGCCACACGGGACGAGAAGCCGCATTGCGGCATGGATTTTGTGCCCTTCATGAACAATACCACATCATTCGAGGATATTGTTTCTTGAATCTGATCTTTAGCGGTCATGTGTCATGTCCTTTGAGAAACTGTTTCAGTCGGGCGCTTTGGTGGTCAGCGCCAGCGCGTGCAATTCGCCCTGACTGCCGTCCATCCGGCCCTTGAGCGCGGCATAGACCGCGCGTTGTTGCTGCACGCGGTTGAGGCCACGAAAGCTTTCGTCGATAACCTCGGCCGCGAAATGCGCGCCGTCATCGCCCTGCACGCTGATCCGGGCTTGCGGGAAACTTTCGCGCAACAGCGTTTCGATCTCATGGGCGGTGATGGGCATTTGCGGTCCTTTTCGGGCGTGTCATGTACAAGTTAGGTGTGATGCGGGCGGCAAGCAAGGCGCTGCCTCCGGCGGGAGTATTTTTGGAAAAAAGAAGCCATCAGGCCAGCGCTTTTTCAAAGCTGGTGCGGAAGATCATGGCGAGGTCGGCCAAAGGCGCGCTCTCGCCGCCCAGACTGACCATGTCGCCGCCGGCCTTGCCCACTGTGGCAAGCGGCACGCCGGCTTGCCCTGCGGCGACCATCAGCGCCTCGGCCTGATCGAAATTGCAACCGATCAGATAGCGCGCCTGATCCTCGCCGAAGAGTGTGGGCGTGTCGCCTGCATCAAGCGCGATGCCCACACCTGCGGATTCAGCCAGTTCGAACGCGGCCAGCGCCAGACCGCCGTCGCCCAGATCGGTGCAGGCGGTGATGAGCGCGCAATTGGCGCGGATGAAATCGCCATGGCGCCGCTCGGCGTCGAGATCGACAGGGGGCGGCGGCCCTTCGGCCCGATGATAGACCTCGGCCAGCAGCGCGGATTGCCCCAGATGACCAGTCGTTTCACCGACCAGCAGCAGCACATGGCCGTCGCGCAGATGGCCGCGGATGATCTGGTCGGGATGGGTGATGATGCCGACAGCCCCGATGGTGGGGGTCGGCAGGATGCCCTTGCCGTCGGTTTCGTTATAAAGCGACACGTTGCCCGACACGATAGGCATGTCGAGCGCTTTGACCGCTTCACCGATGCCCTGAATTGCACCGACGAACTGCCCCATGATTTCGGGTTTTTCGGGATTGCCGAAGTTCATGTTGTCGGTAGTGGCCAGCGGTTTTGCCCCCACGGCGGTCAGGTTGCGGTAGGCTTCGGCGACGGCCTGTTTGCCGCCTTCCACAGGGTCGGCCATGACATAGCGTGGCGTGACGTCAGAGGTGAAGGCCAGCGCCTTGTCCGTGCCATGCACCCGCACGATGCCCGCATCCAGACCGGGCGTGCGGGCGGTGTCGCCCATCACCTGGGCATCATATTGTTCATAGACCCATTGCTTGCCCGCGTAATTGGGGCTGCCGATCAGCGCCTTGAGCCCGTCGATCGGGTTGACGCCTACGACATCGCCCAAAGGCGCCTGTGGCGGGGTCGGCACCCAAGGCCGGTCGTATTCGGGGGCGGAACCCGACAGGGTGGCCAGCGGCAGGTCGGCCTTCACCTCGCCTTTGTGGACGACGATAAAGCGGTCCTCGGGGATGGTTTCGCCGACGATAGCGAAATCGAGGTCCCATTTGACGAACACGGCTCGCGCCTCGGCTTCCAATTCTGGCCGAAGGACCATCAGCATGCGTTCCTGGCTTTCCGACAGCATCATCTCGTAGGCGGTCATGCCGGTTTCGCGCTGCGGGACAGCATCAAGGTTCAGCCGCACGCCAAGCCCGCCTTTGTCGCCCATTTCCACGGCCGAACAGGTCAGGCCAGCAGCCCCCATGTCCTGAATGGAAATCACGGCACCCGTGGCCATCAGTTCGAGCGTCGCTTCCATCAGACGCTTTTCAGTGAACGGATCGCCCACCTGCACGGTGGGGCGCTTTTCCTCGATGCTGTCGTCGAATTCGGCGCTGGCCATCGTTGCGCCGCCGACACCGTCGCGGCCTGTCTTGGCACCCAGATAGACGACGGGCATGCCCACGCCGGAGGCGGCGGAATAGAAAATCTTGTCGGCATCCGCCAGTCCTGCGGCAAAAGCATTCACAAGGCAGTTGCCGTTATAAGCGGCATGGAACCGCACCTCGCCGCCCACGGTGGGCACGCCGAACGCGTTGCCGTAACCGCCCACACCGGCCACGACGCCGTTGACCAAAGACCGTGTCTTGGGGTGGCCGGGTTCGCCGAACGACAGCGCATTCATTGCTGCAATCGGGCGGGCGCCCATGGTGAAAACATCACGCAGAATGCCGCCCACGCCGGTCGCGGCCCCCTGATAGGGCTCGATATAGCTGGGGTGGTTGTGGCTTTCCATTTTGAACACCACGGCCTGACCGTCCCCGATATCGACAACGCCCGCGTTTTCACCGGGGCCGCAGATGACCTGTGGACCCGTGGTGGGCAGGGTGCGCAGCCATTTCTTGGACGACTTGTACGAACAATGTTCGTTCCACATCGCCGAGAAGATACCAAGCTCGGTAAAGGTCGGCGTGCGTCCGATGATGTCGAGGATGCGCTGGTATTCGTCGGGTTTCAGCCCGTGGGCTGCGATAAGATCGGGCGTGATGGCTGGCTCTGTCATGGTGTCCCCTCGGTCCTGCGCCTGTCATACAGAGGCAGGCCTTTAGGTGAAAGACGCAAAACGCAAGAGGGCAGCGCATCTGTGGCGGGGCGTGCAGTGTCGTCAATCGTGATGACCGTGCCACTGCCGCCCCGACGCCAACATCTGGCGCGGGCAAAAAAAAAAGCCGGGCACAAGGCCCGGCGAAGTCCAACAGGGAGGTGAAAGCGATGCGCGATTGCACAATCTGCCTTCAAGACGACAGATAGGGCGCGTTTTTTGGCCGTTCAAGAAAAAATGTCAGCCGCTTATGCATTGCCGCTATGTGTTGTATGCATGGCTCTCTTCAATCGGACAGGTCGAAGGTGAGGCCGAACACAAGGATCGCGTCGGCATGGCTGTCGTTCGGGGCTTTGTCCATGAAACTGCTGCCCGGCATAATCTGCACAAAGGCAAAGCCACATTCGAGGTGCAACCCCCCCAGCGGGATCCAGCCTTTGATGTCATAACTGGTGCGGTTTCGCAGCGATGGATAATGCGCCGTGCCGATGAACGCCGCCGCACGACAGGTCTCGCCGCGCCAAAAATCGCGCGACAAAGTGATAAACGGGGCGGGTTCGGAAAAGCTGTTGCGCACCACACCGACCGTCACATCAAGGGGGGCCGCGTCCCAGGTCAGCGCAAGGCCGGGGTTGGTTTCGTTCATCCGGTGCCGCGCGGCACTGTTGAGGTGGTTGGTGGCCAGCGGCATCGTGATCCGGTCGGGACCCGGGCGATCAGCCTGCGCAACAGTTCCAAATGCCATGGCCACAGCCATGACGGCAATCTTCAACAGCACCATGATGAACACTCGCAAAAAAGGACACTGCGACCCGCAGGTCGGCTATGTTAGGTCATAGCTGGCGCAACCCCATGGGGGGAGACAGTCCTTAACACATTGGTAAATTTTTGGGCGGTAGGCAGGCCGTCCCTGCCCATCGGCAGGTTGCAGTGTTTTGTCCGTTGGTGCTTGATTAAATTTACAAAATACAGCCTTTGGGAACCGGTCGCACCCGCCCGAATTTCACAAATTCCATTCAAATTTTACGAAATCAGCTCAAATGCCAGCCCCTATTGCGGGACGGTTTCACGGATCTTGCGCCGATGGGCGAAAATCTCTTCCTGCACAAAGTCGCGGAAGGCCGCGATCCGTTTGGATTGGCGCAATTCCTCTGGATAGGCCAGAAACACGGGGACTTCGCCGCTTTCGAGCTCGGGCAATACCCGCACGAGGGCGGGGAAATCCTCGATCACATAGTCGGGCAGCACGCCGATCCCGATATTGTTCAGCACACCCTGTAGCACGCCAAAGTAGTTGTTGACCGTGAACAGGTGCTGGATATCGCTGGTCAGCAAATGCTGGACCAGCGTGGCCCCTGCCGAGACTTGAATGGAATTCAGGCTTTGGCACACAAGGCGGTGGTCCGATAGATCGGCCAGCGATTCCGGTGTGCCGTTCATTTCCAGATAGGAGGGCGACGCATAAAGCCGCATCCGCACCGACATCAACCGCTTGCGGATCAGATCGGCCTGCGACGGCTCCTTCATGCGGATCGCCACGTCAGCCTCGCGCATGGGCAGGTCCAGCACGCGTTCTTCCAGCATCAGGTCGATCTTGAGGTCGGGATAGGCTTCGAACAGTTTGGGCAGGCGCGGGGCCAGCCAGAGCGTGCCGAAACCCGTTGTGGTGGTCACGCGCAGGTCGCCGAACACTTCTTCTTCGCTGTCGCGGATGCGGGCGGACGCGGTTTCAAGCCGCTTGTTCATCGATTTGGTGGCATCGAACAGCAATTCGCCCTGTTCGGTCAGAATCAGCCCCCGCGCGTGGCGGTGGAACAGTGTGGTGTTCAACGCTTCTTCCAGCGCGCGGATCTGGCGGCTGACGGCGGATTGCGACAGATGCAGCGTATCGCCCGCATGGGTCAGCGACCCCGCATCAGCGACTGCGTGAAAGATTCTTAGCTTGTCCCAGTCCATCTGTTGCTTTCGTTGCCCATGTTACCGCTGACATATACTAATTATGCTGCGCGCGCAGCAAAAGGTTGCAGGCGACGATTTAGATTATTTTGTTCTTTGTAGGTCAGCAATTGTGACCTATACTGATCCTGTCAGCGCTTGGGAGGGTGTCAGATGAGCCGCCATGAAATCACACTCAACGACCGTTACGATCTGGACAAATCGCCGGTCCTGCTGAACGGGACGCAGGCGCTGGTCCGGCTGATGCTGATGCAAAAGGCGCGCGATGCAAGGGCAGGGCTGAACACGGCGGGCTATGTGACAGGCTATCGTGGATCGCCTTTGGGGGCGGTCGACCAGCAGATGACTCGAGCCAAGAATGTGCTGGAACCTGCCGATATCGTGTTCCAGCTTGGCCTGAATGAAGATCTGGCCGCGACCGCCCTATGGGGCAGCCAGCAGGCGGAACTGCGCGGCGAAGGCAAGTTCGATGGCGTGTTCGGTCTTTGGTACGGCAAAGGCCCCGGCGTGGACCGGTCGGGCGATGTGATGCGCCATGCCAATATGGCGGGCACGTCGCCCCACGGCGGCGTCATCATGGCGATGGGCGATGACCATACCGGCGAAAGCTCGACCACCTTGCACCAGTCCGACTGGGCGATGGTCGATGCCTATATGCCGATCGTCTCACCTGCGGGCGTGCAGGAAATCTTGGATTATGGCCTCTATGCCTGGGCTTTGTCGCGCTATGCGGGGGTTTGGGTGGGCCTCAAGACGATGAAGGACACGATCGAGGTCACATCCGTCGTCGACGCCGATCCATTCCGCGCCGATTTCGTCATTCCCGACATGGCCCTGCCCGAAGGCGGGTTGAACATCCGTCTGGTCGATACCCCGCAGCTGCAAGAGGCGCGGATGATCGACTACAAACGTTTCGCCGCCGAGGCATTCAGCCGCGCCAACAAGATGGACCAGCGCAAATGGGGCAAGGCAGGCGCGCGCATCGGTTTTGTCGCGGCGGGCAAGAACTGGCTTGATCTGCAACATGCGCTGGCACTGCTGAATATCACCGAAGGCGACGCCGAACGCCTTGGCATCACCACCTACAAGATCGGGCAGGTCTGGCCGCTGGATATGGCGTCGTTCCATGAATGGGCGGCGGGGCTTGATCTGGTTGTGGTGGTCGAAGAAAAGCGCAAGCTGATCGAAGTGCAGGTCAAAGAAGCCCTGTTCGACGACACCCGCACCCGCGTTTACGGCTGGCACAAGGGCGACGAGCATTCCGAAGGGCGGCGCGAGGAGATTTTCCCGACCCGTGCGGCCCTCGACCCAATCTGGATCGCCGAGAAAATTGGCGGGATACTGGTCGAGGAAGGCTGCGGATCGGACGGGATCAGCGCGGGCATGGCCGCCCTGGCCGAGGCACGGCGCGCCGACAATGCGCCCGAACTGGCGGCACGTCTGCCCTATTTCTGTTCGGGCTGCCCGCATAATTCATCGACCAAGGTGCCCGAAGGATCGCGCGCCTATGCTGGCATCGGCTGTCACTACATGGTGCAATGGATGGACCGCGACACGGTCGGGTTCACCCAGATGGGCGGTGAGGGTGCCAACTGGGTCGGCGAGGCGCCGTTTTCCACCCGCGACCATGTGTTCCAGAACTTGGGCGACGGCACCTACAACCATTCGGGCGTGCAGGCGATCCGCTTTGCGCTAATGGCGGGGACCAATATCACCTACAAGATCCTTTATAACGACGCGGTCGCCATGACCGGCGGGCAAGGCAACGACGGCGGGCTGACCGCCTACCAGATCTGCCGCGAATTGCAGGCGATGGGGGTGCGCAACATCGCGCTGGTCCATGACGCGAAAGAGGAACTGGACCTGTCGGTTTTCCCCAAAGGATTGGACATCAACGAACGCGCCGATTTCCAAGCCGTGCAAGAGAAGTTCAGCAAATACAAAGGCGTGTCGGCCATCGTTTACGTCCAGACCTGCGCCGCCGAAAAGCGCCGTCGCCGCAAGCGCGGGCAATTCCCCGACCCCGACAAGCGCGTGTTCATCAATACCGATATCTGCGAGGGCTGCGGTGATTGCGGTGTGCAGTCCAACTGCGTCAGCATCGTGCCGGTGGACACCGAACTGGGGCGCAAGCGCGCGATTGACCAATCGTCCTGCAACAAGGATTTTTCCTGCGTCAAAGGGTTCTGCCCGTCATTTGTCACCATTGAAGGGGCGAAGATCCGCAAGGAAGCGACCGCCGCTGTCGATCTGCCCGATATGCCGGACCCTGTTCTGCCGACGATCCAAGGCACGCATAACACCGTCATCACCGGCGTGGGTGGCACGGGCGTTGTGACCATCGGTGCGGTCATGGCCATGGCCGCGCATATCGACGGCAAGGGTGCCGGCATGATGGAAATGGCGGGGCTCGCCCAGAAAGGCGGGGCTGTGCATATCCATTGCCGGATTGCCGAAAACCCGCGCGATATCAGCGCGATCCGTGTCGCCACCGGCGAATGCGACACGCTGATCGGCGGTGATCTGGTGGTGTCGGCGGGGGCCAAGACACTGGGCCTGATGAAAACGGGCCGCACCCGCGGCGTGGTCAACAGCCACGAGATCATCACCGGCGATTTCACCCGCAACACCGAATTCAAACTGCCCGCCGATGCGTTGCGCCTGTCGCTCGAGGCGCGGTTGGGCGATGGCGTGACCCTGTTCGATGCCTCCGATCTGGCCAAGGCGCTCTTGGGTGACAGCATCTATTCTAACATGATGATCTTTGGCGCAGTCTGGCAGATGGGGGCGATTCCGCTTAGCTATGAGGCGATTTTGGGCGCGATTGAACTGAACGGCGCGGCGGTCAACCGGAACATTCGCGCGTTCGAATTGGGTCGCTGGGCCTATTTGCATCCGGCGGATGCGGCGGCGATCCTTGCGCCCAATGTCGTGGCCTTCCCGCAGACGCTGGAGGACAAGATCGCCTTTCGCATGGACCACCTGACCAAGTACCAAAGCGCACGGTTGGCGAAACGGTATCGCAAATTCGTCGACCAGTTTCAGGACCAGCCTTTGCGCGAAGCGGTGGCGATAGGTTATCACAAGCTCTTGTCCTACAAGGATGAATACGAGGTGGCGCGCCTGCTGACACAGACCCGCGCAAAGGCCGCCGCCGAATTCGACGGCGATCTGAAGCTGACCTATCATCTGGCGCCGCCAATCATTTCCAAAACCGGGAGCGACGGGCGGCCTGTAAAGCGGGAATTCGGCGCGCGGATGGGCTGGGCCTTTCCGAAACTGGCGCGGTTCAAGTTTCTGCGCGGTACCGTTCTTGACCCCTTTGGCCGCAACCCCGAGCGGCGCATGGAGCGTGCGTTGATCGCGGAATACGAGAGCGACATGGCCGAAGTGCTGCGCATCCTGCGCCCTGATACGCGTGATGCTGCTGTGGCATTGGCGCGCCTGTCGCTCGACATTCGCGGCTTTGGCCCCGTCAAGGAGGCGAACGCCCGCAAGGCGGCCAAGCGGCGCGAGGAACTGCTGGCCAGCCTGCGTGCGGCACCGATGCAGCAGGCGGCAGAGTGATTGCGCGGGCGCACAGCTTTGTCATTTAAACTTCGCATGACCCTGCTAAAGATCCGCCCGAGTGCGGTGCAGGGGTAAGCGATGGGGAAAGATCGGCAAGTGGCGCGGGATATCACCTATGCCACATCGGCCAAAGGGCGCGGGGGCCGTGCGCTGATCCGCGTGATGGAAAACGCGACGGGCCGTCTGCGCCTGATAAAAAAGGCGCGTGGCTACGACCTCGACGTCGCACAGGGGGCCGATTTCTGGCAGGTGATGACCGCGCGCTACGGTCTTGATTTGCAGATCGCTGGCGGATCGCTGGACGATATCCCCAGCTCTGGCCCGCTGATCGTGGTGTCCAACCATCCTTACGGTATTCTGGACGGGCTGATGATGGGGCTGATCCTGTCGCAGCGGCGCGGCGGCGATTTCAAGGTGCTGGCACACCGGATATTCCGCGCCTCGCCCGATCTGGAAAAGGTGATCCTGCCGATTTCGTTCGATGAAACCAAAGAAGCCGCCAAGCTGAACCTTGAAACCCGCGCCGAGGCCGTGCGCTATCTGGGGGCAGGCGGGGCAATCGGGATTTTCCCGGGCGGCACGGTGTCCACATCCGCGCGCATGTTCTCGCAGCCGATGGACCCAAGCTGGCGCAATTTCACC
The DNA here is from genome assembly GCF_034652275.1 of Yoonia sp. 72. NCBI lineage: Bacteria > Pseudomonadati > Pseudomonadota > Alphaproteobacteria > Rhodobacterales > Paracoccaceae > Yoonia > Yoonia sp. 72. The sequence goes on along the minus strand of NZ_JAXIWG010000001.1, from coordinate 587,423 downwards.
GCCAAGATGATCGCAAAATCCGATGCTGTGGTTGTCCCGATTTTCTTTGAAGGCCGCAACAGCCGACTGTTCCAGTTGGCCAGCCACCTGCATTACACCCTGCGGATGGGCCTTCTGATCCGCGAATTCAAAGCGCGCATCAACAAGCCCGTGCGCGTCGTCATCGGCAAGCCTATTGCCGCCGATGTGCTGGCGGGGCTGAAAAAAGACCCCAAAGCATGCATGGATTTCCTGCGCAAAGCCACCTATGAGTTAAGTCTCGAGCCGCTCGATCCGACCGCGATCGGGCATGAATTCGAAGACAGGTACAAGGTGCGCGATGGCCGTAGGGATATTCGATAGCGGATTGGGTGGTTTGACCGTGCTGGATGCGGTGGCCAGACGGCTGCCGGATGTCCCGCTGGTCTATCTGGGTGACAGCGCCCATGCGCCCTACGGCGTGCGCACGCCTGACGATATCTACAACCTGACCACCGCCGCGACACAGCGCCTGTTCGATGCGGGCTGCGATCTGGTAATCCTTGCCTGCAACACCGCCAGCGCCGCCGCCCTGCGCCGGATGCAGGAAGGCTGGGTGCCGCCCGGCAAACGCGTGCTGGGCGTCTTTGTGCCGCTGATCGAGGCGTTGACCGAACGGCAATGGGGCGACAATTCCCCCCCCCGCGAGGTGGCCGTAAAGCATGTGGCGCTGTTCGCGACCCCTGCGACCGTGTCGAGCCGCGCTTTCCAGCGTGAACTGGCCTTCCGCGCCATCGGCGTCGATGTCGAAGCACAAGCCTGCGGCGGTGTCGTCGATGCGATCGAGGACGGCGACATGATCCTAGCCGAGGCATTGGTGCGCAGCCATGTCGATGCGCTCAAGCGCAAGATGCCGGACCCCGACGCCGCCGTGCTGGGCTGCACGCATTATCCGTTGATGGAAAAGGCGTTTCAGGACGCGCTGGGGCCTCAGGTAAAGGTGTTTTCCCAAGCCAATCTGGTCGCCGAAAGCCTTGCCGATTACCTGACCCGACGACCAGAGATGATCGGCACAGGCCGCGATAGTGCCTTTCTGACCACGGGCGATCCGGCCCGCGTGTCAGCCCGCGCGACGCAATTCCTGCGCCGCCAGATCACCTTTACTGCCGCCTGAGGAAGGCTTCGCCATGACCTACAATATCGCCATTCTGGGCGCGTCCGGCTATACCGGTGCCGAACTTGTCCGCCTGATCGCCACCCATCCGCATCTGCGGATTGCGGCCCTGTCCGCCGACCGCAAGGCCGGCCAGCAGATGGCCGACGTATTCCCGCATCTGCGCCATCTGGACCTGCCTGTGCTGGTCAAGATGGAGGATATCGACTTTTCCGGCATCGATCTGGTGTTCGCCGCCTTGCCGCACGGCTTGTCGCAGGCGCTGGTACGCGATCTGCCCGAGACTGTGAAAGTCGTCGATCTGGGTGCCGATTTCCGGCTGCGAGACCCTGCGGCCTATGAAAAATGGTATGGCGCGGCCCATGTCGCGACCGAATTGCAGAAAACCGCCGTTTACGGTCTGACCGAGTTCTACCGCGACGAAATCACATCCGCGCGGCTGGTCGCTGGCACGGGTTGCAACGCGGCCACCGTGCAATTTGCGCTGCGCCCGTTGATTGCCGCACAGCTGATCGACCTTGATGACATCATCTGCGATCTGAAAAACGGGATTTCGGGGGCAGGGCGGTCGCTCAAGGAAAACATGCTCTTCACCGAACGCAGCACCGATGCACAGGGCTATGCCCAAGGCGGCAAGCACCGGCATCTGGGTGAATTCGATCAGGAATTCAGCGCCCTCGCCGGACGCAAGGTCGAAATCCAGTTCACCCCGCATCTGGTGCCGATCAGCCGTGGCATTCTGGCCAGCTGCTATCTGCGCGGTGATGCGCAGGCGATCCATGCCGCCTTGACAGCGGCCTATGCGGACGAGCCGTTCATCCATGTCCTGCCTTTAGGCCAATGTCCCGGCACCGGCCATGTGATGGGGTCGAATTTCTGTCATATCGGTGTGACATCGGACCGCATTTCGGGCCGCGCCCTTGTCGTGGCCACCCTCGACAACCTATGTAAGGGGTCGTCAGGGCAGGCCGTGCAGAACGCCAACCTGATGCTGGGTCTGAATGAAACGGATGGTCTGATGCTGGTGCCGGTTTTCCCATGAGCGGATTGAAAAACCTCAAGAAACGCCGCCGCGTGCAGGTGGTGTCGATTGCCGGGGCCTGCGTCGGTCTGGTGCTGGTGCTGTTGTGGTTCCTGCCTGCGGATAGCTTCCAGTTCTTCCGCTCACCTTCCGAGGTGGCAGAAGCGCCGCCCATGCCCAATGAACGGTTCCGCCTTGGTGGTCTGGTGGAGCGCGGCACCTTGGTGCGTGGGCAAGGGCAGGAAATCACCTTTGCCGTGACCGATGGCGGTGCCTCGATCCCTGTCGTCTATGCGGGCATCCTGCCGGACCTCTTTTCCGAAGGCGAAGGCGTTGTTGCTCAAGGCAACCTGATTGATGGCCGCTTTGAAGCCGTTGAAATCCTTGCAAAACACGACGAAACCTACATGCCGACCGAGGTGCTTGACGCGCTGAAGGCGCAAGGGGTCTATGTCGACCCGGACGGTGCCCGCATCTCGTATTAACCTTGCATTGATAGCCTGTCCTCTCACCCAAGTGAGGGCAGGACATGCAAAGCATCACCGATATCGCCGCTGAAATCGTCGCCCGCGAAGGCGGTTACGTGCACGACCCCGATGATCCGGGCGGGGCCACGAAATACGGCGTGACCATCCACACGATGCGCAGGCTTGGCCTGGACCTGAACGGCGACGGCAAGGTCGATGCGTCCGACGTGCAGCGGCTGGACCGCGCGCAGGCGGTGGCGATCTTTGTAGAACATTACTACCAGCGCCCCCGCATCGACCGATTGCCGCAGGTGATCCAGTCGAGCGTGTTCGACATGTATGTCAACGCCGGTGCCAATGCCGTGCGCATCTTGCAACGGCTGCTGGTCGATATGCGCATCCCCGTCACCGTCGATGGCGTGATCGGGCCGCAGACCATTGCCGCCGCCGCCCGCGCGGCCGCGGCGGCCCCCGACCATCTGGCTGATGCCTACGGGATCGCGCGGCGCAATTATTACTATGATCTGGCGGATCGCCGCCCCGCCAGCCGCAAATTCGCCCGCAGGCGCGACGGCGGCAAAGGCGGCTGGATCACACGGGCCGAGGAATTCATTTCACCGCGCTATCACCTGAGCGCGGCGCAGCATCAGCAAAGGACAGCAGCATGGGGTTGATTTCGGGGATCATGGGCTTTTTCTTTGGCAGCGGGCGCAATGTGCTGGTGGAAACCGCGCAGGTGTTCAGGCCCAATGCCGAACAAGCCGCCGTGCGCGACGCGGATGCCAAAAGCGAAAGCCTGCAACAATTCGCCGCCGAATTCGTCCATGCCCGCCAAGGGCTGTTCGACCGGATGGTCGATGCGCTGAACCGTCTGCCGCGCCCGATGCTGGCGCTGGGGACGATCTGGTTGTTCGTCATGGCGATGGCCGACCCTGACGCGTTCGCCGCCGGAATGACGGGGCTGGCGCTGGTGCCCGAGCCGCTCTGGTGGTTGATGGGGGCGATTGTCAGCTTTTATTTCGGCGCGCGCCATCAGGCCAAGGAACAAGAGTTCCAGCGCGTGCTGGCCGCCGCCGTCGTGGCGCGCAAGCCCGACCCCGCACCTGATGACACCAACCCCGCCCTGCGTGACTGGCAGGCCCAAAATGGAAGCTAGCGTCGTGGAACGGCTGGAATCGCGCCTACGCCTTCTGGAAACCCGCAATGCGGTGGATGCGGTCCACCGCGACAACGTGGCCACCCGCCTTGGCGCGATCGAGGATACGCTGAAATGGCTGGTGCGGCTGATCATCGGGGGGATGCTGATGGCCGCTGTCAGCTATGCGGTGCAGGGCGGTTTTACGCTGTAGCTGCGCCAATTTGTACCGGTGATGTGATGCAGGTGGTTGTTCCAACAGGGCGGGCGATAGGGTATCTGTTCGCCCATGTTGAATGAACTCGCGCATTTTGCCCTGATTCTGGCCTTTGGCGTTGCCATCGTCCAGATGATCGTCCCTTTGATTGGCGCCCAGCGTGGCAATGTCGGCTGGATGAGCCTGGCCGAACCCGCCGCCACGATCCAGTTCCTGCTGCTGGCGTTTTCCTTTGCAGCATTGACATGGGCCTTCGTCGTGTCGGATTTCTCGCTGCAGCTGGTCTATATGAATTCGCATACCGACAAGCCGATGATCTATAAGATCACCGGCGTCTGGGGCAATCACGAAGGTTCCATGCTGCTTTGGGTGCTGATCCTTGCGCTGTTCGGGGCCTGTGCGGGCTGGTTCGGAGAGAACCTGCCAATGCGCCTGCGCGCGCGGGTGCTGGCGGTCCAAGGCTCGATCAGCGTGGCCTTTCTGGCTTTCGTGATCTTCACCTCGAACCCGTTTTTGCGGCTTGACGTACCACCCTTGAACGGGCGCGACCTCAATCCACTGTTGCAGGACCCCGGCCTCGCGTTTCATCCGCCGTTTCTTTACCTCGGCTATGTCGGGCTGAGCATGGCGTTTTCTTTCGCTGTCGCCGCCCTGATCGAAGGCCGCGTCGATGCCGCATGGGGCCGCTGGGTGCGCCCTTGGACGCTTGCCGCGTGGATGTTCCTGACCGTGGGCATCGCGCTGGGGTCATGGTGGGCCTATTACGAATTGGGCTGGGGCGGGTTCTGGTTCTGGGACCCTGTCGAGAACGCAAGCCTGATGCCATGGCTGATCGCCGCCGCCCTGTTGCATTCGGCCATCGTCGTGGAAAAGCGCGAAGCGCTGAAAAGCTGGACCATCCTGCTGGCGATCCTTGCCTTCGGCTTCTCGCTTCTGGGCGCGTTTATCGTCCGGTCAGGCGTGCTGATCTCGGTCCATGCTTTTGCCGTGGATCCCGAACGCGGCATCCTGCTGTTGATCATCCTTGGCATCTTCCTTGGCGGGTCGCTGACGCTGTTTGCGTTCCGCGCCTCGGCCATGCAGTCCAAAGGCGTTTTCTCGACCGTCAGCCGCGAAAGCGCATTGGTGCTGAACAATATTCTGCTCGCCGTCAGCTGCTTTGTCGTGTTCATCGGGACGATGTGGCCGCTGGTCGCGGAAATGCTGTTCGACCGGACTCTGTCAGTCGGCCCGCCTTTCTTTGACGCGGCCTTCACGCCGTTCATGGTGGCGCTGGCGATTGCCTTGCCGCTGGGGTCGATGCTGGCATGGAAGCGCGGCACGCTGGAGCGGATGTCCAAGGCAATGGCGGGCTGGCTGATCCTGGCTGTCGCCCTTGCCGCCCTTGCCTATGCGGTGCAAAGCGGCAACTCCGCACTTGGCCCTGTGGGTGTGGCACTGGGTGTCTGGGTTGTGGGTGGTGCGATTGCCGATCTGTGGCTGCGCGCAGGTCGCGACGATCTGCGCACGCGCCTGCGCCGCATCCGCAACCTGCCGCGCGCTGACTGGGGCAAAGCCACGGCGCATATCGGCATGGGTGTCACCGTTTTTGCCGTCGCCGCGATGCTGGCGTGGGAAAAAGAGGATATCCGCATCGCCGATATCGGCGACCGTTGGGACATGGGCGCGTTTCAAGTGCAGCTTGACGCCGTCAACCAGTTGCAGGGGCCGAATTATGTGACCACGATGGCCGATCTGTCGGTCTGGCGCGGCGACCGCGAACTTTATACCCTGCAGCCCGAAAAGCGGTTCTATCCCGTGGCCAACATGCCCACGACCGAAGCCGCGATCAGCAACGGGTTCATCCGTGACGTCTATGTCGTGATCGGTGATCCGCAGGTGAACGGCGGCTGGGCCGTGCGGACCTATGACAAGCCGTTCGCCAACTGGATCTGGGGGGGCTGCATCCTGATGGCGCTTGGCGGAATCTTCTCGCTGTCGGACCGCCGTTTGCGGGTGGGTGCTGCCTCGGCCAAGCCTGCACGCAGCCGCGCGGTGCCTGCGGAATGATCCGGCTGGTCGCGATCTTTCTGCTGGTGGCCTCGGCTGCCTTTGCCGTCCAGCCCGACGAGGTGCTGGACGATCCGGTGCTGGAACAGCGCGCGCGCGATCTGTCACAGGGTCTGCGCTGCCCCGTCTGCCGCAACGAAAGCATCGACGAATCAAACGCCGAACTGTCGCGCGAATTGCGCATCCTGCTGCGCGAACGCTTGGTCGATGGCGACACCGATCAGGAAGCCGTGGATTTCCTTGTCGCCCGCTATGGCGAGTTCGTCCTGCTGCGCCCTGACAACAGCGGCATCAACGTGGTGTTGTGGTATGCGGCCCCCGTCATGCTGCTGATCGCGCTTGGCATCGGCTGGACCGTAATCCGGCGGCCTGCCGCGGCACCTGAGGACCTGAGCGAGGCTGAAAAAGCCGAGTTGCAAAAGATTTTGCGCTCCTGACGTGATGTCGTGCTTTCGTGAACCACTTGGTTCCGTAATCTGGCAGGCAAATCGCACAGGAACAGCGCAATGGATTATCAGGCCATCACTCTTACCATCCGCAATGCAGTCGCCACGCTGACGCTGAACCGTCCGGCGGTGATGAACGCATTGAACACACAGATGCGCGCCGAAATCGCCCATGCCGTGAAAGCTGCCGAGAAGGATGCGCGCGTGCTGGTCATGACCGGCGCGGGCAAGTCGTTCTGTTCGGGGCAGGATCTTGGCGATGGCGGGTCTGCGGCCTCGCTCGACCTCGAACGTACTTTGCGCGATGAATATGTGCCGATGCTCAAGGCGATATTCGATTGCCGCATCCCGACCATCGCCGCCGTGAACGGGCCTGCGGCAGGGGCGGGGGCCAACCTTGCGCTGGCCTGCGACGTGGTGATCGCTGCTGAATCCGCCTATTTCGTGCAGGCTTTCACCCGCATCGGGCTGATCCCCGACGCGGGCGGCACCTATTGGCTGCCGCGTCAGGTGGGTGCGGCCAAGGCGATGGGGGCGGCCCTGTTCGCCGACAAGATCACAGCACAGCAAGCAAGCGACTGGGGCATGATCTATGAAACCGCGCCCGACGCCGGTTTTGCCGATCATATCGAGACGCGTGCCGCGCATCTGGCACAAGGGCCGACCGTCGCTTACCGGCAGTTGAAAAAAGCGATCCGGGGATCATTCGAGAACTCGCTCGACGAACAGCTTGCGCTGGAGGCGCGGTTGCAAGGGCGCTGCGGCCAGACCCGCGATTTTCAGGAAGGCGTCGTGGCTTTCCTCGAAAAGCGCAAGCCGGTCTACGAAGGGCGCTGAACGGCTGACAGCAGGGCCAGCGCCTCGGACGGTGGGGCCTGTTCGATCCGCCGGTAGGTTTTGCCGTCAATTGTGCGCGTAACAAGCCGGTGGTCGATCAGCGACCTGCGTAGCAGGACATGATCGCCAAAGCTATGTCCGGCCTTCAGGACCGCGTTCACGTCCTTTTCGGTCAGGTCCTGCCGCGCGGGCAGGCGCGCCCAGAACACCCAGAGGCACAGACCCTGCACTGCCGTCTGCTGCGGCCAGCGGGTCATGATGCCGCTGTCGAATGCGCGCAAGGCGCGGTCAAGCTGGCGCGAAGGTTTGAAGGTGGCGGGTTTGGGCGCGGCTTTCAGATGCTGAAAATTGGCATAACCTGCGGCCTTTGCGACAATCCCCAGCATGGCGGCATGGCCGGGGATCGCCTCTGCACGCAGCAGTTCCGCGCGCAGCGTCTTGGTGAATGCCGACAGGTCGGCAATGGTGATGGCATGAATATCGCGTGGCATGATCTGGCCTTTGTCTGGATGCCGGACCCGTAACGGGGTGCGATAGTCGCCCTTGTCGTCCAGCTGGAAAGGTCAGCGGATCGTTGTGCCAATCTCAGGTTTAGCGAGGTTCATTTGAACCGGCGACGCCTTGGTGAACTGATGACCATGGCCACGATACCCCGCCAGCGGCGCACCGGGCAAGTCCAAATGCGTGCGCGGCAGGCTCAGTTGTCGTAGCGCGGGAAGGTTAGCGTGACGGTCGGCCCGTGCGACTGCCAGTTTGTGTCAACCGTGCCACGCCTGATTTCGACAATGCGCGTGATCAGGTTAAGTCCCTGACCGCCCGACCGGTGCGTTGCGGTCACAGCAATGGCGGATTGTTCGGTCCAGACAATCACGATCTGCCCGTCCACGAGTTCCGCGCTGATCGCGACTGACCCGCCGTTGGCCAGCGCGCCGTGTTTGGCTGAATTGACCGCCAGTTCCCCAACCACCAGTGCAATGGCATCTGCCTGCCCTTGTGGGACGGAAAAGTCACCGATCCGGTCGGTCGAAACCGTGCAATGCGGCGTGATAAACGGATCAATCAGGGCCGGTAACAGCGCAGCAACGTCGCATGGCATGTCTTCGGTGGCGGATAGCGATTGTGCGGCGCTCAGCGCGATCAGGCGTGATTGCATGTCGCGGGCGAATACTTCGTGGCCGTCATTGCCGCGCGCAAAACCCTTCAGCAGGCTGCCGACCATCGCATAGGTGTTGCGCAAGCGGTGGCGCATTTCTTCAGCGGCGATCGACAGTGCGCGGCGCTGGTTTTCAGCCTCTGATACGTCGCGCGAAATTGACAGAAATCCGGCACCTTGCCCGTCCATCCCTGTAACGGCGGTCACCGTTACAGACCACCAGCGCGGCGTGCCTTTGGCAGTCGGGCAAAAAGCGTCAAATTTCACATCCTGACCTGCGCTTGCAGAAACAAGCGATTCCGCAATCTGCTTTTGCATATTATCCGGCCACAGGCTGCCCCATTGCTGTCCTGCAACAGAAGCGAAATCATCAATCTCCATCGCACATAACCCGTTAGAGTTCATCCAGCGCAATGTGCCATCCAGCCCAAGAAGTTTGACGCAGTCGATGCTTTGGTCAAGCACATGCGCCAAAGCTTCCGCAGATACTGAAGCTTTGTCCAACATTTGAATGGTTTACCCGCGATAAAACGATTTGTGTCGAACTACAGCGGTCATTCTTGATCAATTACAAGAGGAAACTGCGCAGCACAGAGTTTGGCGGCGTTAAACGCTAATACAGGCTGGTGTCTGCTATCGATCGCGGGCTTGTAGGCGCGATAGCAAAAGGGCCGCTTGCGGCGGCCCTTGCTTGGTTAGCGGTTTTCGATATCGACGTAATCGCGGGCGGTCGAGCCCAGATAAAGCTGCCGTGGGCGGCCGATTTTCAGCTGTGGATCGGCCAGCTGTTCTTTCCACTGCGAAATCCAGCCCACGGTGCGCGCCAGCGCAAAGATCGGCGTGAACATCGAGGTCGGGAAACCCATCGCTTCGAGGATGATGCCCGAATAGAAATCGACGTTGGGGAACAGCTTTTTCTCGGCGAAATAGGGGTCGGCCAGTGCCTGACGCTCCAACTCCTTGGCGACCTGCAGGATCGGGTTGTTTTCCACGCCCAGCAGATCCAGCACCTCGTCCGCGGACTGTTTCATCACGGTCGCGCGGGGGTCGAAGTTCTTGTACACGCGGTGGCCGAAACCCATCAGGCGGTAAGGATCGTTCTTGTCCTTGGCGCGGGCGATGAATTCGGGGATGCGATCGGGCGTGCCAATTTCCTTGAGCATTTCCAGACAGGCCTGATTGGCCCCGCCATGTGCAGGCCCCCAGAGGCAGGCGATGCCCGCAGCGATACAGGCGAATGGGTTCGCACCCGACGACGACGCCAGACGCACGGTCGAGGTGGATGCGTTCTGTTCGTGATCGGCATGCAGCGTGAAAATCCGGTCCATCGCGCGGGCAAGGATCGGGTTCACATGATAGGTTTCCGCAGGCACGGCAAAGCACATATGCAGGAAATTCGCCGCATAATCGAGATCGTTGCGCGGATAGACGAAAGGCTGGCCGATGGAATATTTATAGGCCATCGCAGCAATTGTCGGCATCTTGGCGATCAGGCGGATGGATGCGACCTCGCGCTGGTGTTCGTCGTTGATGTCGGTGCTGTCGTGGTAGAACGCCGACATCGCGCCGACCACGCCCACCATCGTCGCCATCGGATGCGCATCGCGGCGGAACCCGCGGAAAAAGTTGTGCATCTGTTCGTGGATCATCGTGTGATTGGTCACGAGGGATTCGAACTTTTCCAGTTCAGCCGCCGACGGCAGTTCGCCGTACAGCAGCAGATAGCACACTTCGAGATAGTGCGACTGGCTGGCCAGTTGGTCGATGGGATAGCCACGGTGCAGCAATTCGCCCTTGTCGCCGTCGATAAAGGTGATCGTGCTGTCACAGGCCGCGGTCGAGGTGAAACCGGGGTCATAGGTGAACACATCGGCCTGCGCATAAAGCTTGCGGATGTCGAGAACATCCGGCCCGGTGGTCGGGGAATAGATCGGCAGGTCGTAGGACTTGCCCTTGATCGTCAGTGTCGCGGTATCTGTCTGTTCAGCCATCGTGCTTCCCCTCATCTGCGGCGCATCGTCAATTCGCGCAGCGCGTGCTTGTTCCATACTACCGGATAATCACAGCATGTGACGATCAGGTTTATTCGCTGGCATCCGACAGGCGGCCAATCGTCTCGGACTGCCCCAGAACTAGCATCATATCGAACACGCTGGGGGAAACCGAACGCCCGGCCAAGGCTGCGCGCAGCGGTCCCGCCAGTTTGCCAAGCTTGGTGTCATGTGCCTCGGCAGTGGTCGCGACGATGCTTTCCAGAGTATCTCTGGTCCAGCTAGCATTTTGCAACTGCGGCGTCAATTCCGACAGTATACCACGGGATACATCGGTAAGTTGCACGGCGGCTTTCTCGTCCGGGACGATAGGGCGGCTGGTCAGGATAAAATGCGCCTTTTCAATCAGTTCTGGAAAGGTCTTGGCACGTTCTTTCAGGCAGTACATGCCGCGCAGTAGCCCGTCTTTTTGTGTATCATTCAACGGATCAGCGCCGGTTGCCGCAAGGTAGCCCTGCAATTCATGCAGCAGCGCAGCATCCTCGGCCACAGCGATATGCTGGCCGCACAGATGTTCCAGCTTAGCCGTGTCGAACCGTGCCGGTGATTTGCCGATCCCGTCCAGATCGAACCACTCGCGCGCCTGCGCATCGGTAAAGAATTCCGCGTCACCGTGCGACCAGCCCAGACGGGCCAGATAATTGCGCATGCCCGCCGCCGGATACCCCAGCGCCTGATACTCCGCAGCCCCCGTCGCGCCGTGGCGTTTGGACAGTTTTTTGCCATCAGGGCCATAGATCAGCGGGATATGCGCGAGCACGGGCTTGGGCCAGCCCATTGCCTCATAGATCAGGTTCTGGCGAAAGGCATTGGCCAGATGGTCGTCGCCGCGGATCACATGGGTCACACCCATGTCGTGATCGTCGACCACCACAGCCAGCATATAAACAGGGCTGCCGTCGGAGCGTAGCAGGATCATGTCGTCAAGCTGGTCGTTCGACCATGTGACATCGCCCTGCACCTCGTCATGCAGGGTCGTCGTCCCTTCGCGCGCAGCCTTGATGCGGATGACGAAAGGCAGGTCGGGGTGATCGGCCGCAGGCACATCGCGCCAGGGCGAGCGGAACAGCGTCGAGGTTTTCTGTTCGCGGGCCTCTTCGCGGAACGCCTCGATTTCGTCCTGCGTGCTGAAGCACTTGTAGGCCTTGCCCGCTGCCAGCAATTCATGCGCCACCTGTGCGTGGCGCGCGGCGCTGTCGAACTGGCTGACAGGCTCACCATCCCAGTCCAGCCCCAGCCATGTCAGCCCGTCCAAAATCGCCTGCGCGTTTTCGGGTGTGGATCGCGCGCGGTCGGTATCCTCGATCCGCAGCAGGAATTTGCCGCCGCGCCCGCGCGCGTAAAGCCAGTTGAAAAGGGCCGTGCGCGCGCCCCCGATATGCAGGGCACCCGTGGGCGAAGGGGCGAAACGTGTGACGACGGGACGGGACATGAGGAGCTTTAACCTTTCGTTCACCAACTTTGGGATAATCTGTCGGTGCCCCTTGGGGATAGCCAGCCGAAGGACGAAGAACAAGTGCGAGCCTTGGTCGAAGACGCGCTTTTGGCGCAGCGCGGGGGGCTGTTGTGCTGGGTGCCGGTTTGTCTCGGGCTGGGGATCGGGTGGTATTTCGCACAGATGCAGGAACCCACCCAAGCGGGGCTGGTAGCAGGCGGGGCTGTCGCTCTTGCGCTGCTGTTGGCCTTTCGCTTTGTCGGTGTCGCTTGGCGCCCTGTCATTCTGGCGCTGATCATCGCGCTGATCGGGGCCGGTGTCGCCAAATACCGTACCGAAGCGGTCGCCGCCCCCGCGCTGACATTCCGCTATTACGGTGCGATCGAAGGGCGCGTGGTCAATATCGACCGCTCGGCCAGTGACGCTGTGCGCCTGACGCTGGACCGCGTGGTGCTTGAACGGATGGCACCCGACCGCACACCCGCCCGCGTGCGCGTATCGGTCCATGGCGATCAGATGCTGACCGACTATCGCCCGGGCGAGGTGCTGATCATGACCGGCCATCTGTCACCCCCGGCAGGCCCTGCCGAACCGGGCGGTTTCGATTTTCAACGCCACGCGTGGTTTTTGGGGTTGGGCGCGGTCGGCTATACCCGCACACCTGTCCTGCGGCTGGCGCAGCCCGATGTGCCCGATGCCATGATGCGGATTTTCGCAATGCGCATGGCCATTTCACGCGCCGTGCAGGAGGCAATCCCCGGAGAGCCGGGGGCCTTTGCCGCCGCGATCATGACGGGCGATCGGTCGGGCATGGGGCAGGCCAGTCTGGATGCGCTGCGCGCCTCGAACCTTGCGCATCTTTTGGCCATTTCAGGGCTGCATATGGGGCTTCTGACGGGGTTTGTCTTTGCTGTGGTCCGCTACGGGCTGGCCCTTGTGCCTTTTGTCGCCCTGCGTTGGCCCACGGAAAAGATCGCGGCTGTCGCGGCGCTGATCGTCGGTGCCTTCTATCTGGCCTTGTCGGGAGGGAATGTGGCGACCGAACGGGCCTTTATCATGGTGGCGGTGATGTTGGTGGCGGTGCTCTTGGGGCGGCGCGCGTTGACGTTGCGGGCGGTCGCCATTGCCGCGATCATCGTGCTGGTCTGGCAACCCGATGCCCTGACAGGACCGGGGTTCCAGATGTCGTTTTCGGCCACGGTCGCGCTTGTGGCGGTGTTTCGGGCCTTGCGCGGCGTCGATCTATACCGATTGCCACGCTGGACGCGCCCCGTGGTGTCGGTCTTTATGTCCTCGCTGGTGGCGGGGCTGGCGACGGCCCCCTATGCGGCGGCGCATTTCAACCTTGTGTCGCATTACGGGCTGATCGCCAATCTGGTCAGCGTACCCTTGATGGGGGTGCTCGTCATGCCTGCGGCGGTGCTGGCCGCCTGTCTTGCGCCCATCGGGCTGGAATGGATCGGTTTTGCGCTGATGGAACCGGGGCTGCGCTGGATCCTCTTCGTGGCCGAGACGACAGCCGCGCAACCCAACGCGCTCAGCCATGTGATCGCGCCTCCCGATGCGGTCCTGCCGCTGCTGACGCTGGCGCTGCTCTGGCTGATCCTGTGGCGGGGGCGGGCGCGGTTTGCGGGGCTTGCGGTGGCCGTGCTGCCGTTTGTGATCTGGCAGCAGGGGACGCGGCCAGATCTGCTGGTCGCCGATGATGGTGCGCTGATGGGCCTGATGGGGCCCGAAGGGCGCAGCCTGTCGAAACCCGCGGGCGGCAGTTTCGTGGCGGGGATCTGGCTCGAGAATGATGGCGCGCCTGTCGCCCAAGACATCGCCGCCGCGCGCGAAGGGTTGCAGCGCGAAGGCCGCATTGTAACGGCCCGCTTGGGCGACTGGCGCATCATGCAGGTGTCGGGCAAGACCGCGCTGGCCGATTTGCAAGGCTGTGGCGGCGCGGATGTGCTGGTTGTCAATCAGGCGGATGACGTGCCGCGCCCCTGTCTGGTCTATGATATGGTCCGGCTGCGCGATACGGGCGCGCTGGCACTGGGGCAGACCGAGGCGGGCGATCTGCGCATCGACACGGCAAAGGCGCATGCCGGCAACAGGCCGTGGAACGGGCGCAGCGGTGCGCCCGATGACGTCGTTATGCTATCGCGTCAATAGGTGCGGATCAGCCCGACCAGACGGCCCTGCACCTTGACCTGATCGTCGCGGAACACGCGCGTTTCATAGGCGGGGTTCGCGGCCTCTAGCGCAATCGCGCTGCCGGTGCGACGGAACCGTTTGAGCGTGGCTTCCTGCCCTTCGACCAGAGCGACAACGATATCGCCGTTGTTGGCGACCGATGTTTCGCGGATCACGACGACATCACCGTCGTTGATCCCCGCCTCGATCATGGAATCGCCTTTGACCTCGAGCGCGTAATGTTCGCCTTTGCCCAGCATGCTCTGCGGGACATGGACGTGGTGCGAGACTTCGGAAATCGCCTCGATCGGGACACCGGCGGCGATGCGGCCCATCACAGGCAGCGACATGGAGCCCCCTTCGACCATCATCGCGGCGGGGGGTATGCGCGCGGGTTTGTCACCCTCGATCACGCGGGGCTGGAACCCGCTGCCCAGCATACTGTCAGGCAGTTTGACGATTTCCAGCGCACGGGCACGATGCGCGAGCCTGCGGATGAAACCGCGTTCCTCCAGCGCCGTGATCAGCCGGTGGATGCCGGATTTCGACCGCAGATCGAGCGCCTCTTTCATTTCGTCGAAACTGGGGGGCACGCCGTCGCGCTGCACCCGCGTGTGGATGAAGGCCAGAAGGTCGAGCTGTTTTTTGGTCAACATAGCGAAATCCTTGGGCTGGTTTTGCTTATGTTCTACCGATGTTCCCCTTTTGTGTCAATCGCCTTGCGATTGACGCGCGCCGCGCGGGAGTATTTTTGGAAAAAAGAAGATGTCAGAGCGGCAGGACCTGCACATTCTCGCCAGCCTTGCGTGCGGGGTCGTGTGGCGGGCGCAGGGCAAGGCAGTTCGCCTGCGCCAGCACGGTCAGCAGGCTGCTGTCCTGCCGGTCAAAGATCGTGACACCGGCGGCGGTCAGGCTTGCGCGCATGTAATGGGCGCGCGGGCCGTTTGCGCCGATGTCGTGGGCAAGGGTGGCGGTTTGCAGCGGTGCGGGATGCGCGCCAAGGCCCAGCATCTTGCGGATCACGGGCAGCAGGAAAACATGGCCGCAGACCATGGCCGAGACCGGATTTCCCGGCAGGCCGATCATCGCCGCCTTGCCGAGCCTGCCTGCCATCAGCGGCTTTCCGGGCCGCATCGCGACCTTGTAGAAACTGCGGTCCATGCCAAGGCTTTGCGCCACCTGTCCGACCAGATCGTGATCGCCCACAGAGGCGCCGCCGATGGTGACGATCAGATCGGCGCCTTGTGCCAGCGCAAAGGTCTGTTCCAGCGATGCCACCGTATCGCGCGCGATCGGGAGAAGGCGGGCGATCGCGCCCTCTGCCTCCACCAGAGCGGCAAGGCCATAGCTGTTGGAGGCGATGATCTGGTCAGGGCCGGGGCTGTCGCCGGGCTGGACCAGTTCGTCACCAGTCGCGATGATCGCGACGACGGTTTTGCGGGTGACAGGCAGACGGGCGATGTTCATCGCCGCGAGCAGGGCGATATCGGTTGGCGTCAGGCGGCGGGGCGCTGTGATCGCCGTGCCTTGCGTGAAATCGCCCCCCTTGGGGCGGATGTTGCTGCCGCTGTCCTGTGCATCGGTGATCGTGATCCGGTCGCCGTGGCGGGTGACGTTTTCCTGAATCACGACTTGGCCGGCCCCGTCCGGGACCGGCGCGCCGGTGAAGATGCGCAAAGCCTGACCCTGCGCCAATGTGCCCCGCCAGCCGTGGCCGGCGGCGGATTCGCCGATCACGGTCAGCGTCGCTCCCTGCCAGTGATCGGCAGCATGGATCGCATAGCCATCCATGGCCGAGGCTTCAAAAGGCGGCTGGTCGCGGCGGGCGGTCACATCGCGGGCCAGCACGCGGTGGGCGGCATGGCGCAGCGGCACCTCTTCGGACGGCAGCGGGGTGACAAGCGCGAAGAGGGCGCGCAGGGCCTCTTCGACGGTGATCATGGCGCCGCGAACCGGCCCGATTTGCCGCCGTCTTTCAGTGTGACGCGCAAACCGCCGATAACCATGTCCTTTTGCACGGCCTTGACCATGTCATAGACGGTCAGGGCGGCGGTGCTGGCCGCGGTCAGTGCTTCCATCTCGACCCCGGTCTGGCCGCTGGTCTTGACCGTGGCGCTGATGCGCACACCGGGCAGGGCAGGGTCAGGGGTCAGGTCGATGCTGACCTTGGTGATCGGCAAAGGGTGGCAGAGCGGGATCAGATCGGCGGTTTTCTTGGCCGCCATGATGCCCGCGATCCGCGCGATGCCCAGCACGTCGCCCTTTTTCGCGCGCCCTTCGGTGATCAGCGCTAGTGTCGCCGCGGTCATTACGACATGCGCCTCGGCCACGGCGATCCGGGAGGTGACGGGTTTGTCCGACACATCGACCATATGCGCCTGACCGTCCGCGTCGAAATGGGTGAGCCCCGTCACAGCATCGCCCCTGTCGAGGGGTTGGCCAGCAGGCGGGCGGTGGCGCTGGCGACATCCTCCTGCCGCATCAGGCTTTCGCCGATGAGGAAGGCACGCGCACCATAACGGGCCATATCGGCCAGATCTTCGGGGGTGAACAGCCCGCTTTCGCAGACGATGCGCCGGTCTTCGGGCACGCGTTTGGACAGGATGCGCGTGGTATCCAGCGTCACCTCGAAGGTTTTGAGGTTGCGGTTGTTGATCCCGATCAGCGGCGATTTCAGCAGCGTCGCGCGTTCAAGTTCGGCCTGATCGTGGACCTCGATCAGCACATCCATCTGCCAGTCGATGGCGGCCTGTTCCAGTTCCTGCGCCTGCGCGTCACTGACCGAGGCCATGATGATCAGGATGCAATCCGCGCCCAGGGCGCGGGATTCCGCGACCTGCCATGGGTCGTAAAGGAAATCCTTGCGCAAAGCGGGCAGCGCGCAGGCGTCGCGCGCGGCGACCAGATAGCTGTCGTCGCCTTGAAAGGACGGCGCGTCCGTCAGCACCGACAGGCAGGTGGCGCCGCCTTGTGCGTAGGCTTGTGCCAAGGCGGCAGGGTCGAAATCGGCGCGGATCAGGCCTTTGGAGGGGCTGGCTTTCTTGATCTCGGCGATCAGGCCATAGCCTTCGCGGCTGGCATCGGCGAGCGCATCAGCGAAACCGCGCACGGGGCTGGCGGCGCGCGCCTGTGCCTCGACTTCGGCCAAGGGCAGGGCGGCTTTGCGCGCTGCCACATCCGCCAGCTTGTAGTCTTTGATCTTGGCAAGGATGTCGGTCATGGGTCCGCCCAGTTGATTGGAATGTCCCCCCGATCCTTAAGCCAGTCGTTCACCTTTGAAAATGGGCGCGACCCGAAAAACCCCCGATGCGCTGACAGGGGCGACGGATGGGCGGAGGTCAGGATCAGGTGATGCGCGGCCAGCGGGCCTGCGTATTTCTGCGCCTGCGCGCCCCAGAGGATGAAAGCACGCGGGGCGGGGTTAAGTCGCGCCAGCACTTGGCCCACCAGCACGTCCCAGCCCAGTTTGCTATGTGCGCCCGCCTGTCCGGGTGCGACGCTAAGTGCCGTGTTCAGCAGCAGCACGCCTTGATCGGCCCAGTCATGCAGGTTGGTTTTGCTGCGGCTTTGGCCAGTATCGCTTTGTATTTCCTTGAAGATATTGCCAAGGCTTGCCAGATTGCCCGCAAAGGCGGGGTTGATCGAAAAGGCCAGCCCGTCGGCCTTGTCGGGCGTGTGATAGGGGTCTTGTCCAAGGATCACGACCTTGATTGCAGCCGGCTGGCAGCGTTCCAGCGCGGCAAAGGCCAGCGCGGGCGGCGGCAGGACATCGCGGCCGATCCTGTTCGCAAGCTTTGGCAGATCGTCGGCAAAGAACGGCAGGTCGCGCCAATCGCCAAGGCGGGAAAGATCGAACATCACCCGTTTGTGACGCGCACCAATGCGGCCAGCGCAGCTTTGGCCTTGCCGCTGTCGATGCTGTCGCGGGCAATCTCCACCCCTTCGGGCAGGGTGCTAGCCTTGTCCGCCACGACCAAGGCGGCGGCGGCATTGAACAGCACCGCGTCGCGGTAGGCACCGGGTGCAGCGTCGAGCAGCGCACGGAGCGCCTGTGCGTTCTCCTCCGGCGAGCCACCGATGATGTCGCGGAAGGCATGTTCGGGCAGGCCTGCATCCTCGGGGTGGATCTGGCGGCTGGTGATCTTGCCATCCGCCAGCACCGCAACAGAGGTCGGGCCGCTGATGCTGATCTCGTCGGTGCCATCGCCGCCGTGGACCAGCCACGCCTTTTCGGTGCCCAGCTGTTGCAAGGTTTCGGCCATCGGAAAAATCAGGTCGATGGCAAAGGCCCCTGTCAGCTGGCGTTTCACACCTGCCGGATTCGTCAATGGTCCCAATATGTTGAAGATCGTTTTGCATCCAAGTTGCAACCGCACGGGGCCGACATGGCGCATCGCAGGATGATGCAGCGGCGCCATCATGAACCCGATGCCCGCCTCGGCAATCGCGCGTTCCACCACATCGGGCGTGACATTGACGTTGATGCCAAGTGCGCCTTGAACATCCGCCGTGCCGGATTTCGAAGACAGGTTGCGGTTGCCGTGTTTGGCCACCGGCACGCCCGCGCCCGCGACGACAAAGGCCGTCGCGGTCGAGATGTTCAGCGTATGTTTGCCATCACCGCCTGTGCCGACGATATCCATTGCTCCCTCTGGCGCTTTAACAGGAACACAATGCGCGCGCATCACGGCGGCGGCGGCGGCATATTCGGACACAGCCTCTCCGCGTGCGCGCAGCGCCATCAGCAAGCCGCCGATCTGGGCAGGCGTCGCCTCGCCCGCGAACAGATAGCCGAACGCCTCCTCGGCCTGCGCACGCGACAACGGCCCTTCGGAGGCGGCATAGATCAGCGGTTTCATCGCCTCGGTCATGCGGGCACCTTTGCCAGATCAAGGAAATTGCGCAGCAAGGCGTGCCCATGTTCGGACCGGATGCTTTCAGGGTGAAACTGCACGCCGTGGATCGGCAGGGTTCTGTGCTGCAGGCCCATGATGGTGCCATCCTCCAGATCGGCGGTGATCTCCAGACAATCGGGCAGGGTGGCGCGGTCCACGACCAGCGAATGATAGCGCGTCGCGGCAAAGGGGCTGGGCAGGCCCGCGAACAGGCCCTGACCCGTGTGCCGCATCTGGCCCATCTTGCCATGTACGATCTCATGGCAGCGCACGACATTGCCGCCAAACGCCTCGCCAATCGCCTGATGGCCTAGACAGACGCCCAAGAGCGGCATGCCGGTTTCAGCGGCCGCATGGACCAGCGGCAGGCAGATGCCCGCCTGTGCGGGATCACAGGGGCCGGGGGACAGCACGATGGCGGACGGGTTCATCGCCATCGCCTGTTGCACATCCAGCGCATCATTGCGGCGCACGACCACATCAGCACCTAATTCACCCAAGTAATGCACGAGGTTGTAGGTGAAGCTGTCGTAGTTATCGATCAGAAGCAGCATGGATAAGTCCCGTGGACAAGAAATTTGGGGCTACCGCCGAGGGCAAAGCTGACGGTATAAGCACGGCCATACATGGGCCGACGGGCATTGCCGCGTCAAGGCCGAAGGCGGCGAGCACATTGATAACAAGGATGGCAGTCATATGCGGGCATTTCTGGCAGGCGGTTTCTGGGCTATCTTGATCGGGGGCGGCGCGCTCGTCACGACATCGGTCTTGGTGGATCAACCGGAGCGACGCCAGCCGTCCGATATGCCGCCGCCTGAGCTTGCAGAGGTGCAGCCGACCGCGCCTGTGGAGGCGTTGTCCGAGGCAGTCGCGCCTGAACCTGTTGTTGCGCCTGATCCTGTCGAGGCCGACCCCGTCGCACCGGTCCAGCCAGAGCCAGAGCCAGAGGCCGAACCAACACCGGCCCCCGAGGCACCAGCTTTGGCCGAAACCGTGCCTATATCTGAAGACGCCGAGGCCGAAGCGGCAGAGCCTGCAGCCGTCGCTGCCAATAGCGCACCGCCCCAGGCCACGATTCTTGCCGAAGCATTGGCAGCACCCGATGTGATCTTTGATCTTCCGTCCGCCGTGGCCACCGATGCGCCGGTATCGCCGCGACAAGCCGCACAGGCGCCCGCGATGCCCGCGCAGGAGCCTGATGTTTTGATCGAGACGCGCCCGGCACCTGCTCCTGCAGCGCCAGTTGAACTGGCCGAAGTGCCGGTCGATCAGCCTGCGCCAGCCCAAGAACCAGAGCCGATGCCAATGCTGCAGCCAGAGTCAGCACCAGCCCCCGAATTGCCGCAGATCACAGACGACATCATCCTGCCGCAACCCGAGGTCGACACCATGCCTGCCCCGGCGCAAGAAACCACGACGGCGCTGCCGCAATCAGCCCCTTCCGTCCGCGTCAATCGTCCGGGTACAACACCGGAAGCGGCCGAAGATGCCCCTGACGCTACACCTGAAACCGACGATCTGTCCCCGCTGGTGCGCTATGCCGCCGATTTCGACTATGCCGCCGATCTGCCGATGATCGCGGTGGTCCTGCTCGACAACGCCATGATCATTGATGCGCCCGCGGTCCTGAGCGGTCTGCCTTTCGTGCCGACTATCGTGCTGAACGCATCTGCGCCTGACGTCACCGCACGGATGCGGGCCTATCGCGATGCAGGGATCGAGGTTCTGTTGCAGGCCGATCTGCCGCAAGGCGCGCAGCCTGCCGATCTCGAGACGACGTATATCGCGGCCTTCGGTCTTGTCCCCGAGGCGATTGCGATCTTTTCCGACGGCACAGGGCCGGAAGTAACCGACCGTGTGCTTGCCGATCAGGCTTTGCGACTGGTCGGTGATGAAGGGCGCGGTTTTGTCACCCTGCCGCGCGGGCTGGGTGGGGCGTTCCGCAATGTCGCGGCAAATGGCGTGCCGATCGCGAATATCGCGCGCGAGCTAGATGGCGCAGGCGAAAGCCGCGACGCGATCGAGCGCGGGCTGCAACAGGCGGCGTTGCGGGCGCGCCAGTCGGGCAATGTTATCCTGCTGGGGCGGGCGACACCCGACACGCTGGCCGCGATCCGCAACTGGGCGGCACGCAGCGATCCGGCGCAGATTTCGCTGGCACCTGTGTCTGCGATCCTGCAGGCACAGATGCCGGAATAGCCGTCAGTTTCCGCCGCCCTTGAACATGCGCGCATCGGCCGCCGCCTTGCGGATGGCGTTCGATTTATGGACGGTTTCCTGATATTCGGCCTCTGGGTCGCTATCATAAACGACACCGCCCCCGGCTTGAATATAAAGCTTTTCGTCCTGCAACACGGCCGTGCGCAGCGCGATGCACATGTCCATATCGCCACCCGCGCTGAAATAGCCGCAGCCGCCGCCGTAAACGCCGCGCTTTTCGGGCTCCAGCTCGTCGATGATCTGCATGGCGCGGACCTTGGGCGCGCCTGAGACGGTGCCTGCGGGCATGCCTGCGAAAAAGGCACTCAGCGCGTCCTGATCCTCGGCCAGTTCGCCCACGACGTTGGACACGATATGCATCACATGGCTGTAGCGTTCGACAATGAATTGCTCGGTCGGGCGTACGGTGCCGATCTTGCTGACCTTGCCGGTGTCGTTGCGCCCCAGATCAAGCAGCATCAGATGCTCGGCCAGTTCCTTTTGATCGGCCAGCAGATCAGCTTCGTTCGCGTCATCCTCGGCGGGGGTGGCACCGCGCGGACGGGTCCCTGCGATAGGGCGGATCGTGACCTCGCTACCAAAGACCCGCACAAGGATTTCGGGGCTTGCCCCGATCACCTGAAAGCCACCGAAGTTGAAAAAGAACATGAACGGCGACGGGTTCGTGCGCCGCAAGGAGCGGTAGAGCGCGAAGGGTGGTTCGCGGAATTCCTGCGTCCAGCGCTGCGACGGCACCACCTGAAAGATATCGCCCGCGCGGATATACTCCTTGGCCTTTTCCACCGCCGCCAGATAGCCGTCATGGGTGAAATTCGACACAGGCGGCGCGACAGGTGCGGGATCGGCCAAAGCGCGGCTGTGCTGGGGCAGGGACCGGTCCAGCGCGCGCTGCGCATCCATCACCCGTTCGGCGGCCTGCGCATAGGCGGCCTTGGCGGACAGGCCGGACCGCACATAGGCGGGAGCCACAAGGATCACATCGCCTTTCACGCCGTCGAGCACCGCAACAACCGAAGGCCGCAGCATGATCGCATCGGGCAGGCCAAGCGGGTCGGGATTCACATCGGGCAGATGTTCCACCAGCCGGATCATGTCATAGCCCAGGTAACCGAACAGCCCCGCAGACGCCGCAGGCAGACCGGCAGGCAGGTCAATCCGCGATTCGGCCAAAATCGCGCGCAGCGCCGCCAGCGGATCGCCCTCCATCGCCTCGAAGGCGTCGGGGTCGAAACGGGCAGACCGGTTGACGCGCGACGTGGTGCCACGGCAGTCCCAGACCAGATCGGGGTTCATCCCGATGATCGAATAGCGACCGCGGATTTCGCCGCCCGTCACGCTTTCGAGCATGAAGGCATTGGTGCCCGCCTCGGACAGCTTGAGCATCAAGGATACCGGCGTGTCCAGATCGGCGGCGATCCGTGTATAGACCACCTGATTTTGGCCCGCGTCATAGCCGCGGGCAAAGCTGTCATACTCCGGCGATAATGCCATGGCGCACCTATTGCAGCTGGGCGTTGACCGCGTCAACGGTGGCCTGGTTGATGGTGACGCGGGTGTTCTGCTGGACGGAGACGGCAAAGGCGTCAAAGAGGTCCTGTGCGACACCCGCAGCGATTGATTCCGAAATCGCCTCGCGCTGTGCGGCCTGATCGGTGGCGGCGGGGTCGGCCTCGGTCACGGCATCGAGCCGCACGATCAGCGCGCTGTCGCCTGCATCCACGACGCGGGCCTCGCCTGTGGCCAGATCGAACAGGGTCTGGTTAAACCCTTGCGGTGCGCCTTCGACAAAGCTGCGGCGCGTCAGGCCGGCTTCTACGCGCGGCGTGAGGCCCAAGGCGGCCAGATCGGTCTCGGCTGTCCATTCAGCCGCGATTTCCGCCGCGCGGGCAAGGACGGCATCCTGCTGCGCCTGCACCTGCCATGCGGCGGCGACATCATCGCGGATATCATCGAGCGGGGGGACGCTGGCGGGCGTCACGCTGTCCAGACGCAGCGCAAAGACGCCGCCATCGGACAGAACTTGAAGCTCGGGAAAGGCACTTTCGGTCGCTGCTGCGGCAGCGTTGCGGAAAGTTTCGTAGGCGGCAATGCCATCGGTCATATCGGGCATCCAGCTGATCGTGCCGAGTTGCAGATCGGTCTGCTGGACCAGATCCTCGAGCGCGGCACCCCCCGCCAGAAGGTCGGTGATCCGGTTGAAATCATCGTTGATGACGCTGCGTGCTGCTTCGGCGGCAAGTTCGGCGCGCAAATCAACGGCGGCTTCTTCGAGCGTTGTTTCCTGCGCGGCCAGCACGGCATTCACGCGAAACAGGGCGGCGCCCAGCGGGGTTTGAAACGGCCCCACAACAGTGCCGGGTGTGGCGGTGAACACCGCATCGGCGGTCTCGGCGGGAAGTTCATCACGGCCCAGATCCCCAAGGTCCACATCGGCCAGCGTCAGCCCGCGTTCGGTGACCAGCGCGTCGAATGTCACCTCATCGGCGGCGATCCGGTCGGCTGCGGCCTGCGCATTGGCAGGGTCGGTGTAGATCAGCCTTTCGACAAGGCGGCGTTCTGGCTGCACGAAATCCGCGATCCGGTCCTGATAAAGCGTCTCGATCGCCAGATCGGTGACTTCCATCTGGTCCACGATCATCGACGGAGTCATCCAGACATAGGTGATCTCGCGCGCTTCGGGCAGCATGAATTCGTCGGGGTTGGCCTCGTAATAGGCGGCGATATCTTCGTCCGTGGCACCCGGAACGGGGGCTGTCAGCATCTCGGGTGTGACGCGCAGCAAGGTCACGTCGCGGGCTTCGGAGACATAGCGCACCAGCGCATCGGCAGGCGCCGCAGCGCCCGGCACACCGGCGACAACAGCGGCTTGCAGCAGGGTGCGCGCCAGATCCTCGCGGATTTCAGCCTCGAATTCGGATTCGCTCTGGCCGGATTGTTGCAGCACAAGGCGGTAGGTGTCGCGGTTGAACCCGCCTGCACCCTGAAACGCCTGAATGGCGCTGATCCGTTCGAACACGGCCATATCACCGGCGGAAATGCCCATTTGTGCGGCTTCGTTGTCCAGCGTGCGGGTCAGCACGACCTGGCTCAGCGCTTGGCGGTCGATCCCGAAGGCCTGCGCCTGCTGGAATGAAATCTGGCTGCCGAACTGCGCGGACAGCGCACGGATCTGGTCATTCAATGCGCGCTGATAGGCGGCAACGGTGATGTCCTTGTCACCCGCGCTGCCCAGCGTGCGGATCGTGCCGGTCAGCCCGCCCGTGCCAAAGCCCGCAAGCCCGACCAGCACGACGCCGACGATTACCCATGCGCCAATCCGTGTTTTTTTCTTCTGTGCCATGAAGCCGTCCCGCCCTGAATTTGTCGCGCATGAATACGGGGCTGCGCCCTTGGGTGCAAGGGTCAGACGGTCACCTTCGCGAGCCTGTCAAAGAGCGTGGCAATCCCTGTGCGGTCGATATTGGCAAAGGCAATGCGCAGCTGCCGCGCGCCGTCTGCCATATCCTCGGGCATGAACATCGTGCCGGGCAAAAGCAGGATGCCCGCCTCGGCCACCAGCCGCTGCGCCAGATCGGTGGATGACAGCGCAAACGGGTGTTCCAGATAGGCGAAATAGGCCCCGACGCCGAGAAGTTTCCAGCCTTGCGCGCCGAGCTGCGGGAAATGGTCGGTTATCGCCGCGCGCCGGTCGAGGATTTCGGCCCGTTCTCCCGCCAACCATTGCGCGAGGTTCCGCATCCCCCAAAGGGCCGCACGCTGGCCGATCTGGTTGGGGCAGATCGCGACGGTATCAAGGAATTTCTCGATCTCGGCCATGCGGGCAGGGTTGGTCAGGATCGCACCGACACGGTGGCCAGTCAGCCGGTAGGCCTTGGAAAAGGAATAAAGCTGGATCAGCGTGTCGTCCCATGCGGGATCGCTGAACAGGTCATGCGGTGCACCTGTGCGGCTGTCGAAATCGCGGTAGGTTTCATCCACGATCAGCGCGATTCCCCGATTGCGGGCAAGGTCCATAAAGGCGCGCAGGGTCGCGGCGGGATATTCGACACCGCAGGGGTTGTTGGGAGTGACCAGTACGATGGCGCGGGTGCGGTCGGTGATGAGCGCCGCCGCCGCGTCCGCTGTCGGCACCATATCCGCACCACAGACCAGCGGCACCGTGGCGACACCCGCCATATCGAGCCACATGCGGTGGTTGAAATAATAGGGGATCGGCAGGATCACCTCGTCCCCTTCACCGCACAGCGCGGCGATGGCGGCAGCGAAAGCCTGATTGCAGCCCGAGGTGATGCCGACCTGCGCGGGATCGATCTGCCCGCCATAGGACGCCGACCATTGCGCGGCGATTTCAGCGCGCAGGGCCGGTAGGCCAAGGACGGGGCCGTAAAGATGTGCCTCGGGCTCGTTTACCGCGATCTCGGCGATGGCTTGGCGCAGGGCCAGCGGCGGGGCGTCAACGGGGGCGGCTTGGCTGACGTTGATCAGGGGCCTGTCCGCCGGATGCGTGACGCCATCAAGCCAGCGCCGCGCCGCCATCACGGGCGGCGTGAAAGTGGCGGCGGTGCGGGATCGGGTCATGGGCGGTCCAGACAGGTTGCGCCGAAAAACTTTTAGGCCTCCGGCGGGGATATTTGGGCTCGAACGATGCGGTGATCAGTCCTTGCCGCGATAGGGTTCGACATATTGCAGTGCCATGTCCCACGGGAAAAAGATCCATGTGTCCTGTGACACTTCGGTGATGAAGGTCTGGACCTGCGGGCGGCCTTTGGGCTTGGCGTAGACGGTGGCGAAATGCGCCTTCGGATAAAGGCTGCGCACCAGTTCCAGCGTCTTGCCGCTGTCGACAAGGTCATCGACGATCAGGATGCCGGTGCCATCGCCCATCAGCGCGGCGTCAGGGGCTTTGAGTACGCGGGCCTCGGACTGGGCCTGATGGTCGTAGCTTTTCACGCTGATCGTATCGACGGTGCGGATATCCAGCTCGCGCGCGACGATCATTGCTGGCGCCATGCCGCCACGGGTGATCGCGACCACAGCGCGCCAGTTGCCGTCATCGGGGCCGTGCCCGTCCAGCCGCCAGGCCAGCGCCCGGCTGTCGCGGTGGATCTGGTCCCAGGAGATGTGAAAGCCTTTTTCATGCGGCAGGCGGTCGGTCATCATATGGTCCTGTCATTCAATTAGGTTGCGGCGATCTTGAGTCCGAGCAGGGCGAGCGTGGCCCCGAATGCGCGGTCGATCAGCGATTTGAGGCTGATATAGCCCCGCCGGGTGCGGTTGAGCGAGAATATCCGCGCCACCGCGATATTCCACAAGGTTTCGTTCAGAAATACCGCCAGCAGAATTGCCGCATAGGCGATTGCGCCAGTGCCTTGCGGCACCGTGCCCAGAAAGATCGCACTGAACAACACGGCAGGTTTCGGGTTCGCCAGCTGCGTGACAACCCCCAGACGCAACGCTGACAGGGCCGTGCGCGGCGGGGCGCTCTGATCGCCCATATCCAAGGGCTGATCGGCGGCTTTCCACATTTTCCAAGCCAGATAGACCAGATAGCCACCGCCAGTGATCTTGAGCGCCCACAAAAGCGCAGGTGCTGCCTCGAATATGATCGCAAGGCCCGCCAACGCAAGTGCCGCCCAGATCACCCCGCCAAGGCCGATCCCCACGGCCAGCATTGCGCCGGTGCGCATCCCTTCGATGACACCGGTGCGAGCGGACATGACAACCGCGGGGCCGGGACTGATCGCGGCCAGAAGGTGCAGAAACCAGATCGCAGCGAACGCTGCCAGCGTCATGGCGTCAGTCTTTCGTGATATCGGGGGCGTCGACGGCTTTCATGCCCACGACATGATAGCCTGCATCGACATGCAGTACCTCGCCGGTGACCGCGCTTGCCAGATCCGACAGCAGGTAGAGCGAGGATTTGCCCACCTCGTCCTGCGTCACGGTGCGCCGCAAGGGCGAATTATATTCGTTCCATTTCATGATGTAGCGGAAATCGCCGATGCCGGATGCGGCCAGCGTCTTGATCGTGCCCGCGCTGATCGCGTTGACGCGGATGTTTTTCTTGCCCAGATCCTCGGCCAGATAGCGCACGGAAGCTTCCAGTGCGGCCTTGGCGACACCCATCACGTTGTAATGCGGCATCACCTTTTCGGCGCCATAATAGGTGAGCGTCAGGCAGGACCCGCCATCGGTCATCATCTTTTCGGCGCGCTGCACCACGGCGGTGAAGGAATAGACCGAGATATCCATCGACATCAGAAAATTGGACCGGCTGGTATCGACATAGCGGCCGCGCAATTCGTTCTTGTCCGAAAAGCCGATCGCATGGACCACGAAATCGAGCTTGCCCCATTTCGCCTCGAGGGCAGCGAAAAGCGCGTCGATCGACGCCTCGTCACCCACATCACAGGGCAGGACCGTGGTGGAGCCGACCGATTCCGCCAGCGGGTCCACGCGTTTTTTCAGCGCCTCGCCCTGATAGGAAAAGGCAAGTTCCGCGCCTGCATCTGCACAGGCCTTGGCAATGCCCCAGGCGATCGATTTGTCGTTCGCCAATCCCATGATCAGCCCGCGTTTGCCTTGCATCAATTGCGATGTCATCGCTGCACCCTTCACGATTTGTTTGGTGGTGCCTAGCACGGGCGCAGGTGCGTTGCCTAGATGCCAGCAGGTCGAGAACAATCCTTCAAAAAGGTTGATACTGTCTCTGTTTGGTCCTAAGCCTGACTGTGGGGGCCTATGTGAGGATCGGCAATGTCTGATCGGACGGGCATTTTTGCGGGTGAAGACCCGTTTGTCATTGCGCAGCAGTGGCTTCGGGCAGCTGAGCAAGCTGAACCTTCGGACCCCAATGCGATTGCTTTGGCCACGGTCGATGCGTCGGGTTTGCCCAATGTCAGGATGGTGTTGTTAAAGGAGATCGAACCGGCAGCATTTGTTTTTTATACCAATTACGAAAGCCGCAAAGCCGTCGAAATTGACGCGGCAGGCAAGGCGGCATTCGTCATGCATTGGAAGTCTCTGGCGCGCCAAATTCGTGTCCGGGGACTTGTTACGCGCGAGGACGGGCCGATCGCGGACGCCTATTACAAGTCCAGATCGCTCAAAAGCCGGATTGGCGCCTGGGCGTCGCGGCAATCGCAACCGCTGGAGTCGCGCAGCGCCTTGATGGCGGACGTTGCAAAAAAAACGCTTCAGCTTGGAACCGATCCGGATCGACCGCATTACTGGGGTGGGTTTCGGATCAATCCGCTTGAAATCGAGTTCTGGTCGGACGGCGCGTTTCGCCTGCATGACCGGTTTCGGTGGACGCGCGGGTCCGATCAGGAAGGTTGGACGGTTACCCGCCTGAACCCGTGAGGGTATGAGGCCTGAAGACTCCGTCATCCTGTGGCTTGGCTACGCAACGATGCGGTGAAACAGAACAGTTGATCGACGCAATGCAGGACAGACATTGCGTCAAAAGGAAGATGAAATGGAAACGCAAGACACCGCCTACCTCCGGCGGGTGCAAGGTCAGGTTAAGTGGTTTGATCCTACAAAGGGTTTCGGATTTGTAATCGCGGAACTGGGTGGGCCTGATATCCTGTTGCACGCCAATGTGCTGCGCAACTTCGGTCAGGGCTCGGTCGTGGACGGGTCGCGAATCGACATGATGGTGCAGGATACGCAACGTGGCCTGCAGGCGGTCGAGGTCATCTCGATCACGCCACCGCAAACCGATTCGGCTGTGCCGCTGCGCGACATGGTGGATTTCACCCCCGAGGACATTGCCAGCCGCCCCGTGGAACCCGCCCGGGTAAAATGGTTCGACAAGGCCAAGGGATTCGGCTTTGCCAATGTGTTCGGCAAATCGGATGACGTGTTCATCCATATCGAGGTTTTGCGCCGCTCCGGCCTGTCGGACCTGCAATCGGGCGAGGCGATCGGCCTGCGGCTTGTGGATGGCGAACGCGGGCGCATGGCGATCGAGGTTGTCGGCTGGGAAAGTGCAGTGAAATGAAAACGGTGATTCTTGCCGTCGGTCTGGCCTTGGCCGCGCAGGGGGCAGCTGCTGCCTGTGCCGATGACCGTGTGACGATATCGGGCGGGTGGGGGCAGGCGACCTTCAACGTCGAAATCGCCGATACGCCTGCGACTCGCGCGCAGGGCCTGATGTTTGTCGAAGATATGCCCCGCATGGCGGGTATGCTGTTCATCTACGAACAGCCCCAAGCGGTCAGTTTCTGGATGAAGAACACGCTGATCCCGCTTGATATGATCTTTGCCAGCCCCGACGGCGAAATCCTGCGGGTGCATGAAAATGCAATCCCCGGCGACCTGACGCCAATTCCCGGTGGGGATGGGGTTCAGATGGTGCTCGAGATCAATGGCGGGATGAGCGCGCGTCTGGGAATCGCGGCAGGCGATGTGATGCAGCATCCCAGTTTCGGACCCGACGCAATTTTGCCTTGTGGTGAAAAGACCGACAGTTAGGGCTTTTCAAATCGGTCGAGGGGGGCTAAAGACAGTCTCGGTTCGGGGCGTAGCGCAGTCTGGTAGCGCATCTGTTTTGGGAACAGAGGGTCGGGAGTTCGAATCTCTCCGCCCCGACCATTAAATCCCAGTTTTGCGATCTTGGTGACTGCGCGCTTGTTGCAGTGCTGCAACCGTTGCGCGTTGTAATCCTGCCCGTTTTACAGGCAGCCCGTTGTGGGCAAATTCATGTCATCATCACGTTTTCCCGCCTAAGCCAGCCGATGCAAAGACTTTCTTTGCGCGTCTTCGCGTGCGCGGTCTGTGGACAGTTTGGTGGATGAATCATGCCGCCCGTGCGCCCGAATCCCAAGCGCAGAACGTCAACCGATTTAATCCGTATTTAGTATGAAAAATCCGTTGACCCACTAGGGCTAGATACGTCACCTTGTGCGAGCCGCCGCAGCACACACCAGATGTAGCGTCGGCACGGGGTACGATTCAACAGGCAGGCGTTCAGCCGATAGACGGTCTTTGACGGGACAACTGTGTTGTCCGGTCGCAGGCCACCTTGCTGCAATCGTCAGATGATCCTGCGCCGCGCCTGCGGTGCCTAACAGATGCGGGCCGCAACGACGGCCACCAAAAGGGGCAGAGACATGAAAATCGAACGGAATTTCACGACCGAAGGCGCGGATGCCTATGCAGCACTCGCGTTCAAGACGACGACCTCCGAGATCCGCAATCCGGACGGCACGATCGTGTTCAAGCTGGATGATTGTGAAATTCCCGCCGGTTGGAGCCAGGTCGCATCCGACGTGATCGCGCAGAAATACTTCCGCAAGGCAGGTGTGCCCTCCGCAACCAAGCGGGTCAAAGAAAAGGGTGTGCCGGAGTTCCTGTGGAAATCCGTGCCAGCCAAAGACGCAACCTTCGGCGGTGAAACCAGCGCCAAGCAGGTGTTCGACCGTCTGGCGGGTGCCTGGACCTATTGGGGCTGGAAAGGCGGCTATTTCACCACCGAAGAAGACGCCCGCGCCTATTTCGACGAGATGCGCTATATGCTGGCCAGCCAGCGCGCCGCCCCCAACAGCCCGCAGTGGTTCAACACCGGCCTGCATTGGGCTTACGGTATCGATGGCCCCGCACAGGGGCATTATTATGTCGATTACCAGACCGGCGAACTGACCAAATCCACCTCGTCCTACGAACATCCCCAGCCACATGCCTGCTTCATCCAGTCCGTCGCGGACGATCTGGTCAACGAAGGCGGGATCATGGATCTCTGGGTGCGCGAAGCGCGCCTGTTCAAATACGGCTCCGGCACCGGCACCAACTTCTCGTCACTGCGCGGCGAGGGCGAAAAGCTGTCCGGCGGCGGCAAATCGTCGGGCCTGATGGGGTTCCTGAAAATCGGTGACCGTGCCGCTGGTGCGATCAAATCGGGCGGTACCACACGCCGTGCGGCCAAGATGGTCATCGTCGATGCCGATCACCCCGATATCGAGGAATTCATCAACTGGAAGGTGATCGAGGAACAGAAGGTGGCCAGCATCGTCGCCGGGTCCAAGATGCATGAACGCTATCTGAACGCGATCTTCGCGGCGATCAAATCGTGGGACGGTGACGCCGTTGCCGCCTATGACCCCAAGACCAACGAAACGCTGGCCGCCGCAGTCAAGGATGCCAAGCGGTCCGCCATCCCCGAGACCTATATCAAGCGCGTGCTGGACTACGCCAAGCAGGGCCACACCAGCATCGAATTCCCGACCTATGACACCGACTGGGATTCGGAAGCCTATTCGTCCGTCTCGGGCCAGAACTCCAACAACTCGATCCGTGTGACCGACGCCTTCCTCAAGGCCGTCGAGAATGACGAGATGTGGAAGCTGATCAACCGCAAGAACGGCGAAGTCGCGAAAATCATCAAAGCACGCGATCTTTGGGAACAGGTGGGCCATGCCGCTTGGGCCTGTGCCGATCCGGGCATCCAGTACCATGACACCGTCAACGCATGGCACACCTGCCCCGAAGATGGCGCGATCCGCGGATCGAACCCTTGCTCGGAATACATGTTCCTTGACGACACGGCCTGCAACCTTGCGTCGATGAACCTGCTGACCTTCTACAAGGACGGGCAGTTTCAGGTCGAAGATTACATGCACGCCACGCGTCTGTGGACCGTGACACTGGAAA
Source organism: Yoonia sp. 72 (assembly GCF_034652275.1). Lineage (NCBI taxonomy): Bacteria > Pseudomonadati > Pseudomonadota > Alphaproteobacteria > Rhodobacterales > Paracoccaceae > Yoonia > Yoonia sp. 72. The sequence continues at coordinate 555,534 of NZ_JAXIWG010000001.1, read as the reverse complement.
TCTCTGTGATGATGGCGCAGTTCCCGTCCAAGGAAATTGCCCAACGCTCTTACGACTTCCGCACCTTGGGCCTTGGCTATGCCAATATCGGCGGTCTCTTGATGAACATGGGCCTTGGCTATGACAGCGACGAAGGCCGCGCTATGGGCGCCGCCCTGACCGCGATCATGACCGGCGTGTCCTATGCGACATCCGCCGAAATGGCGGGCGAATTGGGCGCGTTTCCGGGCTATGCCAAGAACGCCAAGCACATGTTGCGCGTGATCCGCAACCACCGCAACGCTGCCTATGGCAAGGCAGACGGCTATGAAGCGCTGGACGTCAAGCCCGTGCCGCTCGACCATGCCAACTGCCCCGATGACCGTCTGGTCAAACTGGCCACCGCAAGCTGGGACGAGGCCCTGCGCCTTGGTGAAAAGCACGGCTATCGCAACGCCCAAGTCAGCGTCATCGCACCAACCGGCACCATCGGTCTGGTCATGGATTGCGACACAACCGGGATCGAGCCTGATTTCGCACTGGTGAAGTTCAAAAAACTGGCCGGTGGCGGCTATTTCAAGATCATCAACCAATCGGTGCCGGCAGCGCTGGAAAAGCTCGGCTATGGTTCCGCCCAGATCGAGGAAATCATCGCCTATGCGGTCGGCCACGGCTCTATGGGGCAGGCGCCCGCGATCAACCACACCTCGCTGATCGGGCATGGTTTCGGGCAGGCGGAACTCGACAAGGTTGAAGGCGCCTTGCGCTCGGCCTTCGATATCCGCTTTGTGTTCAACCAGTGGACGCTGGGGACGGATTTCTGCACCAAGACGCTCGGTATCCCCGAGGCAAAGCTGAACGATCCGACCTTCGATCTGCTGCGCCATCTGGGCTATTCCAAGCAGGATATCGAAGCGGCCAACGACCATGTCTGCGGCACCATGACGCTCGAAGGCGCGCCGTTCCTGAAGAAAGAACACTATTCCGTCTTCGACTGCGCCAACCCCTGCGGCAAGAAAGGCAAGCGTTATCTGAGCGTTGACAGCCATATCTATATGATGGCGGCAGCGCAGTCCTTCATCTCGGGGGCGATCTCCAAGACGATCAACATGCCCAATGACGCAACGATCGAGGATTGCCAGAAAGCCTATGAACTGTCCTGGTCGCTGGGTGTGAAAGCTAACGCGCTTTACCGTGACGGCTCGAAATTGTCGCAGCCCTTGGCTTCTGCCTTAGTCGAGGATGACGATGACGCGCGCGAAGTGCTCGAAAGCGGTAACCACCATGAAAAGGCGGCCGTGCTAGCCGAAAAGATCGTGGAACGGATTATCGTGCAGGAAATCCGCAACCGCGAACGCGAAAAGATGCCACAGCGGCGCAAGGGTTACACCCAAAAGGCCATCGTTGGCGGCCATAAGGTCTATCTGCGCACCGGCGAATATGAAAACGGCCAGCTTGGCGAGATTTTCATCGACATGCACAAGGAAGGCGCGGGCTTCCGCGCGATGATGAACAACTTCGCCATCGCCGTGTCGGTCGGCCTGCAATACGGCGTGCCGCTGGAGGAGTTCGTCGACGCGTTCACCTTCACCAAGTTCGAACCCGCGGGCATGGTGCAGGGCAACGACAGCATCAAGAACGCGACCTCGATCCTTGATTACATCTTCCGCGAACTCGCGGTCAGCTACCTCGACCGCACTGACCTCGCTCATGTCAAACCCGAAGGCGCGGCCTTCGACGACATCGGCCGGGGCGAGGCGGAAGGCGTCTCCAACGTCCGCACACCCAGCGAAAACGCGGCGTCGCGGTCGCTGGAGGTGCTCAAGCAGATCTCGTCCACCGGCTATCTGCGCAAGCGGATGCCGCAGGACCTGATGGCGCTGCAAACAGGCGTCAGCTCTGCAGCACTGGTCAGCGGCACGGCGACGATGACCGCCGTGGTCACGGAAACCAGCACGCTCTCCGCCCGCGACAAGGCCAAGATGCAAGGCTACGAAGGCGAGGCCTGCGGCGAATGCGGCAACTACACGCTGGTGCGGAATGGGACCTGTATGAAGTGCAATACCTGCGGCGGGACGAGCGGCTGTAGCTGAGCCTGCGAAAGAGGCCGACAAAACGAAAAGCGCCGCAACCTTCGGGTTTGCAGCGCTTCTTTTTTCCCAAAATACTCGTTGGTGAGACCGGACAACGTCCGGTCGAGGCCCCGGATCAAGTCCGGGGCGGGAGCAGCGCCCTTAACCTTTCGGAATATCGAACCCCGGCTCCGCCAGCGTAAAGCCAGAGAACAGAAACCCCGGCGACACGGTGCAGCCCACCAGCGTCCAGTCGCCCGTGGTGCGGGCCGCCTGCCAGTGCTGTTCCGGCACGATCACTTGCGGCAGCTGTCCATCGGTCAGATCCGGCCCCAGCACATGATCCACCGCAGGCCCCGCATCATCCGCCGCCAGCGACAGGACCAGCGGCGCGCCTGCATAATAGTGCCATATCTCCACCGCATCGACACGGTGCCAGTGGCTCGCACCACCGTCCTTGAGCAGGAAATAGATGCAGGTCCCAACCGGACGGCCCGCATTTTCGGCGACCCATGTCTGGCGGTAATGGCCCCCTTCTGGATGGGGGGCCAGGTTCAGATGTGCGATGATCTCGTCAGCGGTCATAACCGGACCTCGAAGGGTGCGTTTCAACGCACCTTATCGCAAAATCGACCGACCGGCATAGGTCGCCGTCTCGCCCAGCATTTCCTCGATCCGGATCAGCTGGTTGTATTTCGCCAGCCGGTCCGACCGCGACAGCGAGCCTGTCTTGATCTGCCCGCAATTCGTGGCGACGGCGAGGTCGGCGATGGTCACATCCTCGGTTTCGCCCGAGCGGTGCGACATCACGTTGGTATAGCGCGCGCGATGCGCCATATCGACGGCTTGCAGGGTCTCGGTCAGGGTGCCAATCTGGTTGACCTTGACCAGCATGGAATTGGCGCAGCCGCGCTTGATGCCTTCGGCCAGACGCGCAGGGTTGGTCACGAAGAGATCGTCGCCCACCAGCTGCACCTTGTCGCCGATCATCTCGGTCAGCATTTTCCAGCCGTCCCAGTCATCCTCGGACATGCCGTCCTCGATGCTGATGATCGGATAGTCGGCGGCCAGTTTCGCCAGATATTCGGCGTTCTGCTGGCTGGTCAGCGAGGCGCCTTCGCCCGCCATTTCATACTTGCCGCCCTTGTAATATTCGGTCGCGGCGCAATCGAGCGCCAGATAGATATCCGCACCCGGGGTGTAGCCTGCCTTTTCGATCGCTTTCATGATGAAATCCAGCGCCTCGCGGGTCGATCCGATGGCGGGGGCGAAACCGCCCTCATCCCCGATGCTGGTGCTGAAACCCGCGGCAGAGAGTTCTTTCTTCAGCGTGTGGAACACTTCGGACCCCATGCGCACGGCTTCGCGGATATTCGCGGCAGCAACGGGCATGATCATGAATTCCTGAATGTCGATCGGGTTGTCGGCATGTTCGCCGCCGTTGATGATGTTCATCATCGGCACGGGCAGGGTGCGGGCCGATGTGCCGCCGATATAGCGATAAAGCGGCTGGCTGGTGAAATCCGCTGCCGCCTTGGCCACGGCCATCGACACGCCCAAGATCGCATTCGCGCCAAGGCGGGATTTATTGGCCGTGCCGTCCAGCTCGATCATCGTCATATCGATGCCGACCTGTTCGGTGGCGTCAAAGCCAAGGATGGCTTCGGCGATTTCGCCGTTCACCGCGGCGACGGCTTCCAGCACGCCTTTGCCCATGTAACGCGATTTGTCGCCGTCGCGGCGCTCAACCGCCTCATGCGCGCCGGTGGATGCCCCCGATGGCACGGCGGCGCGGCCCATGGTGCCGTCTTCCAGAACCACATCGACTTCGACCGTGGGGTTGCCCCGGCTGTCGAGGATTTCGCGGGCGTGAATATCGATGATCGTGGTCATGAAAGGCTCCTTTGGAAGCGGTGTTAGCGGTATCACCGCGTCTATAACGCGGCTTGTTCCGCAAGGGAAGCGCGGCGCATCCGGGCTTCGCGCCAGAGCGTGAAAATGCCCGAAGTGATGATGATCGCCGCCCCGATCAGTGTCGCGGCATCGGGGCGTTCGCCAAAGACGACAAATCCGATCACCAGCGCAAAGATCATCCGGCTGTAACGGAATGATGAAATCACGCCCGCATTGCCGCCGCGTGTGGCCGCGATGATCGACAGATAGGACAGAACCCCGATGAACGCCCCCGCCAGCACCAGCGCCCAGGTGCGCGCGTCGAGCGCCACCAGCGACTGGCCTTGCACGACCATCAACACCAGCGAGGCCGGCAGCACGAAGGCAAAGGCGTGGATGCCCAGTTGCACGCCCGACAGCGTGACATGCAGCGCGCGCGTCAGTAGGTCGCGTGACGCCAGCGCCAGCATGCCTGCGACGGCCAGCAGGGTCGCGGGGTTGAAGCCTTCAAGCCCGGGCCGGATGATCAGCAGCACGCCGCCAAACCCCACGATGATCGCGATCCAGCGCCGCCAGCCGATGCTTTGCCCCAGAAACAGCCCCGCACCCATCGCCACAACCAGCGGGGTCGCCTGAATCACCGCAGAAGCGGTCGTCAGCGGCACCAATGACAGCGCCAGCGAGATCAGGCAGGTGCCGACCACTTCGCTCAGGCTACGCAGGATCACGCGGCCGTTGCGGTATTCGGCCTGCCAGAGCGGGATGCGTTGCACCACCGACCAGCCCAGAAGCAGCACCAGAATGCCGATACTGATCAGCGCCAGCGCCTGCCCCACGGACATGGATTGCGACAACAGCTTGATCGTGGTGTCGAGCAGCGCAAAGCAGAACATCGCCAGGACCATGAAGGCCGCACCGCGCAGGTTTTCCAACGATCAATGATCCTTTTTCTGGAGCGGCAGCCCGTAAAGTTCCAGCCGGTGCCCCATCAACCGATAGCCCAGCTTGGCGGCGATGCGTTCCTGCAATGCCTCGATCTCGGCATCGACGAATTCGATCACCTCGCCCGTGTGCATGTCGATCAGATGGTCGTGGTGGTCGCGGTCGGCGGCCTCGTAACGGGCGCGCCCGTCGCCGAATTCGTGCTTTTCCAGAATACCCGATTCCTCGAACAGTTTGACGGTGCGGTAGACCGTGGCGAGCGAGATTTTCGGATCAACGGCCGAGGCGCGGTGATAGAGTTCCTCGACATCGGGGTGGTCGTCGGCAGCTTCGAGCACGCCCGCGATCACGCGGCGCTGATCGGTCAGACGCAGGCCCTGAGCCTCGCAGCGGGAAAGGATGGTGTCGGTCATGCGCAGTCCGGATATTCGTCTTTTTCTGTCTTAACCCCCGATCCACCTGCTGGCCAGACGTGATTGCCGCTCAAAGCGCGTCCGTCTTGATCCATGTGCCGCCTGACCGGCGGAACGTGGCTCTCGTACCAATCTTGAAACGCGGATGCTGTTGTTGCGGCGATGAATGGTTTTCCTTGCCCCTGTTAAGACATCAGACATCTCAGGCTGCGCTAATGGGCGCATGAAAAAGACGAATCACGAAACCCGTGCCGTAGAGGGCGTCACAGCCCAATCTGTGCGCCCCACAGTGCTGGGTGCGGCACTTGTCGCCGGAGCGATCACTTTTCCCATCGGGGTTACGATCCAACTGGTCAGTTTGTTGCTGCTGTAAGCACCGTGCATGGCAGGGCCATGCACGGTTGCCTCCGGCGGGGATTACATCAAATCGCGCTTGCGCGATTGACGCGCTCGGAAGATGGGAAAGGGGGCGCGTCGGGCGCGGCCCCTTAGCTCAGCTGCACCAGCGCGTGGCGTTTTTTTCCGGCGCTCAGTTTGATCGGCTGTGCCAGCATCGCCGCATCGACCATCAGGCCCGCATCGGTCAGCGGTTCGTCGTTCAGCCGCGCGCCGTTTTCCGCGATCAGGCGCTTGGCCTCCTTGCCGGTGGCGGCCAGACCCGCGCGCACGATGATCTGCGCAATCGACATGCCATCGCCCAGTTCCGCGACCCCCAGCGTCAGCGTCGGCAAATCGTCGCCCACGCCGCCTTTTTCAAAGACCTCGCGCGCGGTGGCCTCTGCTGTCGCTGCAGCCTCGGCCCCGTGCAGCAGGGCTGTCACTTCGTTGGCGAGGATGATCTTGGCGGCGTTGATCTCGGACCCTTGCAAGGCACCCAGACGGTTGCATTCATCCAACGGCAGTTCGGTGTAGAGCTTCAGGAACCGCCCCGTATCCGCATCGGTCGTGTTGCGCCAGAACTGCCAGAATTCGTAAGGCGACAGCATATCGGCGTTCAGCCAGACAGCCCCGCCCGCCGATTTGCCCATCTTGCGCCCGTCGCTGGTGGTCAGCAAAGGCGAGGTCAGGCCGTAGATTTCATGGTCGAGCACGCGGCGCGTCAGGTCGATCCCGTTGATGATATTGCCCCATTGATCCGACCCGCCCATCTGCAACAGGCAGCCATAGCGGCGGTTCAGTTCAAGGAAATCATAGGCTTGCAGGATCATGTAGTTGAATTCGAGGAATGACAGGGACTGTTCGCGGTCCAGCCGCGATTTAACGCTCTCGAACGCCAGCATCCGGTTGACGCTGAAATGCCGCCCGATGTCGCGCAGGAAATCGAGGTAGTTCAACCCGTCAAGCCATTCGGCGTTGTTCAGCATCAGGGCATCGGTCGGGCCGTCACCATAGGTCAGGTATTTGGCGAACACCTGCTGCATGCCTGCGATATTGGCGTCGATCTGGTCGGGTGTCAGCAGCGGGCGTTCATCGGCGCGAAAGCTGGGATCGCCGACCTTGGTCGTCCCGCCACCCATCAGGGTGATCGGCTGGTGGCCGGTCTTTTGCAGCCAGCGCAGCATCATGATATTCAGCAGATGCCCCACATGCAGCGATTTCGCGGTGGCGTCATAGCCGATATAAGTGGTGACCACGCCCTTGCTCAACGCATCGTCCAGCCCCTGATAATCGGTGCAGTCGGCCAGAAAGCCGCGTTCCATCATCACGGACATGAAATCGGATTTGGGGTGGTAAGTCATCGCTTTGTTCCTAATGTCGCATCAGCACTCTATAGTCAGCGCAGGGCATGAGGGAAAGCAGATGTTGGAGGGGATCGCGGTCACAGCCCTGGGCACGATGTCGGGGACGTCACTGGACGGAGTCGACGCCGCCGTGGTCGAAACCGATGGTGTAAAGATCTTCGGGTTCGGCCCTGTCGCCTATCGCGCCTATAGCCCTGCCGAACAGGAGGTGCTGCGCGCGCATCTCGGGCTTTGGCCGGATCAGGATGTCACCGCCGCGGCCCGTATCGTGGAGGACGTGCATATCGCGGTTATGGCGGGGTTTCCCGACGTCGCCGTTGCGGGGTTCCACGGGCAGACGCTTGCGCATGACCCCGGCGGGCGCGGCACGCATCAATGCGGCAACGGGGACAGGCTGGCCGCGGCTTTGGGTTGTCCGGTTGTCTGGGATTTCCGCAGCGCTGATGTGGCGGCAGGCGGGCAGGGTGCGCCACTGGCGCCGTTTTATCACTTCGCGCTGGCCAAATGGATGGGTGCGCGCGCGCCCGTCGCATTCCTGAACCTTGGCGGGGTAGGCAATCTGACATGGGTCGATCCGGCCTGTGCCGATCCGGCTGATCCGGGGGCTTTGCTTGCGTTCGACACCGGGCCTGCGAATGCGCCGATCAATGATGCGATGCGCGCGCGCTTTGGTCGTGTGCAGGACGACGGCGGGAAGGTCGCCGCTGCTGGCACGGCGGATATGGCGGCGCTGGCCGATTTCCGCGCCGATCCCTATTTCGCAAAACCAGCACCCAAGTCGCTCGACCGGGATCATTTCCGCAAACTTGGCCCAGCCACAGCCCATCTAACTGATGCCGATGCCATCGCCACCTTGACGCAGGCAGTCGTCTGGTCGGTTACGTCGGGTCTGTCGCTCTGCCCGCGCCCGCCCGAGCGGTTGCTGGTCACAGGCGGCGGGCGGCACAATGCGACGCTGATGGCGGGGCTGGCTGCGGCCTGCGGCCTGCCCGTCGATCCGGTCGAGGCGGTGGGGCTGGACGGTGACATGCTCGAGGCGCAGGCTTTTGCCTATCTGGCTGTGCGGGTCCTGCGAGGGCTCCCGCTGTCGGCGCCGGGCACGACGGGCGTGCCGCAGCCGGTGTGCGGCGGTCGGGTTGCGCTGCCACCGGCGCGGGCGATCGTCTGAGCGCTTGCCGGTGCAACTTCCACGCCATCCGAGGGGAATAGCGCGGTGGAAGACCTACCCGCTCATTACGCTCGTGTGAACATCGGGAACGAAACGCTAATGATTCACACGTCCATGTCACCGGATACTTTCTAAACCCTTGCAAAGCCCCTGTTATTTTTGTGCTGACTGTTGCGTTTTTGTCGCGATGTTGGGCGGATACTGGCCGAGCGGCACGGTAATTGGGGTCAAACCCGCCCATTTCCATCACAGCGCTGTGAGGCCGGTTGAACGCTCCGGTTTAGCTGTCAAATACGCATCACACGACAACCCGAAAACACGGAGAATAAAAAATGACCACCACATTCAAATTCGCACGCACCGCGATGCTGGCAGCACCGCTCGCACTGGCCGCAGGCATGGCCACCGCTGGCGGTTTGGCCCAGCCCGTCGAGACAGTGGCACCAACCCCGGTCGCACCCGCACCCGCACCAGTGATGCGCGGCTCTGACTGGACCGGCTTCTACGTCGGTGGCCAGCTGGGTTACGGCGATCTGACGATCTCTGCGCAGCCCGAACAGCCTGATCTGGACGGCCTGATCGGTGGTGTGCATGCCGGTTACATGTATGACCTCGGTTCGATCGTTCTTGGCGCAGAAGCCGATTACGACCTGACCGACATTAGCGCAAATGGCCAAGACCTGGACAGCATCCTGCGTCTGAAAGCCCGCGTTGGCTATGACGCAGGCGCGTTCCTGCCATACGTCACAGGTGGCGTTGTTCGCGCAAACCAGAGCGGCGGCGAGTCTGATGCAGAGTTTGACGGCGACTTTTACGGTGCCGGCGTTGCATACAAGTTCTCCGACAGCATCCTGATCGGCGGCGAAGTTCTGCAGCACAAGTTCTATGAAGGCGATCTGGAAGCGACTCCAGGTCTGGGCGTCCGCGCCACAACTGCAACGGCCCGCGTGTCGTTCCAGTTCTAATCTGATCACCTGATCGGACGAAGGGCCTGCGCAGCACGCGCAGGCCCTTTTTCGTTGCCTTGGGCGGCATTTGGCGCTAGGCAATCCTCATGAAGAGCATTTGCACCATTATCTGCTGCATTATTCCCTGCTGACATCCGTCGCGGGCCGCTTTTTGTCGTTTCACACCAGATCGCAAGCAGCTAAGCCCGCAGCATAACCCTGCGCGCGAGGCATCATGACCACCATCCGGCTGCACAACACCAAAACCCGCAAACGCGAAGACTTCGTTCCGATCGACGCGCGTAATGTGCGGATGTATCTGTGCGGACCCACGGTCTATGACCGCGCCCATCTGGGCAACGCGCGCCCGTCTCTGGTGTTTGATGTGCTGTTCCGGCTGCTGCGCCATGTCTATGGCGCGAAACACGTGACCTATGTGCGCAATTTCACCGATGTGGACGACAAGATCAACGCGCGCGCGGCCGAAAGCGGGCGCGCCATCGGTGATATCACAGCCGAAACCATCGGCTGGTATCATGCCGATATGGACGCCCTTGGCGCGCTGCGTCCCACGCATGAACCCCGCGCCACGCAATACATCGGCCAGATGATCGCAATGATCGCGGATCTTGTCGCCAAGGATCACGCCTACGAGGCCGAAGGCCATGTGTTGTTCGCCGTCGAAAGCTATGCCGAATACGGCGCGCTGTCGGGCCGGTCCATCGACGACATGATTGCCGGTGCGCGGGTCGAGGTCGCGCCCTACAAACGCAACCCGATGGATTTCGTGCTGTGGAAACCGTCAGGCGACGGCGTGCCGGGCTGGGACAGCCCCTGGGGTTATGGCCGTCCGGGTTGGCATATCGAATGCTCCGCGATGGCGCATGAATTGCTGGGGGAAAGTTTCGACATTCATGGCGGCGGAAATGACCTGCAATTCCCGCATCACGAAAACGAGATCGCGCAGTCTTCTTGCGCCCATCCGCATGGCGAATTCGCGCGCTATTGGGTCCATAATGAAATGCTGCAGGTCGAGGGCAAGAAAATGTCCAAATCCCTGGGCAATTTCTTTACCATCCGCGACCTGCTCGATCAGGGTATTCCGGGCGAGGTGATCCGCCTTGTCATGCTCGGCACCCATTACAGCAAGACGATGGACTGGACCGAGGCCCGCCGCGCCGAGGCTGACCTGACGCTCCGCCGCTGGTACGGCATCCTGCACGGCCATGGCTTCGGCCCCGACCTGATCCGCGCGCTGAAGGCGGACGGCAAATGGCAGGCGGATGCCGAATTCCTCGGCGTGCTGGCCAATGACCTGAACACATCGGGCGCCATCGCGCGGCTGCATGTGCTTGCCAAAGGCAAGACACCGACAGCCCTTGCAGGCTTTGCCCACGGGATGGAGATGCTCGGGTTGGTGCGCGACTGGTCCGCGATCCCGCTGTTCGACGGGGCAGAGGCGGGGCCGGGTGTCACACCCGCCGTCGCCGCGCGTGTCGATGCCCTGCTGACCGCCCGCGCTGCCGCCCGCGCCGCCAAGGACTGGGCGCAGGCCGACGAGGTGCGCGATATCCTGACCGCCGCAGGCGTGCAGGTGACCGATGTGGGCGGGCAGGCGACATGGACGCCGGGCCCCGATTTTGATGCGTCGAAACTCGGTGGGCTCGGATGAAGAATTTTTGTCAAAAATTCTTCATCCCCGCTCAAAATTTTCGGCGAAAATTTTGGACAGCGCCAGATGCATAAAGACCGCATTTACCTTTACGACACCACCCTGCGCGACGGCGCGCAGACCCAAGGTGTGCAATTCTCGGCCAAGGAAAAGCACCAGATCGCCGCCGTGCTGGACGGGCTGGGGCTTGATTACATCGAAGGCGGCTGGCCGGGGGCAAACCCGACCGATACGGAGTTTTTCGCGAGCCCCCCCGCGACCCGCGCCCGCCTCACCGCTTTTGGCATGACGAAACGCCAAGGGCGTTCGGCCGACAACGACGACGTGCTGGCCGCCGTGCTCAATGCGGGCACAGGGTCGGTCTGCCTTGTCGGCAAGGCGCATGATTTCCATGTCACGACAGCCCTTGGCATCACCCTCGACGAGAACGTCGAAAACATCCGCGCGAGTTTCGCCCATCTTGCCGAACAGGGGCGCGAGGCCCTATTCGACGCGGAACATTTCTTTGACGGCTACAAGGCCAACCCCGCCTATGCGCTGGAGGTTGTCCACGCAGCCTTTGCCGCTGGCGCACGCTGGATCGTGCTGTGCGATACCAACGGCGGCACCTTGCCCGACGACATCGCCCGCATCGTGACAGCGGTGATCGCGAGCGGCATCCCCGGCGACCATCTGGGCATTCATACCCACAATGACACCGAGACCGCCGTAGCGGGGTCGCTCGCCGCCGTGATGGCGGGCGTCCGGCAGGTGCAAGGCACGCTGAACGGTCTGGGCGAACGCTGTGGCAATGCCAATCTGACGACCCTGATCCCGACGCTGCTGCTCAAGGAACCCTACGCCAGCCTGTTCGAGACCGGCGTCACCCCTGACGCGCTGCGCGGGCTGCGCCGTGCCTCGCGCCTGCTGGACGATATCCTCAACCGCATGCCGGTCAAACAGGCGCCCTATGTCGGGGCCTCGGCCTTTGCGCATAAATCCGGCCTGCACGCCAGCGCCATTGCCAAGGACCCCAGCACCTACGAACATATCGACCCTGCGGCCGTCGGCAACACGCGCATCGTGCCGATGTCCAATCAGGCGGGCCAGTCGAACCTGCGCGCCCGATTGGCCGAGGCGGGGATCGAGGTCGCGGCGGATAACCCCGCCCTTGCCCGCATCGTCGAACGGATCAAGGAAAAAGAGGCCCTGGGCTATGCCTATGACACCGCACAGGCGAGCTTCGAGCTCTTGGCCCGCGCGGAACTCGGCCTTTTGCCCAATTTCTTCGAGGTCAAACGCTACCGCGTCACCGTCGAACGCCGCCGCAACAAGCGCAACCAGATGGTGTCGCTGTCCGAGGCTGTGGTTGTGACCAAGGTCCGTGGCCAGAAATTTCTCAACGTCAGCGAAAGCCTTGGCCCTGATGGCAGCGACCGTGGGCCTGTCAACGCGCTGGCGCGGGCCTTGGCCAAGGACCTTGGCCCCTATCAGGCGATGATCGAGGATATCGAACTGGTCGATTTCAAGGTCCGCATCACCGGCGGCGGGACCGAGGCCGTGACTCGCGTCATCATCGACAGCGAAGACGGGCAAGGTAACCGCTGGTCCACCGTCGGCGTCAGCGCGAATATCGTGGATGCGTCCTTTGATGCGCTGATCGACGCGATCAACTGGAAACTGGTGCGGGACGGCGCCGTGGCATGAGCTTTGACGCCTGCGCCGCTCTGGTCGAAAAGGCCGATCCCGAACGCTTTCGCGCGATCATGGCGGCCCCCGTCGCCGCACGGCGGGTGCTGTTTCCGGTCTATGCCTTCAACGTCGAGATCATCCGCGCGCCCTGGCTGACCAAGGAACCGATGATTGCGGAAATGCGCCTGCAATGGTGGCGCGACGCGCTGGAAGAGATCAAGGCAGGCGGCAATGTGCGCCGTCACGAGGTCGTCGATGCTCTTGGGGCTGTGCTGGATCCCGCAGGGGCCGAGGCGCTGGATGCGACCATCGCCGCGCGGCGCTGGGATATCTACAGTGACCCATTCGCGGACTGGGACGATTTCGACGCCTATATCCACGCCACCAGCGGCGGGCCGATGATCACCGCCGCACGGCTGCTGGGGAATGCAAACGACATCGTCGTGGCCGATTTCGCCTATGCGACAGGTGTCGCAAACCTCTTGCGCGCGCTGCCCGTGCTGCTGGACCGCCAGCGTCAGCCGCTGCTGGACGCAAGTGGTGATGGCATCGCCGGACTCGCGCAACGTGCCTTGGCGCGTCTCGACATCGCCCGCACGGCGCGCCGCAAACTTGCTAGAGAGGCCAGCGCCCCTTTGCTGCTTGGTCACGCCACGCGGCCGGTTCTGACCAAAGCTACCAACGACCCCGACGCCGCGCTGCAAGGCCGCCTCGAACTCACGCCGCTCCGCCAAAGCCTGCGCCTTTCGCATGTCGCCTTGCGCGGCTGGTGGGTCTGAGCCCTACCAACTTCTTTTTTCCAAAAATACTCCGGGGTGAGGCGAAGCCGAGGGGCAGCGCCCCTTACGACACCACAACCCTGCGCTGCCGCGACAACCAGATCAGCGACGCCCCCGCCAGCACCAAAAACGGAATCATCGCCAGATTGACGGCATTCCAGCCCTCGACCGTGGTACCGCCTGCGCAATTCAGCAATCCACCGCCTGCCAGCGACGCAACCGTCACCATCCCGAACACCAGCATGTCGTTCAACCCCTGCACCTGCCCGCGTTCTTCGGGCCTGTGTGCGCCGGCCAGCATGGTTGTCGCCCCGATGAAGCCGAAATTCCAGCCCACGCCCAACAGCGCCAATGCGATGAAGAAATTCGCCAATTCCACTCCCGCGATGGCCACACCCCCCGCCAAGGCAAGGATGACCAGCCCTGTCGCGATGATCTTTTCAACACCAAAGCGCGCGATCAGATGGCCAGTCACGAAGGATGGCGCGAACATCGCGATCACATGCAGCGACACGATGTCATTGGCGTTGTTGGTGGTGAAGCCGCAGCCTACAACGGCCAAAGGCGTGGAGGTCATCACAAGGTTCATCAGCGCATAGGACACCATCCCGCAGATGATCGCCACGATGATGCGCGGATCGCGCAGCAGTTCTCGGCGGCTGCGGCCCTTGAGCGCGTTCAGCACCTTGGGTTCCGACCGGCTCCCCTTGGGCAAATCCAGCCAGTAGAACAGGCCGACGCCCACAAGGTTGAGCAGGATGATCGCAAGGTAAGAGCCCAGAAACGGGATGACAAAGGCGTCTTGTGCCAGCTTGTTAAGCTGCGGCCCGATCACCGCTGACAAAAGCCCCCCCGCCATGACAAAGGAAATCGCCTTGGGCCGGAAGGCCTCGGACGCCGTGTCAGTCGCGGCGAAACGGTAGAACCCTTGCGCGGACATGTAGATCCCGCTCAAATACGACCCCGCCAGCAGCATGAAGAATGATCCGGTATAAAGCCCGTAGGCTGAGACCGCAGCGCCCATCGCGCCTCCGAACGCGCCGATCATGAAGCCGAACCGCCGCCCGTTGCGCTGCATCAGCGGGCTGATCCATGGCGCGGTCGTCATCGACCCGAACACGATCATCGAAATCGGCAAGGTCGCAAAGCACGGGTTGCTGGCCAGTTGCCCGCCCGCCAGCCCGCCGATCACGAACATCATCGGCAATTGCGCGCCGAGGATGGCCTGCGCCAGCACCAGCACGGTCACGTTGCGCTTGGCGCGGCTGTCGTCGATCAGATCCATGGACGAATTGCTACGCCTCGGTTTCGGCAGAGGCAATGGCCGATGCGTCGATCAGATGCGCAAAAGATCCCGACACGCGACCAGCGATCAGCCCCATGGGGGGCAAGGCGGCACCTGTGGCGTCACCGGCGGTGAACAGCGGTGTCCCTTCGGCGCGTAGAGTGGTCGCATAATGGAACTCATGGCCTGTCCAGTGTCCCGCAAAGGGGCCTTGCACCGCATGCAGATGCCGGTAGCCCAGATGCAGCTTGCGCTGCGCAAAAGAGGTCTCGAGCCGCAACAGCCCCGCCATCGCGTGCCGCGTGCCATCCGCATCGACCAGCCCGTCACCCAGCACCATATAGCCGCCGCATTCGCCATAGATCGTGGCCTGCGACTGGCGCAGGCTGTCCATGAACCGTGCGTTCGCCGCAATTCGGCCCGCGTGCAGCTCGGGATAGCCGCCGGGCAGGTAGATAAAATCAGCCTCCGGCGCCGGATCATC
Source organism: Yoonia sp. 72 (assembly GCF_034652275.1). Taxonomy (NCBI): domain Bacteria; kingdom Pseudomonadati; phylum Pseudomonadota; class Alphaproteobacteria; order Rhodobacterales; family Paracoccaceae; genus Yoonia; species Yoonia sp. 72. Next base: position 540,487 of record NZ_JAXIWG010000001.1, on the reverse strand, counting down.
GGCGAGAGGCGAGAAGAAGTGCAGCTCTGCCCCGCCTGCGCGCCAGTCGTCGAGCAGATGCGGATAGGCGAAGGCAAACGCCGCGTCGCGGGCGATGGCGATGCGTTGGGCAGGGGGGGCTATGCGGGGTGAGGCCCCGGCGCGAGGCCGGGGCGTGTGGAGCTTTTGCAGCGCGGTCAGGTCCAGATGCTGCGTCATCAGATCGGCGGCGCGGTCGAGGAAAACCTCCAGATCGGGGCGTTCCTGTGCCTGCACCAGCCCCAGATGCCGTGATCCCAGATGCAGGGCAGGGTCGCGCGGGAGCGCGCCGAAGATCGTCACACCCTGCAAGGCGTTTCGCAGCATGGCCTCATGCCGGGGCGAGCCCAGATTGTTCAGGATCACGCCCGCGACCTGCAGATCAGGGTCATAGCGCATGAAACCTTGTGCCAGCGCGCCCACCGATCCTGCCATGCGCCCTGCGTCGATGACCAGCACCACGGGCAGGGTCAGGATCTTGGCCAGATCGGCGCTGGAGCCTTTGCCTGCAGGCGGCGCGCCGTCGAACAGGCCCATCGCACCTTCGACGATCAGCGGGCCGGTGCCTGCGGCGAGTGTCCTGATCCGGTCGGGCGTCATGGCCCAGGCATCGAGGTTTACGCAAGCCGCACCCGAGGCGGCGGCGTGAAAGGCGGGGTCGATGTAATCTGGTCCTGATTTGGCGCTGCGGATGCTCTGCGTCCGGCTGAACGCGCGCAACAGGCCCAAAGTCACCGTGGTTTTGCCGCTGCCCGAGGCGGGGGCGCTGATCAGAAAGCGCATAAGTCCCTCCGGGACGCCTCCGGCGGGAGTATTTTTGGAAAAAAGAAGGGGGGCATCAGGCCGATTCGGCGGCACATCCCCGGCCCAGAGGGTCGAGGTTGCGCGGTGGCTCGCCCGCCGCCATGCCCTGCCAGTCGAGGACCTGCCGCATCAGCACTGACTGTCCGACGCAGATGATGGCGGGCGGTTCCAGATTGGCGGCGGCGATGTCATCGACAATGGTGCCAAGCGTGGTTTCGAGCACGCGCTGGTCCTGCGTGGTCGCCGTGGTGACGACGGCCACGGGTTCGTGCAGGCTGCGGCCTGCGGCGATCAGATGGCCTGCGATCTGGGCGATGTGTTTCATCCCCATATAGATCACGATCACCTGAGACCCTTTTGATATGCTTGTCCAATCGAGGTTTCCGGGCGTGTTCCCGGACTGGTCGTGGCCGGTCACAAAGGTCACCGACTGGTTCACGTCGCGGTGCGTGACGGGGATGCCCGCATAGGCGAGCCCGCCGATGCCCGCACTGATGCCCGGAATGATCCGGATCGGCACGCCGTGTTGCACCAGTGTCTGCGCCTCTTCACCGCCGCGCCCGAAGACGAAAGGATCGCCGCCTTTCAGCCGCAACACCCGTTTGCCCGCGCGCGCCAGATCGACGAGCCGCAGCGAGATGTCGCGCTGTTTGGCCGAAGGTTTGCCGCCGCGCTTGCCGGCATAGACCAGTTCGGCCTGGGGTGCCCAGTCGAGGATGGCTTCCTGCACCAGCGCGTCATAGATGACCACATCGGCCTGCCGCAGCGCGTTGAGCGCGTGCAAGGTAAGCAACCCAGGATCGCCCGGACCGGCCCCGCAGAGCCAGACCCAGCCGGGCTGCATCACGGGCCAGTCATGGCCGGGAAGGGGGATCGTGCTGTCCATCCCCCGCTTATGCCGCGCTTTTTGCGGTAGGGAAAGCGGTGTTGCGACCTGCGATTGCCGATTGCCGTCATCCGCAGCCCTGCCTATCGTCACGGCGATGACACGCAAACCCCAGACCGAATTGCGCCGTGGCTGGACCACAGGTGCCTGTGCGACGGCGGCGACCAAGGCGGCGCTGGTCCGGCTGTGGGGTGGGGCGTTTGCGCGCGATGTGACGATCACCTTGCCCAAGGGCGAGACGCCGACATTTCCGCTGGCTTTGGCCGAGGCGGGCGAAGGCTGGGCCAGTGTCGGGATCACCAAGGATGCAGGCGATGATCCCGACGTAACCCATGGCGCGCTCATCGTCGTGCGGGTCAGTGCGTCAGATGGCGGGGTTGTTTTCCGTGCGGGGGACGGGGTGGGCATGGTCACGCGGGCCGGTCTGCCGATTGCCGTGGGCGAGCCTGCGATCAACCCCGTGCCGCGCCAGATGATGACGGATGTCGTGGGCGAGATGGCGGCGCTTTATGGGCAAAGCACCGATATCGTGATCGAAATCTCTGTGCCGGGCGGGGCGGAGATCGCGCTCAAGACATGGAACCCCCGTCTGGGGATCGCGGGGGGGCTGTCGATCCTTGGCACTACGGGGATCGTGCGGCCGTTTTCCTGCGCGGCCTGGATTGCGTCGATCCATCGCGGCATTGATGTCGCGCGCGCGGGCGGGCTGACTCATGTCGCAGGTTGCACGGGGGCAACGTCCGAACGCGTGGTGCAGGCAATTTATGGCCTGCCCGATCACGCCATGCTGGATATGGGCGATTTTGCGGGCGGGATGCTGAAATATCTGGCGAAACATCCGGTGCCGCGCGTCACGATCGGGGGCGGGATCGGCAAGATCACCAAGTTGGCCCAAGGCGCGATGGACCTGCATTCGGCGCGCTCTCAGGTCGATTTTGCGGGGCTTGCGCGGATGATGGATCATCCGCGACTGGCCACCGCCAACACCGCGCTTGAAGCTTATCAGATCGCAGGTGCGCCGCTTGCGCAGGCGGTGGCCGATGCGGCGTTGGCGCAGGTCAGCACACGGTTTGCTGGCATGACCTTCGATATCGTCGTGATCGACCGCGCGGGGGCGGTGCTCGCGAGGGCGGGGGCATGACACTTTTGCTACTGGCAGGCACGGCAGAGGCGCGTGCGATTGCCACCGCCTTGCAGGGGCAGGATATCATTGCCTCGCTTGCGGGGGCCACGCGTGATCCGGCGCCTTTGCCGGTCGCGACACATATCGGCGGTTTCGGTGGCGAGCAGGGGTTTCGCGATTTTCTGGCGCAACGCCACATCCATGCCGTGCTGGATGCGACCCATCCTTTTGCGGCACGGATCACACGGCGCTCTGCCACGGTTTGCGCCGATCTGGGTCTGCCGTTCTGCCAGCTCTTGCGCCCGCCTTGGGTGGCAGGGCCGGGGGATTTGTGGACAGAGATCGCCGGGGAGGAGGAGGCCGCCGCCCATATCCCGCAAGGGGCGACGGTTTTCCTTGGCACCGGACGCCAGACGCTGGACGGCTTCGCCAACCTGACGCGGCGGCGCGTGATCTGCCGCCAGATCGATCCGCCCGAGGGGCCGTTTCCCTTTGCAGGGGGCGAATTTCTGGTCGGTCGTCCACCGTTTTCAGTGCTGGATGAAATCGCGCTGTTCCAGCGTATGCGTGTCGACTGGCTGGTCGTCAAAAACGCAGGCGGGCACGCGAGTGCGACCAAACTGGTCGCCGCGCGCGAACTGGGCATTCCAGTGCTGATGGTCGCGCGACCCGCTGTCGGAGACTGGCGGCAGGTCCCCAGTGTTGCGGATGCCTTGGCATGGGTGGCGGGGCTATGACCATGCGGGTCATCACGTCGGACGCCTGCATCCTTGAAGGCGCAGACCATCTGGCGCGGATCGAGCCGCGTTTTGGCGCGATCATTCCTGAACTTCACCCCTTGCCGCTGCGCCTGAAACCTGACGGTTTCGCCGCCCTTTTGGGGGCCATCGTCAGCCAGCAGGTCAGCGTGGCCTCGGCCAATGCGATCATGGGGCGGCTTTTGGCGGCAGGCATGGATGACCAAACCGCCATTGCGACCGCCAGCCCCGACGATCTGCGCGCGCTTGGCCTGAGCGGGCAGAAAGCGCGCTATGCCAAGGCATTGGCGCTGGCCGATCTGGATTGTCCGGGGCTGCACCATCTGCCCACCGACGCGGTGATCGCGCAACTGACGCAGGTGACAGGCATCGGTATCTGGACGGCGGAAATCTATGCGATGTTCTCGCTCGGGCGCGCGGATGTCTTCGCCCCCGGCGATCTGGCGCTGCAAGAGGCGGCGCGCGTGATCTTCGATCTGCCCGACCGCCCGCGCGACAAGGCGCTGCGCGCCATGGCGGAACCCTGGGCACCGTGGCGGTCGGTTGCGGCGCGGATCATGTGGGCCTATTACGCGACCATCAAGGAACGGGAAGGGATCAGATGACACGGGCACTTCAGGCGCAGCGGCGCGAACCGCAATCGGGCGAGACGCAATCCTGCGTCATCTTCCTGCATGGCTATGGCGCGAATGGCGCGGACCTGATCGGGCTGGCCGATCCTTTGGCTGACCACATGCCCGACACGCTGTTTCTGGCCCCCGACGCGCCCGAAGGCTGTGCCGGTGCGCCGATGGGCTACCAGTGGTTCCCGATCCCCTGGATCGACGGGTCGAGCGAGGAGGAAAGCCAGGCCGGATTGCAACGCGCCGCCGACGATCTGGATGCCTTCCTTGACGGGGTGATGGTGGACGAGGACCTTTTGCCCGAACAGGTGATCGTGCTGGGCTTCAGCCAGGGCACGATGATGGCGCTGCACGTCGCCCCCCGTCGCGAGGATGCGGTGGCGGGGATCGTCGCTTTTTCGGGGCGGCTCTTGCTGCCGGAACTGCTGGCCGACGAGGCGCTGTGCCGTCCGCCCGTCCTTTTGATCCACGGCGATCAGGATGATGTCGTGCCGCCACAATCCCTGCCGATGGCGGCAGAGGCGCTGCAACAGGCCGGCTGGAGCGAAGTCTATGCCCATGTGATGAAAGGCACCGCCCATGGCATCGCCCCTGACGGGCTGCAAGTGGCGCTTGCGTTCATGCGTGACAGATTGGGGATGGAGTGATCGCAGGTGCGCGAACCCTTCGGTAAGATCGCGACGGCGATGATGGCCTTGCCCGCTACCTGACCTGTGCGGATCAGTACGACAGCGTGCTGATGCAACTTATCAGTAGCCGGATCATGGTCGGGGTGTTCCCCATCCGGGAGGAAGCAGAGGAGGAGCATTCAGGTGACGTCACCTGACGATGGGACGTCATCGTTTATTCCAGATCAGACGGTTCAGATCGTCATAGCTGATCGCCAGCGACCGCGCCGGATCGAGATTATCGGTGATCGCGGTCAGTTGGCCGTCAATGGCGTAACCATAAGCCATAGCGGTCAGCGCCACACCGGACTGCACATGGCTGAGCGCCGCCAGCAGGCCGTTGGTATAGCCATAGGTCGTGTTGCGCCCCGCGGTCGAGGTCAGCGAGGTCCGCCGCGCTTCGCCGTCATAGCCAAAGCTGTAGACCGTGCCCTAGGGGCGGTGGCTTACGTTTCACGTTTGCAACATGCTTTTCTACTTAAACTGAGGCTTCACTTCCAGACACGGCCATGTGTGCCATTCTCTTCAAGCTTAATAATTCATCTGACCATGTATCACTAAAACTTTTTGACATTTCCCATTCTAAAATAGCCTTAAAAATAAGTTTTAGCTCCAGATTTGAAAAAGCTGCTAATGCAGGTGAAACCCAACCAGGAACAAATTCATGTTTTGCATTATTCTCGCCTAATACCGATACTTTACCGCCATGCCTATATGCAAACTGGTAGAATGGTTTTAGAAGATATTCACATAAAAAACTGCTATCAGCAACAAATTCGCCCCTGTCAAAAGCTGCCCCCAGAATGAAGGGCATCAGCGTCCGATAATCTGACACTGATAGAGTCTCCAGAGAAAACGCCGCATTACGAAAAACTTCTGAGCCTATAAGATTCCAATCCAAACTCTGTAAATCAAAGGCACCATCCTTGATTTTGGTTTCCGAAATATTTTGCCGTAGCTCATAAATTGCTTCCATTGCTATCTCGGATACTTTGGGGTTGCGGTATTATAACGTATAATGTGCCGACATCTTTCCATCGCACCAAGAGCAATCGCAACTGCTTCTTGGTGACCAGCATCACCACCACCATAACACGTCGCATTTATAGCAAGCGTAGGATGGGTGCTTGCACCCTTGCCTAACCCGTCCACTCATCCCCAGCCAACCCTCTTTTGATATCGCGATGCAACGATGAATAGGGCCAATCCACGGCCCGCGTCACCAGACCATGTTTCACCGGATTTCCTCAACAATAGGCAAGATGGGCGGCAAAATCCGCGTCATCCCAGATACAATGTTCCCAGAAACAGCGTTGCCAGAGGCCATGTTCGTTCTTGGCCACCTGTGACGCAGTGCGCGGCTGTTTCAACCCGACAGCCCGCGAGAATCGCGATTTGATCAGGCGCCACCGCGTCGAAAAGTCGGCATCATCCACGGCGAGCGTCCAGATGGCGTGCAAGTGATCGGGTAGGACTACCATCGCATCGATCTGCATCAACCGCTCTGCTCGGGTCATGGCAAGGGCCTGTCGCTAGGCGTCGATATGATCGGTCAGGTGCGATGCGCTACGGTCGGCAAGGTTCACGGTGAAGAAATAGGTGCCGCCGTCCCAGCGGTATCTGCGGCAGTGGGTCATGCGGCCGGTATGGCGGGGTGTTGGTTAAGGATGGGTGAAATCACCCATCCGACGGTAGGACCATCGCCCCTGCGTTTCTTTGGCACATATTGTGGGGCTTGTCACAAATCTGACGCGAGATATAGTCAATCTGACAGCGCTGCGGAAACGCCAGTACGCATGGCCTCCGCACGCAAGGTGTGGGATTGATGACGATGACGCAGACAGAATTTCGGACCGATTTCGTGCGCGCCCCGGGGTCGTTGAAACACTTTCCCGCTTTGGTGCTGAACGCGGATTACCGGCCCTTGTCCTACTTTCCGCTGTCGCTCTGGCCGTGGCAGGAGGCGATCAAGGCCGCATGGCTCGACCGTGTGGTGATTGTCAGCGAATATGACGAATATGTGCGCAGCCCCTCGACCGAAATCCGTATCCCGTCGGTCGTTGTTCTCAAGGATTATGTCACCCCGCAACGGCAGGTCGCGTTCACGCGGTTCAACCTGTTCTTGCGGGACGAGTTTTCCTGCCAGTATTGCGGTGCCAAGGGTGATCTGACTTTTGACCATGTCGTGCCGCGTGCGGCGGGTGGTGTGACAAGCTGGGAAAATGTGGTTGCGGCCTGCAGTTCTTGCAACCTGAAAAAAGGGTCGAAATCCCTGCGCCAGAGCGGGATGTCTCTGCGCCGTCCGCCGCGCCGCCCCGCGCCGTCGCAATTGCACAACGTGGGACGCAAGTTTCCGCCCAACCACCTGCACGACAGCTGGCTTGATTATCTTTACTGGGATGCCGAACTCGAGGCGTGAGCGCTCGGTCAAAAAAAGCCGCCGCCCGGCCAGTGTGCGTGCTGCCGCTCTTTCGGATGGCAAAGCCTGTAGACAGGCAAGCCAAGATGCTTTAGCCAGCGGGCGTTAGCGCTAACGAAATTGCAGCACAGCGGAGCACGTCATGGTTTCTCGCGTCATTCCTGTTGAAACCTTCGATCTGGTGATCTTCGGCGGGACGGGTGATTTGGCCCGTCGCAAGATCCTGCCGGGGCTGTTCCGCCGGTTCCGGTCCGGCCAGACGCCTGACGGATCGCGCATCATCGGGGCGGCGCGGTCCGAGATGGACGCAGGCGGCTACCGCGCGATGATCGCCGAGGCGATTGCCGAATTCGGCGGCGAAGAGGCCAAGGACAGCGATAGCCTGAATGCCTTTCTTGCGACGCTCGACTATGTCGCCATCGACGCCAAGGGCGAGGGCGGCTGGCCGGAACTGGCGCAAAAGGTCCGCTCGGACGTGGTGCAGGCCTTCTATTTTTCGGTTGCACCCTCGCTGTTTGGCGATCTGGCCGAACGCCTGCACCACCACAAGATCGCGTCCTCCGACAGCCGGATCGTCGTGGAAAAACCCTTTGGCCGTGATCTGGACACGGCGCGCGCGTTGAATGCGGTTCTGTCCACCCATTTCAACGAACAGCAGATTTACCGGATTGACCATTATCTGGGCAAGGAAACCGTCCAGAACCTGATGGCCGTGCGGTTTGGCAATGTGCTGTTCGAGCCGCTCTGGAACAACCACTACGTCGACCACATCCAGATCACCGTGGCCGAAACCGTCAGTGTCGCGGGGCGGGGGTCTTATTACGACAAATCGGGTGCGATGCGCGATATGGTGCAGAACCACCTGATGCAGCTGTTGTGCCTGATCGCGATGGAACCGCCCAGCCGGTTTGGCGCGGACGAGGTGCGCGACGAAAAGCTCAAGGTCATCCGTGCCTTGCAACCCGTTGCGCCGCATCACATCGTGCGTGGCCAGTATGACGCCGGCCCCGATGGCCCCAGCTATCGCGAGGATGCCGAAAATCCGCGCAGCTTTACCGAAAGCTTTGTCGCGCTGAAATGCCATATCGCCAACTGGCGCTGGGCGGGCGTGCCGTTCTACCTGCGCACCGGCAAACGGATGAAGGCGCGGTCGTCGGAAATTACCGTCGTGTTCAAGGACCTTGGCCACACGATCTTCGAAGGCGATACCGCGCGCCACCGCAACATCCTGTCGATCCGCCTGCAACCCAACGAAGGCATGGATTTGCAGGTGACAATCAAGGAACCCGGACCGGGGGGCATGCGTTTGATTGACGTGCCCTTGGACATGACCTTTGCCGATGCCTTGGGCGCTGACGCGGGCGAGGTGACGGATGCTTATGAACGGCTGATCATGGATGTGATCCGTGGCAACCAGACGCTTTTCATGCGTGGCGACGAGGTCGAGGCGGCATGGGCCTGGACTGACCCGATCATCCAGGGCTGGGAGGCACGCAACGACGTGCCGAAACTCTATGACGCGGGGTCCACAGGGCCCGAGGATGCGATGATGCTGTTGCACCGCGACGGGCGGAAATGGCGCGAAGTCAAAGGCTAGACTGATGGGACTGATCGAATATCCCGATGCCGAGATGATGATGATGCGGCTGGCCGACATCATCGCCAGCGAGCTGAAACAGGCGCTGTTGACGCAGGACCGCGCGTCCTTGGCCGTGCCGGGGGGGACCACGCCGGGTCCGATCTTTGACACGTTGTGCGCTGTCGATCTGGATTGGGCGCGCGTCGATGTGATGCTGACCGACGAACGCTGGGTCTCCGAAAGCTCGGACCGGTCCAATACCGCGCTGCTCCGCCGTCGCCTGCTGATCAGCCGTGCCGCGCCGGCGCAGCTGATCCCGCTTTACGCCGATGCCCCCGCGCCAGAGGACAAGCTGGCCGAGCTGACCGCTGGTCTGGCCGCCGCCCTGCCGCTGTCGGTCGTCCTTTTGGGCATGGGCGCGGATATGCATACCGCATCGCTGTTTCCGGGTGCCGACCAGCTGGAACTGGCGCTGACGGGCGACGCCCCTCTTGTCGCCATGCGCGCACCCGGCGCGCCAGAGCCGCGCATCACCCTGTCGGCCAAGGTGCTGAATGCCGCCATGCGCCGCCATATCGTGATCGTGGGCGCGGAAAAGCGCGCCGCGCTTGACAAGGCGCAGGGGCTTGACCCGCATGAAGCGCCTGTCGCTGCCGTGCTGAAGGATACGACCGTGCATTGGGCGGAGGCATAGATGGTCTGGGACAACCTGCGCGCGCATCACGCGGCCACCGCTGAACGGCGTTTCGAGACGCTGCTTGATACCGCCCGTGCCGCGGATTTCAGCGCCACGGCGGGCGATATGGTGCTGGACTATGCCAAGACCAATATCGACGCGACCGCACGCGGCATGCTGTTCGCCCTGCTCGACCAGACGGGTGTCGCCGCCAAGCGCGACGCGATGTTCACAGGCACCGCGATCAATGAAACCGAAGGCCGCGCCGTGCTGCATACCGCTTTGCGCAACCTTGACGGCGGGCCGGTCATGGTCGACGGGGCCGATGTCATGCCCGATGTGCTGGCGACGCTCGCACGGATGGAGGATTTCGCCCGCGCCGTGCGTGACGGCAGCTACCGGGGGCAGGGTGGCAAGATCACCGATGTCGTCAATATCGGCATCGGCGGGTCGGACCTTGGGCCTGCGATGGCGGTCAAGGCGCTGTCGCCTTACCACGACGGCCCGCGCTGCCATTTTGTCAGCAACGTCGACCCCGCCGATATCGCGGGTGTGCTGCGCCGCTGCGATCCTGCGACAACGCTGGTGATCGTGGCCTCCAAGACTTTCACCACGATCGAGACGATGACCAACGCGCGCACCGCACAGGCGTGGATGTCCGGTTCGGTCCGCGACACCGGCGCGCAATTCGCCGCCCTGTCGACTGCTGCCGACAAAACCGCCGCCTTCGGGATCGACCCATCCCGCGTGTTCGGTTTCGCCGATTGGGTCGGCGGGCGCTATTCGCTTTGGGGGCCGATTGGCCTGTCCTTGATGATCGCCATCGGGCCGGACGCCTTCCGCGCCTTCCTGCGTGGCGCGCAGGCGATGGACGTGCATTTCCGCGCGGCGGACTGGCAGGAAAACCTGCCCGCGCTGCTGGCCGTCGTCGGCATCTGGCACAACCAGATCTGCGGCTATCCCACACGCGCTGTGCTGCCTTATGACAACAATCTCAGCCGCTTGCCCGCCTATCTTCAACAGCTGGAGATGGAAAGCAACGGCAAGGGTGTGGCGATGGACGGCACCGATCTGCCGGTCGCGAGCGGCCCTGTCGTCTGGGGTGAACCCGGCACGAACGGGCAGCACGCCTTCTATCAATTGATCCATCAGGGCACCGGCACCGTGCCTTGCGAATTCCTTGTCGCCGCGCGCGGGCACGAGGACGACCTGCACCACCAGCACCAGTTGCTGGTCGCCAACTGCCTTGCGCAGTCCGAGGCGCTGATGCGCGGGCGCAGTCTTGACGAGGCGCGCGCCAAGATCGCGGACAAGTTCACGGGCGACGAATTGGAACGGCAGGCGCGCCACCGTGTGTTCACGGGCAACCGGCCTTCGGTCACCATCGCCTATCCGCAGCTCACGCCCTTTGTGCTGGGGCAGATTATTGCGCTTTATGAACACCGTGTGTTTGTGGAAGGGGTTGTCTTGGGCCTCAATTCCTACGACCAATGGGGCGTGGAACTGGGCAAGGAACTGGCGACCGCGCTGCAACCTGTCGTCGAAAGGCGCGCGGGTCTGGACGGCAAGGATGCCTCGACCGCGGCACTTGTCGGGTTCTTGCAGCGTAACGGGGTCTGAGGGCCTGATTGTTTTGGGAATTTTGTAGATGGCGGCCTATGCACCGTTTTTGATGTCACTGATCCTGATCGCCGCCATGGCGATCGAAATGCGCGACGGGCGCTTGCCCAACTGGCTGACGATGGTGCCATTTGTGCTGTTCATCGCGCTGATCGTCACCTCGCCTGACCCTGCCGCCTTTGCCGGTCGGCTGATCGGCGCGGCCATCGTCTTCGTGATCGGGCTGGTGCTTTTCGCGTTTGCCGGCTTTGGCGCGGGCGCGGTCAAGCTGTTGACCGGCCTTGCGCTGTTCATTCCGGCGGATAAGGCGCTGGCGACTTTTGCGATTTTTATCGTGACGATGTTCGTGGGAACCTTCATCATTCTGCAAGTCCATAAACGCTTTGCGTCCGAGGGCAGCAAATGGGTGATCCTGAACAAGCGCGTGCTGCCGATGAGCTTGCCCATCGGCATCGCGGGGCTTTGTGCCTTCTGGCTGATCTAGGCGTCAGATCGCGGCAGTGACGATGATTTCCACGTCGTAATCCTGCGTGGCCAGTTTCGCCTCGCCGGTCCAGCGGGCGGGCGCATGGCCTTCGGCAACCCAGGCATCCCAGACGGCGTTCATCGCGGCGAATTGTGTGCTGATGTCCGAAAGCCAGATTTGCGCGGTCAGGATCTTGGTCTTGTCCGTGCCTGCCTCGGCCAGCAAGCTGTCGATCTGCGCCAGAATAGCGGCCGTCTGCTCGGACACAGTCGCCCCCGGCGTGCCGACCTGCCCCGCAAGATAGGCGATCCCGTTATGGATGACGAGCTGGCTCATGCGGGCGTTTGTATGGTGACGGGTGATCTCGGGCATGGTGGCCTCTTTCGTAAGTGAAGGGGGAATGGAGCGGGTGAAGGGAATCGAACCCTCGTATTCAGCTTGGGAAGCTGCTGCTCTACCATTGAGCTACACCCGCGCGCTGCAATCAGGTAATTGCGCCGCCCGCCGCCGTCAAGCGCCAATCACCGTCGGCCGCGTCTGCGCGGGCCGCGGTCGCCGCTTTGGTTGTGGTTGATCTGCGGGATCGTGACGATGGAATTGAGGATCGGGAAAGGTTCGACCGCGTTCGGGATGGCCGAGGCATTGACGAAATGTTCCTGAAAGCGCGGCTCGATCGCGGTCTCGATCTTATGGATCTGGCGCACGATGCTTTCGATCTCGCGTCGCGCGTCGGTGTTCAAGAGCGCGATCCGCGCGCCCGTGCCCGCGGCATTGCCCGCGCTGGTGACCTTGTCCAAAGGCGCATCCGGGATCATCCCCAGCACCATCGCATGTTTGGGGCTGATATGCGCGCCGAAAGCCCCCGCCAGCACCACGCGGTCCACCTTGTCCACGCCGAATTTGTCCATCAGCAGCCGTGCGCCGGAATAGAGGGCGGCCTTGGCCATCTGGATTTGCCGCACGTCGGTGTTGGTCACCGTGATCAGCGGGCCACCTGCCGCCGTGCCGTCATAGAGCAGATAGGAATTCGTGCGCCCGTCGGCAAAGCAATTGGGTGATCCGGTCTGGTCGGCTGACCCGATCAGCCCCGGCCCGTCGACGATGCCAGTCATGCGCATTTCGGCGATCACCTCGATGATGCCGGACCCGCAGATGCCGGTCACGCCGGTCTGGGCGATGGCCTCGGCGAAACCGTCCTCGTCCGACCAGATATCGCTGCCGATCACCTTGAAGCGGGGCAGTTTGGTGACAAGGTCGATTTCCACATGCTCGATGGCACCGGGGGCGGCACGCTGGCCCGAACTGATCTGCGCGCCTTCAAACGCGGGGCCTGTGGGGGATGAACAGGCCAGCACCTTTTCGCGGTTGCCGAGCAGGATTTCCGCATTGGTCCCGACATCGACGATCAGCACAAGGTCCTCGGATTTGTCGGGGGCTTCGGATAGGGCGACCGCTGCCGCATCCGCGCCGACATGGCCCGCGATGCAGGGCAGGATATAGACCCGCGCCGCCGGATGCAGGTTCAAATCCAGCTCCAGCGCGCGCAGCGACAAAGCATCCGACGTGGCCAGCGCAAAAGGCGCTTGCCCCAGTTCATAGGCGTCGATGCCCAGAAACAGGTGGTGCATGACCGGATTGCAGACAAAGACCGCATCGACGATCAGATCGCGGTCAATCTGCGCCTCTGACGCGATCTGCACGAACAGCGCGTTCATGCCTTCGCGCACGGCGCGGGTCATTTCCTCCGACCCCGTTGGGTTCATCATGCCGTAACTGACACGGCTCATCAGATCCTCGCCAAAGCGGATCTGGGGGTTCATAATGCCGGATGAGGCCACAACCTCGCCCGAGCGCAGATCGCACAGATGTGCGGCAATGGTGGTGGACCCCAGATCGACGGCAAGGCCATAGATCGTGCCTTCATAGAACCCCGGCCAGATCGCGATGATGCGCGGCGAAAACACCGCATCGCCCAGATGCACCGCGACGGTGACTTTCCATTCGCCTTTGCGCAGCGCCTTTTGCATGGTCCGCAGCACGCCCAAGTCAGCCTCGAGCGCGGGCAGGTCCCAGTCGCGGCGCAGTGCAATCACCAGCCGTTCCAGATCGCCCGAGGGGTCGTGCATGTCGGGTTCTTCGACCTCGACATAATAAAGCCGCGTGGACGGGTTCATCGTGATCTCGCGCACTTCGGCCCGTTTGCGCACGACCTGTTTATGCACCTGACTTTCGGCAGGTACGTCGATGACGACATCGCGCTGGATCGTCGCCTGACACCCAAGGCGTCGGCCCTGTTTCAGGCCACGGATGCTGTCATAGCGTTCCTCGACGCTGTTCCAGTCGGACAAAGCGTCGGGGGCGACGGTGACGCCGTGCTTGGAAAATTCGCCATAGGACGGCGTGATCTGGCATTTCGAACAGATGCCGCGCCCGCCGCAGACGGAATCAAGGTCCACCCCCAACTGCCGTGCCGCCGTCAGCACGGGCGTGCCGACAGGGAAATGCCCCCGTTTGCCGGAGGGAGTGAAAATCACAAGAGGGTCGGTGGTCATCGGGGGTGCCTTTATTGCCTCGCCCCTACATATCGCGCGCCGCAGCACAGGGAAGGGCGGTATCCGTCAATCCGTATGATAAGAGCGGCATGTCATGGTGGCGGGGTGATCCCCGACACTACCGCAGCATATCCGTCCCCCACAGCCAGACTGCCAAAGGTACCGGCGCCGTCGCAAGGGCAATGACCAAGAGTGTGGCGGGCGTGCTGAAGAGCCGGCTCAGCCCCGCGACCAGCATGATCCCCCCGCCACCGCCCACCGCGATATTGCCCGGCGTGTTGATCGCGATGGCAAGGGTCGCATAGCGGTATTTCACCACCAACGGCACCAGCCAGCGCGGCAGTTTGGCCTGCATCGCGGTCAATCTGTCGTTGCGCGGCACAGCGTCTATCCGTTCCAGCCAGCCCGCGATCCGGCGCAGACGCAGGTCCTGCAACTGGCGGATCAGCCAGAGCAGCGACACCGTTTGCCCCACGATGAACGCAAGCGTCAGCCCGCCGACCGTTGCGCCATAGACAAAAGGGGCGGCCGCTGCCCCTTGAACAATCAACAGCGCCACGCCGATTTCCACCCCCGGCACAAAAGGGATCGCGAGAAGCACGGCGTAAACAACCAGCACCGCCACGATCAACCCCGTCATCGCCCGTGCAGAGGCGTCGCTTTCCAAAAGCGCGATCTGCGCCTTCAGCCAGTCGAACCCCAATGCGGCCAACGCCACGCAGACCAGCACCAGCGCGAACCTGATCCCGAACCAGACAAGGCGGTTGCGCGGGCTGATGCTGTCGGAGGGGTCGTTCTTCGCCATGCCGCACCATGCGCGGGCGTCTTTGCCGCTTCAAGCGGTGATTTGACCTTTCGGCTGTGGCCTATCCATGCGATAGGGACGCGCCAACAGCCCTCGAACGGAGACAGGTTGATGGAGATTCGTGAAGCCCTGACATTTGATGACGTGTTGTTGGTCCCTGCGGCCTCGAGCGTGCTGCCATCAACGGCGGATACACGCACCCGCGTCACCAAATCCATCGCCATGAACATCCCCCTGTTATCGAGCGCCATGGACACCGTGACCGAGGCGCGCATGGCGATCGCCATGGCACAGGCGGGCGGCATCGGGGTCGTGCACAAGAACCTCAACATCGCGCAGCAGGCCGATGAAATCCGGCGCGTGAAACGCTTTGTCTCGGGCACCGTCTATAACCCGATTACCCTGCGCCCCGACCAGACGCTGGCCGATGCCAAGGACCTGATGGACCGCTACCGGATCACCGGATTTCCCGTCGTCGGGCCCGATGGACGTGTCGTGGGCATCGTGACAAACCGCGACATGCGTTTCGCGCAGGACGACAAGACCCCCGTCAGCGTGATGATGACCGCCGACAATCTGGCGATCCTGCGGGAACCCGCTGATCTCGACGAGGCGCGGTCCCTGATGCAGGCCCGTCGTATCGAAAAGCTGCTGATCACCGATGGCGAAGGCAAGCTGACCGGCCTTCTGACGCTGAAAGACAGCGAACAGGCCGTGCTGAACCCGATGGCCTGCAAGGACGCGCTGGGGCGCTTGCGGGTTGCCGCTGCGTCCGGCGTGGGCGATGCGGGGTTCGAGCGTTCGCAGGCGCTGATCGATGCAGGCGTCGATATGATCGTGATCGATACCGCGCATGGCCATTCCGAAGGGGTGGCGCGGGCGGTCGAACGGGTCAAGGCCCTGTCGAACGAGGTCCAGATCGTCGCGGGCAACATCGCCACAGGCGAGGCGGCACGCGCGCTGATCGGCGTGGGGGCCGATGCGGTCAAGGTCGGTATTGGGCCGGGGTCCATCTGCACCACGCGCATGGTCGCAGGTGTCGGCGTGCCGCAACTGACCGCGATCATGGATTGCGCGCAGGCCGCAGGCGACGTGCCGGTGATCGCCGATGGCGGCATCAAGTTTTCGGGCGATTTCGCTAAGGCGATTGCGGCAGGCGCATCCTGCGCCATGGTCGGCTCGATGATCGCAGGCACCGACGAAAGCCCGGGCGAAGTGATCTTGTACCAAGGGCGGTCGTTCAAGGCCTATCGCGGGATGGGTAGCCTTGGCGCGATGGCCAGCGGATCGGCTGACCGCTATTTCCAGAAAGAGGCCGCCAGCGACAAGCTGGTTCCCGAAGGCATCGAGGGTCAGGTGCCCTACAAAGGCTCGGCCCATGCCGTCGTGCATCAGCTGGTGGGCGGCTTGCGTGCCGCGATGGGTTATACCGGCTGCGCCACTGTCGAGGAAATGCGCAAGAACTGCACTTTCGTGCGGATCACGGGGGCAGGGCTGAAGGAAAGCCATGTCCATGACGTGCAGATTACCCGCGAAAGCCCGAACTACCGGGTCGGCTGATGACCCCCGGGGCGCGCGTTGCGGCCGCTATCACCGTGCTGGACCAGATCGGTGGCGGGGCCTTTGCCGAACAGGCGCTGACCGCATGGGCGCGCGCGAGCCGCTTTGCGGGGGCCAAAGACCGCGCCGCCGTGCGCGACCATGTCTTTGATGTGCTGCGCTGCCGGCGGTCGCTGGGGGATGGTGACGGGCGTGCGTTGATGCTGCGGCTTTTGCAGCGTGACGGAACTGATCTTTCATCCGTTTTCAATGGCTTGGGGCATGCTCCTGAGCCACTGTCGGAAGAAGAAGCCGCAGCACTTACCACGCCTCTGACACTGTCCGACGCGGCCGTCTGCGACCTGCCGGACTGGCTCTGGCCTGTGTGGCAGGCCAGTCTCGGCGCAGATGCCGTGCAGGCCGCGCAAGCGCAGCAGGCGCGCGCAGATGTGTTCCTCCGCGTGAACCAGCGACGTGCGACGCCAGACGCCGCCATGGCCGCACTCGCGCAGGACGGGATAACGGCAAAGCCGCATCCGGCGGTCGACGGCTGCCTGCGCGTGCTGGACAACGCCCGCCGGATCAGGACGGCCAAGGCCTATGAAACAGGGCTGGTCGAGCTGCAGGACGCAGCCTCGCAACGGGCGGTGCAGCTGGTGCCTGTCCCGCAGGGCGCGCGGGTGCTGGATTATTGCGCAGGCGGTGGCGGCAAGGCGCTGGCCTTCGCCGACCGCTATGATGCGACTGTTTGCGCGCATGACATCGCACCTGCACGGATGGCCGACCTGCCAGCACGCGCGGGGCGGGCAGGAGTAAAAATCAACATCCTTTCCACCGCGGAACTATCTGATATCGAACCATTTGATACTGTGTTTTGCGACGCGCCCTGTAGCGGCAGCGGCACCTGGCGGCGCAGCCCGGACGCGAAATGGCGGCTGACGCGTGACAGGCTGGCCGCGCTGACCGATATCCAGGATGATGTGATTGCGCGCGCTGCGGCGCTTGTCGGACCGCAAGGCAGGCTGGTTTATGCGACCTGTTCGGTGCTTCGGGACGAGAACGACAACGTCATCGCCCGCTTTTTGAACGCGCATCCGGAATGGTCCGTCGCCTTGCGCGATCAGGCACTGCCAGGGCCGGACGGCGACGGGTTTTTCCTTTGCAGTTTGCAGCGCTGATCAACCTTTAGTTGTTCTGCGGTTTGTGCTACGAATCTTTACGAAGATTTAGGACTTTTGGGCGATCTGTTGCGGTAACCGAGTAGCGAGGTAACCAGTGCCATCCAATCCGACGATCGCAAGGGCGACTGCCTCCGCGGCTGTCGGCATGGCGTTGGTGCCGTGGGTATTGGTTGCGGGAGTGCTGAGCCTGGTTGCGGCGCAGATGACTGCCGCAATGCCCGCACGGATCGGGATGATCACGGCAGGCGGTCTTTTGGTGTTGCTGGCAATGGGACTGGCAGGGCAGGCTGGCCTTGCACGGTGGCGATCGTGGCGGCTGGACACCACGGCCTTCAAGCTGGTACAGGACGATCCCGACAGCGCCTTTCTCACCGATAACGTCGGGCTGGTGCGCTATGCCAACAAGGCGGCTGTGCATCGCTTTGGCGATTGTTCGGGGCGCAGGCTTTCGGATCTGTTCGGCAGTGTCTTGGCCAATCCGCATCCCTTTCTGCAACGGCTGTCTCAAGCGGCGCATCTGACGGGGTCAAGCAAGGAAGACGTCGTAACCCGGCGGGGCCATTTCAGGCTAAGCGTGGTCGTGATCGGCCCCGGGCTGCGCCTGTGGCGGATGGATGATCTGGGTGATCATGCTGTGGGCGCGGCCCGCCAGCATGACAACCTGCCTTTGCCGATGCTCACGCTGGGGCCGGACAATGCGGTGCTGTATGTCAATGCCGCCTTGCGCGCATTGTTGGGCCAAAAAGTCGGGACGCTTGACGATCTGTTCAACGATCTGCCCTTGGCGCCGGGCCAGCGCCACATGCTCAAAACGGCGAAGGGCGCGCAACCTGTGATCGTGGCGCTGGCGGATGGCTGGGCGGGCGCCCGCGACGTCTATCTTCTGGCGGATCAGCGCGGTGACGGGCCGCGTTTCTTTACCGCCGGTTGGCATGCGATCGAGGATCTGCCGATTCCGCTGCTGAAAATCGCGCCTTCGGGCGAGATATTGGGCACCAACCGCGAATCGCGGCAGTTGCTACGGATCACCGATATCGACAAGCTCAAGCTGACGGATCTTCTGGAAGGCTTGGGCAGGCCGATCAACGACTGGCTGCGCGAGGCCTTTGAAGGGCGCAGTGGCCGCAGCCCGCAGTTTTTGCAGGGGCGGGGCCAAAGCCAGGACACATTCGTCCAGGTCACCTTGAACGCGGCGGGCGGCACGTCCGATCCGCATCTGATCGCGGTGCTTGATGACGTCACCGAACTCAAAACGCTCGAGGCGCAATTTGTCCAAAGCCAGAAAATGCAGGCGATCGGGCAGCTTGCCGGCGGCGTCGCGCATGATTTTAACAATCTTTTGACAGCGATTTCAGGGCATTGCGACCTTTTGTTGCTGCGCCATGACGAAGGTGACCAGAACTATAATGACCTGATCCAGATTCACCAGAACGCCAATCGCGCCGCCAGCCTTGTCAGGCAGTTGCTGGCCTTTTCACGCAAGCAGACGCTCCAGCCGGAGGTGATCGACCTGCGCGACACCTTGTCGGATCTGACGCATCTGCTGAACCGGCTGGTCGGGGAAAAGGTATCATTGACGCTGGACCATGACCCTGCGCTGTTGCCTATCCGGGCGGACAAGCGGCAGTTGGAACAGGTGTTGATGAACCTGATCGTCAACGCACGCGATGCGATGCAGGGGGCCGGCGAAATCCGCGTGGTGACGCAGAACCTGCGGCTGACCGACCCGATGGTCAAGGATCGTGCTGTTGTGCCGGTGGGGGATTATGTGCTGGTCAAGGTAATTGACCACGGCCATGGCATCAGCCCCGACAAACTGCCCAAGATTTTCGAACCCTTCTACACGACCAAGCGCCCTGGTGAGGGGACGGGTCTTGGCCTGTCAACCGCTTACGGGATCGTCAAACAGACCGGTGGCTATATTTTTGCCGACAGCGAACTGGGCACGGGTACGGAATTCACGCTGCTGTTTCCCGGCCATGACCGGCCTGTCGCCCCGCCTGCACCCGTGGAACCCGCGCGCCGCGAACCGCTGGCCAGCCCTGCGACCGGCGTCGTGCTGCTGGTCGAGGATGAAGCCCCTGTGCGCGCCTTTGCATCGCGCGCTTTGCGCCTGCGCGGCTATAGCGTTCTGGAGGCTGATTGTGCGGAGGCAGCGCTAGGGATGCTCGACGATCCTGCCTTGCTTGTGGACCTGTTCGTGACCGATGTCATCATGCCCGGGCTTGATGGGCCGACCTGGGTGCGCCAGGCGCTTCAGCAGCGCCCGGACACCAAGGTCGTGTTCATATCAGGCTATGCCGAAGATGCGTTCAGTGACGGTCAGTCCCAAATACCGAACGCAGTGTTCCTGCCAAAGCCGTTTTCGCTCAATGACTTGACGCAGACGGTCCAGTCCCAGCTGGACGAGACCATCCGCGCCTAGTGGCCCGCAGCCACCGGCGCCTGACCCAGTGCGACCAGATGTGCGGCCGACCCGGTCAGGGCGGCATAGTCATCCTCGATCACATGCACCGCGAAATTGCTCATGAAGCCTGCAAAGCGACCCTTGTCGCGGAACGCCTCGGCAAAGCCAAAGCGTGTCAGATGCGGCGCAAAGGCCCGCGCCACACCGCCCACCAGATAGACCCCGCCAAAAGGCAACTGGATCAGCGAAAGGTTGCCACACACCGTGCCAAGGATGCGGGTGAACAGGCGTGCTGCATCTACTGCGCGCGCATCGCTGCCATCGGCACAGGCGGCCATGATGTCTTGCGCTGCGGCCTCGCGCGGGTCGCCCGCCTCGGTGCCCAGAAAGGCATAGACCCGTTCCAGCCCGCGGCCCGACAGCACGTCTTCGACCGCAGGAAAGCCGTGGGCGGTCGATACGAACTGGCACAGGCGGAGTTCCATCTCGTTGCGGATCGGCAGGTTCGCATGGCCGCTTTCGGACGGCGTGACGATCCGGCTCCCCGGCAGATCAAAGACGGGGGCGGCGTTGAACCCTGTGCCGATGCCGATCACCAGCTTGGCCGCCTGCGGGGCTGCGTCCGCCGCTGGCAGGATGGTGCGGATATTGGCCGCGTCCAGATGGCCCAGCGCATGGCCCTGCGCCTGCAGGTCATTCAGGATGGCGACCGTTTCGGCCTTGGTCGCGCGCGCAAGCGTTGTCTTGTCGATGGTCCAGTCGAGGTTGGTCATCGTCGCGCGCCCGTCGCGCACCGGACCCGCCACCGCGACGCATGCAGCGATGGGATCAACCCCGCCTTCATCCGCGATGTAACGGCGCAGTACCGATTCGAGCCCCGGAAAATCGGCATTGGCATAGCGCCTGATCGTCGTTTCGATGATCCTGCGCCCGTCGGCCAAGGCGACACGCGTGTTGGTGCCACCAATATCGGCGACAAGGGCATAGCTGTTGGCGGGATGGGGCATAAAACTTCCTAGCGCGCGATGGCGGATTTGAGCGCGTGATAGGACGCTTTCGGCGTCCGCTTCAAGGTGTCGAAGTCGACATGGACCATCCCGAACCGTTTTTCATAGCCAAAGGCCCATTCGTAATTGTCCAGAAGTGACCAGTAAAAGAAGCCCTGGACATTGGCCCCCGCCGCGATGGCGCGCTGCGTGGCGGTGATGTGGTCGGACACGAATTGCGTGCGTTCGGGGTCGTAAACCGCGCCGTTTTCGACATGATCGTCCCATGCCATCCCGTTTTCGGTGACGAACAGCGGCAGATCGCCCACATAATCCCGCGCCAGCCGCGTCAGGAAGGATTGCAGCCCGTCGGGGTAAATCTCCCAGCCCATCTGGGTCTTGGCGCCCGGACCTTCGTAAGAGGCCAGATGTGGCCAAGGCTGTGCTGTATCTGTCGTGACCTGATGACGGGTGTAGTAATTGACGCCGAGAAAGTCGATTTTTTGGCTGATCTCGGCCATGTCGTCCTGCCAGCCTGCGGGCATATGGGCGGCGAAACCGTCCAGAGCCTCGGCAGGGTAGGTGCCTTTGGCGATCGCCTCGATGAACCAGCGGTTCATGATCGCGTCCCATGTGGCGACGGCCTTTGCCGCATCCGCACTGTTATCGAGCGGTTCGGTATGATCGAAATTCAGCACCACGCCGCAGTTCTGCATGCCCTTGGCGCGCAGCCGCGTCATCGCCATGCCGTGGGCCAGATTGATGTGATGCATCGCGCGGGCCGTGGCGCGGATGTCGCGCAGGCCGGGCGCATGATGGCCAAGGAAATGCGACAGATAGGCGACGCACCATGGCTCGTTGATCGTGGCGATGGCATGGACGCGGTCGCCGATGCGGTCGGTGATGACATCGGTGAAATCGGCAAAGGCGGCACATGTGTCGCGGTTGGTCCAGCCGCCCTGATCGGCCAGCGCGGACGGCAGTTCCCAATGATAGAGCGTCTGGAACGGCTTTAGCCCCCGCTCCAGCATCGCATCGACCAACCTGTCGTAGAAATCGAGGCCTGCGGGGTTCACCGTCCGCCCGTCAGGCATGACCCGCGCCCAGGATGTCGAAAAGCGGTAGGCATCCATGCCCGCATCGCGCAACAGGTCAAGGTCTTCGGCAAAGCGGTGGTAATGGTCGCAGGCCAATGCCCCGTTTTCAGCGCGCACCACGTTGCCCGGCGTGGCGGCGAACGTATCCCAATGGGTCGGGCCTGCGCCGCCGAACTGGTGTCCTTCGATCTGGTAGGCGGCCGTGGCGGCCCCGAACAGGAATCCGTCGGGAAAATCGCTGCGTTTGAAATCCATGTCAGTCCTTTCTGGGGGCAGGTCCGGTCGAGCGGCCTACCATCAATTCAGCTTCGAGAAGCACGTTCTGGTGCGGCAGGTCGGGGTCCGTGATCGCGCCGAGCAGGATTTCCGCAAGCCGCGCGCCTGCCGCCCGGACCGAGGACCGTGTCGCTGTAAAAATCGGGATTTCGTCGCCATTCTTGAGATAGGACAGATCATCGTCATGGGTGATGATCGACACATCGCGCCCCATGACCAGCCCCGCCTCTTCCACGGCGCGCCGCGCGCCCAGCGCAGAAATCAGCGACGCACAAAGCAGGGCCGTTGGCGGATTGGCGAGGGCCAGCATGTCGCGGGTGGACTGATAGCCGAAGACTTCGGTCATTTCGCTGGAGCGCATGATCGCGGGGTCGACGGGGATGCCTTTTTCCAGCAGTGCAATGGTATAACCGTCGCGCCGCCTGTGGGCGAAATCCATAAATTCCATTCCGTTGATCAGCCCGATCCGTGTATGCCCCAGATCCAGCAGGAAATCGGTCGCCCGCTGGAACGCATGCCGGTTGTTCACGTCAAGCCAAGTATAGGGCAGGGTGGCCCCCGACGACCGGCCATGCACCGCAAAGGGCAGGCCGATTTCGTGCAAGAGCTTGATGCGGCTGTCGTTCAGCCGAGGACCATGAACGACGACACCGTCCACCGCACGCCGCGCCTTGAGCCCGCGGTAAACCTGCTCTTCCTGCGCATCATCGGCGGTGCACAGAATCATTTCATAGCCGTGCCGCGCATAGGTGTCGCCTGCACCGGCAATAAAGTCGCCAAAGACCGGATTGACCATCTCGTGCTTGCTGGAAATCGGAATCACATGGCCGATAGCCAGCGCCTTGCCGGTCGCCAGCCCCTTGGCGCGGGTGCTGGGGCGGTAGTGATATTGCGCCGCTGCGCGTTCGACACGCAGGCGCGTGGCCTCGTTCACCTCGGGGTAGCCGTTTAGCGCGCGGCTGACGGTGGTTTGGCTCAGGCCCAGTTTCTGCGAGAGTTGTTTGAGGTTCATGGGCCTGACGCCCTCCAAAGCGCTATCAAATCGGCGATACGACTTATGCAAGACATTCTTTTGCCGCACCACCCGTAATCGTTTCAGTAACGCTGCGTTTGCCTAAATCCAAGTCATTTTTTCCAAAATGACAGCGTTATTGACAAGAACGAAACCTTGATTGACTGTAGCACCATCCAAAGCGCTTTGGGAATTGCGATTCCTCGGGCGTGGAAGAGCGAAAGACAAGGCCGGCACAGCGGGTGCCAACAAACGTACACGCCACGTTGGCGTGATTGGGAGGAGAATCTATGAAATTCAAACTGTATGCCAGCGTGGCAGCGGTTGCTTTGGGCAGCGCTGCGCAAGCCGAGCAAATCACCGTTTTCGGTCCATGGCTTGGCCCGGACCAGGCCAATGTCGAGCAGGTGCTGGCTGCCTTCGCCGAGGCGACTGGCCATGACGTGCGCTACACCGGGTCTGACAGCTTCGAGCAGCAGATCGTTATCGACGCCGAGGCAGGCTCTGCCCCCAATGTCGCAGTGTTCCCGCAGCCCGGTCTGGCCGCCGACATGGCGCGCCGCGGCTTCCTGACACCGCTGCCCGCAGGCACCGGCGACTGGTTGCTGGAAAACTACGCTGCTGGTCAGTCCTGGGTCGATCTGGGCACCTACACCAGCCCCGAAGGCAACCCCGAGCTTTACGGCTTTTTCTACAAGGTCGATGTGAAGTCGCTGGTCTGGTACAACCCCGAGAACTTCGAGGATGCGGGCTATGAAGTGCCGCAGACCATGGAAGAGCTGATCGCGCTGTCCGAACAGATCGTCGCAGACGGCGGCACGCCGTGGTGCATCGGTCTGGGGTCGGGGGGTGCTACCGGCTGGCCGGCGACCGACTGGGTCGAGGATATGATGCTGCGCACACAGCCGCCCGAAGTCTATGACGCATGGGTCAGCAACGAACTGCCGTTCGATGCACCAGAAGTTGTCAACGCGATCGAACAATTCGGCTTGTTTGCCCGTAATGACGCCTGGGTCGCCGGTGGGTCCGGTGCTGTCGCTACGACCGATTTCCGCGACAGCCCGCGCGGCCTGTTCGACAGCCCGCCCCAGTGCTACATGCACCGTCAGGCGTCGTTCATTCCTGCCTTCTTCCCTGAAGGGACCGAAGTGGGCGCGGATGCCGATTTCTTCTACTTCCCCGCGTATGAATCCGAAGACCTTGGCTCGCCTGTTCTGGGTGCCGGCACACTCTGGGCCATCACCAACCCAAGCGATGCAGCCAACGACCTGATCGAGTTCCTCAAGACTCCCGAGGCACACGAGATCTGGATGGGTCTGGGTGGCTTCCTGACACCGCATACCGGCGTGGACAATGCCGCTTTTGGTGACCCGACGCTGGCCAACATGAACGACATCCTGTTGGGCGCGACCACCTTCCGCTTTGACGCATCCGACCTGATGCCGGGCGCTGTGGGTGCGGGCTCGTTCTGGACCGGCATGGTCGATTATGCCGGTGGTGCCGATGCGGCTACAGTCGCTGCTGGCATTCAGGCATCATGGGACGCGATCCAGTAAGCTGATCCTGTCTTGAATTCCGGGTGATCCGGCCTGTGGGCCGGGTCACCTGCACGATCAGGCAGCCCAAGGGGAGGGGACCATGAATCCTGCATTACAGGGTCTTGTGACGATCATCATCGGTGTCGGTGGCTGCGTCGCTTATTTTTACTTTTCCAACCAGTTTCTGGACAAGGTGCTGCTGCCCGCGAAGGGAGCCAACGCAGGCCGCAATATCAACCGTGCCAACCTGATCCGGCCGTGGTTGTTCCTGTTTCCCGCAATTTTTGCGCTTGGCCTGTATCTGGCCTATCCGGTCGTCGCGACCCTGTGGTATTCGCTGACCGACCGCAATCAGGGCGGCGCTTTCGTCGGCCTTGCCAATTACCAGCGCATGATGGCCGAACCCAAATTCTGGGAAGCCCTGCGCAATAACATGCTCTGGCTGATCATCGTGCCCGCCGCATCGACCGCCTTTGGTCTGCTGGCAGCCCAGCTGACCGACCGTATCAAATGGGGCGCTATCGCCAAATCGCTGATCTTCATGCCGATGGCGATTTCCTTTGTGGGTGCCTCGGTGATCTTCAAGCTGATCTATGACACGCGGCCCGTGGATCAAAACCAGATCGGCGCGCTCAACGCGCTGTGGCTGCAATTCGACGGCGGGATCGGGTCGTTCCTGATCCTACGGCTGTTGCCCGGTGCGCTGATGATCTCGGCGGCGGCGCTGGCGCTGTTTCTGGCCTATACCAATGTGCAGGCGATCCGCGAAAAAGGGGCCAGCGCCAATGCCGCGCTGCGCGCCGTGTTCATCGCGGTGCTGGCCTATGTGGCCTATTCGGCGCTTGGGCTTGCTTACGGCGCCTTCACCAATGTCCATCCTTACGGCGTGCCGCAGACTTGGCTGACCATTCCGGGGTGGAATTCGTTTTTGCTGATGGTCGTGCTGATCTGGATCCAGACGGGGTTCGCCATGGTGATCCTGTCCGCCGCCCTGCGCGGCATCCCCGAAGAAACGATCGAGGCGGCCATCGTTGACGGTGCGAACCCGTTTCAGGTGTTCTTCAAGATCAAGATGCCGCAGATCGCGGGTACAATTGTTGTGGTCTGGACTACGATCACGCTGGTCGTGCTCAAGGTCTTTGACATCGTGTTTGCCATGACCAACGGGCAATGGGAAACGCAGGTGCTGGCCAATTACATGTTCGACAAACTGTTCCGCGCCTCTGACTGGGGTGTGGGGTCGGCCTCTGCCATGGTGATCATGCTGCTGGTCAGCCCGATCCTTGTCTGGAACGTCTATAACGCCCGCAAGGAGATGCGCTGATGGATAACATTGCAGGACGCACATCCGCGCTGAACTGGATCGTGCAGATTTCTGTCGTCGCACTTGTGGCGCTGTGGCTGTTCCCGACCGTGGGGCTGCTGGTGTCGTCGTTCCGCACGGCGGACCAGATTTCAGGGTCCGGCTGGTGGGGGGCACTGACGGCCAGCGAACAGAACCTGACGCTGCGCACGGCCAACCCCGGCGATGACGGCGCGCAGATGCTCGTAAACGGGGTCTATACCGTGCAAGGCCAGCTTTTCGGTGACGGCTCCGAGGCGGAAATCAGCGCTTGGGGCACATCGTCGCTGCGGATCAGCGAATTCGCACCCGGCGACACGGCGGAACTCTCGGACGGAGAGACCCTGACCGTGCAGGCCGATGGCGCCTATGTCTGGACCAGCCCAGAGGAGCTATCGGGCCGCGGCCAGCGTATTTTTGCCACCGCCACGACACCGCCCGAATTCACCTTGCAGAACTACAACCGCGTTCTGTTCAGCGGTGATCGCACCGACGGGATGACGCGGGCGTTCTTCAACACGCTGACCGTGACGATCCCCGCGACGATCATCCCCATCGTCATCGCAGCCTTCGCCGCCTATGCGCTGGCGTGGATGGATTTTCCGGGCCGCGCATTGCTGATTGCGGCGGTCGTCGGCCTGCTCGTCGTGCCGCTGCAACTGGCGCTGATCCCGCTGTTGCGCCTGCATCTCGAAATCGGGATCGGCAAGGGGTATCTGGGCACATGGCTTGCGCATACGGGGTTCGGGCTGCCGCTCGCTATATATCTCTTACGCAACTACATGGTCGGTCTGCCGCGCGACATTATCGAGAATGCAAAAGTCGATGGCGCGACCGATTTCCAGATCTTCACCAAGATCATCCTGCCGCTGTCGTTTCCCGCACTGGCCAGTTTCGCGATCTTCCAGTTCCTGTGGACATGGAACGATCTGCTGGTCGCCAAAGTGTTCCTGATCGACGCGACGGGGGAAACCACCGTGATGACCAACCAGATCGTCGAATTGCTCGGCACACGGGGCGGCAACTGGGAAATCCTTGCCACGGCGGCTTTCGTGTCGATAGCTGTGCCGCTGGCAGTCTTTTTCGCAATGCAACGCTATCTGGTGCGCGGACTGCTCGCCGGATCGGTGAAGTAACAATCAATCGAGGTATGGCGGTCCGGCGTTACCGGGCCGTCTCTAAACAGGACAAGACACTATGACGGCATTGGCCACAAACACCGAAATGGCGGTGAACAAGGATTGGTGGCGCGGTGCGGTGATCTATCAGATCTATCCGCGCAGTTATCAGGACAGCAACGGCGACGGCATCGGCGACCTTCTGGGGATCGTGCAGCGCCTGCCTTACATCGCCTCTCTGGGCGTGGACGCGATCTGGATTTCGCCTTTCTTCACCTCGCCGATGAAGGATTTCGGCTATGACGTCAGCGATTACTGCGACGTTGATCCGATGTTCGGCAGCCTTGCCGATTTTGACGCCGTGGTGGAAACCGCGCACCGCCTTGGCATCCGTGTGATGATCGACCTTGTGCTGTCGCACACCAGCGACCAGCATCCGTGGTTCGCCGAAAGCCGCGCCAACCGTACGAATGACAAATCCGACTGGTATGTCTGGGCCGATCCCAAACCCGATGGCACCGCGCCCAACAACTGGCTGTCGATCTTCGGCGGATCGGCGTGGCAGTGGGATGCGCGGCGCGAACAGTACTACCTGCACAACTTTCTGGTGTCACAGCCCGACCTGAACTTTCACAACATGGCGGTGCAGGACGCGCTGCTGGATGTGGCGCTATTCTGGCTGAACCGCGGATGTGATGGCTTCCGGCTGGATACGATCAACTTCTACATGCATGACGCGGAATTGCGCGACAATCCGCCCCTGCCCAAGGAAAAGCGCAACGCCAATATCGCGCCTTCGGTGAACCCCTATAACCATCAGGAACACCTTTACGACAAGAACCACCCCGACAACGTCAAGTTTCTGGCGCGTCTGCGGGCCTTGATGGAACCTTACGGCGCCGCCGCCGTGGGCGAGGTGGGCGATGCCCAGCGCGGGCTCGAGATTATGGGCCAGTATACCGCCGGCACCGATCTGATGCAGATGTGCTATGCCTTCGAATTTCTGGCCAAGGACAAACCGACCGCCGCGCGCATCGTCGATGTCATGCGTCAGGTTGACGAGGTCGCTGGCGACGGCTGGGCCTGTTGGGCCTTTTCCAACCACGACGTCGTGCGCCATGCCACGCGTTGGGACCTGCCACCCGGTGGCCAGCGGATGTTCGTCAGCTTGCTGATGTCGCTGCGCGGATCGGCCTGCATCTATCAGGGCGAGGAACTGGGCCTGCACGAGGCCGATGTCGCCTTCGAGGACCTGCAAGATCCTTACGGCATCGAATTCTGGCCCGAGTTCAAAGGCCGTGACGGGTGCCGCACACCGATGGTCTGGGACCGCGACAACCATAACGGCGGGTTCAGTGTCGGGCGCCCGTGGTTGCCTGTCCCGTCCGAACATCTGGGCCTGTCGGTCGCCGCACAAGAGGATGAACCCGGCGCGCTGTTGCACCATTACCGCCGCGCCATCGCGTTCCGGCACAGCCACCCCGCTCTTAGCGTGGGGTCGCATGACAAGTTGCAGGCGCAGGGTGACGTGATCTACTTTACCCGCACATCGGGTGACCAGACGATTTTCTGCGCGTTCAACGTCAGCGACACGCCGTCCGATTTCACGCCGCCCGCGGGCGACTGGACTCCGATCGGGGCCGAACTGGGCAGCGCGCATATCTCGGCAGACGGCAAATTGCATTTTGGTCCGTGGCAGGTGTGCTTCGCGCTCAAAAGATAAGGCAAGTTAAGGGGAGTGAGACATGGCTGAACTGAAACTGACGGAGGTCGCCAAGACCTATGGCGGGACTGTTGATGTTCTCAAGAACATCAACCTCGATATCAAGAAAGGCGAGTTGATCGTCTTTGTGGGGCCGTCAGGGTGCGGGAAATCGACACTGCTGCGCATGATCGCGGGTCTGGAAAAGATCACGGGCGGCGAATTGCAGATCGACGGGCAGGTCGTCAACGACGTGCCCCCCGCACAGCGTGGCATCGCGATGGTGTTCCAGTCCTATGCGCTTTATCCGCATATGACGGTGCGCGAAAACATGTCCTTTGCCCTGAAACTCGCCAAGAAATCCAAAGCCGAGATCGACGCCGCCGTGAACCGCGCAGCCAAGATCCTGCAACTGGACGAATATCTTGATCGTCTGCCCAAGGCCCTGTCCGGCGGGCAGCGCCAGCGCGTTGCCATTGGGCGGTCTATCGTGCGCGATCCCAAGGTCTATCTTTTCGACGAACCTCTGTCGAACCTCGACGCCGCCTTGCGGGTGGCCACGCGGATCGAGATCGCCCAGCTCAAGGAATCGATGCCCGACAGCACGATGATCTACGTCACCCATGATCAGGTCGAGGCGATGACGCTCGCGACCCGTATCGTTGTGCTCGCCAACAAGGGGATCGCGCAGGTCGGCACGCCGTTGGAGCTTTATGAACGGCCAGAGAACGAATTTGTGGCCCAGTTCATCGGCAGTCCTGCCATGAACCTGCTTGCAGGCGAGATTGTGGGCACGGGGGCCGTCACCAAGATCAAGCTGCACGGCGGTGGTACGGTCACTTCCGCCGCACCCACACGTGACAGCGACATGGGTTTGCAGGTCAACGTCGGCATCCGCCCCGAGGATATGATCGAAACCGCGGGCGAGGATTATGCCTTTGAAGGCAAGGTCAACATCACCGAAGCCCTGGGCGAGGTGACACTTCTCTACTTCGATAAGGTCGGCGATAATGCCGCCGTGATCGGCAAACTGCCCGGCATCCACGCCGATCTGCGCGGAAAATCGGTGCGCATGGCCGCCAGCCCCGACAAGGTACAGGTGTTTCTGAACGGCCAGTCGCTTTACTATCGCTGACGGCTTGCCAGTGTCGCGCCGATGTGATCGCATCGGCGCGGAAACTGGCCGGAGCCTGCGATGCAAACCCCTGAAAACCGTCTGAAAACAGCCCTTGTCGCGGGACAGGTGCAATATGGCATATGGCTCTCGACCGGATCGGCGCAGCTTGCGGAAATGGCGGGGCTGGCCGGTTTTGACTGGTGCCTGATCGACGCCGAACACGGGCCGAATGCGTCGACCGGCCTGATCCCGCAGTTGCAGGCACTGGCCGCCACGGACACGAGTCCGGTCGTGCGCATCGCCAGCGCCGAGGTCTGGATGGTCAAGCAGGTGCTCGACCAGGGCTGCCAGACCGTGCTGGTCCCGATGGTAGATGATGCGGCAACCGCCGCGCTGATGGCGCGCGCCATGCGCTATCCGCCTGACGGCATCCGCGGCATGGGCGCGTCATCTGCCCGCGCCTCGGGCTATGGCAGCATCAAGGATTACGCAAAGACTGCCAATGCGCAGGTCTGCCTGCTGGTGCAGGCCGAAAGCCGCGCTGCACGCGACAACGTCGACGCCATCGCAAACACGGACGGGGTGGACGGTGTCTTTGTCGGCCCCGCCGATCTGTCCGCCGACATGGGCTATCCCGGCCAGCCTGACCACGCGGAGGTCGTCGCGGCCATCGACCATATCATCGCGCGCACGCTGGCCGCGGGCAAGATCGCGGGCATCATCACCTTCGATGAAACCCGCGTGGCGGCGCAACTGGCCAAAGGCGTGACCTTCATGGGCGTCAGCAGCGATGTCACGCTGTTGAACACTGCCCTGCGCGGTCTGGCAGGAAGGCTCAAACCCTCATCGTTAGAGTAAAAACATCCCCGCCGGAGGCTTAAAAGTTATTTGCGCCGCCGCCCGGTCCGCGCCCGGCCTTCGCCTTCTTTCACCGGCGCGCGGTTGAACCTGATCCATTCCGCGCCCGATGGGTCCTGATCCATCAGGAAATTCGCGGCACGGATTGCCTCCATCTCCTTGCCCGCGCGCGGCAGGGTGGACCCCATGCCAAACAGGGTGACGAAGGTTTCATCATCCAGATCCTCGGGCAGGATGATCCCCGCCGCCAGCACCTCGGCGCGTTTTTCGGCGATCTTCAAGGGCCCGATGGGGAGTGCGACAGGGTTCATGATCGCCGATGTCATGCCGGCGGTCATCGCCATCGGCAGGAAGGCATTGTTGATCCCGTGCCGGTTGGGCAGGCCGAAACTGATGTTGGAGGCACCGCAGGTCGTGTTGACGCCCAGTTCCTCGCGCAAGCGGCGCACAAGCGTGAACACCTGCAAACCGGCGGTCCCCATCGCGCCAATCGGCATGACCAGAGGATCGACCACGATATCATGCGCGGGAATGCCGTAATCGGCGGCGCGTTCGACGATCTTTTTGGCGACAGCGAACCGCACATCGGGGTCTTCGGAAATCCCGCTGTCGTCATTGGAAATCGCCACCACCGGCACGTTGTATTTCTTGACCAGCGGCAGGACGAGTTCCATCCGCTCTTCCTCGCCGGTGACGGAGTTCAGCAGGGGGCGCCCTTCGGCGGCGGCCAGCCCGTTTTCCAAGGCCCCCGGCACAGAGGAATCAATGCACAGCGGCACATCGACGACCGCCTGCACGCGGCGGATCAGTTCTGTCATCAAGGGCGGTTCGACGAAATTGTTGTCGGCGTAGCGTGGGTCCTCGGCCATCTTGTTGGAAAAGACAGCGCCCGAATTGATGTCCAGCACCGTCGCACCGGCGGCGACCTGCGCGATGGCATCAGCCTCGACCCGCGAAAAATCGCCGCGTTCCAACTCCTCGGCGAGGATTTTACGCCCCGTGGGGTTGATCCGTTCGCCAATCACGCAGAACGGCTGGTCAAAGCCGATGATGGCGGTCTTGGTCTTGGATTCGACGATAGTGCGGGTCATGAAAGGTCCTTAGCGTTGCGAGGCGGGCAGGGCAGAGGCCCCGCCGTTGTCGATGGCCCATTGTGCGTTGGTCTTGATCCCGCCCAGCGGGAAGAAATGCACATGGGTGATGTTGAAATCGGGGTTGGCGGCCTTGTGCGCGGCAAGGGCTGCGACCACCTCCGTCGGCTCGTAGGGCAGCAGAAGCTTGGTCACATCCATCGCCCGCTTTTGCAAGACCCGCAGCGACGGGCCGACCCCGCAGGCGATGGCGAATTTAATGAGCGTCTGCAATTTCGCAGGCCCCGCGATACCGATATGGATCGGGATGGTGATGCCCGCATCGCGCAAGGCATCGGCCCATGCGATGATCGGCCCCGCCTCGAAGGCGAATTGCGTGGCCAGCGCCATCTGCGCATCGGTGGTCTCATTGAAGCGCTGTTTCCAGCGCAGGGCGTCCATCACGTTGCGGTCGCTGCCGTCGGGGTCGATATCGCGGTTGCCCTCGGGGTGACCTGCAACATGCAGACGCTTGAAATCGCGAAACAATCCGCTTTCCATCAATTGCATGGATGAATGAAATTCGCCCGCAGGCTGTGCCACGCCGCCCGCCAGCAACAGCGCCTGATCGACGCCCGCCTCGCCCTGATATCGCGCGATCCAGTCGGCGAGCGTGGCGCGGTCCTTGATGATCCGCGCAGGGAAATGTGGCATGACCTTGTAGCCGTCACTGGCCAGTCTGCGGGCGGTGGCGACCATGTCATCAATCGGCGTGCCGTCGATATGGGCGATATAGACGCGCGTGCCTTCGGGCAGCAGATCGCGAAAATTCTCGACCTTCTCAGCGGTGCGGGGCATCACCTCGATCGAATAGTCGCGCAGGAAATCCGCGATGGCGGCATTGCCCTTCGGTGCCTCTGGTTCCTTGGATTTGAAAAATGGCAAAAGCGACATCAGGGTCTCCTTCAGGCGGCGGGCGGGATCAGGCCCAGCCGTCATTTGCAATCAACGCTTTGATCCGGTCCTGATCGTAATCAGCGACGATCCTTGCAACGGCGGCTTCGGCGGCTTCGGCATCGGTGCCGTCAGCCACAAAAGGTTCGGCCTTGCGGAAGCCGGACATATATTCGTCCGATTGCGCGGCCCCCGATTTCATCGCCGCGCGGTCGATGGCCTGTTCGAACCGTTCGGGCAGGGGCAGCTTGGTGCCGCGGCGTCCGCGCCCGACAATGACCTGCGCGGGAATGTCGCGCCAGTAAACGATGGTGACGTCAGCCATGTGATTCCCCCAAGAGCCTCTGTAGCGTTTCTAGCATCGCGCGGCGACATGCGGGGTCGGATTTCGACATCACGCACGCGGTCCGCGACGGGCGACGGCGTCCTGCGATATTTTCGCACAAGCCGCGCTGCGCGGGCAGTTGGGCTTGTCTTGTGACCATGGGCAGCATACGTTTGGGTTAACTCGAAATGGAGGGCGCACAATATGACGCCCAAGCGTCCCAAAGGTGCGGGCGCGTTCCCGAAAGCGGTCGATAGCCCCGCGCCACAACAAGCCGATCCGGCCACGCTTTATGCGGCGCTGGACCTTGGCACAAATTCTTGCCGGATGCTGATTGCCCAGCCGAAGGGCAGCCAGTTCCATGTCGTGGACAGTTTTTCAAAATCTGTCCAGCTTGGCCAAGGCCTTGAAAGCACAGGACGTTTGTCGCGTGCTTCGATGAACCGCACGATTTCGGCCATGCGCATCTGCCGCGAGAAACTGCATCGCCACGGTGTTACTCGGATGCGGCTTGTCGCGACCGAGGCCTGCCGGCGTGCCTTGAACGGCCAACATTTCGTGGCCCAGGTGCGGCGGGAGACCGGCCTGAACCTCGAGATCATCCGCCCCGAGGAAGAAGCGCGTCTGGCCGTGATCTCCTGCGCGCCATTGGTCAGCGTGAACACTGAACAACTGCTGGTCGTGGACATCGGCGGCGGGTCGACTGAGCTTGTCTGGATTGACCTCAGCAATGTGCCCAAACGCGAACGCCCCCGCGCGATCATGCGGTTGCATGCGGGGTTCAAATCCGACCCCGGTCCCTTTGCCGCCGCCAAGGTGGTGGACTGGATTTCGGTGCCGCTTGGCGTGGCGACCTTGCGCGACCAGTTCGGCGATGTGGAGGACGATGCCGCGCGGTTCGCGCTGATGAGCTGGTTTTTCGAGGAGAACCTCGAGGCTTTTGCGCCATCGGCCGCCGCCCAAGCGCGCGAAGGGTTCCAGATCATCGGGACGAGCGGCACGGTCACGACCGTTGCGGCCAGCTATCTGGGGCTGAAACGCTATGACCGGACCAAGGTGGATGGGCTGCGCATGACATCCGACCAGATCGACGCCGTGATCCGCGATTACCTGACGCTGGGGCCTGACGGGCGCCGCGCCGACCCGCGGATCGGGCGCGACCGGCAGGCGCTGATCATGTCAGGGGCCGCGATTTTGCAGACATTGATGCGGCTTTGGCCGACCGACCGGCTGTCGGTGGCGGACCGTGGCTTGCGTGAAGGGTTGCTTTATGCCCAGATGTCCGCCGATGGGGTCTTGGAAGACGCCCCGTTTTAAGGGTAAAGCGCG
This sequence comes from Yoonia sp. 72, assembly GCF_034652275.1. Lineage (NCBI taxonomy): Bacteria > Pseudomonadati > Pseudomonadota > Alphaproteobacteria > Rhodobacterales > Paracoccaceae > Yoonia > Yoonia sp. 72. The sequence goes on along the minus strand of NZ_JAXIWG010000001.1, from coordinate 505,639 downwards.
TCATGGCCAAAAAACCCACCACCAAGAACACCTCCGGACGCGGACAGCGTGACCTGCATGTCAAGGTCAAGACGGCGCGCGGGCGCAAGCTGTCCTCGACCCAGTGGCTGCAGCGGCAGTTGAACGACCCTTACGTCAAACGCGCAAAGGCGGACGGGTATCGGGGCAGGGCGGCGTACAAGATCCTCGAACTTGACGACAAATACCGCTTTCTGGTGCCGGGGGCGCGGATCGTCGATCTGGGCTGTGCGCCCGGTGGCTGGCTGCAGGTGGCCGTAAAGCGCGCCAATGCCCTTGGCGAGCGGACCTCCAAGGCGCAGGGCTATGTGCTGGGCATCGACCTGCAGGAGGTGGACCCGATCCCCGGGGCCGAGATTTACCAGCTGGATTTCATGGCCGATGATGCCGATCAACAGGTACGCGAGTGGCTGGGCGGCAATGCGGATGTGGTGATGTCGGATATGGCGGCCTCTGCGTCGGGGCATAAGCAGACCGATCACAACCGCATCATCGCGCTGTGTGAAGCGGCGGCGCATTTCGCGTTCGACGTGCTGAACGAAGGCGGCACCTTTGTCGCCAAGGTGCTGGCCGGTGGCGCAGAGGGTGATCTGCAAAAACTGCTCAAGGCGCGGTTCGAGAAGGTCGCCAATGTCAAACCGCCTGCGTCGCGGTCGGACAGCTCGGAGAAATTCGTCGTGGCGACCGGGTTCAAAGGCCGTGAAAGCGCCGGCTGACGCCGGTTTTTTGAGTATTTTTGGAAAAAAGAAGTAGGGGCCGCGTGCGGTCAGGCCTGTCCTGCTTCCCAGATGCCGAATTCTGCCGTGCGCTTTTCTTGCAGATGCGCCAGCACGTCGTCCGACAGCGTCAGCTGCATTTGTGGCGAGACGTTCTTTTGTTTCAGCGCAAGGGTCAGTGCGAGCCGGTGTTCGAGGAAGGCTGTCACCTTGTCCCAGGCTTCATAACGGAAGAGATGTTGCACGCCGATCTCGCCGTCATTGATGCGCAGGAATTTGTTCTGCGACCCGACTGCGGCAAATGGCGCGGGATCAGGCTTGCAGTATTCCACCACGAAATCGTCGAAACTGATCCCGCGCGTGCTGTTTTCATGGCCCGCCAGATCGTCGCGCGTGCGGTACCGGTACCAGCTGCCAAGCCACGACACCGGATGGCGCACGATCGCCATCAATTCGGGGGTCTGCCCGCCCGCCTGCACGAAAAACGGCCGCAGGAATCGTTTGTAGCGATAGCAGGGCGCATGTTTGAGCTGTGGCGGATCGCGCAGCACCATCGCGGCATGCGGGGCGAGTGCACCCTCGAGCGCGGTCGAGCCGGTTTTCGGTACCGCCAGCAGAACAAGGTTTTCTTTCCAGAAAACAAGCATTTACACCTATTCCTTGTACGATTGTGCGATCTTTGGCGCCTCAATCCTTCCTTAACCAATTGCAAAGGATAGTGGGACAGGAAATTTAAGTTGCAATGTTCACGTTTTGATCCCATGTAATACGGAACATAGGGCGAACAAAGCAGTGATTGCCCCCCGGCGGGGTGCGTGGAATAAGGACAGGGTAGATGGCAACGGCAGATCTTTTGAAAATGATGGACAAGAAAACCGCAGACAAGGAAAAGGCGCTGGAAAGTGCCTTGGCCCAGATCGAACGCCAGTTCGGCAAAGGCTCGATCATGAAACTGGGCGGTCAAAACCAGATGCCCGAGATCGAGGCGACCTCGACCGGATCGCTGGGGCTGGATATCGCGCTGGGGATCGGCGGTCTGCCCAAAGGCCGTGTGATTGAAATCTACGGCCCTGAATCCTCGGGCAAGACGACGCTGACGCTGCATTCCATCGCGGAAGAGCAGAAAAAGGGCGGGATTTGCGCTTTTGTGGACGCCGAACATGCGCTGGACCCGCAATATGCCAAGAAACTTGGCGTGAACCTAGATGAATTGCTGATCTCGCAGCCTGACACGGGCGAGCAGGCGCTGGAAATCGTCGATACGCTCGTGCGGTCAGGCGCCGTGTCGCTGGTGGTGGTTGATTCTGTCGCAGCACTGACACCCAAATCCGAGCTTGAAGGCGATATGGGTGACAGTTCGGTCGGCGTGCATGCTCGCCTGATGAGCCAGGCCATGCGCAAGCTGACGGGGTCGATCAACCGTTCCGGCTGTATGGTGATTTTCATCAACCAGATCCGCATGAAGATCGGCGTGATGTTCGGCAGCCCCGAGACGACGACAGGTGGCAATGCGCTGAAATTCTACGCTTCTGTCCGGCTCGATATCCGCCGTATCGGTGCGATCAAGGACCGTGACGAGGTGGTGGGTAATGCCACGCGCGTCAAAGTGGTCAAGAACAAGGTCGCGCCGCCGTTCAAACAGGTTGAATTCGACATCATGTATGGCGAAGGCATTTCCAAGACCGGCGAATTGCTGGATCTGGGCGTCAAGGCTGGCGTGGTCGAAAAGTCGGGTGCTTGGTTCAGCTATGGCGATGAACGGATCGGGCAGGGGCGTGAAAACTCCAAACTGTTCCTTAAGGAAAACCCCAAGATCGCCAACGAGATTGAGGACAAGATCCGCGCGGCCCACGGTCTCGACTTCGCGATGAGCGACAGCGACGGCCCCGCCGACGACGATATCGTCGAGATGTAAGGATTTGGGGGCGCGCGGTTTCCGCTGCGCGCCCGCCTTTGCGAAAAACACGCGCGACCATGACGCCCTCATGCGGTCTATCGGTGGACACTGGCCTGCGGCACCGCTATTTCTGCCGCTGACCAGACATTTTCCGTGAAAGCGCGCCATGACCAGCCTTGCTGATATCCGTTCGACCTTTCTGAATTATTTTGAAAAACAGGGGCATCGGATCGTCCCGTCAAGCCCGCTTGTGCCGCGCAACGACCCCACGCTGATGTTTACCAATTCCGGCATGGTGCAGTTCAAGAACCTGTTCACAGGCGTTGAAACGCGCGACTACCAGCGCGCGACCTCCAGCCAGAAATGCGTGCGCGCTGGCGGCAAGCACAACGATCTGGATAATGTGGGCTATACTGCGCGCCACCACACCTTTTTCGAGATGCTGGGCAATTTCAGCTTTGGCGATTACTTCAAATCCGATGCGATCCCTTTTGCATGGGAATTGCTGACCCGCGACTTCGGTATCGACAAATCGCGCCTGCTGACCACCGTTTATCACACCGATGACGAGGCGTTTGAGCTGTGGAAAAAGATCGGCGTGCCCGAGGACCGGATCATCCGCATCCCGACTGACGACAATTTCTGGCGCATGGGGCCGACGGGCCCCTGCGGCCCGTGCACCGAGATTTTCTATGACCACGGCGATCATATCTGGGGCGGCCCTCCCGGATCGGCCGAGGAAGATGGCGACCGGTTCATCGAGATCTGGAACGTCGTTTTCATGCAGAACGAGCAGTTCGAGGACGGGTCGATGCGCCCGCTCGACATGCAGTCGATTGACACCGGCATGGGCCTGGAACGGATCGGCGCGCTGTTGCAGGGCAAGCATGACAACTACGACACGGACGTGATGCGCGCGCTGATCGAGGCGTCGGCCCATGCAACATCGAGCGACCCCGACGGCCCCGGCAACACACATCACCGCGTGATCGCGGACCATCTGCGGTCCACCTCGTTCCTGATCGCCGAAGGTGTGCTGCCATCGAACGAAGGGCGCGGCTATGTGCTGCGCCGGATCATGCGCCGCGCCATGCGCCATGCGCATCTTCTGGGGGCCAAGGACCCTGTGATGCACCGTCTGGTGCCTGCCTTGGTGCAGCAGATGGGTGCGGCCTATCCGGAACTCGGCCAAGGCCAGCGCCTGATCGAAGAAACGCTGATGAACGAGGAAATCCGGTTCAAACAGACGCTGGATCGCGGTTTGAAACTGCTGGATGACGAACTGGCAGGCTTGCCCGATGATGCCGCCCTGCCGGGTGAAGCCGCGTTCAAGCTTTATGACACCTACGGCTTTCCGCTGGACCTGACGCAGGATGCCTTGCGCGAAAAAGGCCGCAGCGTTGACACCGACGGGTTCGACGCCGCCATGGCCGCGCAAAAGGCCAAAGCCCGCGCCGCATGGTCGGGCACGGGCGAGGCTGCGGATAGCGCGATCTGGTTCGATGTCGCCGATGTGGCAGGCCCGACCGATTTTCTGGGCTATGACAGCCTTGATGTCGAAGGCCAGATCAAGGCACTGGTCGCCGATGGCGCGATGGTCCAGCAAGCGGGTGGCGCGGTGCAGATCGTGCTGAACCAGACCTCGTTCTATGCCGAATCCGGCGGGCAGGTCGGCGATGCGGGCATTCTGCAGACCGAAACTGGCATGGCGCAGATCACCGACACCAAAAAGGTTGCCGGTGTCTTCATCCATTTCGCCACTGTGACCAGCGGCACGATTGCTGTGGGGCAGGGCGCGGCCCTGCGCGTGGATGCAGGCCGTCGCGCGGCCATTCAGGCGAACCATTCCGCAACCCACCTGCTGAACGAGGCTTTGCGCGAACGGCTGGGCGATCATATCGCGCAGCGCGGGTCGCTGAACGCGCCCGACCGGTTGCGGTTCGATTTCAGCCATACCAAGGCCCTCAGCGCGGATGAACTCGCGCAGATCGAACGCGATGTGAACACATTGATCCGGCAAAACACCCGCGTCGAAACCCGTATTATGGCGCCCGACGATGCCCGCGCGCTTGGCGCGCAGGCGCTGTTCGGTGAAAAATACGGCGACGAGGTGCGCGTTGTGTCCATGGGCCGCAAGGACGGGTCCGGAAAGGGGGCGGCGGGCAATACCTATTCGCTGGAACTCTGCGGTGGCACGCATGTGCGCCAGTTGGGGGAAATCGGCGTATTTGTCGCTTTGGGCGATGCCGCCTCAAGCGCTGGTGTCCGCCGGATCGAGGCGCTGACAGGGCAGGCAGCCCTTGATTACCTGCGCGCGCAGGATCAACGGCTGGCAGATGTCGCCGCCGCGCTGAAAGCTCCAACAACGGAGGTCGCGGACCGCGTCAAGGCGCTGATGGACGAACGCCGCGCGCTCGCCAACGAGGTCGCGCAATTGCGCCGCGAGCTCGCCATGGGCGGCGGCGCGCAGGGGGCTTCACCGGCCACGCAGATCAACGGTATCGCGTTTCACGCGCAGGTCTTGTCAGGTGTCACCGGCAAGGACCTGCCGTCGCTCATCGACCAGATCAAGGCCGATCTGGGCAGCGGCATCGTGCTGCTGATCGCCGACACCGGCGACAAGGCGGCTGTTGCCGTGGGCGTCACGGCGGACCTGACCGCGCGCGTCTCGGCTGTCGATATCTTGCGGGCAGTCACACCGGAACTGGGCGGCAAGGGCGGCGGTGGCCGTCCCGATATGGCGCAAGGCGGTGGTGCCTCGGCCGAAAACGCAGATGCTGCTATCGCTGCTGCAAAATCACTGTTGGAGAACCTGTAATGACCGCACTCTGGATCGCTCATGTCAAAGTCACCGATGACGCAGCTTACGGCGAATATGCCAAGCGTGCCACGGTGGCCATTGCGGATCATGGCGGGGTCTTCCTCGCCCGCGGTGGCGCCTATGAACAGCTGGAAGGGCCAGACCGGCCCCGCAACGTCGTGGCCCGCTTTCCCAGCCTGCAGGCCGCGCATGACTGCTATCATTCGGCCGCGTATCAAGAGGCGCTGAGCTATGCCAAAGGGGCCAGCCAGCGCGAGCTTTGCATCGTCGAAGAAATCGCCTGACATGAAAAAGCCGGGGCGCTGATTGCCCCGGCTTCTTTCCATCTTCCGAGAAAAAATATCCCCGCCGGAGGCGTCGCGCTGGTCAGACCAGCGCGAAACAGCATCACGCGCTGCGGGCGTTTTTCTTGCGCTCATGCGGATCAAGAAACCGCTTGCGCAGCCGGATCGCATTGGGCGTGACCTCGACCAATTCATCGTCGTCGATATAGGCAATCGCCTGTTCCAGCGACATGGTGACAGGCGTTGTCAGGCGCACCGCCTCGTCCGTGCCCGAGGCGCGGACGTTGGTCAGTTGCTTGCCTTTCAGCGGGTTCACTTCCAGGTCGTTGTCGCGGTTGTGTTCGCCGATAATCATGCCGGTATAGACAGCTTCCTGCGCGCCGATAAAGAACTTGCCGCGGTCTTCCAGTTTCCACAGCGCATAGGACACCGAGGTGCCGTTCTCCATCGAGATCAGAACCCCCTGACGGCGGCCTTCGATCTTGCCTTTGAAGGGCGCCCAGCCGTGGAACAGCCGGTTGAGGATGCCCGAGCCGCGCGTATCGGTCAGGAATTCGCCGTGATAGCCGATCAGTCCGCGTGACGGCACATGCGCGATGATGCGGGTCTTGCCGGCACCGGCGGGTTTCATCTCGACCAATTCGCCCTTGCGGGGGCCGGTCAGCTTTTCGACGACCGCACCCGTGTATTCGTCATCCACGTCAATCGTGGCTTCCTCGATCGGTTCGTGGCGGACGCCGTCGATATCCTTGAAAATCACCTGCGGGCGGGAAATCGAAAGCTCGAACCCTTCGCGGCGCATGTTCTCGATCAGCACGCCCATTTGCAATTCGCCACGGCCAGACACTTCGAACGCATCGCCCATGGCGGTATCGGCAACCTTGATCGCGACATTGACTTCGGCTTCGCGCATCAGACGTTCGCGGATGACGCGACTTTGCACTTTTTTGCCATCGCGCCCTGCAAGCGGGCTGTCGTTGATGCCAAAAGTCACGGTGATGGTCGGCGGATCGATGGGCTGCGCGGGAATCGGCACGTCGATCGACATGTCGCAGATCGTATCTGCGACGGTCGCCTTGGTCATGCCGGCTAGCGTAACGATATCACCCGCCTCGGCCACATCGATAGGCTGCTGGCTCAACCCGCGGAAGGCGAGGATCTTGGACACGCGGAACTGTTCCAGCTTGTCGCCATTGCGCGACAGCGCCTTGACGGTTTCGCCCGCGCGCAATGTGCCCGCCTCGACGCGGCCTGTCAGAATGCGCCCGATGAACGGATCGGCCGACAGGGTGGTGGCCAGCATCTGGAAAGGCTCGTCGCGGCGGCTGATCTGGGCAGGCATCGGGACGTGCTGGAGCACTTTGTCGAACAGCGCGGACAGGTCCTTGCGCGGGCCGTCAAGCTGCTCGTCACACCAGCCTGCACGACCGGAAGCGTACATCACTGGGAAATCAAGCTGTTCATCGGTGGCTTCTAGTGCTGCAAACAGGTCGAACACGTCATCGACGGCCTGATCGGGTTCGCCGTCGGCCTTGTCCACCTTGTTGACGACAACGATGGGGCGCAGCCCAAGCGCCAGCGCCTTGGAGGTGACGAATTTCGTCTGAGGCATCGGCCCTTCGGCGGCATCGACCAGCAGGACGACACCGTCAACCATCGACAGGATGCGTTCGACTTCACCGCCGAAATCGGCGTGGCCGGGGGTATCGACGATGTTGATCCGCGTGCCTTTCCATTCGACAGATGTGCATTTTGCCAGAATGGTGATGCCGCGTTCGCGTTCGATGTCGTTGCTGTCCATCGCGCGTTCGGTCGTCGCCTCGTTCTCGCGATAGACGCCGGATTGTTTCAAAAGTTCGTCGACAAGCGTTGTCTTGCCGTGGTCAACGTGCGCGATGATCGCGATATTGCGGATATCCATGGGTCAGCCTTATGGGAAATTTAGCTGCGCGATACCGTGCAATCGCAGCAAAAGCCACCCCTTAATCGCAGCACTGCGTCAGTGCGACGAAGTCTGCGAGAAAAGATGGATCACAAGGATGCCGCATAGGATCATCCCGATCCCGATAACGGCCGGCAGATCGAGCCTTTGGCCGAACACCAGATAGCCGATCACTGCGATCATCACGATCCCCAGCCCCGACCACATCGCATAGACGACACCCACCGGCATGAACCGCAGCGTCAGCGCCAGCAGATAGAACAACACGCCATAGGCGACGACGACGATCACCGACGGCCAGAGCCGCGTGAACTGCTGGCTGGCCTGCAGCGCCGTGGTGCCGATGGTCTCGGCGATGATTGCGAAAATCAGGAGGAAATAGTGAACGGGCATGCTCCGCGTGTAGCGCGCAAATTACGCGCTGTCATCTGCAATCATGCGCCGAAATGATGTCTCCACCGTCGGATTCGAGAGCTATTAAATCGCTCTTTTTGCATGTGTCGGTATGTCGCGGTAATTGTCTTGGTTATCTCGCGGAATACCGCCTAGCCTATTAACACTTTATTAACCTTTTAGGAGAACTGATGCCCAGATTCTATATTTTCCCGTCTTTCATGTTGGCCGCCGCTGTTGTGGCTGGCTGTTCTTCCGGCTCTTCGACCCCCGGTGGCGATACAGTTGTGCAACTGAGTTTTGGCACGGAGAGCGAAACCGAGTCCTCCAACGGTCAGCCATTTGCGAATGAAATCGCCCTCGTCAACGGCGCTCCGGCGCCTGGAGAAGGCTTTGACGATGCAGGTTAGGTTCTCTTGGTCACGCGGTCAACCGACGGGACCAGCGATGAAATCGTCATCAATCTGTCCAATGCAAATTACAGCATCGACCGCGGGGAAAACCCCGATGGCGGTGCTGACGGATCATTCAACCTTGAAATCAACGGCGAAACGCTTGAATTCACAGCGACACCGGGTTCGTTCTTCCCTCTGGTAGCCACGGGTGGTGATGGCACGAACTATGAGCTTCGCCCGAACACCGGCAGTGTGTTTTCATCGACCAACCTGATCTCAATCATTGGTGGCGACGATGAGGGTCCGTTCGGGTTGTATACGTTCGGCTTTGAAACGAATCCGGCAAATCTGCCGACGGATGGCAGTGTGAACTACGCTGGCGAATTGGCTGGAGAGACTTTCTCGGATGGTGAGGCCAGCAGCATCACCGGATCAGTGCGCTTTACGGCGCGTTTCGGTGACAGCCGCATCCTTGGCGATGCCAGCGTGAATGGCGGCGATGGGACATTCGAATTCGACATTCTCGAAACGAATATCGTTGGAAATGGATTTACCACAACGACGACGTTGACCAACTGCCCTGATCTCATTGTTTGCGCACCGTCGGCGACCCAAATCGGTGGCACTTTCTTCGGGCCTGACGGGTCTGAAATCAGCGGTCTTGCCGTGATCGACGAGACGATCGCTGGCGACAGAATTATCGGCGCTGCGGGCTATACCGCCACTCGCCAAACCGACTAGGCGCGATACAGCGTTGCGTCAAAAGGGGCGGCTTCGGCCGCCCTTTTTTCATCCTTGTGCCCTAGCGCCCGGTATAGCGGTCCGGCCGATGGTTCGTCGCGATGATCAGGTTCGCGACCACTGCCCCCGCCAGCGAGAACAGCACCAGCCGTGGCGCGATCACGGCGAAGGCGGCGGCGAAGAGGCACAGATCAAAGATCAACTGCGTATAGCCAGCCCGGAAGCCTGTTTTTTCCTGCAACCACAGCACCAGCACGCCAATGCCGCCAAGGCTCGCGCCGTGGCGGAACAGGACGATCAGCCCAAGCCCGATGACGGCCCCGATCAGCATCGCGCCCAGCACCGGGTCGAGCTGGGCAAAGGTGATCCAGCGCGGGAAGAGCTCCGACAGGACCGAGACGAGGGCAACGCAGACAAAGCTCTTGATCGTGAACCGCGGGCCCATTTTGACCCAGGCCAGCCAGTAGAACGGCAGGTTGACGGCAAAGAACACGATCCCGAACGACACGCCCGTCGCGTAGGACAACAGCACCGCCAGCCCCGCCGTCTGCCCCGTCACCAGCCCCAGATGGGTCAGCATAGTGACGCCCAGCGCGCACATGGCCGTGCCCAACGCAAAGGCTTGTGCATCTTCGAGGTGGGTATGCGGGGCGGGGGGGCTGATCGTCTCGGTCATGGGTGGCCGTTACTGAAGAAGCGACGGCGCAGCAAGCGCTTCATGAAAAAAAGGGGGGCCAACCGGCCCCCCTTTGCATTACATCGCGGCGTTGAGGTTCTCGTCGACTTTCTCGAGGAACCCTTCGGTCGTCAGCCATTTCTGGTCGGGGCCGACCAGCAGGGCAAGATCCTTGGTCATGAAGCCGCTTTCGACTGTATCCACAGTGACCTTTTCCAGCGTCGTGGCAAAGTTCATCAACTGTGTGTTGCCATCGAGTTTCGCGCGGTGCTTCAACCCGCCGGTCCAGGCAAAGATCGACGCGATGGAGTTGGTCGATGTCGCCTTGCCTGCTTGATGCTGACGGTAATGGCGGGTGACCGTGCCGTGGGCGGCTTCGGCCTCGACGATCTTGCCATCGGGGGTCATCAGCGCGGAGGTCATGAGGCCGAGCGAGCCAAAGCCCTGTGCGACAGTATCGGACTGCACGTCGCCGTCGTAGTTTTTACAGGCCCAGACGAATTTGCCGGACCATTTCATCGCGGCGGCGACCATATCGTCGATCAGGCGGTGTTCGTAGGTGATGCCCGCAGCTTTGAACTTGTCCTCGAATTCTTCCTCGAACACCTTCTGGAACAGATCCTTGAAGCGGCCGTCATAGGCTTTCAGGATCGTGTTCTTGGTGGACAGATAGACCGGCCAGCCCAGGTTCAGGCCATAGTTCAACGATGCGCGGGCAAAGTCGATGATGCTTTCGTCAAGGTTGTACATACCCATCGCCACACCGGCACCGGGGCTGTCATAGACGACTTTTTCAATGACTGTGCCGTCGTCGCCCACAAACTTCATCGTCAGCTGGCCTTTGCCGGGCATCAGGAAATCGGTGGCTTTGTACTGGTCGCCAAAGGCGTGACGGCCGATGACGATCGGGTCGGTCCAGCCGGGCACAAGGCGGGGCACGTTTTTGCAGATGATCGGCGCGCGGAACACCACGCCGCCCAAGATGTTGCGGATCGTCCCGTTGGGGCTGCGCCACATCTGTTTGAGGCCGAATTCCTCGACGCGCTGTTCATCAGGGGTGATGGTCGCGCATTTGACGCCGACACCGTATTTCTTGATCGCTTCGGCGGCGTCCACGGTGATCTGGTCATTGGTTTCGTCGCGGACTTCCATGCCCAGATCGTAGTATTTCAGATCCACGTCCAGATAGGGCAGGATCAGTTTTTTCTTGATGAAATCCCAGATGATCCGGGTCATTTCATCGCCGTCAAGCTCGACGACCGGGTTCTCTACCTTGATCTTGGACATTCTATACCTCTTTGGCGTGGATTCTGCGCCGCTCATAGCGCAAAACCGGCCCTACGGGAAGGGCTGTATGCATTTGTATACTGAAAAAGAGGCGAGGTTGCAGCGCAAAACAGACGCGCAGGGCGGCGCGTCTGTCGGTGGTTGCCGATGCTGCGGCGCAATCAGTAGCGCGTGCGCGACCGTTCGCGCGAGGGCAATTCACCCGCATGGTCGAGCGCACCCGAAGGCGCCGTCTTGCGCGCCTTGTCCGCCATATCGCCCTTGCCGCTGCTGGCGTCGGGGTCGTGCGGGTGCAACGCGCTGCCGCCCTCCATCATCTCGTTTTGGGATGCGGCGTTTTCTGTCTTGGTGGCCAGCGCCTTCTGGGACAGGTCGTGCTGCGTCGGTGCGGGCTGGTCGGCTGCCTCGGCAGATCCGGATTTTGCCTGTCGTGCCTCACGCTCTGCCGTCACGCGGTCAAGGGCGGCATTGAGGTAGTCATGCTTGCTGAGCGTGCCGTCATTACGACTGGCGGGCGTGGCGCCTGCGGGGGCAGCTTTTGCACGCGCTTCGCGGCCCTGCCTGTCGGCGATGTCGCGTGCGCGGTTGCGCCGCGCGCGCAGACGCTGGATCAGGTCTGACAAGGCGTTGTCGGGCAAGGTGGCCAGTGCCGGGTTGCGGGACTGGTTGGCCATCTCCATTTCCTCGGCGTCCAAGGCGCGTCGTTCCTGATCGGTGGCGGGTGCATTGGGGTCTTGCGGGTTGGTCATTGTCACGCTCCGTTCTTTGCGATGTTGGAAGACCAACGCCGCAAACAATGAACGGTTCCGTTTTCGCGGGGCCTGCGTCCTCTGACACCGGGCCTTGCTGCGAGGGGTGCTGTCACGCGGCCTGTGCCGGTGACGCATGGTAGGCCCGGCAGGACTTGAACCCGCAACCAAAGCGTTATGAGCGCTCTGCTCTGACCAATTGAGCTACAGGCCCCCTGAACGGTGGGTAATTGGCGCTGTGCCGATGGTCAAGCGTTTCGCATGTGGGGGCGTCGAAAAGAACTTTTGGCCTCCGGCGGGGATATTTATGCTCGAACGATGCACAGGAGGGCGTTGCGCGGGCGGCGGGCTTGCGCTAACCGCAGGTCAACCAGACAGCGGGGTGCCCCAGATGACGAAGAATGGCCTGACTTACGCGGATGCGGGGGTCGATATCGACGCGGGCAATACGCTGGTGGAACGGATCAAGCCTGCGGCCAAGCGCACGGCACGGTCCGGCGTGATGGCGGGGCTGGGCGGGTTCGGCGCGCTTTTCGATCTCAAGGATGCGGGTTACGTGGACCCGATTCTTGTCGCCGCGACCGATGGTGTGGGGACCAAACTGCGGATCGCGATTGACACGGGCCATGTCGATACGATCGGGATCGATCTGGTGGCGATGTGTGTCAACGATCTGGTCTGTCAAGGGGCGGAGCCGCTCTTTTTTCTGGACTATTTCGCCACCGGCAAGCTGGAACTGGATCAGGCGACGCGGATCATAAACGGGATTGCGGCGGGGTGCGAAGCCTCGGGCTGCGCGCTGATCGGCGGCGAGACGGCGGAAATGCCGGGCATGTATCACAAGGGCGATTTCGATCTGGCTGGCTTTGCTGTGGGCGCGATGGAACGCGGCGCTGACCTGCCGCGCGACGTGGTGGCGGGCGATGTGCTGCTGGGGCTTGCCTCCGATGGTGTGCATTCCAACGGCTATTCGCTGGTGCGCCGGATTGTGGATGTGTCGGGGCTGGGCTGGGACGATGCCGCACCATTTGCGGAAGGGTCTTTGGGTGAGGCGCTTTTGACGCCCACCCGCCTTTATGTGCAGCCCGCGCTGGCCGCCGTGCGGGCAGGGGGCGTGCATGCGCTGGCCCATATCACCGGTGGCGGGCTGACCGAAAACCTGCCGCGTGTGCTGCCTGACGATCTGGGCGCGGATATCGATCTGGGGTCGTGGGCCTTGCCGCCTGTGTTTGCATGGCTGGTGCAGACCGGTGGCATGGCGCAGGCCGAACTGCTCAAGACCTTCAACGCCGGAATCGGCATGGTGCTGGTCGTCGATGCCGCCCGCGCCGAGGCATTGAGCGCGCTGCTGACAGAGGCAGGCGAGACGGTCCACCGCATCGGCACCCTCACCGAGGGCGCGGGCATCCGCTATACAGGCGCGCTTGTGTGACCAAAAGGGTTGCGATCCTGATTTCTGGCGGCGGGTCCAATATGGTCGCGCTGGTCAAATCCATGACCGGCGACCATCCCGCGCGGCCTGTGCTGGTGCTGTCCAATGATCCGGCAGCGGGCGGGCTGGCGAAGGCCCGCGACCTTGGCGTGCCGACCGCTGTTGTCGATCACAAAGCCTATGCCAAGGACCGCGCCGCATTCGAGGTGGCCTTACACGCGGCCTTGCTGGAGGTTGAGCCCGATATCATCTGCCTTGCCGGTTTCATGCGTATTCTGGGGGCAGAATTCATCCGGCAGTGGGAAGGGCGCATCCTGAATATCCACCCATCGCTTTTGCCGAAATATCGCGGGTTGCACACCCATGCCCGCGCGCTGGAGGCAGGCGACACCCACCACGGCTGTACCGTGCATCAGGTGACGGCCGCGCTCGATGACGGGCCGGTGCTGGGGCAGGCGCGGATGCGCGTTTTGCCGGGTGACACGCCCGAGACGCTGGCCGCGCGCCTGCTGCCGCTGGAACATGCGCTTTATCCGGCGGTCCTGCGCCGTTTTGCGGCAGGCGCGACTGTCCCTGTCATGCTGGAAGGCTGATCTTTTCATTGCCGGCCCGATGCCCTATCACGCTGGGATACAAATGACGGAATTGGCATGAAGATCATCACCACCACCGACGCACTGGCCGCCTTTTGCCGAGAGGCTGCCAAACGCCCCTACGTGACCGTCGACACCGAGTTCCTGCGCGAACGCACCTATTTTTCCAAGCTTTGCCTTGTGCAGATGGCCTACCGCGATGTGGCGGGCGAGGATGCGGTGCTGGTCGATCCGTTGGCCGAGGGGATCGCGCTTGATCCGCTTTACGACTTGTTCCGTGATCCCGCAGTGGTCAAGGTATTCCATGCCGCCCGTCAGGACCTGGAGATTTTCCATGTCGATGCGGGCCTGATACCCGCGCCTTTGTTCGACACACAGGTCGCCGCGATGGTTTGCGGGTTCGGCGAACAGGCGGGATACGAGACATTGGTGCGCAAGATCGCCAAGGCGGAGGTGGACAAATCGTCCCGTTTCACTGACTGGTCGCGCCGTCCGTTGACCGACGCGCAGGCGGAATATGCGCTGGCTGATGTCACCCACCTGCGCGATGTTTATGAGTACTTGTCCGCGCGTCTGGCCAAGACGGGCCGCGCGAAATGGGTGGCCGAGGAAATGGCGGTGCTCAACGACCCTGCGACCTATCAGTCCAACCCCGACGAGGCATGGATGCGGGTCAAGACGCGCACCCAGTCAGGCCGCTTTCTGGCTATCGTGCGCGAACTGGCGCGGTTCCGCGAAATCTATGCGCAGGAACGCGACATTCCGCGCAGCCGTGTCTATAAAGATGATGCACTGGTTGAACTTGCCTCGACCAAGCCCGTGAATGAACAGGATCTTGGCCGGTCCCGTCTTCTGCTGCGTGAAGCCCGCAAGGGCGAGATTGCCGAAGGCATCCTTGCCAGTATCAAGGCAGGGTTGGAGACCAAACCCGGCGATCTGCCGCAGCCCGATCTCAGCCGCGCCAAGTTGCAGGTCAATCCCGCGCTGGCCGATATGCTGCGTGTCCTGCTCAAGGCCGTGACGGATGATGCGGGTGTCGCGCCCAAGCTCATCGCCTCGTCAAGTGATCTGGATGCTTTGGCGGCAGGCGAACGCGATGTGCCGGCGCTGAAAGGCTGGCGCAACGAAGTTTTTGGCAATGCGGCCTTGCAGCTTTGCGAGGGCAAGGTGGGGCTGGCTGTCAAAGGGCAAAAGGTGGTCACTGTCCCGCTTTAGACTAGATCAGGCATGACCCGAGGAAAGCAGATATGACCAACCCCGCCTTTGAAGAGCTTGTCGAGACGTTCGAATTCCTTGACGATTGGGAAGACCGCTATCGCCATGTGATCGACATGGGCAAGGCGATGGACCCGCTGGAAGAGGCTTTGCGCGTGCCTGCGACCAAGGTCGACGGTTGCGCCAGTCAGGTCTGGCTGGTCCCCCAGATCAAGGACGGTGTGTTCACCTTTCGCGGCGAAAGCGACGCGATGATTGTGCGTGGGCTGATTGCGGTCTTGCGTACTCTTTACGATGACCAGCCGGTGGCCGAGGTGGTCAAGATCGACGCGCCAGCCGCCCTTGGCCGCTTGGGGCTGAACGATCATCTGTCGGCGCAACGGTCCAACGGTTTGCGCGCCATGGTGGAACGGATCAGGCAGACAGCGGCGGCGGCGCTGTAATAGCGCCAAGGGCTGTGGCCAGATCGCCGTAGCCGGTATAGCGCCGCTCGAACGCCAGACCCAGACGCGCGGCGCAGTCCTGTGCCTTGGAGGTCAGGGCCGCATCATCCGTCTGCGCCTGATAGACCAGTTTTTCGTAATTGCCGAAATACATGTCCCGCAGGGCGGGGTGTTTGTGCAGGCCAAGCGGTTCCCAGACAAAGGCGTCAAACTGGCGGACCAGAAAGTCGGTCAGGTAGAAGGCCGTGATCTCGTCGCGGGCGGCAAAGGCATCGACCCCTTCGAAAAAGGCATAGCAATGCGGCCCCGCAACCATCCGCAGGCCCATGTCGTCGCAAGCTGCCTGCAACAGCCCGCCCGTGCCGCAATCGGCGTAGACGACAAAGATGTCGTGGTAATTCGCACCATGTTTGGCGGCAGCGTCCCGCAGGGCGGGGATGATGCGGTCGGGGTGGTTGTGCAGGATCGCGGGCAGGCAGTGCAGATCCAGATGCGACCAGTTGTTTGCAGCCTTGAGCGCAAGAATCTCGCGCGCCAAAGCCCCGCAGGCGATCAGCAGGATCTGGCCCTGTCCGGCAGGGGGCAGGCCGTCATGGCTGAGGGTTGCGTCACTGATCACGGCGGCGGCGGCGCAGCAGGATGCTGGCCAGAAGCACCACGATACTGATGGCCGCAAGGCCGAGCATCGGCGTGAGGCCCGCGGCACCCGCGGCCCAGGCCCCGAGTGCGATGGTCACACCAGAGGCCGCGATCACAGCGACCAGAAGGATGGCAAGTTTTTCAATCGGCATCGGCGTTCTCCTATGATCCATAGGTAAGACCCGATGCCGCCCCGTTAAAGGGTCAGGCGTGGACCGCACCCTGATTATGCTTGCGCGCAACCAGTGTTTTGGCGGTTTCCACCGCAACGGCGGCATCGCGGCAATAGGCGTCGGCCCCGATGGCGCGGCCGAATTCTTCGTTCAGGGGGGCACCGCCCACCAGCACGATATAATCGTCGCGCACGCCCTTTTCGACCAGCGTGTCGATCACGACCTTCATGTAAGGCATCGTGGTCGTCAGCAGGGCGGACATGCCAAGGATATCAGGCTGTTCAGCCTCAAGCGCGCCCATGTAGGATTCGACGGAATTGTTGATGCCAAGGTCGATGACCTCGAATCCCGCGCCTTCCATCATCATGCCGACAAGGTTCTTGCCAATGTCGTGGATGTCGCCTTTGACGGTACCGATCACCATCTTGCCGACGCGCGGTGCGCCTGTCGCGATCAACAGCGGCTTGAGGATGAACATGCCGCCTTTCATCGCATTGGCGGCCAGCAGCACCTCTGGGACGAAAAGAATCCCGTCGCGGAAATCGTGGCCCACGATGGTCATGCCGCCGACAAGCGCCTCTGTCAGGACGCGGTAAGGGGTCCAGCCGCGTTCGATCAGGATGTTGACGCCTTCCTCGATCTCTTCCTTCATGCCGTCGTAAAGGTCGTCGTACATCTGCGCGACAAGATCTTCGTCGCTCAGTTCGGAAAGGATGATTTCGTCGTCTTGGTCGGACATGGGAACCCTCATGAAAGTCGTTGTCCCTGTAGTGCGCCTAATTGCGGCCGTCCACCCGATGAATTGCGACATTCACCGTCGCGGGACCGACGCGGGCTTGCCAGTGTTCTGCATTTGTTCCAGAATGCGGCATGACCGATGATCTGACCCTCCGTTCCCACCGCGCCAAGGGGCGCGCCGCCCTTGGCAATCCGGCTGTCCGGTTCGACCGATTGTCGGCCGAGGCGGTGGATGACGGCTGGTATCAGGACGACGATCTGCCCGTCCTGCGCACCACGGTCAGCGAGGAAATGATCGGCAAGGTCATCACGCGCAACACCTCGCCCGACCTGTCGTTCGACCGTTCGATCAACCCCTATCGCGGTTGCGAACATGGCTGCATCTATTGTTTCGCACGGCCGAGCCATGCGTTTCTGGGCCTCTCACCGGGGCTGGACTTTGAAACCAAGCTGATCGCGCGCCCCAATGCGGCAGAGCAGTTGCGCAAGGAGCTGTCAAACCCGCGCTATGTGCCTGCGATCATCGCCATCGGCACCAATACCGACCCTTACCAACCGATTGAAAAGGAACGGCGAATCATGCGCGCGGTGCTGGAGGTGCTGCGCGATTTCAACCATCCCGTTGCCATCGTGACCAAAGGCACGCTGATCGCGCGCGATTGCGATATTCTGGGCGACATGGCGGCCAAGGGGCTGGTGCGCGTGGGTGTGTCTGTCACCACGCTGGACCCTGCGATTTCCCGCGCGATGGAACCGCGTGTGCCGCTGCCAGCCGCACGGCTGCGGGTGATCCGTACGCTGACCGATGCGGGGATTCCGGTGCGCGTGATGGCCTCGCCCTTGGTGCCTGCGCTGACGGATCACGAGCTGGAGGCGATTTTGGAGGCGGCGCAGGGCGCGGGGGCTGTCGCCGCATCCTGCATCATGCTGCGCCTGCCGCGCGAGGTGGCGGGGCTGTTTCAGGACTGGCTGGAGGCGCATTTTCCCGACCGTGCCGCGCGGGTGATGGGGCGGGTGCGCGCCTTGCACGGCGGGCGCGATTACGATCCCGAGTTCGGCAAGCGGATGACGGGGCAGGGTGTCTGGGCCAAGATCACGCAGGAGCGGTTCAAGCTGGCCGCGGCACGGCTGGGGCTGGACCGGACGCTGCCGCCGTTGCGCACGGACCTGTTCGCCAGACCGCCGCAGAAGGGCGATCAGCTGACGTTGTTTTAAGATTGGGCGAGGCCCCGGGTCAGGCCCGGGGCGGGCACTGCCCGACAGGATCAGTCGCGTTTGGCGCGGCGGCCACGGCGGGGGGCGGCCTCTGGCCCTGCACCATCGGTGCCGTCCGAGGCCGAGGAGAAGCCACCAAGGGCTGCGGTGATCGCGTCTAACGTGGGCGACGTGCCTTTTGGCCGGGTCTCCAAGGCTTCACGCATCGCGCGCAAGTGGTCGGGCGTGGTGCCGCAGCAGCCGCCGATAATCGTGGCCCCGCTGTCGCGCGCCAGCACCGCGTAATCGGCCATCAGTTCGGGCGTGCCGTCGTAATGGATATGCCCGTCGTGGTATTTCGGGATGCCCGCATTGCCCTTGGCGATCAGGGGCAGGGTGGGGCCAGCGGCAGCAAAGCCCAGAACGGTGCGCAGAAGATCCGAGGCACCAGTGCCGCAGTTGGCGCCGAACGCCAGCGGCTGATGCGTGAGCTTGCCGACCTTTTTGACCATATCAGCAGAGGTCAAGCCCATCATCGTGCGTCCCGCGGTATCAAAACTCATCGTGCCGCACCACGGCATGCCTGCCAGCGCAAAGGCTTCGGCGGCAGCGGCGAATTCTTCGGCGGCAGAGATGGTTTCGACCCAGAGCACATCCGCGCCGCCTGCCTTCAGCCCTTCGGCCTGTTCGTGGAACATTTCCACTGCGCGTTCGTGGGTCAGCGTGCCCATCGGCGTCATGATCTCGCCGGTGGGACCGACAGACCCGGCAACCACGATGGTCCGGCCGGAAGCATCCGCGATCTCGCGGCCAATGGCGGCTGCGACCTTGTTGAGTTCATGGACCTGATTTTCCGCGCCATGCAGTTTGAGCCGCGAGGCATTGCCGCCGAAACTGTTGGTCAGGAAAATGTCGCTGCCTGCATCTGCGGCCCCCTTATAGAGCGTGCGGATCTTGGCGGGTTCTTCAAGGTTCCACATCTCGGGCGCGTCGCCCGACATCAGCCCCATGTTGAACAGATTGGTGCCCGTCGCCCCGTCGGCCATCAGCCAGTCGCGGGTTTCAAGCAGCTTGGACAGGGCGTTGGTCATGGCAGGGTCTTTTCAGGCAAGGGTAAAGATCAGATTTCAGTCATCAGTTGCGCCTTGGCCTCGGCCATCAGCGAAACCATCTTGGCGCGGATCGTGGCCTCATCAGCGCGCGCGCCCAGATCGCCCGATACCTTGCGGAACACATCCTCGTCCCCGGCTTCCTCGAAATCGGATTTCACGACCTCGACGGCATAGGCCGCAGCCTCGTCGCCGGATTTGCCCATGAGGTCGGCGGCCCAAAGCCCGAGCAGCTTGTTGCGCCGCGCTTCGGCCTTGAACTGCATTTCGGCGTCATGGGCGAATTTGGCCTCGAAGGCCTGTTTGCGGTCATCAAAGGTGGACATGGCACATACCTCGGCTTTGGTGGAACGGTTGCGTCAGATATGCCCGCACAGGTGCTTGCCCGCAAGGGGTGCTTGCACTAAGAGGCGAGGATGACAGCGCCGCGCACGGGCGCACAAGTGGTAAGGGGTCAGCATGGCGCGCCGCAAAAAGATTTATGAAGGCAAGGCGAAGATCCTGTATGAAGGCCCTGAACCGGGAACGCTGGTACAGTATTTCAAGGATGACGCCACCGCCTTCAACGCCGAAAAGCGCGCGGTGATCGAGGGCAAGGGCGTGCTGAACAACCGCCTGAGCGAGTTTTTCATGACCGGCCTCGGCCAGATCGGAATCCCGACGCATTTCATCCGCCGCCTGAACATGCGCGAACAGCTGATCCGGCAGGTCGAGATCATTCCGCTTGAAATCATCGTGCGCAACGTGGCCGCCGGCTCGATGGCCAAACGCATGGGGATCGAGGAAGGCATGCAACTGCCACGCCCGATCGTGGAATTTTCCTACAAGGATGACGCGCTGGGTGATCCGCTGGTGCCCGAGGAATATATCATCGCCTTTGGCTGGGCCAGCCAGCAGGACATGGACGATATCGTCAGCCTTGCGCTGCGGGTGAACGACTGGATGTCCGGTGTCATGTACGGCGTCGGCATCAAGCTGGTCGATTTCAAGATCGAGGTCGGCCGCGTCTGGGACAACGAATTCCCCCGTCTGCTGCTGGCCGACGAGATCAGCCCCGACAGTTGCCGCTTGTGGGATATTGAGACGGGCCAGAAGCTAGACAAGGACGTTTTCCGCCGCGATCTGGGCAATCTGACCGATGCCTATACAGAGGTCGCCCGCCGTCTGGGCGTGATGCCGTCCAATGTCACGCACCGCCCCAAACCCACATTGATCAACTAAAGCGAGGCGAGGCCATGAAGGCGCGTGTTTATGTGATGCTAAAGACCGGCGTTCTGGACCCACAGGGCGAGGCCGTGCGCCACGCGTTGGCAAGCCTTGGCTTTGACGGGGTGCAGGGCGTGCGGCAGGGCAAGCTGATCGAGCTTGATCTGGCCGACGGCACGGATGAGGCGACCATCGCGCAGATGTGCGACAAGCTGCTCGCCAATACTGTGATCGAAAGCTACCGGATCGAGGTGCTTTAAGATGCGCGCTGCCGTCGTCGTCTTCCCCGGTTCCAACTGTGACCGCGACATGGCTGTCGCCCTGCGTGCGGCTGGTGCCGATGTGACCATGGTCTGGCACAAGGACGCGAGCCTGCCCGACGCTGTCGATCTGGTCGCCATTCCGGGCGGGTTTTCCTTTGGCGATTACCTGCGCTGCGGCGCCATTGCCGCGCAATCGCCGATCTGTCGCGCGGTCGTCGCCCATGCAGACCGTGGCGGCTATGTGCTGGGCGTATGCAACGGGTTTCAGGTGCTGACCGAAACCCGCCTCTTGCCGGGCGCCTTGATGCGCAATGCGAACCTCAAGTTCATCTGCAAGACCGTTGATCTGGTTGTGGAAACTGTGGATACCGCGTTCACCACAGGTTACCAAGCTGGGCAGGCGATCCGGCTGCCTGTGGCGCATCACGACGGCAATTACACCGTGGATCCCGACCAGCTTGCGCGGTTGCAGGGCGAGGACCGGATCGCGTTCCGCTATGCGCAGCCTTTGAACGGGTCGGTGGCGGGTATTGCGGGCCTTGTTTCTGACAACCGGCGTGTGCTGGGCATGATGCCGCACCCCGAACGGGCGGTGGATGCGGGACATGGCGGCACCGACGGACAGGCGCTTTTCCGCGAACTGATCGGGCAGGTCGTCGCGACCTGACCTTTGAGAGTTGCCGCGCAGGCCCGCTGGCCGTAAAGTCTGGCGATGGTTGATACTGTGCCACAAGGGTCGAAACGCGCTGTGCGCCGCTGGTATCTGCGGGTCGCACTTGGCTTGTTCACGGTGTTTGCGGCCAGTGTGATGTATGTCACCAACGAATTGATGACGCAGCGCTATACCGAGACGATCAGCAACCGCTCTGAGCTGCGCCTTGCCCTTTACAGTGCCAATCTGATGAGCGAACTGCAGCGCAATTCGGTCGTCCCGCAGCTTCTGGCGCGTGATCCCGAACTGATCAGCGCGCTGAACAGCAGTGATTATTCGCGCTCAACGGCGCGGCTTTTGTCTTTTGTCGATGAAATCGGGGCGGCATCCCTGACCTTGCTCGACAGCAATGGCCGCGCGGTCGCAGCGACCAACCGCAACGAACTGGGCGTCAATCACAGCGAGCGTCCGTATTTCGTCAACGCCTTGCGCAGCAACCGTACGGTCTATTCGACCTACAGGATGGATACCGGCGCCTATGCCTTTATCTATTCGCGGATGATCGAATCCAACGGGCAGGTGCTTGGCACGATCATGGTGCAGGTCGATGTGGGCCGGATGGAACGGGGCTGGGCGGGGGTGACGGATGCCGTTTTCGTCACCGATGCGGACGGCACCATCATCATGTCGACAGAGCCTCTTTGGCGCGGCCTGCAGGAACGCGATGCATTGGCGCGCCAACCTGCATCTTCTGCCATCGAACGGGCGCTGCGTGCGACGCAAAGCTGGGCCATGTCCCCCGCAGAGGCGTATCTGCGCGGCGAGGCCGTGCTGCGCCGCGAGGCGCGCGTGCCCCATCAGGGATGGCGGATTGTCAATTTCACCACCTACGATTCGGTGCGTGAAAAGGTGAACGGTATCCTTGCTTTGCAAGTGATGGGTTTCGCGATCATTCTGGCGGTCAGTTTCTGGGTCATGTCGCGCCAGACAGCATCGCGGTTGGTCCTGTTCCAGCGCGAATCGGCGGAACTGCGCGCATTGAACCGCCGTTTGCAGCGGGAAATCGCCGAACGCGAAAAGGTCGAAAAGACGCTTCAGGTCGCCGAACAGACCATCGCGCAATCCTCGAAACTTGCCGCACTGGGCGAGATGTCGGCGGCGGTCAGCCATGAATTGAACCAGCCCCTCGCCGCGATGAAAACCTATCTGGCGGGTGCGCGCCTGCTGTTGCAGCGCCAGCGCCCCGAAGAAGCTTTGTCATCCTTCCAGCGCATTGATGATTTGCTGGAACGGATGGGCGCGATCACGCGGCAGTTGAAATCCTATGCGCGCAAAGGGTCCGACGCGTTCGAGCCTGTGGACACACGCGCTGCCGTGTCATCCGCGCTGGCGATGATGGAACCGCAACTGAAAACGCGGTCGGTCAATATCATCCGCACGCTGCCCACCGATCCGGTAATGATCATGGGCGACAGGTTGCGGCTGGAACAGGTCATCATCAACCTGTTGCGCAATGCGCTGGATGCGACCAAGACATCCGCCAACCCCACGATCGAGATCCTTCTGGCGGCGGGTGATACCGTCAGCCTGCAGATCCATGACAATGGCGAAGGGATCGAAAATCTCGATGAATTGTTTGAACCGTTCTACACCACCAAACAGCCCGGCGACGGGGTGGGGCTGGGGCTTGCTATCTCCTCGGGGATCGTGAACGACCTAGGCGGCAGGCTCACCGCCCGTAACGCGGCGGATGGTGGCGCGATATTTGAAGTCCAGTTGCCGGCCTATATTCAGGGCCAGGCAGCGGCAGAATAGGAAGACAAGATGAGCAAAGTCATGAAGATCGCAATCGTCGACGACGAAAAGGACATGCGCCAGTCGATCAGCCAGTGGCTGGCCCTGTCAGGCTTTGACACCGAAACCTTTGCCAGCGCCGAAGAGGCGCTTAAAGGGCTGGGCAGCGACTATCCCGGCATCGTGGTCAGCGACATCAAGATGCCCGGCATGGACGGGATGCAGTTTCTCAAAAAGCTCAAGGGCGTGGACAGCACCTTGCCCGTGATCATGATCACGGGCCACGGCGATGTGCCGATGGCGGTCGAGGCGATGCGGATCGGGGCCTTCGATTTTCTGGAAAAGCCGTTCAACCCCGACCGGATGACCGAACTGGCCAAGAAGGCCACGACTGCGCGCCGCCTGACGCTGGATAACCGCGCGCTGCGTAAGGAATTGTCGGACGGCACCTCGCTGATGAAAAAACTCATCGGCCAGTCGCCCAGCATGGAACGGCTGAAAGAGGATATCCTCGATCTGGGGCAGGCCGATGGCCATGTCCTGATCGAAGGCGAAACCGGCACCGGCAAGACGCTGGTCGCGCATGCGCTGCATGCCGTGGGCGCGCGGGCCAACCGCAAATTCGTGCTGCTCAGCTGTTCGGCCTATGACGAAGACACGCTAACGCGCATCATCTTCGGCCCCGCGCATGACGACGAACCGATCCCCGCCATCGAAGAAGCGCGCGGCGGCACGCTGGTGCTCGAAGATATCGAAGCACTCAGCCATGCCTTGCAAGCGCGGCTTTTGACCGCAATCAACGATCAGGGCACGCCTGCGGAAACCCGCATCGTCGCGATCTGCAACCTGCAAGAACAGGACAAGACCTGCGAAAGCGTGCTGCGCCCCGATCTGTTCTACCGCCTTGCGGCCTTGCGGATCACCGTGCCGCCGCTGCGCCAGCGCGGCGAGGATATCCTGACGCTGTTCACACGGCTCAGCGAACAATTCGCCGATGAATACGGCTGCGACGCCCCGCAGGTCAGCGCGCAGGAAGCCGCCCAGCTGTTGCAGGCCCCATGGCCCGGCAATGTGCGCCAGCTGATCAACGTGGCCGAACGCGCCGTGCTGCAAAACCGGCGCGGCAGCGGGTCCATCGCCTCGCTTTTGATGACCGAAACCGAGGATTCCAAATCCGCGATGACAACCGAAGGCAAACCGCTCAAGGAATTTGTCGAGGCGTTCGAGCGGATGCTGATCGACAACACCATGCGGCGGCATCGCGGGTCGATCGTCGCGGTGATGGACGAATTGTGCCTGCCGCGCCGGACGTTGAACGAAAAGATGGCGAAATACAGCCTGCAACGGTCCGATTACCTGTCCTGATGGGTGAAAGCACCAGCCTTGGCCTGGCTTTGGTGCTGGGTGCCGTGACCTATGGCATCCTGGTGCTGTATCTTGCGGCTGGCCTTGTCATCTTTTGGCTTTTGATGCGGCGGCGCTGGATCATCGGCGGGGGCGGTGCCATCGCCCTGCTGTTTGTCGCGACGGTCCCTTGGTGGCAGGCGCGACAGGCAGCGCTGGCCGAGGCCGCCGCAGTCTTCACCAATGACAGAACCGGTCCTTTACCCTCTGCCGACAGCTTTAGTCTGGTCGTGGTGGAAGAGGACCCGATGGGCATTGCCACCTTTCCCTTTGTGCGCGCCTTGACGGCATCGGGCGCTGTCCGTGAACTGGGATGGGCTGATTTCGCCTGGCGCGACGACAATGGCACGATCGTCGCGCCGTTCTGGCAGGCGGATGCGGATTACACCTACCGTGTCGATATCGACGCCAGTGGCAACTGGCTTGCGGATTTCGATGCAACCGTGACGGCCCCCGACCTTGTGCTGCTGTCCGTGCGCGAATGGGACGATCCGGATCACGCGGGCCAGACCTACACCAGCGGGCAGGTGACAAGGTTCATCCTGTTTGCGGCGCAAGGACAGTCCGTCTCACTGAAGGACGACCGTCTGTGGCAGGCGCACCGCTATGACACCGATGTGCCGTCTTTTCCCTATAACCCCAATAACACCGTCTATTATCCGGTACGCGGGACCGATGACGTGCTGGCAGACCTGGTGCGCACGATCTGTCAGGCCGCGCGGGATTGCGACCCCCAAGCCCTGGACGCGCAGCTGGCAGATATGGCGCCTTAGGGCGCGCGCGCAAAATATCGTTGTAATCGGCCCGCAGGTTCCCCTATGTATGAATTACGGATGCTCGTGCGTTGGTTGCACGGTGTTGTCCGATCGAGATTCTCTGCCCGAAGCTGGTTTATGACCCTCTTTGTGGCGGCTGATTTGATCCCATGGGGTCAGAAAAACGCCCTTGGCCGCGCGCCCTCCAGCGCCGACCGGGCCTTGAACGGGCCTCGGACGCTGTCCGGGGTCGGAGAAGAACCGCGATGCAACGCGCGCAACATACAGGCAAGACCATGACGGCCCCGAGGGGCCCGGCATCTGCCCGCGCGACGCACGCCCTAATCAGACACATCACGCGGACGGCCGCACCCCCGGGGGGGCTGGCCGCGCCATGTGCGAATGGACAAAATGCCAAAGAAAATGCTTATCGATGCCACCCACGCGGAGGAAACCCGCGTCGTGGTGGTGGACGGCAACAAGGTCGAAGAATTTGATTTTGAAAGCCAATTCAAACGCCAGCTGGCTGGCAACATCTACCTTGCCAAGGTAACTCGGGTCGAACCATCGCTGCAGGCCGCTTTCGTCGATTACGGCGGAAACCGTCATGGCTTTCTTGCCTTTGCGGAAATTCACCCCGATTACTACCAGATCCCCGTCGCCGACCGCGAAGCGCTGATGGCCGAAGAACGCGCCTATGCCGAAAGCCTCAAGGCCGAGGAAGACGAAGAGGACGCGCCGAAACAACCTCGCCGCCGCACGCGTAGCAAAACGCGCGCGGCCTCGGTCGACAGCGCCGATGCGGTTGTGACATCGGGCGATGATCCGGCAGGGCTCGAGACGATCGGTCTTGACGACGACCTCGAAGGTAGCTCGCCGATGGAACTCGTCGGCGAAACGCCGGTCGAAACCCCCGCTTCTGATGAAGAGATCGAAGACGCGGCATCCGATGACGCCATCGAAAGCGTGGCCGAAGCCGATGACATCGACGACATGCGCCCCGTGCGCAAACCGCGCCCCCGCCGCTACAAGATCCAAGAGGTCATCAAGGTTCGCCAGATCCTGCTGATTCAAGTGGTCAAGGAAGAACGCGGCAACAAGGGTGCGGCACTGACGACCTATCTGTCGCTGGCAGGCCGCTATTGCGTGCTGATGCCGAATACCGCACGCGGTGGCGGGATTTCCCGCAAGATCACAAATGCCGTGGACCGCAAGAAGCTCAAGGAAATCGCCAGCGAAATGACCGTGCCCGATGGCGCGGGCCTGATTATCCGCACCGCCGGATCGCAGCGCACCAAGGCGGAAATCAAGCGCGACTACGAATATCTGCAACGGATGTGGGAACAGATCCGCGAGCTGACGCTGAAATCCATCGCGCCCGCGAAAATCTACGAAGAAGGCGACCTGATCAAACGCTCGATCCGCGACCTTTATTCCAAGGATATCGACGAGGTCATCGTCGCAGGCGAGGCGGGCTATCGTTCCGCCAAGGAATTCATGCGGATGATCATGCCGTCGCATGCGAAAAACGTGAAATTCTACGCCGAACCGATGCCGATCTATGCGCGCTATCAGGTCGAAACCTATCTGGCGGGCATGTTCAACCCCACGGTGCAACTGCCTTCGGGTGGCTATATCGTGATCGGGATCACCGAGGCGCTGGTCGCCATCGACGTGAACTCGGGCCGCGCGACGAAAGAAGGCTCGATCGAACAGACCGCGCTGAAAACCAATCTGGAGGCCGCCGACGAGGTGGCGCGCCAGCTGCGCCTGCGCGACCTTGCCGGTCTGATCGTGATCGATTTCATCGACATGGACGAACGCAAGAACAATGCCGCCGTCGAAAAACGCTTCAAGGACAAGCTGAAAACCGACCGCGCGCGGATTCAGGTAGGCCGGATTTCCGGTTTCGGCCTGATGGAAATGTCGCGCCAGCGCCTGCGCCCCGGCATGCTGGAAGCCACAACCCAGATGTGCCCGCATTGCCACGGAACGGGCCTTTTGCGCTCGGACGACAACGTCGCCCTGTCGATCCTGCGCCAGCTCGAGGAAGAAGGCGTGCGCGCCCGTTCCAAAGAGGTGCTGGTCCGCGCCCCTATCGCAATTGCCAATTTCCTGATGAACGGCAAACGCGAGAACATCGCCGAGATCGAGGCGCGCTATGGCATGTCGGTGCGGGTCGAATGTGACCCGACGCTGATCTCGCCCGATTTCGTGGTGGAAAAGTTCAAGACCGCGACACGGATCGTCCCCGAAGCCGCCCCCATCGTCGCCAGCGCGATCCTGATGGAAGAGGACGAGGATGACGACCTGATCGTCGAAACCCCCGATGACGAGGAAGAAGAGGCCGTCGTTGCACCCGCCGCACCAAAAGCGGCTGCCGAAGTCGGCGATGCCGATGGTGAGGACAGGCCCAAGCGCAAGCGGCGTCGTCGTCGGCGGCGGCGGGGTGGCGCGGGCGAGGCCCAACAGGCCGAGGGTGCCGAGACGTCCGAAAATGGCGACGAGGCCGAGGCTGACGCCTCTGCCGCGTCCGAGACAGCGCCGGAAACTGCGTCCGAGGACAAGCCCAAGCGCCGCCGCACGCGGACCCGCAAATCCCCTGAGGCCGCACCCGAACAGGCGACCGAGGGCGCAGCCGTGACTGACACGCCAGCGACAGAAGATGCGCCTGCGGCCGAAGAGGTCGCCCCAGAGGAGGCCGCGCCCAAAAAACGGACCCGCAGCCGCAAGAAACCTGCTGTCGCGGAAGAGACTGCTGCAGAACCCGCAGCGGTGGCCGAAGCCGAGGACGCGCCTGCCAAGCCCAAGCGCCGCAGCCGTGCCAAGCCGAAACCGGCCGAGCCTGTCGCGGCAGAGACAGCGGAGCCTGTGGCCGAAGCCGCTCCGGAACCGGCAGCGGAACCTGTGGCCGAGACCCAGCCCGAAGCCATGCCGGAACCTGCGCCTGCACCGCAGCCGGAACCAGCTGCAGCCCCCGCCGCCGAAAAGCCGCGCCGCAAAGGCTGGTGGTCGCTGGGGAAGTAACGCTTCCACGCTGCAACGTCTCAAACGCCGCCCTGACACCGGGGCGGCGTTTCCTATTTCGCCCTCGACTTCTTTTTTCCAAAAATACTCCGGGGTGAGACCCGGACCCTGTCCGGGGCGAGGGGCAGCGCCCCTGCCGCCCTCACCCCTTGCGGATCAGATAGACCTGCGCGCCGTCTGTATCCTGACAGTCCAGCATCGCATGCCCCGCCTCGGCACAAAAATGCGGCACATCGATGATGGCCGCCGGATCATCCGCCACCATCCGCAACACCTGACCCGAGGTGAGCGCGCGAAGGCGTTTGCGGGCCTTCAGCACAGGCAAGGGGCACAGCAGTCCGCGGGCATCAAGATCGGCGTCATGGGTCATGGCGGCAATCTGGGGGGGATGTTTCACTTTGTCCACCAAGATGTGACGCAGGGGGGCGTGACGCGGCTCGTCTGCTCGGCTAGGAACAGGCCAATGTTGGAAACCGGATTGATATTCGACGCAGGCCTGTTGCCCGCAATGATCGTCGCCTTGGCGGCTGGCGTTTTGTCATTCCTCAGCCCCTGCGTGCTGCCGGTGGTGCCGCCCTACCTTGCCTATATGGGCGGGGTGTCCGTCAGCGAGATGGAAAAGGCTGCGACCGCCCGCAGGCGGGTGTTCATCGCAGCGCTGTTCTTCGTGCTGGGCCTCTCGACCGTATTCCTGCTTCTGGGCATCGCCTTTTCCACGATGGGGCGGATGCTGATCGGGGTGCAGGAATATTTCGTTATTGTCGCGGGGCTGGTCGTGATGGTGCTGGGCGCGCATTTCGTCGGCGTGTTCCGCATCGGATTTCTGGACCGCGAGGCGCGGATCGATGCGGGCGACAAGGGCGGATCGGCCTTTGGCGCCTATCTTCTGGGGCTTGCCTTTGCCTTTGGCTGGACCCCCTGCCTTGGGCCGGTGCTGGGCGCGATCCTCAGCCTTGCCGCATCCGAGGCCGATGTCGGGCGCGGCACGGTCCTGCTGGCGGCCTATGCGGTGGGTCTGGGCATTCCTTTCCTGCTGGTCGCGGCGTTTTTCCCGCGCCTCAAGGGCGTTATGGGATGGATGAAGCGCCATATGCGCCAGATTGAGGCGACATCGGGCCTGCTCCTGTGGACCGTGGGTCTGATGATGATCACCGGACAGTTCGCCGCCTTCAGCTTTTGGTTGCTCGAGCGCTTTCCATTCCTCGCGACCGTGGGCTAGACTGACGCTGCAATAACCGGGGCAGGGCGATGAGCAGCGACATAAGACCCGTCAGCCTACGCCGGGTGTTCCACATTCCGGGCTACGACCCGATCCACCCTCGCCGCTACCGCGAACTTTACCGCAGCGAAAGTGCAGCGCAGGCGGCGATCAGCGGCTATGACATCGCCGTGCAGGGTGGCGCGCCCGAGGACAGCTTTCACTGGACCGTGCAGTCCCGGATCGCGGGACAGGTGGCGCAGGCGCGTATCGACGTGCTGGTCTGGGCGGATATCGTGCGCGCCAGCATGGCGCAATCGGTGGCCGCGACCTATCTGCAACTGGTGCAGACCGCCTGGATCTATATCAGCAGCGGCACACTGCGGCGGCTGATGTGGCTGCGCAAGGGGCCGATCATCGCGGCACTTTATCCGGTGGGGATGTTGCTGGGGCAATTGCTGCTGGCAATCGGGCTGGGCTGGTGGCTGGGCGGGCTGGTGCAGATGGGGCTGAATGCCGCTGTCGTTGCGGTGGGTCTTGGCGGCGGGTTAATTGCGGCGGGTGTTGGCTGGCTCGCTTGGCTGATCAAGCTGGGTATCCTCGGTGGCGTCACCGTTGGTCTGCTGCGCTGGTTCAAGACGCAGGACAAACGGCTGTTTGCGCATTACCTGATGCATGACTACGCTTTCAGCGCGCAGCATGAGGGGGCCACCCCGCCCGCGCTGGAGGCGCGTCTGAACCAGTTCACCGACCAGATCGCGCGCGCCTTGCAGGACCCCGTGGATGAGGTGCTGGTGGTCGGCCATTCCTCGGGCGCGCATCTCGCGATCAGCGTGGTGGCGGATCTGATCCGTGCGGGCCATGTCCCTGCGAGTGGGCCAAAGCTCGCCTTGCTGACGCTGGGCCATGTCGTGCCGATGGTGTCCTTCCTGCCGCGCGCCAAGAAACTGCGTGCGGACCTCGCCTATCTGGCCACGCAGGACGCGCTGACCTGGGTCGATGTGACCGCCCCCGGTGACGGGTGTTGTTTCGCGCTGTGTGATCCGGTCGCGGTTACGGGTGTCACGCCGCCCGGCAAACGCTGGCCTCTGGTGATTTCGGCCGCGTTCACGCAAAGCTTGTCCGCCGCGCGTTGGAAGGCATTGCGCTGGCGGTTCTTTAGGTTGCATTTCCAGTATCTGTGCGCCTTTGACCAGCCCAAGGATTACGATTATTTCCAGATTACAGCAGGTCCGCTGACACTGGCTGACCGGTATCGCGACCGCGCGCCGTCGAAATCCCGTATCGATGTGCCCGCGTCGAAATATACCTCACTCGCGCTGCCATGACCTTGCCGCCCAAGCCTGCCGTGCGTCCCGACAAAGTGTCGCTGTGGCGGTATATGCGGTTGTTCCGGCGAGATATTCTCTCGGCGCAGCCAGCACGGCTCTACCGCGCGTGGATGGCCGAATTCCACACGCCGTTTTTCCGGTCCTTCCTGATCAACGACCCCGCCTTGCTGCGCGAGGTGCTGCGTGACAATCCCGACGCCTATCCCAAGTCCGACCGGATCGGCGCGGGCCTGCGCCCCTTGCTGGGCAACAGCGTGTTTTTGACCAATGGCGCGGAATGGAAGGCGCAGCGCCGCATCATCGACCCCGCGTTCGAGGGCGGGCGGCTGCGCGATACCTTTCCGGGCATCGTGGCGGCAGGGCAGGCGGGCTGTGCGCGCTTCGCGGATATGGCCGATGACACACCCCGCGCCATTGACGCCGCCGCCAGCCATGTCGCGGCGGATGTGATCTTTCGCACGCTGTTTTCCTTGCCGATCGAGGATGCGACAGCGGGCGAGGTTTACCGGCGCTTTCAGACCTATCAGCAGGCGCAACCGATCCTGAACCTTGCGGCCTTTCTGCCTGGCCCACGATGGATGCCAAGGTTCTTCCGCCGCGGTGTGCGGGCCGAGGCACGGGCCATCCGGCGTCTTATCGCGGATCTGACGCAAGCACGACTGGACCAGATCAGGGCGGGCACTGCGCCCGATGATCTGGCCACCAAGATCATGACGACACCAGACCCCGCAACCGGCAAGACCTTTTCCAAATCCGAGATGGTCGATCAGGTCGCGATCTTCTTTCTGGCGGGGCATGAAACCAGTGCCTCGGCGCTGGCTTGGGCGCTGTATCTGCTGGCCACGCATCCTGACTGGCAGGACAAGGTTGCGGCAGAGGCCGCGCAGTTTGACGGACAGTTCGGCGATCTGGCCAAGATGAGCGTCACCCGCGATGTATTCCGCGAAACGCTGCGCCTTTATCCGCCGGTTCCGATGATGGTGCGACAGGCCAGCAAAGCCACGGTGTTCCGGTCGCGCGCCGTGCCTGCGGGCGCGCAGATCGTGCTGTCGCCGTGGCATTTGCACCGGCACGAACGCATCTGGGACGCGCCCGACGCATTTGATCCCGCGCGTTGGCAGCACCCCGCAACCAAGACCGCACAGCGTGACGGATATCTGCCATTTTCAGCCGGTCCGCGTGTGTGCAGCGGGGCTGGTTTCGCCATGATCGAAGGTGTGGTGCTGCTGGCGCAACTGGTGGGCCGGTTCCATTTCGCGGCGGTCGATGGGCAGGTGCCGGTCCCTGCGGCGCATCTCACGGTCAGGGCACGAGATGGAATCTCCCTGCGAATCACCCGCAGGTCGCCATAGATCGTTTACAAACGGGTTGTTGATCAACGGATTGCACGGTTTTAGTGCATGAATGGAAACGGCAGAGCGGTATTTTGCCTTATTTTAGTTAACGCAGAACTCACTCTAGGGGTGAGTAGTATTTAAAATCAATATCTTACGCCTAAATCCCA
Source organism: Yoonia sp. 72 (assembly GCF_034652275.1). NCBI lineage: Bacteria > Pseudomonadati > Pseudomonadota > Alphaproteobacteria > Rhodobacterales > Paracoccaceae > Yoonia > Yoonia sp. 72. Next base: position 473,050 of record NZ_JAXIWG010000001.1, on the reverse strand, counting down.
TCAGATTTGGTGCCGCAGATGTGATTGAACTCTGGCCATGTTTATGCCACAAACACGATAGCAAGACCGCGTTCTTACCAAGGTAAAGGAGGATGACATGACAATCGCACTGCCAGGATCTTCCAAAGGTGGCCTTGCCCGCCTGTTGGGGCGCAAGAAAGAAGCGGACAAGCCGACGGTCGCCCAAAAGCCGCTTGGCCCGCATGAAGTTGCCAAGCTGTTCAAGACCAAGCCGGGTGCCGCGCCTGTTCAGGCCGTCAAGCCCGCCAAACTGAACGAGACCGAAAAGCAGGATGTCGCGCGTCTGTCCAACCTGCGCGGCGCGCTTTATTCCAAGGACTGATCGCGCCTCATGCTGCGTTCCAGAACGTAGATCCTGATCGCTGACGCCAGCCCGATATCCCCCCGATCAGCGTCAATCTCTGCAGCCAAGCCATTGATTGTCTTGGCATCGCGGCGTGCGATATCGCAAAACGCCTTCCAGAAGATATCTTCCAGCGTGACGCTGGTGCGATGCCCCCGCAGGGTCAGTGACCGTTTCGCGGGGCGGCGGTGGTCCACCTAGTCATCCTCGAATTTCAGCTGCGACAGGCGGTCGTTGGCCTGTGCCGCCCGCGCGGCATCCAGCACCCGTTCGGCCTTGGTGCGGCCAAAGCGGATGGCGTTTTCATCCGCCTTGGCCTTGGCCGCCGCGCGGTCGCGTTCCTTGCGCGCCTGGTTGAGGTTGACCGGCTTCACTTGGGCCCGATCATGTCTTCGGGGCGCACGACGCGGTCGAATGTCGCCTCGTCCACGAACCCGAGCTTGATCGCCTCTTCCTTCAGGGTCGTGCCGTTCTTGTGCGCGGTCTTGGCGACGGTTGTCGCGTTGTCATAGCCGATCGTGGGGGCAAGGGCTGTGACCAGCATGAGCGATTCCCGCATCAGTTTTTCGATCCGCGTGCGGTCGGCCTGAATACCCACGACGCAATTGTCGGTGAAGGCACCCGCGCTGTCGCCCAAAAGCTGCATGGATTGCAGCACGTTGTAGGCCATCATCGGCTTCATCACGTTCAGTTCAAAATGCCCCTGCGACCCTGCAAACCCGACAGCGGCGTCATTGCCCATGACATGGGCGCAGACCTGCGTGATCGCCTCAACCTGCGTGGGGTTGACCTTGCCGGGCATGATCGACGATCCAGGCTCGTTTTCGGGCAGCATCAATTCGCCAAGGCCGCAGCGCGGGCCTGACCCCAGCATGCGGATATCGCAGGCGATCTTGTAAAGGCTCGCGGCCACGGTTTTCAGCGCGCCTGACATTTCCACCAGCGCGTCATGTGCGGCGAGGGCCTCGAACTTGTTGGGGGCGGTCACAAAGGGCAGGCCGGTGATTTCGGCCATATGCGCCGCGACGGTTTCGCCCCAGCCCACGGGGCTGTTGAGGCCCGTGCCGACGGCGGTGCCGCCTTGCGCCAGTTCATAGATCGCGGGCAGGGCGGCCTTGATCCGGCGGATGCCCATGGCGACCTGATGGGTGTAGCCCGAGAATTCCTGCCCCAAGGTCAGCGGTGTCGCATCCATCGTATGGGTGCGGCCGATCTTGATGATGTCGTTGAATTCGCGCTGTTTTTGCTCCAGCGCCGCATGCAGTTTCGCAAGGCCAGGGAGCAGCACGTCATGTGCGGTGGTGGCAATGGCGATATGCATGGCCGTCGGGAAGGTGTCGTTGGACGACTGGCCCATGTTCACATGGTCATTGGGGTGGATAGGGTCCTTGGACCCGATCACGCCACCCAGCATTTCGATGGCACGGTTGCTGATCACCTCGTTGGCGTTCATGTTCGATTGGGTGCCGGACCCTGTCTGCCAGACGACGAGCGGAAAATGATCATCGAGTTTGCCTGCCACAACCTCTGCCGCCGCCGCGATGATCGCATCGGCCAGTTTGGCGTCCAGTTTGCCGCGGTCCTTGTTGGCGATAGCACAGGCCTGTTTGATCACGCCAAGGCCGCGCACGATGGCGACAGGCTGCTTTTCCCAACCAATCGGAAAGTTCAGGATCGAGCGTTGCGTCTGCGCACCCCAATAGCGGTCGGCGGGGACGTCCAACGGGCCAAAGCTGTCGGTTTCAATGCGGGTCGCGGTCATGGCAGGATCCTTTGGTTCAACGGTCCAAAGGGTTTTAGCAGGGGACGCGCCCTGCGCAAGCCATGCTATTTGCGGAACTTGTCGAGGCTGACGACCTCGGCCTCTTTGCGTGCGCCGGGCTTGGTGTCGTCGGGTTCGGCCATCTCGTGCATCGGCGCTTCGGCGACTTCTGGTTCCTCCTGCGTCTCGAACCGCAGGCCGAATTCGACGGAGGGATCGACGAAGGTCTTGATCGCGTCATAGGGGATATAAAGCGTTTCGGGGTTGTCGCCGAAATTGAGCGTGATGGTGAACCCTTCATCCGTGACCTCCAGATTGGCGAACCAGTGTTGGATCACCACGGTCATCTCGCCGGGATACCTGTCCGACAACCAGTCGGCGATTTCCACATCGGGGTGCATCGTGTCGAAAGTGACAAAGAAATGGTGGTTCCCGGGCAGGCCGGTCTTGGCGACACGTTCCAGAACTTGCTGGATCAGGCCACGCATCGCGCGGTGCATCAGGTTTCCATAATCGATGGTATCGGGCACAGCGCTTCTCCTGTCGTTCGGGGCCAGCATAGGGGATTCTACGGGCAAGAAAAGAGGCAGTCAGACCGTCCCCAAGGCAAAGGCCGCGCCCAGTGAAACAAGCGCTGTCAGCGGCAGAACCGTCAAAAGTGACCATTTGAGACGCAGTAAAAGAACGCCCGCCAGCAAGGTCAGCGCGATGGCCAAGGGCTGAACTGTTGCCGGATCAGGGACGATCACGCTGATTGGACCGGCTTCAAAGCGGGTGACGGTGGCGAAGACAACATGTAGCGCGAACCAGAGTGACAGGTTTGCGATGACCCCGACGACCGCCGCCGTGATCCCTGCAAGCGCGGCACGCAGGCGCGGGCGGCTGTCGAGCCAGTCGATCAGCGGCGCGCCTGCGAAAATCCAGATGAAACAGGGCACGAATGTCACCCACAGCGTCAGCGCCCCCGCCGCCAGCGCCAAGGCGGTGCCACCTTGGGCCAGACCTGCCACCATGGCCACGAATTGCGTGACAAGGATCAGCGGGCCGGGTGTTGTCTCGGCCAGGCCCAGCGCATCCATCATTTGCGGTGTCGTCAACCAGCCGTAGGAAAAGACGACCTCTTGGGTCATATAGGCCAAGACCGCATAGGCCCCGCCGAATGTGACCACCGCCATTAGTGAAAAGAAGGCGGCGATATCCAGCAGGAACGTGCTGCCCGACAAGGCCACGACCACGACAGGTGCGGCCCACAGAATGCCCCCGATCAGCAGCACTTTTGCCGCCTGTCGTAATCCGCCGCCCGGTGGTGCGGCGGTTGTAGTCCTGTCATGCTGCATCAACGCGCCCGCGATCCCCGCGACGAGGACGGCGACCGGAAACGGGATGGCGAAAAAGAACAGCGCAACAAAGGCCGCAACCGCGATCAGCACATGCGCGCGGGATACCAGCGCGCGGCCCGCGATCTTGATCAGCGCCGCAATGACGATGACGATGACCGTCGCCTTCACGCCCACAAACAGCGCCTGCACGACGGGCAGGGTGCCATAGGCCCCGTAAAGCAGCGCCAAGGCCGCGATCACGATGGCACCGGGCAGCACGAACAAGCCGCCGCCGATCAGCCCGCCGACCACGCCGCCGCGCTTCCATCCGGCATAGGTGGCAAGCTGCATCGCCTCTGGCCCCGGCAGCAACATGCAGAACGACAGCGCGCGCAGGAATTGCGCCTCGGTCAGCCAGCCGCGCTTGTCCACCAGTTCCTGATGCATCAGCGCGATTTGCGCCGCAGGCCCGCCAAAGGACAACAGCCCGATCCGGCCAAAGACCGCGAAGAGTTCTTTCAATGGTCCAAGTCCTAGCCGATCACTCTGGAGATTTCGCGCAGGATCTTGGCCCTGATCGCTGCCGGATAATCCTGATGCATGCGGGCCGTCATCACAAACCCGTCCCGCGTGATGACCGAGGTTTGTAAAAAGTTTGTAATGGTTCGCCCCATGCTTTCGATCCCGATTCCGTTGATCGTGACACCCGCCCGTTCGGCGCGCGCCCGTACAAGACGCACATCGCTGCCCGCATTGGCGGTGCCGTCGGTGGAAATGTCGATCACCTTGCGTTTGCAGTCGGCTACAGCGTCGAATTGCGCAAGCGAAAACAAAAGCGCCTCGGCGGTGGCGGTCCCTGACAGCACAAAGGCACGGTCCATGCTGCGCGCCCGTTGCGACAGGATTTCCACCTGTCCGGCGTTGGTAATCCGTTCCCACGGGATCGAAACGACCTGTTCAGCCACGCCGGACCATTGCACAACGCCGACAGCGACTTGATCGCGCACCATGATGTCCACGATTGCGGGATCACGCAAAGCATCGGCCAACCCGTCGGTCTGCAGGCGATATTCGGCGGTATCGACGCTGTTGGACACATCTATGGTTAGCAACAATGCCGTTTCACAGGCTGCAGCGGGGCCAAGCGACAGGGCGAACAATAGCGGGGCAAGACAACGCATAAGGCAGCATCCTTGCCCCGATCCTGTTTGGCAAGCCTCAGCCTGCCGTGGCGATCATCACGAAACCGCCAGTCTCGCCCTCCAAGACGCCATGTTCGGCGGATGTGGGTTTGACCATCGCGTCCAGCAGCACATCGACGGATGTCCAATAGGGCACATACCAGTGTTGATCGACTTCAAGGATCAGGACGCGTTCGTTGGCCGCGTCATAGGCCCCGATCAGCGCGATATGCGGACCGTCCCAATCGCCGGTCACAACGCCTTGGTTGAAATAGACCATGATGGCGTCATCGGCGCTGGCTTCGTTGGTGGCCAGCATGTCGATGATCTGCACCTTGGTATCCGCATCGACCGCTGCGGGCTGGTAATAGGTGATATTGGACGGCAGATCGACAGCCGTCAGCGCCTCGCCGGTAAAATCCACGAGTTGCTGGAACGTGACGCCGTCGCCGCCTTCGGCGGACACCGCGGCCCATTCGGCGTTACCGGTCAGGTCCAGCAGTTCCTCTTGCGTCATGATTGTTTGTGACGCCCATTCAGGCTGGCCCATCAGCCCGTTGATCGCCGCCGTCACGGTCGCGATGGAACAGGCGGATGTGCTGAATTGCGGTTTGACGAAAGCCGAAAACGCCCAGTAATCGGGGGCAGGGGCGTTGCGCAGATAGGTCGTGTCGGCGGTGAAGATCAGGGCATCGGGGCCCAGCTTGGCATAGTCGTCTTCTTCCTGCGCAACGGCAGGCAGGGCCGCGATGAACAGGGCGGCGGCAGTGGCAAGATAACGGGACATGGCACGCTCCAACAGGTGATGATGGATCAGGTTAGCGCCGGATTTTCGGATTTGGAAAGGGGGAAGGTGCAGGTTTCTGTTGCCAGGTACCTGCGGACCCCGCCTATGGTCGCAAAACCATAGGACTTAAGGTTTCAATAGTTCCGACTGCTTACGCAGCCATCGCCATTGGTGCTTTGTTGTCATTTGCAACTAGCTTTTTTGTACCGATAACGGTGGTAACTCACCGAGACAAAGCAAACCCCTTTAGACGTTCGTCGATCCTGTTTCGTCCCCATGGCTGCCAAATGAGCAGTTTTTGGTGGAGACGCCGGGTACCGCCCCCGGGTCCGATCCGCGTATTACGAGCGCGTTTATGTCCATAGTCCCGAAGGACATTCCAGAATTAGGTGGTCTGCGGTCACATTGCAAGGGGCAGGTTCAGCGCCAGCGCGCCCAGACCCACCACAGCCTCGACCCCGAAGAAGGTCCATTTCTTGCGCGATGTGCCGTCGAGCGCCAGCGAGGTCGCCCGCCCCACGGCAGCCCCCAGCCAGCAAAAGCCCAGCATCGCATAGGCGACAGGCCCGCCGAGGATCAGCGCGCCCACACCCATACCCACGAACAAGGCCCCCGCAGAGGCGCGGATTTCCGACGGGCCCATCCCCGTAGGTCCTGCCTGCAAATCCAGCGTTTCCAGCGTATAGCGCGGGGCAAGCCAGCCAAAGACACCCAGCCCGATACTGGCCAGCGCAAAGATGATATTGATGATGTCCATGGCCTGTTCCCTTGTTCAGCCTTTAAGCTGGCGCAACTGTCCGCCAGATCAAGAGGCTTGGGAATAGCGCGCTTCCATGGCGTTGAACCCGTCATAGGCATTGGCGATGATCCGGGTCAGCGGGCGGCCTTGCGGCAGAATGCGGATGCGGTCGCCCTCCTGCACCACCATACCCGCGAACTGGTCCAGCACCGCGCGATGCACGGGGGTCAGAACCGCCGCTTCGGGGTGCTGGTCCAGCACGGCCAGATCAATCTCGAAATCGCACATCAGCATGGTGATCGCCTGCGCGCGCAGCCTGTCCCGCGGCCCCATCGCATAGCCGCGATGCCCTGCCAGATCGCCCGCCTCGATCCGCGCGATATAAGCGGCGGTGGCGGCGGCGTTCTGGACATAGCCGCCGTCATATTGCGAAATCGACGAAGCGCCGATCCCGATCAGCGTAGGGCAGGTGTCGTCGGTATAGCCTTGGAAATTGCGCCGCAGGCGGCCCTGCTGCATGGCTTGTGTCAGGCTATCGGCGGGTTTGCCGAAATGGTCGATCCCGATGGGCAGATAGCCCGACCCTTCAAAGGCTTTTGCCGCCTGTTGGGCCAGCGCATAGCGGTCTTCTTCCTTGGGCAGGGCCGCATCGGGGATCAGTTTCTGGCGTTTGGAGAAATTCGGTACATGCGCATAACCGAACAGCGCGATCCGGTCGGGGTCGAGTGCGCGCACTTTCGCGATGGTGTTGGCGAGCTTGGCAGGCGTCTGGTGCGGCAGCCCGTAAACCAGATCGGCGTTGAGCGAGGTGATCCCCGCCGCGCGCAGGCTGTCCACACAGGCTTTGGTTACCGCAAAGCTTTGTTCGCGCCCGATGGCCGCCTGCACATCGGGGCTAAAATCCTGAATCCCGATACTGGCGCGGGTCATGCCCATCTCGGCCAGCATTGCGATCTTGGCATCATCGACCAAGGTCGGGTCAATCTCGACCGAAAAGCTGAAATCATCAGTGGGCGGGATCACATCCATCACCGCCTGTGCCAGATCGCGGATCATGTCCGGCGGCAGGATCGTCGGCGTGCCGCCGCCCCAATGCATCTGTCCCATACGGATACCGGCGGGCAGGGCGCGCGCCAGCAGCGCCAGTTCCTTGCGGACGACGCGGACATAATTCTCGACCGGTTTCAGCGTGGTCGTGCCTTGCGTGGCACAGGCGCAGAACCAGCAGAGCCGTTCGCAAAACGGGATATGCAGATAGACCGACACCGGCACGGCGGGGTCAAGTGCGGCAAGGCTGTCGCGCTGGAAGTCGCTCCCCACGCTCACGTTGAACGCGGTGGCGGGCGGATAGCTGGTGTAGCGGGGCACGCGCGCATCGAACAGGCCCATGCGGCGCAGATTTGCAATATGATCCATACGGCCATTTTGCAGATGATCCGGCGCGTTTTATTGCGCCAGATCAATAAGGCTGAAAAATCAGGTCAGCTGGCCTGCGAAACAAGCAGTGATTTCGGCAACCTGTTCGGCAGGTGTGTCACGCCGGAAGAAGGTGGCAAAGCCGGTCTCAGGGAACATCAGATAGGTCTGGGTCGAATGGTCGACCAGATAGAATTCGGGGTCACCCTCGACCGCGCGGTAATAGGTCTTGTAGGCCTGTGACGCCGCGCGCACCTGTTCGGGGCTGCCGGTCAGCCCGATCATATCGGCGTGGAAATTGTCGGTGAAGTCAGCCAAGACCTGCGGCGTGTCACGTTCCGGATCGACCGAGATGAACACCGTGCCGATATCGACACCCTGTTCGGCAAGGATATCGGCCGCAATGGCGTTGCGCATCGTGTCCAGCGGGCAGACATCGGGGCAGAACGTATAGCCGAAATAGACCAGCGTCGGCTTGGTGATGACATCGCGGTCGGTGACGGTTTCGCCGGTTTCCGAGACCAGCTCGAAAGGCCCGCCGATGGTCGCACCCGCGACGGTGGTGTTCCCGCAAGGGTCTGTTGCTGCGTTGGTGGTCTGCCAGGTGTAGACCCCCAGACCGACGGCGACGGCCATAGCGCTTGAACCGATGATGACAGATTTCATGTGGTTTCCTTTCGGTGTTGGCGCCGCCCGCGCACTGACGGGGCAGCGCCGTGACAGGATCAGTGGTTGTGGCTGTGGCCGTGGCCTGCCATGTCGCGTTTGACGATGTCGAAGGTGACAGGCACTTCGCCCGCCTCTTCAAAGACCAGCGTGGCGGCGATGGTTTCACCCGCAATCAGCGGATTGCCCTGCAGGCCCATAAACATCACATGAAGCCCGCCCGGTTCCAGCGTGACGGTTTCGCCCGCAGGCACGGGGATCGTATCGACATGGACCATGCGGGCGATGTCACCCTCGAATTCGGTGGTGTGCAGCTCAACGCGCGGAAAATCGGCCAGCACGGCGATCAGCGTATCGGCGCTGGTGCCGGTGTTTGTGATGGTCAGGAAACCGCCGCCAGCCATTGCCGTCGGGGCGGTTTCAAACGCGCGGGCGTCCGCGACGCTGATCGCACTTTCGGCCGCAGCGGTTGTGGCGAAGGCAAGCAAAGCCAAGGCGGCCAGAGAAGTCGTTTTCATATTGATGTCTTTCCGTTTTGCGCGGGCAGGCCGCGCCGATGATCGTTTCAAGAATAGGTCGGACGATCATCAAACGGGGGCGCGCGGGCCGGATAGGTCGCAGCGATGGTCAGGTCATGGCGTCCGGCGGCGCGCACGGTCCAGACCATGCGCTGTTCGGCCACCAGCGCACGGGGCGCAGCAAGAGGGGCGGACAGAGCCATGCCCTTGGCAAGGATACAGGCCGCGCATGTATCGGCAGCCGGATGAGGTGCCTGCCCATCGGCGCAAAGATCGGCCCAATCGCCACCCGCCAACAGATAGGCAACAGCCTGCGGTTCGGCCTGTGCGGGGCGATGGCCGAAGCCTACCAGCACAAGGGCCACCGACAACACGGACGCCAGAACCACGCGCCAGATCAGGCGGGGATGAATGGCTTTTGGGCTGATGCGGACCTGCTGCATAATCTACGGTGTGTAAGACCTTTCGCGCGAAGGTCCAGTCACTTTTTTGCCGCAGCATGGCGCCAAAGAAAAAGGGCGGCGCCATTGGCACCGCCCTTATCGTGCATATCGGTCGGATCAGAATCCGGCTTTGATCATCTCGAAGGTTTCGGACATCCGCTCGCGGTCTGCGTTGCTCATCGGCAATTGCGCAAGGATCGGCACGTCGATCTCTTCCAGACCCGAAGCAACCAGATCCTCTTCGGTCACAAGCGCGTTCAGCGCTGCGGCGTTGGCAGAGCCATAGCCAGCCTCCAGCAATGGCACGACCGAGGATTCCGACAGGAAGGCGTTGACGTAATCATAGGCCTTGTCGGTGTTGCCTTGACCATCGGCCAGTTTCACATAGCCGCACAGCCACAGCGACGATCCTTCTGCCGCTTCACGCTGGAACGCGATAGGACGGCCTTCCTCGACCATCGCGGGATAGGTTTCGTTCCAGGCCCAGCTGACCAGAATTTCGCCCGAGGACAAAAGCTGCGCCAGTTCGGCCGGATCGGTCCAATAGGTGCGCAGGTTTGGATGCACCTCGCGCAGCCAGTTTGCGGCGGCCTCGAACTGCTCATCCGTCACCTCTTGCCAGTTGGTGACGCCGGTCGCCAGATAGGCCAGCGCAAAGGCGTCATCGACGTTGTCGGGCAGCGTCATGCGGCCGGCATAGGCGGGGTTGGTGAACACCTGCAGGCTGGCCACGTCTTCGGCGGGGACCTGGTCGGGGTTATAGGCGATCGCGGTCGAGCCGAAATCGGTCGGGATGAAATAGGTCTGGCCTGCGCCGATCTCTTGGCCGGTCAGGCTGGCGTTCAGATCGTCATAGGCGGTGATGCGGGTCGTATCCCATGGTTCCAGAATACCGCTTTCGGTCCAGCGCGTGACGGACGGCGCGCAGACATGCGACACATCCGCACGGAAACCCGAGCGCAGCTTCTGGAAGGCCTCGTCTTCATCGCCGAAAAAGCTGAACGTCGGGCTCGTGCCGTGCTTTTCGATGTAATCCTGATGGTATTCAGGCATCTCGAAGCCGGAATAGTCGAAGACGAGCAATTCAGCATCCTGTGCAAATGCGGTTGTCGCCAGCGCCATGACAGAGGCGGCACCCAAAAGTGTGGTTGTTTTCATTGTGGTTCTCCCGATGGACATCGCATGAAACCTAGGGTCGCGGATGGCCCTCTGCAAGGGGATTTCCGCATTGCCGGGCCTGCAAATGTCTGACAGGCTTCGGCCCAAGCGGAGGATGCCTAAAATGTTATCGGATCGGATCAGGGGGATGGGGGCAGCGCATTGGCTGGCGCTGTTTGGCCTGATTGTGGTGGCATGGTTGGCGTTGTTTCTGCTCGCGGTGCCTGCCGATTTGCGCGCGGCGTCGCGCATCTATGGAGCCGATTTCTGGGAGGCGCTTTGCACCGTCACGCTTGACGGGGCGGGCTACGGGCGTGCCGTGCTGATGTGGGCATTGATGGCGGCGGCGATGATGCTGCCCACCGCCTTGCCCGCCTTTGCGACCCATGACGATCTTGGCCGCCAGACGGGGGTGCCGTTTTTACCGCTGGTCGCAGGTTACGCCACTGTCTGGACCCTGTTTTCGCTATCCGCCGCAGCACTGCAACTGGCGCTTTACCGCTACGGGCTGATCAGCGCGATCGGCGACAGCCTGTCGGTCTGGTTGACGGCGGGGTTGCTGTTGGGCGCGGGGCTTTACCAGTTTTCGCCCGCAAAAGAGGCCTGCCTTGCCAAATGCCGCCAGCCGCTGACATTTTTCATGCAGCATTGGGACGAAGGGCCGTTCCGCAATGGGCTGCGCCTTGGCGCGGTCTGCCTTGGCTGCTGTTGGGCGCTGATGCTGCTTGCCTTCGTGGGCGGGGTGATGAACCTTGCCTTCATGGGGATCGCCACGCTGATCATGGTGGGTGAAAAGATGGACATCGTCGGGCGCTATGTCACGCGTCCCTTGGGCATCATCCTGATCGCGGGGGCCTTCGCCGTCGTGCTGCGCTTGGTTTAAAATGGGAGACATCATGGCTTTGGATCAGAATGCAGTCGTTGGCACCGTGCCCTGGGCGATCAGGGGAGAATTGATCCTCAACTGCAATTGCACGGTGTTCTGCCCTTGCGTTGTCTCCTTGGGCAAGCACGCGCCGACCGAAGGATATTGTCAGGCATGGGCGGGCATCCGCATCGACAGCGGGCATTATGGTGACGAGGACCTTGGCGGGCTGAATGTCGGGCTGGTGCTGGAAATCCCCGGCCTGATGGCGCGCGGCAACTGGAAAGCCGCCGCCTATATCGACGACCGCGCGTCCGAGGCCGCCTATGACGGGCTGCTCAATATCTTCACCGGCAAGGCGCGCGGCACGACGGGCCTGTTTAAGGTGCTGGTGAGCGAATTTCTGGGCGCCGAACGCGCGCCTGTCGTCTTTGAAACCGAAGGCAAGGCCCGCCGCCTGATGGTCGGCAAGGCTATTCAGGGCGAGGTGGTCCCCGTGGTGGGCAAAGACCCCGACACCGATATCGTGGTCAGCAATACCGGCTACTGGATGGGCCCCGACATTACCGTCGCCACCGCCAACAAAGGCCGCGTGCGCGCTTTTGGCCGCGTGTGGGATTTCGACGGGCGCAGCGCAGAGATCTGCCAGATCGATTGGCACGGTCCGCAATGATCGTCTCGCCCGAATATTGCCAGATCATGGCGCGCTATAACGCATGGCAGAACGCGGGCCTGCGCGATCTGCTCAAAAATGTCCCCACGGCGGAACTGACCAAGGATCGCGGCGCGTTCTTCGGGTCGATCCTCGGGACGCTGAACCATCTGCTCTGGGCCGATATCGTATGGATCAGCAGGCTCGACGGTGGTCCCGGCACCGACGTTTCGCCCAAGGACCACCTGACGATGACACCCACCGCCGCTGCATGGTCCGCCGACAGGTTCCGCATGGATGGGCGCATCAGCCTCTGGGCCAAGGATGTCCGCGCGATCGACCTTGTCGGCGACCTCACATGGTATTCCGGCGTGATGCAGCGCCAGATCACCAAACCGCGCGCGATCTGCGTGATGCAACTGTTCAACCACCAGACCCATCATCGGGGACAGGTCCATGCGATGCTGACCCAGATGGGGCTGAAGCCGCAGGATACCGATATCCCCTTCATGCCCGATACGTTCTGACCCGACTTACAAAGGAGAAGACCAATGTTCAAAGCCCTGATCGTGGACAAGGACGAGGCTGGCCATACCCACGCCGCCGTGCAGGAGATCACGCTCGAGCGGCTCCCTGCCGCCGAGGTGACGGTCGCCGTCGAATATTCCACCGTGAACTACAAGGACGGGCTCTGCATCGGGCCGGGGGGCGGGCTGGTGCGCAACTATCCGCATATCCCCGGTATTGATTTTGCAGGCACGGTCGAGGCGTCGGATGACCCGCGCTATCAGCCGGGCGACAAGGTCGTGCTGACCGGCTGGCGCGTGGGCGAGGCGCATTGGGGCGGCTATTCCCAAAAGGCTCGTGTCAAAGCCGACTGGCTGGTGCCTTTGCCGGATGGATTGACAACGCGGCAGGCGATGGCCGTGGGCACAGCGGGTTTCACGGCGATGTTGGCTGTCATGGCGTTGGAAGATCACGGCATCAAGGCCGGTCCCGTGCTGGTGACGGGGGCTGCGGGCGGGGTCGGCTCGGTCGCCACGGCGATCCTCGCGCATCTGGGCTATAAGGTCGCGGCGGTCACCGGACGGCCAGAGACGGCGGATTACCTGACATCCTTGGGCGCCACCCGGATCGTCGTGCGCGAGGACCTGGCCGAGACCGTCAAGCGCCCGCTGGAAGGCGAAACATGGGGCGGCTGCGTCGATGCTGTGGGCGGTGCGATGCTCGCGCGTGTGCTGGGGCAGATGGAATATGGCGCATCGGTCGCCGCCGTGGGGCTGGCCGGGGGCGCAAACCTGCCTGCGACGGTGATTCCGTTCCTGCTGCGCGGGGTGAACCTGCTGGGAATCGATTCCGTGATGCAGCCTTACGACAACCGTGTGCGGGCCTGGGCGCGGATCGCGAAGGACCTGCCGATGGACAAGCTCGACGCGATGATCCAGCCTGCGACGTTGTCTGATCTGCCGCAACTGGGCGCGGACATTCTGGCGGGCAAAGTGAAGGGGCGTGTTGTGGTGGATGTGAATGCTTGATCTTGAATGGGTGCGGGCGCAATTTCCCGCGTTTTTGGAACCTTCCCTGCAAGGACAGGCGTTTTTCGGCAATGCGGGCGGGTCTTATGCCTGCCAGCAGGTGATTGACCGCCTGCATCGATTTTACACGCAGCGCAAGGTGCAGCCCTATTCCGCTTATGAGGCATCGCGCCTTGGCGGTGAGGAAATGGACGAGGCCCGCACGCGGCTGGCCGCCATGCTGGGTGTGGCGCGGAACGAATTGTCCTTTGGTCCGTCAACAACCCAGAACACCTATGTGCTGGCGCAGGCCGTGCGGCGCTGGATCAAGCCCGGCCAGAAGATCATCGTCACCGATCAGGACCACGAGGCAAATTCCGGCCCGTGGCGCAGGCTGGCCGAGGATGGCGTGCGTGTGGTCGAATGGCAGCTTGACCCTGACACCGGAGTGCTGAACCCCGATGATCTGGCGCAGCTTTTGGGTGATGATACAGCCTTGGTCTGTTTTCCGCATTGTTCCAATGTGATAGGGGCCATTAACGATGTGGCCGCCATCACGCGGATCGCCAAATCCGCAGGCGCGCGGGTCTGTGTCGATGGTGTCAGCTATGCGCCGCATGGCTTTGCCGATGTGGGCGCGCTGGGGTGCGATGTCTATCTGTTCAGCGCCTATAAGACCTACGGTCCGCATCAAGGTATCATGGTGATCCGCGAGGATTTCGGGTTCGAACTGCCCAATCAAGGGCACCATTTCAACGGCGATACGCTTTACAAACGCTTCACCCCCGCAGGCCCCGACCATGCGCAGATCGCGGCAAGTGCGGGTATGGCCGATTACTTCGACGCTATGTCGTTGCACCACGGCGGCGGGACTGGCGCGGATGCCGCGAGGCTGTCGCATGACCTGATGCGCGCGCAGGAAGTGGCGCTGCTGACGCCGCTGCTGGATTATGTCAGCGCGAAAAATTCGGTCCGTCTGATCGGCCCGTCCGACCCTGTAACCCGCGCGCCGACCGTGGCGATGGCCTTGCAAGGGAGCGCCGCAGAGGTCGCCGCACGGCTGGTGCCCTTCGGGATCATGGCCGAGGGCGGCGATTTCTACGCCCAACGCCCTTTGCAGGCCATGGGCGTCGATCTGGACAAAGGCGTGCTGCGGGTCAGTTTCACCCACTATACGAGCCCCGCAGAGGTTGACCAGTTGATGGCGGCGCTAGATCAGGTGCTATGACACAAACACCCGTTATCGTCTGGTTCCGCCGCGACCTGCGCCTTGCCGACCATCCCGCCCTGACTGCCGCCTGCGACAGCGGGCGGCCGGTGATCCCCGTATATATCCACGATGATCAGGTGGCAGCCTTGGGCGGTGCGCAGAAACTGCGGCTCGATCTCGCCCTGGCGCAGTTCGGCAAGGCGCTGGCGGCGCAGGGCAGCAGGCTCATCCTGCGCGAGGGTCCGGCGCTTGACGTGCTGCGCGATCTGATCCGGGAAACGGGGGCAGGGGCGGTCTATTGGTCGCGGCTCTACCATGCGGCGGCGAATGACCGTGACGCGGGCGTGAAATCCGCGCTGAAAGAGGACGGGATCGAAGCGCGCAGTTTTGCAGGCCATCTGCTGTTTGAGCCTTGGACGGTCGCAACCAAAACGGGCGGGTTCTACAAGGTCTACACCCCGATGTGGAACGCCGTACGCGGCAATGACGTGGCTGAACCTTTGCCGCGCCCTGCCAAGTTCACCGCGCCAGAGAAATGGCCTGCCAGGGACGATCTGGCCGACTGGCAGTTGCGCAAACCGATGCACTGCGCCGCTGACATTCTGGCCAGCCATTGCACCGTGGGCGAGGAGGCGGCACGCGACAGGCTCGACGCTTTCATCGCCGACCGCGTAGCCGATTACGTCAAAGGCCGCGACCTGCCGGGGATCAAAGGCACGTCGAACCTGTCCGAAAACCTGACCTTCGGCGAGATCAGCCCGCGCCTCTGCTGGCATGCGGGCAAACGCGCCTTGCAGGACGGCAAAGGTGATGCCGAGGTGTTCCTGAAAGAACTGGTCTGGCGCGAATTCGCCTATCATCTGGCGCATCACACGCCGCGCATCCTGACGGGCAACTGGAAAGAGGATTGGGACGCCTTCCCTTGGAACACCGACGTCACGCCAGAGGTTGCGGCGTGGCAACAAGGCCGCACCGGCATCCCCTTTGTCGATGCCGCCATGCGCGAGATGTATGTGACGGGGACCATGCACAACCGCGGGCGTATGATCGTCGCATCCTATCTGACCAAGCACCTGATGACGCATTGGAAAATCGGGCTGGACTGGTTCGCCGACCACCTGATCGACTGGGACCCCGCCAGCAATGCGATGGGCTGGCAATGGTCGGCAGGGTCGGGGCCTGATGCTACGCCCTATTTCCGCGTGTTCAACCCCGTGACGCAGCTCGACAAATTCGACAAGGACCGCGCCTATGTCAAACGCTGGATCGCGGAAGGGCAGCGCAACCCAACTGACGACGCGCTGGCCTATTTCGCGATGATCCCGCAAAGCTGGAATCTGCGCCCCGATGCCGCCTATCCCGATCCGGTCGTCACCCCCGAAGAAGGGCGGACGCGCGCACTTGACGCTTACGGCAACCGCGGATTCTGACGCGTCGCGAAACTTTTTAGCAAGGATTGCCGTGACTTCGCTGGCGCAAAGGTTAATTAACTGCCTATTGCAGATGCATCAACACAGACGAACGGAACATCAATGATCCTGACGACCACGAATGGGCAGACCGGACTGCCGCGGTATTTCAGCAATGTCTTTGACGCTCTCAAGACGATGAAACGCGGCCGTATCGATATCATCCTGCCCGATGGCCGCCATTTCCGCGCCGAAGGGGCCGAACCCGGCTATGTCGCCGAGGTGCATGTTCACAATCCGGATGTTTTCGCCCGCACCGTGCGTGAAGGCGATCTGGGCTTTTGCGAATCCTATATGGATGGCTGGTGGTCCACACCCGACCTCATGGCCTTCATGGACCTGATGCATGACGATATGGAACATATCTACGACGGCTTTCCGGGGCAGTTTCTGGTGCGATTCTATGAACGTATGCGGTTCTGGTTGCAGAACAATTCCAAAAAGCAGGCGCGCAAGAACATCAGCTATCATTACGATCTGGGCAATGAATTCTATGGTCTTTGGCTGGACGACACGATGACCTATTCTTCGGCCAAATTCGTCACCGGTCAGGAAAGCATGGAAGCGGGCCAGATCGAGAAATACAAAAGCATGGTCGACCAGATGGGTGTCGCGCCCGGCGATCATGTGCTGGAAATCGGCTGCGGCTGGGGCGGTTTCGCTGAATATGCCGCCGCCGAACGCGGGTTGCAGGTGACCGGCCTGACAATCAGCAAGGCCCAGCACGATTACGCCGTGGCGCGGATGCAAAAGGCGGGTCTGTCCGACAAGGTCACGATCAAGCTGCAAGACTATCGCGACGAAAAAGGCATCTACGACGGCATCGCCAGCATCGAGATGTTCGAGGCCGTGGGCGAGAAATACTGGCCCGTCTATTTCCAAACCCTGCGCGAACGGCTCAAGCCCGGCAAGAATGCCACGCTGCAGATCATCACGGTCGAGCACCGCCGCTGGCATGTCTACAAGCGCGGCGTCGATTTCATCCAGAAATACATCTTTCCGGGCGGCATGTTGCCTAGCCCCGTCGTTCTGCGCCAAGAGATTGAAAAGGCTGGATTAAAAGTCGCTCAATCAATCGAGTTCGGCGAAAGCTACAGCCAGACCCTGCGCCGTTGGCATGACACGTTCAATGACCGCTGGGATCAGGTGGCGGCTTTGGGGTTCGATGACAGGTTCCGGCGGATGTGGAACTTTTATCTGACCTCTTGCGCGGGGACTTTTCATAGCGGAAACTGCGACGTAACACAGATTACGGTGACCCGCGCGTCCTGACCGGGCCACGCAGGGACAAGGATTTGACATGGCGACATCCAATCGTCTTTCAATGCCCACCGCCGGGCGCATGGCCGCTGCGGTCGTGTTCGGGCTCTGGGGCTGGTATCTTGCGGGGGTCGGCACGCCGTTCTTTGACGAAGGGCGCGCGCCGCGCTCGTTCCTCACAGGCTGTGTAATCACAGGTATCCTGCTTGGCTGGATCTACGTCGGTCGCCGCACGGGCGAGGGGTATGTGCAGGCTGTAGGGCACGGTCTGTCGGCAGGTTTTGCCTTTTCTTTCATCACCTTGTTCATCATGGGCTTTTCGCTGATGATGGCCAATGCGTTCCGCAGGCGCTATGATGGCCCGATGGAGGCAATCGTCGATATCTTTGAATTGATGGTCTCCGAAAGCAGTCGTTTCATCGACGTGACGCTGATTTCAAGCGTTCTGGTCGGGGCCGTGATTTGCGCTTGGGTGGCAGAATACTTCGCGCAGAAATACCCTTAAGTGACCGATCTTTTCGTTTATGGCACCCTGATGTCGCAGGGCCTTATGTCGGCCGTGGCGGGCGAGCGAGCGGGCAAGCCGATCGCGGCGGTTTTGCCTGATCATCGCGTTTTTCCGCTGGAGGGTGACGTCGTGCCTTTCATCGCGCCTGTGGCGGGCGGGCAGGTGGCAGGCCTGATCTGGCCGGACCTGACCGAACACGCGATGCGGCGTCTTAACGCCTATGAAGCGGCCTTTGGCTATGTCTTGCAGGATGTGACGGTGATGGTCGACGGGCAGGCGCGCCATGCGCAGGCCTATCTGCCGGAGACCGGGCAGCGTCCCGGCGATGGCGACTGGTCACTTGCGACATGGGAAGCCACGCATTTGGCCCCCGCAATCCTTGCCGCCGAAGAGCTGCTGTCATACGATCCATTGCCCGACGCGGCCACATTGCGGCAAATGTGGCCGATGGCGCAAACCCGCGCTTGGGCGCGCCATCGCGCAAGACCGGCTCCGGCCACGATCCGGCGCAGGCCCGCCCCCGATGATGCCGCCATCACACCGGTGACGCCAGCAGCCGGCGCGTTTTTCCGGTTTCAGGGCTTCGATGTCAGCCACGCGCGGTTTGACGGCACACGCTCGCCCGTTCTGCGGCGCGAGGTGTTCGTGGGCGTCGATGCAGCCTTGCTGTTGCCCTATGATCCGGTCCGCGACCGTATCGTGCTGGTCGAACAGGTGCGTGTGGGCCCGATGGTGCGCGGTGATGCGAACCCCTGGACGCTGGAACCGGTGGCAGGGATCGTGGATGCGCGCGAAAACCCGCAAGACGCGGCCATCCGCGAGGCCGTGGAAGAAGCAGGCATCAGCATCCGCAGCCTTGTTCCGGCAGGGTCTTATTACCCGTCGCCCGGGGCCACGTCGGATTATTTCTATTCCTATGTCGGGCTCTGCGATATCGCGGCGGACACGCCCTATACCGGCGGACTGGATGCCGAGGCCGAGGATATCCGCCTGCATCCGATGGATTTTGACGCCGCCTTGGCGCTTGCCGACAGCGGCGAAGTCACGACCGGACCCTTGCTGCATCTGCTTTACTGGCTGGCAAGACACCGCGACCGCCTGCGCGCCATGGGTTGATGTCGGACAGGCGCGGTTCTACACATCAGGGATGAAATGAAAGGCCCTGATGATGCAGTTCCGCAACGATTTCGCCGATACGATCGGCAATACCCCCCTGATCAAGCTGCGCGCTGCGTCCGAAGCGACAGGCTGCACCATTCTGGGCAAGGCCGAGTTTCTGAACCCCGGCCAGTCGGTCAAGGATCGCGCCGCCCTTTACATGATCAAGGACGCCATCGCGCGGGGCGACCTGCGCCCCGGTGGCACCATTGTGGAAGGTACGGCAGGCAATACCGGCATCGGGCTGGCACTCTTGGGGTCCTCGATGGGGTTCAAGACAGTGATCGTCATTCCCGAAACGCAAAGTCAGGAAAAGAAAGACATGCTGCGCCTCGCGGGCGCCAAGCTGGTCGAGGTGCCCGCCGCCCCCTACCGCAACCCCAACAACTACGTCCGCTATTCCGAACGGCTGGCCGATGCACTGCGCGAGACGGAACCCAACGGCGTGATCTGGGCCAACCAGTTCGACAATACCGCCAACCGGCAGGCGCATGTCGAAACCACCGCCCCCGAAATCTGGGCGCAAACAGATGGCAAGGTGGACGGGTTCATCTGCGCCGTAGGCTCCGGCGGCACGCTGGCCGGTGTCGCGCAGGCGCTCCAGCCAAAGGGCGTCAAGATCGGGCTGGCGGACCCCGAAGGATCGGCGCTTTATAATTTCTACGAACATGGCGAGTTGAAAGCCGAAGGGGGGTCTGTCTCCGAAGGGATCGGGCAGGGGCGGATCACGGGCAACCTCGAAGGGCTCACACCCGATTACGCCTATCAGATATCCGATGCCGAAGCCTTGCCGCTGATCTATGACCTGATGCAGCACGAAGGGCTTTGCATGGGCGGGTCCACCGCGATCAACATGGCGGGGGCTGTCCGCATGGCGCGTGACATGGGGCCGGGCCATGTGATCGTGACGATTCTCTGCGATGTGGGCAGCCGCTATCAATCCAAGATCTACAACCCCGCCTTCATGCGCGAAAAGGGTCTTCCGGTCCCGGCTTGGCTTGAGGAAAAAGCCGATGTGCCGTCGGTGCTCGCGCCCGAATGACGATCCGTTCGCTGGTCTTCCGCCTGCTTGTCTGCTTGTTGCTGTGGCCCACGGCCGTGGTTGCGCAGGACGCAGCGCCGTTGCCGGGCGGACCCTATCAAGACGTGGCCGTATGGGACGCGCTGGCCGCACGCGCCGAAATGCTGGTGATGCGCGACACATCCTCGCAATTTGCGATCATGCGTCTGCGCGCGGAACTGGCGGGGTGGCGCGACCATTTCCTGTCGCAGACCAATGTCAATGCGAACCGGCTGGCGACGGTGAACGCGCAGCTGGCAGCATTGGGCGCTGTGCCGGACAGCGGCGAGGAATCGGCGCAGATCGCGAGCCGCCGCGCTGCGCTGCAGGCACAGCGAGACGCCTTGTTGGCCCCCCGCGTGCTGGCGCAAGAGGCGTTCGCCCGCGCCAACGGGCTGATCAGCGAACTCGATATGAAAATTCTGCAACAGCAGACAGCCCAGTTGTTCCAGCGTGGTCCGTCGCCGCTTGATCCGGCGCTCTGGCCTGCGGCGGCAAGTGCGACATGGCAGGTTTTCAGCACCTTGGGGGCCGAGACTTTTGCGGGCGTGCAAGTCCAGTCCGGCAACGGGCGGCTGTTGGCGAACCTGCCGCGTGCGGCCCTGTTTATCGGGCTTGCCGTGCTGCTGGTTGGCTACACGCGCTGGTGGCTGGTGCAGTTACGTCTGAAACTCTCGAACCGTGAGACGTTCCTGCTGCCGATCTTGCTGTTTTTGCTGTCACTGATGCAGATCCTCGTGTCTTTCGTCGGGCTGGTGGCCCTGTCGAGCGGGCTGGAAACGCTCGCCGTCTTCGGTTTGCGCGGTCAGGCGGTGATCGCTGCTATTCCTGCTGCTGGGATGACCGTGGTGCTGGGCTGGTGGCTTGGGCGGCAGGTATTCAGCGACGGCACGTTGCCCGATCACCTTGGATATGGTCAGGACACCCGCGCCAGCGCGCGGCGGATGACGCTGGCCTTGGCCTGGGTTCTGGCCTTCGGTACGCTGTTCGAGGCGGCGGCGGGGTCCATCGATCTGGCACGGGGTGTCGCGGCGACGATGGCCTTGCCGGTCATCGTTGTGGCCGGTGTGCTGTTCTGGCAGATTGGCCGCTTGATCAAGACGCCACCCATCGCCTCTGATACGGCATCGGTGTCGCAAGGCCGGATACGGATGCATGTCGGGCGGTTCTGCACCATCGTGGCGGTCGCTGGTCCGGGTCTTGCCGCGCTGGGGTATACTGCGGCGGGGCAGGGTATCCTGACGTCCTCCATTCTGTCGCTTGCCTTGCTGGGTGCGATCCTTGTGTTGCAGCGGATCGTCCATGACATCAGCATGCGCCACAAGACGACCGAAGAAGCCAAGGGCCTGATTGCTCTGCTGCCTGTTCTGGCCAGTCTGGCTGTCTATCTGGGCAGCCTGCCGGTCCTCGCGGTGATCTGGGGCGCGCGCACGGACGATATTTTCGAGATATGGAGCAGGTTCCGCGAGGGCTTTGCCATCGGCGAGACGCGGATATCGCCGACCGATTTTCTGATGTTCGCGATCATCTTTTCGCTGGGCTATGTGCTGACACGGTTCGTGCAGGCCACGCTGCGCCGCACTGTTCTGCCGCGCACACGGCTTGATCCGGGCGGACAGAACGCCATTGCCGTCGGGTTCGGTTATGTCGGAATCCTGCTTGCGGCTTTGGTGGCCATCACGCTAGCGGGGATTGACCTGTCCAGCCTTGCCATTGTTGCCGGTGCGCTGTCGGTCGGTATCGGCTTTGGCTTGCAGAACATCGTGTCGAACTTTGTGTCAGGCATCATCCTGCTGATCGAACGCCCGATCAGCGAAGGCGACTGGATCGAGGTTGGCGGCCAGATGGGCTATGTCCGGTCGATCTCGGTGCGCTCCACCCGGATCGAGACCTTTGACCGCACCGATGTCATCGTGCCCAACGCCGATCTCGTCAGCGGGCAGGTCACCAACTGGACGCGTGGCAATCTGGTGGGCCGCGTGATCGTGCCTGTGGGCGTGGCTTATGGCACCGATACGGCCAAAGTCGCGCAAATCCTGCGTGAAATAGCCGAGGCGCATCCGATGGTCATCATCACGCCGCCGCCGTCGGTGCTGTTCATCGGTTTCGGCGCAAGTTCGCTGGATTTCGAGATACGCGCGATCCTGCGCGACGTGAATTTCGTGCTCAGCACCAGATCCGAGATGAACCATGAAATCGCCCGCAGATTTGCCGCCGAAGGGATCGAGATCCCCTTCCCGCAGCAGGACTTGTGGCTGCGCAATCCCGAAACCCTGAAAGGCGATCCTGCATGACAAAACCGCTGTTTCGTGACGATGCCTATGCGCGCGAGGCCGAGGCCCGCGTGCTCGACATCACCTCCGAAGGGGGGATCGTGCTGGATGCTTCGCTGTTCTACCCGACCTCGGGCGGCCAACCGGGTGACAGCGGCACGCTATCCTGGCCGGGGGCTGCGCTTGACATCGCAACCACTGTAAAGGGCGAGGGGGGCAGTATCATCCTGTTGCCTGCCGAACCTGTGCCTTTGCCCGCCGTGGGGCAGATCGTGTTGCAAAAGCTCAACTGGGACCGGCGCTATCGGCATATGCGGGTGCATACGGCGTTGCATTTGTTATCTGTCGTCATTCCGCTGCCGGTGTCCGGCGGTGCCATCGCGACCGACAAGGGCCGGCTTGATTTCGACATGCCCGAGGCCCCCGAAGACAAGGAGGCGCTGGAGGAGGCCCTGAACCGACTGATTGCCTGCAACATGGCCGTGACCGAAGAATGGATCACCGACGCAGACCTTGATGCGCAGCCCGATCTGGTGAAAACGATGTCGGTGCAGCCCCCGCGCGGGTCAGGCCGGATCAGGCTGGTGCGGATCGGGATCGGCGCAGAAACCGCCGATCTGCAACCTTGCGGTGGCACCCATGTGCGCAATACTTCGGAAATCGGGCCGGTGCGAATCGGCAAGATCGAAAAGAAGGGCCGCCAGAACCGGCGCGTCTATCTGCATCTGGACTAGCTATGCGTGTGATCGTCTTTCTTGTTTTCCTGTTGTCCGCGCAATCCGCGCTGGCGCAGACCGTGCTGCAATGCAGTCCCGCACATGAACAGATCGTGCGCGAGGCGCTGGACCGCGCCAAATCACTGACCATCAAGGCCGCAACAGCCGTCGGTGACACGCCTGAATATGCGCGCTGGTTTGGGACCTATTCGGACCGCAACGCCGAAGTGGTGCGTGCCAATCTCAAGGGCGTGGTGCGTGCGATCCGTTCAGGCGGTGTCAGCGTACAATGCGACAGCAACCGTGACGACGGTTGCCGGAACCGGGAATATGCCTGGGTCTATCCACACGAACCTTACCACATTTACCTGTGCCCGTCGTTTTTCACCATGCCGCCGCTGACGGCCTTGCAGCCCTACACGACCGCCAGCAACAACGGCACGCGCGAGGGGACGTTCATCCACGAATTGTCGCATTTCCGCACCGGCGGGCGCACCGATGACCATTGCTATACCCGCCGCGTCTGCGCCCGCATGGCCGAGAGCGACCCGATGCGTGCGATAGATAATGCAGACAGCTATCAATACTACACCGAAGACGTGATCTATTACGCAAGCCAGCCTGTGTCCGGCAAAACCACACCCTAGAAAGAAACGCCCCATGTTCCGCATCGCCGCCAGCGTGACTGCTGTGATCTTTCTTGCGCTTTTCGTGATCCTGCTGGTTGCGGGGCGCAGCTACGTCACCACCTATGGGGTGCCGCCCAGCGACGGGGCGGTGTTTCTGGCGCGCCGCGCGGCCCCGCTTTTTGCGGGCCTTGCGGTCATGCTGTGGCTGATGCGCGATCTGCCGGTCGGGACCGCGCGGGACGGGTTTTGTTATGGTCTTGCGGTCATCTGGTTCGGAATTGCCGCCACGGGTGTTTACGAATTCAGCACCGGACAGGCGGGACCCGCAATCCTTATCGCCGCTGCCGCCGAGGTGATCGGCGGGATTGTCTTTCTGGTGCTGCGCCGCCGCTAGGGTTTCGGCGGTTTCTGGAACACGTCGCGACGGGCCGTTTCGTCCAGCATCTGTTCGGTATCGGGCAAACCCTCGCGCGACAACAGGATCGCAAAGGGGCGCAGGTGAGGCACATGGCTGCACACGACCAGCAGCATCACCATGATCGGCACCGACAAGAACATGCCCGGCACACCCCAGACAGCCCCCCAGAACGCCAGCGACAGGATGATCCCGAAGGACGACAGCCGCAGCGCGCGGCCCATCAGCATGGGATCGATGACATTGCCGTTCAGAAACTGGATGCAGGTCGCGATGATGAACACCGCAGCGGTCGTGTTCGGATCACCCAGCTGCACATGGGTCACCAAGGCGATCAGCCCGGTCGCAAGGATCGACCCGATATTGGGAATGAAATTCAGCACGAAGGTGATGATTCCCAGCGACACTGCCAGTTCCAGCCCGAAAGCCCGCGCCAGCACATAGATCATCGCGCCGGTGATCACGCTGATCACGGTTTTGACCAGCAGGTAATAGTTCACGCGGTGGATGATCGAACGGATGATCTTGCGCACGCGCCGCGCCTGCGCCTTGTCGCCGATGAAGCTTTCAAGCTTGGTATCGAACCAGACCCTTTCGGCGAACAGGAAACCCACGAACAGGATGACCAATACCGTCGCCTGCGTGATCCCGCTGGCCTGACTGGCGGCACCCCGCAGATAGCTGGAGGCGTCGACGGACCGCACCGCGTTGAAAATCGCCGCCTCGCTGTCGTCGCCCAGCCAACTGAACATCGACGCGATCGCCGATGGGGCGCGTTCGGTATAGGACAGTGTTGTCACCAGCACCGTGTTGATCTGCGCCAGCAGCACCGATGTCAGCAACAACAGCGCCGTTGCAATCAGCACCATTGCCGCGATGCTGGCGATGGCGTTGGGGATGCGCAACGGCCCGATCCGCTGACGGGCAATGAAATTGATCACATCGCTGGTCAAGCTGAACAGGATGATGGCAGTGGCGAGTGAAATCAGGATGAATCGCGCCTGCACAAGCAGGAACAGCACCACCGCAAAGGCAATGATCAGCAAGGCGCCGGTTTGCAGCCGGGCGGTCTCGGACCGCTTTTCCTTCGGGGTCGCTTCGGGGGGATCATGCAGCATCAGGTCAATTTGGCTCCGCTTGGGTCAGGTCAATATATCCGGCGACGGGGGCGGGGGCAAACAGGCATAACAAATCGTGCGGAAGGTCTTGCAAAGGCTGCCGAGTTGCGGCTAAACCCCCGTCTACGGACAGGTGGCCGAGTGGTCGAAGGCGCACGCCTGGAAAGTGTGTAGGCGGGAGACCGTCTCCAGGGTTCGAATCCCTGTCTGTCCGCCACCCTATCTTATTAATCTAGCAGTCTGCCAAAGCGCGACCAGGCCTGCGCGTCGTTTATGGCGCCTTGACCGGAACACCCGCACTTGGCCGACGCTTTAGTCGGTGGTTTTTGTACCTTTTTTGTAGTTCCGTGCCGCCGCCCGTCCCAGCATATGTGCGGCGATCGGCGCTGTTAGCATCAGAAACACGATCGTGGCGACCACGCGGGTGGTGGTCACGCCTTCGGCGAAATAGACTGCCGCCCCGATCAGGATCAGACTACTGCCCAAGGTACCCGCCTTGGTCGAGGCATGCATCCGCATCAGGACATCGGGCAGACGGAAGATACCGATCGCCGCCACCAGCGCAAAGAAGCTGCCGATCAGCAGCAGGACACCGATTACGATCTCAATCATCTGCATGTGCCTCGTCCAGGGGGTCACGCCGTTCCGCATAGCGCGCCAATGCAACAGTGGCCAGAAAACCGACCAGCGCCAGCACGATGGCTACATCAAGAAACGCGGTGACGGCGGTCTGCACTGCGACAGCCCCGCAGACCGCGATGATCAGCGTCGTCATCATGTCGAGCGCCACAACTCGGTCGGCCAGCGTCGGCCCAAGCGTCAGCCGCAAAAAGGCGATGGCCAGCGACAGAGCGATCAGCACAAAGGATACCAAGATTGCGCCATCCAGAAATGTTTCGGGCGTCATCATTCAAATACCTCTCTTACCAGCCGTTCCATACCGTTTTTCAGGTCGTCGATGACGGCCTGCGGATCGTCGGCATACATCGCGTGAAACGTCAGCGTCTTGCGGTCGTCAGAAACGTCAAGGCTGAGCGTGCCGGGCGTCAGCGAGATCAGGTTCGTGACCAGCAGGATCTCGAAATCGGATGTCACATCCAGCGGCATGTCCAGAATCGCGGGCGTGCTGTTGTCGTTGGGTGTCATAACGTCCCAGGCGACGCGGATACTCGACATGACCAGTTCGTAAAGAAAGAACAGGATCAGCCGCACAATGCGCCAGGACCGCAGGAAATAGCTGTCCTGCAACCCGAAAACAGGCGCAGCGAACCACAGGGTCAGAAAGCCCAGCACATAGCCGGACCCCAGCATCAACAGCGTCGGGCTGCCCCAAAGCGCCGCCCATATCACCGCCAAGGCGATGTTGAGGATGAACATGTTCATGGTGCAACCTCCGTGATTTCAGCCGCTGGCACGGCATCTGCCCCCAGCACGGCGGTGATGTATTCCGTGGGGTCCAGCAATTGTTCGGCTGACCGTTCCGCAAAAATCACGAAAGGTTCTGGCATCAGGCCGATCACCATGGTCAGAAGCGCCAGACCGACAACCGGCACCAGCAGGGCCCTGCGGCCGGGCAGGGTGGACAGGGTCGGCTCGAACCCTTTGGGGTGGTCTTTCCAGAACGCCTCGGCCCAGATCTTGGTCATTGAATAGATCGTCATCAGACCAACAGCCAAAGAGATGAAGGCCACAACCCACAGCCCTTCGTCCAGCGATGCCTTGACGATGATATATTTCGCCCAGAACCCCGACAGCGGCGGGAAGCCCGCGAGCGAAAAGGCGGGGATCAGGAACAGCACCGCCAGAAACGGGCTTGCGCGGTACAGCCCGCCGATCTTGAACACATCGGACCCGCCTGTCAGCCGTTCGCTGATGCCTGCGATCAGGAACAGGTTGGCTTTCACGATGATGTGGTGGACCAGATAGAACACCGCACCCACGATCGCCAAAGGCGTGTAAATCGCAAGGCCAAGGATCATGTAACCGATCTGGCTGATGATGTGGAACGACAGGATCTTGCGGAAATCCGATTGCGCGGCCGCCCCCAGAACGCCTGTCACCATGGTGAAACAGGCGACCCACAGCAGGATCGTGTGCGTGTAGCCCACGTCGTGGTCGAATACCAAGGTGAAGGTCCGCATCAGCGCATAGACCCCGACCTTGGTCAAAAGCCCCGCAAACACGGCCGAGACCGAAAAGCTCGGCGTGTGATAGGCGGCAGGCAGCCAGAAGAACAGCGGGAAGGCCGCCGCCTTGACGCTGAAAGCCACCATGAACATCATCGCGATGACAGTCAGCAAGGCTTTGTTTTCGACATCGTCCACCTTGAGCGCGAGATCGGCAAAGTTCAGCGTGCCGGTCTGCCCGTAGAGCAGGCCGATGCCGGTCAGGAACAGGATCGTAGAGACAAGGTTAAGGGCGACATATTTCACGCCACCATCGATCTGTTCCTTGCCGCCGTTCAGGATCAGCAGGCCAAAGGACGCGATCAGCATCACCTCGAACCAGACATAAAGGTTGAACAAGTCACCCGTCAGGAAGGCACCAGTCACACCCGCGATCAGCACCTGAAATAGGGCGTGATAGCCCAGCTGCCCGTGGCGCGCATCGACATCGCTGAGCGCATAGATCGCGACAGCCAGTGCCGTGATCGCAGTGATCAGCACCATGACCGCCGACAACAGATCCGCAACCAGCGTGATCCCGAAGGGGGCGGGCCAGGTGCCCATCTGGCCAGCGACAACGCCATTTTCCAGCACCAGCGCCATCAGCGTGATCGCGGCCACCAGCCCAAGGGCGGACCCGATGACGGATATCCAAGCGCCGACAGGCCGGTCACGCAGCAAATAACAGATGATCGCTGTCGTAAAAGGCAGGATCAAAGGAAGCGAGAGATACCAGCTCATCCCTGTTCTTTCGGTTCAGCGACGCGCATTTCGTCGGTATTCAAAGTGCCAAGGCTGCGGTAAGCGCGCACAGCCAAAATCAATGCGAAGGCAAACAGGCCAAAGCCGATCACAATTGCCGTCAGGACCAGCGCCTGCGGCAGCGCGTTGGCGACGACCTCGGGGGGGACATCCATCCCGTCGGGCACAAGCGGTGGCGCACCCGGCGTCATCCGGCCCGACACGAAAATGGACAGGTTGGCCGCGTTCGACAACAAGATCAGCCCGAACAGGAACCGCATCAGGTTGCGCGCCAGCATCAGATAGACGGACCCCGCGACCAGAATACCGATCAGGATCGAAAGTAGCGGTTCCATCAGACTTCTTCCTCCAGCGCGAAAACGATCGCCAGCACAGAGCCGAACACGACAAGGAACACACCCACGTCAAAGATCAGCACCGACGACAGCGGGATGCCCTTGTCCTCGGGCGTGGCGTTGATGAACAGCCACTGCCCGGTAAAGAAGGCATCCGAAAAGAAAGCCGCCATAACGCCTGCAAACAGGGCCATGCCAAGGCCGACCGCTGCGATATCGGTGGGGCGGAACCGCAGCGCCTGACGCGCGCCCTCGGTGCCGCAGGCGATGGCATAGATGACAAAGCCGACAGCCGCCAAAAGCCCGCCGATAAACCCGCCGCCCGGCTGGTTATGGCCGCGCAGCAGCATATAGACCGCGAAAACCGTGAACAGGGCGACCAGCAGCCGCGAACCGGCGATCAGAATGATGGATTTCATGCCTCGTCCTTTCCGGGTTTGCTGCGCAGCAGGGCAAAGATGCCGATAGCCGCGACCAGAACGACCGCGATCTCGCCGAAGGTGTCCAGCGCGCGGAAGTCGACAAGGATCACGTTCACGATGTTCTGGCCAAAGGCGTCGGGATAGCTCGAAGCCTCGAAGAAATCAGTCAGGCTGCGGTCAATCGGGCCGGTCGTGACCATCAGCAGGATCAGCGTCACCGTCACGCCCATGCCACCTGCGACCACAGCGTCAAACCAGCGGGTTTTCAGCGGTTCGGCCCCCAATGCGGGCAGGCGCAGCGCCGCTGTTGCGAACAGCACGACCACCAGCGTTTCGACCAGCAATTGCGTGATGGCGACATCGGGCGCGGAATACAGAACGAAGATCAGCGCGATCCCGATGCCCACGGTGCCAAGCCCCACAATCGCCGTGATCCGCGACTGGGTGACGATGGTCAGCACCGTGCCCAAAAGCACAAGGCCGAACACCAGCCAGTCGGTCACGCCGATCGAGCTCAGGTCCACGGGCAGTATCACAGACGGGCGCATTACCATGGTCCCGGCAAGCGCCACCAGCGTCGTGATGAAAGTCACCATGATATAGAACCGCAACTGTCCGGTCTGGATCACGCGGGTCTGCCATTTTGCACCGGACAGCACGCCCGCCAGCAGTTTATCCCAACCGCGGTCAAAGCTTGGGCTACGGTCGCCCAGCCGGACCAGAAAGGCACGCAGCGGGGTGGCGAAGGCGTAGATTAGATAGCCGATGACGAATGTCAAAAGGCTCAGGACCAGCGGCAGGTTGAACCCCGCCCAAAGCTGCAGGGTCTTCGCCTCGCCGGTGACGCCCAGAATGGCCGCGACGGTCGGGTTGACCAGATATGCGGCAAGAACGGCGGGAAACAGCCCGAAGAACGTTCCCAGCAAGGCCAATATCACAGGCCCCAGCAACATCGGCCATTTCGCTTCCTTGATCCCCTGCATGGGAGTGCCGGCTTTGCTGAAAAACGGCCGGAAACCCACGATCCCTGCGATGGCGAACATCAGCGCGCTGGCCGCCAGAAACGCGCCCGCCACCAGCACGGGCGAAGACCCCACCTCGAGCGAGCCTGCATAGGACAGCTCCTTGGCCATGAAGCCAAGGAAGGGCGGAATGCCCGCCATCGACAGACCAGCCAGTGCGGCGGCGGCTGCGGTCAACGGCATCGCGCGGCCAAGGCCGAACAATTTGGTCGTCTCGCGCGTGCCGGTCTGGTGATCGAGAATGCCGACAACAAGAAATAGCGCCGCTTTGTAGAAGGAATGCACCATCAGGAAGGTGACCGCCGCCGTGATCGCATAGCCACCGTCATTGGCCAACAGCAGCGTCAGCGCACCAAGCGCCATCAATGTTGTATAGGCCAGCGCCTGTTTCAGGTCGGTCTGCCGCAGCGCGATGACCGAAGCGAAGACCATCGTCGCGGCCCCCGCGATCGTCAGCGTCCAGAGCCAGATATCGGTCCCGCTCAGCGATGAATGGGTGCGCGCCATCAGATAGATACCCGCTTTCACCATTGTCGCCGAATGCAGATAGGCGCTGACTGGTGTGGGGGCGGCCATCGCATTGGGCAGCCAGAAATGGAACGGCATCTGGGCGGATTTCGTGAATGCCGCCAGCAGCACAAGGATCAGGATCGGCAGGTAAAGCGCGCTTTGCACCAGCACATTGTCCATCGCGCGGATTTCCGACAATTCGAACGTGCCCGCCACATTGCCGATCAGGATCGCGGCGGCCAGAAGCGCCAGCCCGCCGATCCCTGTGACCAGCAGCGCCTGCAAGGCAGACCGGCGCGATTTCGCGCTGTCATGGTTGAACCCGATCAGCAGATAGGACGTGATCGTGGTCAATTCCCAGAACACGAAGAGCGCAAGCAGGTTGTCGGCCATCACCACACCCAGCATCGCCAGCATGAAACTGGTCAGCATCAGCGAAAACCGTGCCTGTTGCTTGTGTCCGGCAAGGTATTTGGCGGAATACAGCATCACAAGCGCGCCGATGCCCGTGATCAACAGCCCGAACATCAGGCTCAGCCCGTCGATCACAAAGCTGACATTCACGCCAAGACTGGGCACCCAGGACCAGACAAAGCGCAGGGTTTCGCCGTTCCCGATGGCAGGCAGGGCCTGCAGCAACCAGAGGAACAATGCACCTGCAATGATGACAGGAATGATACCGGCAGGTGTTACCCAACCATGCGAAGAAGAAGAACTTGCCACGTAATATGCCCGGTCATCGAGGAATTGAACGATTGTGTCGGACATAAAGACAGGTGCCGAGAAAACAAGACTTTTCGGACAAAAATCCGACTAAATCCGGCAGGTTTTGCCGCAGGTGCAACAAAATAGGCCACCCGCGGGGGTGGCCTTTATGTCGCATGATCGCTGGGGGATATCAGCCGCGCCAGGTCCGGACGGGTCCGCAATCCATGTGAACGAAATTCGAACCGCCATACCGCCCGACGCCGCCAGCGTTGAACGCCGCCGCGGCGCTAGCCATCTGGGCGGTGGTCCGGCTGCGCAGCCGCAGATCGGCAGCCTGACCGCGCATGTGCAGGGATTCGCGTGCCACACCTGACGAACGTGCACCCAACATCGCGTTGGTCGATGGCGACCGGTAGCCGGACAGCAAAAGGTAGGGTTCGTTGGTTTCCATCAGGCGCAGTGCGCCCGACATGATATCGATTGTGCGCAGGTCCATCTGGACCGCTTCACCGGTGCGCCAGTCGCGCATGTGAACGTTTATTTCGCGCACGGCCTCGGCGATATATTCGCCTTCGATCCAGTAGATGGTGTCAAGGGTTTCGCCGGTGCGCCCGTTGTACATCGCGATCCTGCGGATGTCGCCGGCGCCGCGCAAAAAACCCTGAGCGTTTGAGAACGTGGGGGCGGCTGTCACAGCAGTTGCTGCCAAGGCTGTCAGCAGTCCGCGTCGGGTCAGCCCCGAGGTCTTTGATTCATTCATTATACGCGCCTGTCCCGTCGCTTATATTTATATGTCCGTTTTGCTACGAACTGACATCATGCCCCCAAGATGTGCGGAAGGTATGGCACATTTTGATTCGAGGACCAAGTCTTGTTTAACGGGGTTCCATGAACGAAAAGCAAATCGGCGAAAATTTGCGCAAGTGGCATTTTTGTCGTCATTTGGGGCCGCTTGCGCGGTTGCGGGCTTTTGGTTAACCGCCTTCAAGGCAGGATCAGCGCGGCAGACGTGCCGCAGACGAGGTGGCGATGACACATACCATTCGTGCGATAGCAGCCGCACTCGGGGCAGAGGCGCATGGCGATCTTGATTTGATCGTGCTGCGGGCTGCGGAACCGGGCACGGCAGGGCGCGATGATCTCGCACTGGCTATGACACCGGCCTATGGTCCGGCCCTGCAACAAGGATCGGCGCGTGCGGCAGTTATCTGGCCCGAGGCCGACTGGCAGGCGCTTGGTTTGCAGGCGGCGATCATCGCGCCGCGGGCACGGCTGGCCATGGCACGGCTGACACAAATGCTGGATCAGACGCCCGCGCAGACCGGCATCAGCCCGCAGGCGCTGGTCGATCCCACAGCGATGGTTGCGGCTGATGCCAGCATCGGCGCGTTCTGCGTCGTGGGCGCCGGCGCGGTGATCGGGGCGGGCACATGGATCGCCGATCAGGTCAGTATCGCGCCCGGTGTCGTGATCGGCTCTGGTTGCCGAATTCACGCAGGCGTGCGGTTGCAGGCGGGTGTGCGCTTGGGGGACAGGGTGATCCTGCAACCCAATGTTGTCATCGGCGGCGACGGGTTTTCCTTTGTCACTGCCGCGCCATCAAACGTAGAGATCGCGCGCGAAACGCTGGGCGAGGCACCGATGACCGCCCCCGAGGACCCGACATGGCACCGCATCCATTCGCTGGGCGGTGTGGTGATCGGGGATGATGTGGAAATCGGCGCAGGCTCTACCGTGGACGCAGGCACGATCCGCGCGACCCGTGTGGGGCAAGGCACCAAGGTCGATAATCTTGTACAGATCGGCCATAACGTGATCGTGGGCGCGCATTGTCTGCTCTGCGCGCAGGCGGGTGTCGCGGGGTCCACGGTGATCGGCGACCGCGTTGTTGTCGGTGGCAAGGCGGGGATCGCAGACAACCTCAAGATCGGGGATGATGTGGTGCTGGGCGGCGGGTCGGTCGTGCTGTCGCATGTGCCCGCAGGCCGCGTGATGATGGGCTATCCGGCCACGAAAATGCAGCTGCATATCGAAAGCTACAAAGCCTTGCGCCGGCTGCCACGCCTGCTGCGCGATCTTGCCGCACGTCAATAAGATGTTTCAATGCGCGGCGACAATGCCTAAATGAGCAGCGCAAAAGGAACGGAGCTACCCCATGACCACCGATGACCGGATCATCGCCATTATCGCCGAACAGGCCATGCTGGAACCTGGCGACATCACGCTGGACGCATCGCTTGCAGATCTGGGGATCGACTCTTTGGGGTTGGTGGAATGTATCTTTGCAATCGAGGAAGCCTTCGACATCTCGGTGCCGTTCAACGCCAATGACCCGACCGCCAGCGCCTTTGACATCTCGTCGGTGGGCGCGATCATCGCGGCGGTCAAGCAGCTGCAAGCAGAACAGGCAGGCTGATGGCGCGTGTCGTCATTACCGGGGCAGGGACGATCAACCCGATTGGCGCGGATGTGCCTGCGACCTTAGCCGCCATGCGCGAAGGGCGCTGCGGGATCGGCCCGCTGGATATTCCAGATGTGGATAGGCTGGCCATCCAGATCGGTGGCCAGATCAAGGGCTATGCCGAAACGGACCATTTCAACCGTCAGCAAATCTCGCTTTACGATCGGTTCACGCAGTTCACACTGCTGGCGGCGCGTCAGGCGATCGGGCAGTCGGGCCTGACCTTCACCGGCAGCCTTGCGGACCAGTCGGGCGTGATCTTTGGCACCTCGGGTGGCGGGCTGAACACACAGGACGAAAACTATCGTGCCGTCTATGAAGAGGGCAAGAACCGCGTACATCCGTTCATCGTGCCCAAACTGATGAACAATGCCGCGGCCAGCCATGTGTCGATGGAATGGAACCTGCGCGGGCCGACATTCACCGTGGCCACCGCCTGCGCCTCGTCCAACCATGCGATGGGGCAGGCGTTCAACATGATCCGCTGCGGCATGACCAAGGTCATGATCACCGGCGGGTCAGAGGCGATGCTGTGTTTCGGCGGGATTAAGGCCTGGGAAGGGCTGCGCGTGATGTCCAAGGACGCGTGCCGTCCGTTTTCGGCGACCCGCAACGGCATGGTGCAGGGCGAGGGCGCGGGTGTTTTCGTGTTCGAGGATTACGACCACGCCCGCGCACGCGGTGCGGATATCCTGTGCGAGGTGATCGGTTTCGCGATGACCTCGGATGCCTCCGACATCGTGATGCCCAGCAAACAGGGGGCGGCGCGCGCCATTGCGGGGGCTGTCAGGGATGCGGGCGTGCCGCTGGATTCGGTGGGTTATATCAACGCGCATGGCACCGGCACGGCGGCCAATGACAAGACTGAATGTGCCGCGGTCGCGGACGTCTTTGGCGCACATGCCGACAAGCTGATGATATCGTCCACCAAATCCATGCACGGGCATCTGATCGGCGGGACAGGTGCGGTCGAACTCTTGGCTTGCATCATGGCGCTGCGCGACGGGGTGATTGCCCCCACCATCGGCTATGAGGAACCTGACCCCGAATGTGCGCTGGACGTGGTCCCGAACGTGGCGCGCGACGCCAATATCGACGTCGCGCTGTCCAATGCTTTCGCCTTCGGCGGGCTCAACGCGGTGATCGCGCTGCGCCGCTTCGCTTAAGGGACTGGTGTCAGATTGTTGAAACCGGCGGTAAAGCCCGCCAGCGACATGGTCAGCAGGAATTCTTCGTCAGGTGCCGCGGCAGGCACAAGCCGCAGTGTCGCGGTCGCACCGCTTTTGAACGCGTCGACTTCGGCTTGGGTCAGGCCGATCCGAGCGACGCAACCCGCAGCATTGCAGAAACTGAACGGATAACGCCGGGCCTCGCCGCTATCGACCGACAGCGTCAGTTGCTGGGTCAGCAAGGTTTCAAGCGGCACCACGACATTGGCGCCGGCGACCGCTTGCCCGCCTTCGGGCAGACGGAACAAGTTGAATTCCGCCACAGGGTCATCATCGGCATTCGTCAGCAACTGGTAAAGATTGCAGCGGTCGTCCTGCCCTTCAGGCGCGCGGATGCAGCGGACTTCCCAGTCGCCGTGGTTGTCGGCGACATAGATCTCGCCTGCGCGCGGCCCGATAGGCTCGCCCAGATCAAGCGCGTCGGCGGTTGCGGGCGCTTGCGGGGCTGTGTCGTCCTGCCCGATGGCCTGCGTGCCAAGGGTCAGAAGGCCCGCGAGTGTAAGTGCGGTCATGGTCGTGCGCATTGGGAAAGATCCTGTTCTGTTTGCTCGCCGATCTACCATGGCGACAAGGCAGTGTCAGGGACAAAAAGCGGGGCCTTGGCGGTCTTTTGCCAAGGGGAAATTCCATGCCTGACACGAAAAAAGGGCCCGTCGCCGGACCCTTTATTTTTTCTCCCTGTCGGACTTGGCCGACTAATTGGGCATACGCTACGAAATGGTCATGTCGTCGTCAACAGCTAATCCGACGCTTTTGCAGGGGGATTTGGCTGAAAAAAAGCCGCACCCGAAGGCGCGGCCAGTCCAACAGGGAGAAGAGCAAGGCGACCATGACGCACCTTGCCGTTTTAATCTGGCAGAGAAACCTTAAGAATGTATTTTGCGAATAGTCAGGTCCAGAAGGGGTACATCGGGTGGAGCATATTTTTATCGGCGGCGGTGGTGACGGCTATGGCGCGCCGCAGGTGCTGCGGCTGGACAAGGCCAACCGGCACGGACTTGTTGCGGGCGCGACGGGCACTGGCAAGACCGTGACCTTGCAGATCATGGCCGAGGGATTTTCGGCTGCCGGTGTGCCTGTGTTTCTGTCTGATGTGAAAGGCGATCTGTCAGGGCTGGCACAAGCCGGATCGGTGGATGGCAAATTGCACGAACCCTTTACCAAACGCGCGGCGACCATCGGGCTCGACCTGCAATATGGCGCGTTCCCCGTGACCTTCTGGGACATTTTTGGCGAGCAGGGGCATCCGATCCGCGCGACAGTTGCCGAAATGGGCCCTTTGCTGCTGGCGCGGCTGATGGATTTGTCGGACGTGCAGGAAGGTGTTTTGAACGTCGTCTTCCGCGTCGCCGACGAAGAAGGCCTGCCGCTGCTTGACATGAAAGACCTCCAAGCGCTGCTGCTGTTTGCGGGGCAGAACGCGCGTGATCTGTCGCTGCGCTATGGTAATGTGACCACCGCCTCGATTGGCGCGATCCAGCGGCAGCTGTTGGTGCTGGAAAATCAGGGTGGCGCGGCCTTGTTCGGGGAACCGGCACTGGATCTTGCGGATATGATGCGCCTGCGCGACGGGCGCGGCGAGATCAACATCCTTGCCGCCGACCGTCTGATGGGATCGCCGCGGCTTTATGCGACGTTTCTTTTGTGGCTGCTGTCGGAACTTTTCGAGGAACTGCCCGAGGTCGGCAACCCCGACAAACCCAAGCTCGTATTCTTTTTCGACGAGGCGCATCTGTTGTTCAACGGTGCCCCCCGCGCGCTGGTGGAAAAGGTCGAACAGGTCGCGCGCCTGATCCGGTCCAAGGGGGTCGGGGTCTATTTCGTCACGCAAAACCCCGCCGATATTCCCGACACCGTGCTGGGCCAGCTTGGCAACCGCGTGCAGCATGCGTTGCGGGCCTTTACGGCCAAGGACCGCAAGGAACTGAAATCCGCCGCTGAAACCTATCGCGACAATCCCGCCTTTGATACGGCCGAAGCGATCCAGCAGGTCGGCACCGGTGAGGCGGTGACGTCGTTTCTGGACGCCAAGGGCATCCCCGAACTGGTGCAACGCACGTTGATCCGCCCGCCTGCGTCGCATCTGGGCCCGATCGACGCGGTGACCCGTGCGGGGATCATGGCCGCATCACCGATGGCGGGCAAATACGATGTGACGGTGGACCGTGACAGCGCGCATGAAATGCTGGCGCGTCGTGCTATCGAGGCCGCTCGTGCCGCCGAAGTGGTTGAGACGGACACACCGGAGTTTTCGGCCGGTCGCCGCTACACCCCCGCCACGAAAGCCAAGCCGCGCGCATCGCGTGGTGGCGATGCGTCCTTTGGTGGCGCGCTGGCCGATGTGGTGGTCAAGGAATTGAAAGGGACAACCGGCCGCCGCATCGTGCGCGGCATCCTTGGGGGATTGTTCAAAGGGCGCTAAGGGGCGCTGCCCCGTCCCGGACTTGATCCGGGACCCCCTCCCGGACTGCGTCCGGGAAAAGGTGAGTATTTTTGGCAAAAAAGAAGTGGCAGGCTTTTCTAGAGCTTGCGAATCTTCAAGGTGGCGATGCGGTTTTCTTCTTTCGAGAGCACCTCGAAGCGGAAGCCGTGGAAAGAAAACACCTGCCCGACCACGGGGATCATCTGCGCCTCGTGGATCACCAGACCCGCGACGGTATTGGCCTCGTCGTCGGGCAATTGCCAGTCATGGGCGCGGTTGAGGTCGCGGATCGTGATGCCGCCATCGACGATATAGGCCCCATCGGCGGTCGCGGCGATCTGGTCGGGTTCGGGTTCGTCGAATTCATCCGCGATCTCGCCCACGATTTCCTCGAGGATATCCTCGAGCGTGATCAAGCCTTCAAGCCCGCCGTATTCATCAACCACCAGCGCAAAATGCGTCTTGCGCTTGAGGAAATTGCGCATCTGGTCGCCCAAGGTTGTGGTTTCGGGGACGAAATAGGGCGGCATCGCGACCTTCATCACATCGAAAGCCGCAAGCCCCTGTCCGTCCACCGTGCCGCCGCTGAGAAGTTTGTGCATCGCGCGCAAAAGATCCTTGGCGTGGATCACGCCGACGATGTTTTCGGGATTGTCGCGGTAGAGCGGCAGGCGGGTGTGCTGGCTTTGCAAGATCTGCGCCAGAATATCCTGCGCGGGCAGGGCGGCATCGACCATTTCGATGCCCGAACGGTGCAGCATCACCTCTTCCACGGTGCGTTCGTTCAGGTCGAGCGCGCCCAGAATCCGGTCGCGGTCTTCCTTTTCGACCCAGCCTTCGGCATGGCCCAGTTGCAGGGCCCCCGCGATTTCCTCGCGCACGGCAAGGATGTTGCTGTCGGGATCGGTGCGCACGCCGAAAAGATAAAGCACGCCGCGCACCAGAAACCGCACTGCAGAGACAATCGGTGAAAACACCAGGACGATCACCCCGATAGGTCGCGCCACGGCCGAGGCCACCTTTTCGGGGTTTGTGATCGCGAAGGTCTTTGGCAGCACTTCGGCAAAGATCAGCACCAGCAGCGTCATGATCAGCGTGGCGGCGGCGACACCGTTCTGGCCGAAGACCTTGGTCAGGATCGCGGTGGCAAGCGAGGTGGCCAGAATGTTGACGACGTTGTTGCCCAGCAGCACTGACCCGATCAGGCGTTCGTTGTCCTCGGTCACCTTCAACGCCTGTTCGGCCCCTTTGGACCCTTTGTCGGCGGCAGAGCGCA
The DNA here is from genome assembly GCF_034652275.1 of Yoonia sp. 72. NCBI lineage: Bacteria > Pseudomonadati > Pseudomonadota > Alphaproteobacteria > Rhodobacterales > Paracoccaceae > Yoonia > Yoonia sp. 72. The sequence goes on along the minus strand of NZ_JAXIWG010000001.1, from coordinate 434,538 downwards.
GCTTGCCGCGCGATGCGGCGGTCAGTGCGGTTTCAGAGCCGGAAAAGAAGGCAGACATGAAAAGCAGGACGACAATGGCCGCTGCCGTGGCCCAGAATGCCGCATCAAGTGTCGAGGTTTCCATTTCACGCTTTCAGATGGTTCGTGTCTATATTGCTTGCGCAGGCGTCCGCTTCAAGGCTTCGCGGTCTTTGCCAGCGGATGGTGTTGCAGGACAAGATCACTCAGCCGCTGGTCCAGCACATGGGTATAGATCTCGGTCGTGGCGATATCGGCATGGCCCAGCATGGTCTGGATTGAGCGCAGGTCGGCCCCGCCCGCCAGCAGATGGGTTGCAAACGCATGGCGCAGTACATGCGGTGTGACCCTGTCGGGGTGCAGTCCGGCGGTTGCGGCAAAGCCTTTGATGAGCCCGAAAAAGGCGTGCCGCGTCAGATGGCCCGCTTTGCCATGCGAGGGAAAGAGGTATTTCGATGCTGGCTTACCTGCCTTGCGCGCGGCCTCCTCGGCCTGATCACGCGCGGCCAGCCATGCGGCCATGGCGGTACGGGCGGGCGGTGACAGAGGCACCAGCCGTTCCTTGCCGCCTTTGCCGCGCACCAGAAGCATCCTTGGATCGCCGCGCGCGGCGGCCACGGGCAGGCTGACCAGTTCGGTCACACGCATGCCTGTCGCATAAAGCAGTTCCATCAGGCAGGCATTGCGCAGCCCGTCGCGGGGGCTGGTGCGCGCGGCGTCAAGCAGGCGGTCCACCTCGGACAGGTCCAGCGTTTTGGGCAGGCGTTGCGCGCGGCCTGGACCGGTGATCTGCATGGCGGGATTGTCAGCGCGCCAGCCTTCGTCAAAGGCAAAGCGGAACAGTTGCTTGATCGCTGACAGCCGCCGTGCGCGGGTGGCTTTGGCCAGTCCTTCGGCCTCGCAATCGATCAGGTAGCTTTCGATCTGGTCTTGCGACACCGTGCCGAATTGCAGCCCCTTGTCGCCCAGCCATCCGGCGAACCCTTGCAGGTCGCGTGCATAGGCCAGTTGCGTATTGGTCGCGGCATCCCGTTCGGCGGCCTGTGCTTGCAGAAAGGTCTGCACCCAGCGCGCCATGCTGGCAGGGCCTTGGGTCACGTCGCGCGGTCCAGGATCATCAATTCGAGCGACGCGCGCCGCGCCACATCGTCAAGTTCCAGTAACAAAAACAGCGCCAGCGCATCGGTCAATGACCGAGCCTCGCCTGCGTAGCCTTCGTTGAAAAGGCTGATCGCACGCAGCATCGCCTCTCCGGTTTTGCCGTTGGCGACAAGGTCCTGCAATTCGACAGGGGCGGGGGCGCCGTCAAAGGCTGCCTGAATAGCCAGCGCACGGGGCGAGGTCATCGGCACATCCTGCGGGCGACCCAATGCGATGGCGATCAGGAACGGATCGAAAGGGTCACCGGCCGCCGCCAGCCGTTCGGCGACAGCGCGGTAGTCCTCGGACAGCAGGCCCACGCGGTTTGCGATTTCATCGGCCTCGCCGCGCAGGTCCATCTCTTGCAGGGCGCTGCTGTATAGCTTGGCGAAAGGCACTTCGGTGCGGGCCTGTTTCATCGCATCCCACGCGGCGGGCAAATGGCGTTCCACGCCTTCGGCGTCGCTGGCGGTGATCGCTGAATCGAGGCGGATCACTGCTGCCGCGCGGTCCCAGATGCCGCCCGATGCGGCGGGTCTGCGCGCGGTATAGAAGTTTTGCAGCACGTTTTCGGGCACAGCGCCGCGACGCGCCAGCCGTTCGGCAGCCTCGAGCTGGGCTTTCCACGCGTTGTTGCCGCGCAGATCGGCATGGGCAAAGGCCAGCGGCAGCCCCGAGGTGACCAGCGGTTCGCCAAAGGCTTCGAACAGCCGGAATGTCAGCGGGGTAACATCGCTGGGCGCAGGCAGCGGTGCTTCGCCTTCGAAAAGTTCGGGGTCAAGGAAACGCGCCAGCATATCGGCTTCGGACAGGGTAATGTCGCCCAACACGCGGTGCGTATTCAGCGACAGCACCGCAACAGGCCATTGGCCGCCGCGCGCCAAGCAGAAAATCCGTGCGGCATAGGTCGGGGCCAGCGCGGGGGTATCGTTCATCACCGCGCAGGCGGCGTCTTCGGTGCCGGTCAGAAGCGACAGATCGAACCAGCGTTGGAACACGGCAGGGGTATCGGGCGTGGCAAGCTCGATCAGCGCCTTGGCCTGTTCCACCGCGCCAAGGTCGACCAACTTGTCGACACGCGCCAGAAACACTGCGCCGTCTGGTCCTGCCCCCAGCGGTGGATCGGCGCGGGCCTGCATCAGGACCTTCACGAATTCCACGATGGTCGGTAACGATTCGTGCCGGTCTGACCTGATCAATTCGACCAAGGCCTGTTCATCACTGGACGACCAGATGTTGCGCGGCAATCCGGTGACATCCGATGGCAAAAGCCCGATCGGGTCCTTGGACAGCCCGCCCAGCGGCGTGACATTGATTTCGGGCGCAAGTGCGCTGTCGGTGACGGGCGGTTCGTCGGGAAGGGTGGCGGTGGTCGCCTCCTGTGACAGCCAGTCAATAGAGGACAGTGGGTCCTGCGCTATGACAGGGCCCGCGACCAGCATCAAAAACGCTGTGATCGTGCTAGTTTGCCTCAAGCGTGACAGGGCGCGTCACCTCCTGTGCGGGGGCGGCGAAATCCGACGGGAACAGGATGGGACCGATATAGGCATAGCCGACAAGGCCAATCGCCAGAAGAATGATCAAAAAGATCAGTAATTTAATGAACCGCCACATTGCCTGCCCCGCTCTGCCGTCGATGATAAGTGATCTGCGCGCCACTTTCAGCGCCGTTTATATATGGTCTTTCAGGCAATATCACGCCATTCATTCACAAATATTTCAGGTCGGCGTCAGCTGGCCGAAACGGAACGAAAGGAAAGGCATGGCAGGCGGGGCAGCATATCGGCTCAAACGCTCGGTGGTGCTGGTTGGCATGATGGGGTCGGGCAAGACCGCGATCGGCCGGGCGCTGGCCGCGATGCTGGATGTGCCTTTCGTCGACAGCGACGCCGCCATCGAAGAGGCCGCAGCCCTGAGCATCGCAGAAATCTTTGCCCGCGATGGCGAGGCTTTCTTTCGCCGCCGCGAAACCGAGGTGCTGCGCCGCCTGCTGGGTGGGCCACCGGGGATCATCTCGACGGGGGGCGGTGCGTTTCTGGCCCCCGAAAACCGCGAGACGATCGCGCGGGACGCTATCGCCATCTGGCTTGATGCCGATCTGGAAACACTATGGGAACGGGTCCGCCACAAAGATACGCGCCCCTTGTTGCGCACGCCTGACCCCAAGGGGACGCTCGCCGCCTTGCTGGACCAGCGGCGCGAGGTTTATGCGCAGGCGGGTCTGCGGCTGCCCATCGCCTTTCACGCCTCGATCGAAGAGACGACGCAAGATGCGCTGCGCCTGCTAGCGACGCGCCCCGATTATCTGGAGACCCTTTAAATGACCGCCAAAGTCCATGTCGATCTGCCCGGCCGGGCCTATGACATCCATATCGGCCCCGGCCTGATCGCGGAGGCGGGCGCGCATTTGGCGGCATTGGGCGGGCGGCGGCATGTCTGCATCGTCACCGATGAAAACGTCGCAGCCTTGCATTTGCCTGCCTTGCAGGCCGCACTTGCGGCGGCGGGGCTGACCTCGGACGCATTGGCCCTGCCTGCGGGAGAGGCCACGAAAAGCTGGGCGCAGTTGGAACGTGTGGTCGAATGGCTGCTGGCACAGAAGGTCGAACGCAAGGATTGCGTCATCGCCTTTGGCGGCGGGGTGATCGGCGATCTGGTGGGGTTTGCCGCCGCGATCCTGCGTCGCGGGGTGCGCTTTGTGCAGATGCCGACCAGCCTTTTGGCACAGGTCGACAGTTCGGTGGGCGGCAAGACGGGTATCAATTCACCGCACGGCAAGAACCTTGTCGGTGCATTTCACCAGCCCGCGCTGGTGCTGGCCGATACCGCGCTTTTGGGCACGCTGCCGCGCCGCGATTTTCTGGCGGGCTATGGCGAGGTCGTCAAATACGGGCTTTTGGGCGATGCGGCTTTCTTTGACTGGCTCGAAAAATCCGCTCGCGGCATGGCGGCGGGCGATATGGAGGCCCGCGTGCGCGCTGTCACGCGGTCTTGCGAGATGAAAGCGGGGATCGTTCAGCGCGACGAAACCGAACAGGGCGAGCGTGCGCTGCTGAACCTTGGCCATACGTTCTGTCATGCGCTGGAACAGGCGACAGGCTATTCCGACCGGCTGTTGCACGGCGAAGGTGTGGCCATCGGCTGCGCGCTGGCGTTTGAATTATCCGCGCGTCTGGGCCTGTGCAGTCAGGAAGATCCCAGCCGCGTGCGCGCGCATCTGCGCGACATGGGGATGATGGTCGATATCGCGGATATCGCAGGCGATCTGCCTGATGCTGATGCGCTGCTGGATCTGATGGCGCAGGACAAGAAGGTGCAGGACGGCAAGCTGCGCTTCATCCTTGCGCGCGGGATCGGAGAGGCTTTAATCACCTCGGACGTGCCGCGCGACGCGGTGCGCGCGCTGCTCATGGATGCGCTGGCGGACCGCTAGACCCTGTCATCCTCGTCGTCGTCAAAGGTCAGCTTGATCCCGTATCTGCGGGCGAAATGGATGAACAGCGGGATTTCCATCAGCATCATCGTGATGATGGTGAACAAGGCCCAGTTGCCGTGGAAAAGCAGCATGTTGAAAGACACACCCGTTCCCCAGAACCACGCCCCCGCGACGCAAAGCGCCAGCACGCTTAGCACAAAGTCGACCGTAACGATGCGGTTTGCGGTTTTTTCACGCAGGGTCGGATAGATCCCGTAATAGGCGATCCCGAGGATCGTTGCATTCAGGATCAGGATCTGGAGTTCGGGCGTGGTCTGCATGCCGGATCAGAACGGGATTTCGTCGTCCATGTCGCTGCCACCGCCCGACGGGCCACCATAGCCGCCATCGTTGTAGCTGCCGCGCCCACTGCCTCCGCCGCCGTTGCCAGACCCGTAATCGCCGCCGCCGCTGTTGCCGCCGCCGTCGCTGCGCCCGTCAAGCATGGTCAGCGTGCCGCCCAGCCCCTGCAACACGACTTCTGTCGAATAGCGGTCGGCACCGGACTGGTCCTGCCATTTACGGGTCTGCAGCTTGCCCTCGATATATACCTTGGAGCCTTTTTTCAGATATTGCTCGGCCACGCGGACCAGACCTTCCTGAAAGATCGCGACCGTGTGCCATTCGGTTTTTTCGCGGCGTTCGCCGGTGTTCTTGTCTTTCCACGTCTCGGACGTGGCGATGCGCAGGTTTGCCACCTTGCCGCCGTTCTGAAAGCTGCGGATTTCCGGGTCGGCGCCAAGATTACCGATAAGAATGACTTTGTTCACTGATCCGGCCATGTCGTGCCTCCTTCGATTCTGTTGGCGCTTTTGTGACAGACACCGGATGCCACAACAAGGTTAACGGTTGCTTGCTATCCCCTGATCTGCGTCGGGGCTTGGTCGGTACGCGCGTTTGAGATAGGATATGGCGATCAGAACGCAGGACGCGTAGATGCGACAGTCGAAATTTTGTGCAGGCGCGCTGGTTTGCGTCTTGGGGACGACGCTTGCGGCGCAGGACCGCGCGACGATGTTCCAGAATCAGCTCAAGGTGCTCGATGGACGCGCGGCCGAACAGTATTCCCGCTCGATCAGCCTGCAACCGCCCAGCGTGACCGTGCCGCCCGCGATGGCCGCCTATCAGGGGCGCTACAGCGGGCCTTATCTGGATCTGGCGCGGTCCGCCGCCCTGCGCCACGGCGTGCCGGAGGATCTGTTTCTGCGCCTTGTGCAGCAGGAAAGCGGCTGGAACCCGCAGGCCGTATCCCACAAGGGGGCGATCGGGCTGGCGCAGCTAATGCCCGAAACCGCGCGTGATCTCGGCGTCGATCCGCGCGACCCGCAGGCCAATCTGGACGGTGGCGCGCGTTATCTGCGGATGCAGTTCGACACGTTCGGCACATGGCCGCTGGCGCTGGCGGCTTATAACGCAGGTCCTGGTGCCGTGACACGCCACAGCGGCATCCCGCCCTATCCTGAAACCCAAGGCTATGTTGTGGCAGTCTGGGGCCAGTAGGTCATTCCGCCGCGATCTGGATGACAGGCTCCATGCCCGCCAGTGTCGCATCGTCGAGATGGCATTTGATCTGGTGACCAGGGGCGAGCGCGCGCACCGGCGGCACCTCTTTTTCGCACAAGCCATTCGGGACCTGCGCTTTCCAGCCGCAGCGCGTCTGGAACGGACAGCCCGGCGGCGGGTTCATCGCCGACGGAATCTCGCCTTCGAGCACGATGTGCTTTTTGGTCACCCGCGTGTCGGCGATGGGAACAGCGGACAAAAGCGCCTCGGTATAGGGGTGATAGGGGGGCGAAAACACCTGATCGGTGGTGCCCAGTTCCACCACATGCCCCAGATACATCACCATCACACGGTCTGCGAGATAGCGCACGATGGACAGGTCGTGGCTGATGAACAAGAGCGTCGTGTTATGTTCGCGCTGGATATCCATCAAGAGATCCGTCACCGCCGCCTGCACCGACACATCCAGCGCCGAGACCGGCTCATCCGCCACCACGATCCGCGCATCGCCCGCAAAGGCGCGCGCGATGCCGACGCGCTGTTTCTGCCCGCCCGACAACTGGCGCGGCATCCGGTCGGCAAAGGCGCGCGGCAGTTTTACCAGATCGAGCAGCTCCAGCATCCGCGCGCGGCGTTCCGCGTCGGTTTTGCCGATCCCGAAGATTTCCAGCGCACGGATGATCTGGCGGCCCACACTCATCGACGGGTTCAGCGTGTCAAAGGGGTTCTGGAACACCATCTGGATGTCGGCGACATTCTTGGTGCTGCGTTTTTCAATCGGCACATCGCCGATGGATTGATTGTCGAGCAGGATCTGCCCGTCCGTCGCGGTTTCCAGCCCCATCAGCACCTTGGCAAAGGTAGATTTGCCGCAACCGGATTCGCCCACGATGGCCAGCGTCTCGCCCTCGCGCGCCTCGAAGCTGAGGGTCTCGTTGGCCTTGACAACCTTGCGGTCGCCGCCGCCAAACAGGGCATTGGCCGCAACCTCGTAATATTTCTTAAGGTTCTCCATCTTCAGCACGACCTGACCGGGGGCGTGTTTGACCTTGGTCGCAGCGGCGGTGACAGGCGCGTACCAGTCGATTTCGGTATTGCGGATGCAGCGCGTCTGATGACGGTCGTTGCCTGCGACCTGAGCCATCGGGATCACCCCCTGATCGCAGCGCCCGGCTTGGAAATAATCGCAACGCGGGCCGAAATTGCACCCCTGGGGGCGTTCATGCGGCAGCGGGAAATTGCCGGGGATCGCGACCAGCGGGCGGTCGTTCTTGTCGGCACCGGGCAGCGGGATCGACCGGAACAGGGCCTGCGTATAGGGGTGCTGCATGTCGTCGAAGACATCGGCGATGCTGCCACGCTCGACCGCCTCGCCCGAATACATCACGCAGATGCGGTCGCAGGTTTCCAGCACAAGTCCAAGGTTGTGGCTGATGAACAGCATCGAGGTGCCGTATTTGCGGCCCAGATCCTTGACCAGCTGCACCACCGCCGCCTCGACCGTCACATCTAGCGCGGTTGTCGGTTCATCAAGGATCAGCAGCGAGGGTTTCGACATCAGCGCCATGGCGATCACGATGCGCTGCTGCTGGCCGCCAGAGAGTTGATGGGGATAGCTGTTCAGGATGCGTTTGGGATCGGGCAGTTTGACGTCAGTCACAACCTCCAGCGCGCGGGCATAGGCTTCTTTCTCGCTGACTTTTTCGTGGATCAGCGGCACTTCCATGAGCTGCTTGCCGATCTTCATGGCGGGGTTCAATGACGCCATCGGTTCCTGATAGATCATCGCGATCTTGCTGCCGCGGATCTCGCGCAGGCGGGCGGGGGACATGGTGTTCATCTCCTCGCCCTTGAACTTGATCGACCCGCCGACAATGCGCCCGTTGGCCCCGAGATCCTGCATCACCCCCAAGGCCACGGTAGATTTCCCACAACCGGATTCACCCACAAGCCCCAGAGCTTCACCCGGCATGATGGTGGCCGAGAAATCCATGACGGCCGGAATCTCGCGCAGTCGGGTGAAGAACGAGATCGACAGCTTGTCGATTTCAAGGATGGGTTGGTCCGTCATGGCGGGGTCCTTCATGTGGGGTATGCGATCCCCTGAAACGGCGGAAAATCGGCATAGGCCGCGCGGCGAGCCTCTGGCGGCACGGGGGGCGGTCCGTTTGGTGCCGTCAGGTTGCCACGCGGTGCGGCAAAGCTGCCGATGCGGCGTTCGGGTTTTTCGCGCCAGCCAAGGTTGAACGCCGCCCGTTTGGGAAAGAACTGGATTTCATGAAAATCGAGGTGGTCGTAGAGCCACCACGCCAGATCGCGCCAGTCACGCCCCTCGGCATAGCGGCGCGCGAACCACGGGATCACGACAGAGGCGGAAGCCCCCATATTCCCTGCCGCGTCGCGTTGGTCCCAGATATGGGCGGCACGATTGGCCTCGTTCGAGGAACAGCTTTTATATACCCTTTGCCCGTATTCATTCACCGCGGGCGCGCGGTAGGCGGAGCGCACCACGATGGGCCCAAAGGTGGCGACCAGCGGTTCCAGCAGGTCCTGCGCCAGCCTGCGTCCGCTTTGCACGGCAAGCACCGGATCGTCGGGGATGTTCTGCAACCCGTGGACCGACGCAATCTCGCTGTAGAGAAAGTCGCGCATAAAGAAATGCGCCGACAATTGCTCGCGGCCAAACTTTTCGAGCGTGCGCACCGAAGCGGGTTTGCCGCGATAGGACGGCTCCGGCAGACTGGATGTATCATCCACCGGCATCAATCCTTCAGGCTTTCTTCGCGCAATCCGTCAGCAAGCAGGTTCAGCCCCAGCACGAGACTCAGCAGCGCGATGGCGGGCGGCAGGGCGGGGTGGATGAAGATCAAGAGCAGCTTGCGCCCTTCGTTGATCGTCGTGCCCCAGTCGGGGCTTTCGGACGACAGACCCAGACCGAAGAACCCGAGCGTCCCAAGCAGGATCGTCGTATACCCGATGCGCAGGCAGAAATCGACGATCAGCGGCCCGCGCGCATTGGGCAGGATTTCCCAGAGCATGATGTACCAAGCCCTCTCGCCGCGGGTCTGGGCGGCGGCGACATAATCGCGCGTGCGCAAGTCCAGCGTCAGGCCCCGCACGATGCGGAACACCGTGGGCGCGTTCACAAACACGACAGACACGAAAACCACCAGCACCGAGATATCGAACAGGTCCATCCATGCGGGCAGAAAGTCGATCACCGTGCCGCGCGCGTTGATGGCCGACAGGTAAAGCCAGCCGAGGATACCCAGCACCGGCACCATGATCGCGGTGCGCTTGGCCGGTTGCGTGTAATAGCGGGTGTTGATCAGCACGCCGATAAAGATCAGCGGAAAGGCAAACAGAAACGCCGCCATATAAGACGGGATGCCGGTCTGCACGATTTCCGGTGTGACCAGCAGGTAGAACAGCAGGATCACCGGAAAGGCGAGGATCAGGTTTGCCGCAAAGGACAAGGCTGTATCCAGCTTGCCACCATAGTATCCCGCCGGCAGGCCCAAGGTGATGCCGACCATGAAGGCAAAGATCGTGGCGAGCGGCGCAATCGCGATGACAAAGACCGACCCCACCATGACGCGACTAAAGATATCACGCGCAAGGTTGTCGCCGCCCAGCAGGTAATGTGGGATCGCCCCTTGGGTGCCTTCGGGGGCCACGACGCCGGGCAGGGCATTTTTCAGCCCCGACACCTGCCGCAGGTAATCATGCGTGACGATCATGTCGAACAGGCCCACGAAAGCCGCGACATAGACCCAGAACATCACCAGCGCGAAACCGATCATGCCCACGGTGCTGTCGAAGAGCTTGCCGTATAGCCCCAGCTGCCGCTTGAACCGGATCGACAGCGCGAAGGTCACAACCAGCGCGATCCAGACCGGCAGCAGGCGGCGCGTGATCTCGCCCAAGATCCCCGCACTGCCGTAGGGCATGACCAAAGGCACGACGAGATAGGCCAGCAGCACCGCGACGACCGCCCAGAACAGATAGCCTGTTGCTGTTTCCAAAGTCCCCAGCAATCCGCCGCGCGCCTGCAACGTGCCGTCGGGATTGGCCTGCAAGGTGACGGGTGCCGTGAACAGCCGCAACACCGATTGCACCACAAAAACGACCGCAAAAAGCGCTGTGCTGATCGCAAGGGCAGGGTTCAGAAACACCCCCAGACTGCCTGTCCATGTCAAAGGCTCCATAGGGTCCTCCTTTATGCGATGCGGATGCGCGGGTTCAGAAACACATAGCCGATGTCGGAAATCAGCTGTGTGGTCAGCACCACGAAAACGGAAACGATGGAAACACCGAGCAGCAGTTCGATGTCGTTGTTGCTGGCCGCCTGCACCAGCGTCCAGCCGAAACCCTTGTAGTTGAACAGGGTCTCGACGATCACGACGCCGTTCAGCAGGAACGGGAATTGCAGCATTATGACGGTGAAAGGCGCGATCAGCGCATTGCGCAGCGCATGGCGCAGCACGATCTGAGAGAATGCGACACCTTTCAGGCGGGCGGTGCGGATGTATTGCGCAGTCATCACCTCGGTCATGCTGGCCCGCGTCATCCGCGCGATATAGCCCATGCCGTAAAGGGCGATCGTCAGGACCGGTAGAAAGAAATTCTCGAAATTGGCATCATCCATCGCGGCCGTGGCCGTGCCTTTGAACCATTGCATCCCGAAGGTCGCGGTCGCGAAGACCGAGATGAACACAACGCCCGACACATATTCCGGCGTCGCGGTTGACAGGATCGACACGGTGGATAGGCTGCGGTCGGTGCGCGAGCCTTCGTTCATGCCCGCCAGCACGCCGATGATCAAAGCACCCGGCACCATCAGCAGCATGACCCAGAACATCAGCTTGCCGGTCAGACCCAGACGGGTTGCAATGATGCTGCCCGCGTCGTCACGGAACACGGTCGAATAGCCCCAGTTGCCTTGCAGGATGCCGCAAAACGTCGTTGCCTCGGCAATGTCCTGCCCGCCCGTGGCGCAGCGCGCACGCATCTGCCCGTCGGTGCCTTCGATCACATAGCCCGGCAGCACACCCAGCCATTGGCCGTATTTGACCGGCAAGGGTTGCAGATAGCCGTTATTGCCCAGATAGGTCAGCACCGCCTCGTCGGACATGCGGAAATTGCCTTGGGTCTTGGCCAGCTTTTCCAGATTTGGGAAAAGGTTTGTCAGCCAGAAGACGATAAAGGTCAGGCAAAGCGCCGTCAGGATCATGATCCCGATGCGCCGCAAGATGAATAGTCCCATAAAGGCCCCTGTCGCTTGCTGTGATCAAAGCTGCGCGGTGCGAAAAAGGCCGCCCTTGTCAGGGCGGCCTATTCGTCAGATCACGCCGCGATGCCGATCTTGTAGATATGCGGCAGGTAGGCGATGTTCATGTCCCAGCCCACGAAACCGGGCTTGGCATGCCGGTAGATCGTGCGCCAATAGGGCTGCAGGGTCACACCTTCGTCGGTCATGATTTCCTGCAACCGCTGCATCACGGCGCGGCGGTTGTCAGCATCGGGGATCGCATTCGCCTCGGCCAGCAGGGCATCGAATTCGGCGTTGGAAAAGCCGCTTTCGTTCCATGCCTCGCCCGACCGGTAGGCCAGCCCCAGCGTCTGCGTGTCGATGGGACGGTGGTTCCAGTCGGTCGAGGAGAACGGATATTCCGTCCAGTCATTCCAGAAGGTCGCCCCCGGAATGATCGTGCGCTTCACGTTGAAGCCCGCGTCGCGCAGCTGGGCCGCGACAGCGTCGGTCGTGTTCTTGCGCCAGTCGTCGTCGATGGAAATCAGGTCCATCTCGAAATCGGCCATGCCGGCCTCTTGCAGCAGTTCCAGCGCGCGGGCGGGATCATGCGGCATCGCGGGCACATCGGCCCATGCCGGGTGCATGGGGCCTACGTGCTGGTTGCGGGCCACTTCGCCGCGACCGGCGTACCCCAGTTCCAGACAGACGGCATTGTCGACGGCCATCGCGATGGCCTGGCGCACGCGCTTGTCGGCATAGGGGCGCACACCGTCGATTTCTGCGCGCTGGTTGGGCCGGATGCAGATGGTCGACGACGACGCGACCGAGGATTCCTCGAACCCGAGGCTGTTGAAGATATCGACGAAATCGCCCACGGTTTCATAAATGATATCGACTTCATCAGCCGCAGCGGCAGCCACCCAAGCCGACGGGTCCGTGCCATAGTCGATATATTCAATCCGGTCGAGATAAGCGCCCTTGCCTGCGGCATAGCCCCACCAGTCGTGGTTTTCATTGCGCACCAGCGTGGCACGGATACCAACTTCGACGGTTTCGGGCAGGTAAGGCCCTGTGCCCACGGGGTTTTCCAGCATCGTATCGGCGTTGAAATCCGCAGGGGTGATGGCGGCTGGATAATCCGACATGCCCGCGATCAGCGTGATATCGGGGGCGGGCAGGTTCAGTTGCACGGTGTGTTCGTCGATGACCTCGATCGCGCCGTCCAGGGCCTGACCGGTCTCGGAATTGATGATCGCGGAGAAACGCGCGGCCATAGAATTGCCCTCGACGGTGGTGTCGCACCAGCCGGTGATATTGCGCGCCACATCCTCTGCGGTGAACGGCGTGCCGTCGTTCCATGTGACACCCTGACGGACCTTCAGCACATAGACGGTGGCGTTGTCGTTGACCTCCCAGCTTTCCAGCAGCATGGGCTGAAACGTGCCATCGTTGTTGTATTCCACGAGATATTCGAGCCAGCCTGCGGTCACATAGGTGATCTGCGGCCAGTCAAAGGCGCGCGGTTCCTTGACGGCGCGGACTTCCATCTGCATGCGGACCGTGCCGCCTTGCTGGACCTGCGCGTTGGCAGCGGTGGGTACGGCCAGCCCCAAAAGGCCGTAAGCAGCAGGCACGCTGATCCCCAGCGCGGTTGTGCGCGCCATGAATTCGCGGCGGCTGAGCTTGCCTGCCTTTTCGTCGCGGGCATATTGCAAGGCGATGGGATGCATCGCTTGATCGTGCTTGGTCATGGGTCTCTCCCTGTAAAGGCGATCGTAATATTATTGGCGCTGACGTGGTTTATGCCGTCACGCGCAACCCCAATGAACGGGTTGGCCCCATAGCGCCGTATTTCAGCCCGTGCGTCAACAGCGGCGTTGCAGCTAAATTGCCAAAAAGCGACCTTACCAAGTCACAAAAGCGACATACGCCTCTTTTGTCCCAGCAAGAGCAGAAACTTAGCGCGCGAAACTGCGTGCGTTGGCACGCCGGAAATCCGACGGCGTCTGGCCGGATTTGTCCTGAAAGCTGCGGGTGAAATAGGCGGCCGAATGAAAGCCCAGCATGTCCGCGATCTGGTTGATCGGGGTCGCTGTGTCGCGCAGCAGCACGCAAGCCTCGTAATGGATGCGGTCATGCAGTAGCGCCAGCGCAGAACGCCCTGCGACCTGCTGGCAACAACGCGCCAGATGCGTAGGCGTGACACCCAGTTCTGCGGCATAGCTGCCGACACCGCGATCAAGCCGGAAATCGCGTGCAATCAGTTTGGTATAGCGCGCGACCAGCTTGGCCGCTGCACTGTCGCGGCGGCTGTCGTTGGGGGTCGCGACCTGCGCGCGTGCCTGCCGGTCCATGAAGATCGCAAGCAGCCCGAGCCATAGGTCGGCGGCCTTTGGGTTTCCTGACGGTTGCAGTTCGCGTTCGATCTGGTCGAAATACTGCGCTGCTTCCTTTTGCAGCCAGACATCCATCAGCCGCAGATGCACGGGCAGGGCGGGCCAGTCGGCGGCGTCGGGGATGGTCAGGATCTGGCCATGCACGCTGGCTCCGACCTCGATGCCATACATCGTCTGTGGCGGCAGATAGATCAGGTTGTTGGGGCCATAGCCGTTGGTCAGGCCCGCCACGGTCACGCGGCCCTGACCTTTGGTGATCAGGATCAGCCGCGCGGTCGCGTGGCTGCGCATTGCTTCGGTGCGCCAGCGCATCGCGGGGCCGGCATGGGACAATGGCGCCAGCGCAAGCGCTGACGGGACGTGCTGCATCAAGCTCATGAACCTTGCCTCAAGGTTTTGTTTTGCCTGATTCTGTCGCCAATCCCGCCACCGATCAATCCGTTAATATTACCGCAGGAGGAGTGTTGCAGAAATATCAGGATTGTCGGCGCGCAACGGGTGCCATGCCTTGTGGCGCGCGCGAAACCACGTGCGCTGGCGCTTGGCATACTGCCGCGAGGCGATGATCGCGGCCTCGCGCGCTTGCGGTAGGGTCATCTGCCCTTGTAGATGCGCGATCAGTTCGGGTGCGCCGATGGCCTTGGCCGATTGATGCGCGGGGTTCCAATGCGGCAGCATCGCCTGCGCCTCGTCCAGCGCGCCTGAGTCCAGCATCATATCGAACCGCCGCGCGATCCGGTCGTCGAGCCAGTCTTTGGGCGCATCCAGCGTGATCGCCACCGTCCGGTCCAGCGGCAAAAGCGGCGCAGGCGTCGCATCCTGCCAATCGGCCAGACTGCGGCCTGTGGCGCGCCGCACCTCCCATGCGCGCTGCACCCGCATCCGGTTGTGCAGGTCGATCCGATCACGGGTCGCGGCATCCAGCCCAGCGATCAGATTGGGCAGGGCGATGCGGTCCGCCTCGGCGCGGATTGCGTCGGGTGTTGCGGGGATTTCGGCCAGACCGCAGGTCAGCGCGTGAAAATTCAACCCCGTCCCGCCCACGATGATCGGGCGCGCGGGTCCTTGCAGCAAAGGCGCCAGATCGCGCAGCCAGTGCCCCACAGAATAGGCCGCATCAAAAGGCACATGCCCATAAAGCGTATGCGGCGCACGGGCCAGATCACTGTCAGATGGCCGCGCGGTCAGCACCTGCCAGCCTGCGAACACCTGCAAGGCATCGGCATTCACGATGATCCCGCCTTGGCGCTGCGCAATCTCCAGCGCCAGCGCGGATTTGCCGGACGCGGTGGGCCCGGCGATCAGCACGGGCATATCGGGGGCGATGGTCAACATGCGCCATCCATACCGCCGAGACCCGACAAGCGCCATTGAACCTCGACCCGTTTTGCGACATTTTGCGCCAAACCGGCGCGACAGGGGAATTCCATGACCGAAAAAGCAAAAACCACCTATAAACGCGTCATGCTGAAAATCTCGGGCGAGGCGCTGATGGGCGACACGGCCTTCGGCCTGCATCCGCCCACCGTGCAGCGCATCGCGCGCGAGGTGAAATCTGTCCATGACCTTGGTGTCGAGATCTGCATGGTCATCGGCGGCGGGAATATCTTTCGCGGGCTGCAAGGCAGCGCACAGGGCATGGAACGCACGACCGCCGATTATATGGGGATGATCGCGACCGTGATGAACGCACTTGCGATGCAATCCGCGCTGGAAGAACTGGGCATCCATACCCGCGTGATTTCCGCCATCACCATGAACGAGGTGGCCGAGCCCTATATCCGCCGCCGCGCCGTGCGGCACTTGGAGAAAAAGCGCGTCTGTATCTTCGCCGCAGGCACCGGCAACCCCTATTTCACGACCGACACGGCGGCGACGCTGCGCGCCAATGAAATGAACTGCGAGGCGATCTTTAAAGGCACCAAGGTTGACGGCGTCTATGACAAGGACCCCGTCAAACACGCCGATGCCGTACGCTACGATGTCGTTAGCTACGACGAGGTGCTGCAAAAGCATCTGGGCGTCATGGATGCGAGCGCCATCGCGCTGGCGCGTGACAACAACCTGCCGATCATCGTGTTCTCGCTGGATGAACCGGGCGGGTTCAAAGGTATTCTGGCAGGCGAGGGCACCTATACCACCGTGCGGGATTAACCCTCGGTCTATACAATAGGGCGGCTTTGCCTTAGAGGACATCAACGCCGCGCGTGACGAAGGAAGAGCAGGAAAATGGCTGACGATTTTGAACTCGATACCGACGATCTGGCCCGCCGCATGGACGGGGCCATCGCCAATCTGCGCGTCGAACTGGCGTCCCTGCGCACAGGCCGCGCGTCCGGGTCGATGCTGGAGCCGATCATGGTCGATGCCTACGGATCGCCCACGCCAATCAACCAGGTCGGCACGGTGAACGTGCCCGAACCGCGGATGGTGACAATCAACGTCTGGGACAAGGCGTTGGTAGGTAAGGTGGAGAAAGCAATCCGCGACAGTGGGTTGGGGATCAATCCTCAACTCAATGGCACGATCATCATGCTGCCGATTCCCGAATTGAACGAAGAACGTCGCCGCGAACTGACCAAGGTCGCGGGCAACTATGCCGAACAGGCCCGCGTCTCGATCCGCAACCTGCGCCGCGACGGGATGGACCAGATCAAGAAAGCCAAGGCCGACGGTCTGTCCGAGGATGACCAGAAATTCTGGGAATCCACCGTGCAGGAACTGACCGACACGCATATCAAGCTGGTCGACGAGACGCTCGAGACGAAACAAGCGGAAATCATGCAGGTCTGACACCTGCCGAAAGGGGCCGTGATGCGCCAAGAGCTTGACACGACGACCGGCAACGGCCCCGCCCATGTGGCGATCATCATGGATGGCAATGGCCGTTGGGCGCAGCAACGCGGGCGGCCGCGCCTGTTCGGCCACCACGCCGGTGCGCGCCGCGTGCGCGAGGTGCTGCAAGCCTGCCCCGAACATGGCGTCAAATACCTGACCCTGTTCGCCTTTTCGACAGAGAATTGGAAACGCACCCAGACCGAGGTTGCGGGCCTGATGCTGATGTTTCGCAAATATATCCAGCGCGAGGCGCAGGCGCTCTTGGACAACGGCGTGCGCGTCCGGTTCATCGGTGACCGCATCCGGCTGGATGAAAAGCTGGTCAGTTTGATGGACGAACTTGAATTGCTGACCGCAGGCAATGATCTGATCCACCTGACCATCGCGCTGAACTATGGCGGCCGGGACGAGGTGACACGCGCCGCCAAGCGCCTTGCCTACGAGATCGAGATGGGCCGCCTGACCCACAAGGATGTCGATGCCGAAACACTGGCGCGCTTTCTTGACACCCATGTTCTGCCCGACCCCGACCTTGTGATCCGCACCAGCGGCGAGGCGCGGATTTCCAATTTCTTGCTCTGGCAGTCGGCCTATGCGGAATATGAATTCGTCGACACGCTCTGGCCTGATTTCACCGCTGCTGAATTCGGGCGTGTGCTGGCCAAATACGGGCAGCGCGAACGCCGCTTTGGCGCCGTGCTGGCCTGAGCATGACCGGCCTGCCGCCAAACCCCGCCAAATGGGACGATCTGAGCATCCGCATCGCGTCAAGCGTCGCGATGACGGTGATTGGGGCAGTCGGTGTGATCTTGGGCGGCGTCTGGTTCCAGATGCTGGTCGTCTTTGTCAGCGCGGTGATGGTCTGGGAACTCTGGATGATGATCCGCCCCAACGAGCCGACCAAGGGGATGCTGCTGGCCGCCCTTGTTGCATCCGTCATGTCGGGACAATTGGCTTACGACAGCCAATGGGGGATGCTGCTGTTCCTTGTCGCCCCTGTGTTGGGTGCCACGCAACTGCGCACCGAGATCAAGACGTTCTTTGTCTTCGCGCTGGGGATTCAGGTCGCAGGCTGGGGGCTTGTGCATTTCCGCAATGATTTCGGCTTCACATGGCTGCTCTGGCTGATGTCGGTGGTGATCGTGACCGATATCTTCGGCTATTTTGCTGGCAAAGCCTTTGGCGGGCCGAAATTCTGGCCGCGCTACAGCCCCAAGAAAACATGGTCCGGCACGGTTGCAGGCTGGATTGGTGCGGCGCTGGTGGGCGGGGTTTTTATGCTGTTCACCAATGTCGGGCTGGTGATCGTGCCGATTTCTATGGCGCTCAGTTTTGCCGGACAGATGGGTGATATCGCCGAAAGTGCGCTGAAACGGCGGATGGGGGTCAAGGATAGCTCGACGCTGATTCCCGGGCATGGCGGATTGTTCGACCGGTTCGACGCCCTTCTTGGCGGGGCCTTGTTCATGTTGCTGGTCGCTGACGTGTTCGACATCCCCGGGGTTGCGTTTTGAGGCGGATCACGCTGTTCGGTGCCACCGGATCGGTCGGGCAAAGCGCGGTTGACCTGATTGCGCGCGACCTTGATGCCTATCAGGTCGTGGCGCTGACAGGTGGTAACAACATTGCACAATTAGCCAAGGATGCCATTGCTTTACGTGCCGAGATTGCGGTGACCTGTCATGACAGCTGCTATGCCGCTTTGAAAGATGCGCTGGCCGGCACGGGGATCGCCGCCGCCGCAGGCGAGACTGCGATCAAGGACGCGGCCGCGCGCCCAGTCGATTGGGCGCTGTCCGCGATCATCGGGTCGGCGGGGTTGGTTCCAGGAATGACGGCACTGGATCATGGCACGACGCTGGCGCTGGCCAACAAGGAATCGCTTGTCACAGCGGGGCCTTTGCTGATGGCGCGGGCACAGGCGGCGGGCGCCACGATCCTACCTGTGGACAGCGAACATTCCGCCGTTTTTCAGGCGCTGGTGGGCGAGGATATGAAAGCGGTCGAACGCGTCATCATCACCGCAAGCGGGGGCGCGTTTCGCGACTGGCCCAAGGATAGGCTGGCGCAGGCCACATTGGCCGAAGCATCAAGCCATCCCAACTGGGACATGGGCCAGCGGATCACGATCGATTCCGCGTCGATGTTTAATAAGGCGATGGAGCTGATTGAAACCAAAGAATTCTTTGGTGTACCTTCCAGCGTGATCGAAGTGCTGGTGCACCGTGAAAGCTTGATACATGCGCTGGTTGGCTTCAACGATGGCGCGCTGATGGCGCATGTCGGCCCGCCCGATATGCGCCATGCCATCGGCTATGCGCTGCATTGGCCAGACCGGCGGCACCTGCCTGTCGAACGGCTTGATCTTGCGAAAATCGGATCGCTGACTTTTGAGGCCCCCGACGAGGACCGCTATCCCGCACTGGCGCTGGCGCGGCACGTGATGGAAACAGGCGGTCTGGCGGGGGCGGTTTTCAATGCATCCAAGGAGCGCGCGCTTGATGCGTTCATCGCGGGCGAGATCGGTTTTCTACAGATGTCGGGGGTCGTATCCGCGACGCTGGACAAAATGTCATCGGGCGGCGGGCTGCAAATCCGCGATGTGACCCTAGATGACGTGCTGGAGGCCGACAGGCTGGCCCGTATTTACGCGGGCGAAATCGCAAGACAGATGGGATGACGTTTTGGACCTGATGCAATTCGTGCCGGTTTTCGGCAATTTTGCCTTCATGATCGTGGCCTTCGTCGTGGCCTTGTCGGTCATCGTGGCGATCCATGAATACGGCCATTACATCGTCGGGCGCTGGTGTGGGATCCATGCAGAGGTGTTCTCGCTTGGTTTTGGCCCCGTGATCTACAGCCGCAAGGACGCGCGAGGCACGGTCTGGCAGGTCGCGGCCTTGCCTTTGGGCGGCTATGTCAAGTTTCTGGGTGACGCCAATGCCGCGAGCGTAGGCTCTGACGGCACTGTCGCTGATAGCGACGCGCGCCGTACGATGACGGGTGCGCCGCTTTGGGCGCGTACGCTGACGGTGGCGGCGGGGCCTGTGTTCAACTTCATCCTCGCCATCGCGATCTTCACCGGCTCAATCATGTATCAGGGGCGCGTGGCCGAACCCTTCACGATCGGTGCCATCCGCGCCTTGCCTGCCGAAACCCCGTCTGATCTGCGCGAGGGCGACGTGCTGCTGGCCGTCGAGGGGATCGCCTTCATTGACCCCACGCGTGAGGTGTCTTTGCTGGATCTTGTCCCGCTACAGGACCGTCTGACCTACCAGATCATGCGCGACGGGCAAACGCGCGACGTGGAAGGACCTTATCTGATGCCGCCCGTTGTGATCGCGTTGGCGCCACGGTCTGCTGCCGATGATGCGGGGCTGCGGATCGGCGATGTGATCCGTACGGTCGATGGCGACCCGATTTTCGCATTCCGCCAGTTGCAGGAAAAGGTCATCGCCGCCGAAGGTGCGCCACTTGACCTGACCGTCTGGCGACAGGGGCGGGACCTGAACGTGACGCTTGCGCCGCGCATCACCGACGAGCCGCAACCCCAAGGCGGGTTTGCGCAGACGTACCGGATCGGGATTTCGGGCGATATCGTTTTCAGCCCCCAGACCGAGGCCGTGGGTATTCTCGAGGCTGGCCGCCTAGGTGTCGAAGGTTTGTGGAATACCGCCACAACCTCGCTTTCCGCGTTGCGGCACATCATCATCGGGCAGATTTCCACCTGTAACCTCTCGGGTCCTGTGGGCATTGCCGAAACCAGCGGGTCGATGGCACGCCAAGGCACGCAAAGTTTTATCTGGTTCATCGGGGCGTTGTCGGCGGCGGTGGGGCTGATCAATCTCTTTCCGATCCCCGTTCTGGATGGCGGTCATCTGATGTTCTACGCCTATGAAGGTGTGACCCGCCGCAAGCCAAGCGAGCGCGCGGTACAGGTGTTCATGTTCATCGGTCTGGCGCTGATCCTGACCATGCTGTCGTTCACCATCCTCAACGACACGATCTTTTGCCCCTGAGCCTGTGACGCCGACCGGCAAAGCGGCGCTTTGCTGGGCTTTGTCGTTTTGACATCGGCTTTTATTGCGGCTACTCCGTTTGCAACCGGGATGTCAGAACAGGCGGACGAAATGCAGGGATTTGGTGGGCGCGCTTGGGCGCAGGGCGTGGCGACGGCAAAGGTGGTCGCAACGGTGACGGGTCTGGCGGTTATGACCGCCGGTGCCGCAGGGGCGCAGGGCTTTGCCTTCAACAGCGTAGCGATCGAAGGCAACCAGCGCGTGGCCGACGGCACGATCCTGACATTCGCGGGCATCAGCGCGGGCGCGTCCTTGTCAGCGGCCGAACTGAACGATGCAGCCCAACGCATCCGGGAATCCGGCCTGTTTGAAACCGTCGATGTGGTCCCGCAGGGCGGCACCTTACTGATCCGCGTTGTGGAATTCCCCACGATCAACCGCATCAGCATCGAAGGCAACAGCCGCATCCGCGATGCGCAGCTTCTGCCCTTGCTGCAAAGCGAACCGCGCCGCGTGTTCAACCCCGTGCAGGCCGAAGCCGACACCAATGCGATCACGCAGGTCTATGCCAGTCAGGGCCGCATCAACGCCGTCGTGACGCCGCGCATCATCCGGCTGGCCGACAACCGCGTCGATCTGGTGTTTGAAGTCACCGAATCCGGTGTGACCGAGATCGAGCGTATTTCCTTCCTTGGCAACCGCACCTATTCCGAAGGGCGTTTGCGCCGCGTGCTGGACACCAAACAGGCCGGATTGCTGCGTGCGCTGGTGACACGGGATACTTTTTCTCCGGACCGTATCGCGCAGGACCGTGTGTTGCTGACCGACTTCTACCGCTCGCGCGGCTATGCCGATTTCGAAGTGCTTAACGTCGATGTGGCGCTGACGCCCGAACGCGATGCCTATCTGGTGACGTTCAATCTGCGTGAAGGCCAGCGTTTCAACTTTGGCACTGTTACTGTCAGCAGCGCCATCCCCGGCGTTGATCCGACCCCGTTTCAAGACGCAATCCGCACGCGCCCGGGGTCGGTCTATTCGCCCGTGCCAATCGAAACCGATATCACGCGGCTGGAACGTCTGGCCGTGCAGCGCAATGTCAATTTCGTGCAGGTCGAACCGCGGATCACCCGCAATGACCGCACGCTGACGCTGGATCTGGAATATGTGCTGACCGAGGGACCGCGCGTTTTCGTCGAACGGATCGACATTCAGGGCAACAGCACGACACTTGACCGTGTGATCCGCAATCAGGTCCGTGTGGTCGAGGGTGACCCGTTCAACCCGCGCGAGATCCGCGATTCCGCGCGTCGCATCCGTGGTTTGGGTTTCTTCCAGAACGCCAATGTCGAAACACGGCAGGGGTCTTCCGCCAATCAGGTGATCGTTGATGTCGATGTCACCGAAGGTCCGACCGGCACGCTGAGCTTCGGCGCGAACTTCAACACCGACACGGGGCTTGGGCTGGTCGCTTCCTACGGGCAAAGTAACTTTCAGGGACGCGGGCAGCGGCTCGATTTCGATATCTCGACCGCCGAGACGAACCAGCGCCTCAGCTTCCGGTTTGCTGAACCGCAGCTTCTGGGCCGTGACCTGCGCGGCGGGATCGAACTGTCTTACGGGCAGACCGACAACGAAAACGCCCGCTACGACACGCAGACCTTCCGGTTCAGCCCGTCGCTTGCCTTTCCGGTCAGCGACAACGGGCGCCTGACAGTGTTTTATGCATTCAACTATGCCGACCTGACGAATGTGTCTGACGATGCCAGCCCGATCCTGCAACAGGAAGAAGACATTGGCGCGGTGACGACCAATTCGCTGGGCTATTCCTACAGCTGGGATTCGCGCCGCGCGGGAATTGACCCGAACACCGGCTATATCCTGCGTTTTGGGCAGGAATTCGGTTTCGGTGATGCGCAGTTCATCAAAACGACGGCTTTTGCCGGTGCCGAAACGAAGGTGCTGAACGAAGAAGTCACTCTGCGTGCAACCGTTGAAGGCGGCTATCTGGACTATCAAGAAGGCCAGAGCCGCGTGACCGACCGCTTTTTCCTTGGCAGCCGCCTGATGCGCGGCTTCGAGGCCGGCGGGATCGGACCACGGTCGCTGGAACCCTTTGACGATGCCATCGGTGGCAACGCGTTTGCCGTGGCGCGGCTCGAGGCGGAATTCCCGCTGGGCCTGCCCAGCGAATACGGTCTGTCGGGTGGTGTGTTCTACGATTACGGGTCTGTCTGGGATTCGGGCTATGCGGGGCAGGTGGATTATGACGATTTCACCGCCCGGTCCGTGGTCGGTGCATCGATCTTCTGGACCACCCCTATCGGTCCGTTGCGGTTCAACTTTACCGAACCACTTGACGTGCAGGACCGCGACCGCACGCGGGCCTTCGACGTCACGATCTCGACCAATTTCTGATGATCTTGTGGCGCGCGATTGCTGTCTGGTTGCTTCTGGCCTTGCCGGCAGCCGCGCAGCAATCGGGGCCGCAGGTTCTGATTATCGACAGCGACAGGCTGTTTTTCGAGACGCAATACGGCCGCCGGATCACGTCGGATCTGGCTGGCCGCACGGCCGAACTGCAAGCTGAAAATGACGCCATCGTCGCTGCGTTGACCGAAGAAGAACGCAGTCTGACCCAGCGCCGCGCCACGATGGACCCAGCTGCCTTCCGCGCGGAGGCAGCGGCCTTTGACGCCAAGGTGCAAGAAGTGCGCCGCGCCCGTGACGCCAAGAACGGCGAACTGGCCGCCGAAGCCGCGCAAGCGCGCGCTGCATTCGAGGAACGCGTGCAGGAAATCGTAGGCACCCTGATGTTGGAACGCGGGGCGGCGATGGTGCTGGAACAGCGCAACGTCGTTTTGTCGGTACGCACGGCCAATATTACCGATGACGCGATTGCCCGCATTGACGAGAGACTGGGCGACGGGACCCGCTAGCCACGCTTGCCGTGCCCGCCGCGGCTTGCTAGGCAAGGCCAATCCCTTACGGGACCCGTCAAGACAAGGAACCACATATGTCCGAGCCCGTCACAACCGCCGATATCCAGCTGATCCAGAAAATCCTGCCGCACCGGTATCCGTTCCTGCTGGTCGACAAGGTCCACAGCATCGACGGCACGTCCTCGGCTGTGGGCATCAAGAACGTGACGATGAACGAACCCTATTTCCAAGGCCATTTCCCCGGCAACCCGATCATGCCCGGCGTTACCATCGTCGAGGCGATGGCGCAGACAAGTGCGGTGATGGTCGGCGCGTCGCTGGGGCTGATCAACGGTGACCTGCTGGTCTATTTCATGGCCATCGACGGATGCAAATTCCGCCGCAAGGTGGTTCCGGGTGACGTGCTGGAAATGCGCGTCGAAACCACACGCGGCAAACCCGGCGGCAAGGTCTGGCGCTTCAAGGGTGTGGCGACGGTCGATGGCGAACTGGCCGCCGAGGCGGAATTCACCGCGATGATGGACCTGCAAGGCTGATGGCGGGCATCCACCCCAGTGCGGTGATCGCGCAAGGCGCGCGCATTGCTGCTGATTGCACGGTGGGTCCGTTCTGTGTGATCGGGCCTGATGTGGTCTTGGGCGATGGTGTGACGCTGAAAAGCCATGTGGTGGTGGATGGCGATACCCATATAGGCGCGGGCACGACGATCTTTCCCTTTGCCGTGATCGGGGAAATCCCGCAGGATTTGAAATTCGCGGGCGAAAAGACGCAATTGCGCATCGGCGCGCGCAACCGCATCCGCGAGCATGTGACGATCAACACGGGCACCGCCCAAGGCGGCGGGATCACACGTGTGGGCGATGACGGGCTGTTCATGGCGGGCTGCCATATCGCGCATGACGCGCAGATCGGTGACCGTGTCATCATCGTCAACAATTCCGCCGTGGCGGGCCATTGCGTGATTGAGGATGACGTCATCATCGGCGGCTTGTGCGGTGTGCATCAATGGGTGCGCATCGGGCAGGGCGCGATCATCGGCGCGGTCACGATGGTGACGGCGGATGTCGTCCCGCACGGGCTGGTGCAGGGACCGCGCGGGGTGCTCGACGGGCTGAACCTTGTCGGTCTGAAACGCAAAGGCGTGGACCGCACCGATATCACCGCGCTGCGCGCGGCGTTCCAGATGCTGAAAGACGGCGAAGGCAATTTTCAGGATCGTGCCCGCAAGCTTGGCACCGAAAGCGACAGTCCTTATGTGCAGGACATGGTCCGCTTTATCCTAGGCCCGTCCGACCGTAATTTCCTGACGCCCGGCTGATGCTGGCGCTGATCGCAGGCACGGGTGATCTGCCGCCCGCGCTGTTGGCGCGGCTCGCGGCGCGCCCGATTGTCTGCGCGTTGCACGGCTTTGCGCCCCAGATCACGCCCGACATCACCTTTCGCATCGAACAGCTGGGCACGTTTCTGGCGCATCTGAAAGCGCGCGGTGTCACGCGGGTCTGCATGGCGGGTGCTGTCAAACGACCGGTGATTGACCCCGCACAGATCGATGCCGCGACTTTGCCACTGGTCGCAGGCCTGCAAGCCGCGATGGCCAAAGGCGACGACGGCACGTTGCGCGGCGTGATCGCGATCTTTGAAAATGCAGGCTTTGAGGTGGTCGCCGCGCATGAGCTAGCGCCTGATCTGTTGCCTGCCGCTGGCGTCCTTGCTGGCCGCCTGTCGCCGCAACTGCGGCTTGATGCTGTGCTGGGCGAACAGACCATCGCGGCGATGGGGGCTGCAGACACGGGGCAAGCCTGCCTTGTGCGCCAAGGCCGCGTGATCGCGCGCGAGGATCAGGCTGGCACGGATGCAATGATCGCGCGGTTTGCCCCTTCGGGTGACCCGCTTTGGGGCGGTGTCGATCTGATGGGCGACCTGCTCGGCACCGCCGCCGAATGGCTGAGCGGGCCGGACGGCGCGCCCGTCGATGCACGCGGTGCGGTGCTGTTCAAAGCCCCGAAGCCCGCGCAGGACCGGCGCGCCGACCTGCCGGTGATCGGGCCAGAGACGGCGCGCGGCGCGGTCGCTGCTGGGCTCTCAGCCATCGTGGTCGAGGCGGGCGGCGTCATCGTGCTGGACGCGCCGCAGATCATCGCCACGCTGGAACGGGCAGGTGCCTGTTTCTGGGTCCGCCCAAAAGGTGGCGCATGAGAGTGTTCCTGATCGCGGGCGAAGCGTCGGGCGACAAGCTGGGTGCTGCGCTGATGGCGGGGCTGAAAACGCTCCGCCCCGGTGTGACCTTTGACGGGGTCGGCGGGCCGCTGATGCAGGCCGAAGGGCTGGTGAGCCGCTTTCCCATGGATGAACTCAGCGTCATGGGGCTGGCCGAAATCCTGCCCAAATACCGCGCTTTGAAGCGGCGCATCGCGCAGATGGCCGAGGCGGTCGTACAGACCCAGCCCGATGTGCTGATCACCATCGACAGCCCCGATTTCTGCCTTCGTGTGTCCAAACTGGTCAAGGCGCGCAGCACGATCCGCACCGTGCATTACGTGGCCCCGACCGTCTGGGCATGGCGGCCCAAGCGTGCCGCGCATATGGCGCATCATATCGACCACGTGCTGGCGCTGTTCCCGTTCGAGCCGCCCTTGATGCAGGCCGCCGGTATGGCCTGCGATTTCGTCGGCCATCCGGTGGTGACCGATCCGATTGCCAGCGCCGAAGAGGCCGCCGCCTTGGGCGTTGGCACCGTCGTGCTGGTCTTGCCCGGCAGCCGCAAAAGCGAGGTGAGCCGCCTTGCCCCCCGGTTCGGGCAGGCCGTGGCACGGATCGCGGTACAGGTGCCGGATGCGCGGTTTGTCATTCCCACCACGGCCAATGTGCATGATCTGGTGCAGGCGCAGGTGGCGGATTGGTCCGTGCCGGTCACCGTGCTGCCGCCTGCCAGCCCTGACAAACCCGCATGGTTCCGCCGCGCGGATGTAGCACTCGCAGCCTCTGGCACGGTGTCGCTGGAACTGGCTGCGAACGGGACGCCGATGGTGATCGCCTATGACATGGCGTGGCTCAGCCGGATCATCATTTCGCGCATGCTGCTGGTCGATACTGTCACGCTGGTCAATCTGGTCAGCGACACCCGCACGGTGCCGGAGTTCATCGGCAAGGCCTGCCAGCCGGAACCCATCGCCGATGCGGTCTTGGCCGTGCTGGCCAACCCGACAGCGCAGCAGGCAGCGATGGATCTGACGATGGATAGGCTCGGGCGCGGGGGCGAGGCACCGGGGCTACGCGCGGCGCGCGCGGTGTTGGATCGCCTTGACAACGCGGCCATCGTGGATGACCAGACCGGTGGCGAGTAGCGCAAAACCGGCATAGGCGCGCAAAGGCAGCGCCTCGCCCAGCACGACCGCGCCCAAGATGATCGCGACGGGGGCGACCAGCAGCGTGACCAGCATCAGATTGCCGCTGCCCGCCATAGCCAGCACGCGGTAATAGAGCAGATAGGCCAGCGCCGTTGCCATCACGGCATAGTATCCGATGGCGGCCCAGGTCTGCGGCTGCAAGGCCAGATTGATCGGGCCTTCGATGGACCACGCCAAGGGCAGGGCGATCAGGCTCGACCCTGTCAGCATCCCCGCAGCGGCGACTTGTGGCGTCAGGCCGGATAGGTGCTTGCGCGCCCAGACACCTGCAAAGGCATAGCTGATCGCACCGCCCAGTACCGCCAGCTGGCCCAAGGACCGCAGGTCAAACTGGGTCAGCGCCTGCAACCCGATGGCCGTGGCCACGCCCAGAAAGCCAAGGCCCACACCCACCGCCTTGCGCAGGGTCAGCCGTTCATCGGCCAGAAACACCGCCGCCGTGATCGCGCCGAAAATCGCGGTCGAGGCGTTCATGATCGCGGTCAGGCCGGTCTCGATGTGCAGCTGCCCCCAGGCCATCAGGCTGAACGGGATGACGTTGTTCAGCAGTCCCATGACCAGAAACGCCAACCAGACCGCAGGGCTGCGTGGCAGGGGCAGGCGACGGATCGCGACATAGCCCCACAGAATCAGCATCGCCCAGAATGTCCGGTGCGCGACCGAGGTCAGCGGGCCGATTTCCTCCAGTGCGACATGCACCGACAGGAACGATGCGCCCCAGATCAGCGACAGGATCAGTATTTCCGCCCAGGCGCGGCCGGACATGGCTTTTTGTGTGAGGATCATGGCGCAGGTTTGATCCTGCCCGCACCGCCAGCGCAAGCCGGATCATGCGCAGAATGAAAAAGCCCCGCCGGTGAGGGCGGGGCTTTGGTTTATAGAATACGGACCTTAGAAGTTGTAAGCGACCCGAAGCCCCAGCGCGACGGCCGAGTTTTCTTGGAACTGACCGAGGGTAACCCCTGGCGCGCCCGGTGCTTCTGTTTCAGCATCGCCGATCCAGATATAGCGCGCACCGCCTGTGATGCGGATATCCCCCATCGTATAGGTCGCCGCGACGCCCAGCGAGGTGCTGCCGTCCGTCGGCCCAAGGTTCCCCGAGAAACCGCCTTGGCTGGCCTCATAGCCTGCGGTGATTGCGCCGGACCATTCGTCGCTGAAGCGCCGTCCGACACCAAGGTTGTAGGTCACGACGTCATCGTCATAGCTCACCAGCGAGCCGCCGCCTGTCGCAAGACCATAGCCGACCGGAGAAATATCGAACTCGCTCCACTCGACCCAGCGGATCGAGCCGAACAACAGCGTGTTTGCCGCGATGCCTGTCTGACCTTCGAGTGTCAGTGACTGCGGAACGGTGGTCGAGAAGTCCGTTGATATTGGACCCGGCCCGGGGGCGGGCACGACTTCATCCGCACGGAAATCATGCGTGATGGCGCTGTGATAGGTCAGCGAGACGCGCGCGGCAATGTCAGGCCGTTCCCAGCCGGCTCCGACGACATAGCCAAAGTCCGTCTCGCGCGAGGAGTCCATGGTATAGCCGTTGAACAATGCCACCTCACCCGAGGTGCGCACAGCGCGCGGACCACCGTAGACGGTGATGTTGTTGGGCAGGGAGTAAGCAAGCAAGGCTGTAAACCCGACGCTGTCGATGGTCGCTGTTGACCCGAAAGGTGTAATGCCGCCTCCATATGCATAATCTGTATCAGACGCATATTCGACACCGGCACCGATGGGTTGGTCGATAATCAGCGCAATCGCGATCTTGTCGTTGATCTGGTTTTTATAACCAAAGCTCAGAATGCTGTAAGGGTCGGCGATGTTTCCCGACTCTGCCCCAAGCGGCGCAGTGAGAAACGGAATTGCCTGTGTCCCGCTGACCTCTGGCGTGACATAGCCGAACGACAGTTCAAGGTAGTTTCCTTCCTCGAACAACAGGGCCATGGATGGCACAGAGCGTTCAATCCCCCCTGCCTGCGCCATGGACGTCGTCATCAGCAATGCCGCGCCGACGGTAAGTGTCTGTTTCATGTCCTCATCCCCATCATGAACAAATTCTATGCAACAGACCCTACGGAGTGCCTAATCGCTGCGTCAATTCTTGACGCGGCGTCATGTCGCGGCTTTGTCGTAGCGTAACATAATTATGTCACGCCGCAGTGCAGCGCAATAATTGAACCATCCGGTTCAGTTAATCGCTGCGCGACCCGCATGCCGGATGTTGATGTAATTGCCCAGAAAAATCAGCGCGGCACCGACAAAGACCAGCAATTCCAAAGGCTCGTCATAAAGCAGCATGCCGACAACCGCGATGGCGGGCAGGCGCGCAAAGTCCAGCGGCATGACCGTGCTGGCCGGCGCGATGCTCAGCGCTTTGGTCAGGCAAAAATGCGCGACCAGTCCCGCAATGCTGATCACCACGACCCAAGGCAGAATCGCGCCCGAAGGCAGCGCGATGTCCCCGTCATAGCCTGCACAGATCAGCCCGAATACTGCTTGTGTGGCGGTCAGGAAAAACAGGATCGAGGTGATCCCTTCGGTCCGCGTCAGCTTGCGTGTCAGGATCGCATTGAGCGCAAAGAAGACAGCGCAGCCCGCGGCCGCCAGCAGCCCCGGACTGATATTGCCGGGATCCGGTCGCGCCACGATCAGGATACCCACGAAACCGATCAGGGCCGCCAGCATACCCATTCCCGTCAGCCGTTCCTGCAAGATCAGCGGCGACAAAAGCAAAACCCATATGGGCGTGGTGAATTCCAGCGCAAAGACCTGCGCCAGCGGGATCACGGTGATGGCATAGAACCACAGGTTCTGCCCGGTGAAATGGAATACATTGCGCACCAGATGCAGCCGCAGCTTGCGCGCGCGAATCTGGCCTATGGCGCCTGTGTACCACGCGATGGCGATCACGATGCCAAAGCCGATCACACTGCGGTAAAGCATCAGCTCGAACGTATCGAGCTCGGCACTCACGCTGCGCCCGCCGATCGCCATGGTGGTAAAGGCGACAATCGCGCCCACCATCCACAGCGCCGCTTGCAAGGTTGTGCTCATCGGGGAACCTGTACGGGAAAACCTGCGCCGGATGCGCGCGCCCCTTGTGACAGCCTGCGCCGGTTTTGCAAGCCTCCCGCAGTCACGTCCCCCAGATCACCGCGTTCTCGTGGCGCAGGATGATGCCGCGCAATTCGTTGAAGCGCGTGATGATGAATTTCGTCAGCTTGTCGCTGGCGGGCAGCTTTGGTGCCTCTTTGAGCGTCAGGATCCCAAGCGAGCGTTGCGGCTGTGGTATCTTGATCGGCAGCGTCTTGAACCGCCCGTCCTGCCGGAAGGCGAACAGCACGCTTTGCGGCAAAACGGTCAGCGCGTCGGTCTCATGCAGGTAGTTCAGCACGCTCAAAAGCGACCCGCCGGTATAGCGCACGTTGAATTCGCTGACCCCGATAGACAACAGGATCGCATGCAGGTCTGCCAGCAGCGGTGATCCGGGCAGGGGGGCGATCCACGGATAGCGCAGCAGATCGTGCGAGGTGATGGATTTCTTCTTGAACAGCGGATGCCGCGCGCGGGCGGCGATCACGTTGCGCCCCGGCAGGATCTCGGTAAAGGCCAGCTCCGACCCCGGTTCGACCACGCCCAGCGGACAGATCGCCATGTCGAGCTGGCCCGACCGCAGCCCCGCCTGCAATTCGGGCAGGTTGCCATAGGACTGGTCGATCGAGATATCGGGCTGCTGCACCTGAAACTGCCCCAGCATCTGCGAAATCAGCGCATCCATAAAAAACGGCACACCGCCGATCCGCACGGTTCCCGCCGACCCTGCCTGAAAACTGCGCACCGAGTCCGACGCTTTGCGCCCCGCGTCCAGAATGACTTTGCCATGCGCCGCCAGTTGCCGCCCGATGATCGTAGGCACCAGCGGCCTGCGGCCCGGCATGAACAGCTTTTCGCCCAACCGCTTTTCCAGCGCCGACAGGGTGCGCGACACGGCCGGTTGCGTCATGCCCAGCAGATGCGCGCCTTCGGTGACACCGCCCGCTTCGACAACGGCCGCAAGTTGGGCGAGGTGTTTCTCATCAATCTTCATAGCAATTCGTCATGCTGAAGCCCTCAGATTTAATACTATTACATGTTGCACGGTCCTAGCGTGCAATCAAGCCGGTGCAAAAGGCCCATGACCAGCGAGGAGGCTGGCCATAACCCAAGGCTGCACCATCGCATTCGACACCAAGGGAGGAGACATCATGTCACGCATCAGCGGTTATCATCACCTGACGCTCAGCACGCATGGCGTGCAGGAAGATTACGATTTCTATACCAAGACGCTGGGCCTTTATTCGGTCAAGCGCACGGTGCTGTTCGACGGCGTGCTGCCGGTCTATCACCTCTATTACGGGGCCAAGAACGGCGATGCCTCGACCATCATCACGACATTCCCCTTTGCCAAGCCCGGCATTTTCGGGCGGCGTGGGTCGAACCAGTCCAAGGTTGTGATGCAGGCAATCCCCGTGGGGGCCAGCGAATTCTGGGTCAACCGGCTGAACGAAATGGGCGTGCCCGCGCGCAAGACCGCGCGTTTCGGCGCGGATCGCGTGGTGTTCGAACATCCCTGCGGCATCCCGCATGAACTGGTCGAAAACCCCAGCGACAACCGCACACCGATTGCCAACCCCGACCGCGGCATCAGTGCCGAACACGGGATCAAGGGCATCTATGGCGGCGCGATTTCCGTCATGGACCGCACCGCGATGGACGATTTCCTGACCATTGCCCTGCCGATGGAGAAAATCGCGGACACGCATGAGGGTCTTGTTTTTGCAGTCCCCACCAATGACGGCGCGAAATCCATCGTCGAGGTGCTGCACGAACCCGACGTGGCCCAAGGCACTTGGACGCTGGCGGGCGGCACGATCCATCATCTGGCGCTGAACACCGGCGACGAGGACAACCAGATGGCGCTGCGCGCCCATATCGAGGGTCTGGGGTTCACCGATATTTCAGAGCAAAAGGACCGGATGTATTTCAAGTCCTGCTATGTGCGCAGCCCCGGTGGTGCGCTGTTTGAACTCGCATGGACCGTGCCGGGGGGCTGGGCCAAGGACGAACCCGCCGATGCCATCGGACAGACGCTGGTCTTCCCGCCGTGGTTCGCCGACCGGCAGGCCGAAATGGAAGCCGGGCTCGAGCCTGCGAATTTCTGAGGTTGAATGATGACCGATCCGGTTTTCCACGGGGCCGATCAGGGCGCCGCACAGGTGATCTGCATCGTCGTGCACGGGCGCGGCCAGACGCAGGCGGATATGCTGGACAGCATCGTCGCCCGCGTCGCGGTACCGGGTGTGCGCTACGTCCTGCCGAAATCGGAAGGTCACGGCTGGTACGCCGCGCGCGCCATCGACCCTTTGACCGACGAGACACTGATCGCGATGCATGGCGGCGTGCGCGAGGTGACAGAGGTCATTAATGCCGAACGCAGTGCTGCACCGGATGTGCCTGTGCTTCTTTGCGGATTTTCGCAGGGGGCTTGCCTGTCGTTGGAAACGCTGATGTGCCAGCCGAAGATCGCCGATGCGGTCTGTCTTTTCACTGCCTGCCGGATAGGTGCTGAAACAGACAAGCTGCCGATGAAGCAGCTTGCCGGATTGACGGTTTATGCCAGTTGTGGCGACGCCGATCCGTGGATTCCTGTCGATGCGCATTACCGGATGCTGGCCGACCTGACCCGTGCCGGCGCACGTCTGCGCACCGATATGTTCCCCGGTCGCCCGCATGAGGTGACGGATACCGAAATCGCCGTGCTGTCGGACATGCTGCGCGCGCTGGCCCAAGGCACGCCGGTCTGGGGCGACGCGGCATGAGCGGCTCGCGCGCCTTTGTCTTTCCGGGGATCACGACAAAGGTGATCTTTGGGCATGGCACGCTGGCGCAGGTTGGCGATGCCGTGCAATCGCTGGGGCGCGGCAAGGCGCTGGTGCTGTCCACGCCGCAGCAGGCGGATCAGGCGCAGGCTGTTGCGGACCGGCTGGGCGACATGGCGGCGGGCCTGTTCACCAACGCCACGATGCACACGCCCGTCGATGTGACCGACCGTGCCATAGCCGCCTATCGGACGAGCGGGGCGGATTGTGTCGTGGCCATCGGCGGCGGGTCCACGACGGGCTTGGGCAAGGCGATTGCCCTGCGCACGGGGGCCGATCAGGTGGTGATCCCCACGACCTATGCCGGGTCCGAAATGACCGATATTCTGGGCGAGACCGACAAGGGCGAAAAGACCACCCGCCGTGATCCCACGATCCGGCCGGAACTGGTGATCTATGACGTCGATCTGACGCTCGGCCTGCCCATTTCGATGACCGTCACATCGGCGCTGAACGCCATCGCTCATGCGATCGAGGGGCTTTATGCCGCCGATGCCAACCCGATCACCGACATGATGGCGCTGGACGCGATCCGCGCGTTCAAACAGGGTTTGCCCGCCGTCATCGCCGAACCCGTCGACAGCGATGCCCGCGCCGAAGTGCTGTATGGCGCATGGCTGTGTTCCACTGTGTTGGGGTCTGTGGCGATGGCGCTGCATCACAAGCTTTGCCATGTGCTGGGCGGGTCCTTCGGGCTGCCCCATGCCGAAACCCATGCGATCATGCTGCCGCATACCGCCGGTTTTAACGCCGTCGCGGTGCCGGGCAAACTCGCACCCGTCGCCGATCTGCTGGGAGGACAAGTCGGCGGCGGGCTGTGGGATTTCGCATCGGGTCTGGGCGCGCCGCTGCGCCTGTCCGATCTTGGGCTGCAAGAGGTCGATCTGGACCGCGCCGCCGAGATTGCGACGCGCGCGCCCTATGCCAATCCGCGCGCCTTCACGCGCGATGACGTCAAAACCATCCTGACAGACGCGTGGCGAGGGACGCGGCCTGTCACCTGAAAACCGTAAACTTGAACTGGGAGGATTTAAGATGATTACGCGACGCAAATTACTGAAAACCGGCTTGGCCAGCGGCTTTGCCTTGTCCGCATCGGGGCTTGCCATGCCTGCCATCGCCCAAGGGCGCGGCGTCCGCATCGGCTATGTTAGCCCGCAGACCGGCCCGCTGGCAGGCTTTGCCGAGGCGGACAGTTTCACGCTGGCAATGTTCAACCGCGTGATGGCCGAACAGGGCATCGACGTGCAGGTGATCGTCAAGGATAGCCAGTCCAACCCGAACCGTGCTGCAACAGTGGCGCAGGAACTCATCATCAGCGACGAGGTGGATTTCATGCTCGTCGCCTCGACGCCGGAAACCACGAACCCCGTGGCGACGGTCTGCGAATCCGAAGGCGTGCCGGTGATTTCGACCAAAGCACCATGGCAGCCGTTTTTCATCGGCCAGCAGGGCAACCCCGGCGATCCGACAAGCTGGCAGCCGTTCAACTATGCCTATCACTACTTCTGGGGGCTGGAGGATGTGATCGCCGTTTTCACCAATATGTGGAACCAGCTGGACACCAATAAACAGGTCGGCGGGCTGTTTCCGAACGATGCCGACGGCAACGCCTGGGGCGATCCGAATGTCGGTGTCGCGCCCGGTTTCGCAGAGGCGGGTTACAGCACCAATGACCCGGGCCGTTACCAGAACCTGACCGATGATTTCAGCGCGCAGATCAACGCCTTCCGCGCCGCCAATGCAGAGATCGTGACAGGCGTGGTGATCCCGCCCGATTTCACGACCTTCCGGAACCAGTCGCTTCAGCAAGGCTTCCGGCCAAAGGCGATCACGGTCGCCAAGGCGATCCTGTTCCCGCAGTCGGTGGAAACATTGGGAGAGGCAGGGCACAACCTGTCGTCCGAGGTCTGGTGGTCGGCAAGCCACCCGTTCGCATCGTCGCTGACTGGCGAAAGCTGCGCGGAACTGGCCGAGAGTTTCACCGCCGAGACAGGCCGCCCATGGACCCAGCCTATCGGGTTCGTACATTCGCTGTTTGAGATGGCTGCCGATGTCATCAAGCGTGCGAACGATCCGACCGACCCCGATGACGTGGTCGAGACGATCCGCGCGACGCAGCTGGATACGATGGTTGGCCGCATCGCATGGGACGGCGCTGGCGTGCCGCCCTTTGCCGCGCAGAATGTCTGCAAGACCCCGCTGGTCGGTGGGCAGTGGCGGCGCAAGGAGGACGGGACGTTCGATCTGGTCGTCGTGGATAACACGACCGCGCCGGAGATCCCCACGGGCGGGACGATGGAGGCTTTGGCCTAAGCCTCGCTAGAGGCCCCGGGTCAAGCCCGGGGCGTGTTGTGCCAGCGCCCCGGACTTGATCCGGGGCCTGACCACCCTCAACCCAAACGGAAACGCCATGCCCATCCTGTCCTTGCAGAATGTCTCCAAATCCTTCGGCGCTTTGAAAGTGACCGACGACGTCAGCTTTGAGGTGCCGCAGGGGCAGGCGCTTGGCATCATCGGACCGAACGGGGCGGGGAAATCGACGCTCTTCAACCTCATCACCGGCAATATTGCCGCCGACCGTGGCACGGTCATTTTTGACGGACAGGACGTGACCCGCGTCTCGCCGATGCAGCGCTGTCTGGCGGGGGTCGGCCGGTCGTTCCAGATCCCGCAGCCGTTTTCCAATCTCACCGTGTTCGAAAACCTTGTCGTCGCTGCCGCCCACGGACAGGCCCGCCGCGAAAAGGACGTGGCCGAGACCTGCGCCGTAATCCTTGAGCGGACCGAACTGATCGACCGCGCCAATGATCCGGCGGGGGGCCTCAGCCTGTTGCAGCGAAAACGCCTCGAACTCGCCCGCGCGATGGCGACACGGCCGAAATTGCTGCTGCTCGATGAAATCGCCGGTGGCCTGACCGAAGGCGAATGTCAGGCGCTGATCCGCACGATCCGCGCCATCCACGCCGAAGGCACCACGATCATCTGGATCGAACACGTGCTGCACGCGCTCAATTCCGTGGTCGAACGCCTGCTGGTGCTCGATTTCGGCCGCGTGATCGGGCTGGGCGAGCCTGCCGCGATCATGGCCAGCCGCGAAGTGCGCGAAATCTATCTGGGGATCGACATATGAACCTGTTGCATGTCACCGGCCTGACCGCGCGGTACGGCGATTTTCAAGCGCTTTATGGCGTCGATCTGCATCTGGATGCAGGCGAGGCGATTGCCATCATCGGTGCGAATGGCGCGGGCAAGACCACGCTGATGCGGTCCATCGCGGGCGTGCTGCGCAATGCGCCCGAGATGATTACGCTTGACGGTGCGCCTGTGGGGGCCGCGCGAGCGGATGAAATGCTGATGCAAGGGGTGGCGATGGTACCCGAAGGGCGGCGGCTGTTTCCGTCGTTGTCGGTTGAGGAAAACCTGCTGATCGGCGCCCACGCCCGCAAGGTCAAAGGGCATTGGACGCTCGATAAAATCTACGCCCTGTTCCCGATTCTGCGCGAGAAACGCCGCCAGCCTGCCACATCCCTGTCGGGCGGCCAGCAACAGATGGTCGCCATCGGGCGGGCGCTGATGTCCAATCCGCGGGTGCTGCTCTGTGACGAGATCAGCCTTGGCCTTGCTCCCGTAGTCATCCGCGACATCTATGCCGCCTTGCCGCAGATCCGCGAAAGTGGCGCTGCCGTGATCGTCGTGGAACAGGATATCGGGCAGGCGCTGAAGGTTGCGGACCGTGTCTATTGCATGATGGAAGGGCGCGTCACCCTGTCCGGCCTGCCGAGTGAATTGAGCCGCGAGGCGATCCACGATGCCTATTTCGGGGTGAGCGCATGATGTGGGTTGATACAATCGTGCAGGGCATCCTGCTGGGCGGGCTTTATGCGCTGTTCGCGGCGGGCCTCAGCCTTGTGTTCGGGATCATGCGGCTGGTGAACCTCGCACACGGCGACCTGATCGTGATGGCCGCCTATGTCATTCTGGTGGTGGTGTCGTTTCTTGGCATCAACCCGTTTCTGGCCGCCGCCATCGCCATGCCGCTGATGTTCGGCTTTGGCTGGCTGTTGCAGCGCGTGGTGCTGAACCGCGTGCTGGGCGAGGATATCCTGCCGCCTTTGCTGGTCACGTTCGGCCTGTCCATCGTGCTGCAGAACGCGCTGCTGGAAGGGTTCACGGCCGACAGCCAGCGGATCGGGGCAGGGGCGCTGGAAACGGCATCCTTCGCCGTGGGACCGGTGACTTTGGGCGTCATGCCGGTGCTGACCTTTCTGTCCGCCATTGCGGTGATCGTCGGGCTGAACCAGTTGTTTTACCGCACCGCCCTTGGCCGCGCCTTCCGCGCCACATCGGACGATCCCGTCACGGCGAGCCTAATGGGGATCAAGCCTGCCTCGGTTTTTGCGACCGCCACGGGGATCGCGATGATCGTCGTGACGATTGCCGCGCTTTATCTGGGGATGCGCGCCAATTTCGATCCGACCATCGGGCCAGCGCGGCTGATCTATGCTTTCGAGGCTGTGATCATCGGCGGCCTTGGATCGCTTTGGGGCACGCTGGCAGGCGGGATCATCATCGGCGTGGCGCAGACAGTCGGGGCGGCGATCAATCCCGAATGGCAGATCCTCGCGGGGCATGTGGCCTTTCTGGTGGTTCTGCTGATCAAGCCGCGGGGCCTGTTCCCGCGCGCCTATGATTGAGGGGGCCGCCATGTATCTTGTCGAAACCCGCACCAAAGCGTCACGCATCGCAGGCATTGCCGCGCTGGTCCTGCTGGCCATCCTGATCGCCGCGCCACTGTTCGCCAGCCGCAGCATGATACAGGATCTGTTCTTTATCCTGACGATGCTGACGCTGGCGCAGTTCTGGAACCTGCTGGCAGGCTATGGCGGTCTGGTCAGCGTAGGGCAGCATGCTTTTGTCGGCATCGGGGCTTATACACTATTCGGCGCAGGCATCCTGTGGGGGATGGACCCGATTGCTGCGCTGCTGATCTGTGGCGTGGTCGCGGCAATCATCGCGGTGCCGACGGCGTTCTTCGCCTTCCGCCTTGCGGGGGCCTATTTCGCCATCGGCACCTGGGTCGTGGCCGAGGTCGTGCGGCTGCTCGTCGCGCAGTGGAAAACGCTGGGCGGCGGGTCGGGCACGTCCTTGCCACCAGAGGCGCGGGATTTCTGGGGGGTGGAGGCTGTGGCCAACCTGCTCGACGTGCGCACCGCCGCCGCGCGCGATATCGTGAACTATTGGCTGGCGCTGGCCTTGGCCGTCGCCACAATCGGCGGGATTTACTGGCTTCTGCGCACCAAACGCGGCCTCGCTCTCGCCGCCGTACGCGACAATATTGAGGCCGCCAAGGCCGTCGGCGTCGATGCCCTGCGCATGAAATGGCTGGTCTTCATCGTCGCGGCCTTTGGCACCGGCATCGCGGGTGGCTTGATCTATCTCCAGAAAGGGCGCGTCAGCCCTGATGCCGCCTTCAGCGTGACCGACTGGACGGCCTTTGTGATCTTTATCGTCGTGATCGGCGGCATCGGCACCATCGAAGGGCCGATCATCGGGGTGATCGTGTTCTTCTTGCTGCAATCGCTGCTGGCCGATTACGGCAGCTCCTATCTGATCGTGCTGGGCGCGCTAGGCATCGTGATTATGCTGTTCGCCCCGCGCGGCATCTGGGGCCTGATCTCGGCCCGCACGGGTGTGCAGCTTTTCCCCATCCGGCGCCGTCTGCGGCGCATCCCACCCCCCACAACAGGAGACTGACATGGCTGACATGGAAACCGACGTTCTGATCATTGGCACCGGGCCTGCCGGGTCCGCCTCTGCCGCGCTGTTGTCGACCTATGGCATCCGCAATATCGCGATCAACCGCTATAGCTGGCTGGCCAATACGCCACGCGCCCATATCACTAACCAGCGCACGATGGAGGTTTT
Source organism: Yoonia sp. 72 (assembly GCF_034652275.1). Taxonomy (NCBI): domain Bacteria; kingdom Pseudomonadati; phylum Pseudomonadota; class Alphaproteobacteria; order Rhodobacterales; family Paracoccaceae; genus Yoonia; species Yoonia sp. 72. Next base: position 395,706 of record NZ_JAXIWG010000001.1, on the reverse strand, counting down.
ACGCGATCTCGGGCGTGACGTAGAGGCCGAGGCCTATATGCACGCGACCGAACAAGAGCTGATGGGCGAAAACGTGTTCTGCGAAAGCCTTGCGGGCGAGGAAATCGGCCGCATGCGCAGCTGGGGCACGCACCCGATGTCCAAGGCCGAGCATCTGTTGTCATCGCCCACCTTCATGAACGACCTGCCGCAGACCTTCATGGAACCGATCCTGTTCACCACGGCCGCCAAACGCGGCACGCAGGGCCGGATGAGCACGGAATACCTGTCCCATGCGCAGGATGCGGACGGTGTGACCGCCACCGTGCGCGACCGGCTGACGGGCAAGGATCTGACGATCCGCGCGAAATACATGATCGGGGCCGATGGCGGCAATTCGCTGGTGGCCGAGAATGAAAACCTGCCCATCGAAGGCAAGATGGGCGTGGGCGGGTCGATGAACATTCTGTTCCGTGCCGATTTGTCCAAATACGTCGCCCACCGTCCGTCGGTCCTTTACTGGGTCATGCAGCCCGGTGCCAATGTCGGCGGGATCGGCATGGGGCTGGTGCGGATGATCCGGCCGTGGAACGAATGGCTGATCGTTTGGGGCTATGACATCAACGGGCCTGCGCCCGATGTCACGCCGGATTATGCGACCGAGGTCGCACGGCAGTTGGTCGGTGATCCCAAGCTCGAGATCGAACTCATCAGCGCCAACACATGGACCGTGAACAACGCCTATGCGACGCAGATGCAAAAGGGCCGCGTGTTCATCATGGGCGATGCCGCACACCGGCATCCGCCGTCCAACGGGCTTGGGTCGAATACGTCCATTCAGGATGCGTTCAACCTGTGCTGGAAACTGGCGGCTGTGATCAAAGGGCAGGCGGGGCAGGCGCTCTTGGACAGCTACACAGCCGAACGCGCGCCGGTGGCCAAACAGATTGTCACCCGTGCCAACCAGTCCATCGGCGAATTCGGCCCGATTTTTGACGCACTTGGGCTGACAGGATCGGTCGATCCGGTGAAGATGCAGAAAAACATGGATGCCCGCACGACCAGCGGCCCTGCGGCGGAAAAACAGCGCGCGGCTTTGCGCGATGCGATTGCTTTCAAGAAATACGAATTCGACTGCCATGGGGTCGAGATGAACCAGCGCTACCGGTCCGACGCCGTGGTCACCGATGGGCAGCTTGAACCCCCCTTCGCGATGGACGAGGAATTGCACTACCACCCAACCACTTGGCCCGGTGCGCGCTTGCCGCATGCCTGGGTGTTCACGCCCACCGGCGAGAAACTCTCGACGCTCGACCTGACCGGCCACGGCACATTCTCCCTGCTGACGGGTATCGGCGGCGAGGCGTGGAATGACGCCGCCGCCACTGTGGGGGATGAACTGGGTCTGATCATCAAGGTCCATGAAATCGGCCCCCGCCGCGCCATTCAGGACCATACCGGCGACTGGGCGCGCGTGCGCGATATCCGCGACAGCGGCTGCGTGCTGGTGCGCCCCGACCACCACGTCGCATGGCGCGTGGATGAAATGGTGTCGAACCCCGCCGCTGAACTGCGCCGCGTGATGACGGCGATCCTGCAACCGGCCGAGGCCGCCAGCATCAAAGGTGCCGCATGACCGAACAAGGCTATTTCACCGAAAGCAACTCCGCCGATGTCGTCGTCAGCCGCAACGCGAACGCCAAGAACGCGCGTCTGGCCAAGGTGATGGAGGTCATCACCCGCCACCTGCACGCCGCTGTGAAGGAAATCGAACCCACGCAGGACGAATGGATGCAGGCGATCCTGTTCCTGACCCAGACGGGGCACAAATCCGACGACTGGCGGCAGGAATTCATCCTGCTGTCGGATGTGCTGGGCGTGTCGATGCTGGTCGATGCGATCAACAACCGCAAACCCTCGGGCGCGTCCGAAAGCACGGTGCTGGGGCCGTTCCATGTGGCCGATGCACCCGAAAAACCGATGGGCGCGAATATCTGTCTGGATGGCAAAGGCGAGCCGATGCTGGTCAAAGGCCGCATCCTCGACACCGACGGCAACCCGATTGCAGGGGCCAAGATCGATGTCTGGCAGACCAATGACGACGGCTTCTATGACGTGCAGCAAAAAGGCACCCAGCCCGATTTCAACCTGCGCGGCGTGTTCCGCACGGGGGCTGACGGGGAATACTGGTTCTGGGGGGCGAAGCCGAAATTCTACCCGATCCCCGATGACGGCCCTGTCGGGCAGTTGCTTGCAGGGCTGGGGCGGCACCCGTACCGGCCCGCGCATCTGCATTACATTCTGGAGGCCGAAAGGTTCGAAACACTCGTAACCCATATCTTTGATCCCGACGATGATTACATCCATTCGGATGCCGTGTTCGGCGTCAAGGAAAGCCTGATGGCCAAGTTCCGCCACATCACCGCCCCCGACAGGATCGCCGCCGAAGGGCAGAGCGGCCCATTCTTCGAGGTGATCCACGATTTCGTGCTGGCGCCTGCGCGATGAGCAATCCCTGTATCATCTGCGTCGCGATCACCGGATCGCTGCCGACCAAGGCCAACAATCCCGCCGTGCCGATCAGCGTGACCGAACAGATCGATAGCACGCAGGAAGCCTTCGAGGCCGGGGCGAGCATTGTCCATGCTCATGTGCGCAATGATGATGAAACGCCATCCAGTGACCCCGAAAAGTTTGCTGCCTTGCTAGAGGGGCTGCGCAGACATTGCCCCGGCATGATCATCCAGTTCTCGACCGGTGGCAGGTCGGGGGCAGGGCACGCGCGCGGCGGTATGTTGCCGCTGCGCCCCGATATGGCGTCGCTGTCGGTGGGGTCAAACAACTTTCCAACCCGCGTCTATGAAAACCCGCCCGATCTGGTGGACTGGCTGGCCGCCGAAATGCTGACCTACGGGGTCAAGCCCGAGGTCGAGGCCTTCGATCTGTCGCATATCCTCAAGGCCGCCGACATGCATGCCAAAGGCCAGATCAAGGACGTACCTTACGTGCAATTCGTGATGGGTGTGAAAAACGCCATGCCCGCGGACAAGCATGTGTTCGACTATTACGTGCAGACCGTGAACCGCCTGTTTCCGGGCGCGCCGTGGTGTGCGGCAGGGATCGGGCCCAACCAGATCGTGCTGAACGAATGGGCGGTTGCGGCGGGTGGCCATGCGCGCACGGGGCTCGAGGATAACGTGCGCCTTGACCGCGACAGGCTTGCGCCGTCGAACGCGGCACTGGTGCGCCGGGTGGTGGAGATTTGCGACCGGCATGAACGTCCGGTCGCGGATGCCGGAACAGCGCGCAGGATTTTGGGGCTGGCGCAGGCGGAGGGCGCGAAAAAGTAAGGGGCGCTTAAGCCGTTCTTAATGGCTGCGTGCGACAAGACGTCTGATCCGACTACCCGGTGCAAGAGGTTTTTATGCCCAGTCTCAGTTCTGTCCCCCTGTCCCGCAAACTGCCTGTGATCATCGGCGGGATCAGTCTTGCTGCAGCCGTCACGGTTGCCGGTCTCAGTTATCTCGATTTTCGCGACAGTATGGTGAAAGAGGCGCAGCACCATTTTGACGTGCTTGCCGAAGAACGCGGCATTGCGCTTGAGAATTGGGTCGCAGAGGTGGAGAATAACGTCCTGGCCTATGCTCGGATGCCCAGTGTCATCAATGCAACGCAGGCGTTATCGTCGTCGTTCGCGCTGTTGGATGACAGCACCGACCTTCAGGCGGCCTATATCACCAACAATCCCAATCCTGTCGGCCAAAAAGGCCTGCTCGATCAGGCGCCCGAGGCGATTCCCTACAATTTCCAGCATGGGGCGTTCCATCCGTTCTTTCGCAATTTGGTAAATGACTCGGATTACCGTGACGTGTTCCTGCTCAATACCGCAGGCGACGTCGTCTATTCCTATGCAAAAGAAGTCGATTTTGCAGCCAATGTCCTGTCGGGTTCCTTGCAGGACAGCGGGCTTGGCCAAGCCTTCATCGCCGCGCGGGACGGGGTGGCCGAAGCGGTCTATTTTGCTGATTTCGAACGATACGCGCCCAGCGGCAGCGCGGCAGCCGCATTTCTGGCAACACAGGTCAGCAATGGCGAAGGCGCGGTTGTCGGCGTTTACGCTGTGCAACTGGAAACGGCACCGCTTGAAGCGATCGTCAACCGTCCGGTCGGGTTGGGTGAAACAGGCGAAATGTACATCGCCGGTCCGGACGGCATGACGCGCAGTGCATCGCGCTTTGCGGGCGGGCATCTGGCGTTGCAGAACGTCAGCACTTTGCAGCAGGTCACGTCCGGTCTTGCAGGCGCAAGGTCGTTTTTCACAGATGTCACCGGCATAAACGGACAGTCCGTACTGGCCGAAGTTTCGCAAATCGAAGTGTTCGGCGCCAGATGGCGCGTGATCGGCGAGATGGACATGGCAGAGGTGCTGGTTCCCGTGACAGCGATGCGTAACAAGATGATTGGGACCACAGCCTTGGTCATGGGCCTTGCCGCCTTGCTAGGGTATCTGACGGCGCGTTCTGTCATCCGTCCGCTTGAGCGGCTAGGCGATGGCATGGGCAAAGTCGCGCAGCGCGACTATGACTTCATGGTCGCGGATACCGATCGGGGCGATGAACTTGGCGTGTTGGCCAAAGCGCTGGTTGATTTCCGCGACAAGCTGAAAGGTTTTGATGCCGCCGAGGACGCCCGCAAGAAGGTGCAGGCCGAACAAGCGCGGGTTGTCGAAGCGCTCAGCAAAGGCATGGTGGCACTGGCCGAGGGCGACCTGACGGCCGTGATCCATACACCTTTTGACGAAAGCTATGAACAACTTCGGATCGATTATAACCGGACGGTTTCTCATCTGAGCGCGACAGTCGGGTCGGTTGTCACCAGCGCGGCGGGCATTCGCGATCGCGCCCTAGAAATGAGCAGTGCATCCGATGATCTTTCGCGCCGGACAGAGAATCAGGCCGCGACGCTGGAACAGACCGCCGCTGCGCTTGACGAGCTGACCGCCAGCGTGCGGTCTGCCGCCGATGGCGCCCGCGAGGTCGAGACGATCGTCGCAGATGCCCGAAATGACGCCAATGCGAGCGAACCAGTCGTCCAAAAGGCGGTAGCCGCGATGACAGCGATTGAAAAATCCTCTGACGAGATCACCCAGATTGTCGGGGTCATTGACGATATCGCGTTCCAGACCAACCTGCTGGCGTTGAATGCTGGGGTAGAGGCTGCCCGTGCCGGCGATGCGGGGCGCGGTTTTGCCGTTGTCGCTTCTGAAGTGCGCGCTCTGGCGCAAAGGTCATCGGAGGCGGCCAAGCAGATCAAGACGTTGATCGCAGGCAGCTCCGATCAGGTCGCGAGCGGTGTCAGCCTGGTCGGCGAGGCGGGCGAGGTACTGATGCGCATCGCCAAGCACATCAGCCATATTTCTGGTTTGATCTCTGAAATTGCAGCAGGTGCTGCGGAACAGTCGACAGGTCTGGCCGAAATCAATATCGGCGTTACCCAGCTAGACAAGGTCACGCAACAAAACGCAGCGATGGTCGACCAGGCGACGGCCAGCAGCCATGCCTTGAATGCAGAGGCAGGCAACCTGAGTGACCTTGTTGCGCGGTTCCATCTTGACCAGACCGATGTCGTGCAGACGGGCGCGTCACGACGCAGCGCCGAAAATGTAATGGTCTTCCAATCGCCGCGCAGCCAGCAAAAAAAACCACCGCCAGCACCGATCCCGACAACGCCTGTGGCGATGACGGGGACCTACGGCCGATCCGCGGCGACATCTTCCGACGGCTGGCAGGACTTTTGACAGACGGCTGGCAGGTAGCGGAGAGGCCTTCAGACTGGCTGGCAGAAGCACGATATTTGTCGTTGCCAGCCTCCTGTTTCTGGTTGTGCTGAGGCCAACTTGCACGTCTGCGGCTATGTGGATGGTGACGGTGATGGCGGCTTCGTCCGGTGAAGCCGGCACTTGGTCGAAATCGACCCATAACAGCGTGTTCTTGCGTGCCACGATCGCGACGAAGGCGCGAAGCACCTGGCGAATATGGCCGTTTTCGCATGTTCTGCGGCTTTGCCGCAAATTGCGTGGTGCATCCTGCATGGGTCCGGGTGCCGCCGATCCGGATCGTCCCAGCCCGTATGCAGCGCGCAGCTTTAAACTGAAGCGGGAACGGCCCCGAAGAAACCAGCCGCACGCGTCTGGACGTCGTGCAGGGGCGAAACGGGCGCGCGCGCTATCCGCTACAGGTCTGCGACGATCTTTTCCTGACTGCGGTTCTTTAAGCAGTCATTGCCACAGAGTTGGTCATCGGCGTCGCAGTCGCATCCGCAAGGGACCCCAATAATTGGCCACGCTTTCGGATCGTCTGGGGTACAACCTGTCCGCGTGCGGGGCGATTAGGCGTCGCCATTTGCGCTTAACCGTTTGACAGGGCAGTCCCACTCGCTATTTTCACCCGACGAGATGTCAGTCGCTGCCGTTGTTTGGTAGATCGCGACATGGTCTCTTCATCTGGGAGGAATTCGATGATCAAATCTATTCTTGGCACATCTGCCATCGCACTTGTCGCTGCATTGCCAGCACTTGCACAAGAGGTTGACCGCACCGGCTGGCCCACCAGCTTTACTGTGGGTACGGCGTCGCAGGGCGGCACGTTCTTCGTATATGGCTCGGGCTACGCGAACCTGATTTCCGAAGAGCTGGGCGTCACCGGCGGCGCCGAAGTCACCGGCGGTCCGATGCAGAACATGGCGCTGGTCCACACGGGCGAGGCCGCGATGGGCATGACCACCATGGGCCCTGCGCAAGTCAGCATCGCCGGTGAAAGCCCGCTGGCACCCGGCCTGCAAATGACCAATGTCTGCGCGCATTTCCCGATGTATGAAACACCGTTCCACGCAGTCGCGCTGGCCAGTTCGGGCATCACATCGCTAAGCGAGATTCCCGCAGGGTCGCGCGTGGGCTTTGGCCCCGCAGGTGCCACGGCGGACGTGTATTTCCCTGAAATGCTGACTGCGCTTGGCGTCGAGTTCGAGCGCCGCAACGGTGGCTGGAACGATCTGGGTGGCCAGATGCAGGACGGCCTGATCGACGTGATCGGCTTTGCCGCCGGTGTGCCGATTCCGCAGGTGGCGGAGCTTGAAGCCTCGAACGCCGTCAACATCATCGAATTCACCGAAGAAGAACAGGCGCTTATGACCGAGCTGTTCCCTGTGGCGAATTTCGAGATCCCTGCTGGCACCTACGCCAGCCTGACCGAACCCGCGCGTGCGGTGTCGATGTGGAACTTCGCGATCGTGAACTGTGACCTGCCCGAAAGCTTCGTCTACGAGGCGACGCGTGTGATTATGGAAGACAACGAGCGGATGATGCAGATCCACTCGTCTGCCGAAACCACCGTGTTCGAAAACTGGGATAAGAACACCGTGATTCCATGGCACCCGGGTGCCGCCCGCTGGTTCATGGAGAACGGCGCGGACATCCCTGCGGACATGATCAAGGGATAAAGATCGAAGGGCCGGCGCGCAAAGCACCGGCCCTTTTCCGACGAACAGGGTTGCAGGACCCTTCGATCCGGGGCTCGCCCCCCTCTGCGTCAGGGAGACACGCATTATGGCCAAGGCCGAAATCACATCAGACAGCTTGAAGGACGATGACACCGGCCCCTTGGTCGCCGAAGGCGCGGACGAGGAAGTCATTGAATTCAATCGCCGTCTTTATACCGGCTGGTTTTATTGGACAGTCGCAGGTGCGCTTGCGATCTATGCGTTTTTCCATATCGCCGCGCTGAACGGTCTGTCGATCCGCAACATGACGGGCGGGGTGGTCAACCTGCCGTTCCTGCCGCGCCTGCCGATGGAATCATGGACCTATCGCACGGTGCATATCGCGGGTGCGACAGCGCTTGGGTTCTTGATGTTTTCGGGCACCTCCTTTGCCGAAAGGGCCGATACCGGCCGTGACCGGCTGTTGAGCGTGCTGGCCTATGCGCTGATGGTTCCGGCGCTGTTTTCGTTGGGCGTCACCTTTTGGTTCCAGAGCCTGATCGCTTCGGGCACGTTGTGGAACGGGATGGACGCGACGATCCAGTACAATGAACGCTGGTTGTTTGGCATTCCGTTGCTGGTTGCGACTTTTGGCGCAATCGTGCTGTCTTGGGTGCATCGCCGTCCGCGTGACCGTGTCAACCCCGCCGATCTGGTGCTGGTCGTCGCGGCTCTGGCGGTGGCAAGCTATTTCGTGACCATTTACAACACGCCGATCCGCGCGACGACGGGCACGTCCTTTGCGCCTTTGGGCATTTCTCTTGCGGGCATAGCGGGCACTGCGCTGATCCTTGAATTGACGCGGCGTGTGACGGGGTTGGCCCTGCCGATCATCGCGGGGATTTTCCTCGTCTATGTCTGGCTGGGCCATTTGGCGCCGGGCGTGCTGAATTCGCCGCAGATTGCGCTGCAGCGGTTCTTTAGCCAAGTTTACACCGACGTCGGAATCCTCGGGCAGACGACGGCGGTATCGTCCACCTATATCATTCTGTTCATCATTTTTGCGGCCTTCTTGCAGGCGTCAAAAGTGGGGGAATACTTCATCAACTTTGCCTTCGCGCTGACAGGCCGCCAGCGCGGCGGGCCTGCCAAGGTTGCCATCTTTGCCTCGGGTCTGATGGGTATGATCAACGGCACGTCCGCGGGCAACGTGGTGGCCACCGGCAGCCTGACGATCCCGCTGATGCACAAGGTCGGGTATGATAAAAAGACCTCCGGCGCGATCGAGGCTGCGGCTTCGACGGGCGGGCAGATCATGCCGCCGATCATGGGGGCAGGGGCCTTTATCATGGCCGAGATCACGGGCATTCCCTATCAGGAAATCGCCATCGCCGCGATCATCCCGTCGATCCTGTATTTCGCCTCGGTCTATTTCATGGTCGATCTGTCGGCGGCGCGGATCGGCATGGTGGGCATGCGTCCCGAGGAATTGCCCAAGGTCAAGGCGATGATGAAACAGGTGTTCCTGTTCCTGCCGATCATCATCCTGATCGCTGCCTTGTTCGCAGGCTATTCGGTCATCCGCGCGGGCACCTATGCCACGGCCGCGGCGGCGGTCGTCAGTTGGTTGACGCCTTACCGGATGGGGCCACGGTCCATCGCCTATGCGTTCCAGATTGCGGGCAGCATGTCGATCCAGATCATCGCAGTCTGCGCCTGTGCCGGCATTATCGTGGGGGTGATTTCGCTGACAGGTGTGGGTGCGCGGTTCTCGAACCTGCTGTTGGGGCTGGCGGGTGTCAGCCAGTTGCTTGCGATGTTCTTCGCTATGGTGATCGCGATCCTGTTGGGGATGGGGATGCCGACGACAGCGGCCTATGCGGTTGCGGCCTCGGTCGTGGCACCGGGCTTGATCCGGCTTGGCATCGACCCGCTGACGGCGCATTTCTTTGTGTTTTACTTCGCCGTCGTCTCGGCCATCACGCCACCCGTGGCACTGGCGAGTTACGCCGCCGCGGGCATTTCCGGCGCGGACCCTATGGCCACGTCCTTTGCCTCGTTCAAGATCGGTCTGGCCGCTTTCATCGTGCCGTTCATGTTCTTCTACAACAGCGCCTTGCTCATGGACGCACCCTGGCTGGAAATCGCGCAGGCGCTGACGACGGCGCTGATCGGAGTGTTTTTCCTTGCAGCCTCTGTGCAGGCATGGCTTTGGGGCAAACCGGCAGGGCCGCTGACTCGGGTTGGTCTTTTGATCGCTGCCCTGTTCATGATCTCGGGCGGGTTGGTGACGGACCTTCTAGGGCTCGGCATCGCGGTCGGCCTGATTGTGATCAACCGCACAATCGCACCGGGCAGCAAGACGCCGCTGGTGCAGGGACGGGCTGACTGAGAATAGAGGAGGGCGCGGATTTCCGCGCCCTTTTTCATCGGGTCAAAACAACAAAAAACCGCCCCGAGGGGCGGTTTTTCTGTTCAAATATCGGGATATTTGGCTCCGACGGTAGGGATCGAACCTACGACCAATTGATTAACAGTCAACTGCTCTACCGCTGAGCTACGTCGGAACATGGGGGTCGTATAGCAATGTGATTCCGCCCCGTCCAGAGCGATTTGGCGGGTTTTTCAAATTCCTGTCACTGGTGGCAAACCCGTCCTGGCCAGTTGGAAAACGGCCTTTTCATCAGCGTCTGGCATGGCAATTACGGTCCCTTTGCCATGCAGGTCGATCAGATGCGCCAGCACGTTGCGTTCAGCCGCCATCAGCAGAATCGGCGAAAGGTCGGCATAGACCCGCGCGGTGATGTCCTGCGGCGTGGCGGGACCTGTCGACAGGGCGTCGATGATCTGCGCCTCACGCTGCAAACGGTGGGCGATCAGCCATGCCAGCCGCTCTTGCGGGCCTGGAACAGGCGCGCCGTGGCCGGGATAGAAGCAGGCGGCGGGCAGCTGTTGCAGCCTGCGGCAGGAGGCCATGAAATCGGTCAGATCACCATCAGGCGGCGAGACGAGCGAGCTGGCCCAGCCCATGACGTGATCGCCTGAAAACAGCGCATCACCCCACAGAAAACACAGATGGTTCCCGATATGGCCCGGCGTATGGATCGCGGTGACCTGTCCCCAGTCGCCTTGCAGCACATCGGCATCGGCCAGCAATCTGTCAGGCGCGAAATCGCGGTCGATCCCTTCGCCGCCGCCCGTCAACCCGCGCGCGGCAAGCGCTGTCATTGCAGCGCTGCGGCCTGCCGTGGGACCGCCGAAGGCGCAGACAGATGCACCGGTTGCCGCAGCAAGGGCAGGGGCAAGCGCTGAATGATCCAGATGGCTGTGCGTGACAAGGATAAGATCAACGCTGCGCCCGCCGATGGCGTCGAGCACCGCATCCAGATGCGAAGGAACCGCAGGGCCGGGGTCGATCACGATCAGGCGGTCGCGCCCCAACAGATAGGTATTCGTGCCCGGTCCGGTCATCGGCGACGGGTTGGGGGCCAGCACCAGCGCCAGATCATCGCGCAGGGCCAGAACCTGACCCGGATGCGGCGCAAATTCCGCAGCATCACCGATCATCGGCACTTTCCGGCGGGGCCAATGCCCGTTAGCGTCGCGCCATGACATTTCGCTGGATCAAGAATGCAATGCCGCGCGGGATTTACGCCCGTGCTGCGCTGATCCTTGTGTTTCCGGTCGTGTTTTTGCAATTGCTTGTATCCGTGGTGTTCATTCAGCGTCATTTTGACGGTGTGACGCGGCTGATGACAAGCGCGGTGAACATTGATCTGCAATTCCTGATCGATACCGCCAATGACGCAGAGACCGCAGAGGCGGCGCGCACCGCCCTTGCCCCCTTGGGCGAGGCCTTGCAGATCCGCACGGCCCTGCCAGCGCCCGCGCGGCCCGACACCGATATAAATCCGTTCGTCGATCTGACGGGGGCGACCGTGATCGACACATTACGCAACGGCATCGACGATCTGCAGGTCGTGTCGCTGGAAGATCGCGGGCGTGTCGCGATCTGGGTCGAGACGCGCCACGGTCTCTTGGCACTTGATTTGTCGCGCAGGCGGATGTCCGCATCGAACCCGCATCAGTTGCTGGTCATCATGGTTGTGATGGGCGCGCTGATGACGGTCGTCGCCTATATCTTTTTGCGCAACCAGCTGCGCCCGATCAAGCGCATGGCGCAGGCGGCGGCCGATTACGGCAAAGGCCGGATCACGCCGTTCACGCCCACCGGTGCGGTCGAGGTGCGCGCGGCGGGTATGGCGTTTCTCGACATGCGCAACCGGCTGGAACGCCAGACCCAAAGCCGCACGATGATGCTGTCGGGTGTCAGTCACGACCTGCGCACGCCGCTCACGCGGCTGCGCCTTGGCCTGTCGATGCTGGACGAGGCCGAGGCTGCCGATCTTTTGCGCGATGTGGATGACATGCAAAAGCTGCTCGATGCCTTCCTTGATTTCGCGCGCGACGATGCGGGGGACAATCTCGAAAGCGTGGTGCCAGCGGGTATCGTGCGCGATGTGCTGCATGATGCGGCGCGGATGGGCGATGCCGTGGCGTTGGCGGCGATCGAAGGCCCTGAAATCCGCGTGAACCTGCGCCCTTTGGCGATCAGGCGGGCGCTCGACAATCTGGTCAGCAATGCCTTGCGCTATGGCACGCGGGCCTTGGTGGGGGTCAGTGTCACTGACCGCGCCGTGCGTTTCTGGGTCGAGGATGACGGGCCGGGCATTCCACCAGAACTGCACGAAGATGCCGTCAATCCGTTCGTCCGGCTTGATCCGGCGCGCAATCAGGACAAAGGCAGCGGTGTGGGGCTGGGCCTTGCCATTGTGTCCGATGTGGCGCGCAGCCATGGCGGTGCCCTGCGGCTGGGTAAAAGCGCGACCCTTGGCGGCCTGAAAGCAGAGCTGGTCATCAGCCGCTAAAGCCATCTGCCTAAAAAGTATGCAGATGCTTTGATGCGCATAATAATCGTGCGGTCAAACCATTGCAGTCTTAACAGATCGTTGTAGGCTGATCTTATGAATAACGAATTTGAACATTTCGATGAAATGCTGGGCGCCACGGGTGCTCGCCCCCCTTATACCGGCTACGACGCGTGGTTCAGCGCGCAGGACCGCGGACGATTGGCCAAAAAGGCCGCTGAGGCAGAAGCGTTTTTCCGCCGCACCGGTATCACCTTCAACGTCTACGGCCAGTCGGATGCCGAGGAACGATTGATCCCCTTCGATCTGGTCCCGCGGATCGTGTCGAGCAATGAATGGGCGCGCCTGTCGCGCGGGATCGAACAGCGCGTGCGCGCGATCAATGCCTTTCTTTATGACATCTATAACCGGCAGGAGATCCTCAAGGCGGGAATCGTCCCCATCGAGTTGATCGCCAAGAACGCGGCCTTTCTGCCGCAGATGATGGATTTCAACCCGCCGGGCGGCGTTTACACCCATATCGTCGGCACCGACATCGTGCGCACTGGCGAGAACGATTTTTATGTGCTCGAAGACAACGCCCGCACGCCATCCGGTGTCAGCTATATGCTGGAAAACCGCGAAACCATGCTGCAGATGTTCCCCGAGCTGTTCAGCAAGATCAAGGTCAAGCCGGTCAGCGATTACCCCAAATCCCTGCGCCGGTCGCTGGAAGCATCGGCGCCATCGACTTGCGACGGGCGGCCTTGCGTGGCGGTCCTGACGCCCGGCATCCACAATTCGGCCTATTTCGAGCACAGCTTTCTGGCGGACCAGATGGGTGTGGAACTGGTCGAAGGGCACGATCTGCGGGTGATCGACGGGCATATCGCGATGCGCACAACGCGCGGCTATCGGCGGATCGACGTGCTTTATCGCCGTGTGGATGATGATTTCCTTGATCCGATGACCTTCAACCCCTCATCCATGCTGGGTGTGCCGGGGATCATGGATGTCTACCGCGCGGGCAATATCACCATCGCCAATGCGCCGGGCACAGGTGTAGCCGATGACAAGGCGATCTATAGCTATATGCCTGATATCGTTGAATTCTATACGGGCGAACGGGCGATCCTGAAGAATGTCGAAACGCACCGCTGTTCCGAACCGGATGCGCTGAAATACGTGTTGGAGAACCTCGCCGATCTGGTGGTAAAAGAGGTGCACGGGTCGGGCGGTTACGGGATGCTGGTGGGTCCTGCTGCCAGCAAAAAGGAAATCGCGGCCTTCGCGGCCAAGCTGAAAGCGAACCCCGGCAACTACATCGCGCAGCCCACGCTGTCGCTGTCCACCGTGCCGATCTTTACCAAGAAAGGTCTTGCCCCGCGCCATGTGGATTTGCGGCCTTTTGCGCTGGTCTCGCCTTCGGGGGTGAACATCACGCCGGGCGGGCTGACGCGGGTGGCGCTCAAGGCAGGGTCGCTGGTGGTGAATTCCAGCCAAGGCGGCGGCACGAAAGACACATGGATATTGGAAGACTGACATGTTGGGAAAAACGGCAGGCGGTCTTTACTGGATGTTCCGGTTTCTGGAACGGGCGGAAAACACCGCGCGACTGATCGAGGCGGGATTTCGCATCGCGCTGACGCGATCAAACGACGCGGAATCCGAATGGAAATCCGTCATCATCACATCCGCAGCACAACAGGCCTTCGAGGCGCGGCATGACAAATATTCCAGCGGGAATGTCGTCAATTTCCTGCTGCGCGATCCCGAAAACCCCAGCTCGGTGCTGTCGGTCACCAAATCCGCGCGCGACAATGCGCGTCTGGTGCGCACAGCCCTGACAACCGAGGTTTGGGCGGCGGTCAATGAAACATGGATGGTCCTGACGGATACACTGAAAAAACCGATTCCCGAAACCGAATTGCCCGCCGTATTGGCCACAATCCGGCAACAATCGGCGCTGGTGCGCGGAGCGTTGGTCGGCACGATGCTGCGCAACGACATTTTCGATTTCTGCCGTCTGGGCACCTTTGTCGAACGGATCGACAGCACGGCGCGGATCATCGACGTAAAATACTATGCGCTGCTGCCGTCGCCATCCTTTGTCGGCAGCCGGATGGATAACGTGCAATGGGAAACAATCCTGCGGTCGGTGTCGGCGCATCGGTCGTTCCGCTGGGCGGTCGAGGATGATTTCACCGCGCCTGCGATTGCCGATTTCCTGATCCTTGACGACCGGATGCCACGTTCGCTCAGCCATTGTGCGGGGCAACTGGTCAAGAACCTAGGTCATCTGGCCAAGGACTATGGCGAGGCCAAGCTGTCGCATGAATTGGCCGACCGTATGAACGCCCGCTTGAAAGACCGCGACATCGGGTCGATCTTTGATGAAGGGCTGCACGAATTCGTGGGCTCTATCCTGCGCGAGAATGCGGCGATCGGTATGCAGATCGAGACCGACTACAGGTTCAACAACTGATGCAACTGACGATCAACCACACCACCAGCTATGCCTATGACATGCCTGTGGATTTCGCGCTGCAAAAGCTACGGCTGCGGCCTTTGTCGAACCCGATGCAGGATGTGGACAATTGGCAGATCGACATCAGCGGCGGCCAGATCGAGGCCAGCTATCTGGATCATTACGGCAACCATACCGATCTGGTCAGCGTGACCCCGGGTGTCGAGGCGGTCGAGATCACGGCGCGCGGGCAGGTGACGACTCATGACAAGGCAGGCGTGCTGGGTCCGGTTTATGGCCGCGCACCTTTGTGGCATTTTGCGCAGGCGACGCATCTGACTGCACCGGGGGCAGGTGTACGCGATTTCGCGCGAACTCTGGGCAAGATGAAAGACCCGCTGACCTCGCTGCACGATCTGTCCAATGCGATCCGCGACGCGCTGCCGTATCGCACGGGTGTCACGGGTGCAGACACGACCGCCGAACAGGCGATCAAGATTGGCGCGGGCGTCTGTCAGGACCATGCGCAGATTTTCATCTCGGCGCTGCGCACGCGTGGCGTGCCGGCGCGCTATGTCAGCGGATATCTGATGATCAACGAGATCGTCGATCAGGACGCCGCCCATGCCTGGGCCGAGGCGCATATCGACGGGCTGGGCTGGGTCGGGTTCGATATCTCCAACGGTGTCGCACCCGATGAAAAATACGTGCGCGTCGCCATCGGGCAGGATGCAGGCTCTGCCGCGCCGGTCAAAGGCATGCGCAAAGGCCCGTCAAACGAGACGTTGATTGTATCTTTACAAGTTCAGCAGTAGTGCTGTGAGCATACCCCATTAAGGACGCCCCCCGATGACCTATTGCATAGGATTGCAGCTTGATCGCGGGCTGGTGTTCATGTCGGACACCCGCACCAATGCCGGTGTCGACAATTTCTCGACCAGCAAGAAAATGTTTCACTGGCATGTGCCCGGCGAGCGGATGATCACCATCATGACCGCGGGCAATCTGGCCACCACGCAGGCGATGATCAGCCTGTTGCGCGAAAGGTCCGTCACGACCGAGGACCGCAACCCCAGCATCCTGCGTGAACCCACCATGTTCCAGATCGCCCGACTGGTCGGCGCCACCTTGAAAGAGGTCATCGCCGAAAGCAGCCTCAGCGGCCAATCGGCCGAGCAATTCGCGGCCTCTTGCATTCTGGGTGGTCAGATCAAGGGCGGCCAGCCCACGATTTTCCTGATCTATCCGCAGGGCAATTTCATCGAAATCACGCCCGATACGCCTTTCTTCCAGATCGGCGAGACGAAATACGGCAAGCCGATCCTCGTGCGCGCCTATGACCCCGAGATGAGTTTCGAGGATGCGGTCAAGCTGCTGCTGGTATCTTTTGACTCGACCGTCAAATCGAACCTCTCGGTGGGTCTGCCGTTTGATCTGCAAATCTACGACAAAGACAGCTTCGCCGAAGGCCGGACCATCCGCATTGATGAGGACGATTCTGTTTATCAAGCAATTTCAAGCGGTTGGGGCGATGCCTTGAAAGAGGCCTTCCAGCATCTGCCATCCTACAAAGTCTGATCGTAGGGCGGGCTCATGCCCGCCTTACAAATCTTTTACCAACCGCAGCGCATCATAGATCGCCGCATGCGTATTGCGCGCACTGACGGCGTCCCCGATGCGGAACAGCTGGAACGCCCCCTCGGGATTGGTTGCCACCGCTTGCGCGCGGCCCCCGATCAACGCCTCCTGATCGACTTCGCCCAGATTGCGCGACAAAGGTTTGAGATCGAAGTAGAGATCATCCAAAGGCAGTGTCCCGTAATTCACGATGATCTGGTCATAGGTCTTTTCCTTGGTGAACCCGCTGTAATCCGTCCCGATCACAGCGCGCAAGCGGTTGCCGTCGCGGGTGACGTCCAGCAGGCGGCGGGTGACGGTGAAGGTCACATCCTTGTCCTGTAACGCGCGCATATAGGGGACAAGGTTCATCCCCATCACCTCGGGCGCGAAGGTGCGGTCGGGTGTCATCACCTCGACGCTCGCCCCCGCATTTGCCGCGACCTCTGCCGCCATCAGGCCGGGGTGATCGCCGCTTTCGTCATAGATCAGCACATCCTGCCCCGGTTTCACATCGCCCGAGATGATATCCCACGCGCTGACGACGAGCGGGTTGTCCTTCTTCTGCTCGAACAGCTGCGTATTGGGCAGACCGCCGGTCGCCACGATCACCACATCGGGGGCAAGGGCGGTCACGTCATCCGCCTCGGCCCATGTGTTGAAATGGAACGTCACGTCGCGGGCCGCGCATTGCGCCATGCGCCAGTCGATAATGCCGATCATCTCGCGCCTGCGCGGGTTCTGTGCGGTCAGCCTGATCTGCCCACCGGGGTCAGGTTGCGCCTCGAACACGGTGACATCATGCCCGCGTGCTGCGGCGACGCGCGCGGCCTCCAGCCCCGCAGGACCTGCGCCGATGATGACGACCTTGCGCGCCGCAGGGGCAGGGGCGATGTCATGCGGCATCGTCAGCTCGCGGCCCGTCGCGGCATTGTGGATGCACAGCGCCTCGCCCGCCTGATAGATCCGGTCAAGGCAATAGGTGGCGCCGACGCAAGGGCGGATATCATCCTCGCGCCCCTCGATAATCTTGCGCACGATATGGGGGTCCGCCATATGCGCCCGCGTCATGCCGACCATGTCGAGCAATCCGGCCTGTATCGCATGCCGCGCCGTGGCCACATCTGGGATGCGCGCGGCGTGGAAGGTGGGCAATCCGGTCGCCTGCTTCACGGCACCTGCGAAATCCAGATGCGGCGCGCTTTTCATGCCCTGCACTGGGATCACGTCGGTCATTGCAGGGTCGGTATGGATGCGGCCCTTGATAACGTTGAGGAAATCGACCATGCCGGTATCTGCCAGCCGCTTGGAAATGGTGATGCCTTCCTCGGGGGTGATGCCACCTGCGGCAGCCTCGTCCGCCGTATAGCGCAGACCGATGATGAAACCGTCGCCCACCCGTTTGCGGCAGGCTGTCAGCACATCCAGCAGCAGTTGCATCCGGCTATCAAGGCTTTGCCCCCCATAAGGCCCGTCCAGATCATTGGTCAGCGGCGACCAGAACTGGTCGAGCAGATGGCCGTAAACCTGCAATTCGATCCCGTCCATGCCGCCCGCTTGCATCCGTTCAGCCGCATCGGCGAAATCGGAGATGATCCGCGCGATATCCCAATCTTCGGCCAGTTTCGGGAAAGCGCGATGCGCCGGTTCACGGTGGCGCGAGGAGGAGACAGAGGGCAGCCAGTCGCCTTTGGCCCAGCCCGTGCGCCGCCCCAGATGCGTGAGCTGGATCATCACCGCGCAGCCGTGGTCGTGGCAGGCATCGGTCAATTGCCGGATCCACGGCACAACCTCGTCCTTGTAGGCTAGGATATTGTTGAACACCGGCGGGCTGTCGCGCGACACGGCGGCAGAGCCTGCGGTCATGGTCAACGCGACCCCCGCCTTGGCCCGTTCGGCGTGATAGGCGGCGTAGCGCGCCTTGGGCATCCCGTCCTCGGGATAGGCCGGTTCATGGCTGGTGGTCATGATCCGGTTGCGCAAGGTCAGATGTTTGAGCTGGTAGGGCTGCAACAGGGGATCGGTAGACATGAACTGGCTCCTGGCTGGTTGATCCCATAGTGGCCGATGCCACGCCGATGTATAGCGGGTTTGCGGCAGGGCTGCGCGTGGCACCGACAGTGGCTCCCCCGGTGGCTTGGCGGGAACGTGTCCTGCCCTTGTGCGTTGGATCTGCGACATGAAAAATGACAGGAAGAACCATGGGCATTCTCTGGATCATCATCATCGGCTTTGTCGCTGGACTGATCGCGCGGGCCGTAACACCGGGCGATCACCATCCGTCAGGGTTTCTGCGGACCACAGCGCTGGGGATTGCAGGGGCGTTTGTGGCGTCCTTCATCGGCCAGACGCTGGGCCTTTATGGCGCGGGGCAGGGCGCGGGCATCATCGGTGCTGCCATCGGGGCCGTGCTTGTGCTGACGGTCTGGGGCTATCTTCAAAAGGAGCAGTGAGGCCGCGGGCCGGAGCCCGCAGCCGGCCGGGTCACTGTTCCTGCAACGCCGTGCAGATCGTCTGCATCTGCGCGATCGAAATCTCGATGTCGTTCAGGGAATCGTCCTCGGACATCATCGTGCCGGTGCTGTCCATCGCTGGCCCGTCGTCCTGAGGGGCAGTATCGCCGGTAAACGGAGTGACCGACGTATCGCCGGTGGTGCCCGTTTCACCAGTCTGGCCGGTGGTGCCGTCCACAGGCGACCCCGTGACGACATCGGCCGGAGCTTCGCCGTCCAGCGTGCCGACGGTATTTGCACCCGTGCCCATGCGACTAGCCGTGTCATCAGCCCCTGCGACCGCGCGGTCATCGACGCCGTCCGACATCTCGCCGGGGTCATCGGACAACATTTCCGCTTCGGTCAGCTGGCTCACATCGGCGCAATCACGGCGGATGATGTCCTGATCGGCGGGCGCAAGCGTGCGCCATTGCATTGCCAGTTCCTCGGCAGGGCGCACAGTCAGCCTGTCTTGGGTGAACATCGCCATAACAAGCGTCTGCGGCCAGTCACCGCCATAGGCGACGGGCTGCAGATCGGGCGCATTGGTCTGGCTTTGGTTGGCGTTGACGTCGTCGGTATCGCCCTGCGTCTGGGCGAGTGCAGCACCGCCCGCAAGCTGGGCCGCAAGGGTCATGGTCAGTAGGGTATGTTTCATGATCGTCTCCGATGGTCGGAAAAGGCAGCCGCCGGACCGAATGTCCGGCGGTCTATTTCCGATCAACCAGAAAGGTGCAGCGATCGTTCCCGAACGCTGTGTCACACGAACGAAAGTGCCCTCGAGAACGTTTTACTGATCTGCGGTGATC
This sequence comes from Yoonia sp. 72, assembly GCF_034652275.1. Lineage (NCBI taxonomy): Bacteria > Pseudomonadati > Pseudomonadota > Alphaproteobacteria > Rhodobacterales > Paracoccaceae > Yoonia > Yoonia sp. 72. The sequence goes on along the minus strand of NZ_JAXIWG010000001.1, from coordinate 375,959 downwards.
ACGGCGTTCAAAGTTTGCCCACCGCTAGACCTGTTTGCAAATACAACCAAAGTCCCGTCAAATCCGGCGGCATTCTGGCCGACAAACCCGCCGTTGAACTGGCCGAAGGTAATGTTGCCCTGACCGCCGGGCAGTGGAACCGTTCCGGTGACGCTGCTCGATTGGACGATCCGATTGCCATTAATGGTTGCATTGCCCAATGTTATCGTACCTGGCAGAGCCGTATTGTCAGCGCTGCGGAAGTTCGTAATGGTTCCGTTCAAGCGTGCCGTTCCGAAGTTCGCGTTCAACGTCGTTGCGCCCGTCATGTCTGGCAAGCTGCGGCTGATCACGCCGTTTGTCGATGACGTCGAGCGACCGTTACCAAAGGCGGCCGTGCCGGTATAAACTGCTGTCCCGCCTGTTGGCATCGCCTGCGTGCGGATAGGCTGCAAAGTATTCGAGTAGTACTCGTTCAAGAAAAGCGTCTCATCATTTACGAAAGCATTGAACGACCCTGCTGGCGCCGGTTGCAGCAATACAGGTCCGCCGCCGCCGATCCCACCGCCACCGCCGCCGCACGCGGCCAACGCAGCAACTGAAACCAAAGCAAATGCAATCTTCAACGCGTTCATTGATGTTCCTTCCAGACAGACTGACTTTTAAGAGTCACGATAAAACTGCCTCAAGTTGTCAGTGATACGCCAAGGTTGCAAGAGCAAAAAAACATTTTATATATATAATTCAATAGCTTGCGTGTGTTAATCCAAAATTTGAATCGGTTTTATGCGGCGAAAACAACCTAGGCGCAAGTAAAAAAAAACCGTTGATCTGGAGGCCGCGACACTGATCCCGAATACCGGTTGCGGTAATCTGTCTGTGTTTCAATGCAGCCAAAAAGCACAGTGAGACTGCGCTTGTTCAGCTAATGGGAGTGGATTTGTGTCCTTGCAGGACAAATGGCGGAGAGACAGGGATTCGAACCCTGGGTGGGCTTGCACCCACAACGGTTTTCGAGACCGCCCCGTTCGACCACTCCGGCACCTCTCCGCGGTGGTGGCGGAATAATGTGCCGCGCGGCGCAGCGCAAGGGGCAAAACGCTCTCACTTAGAATTGCATGGGCATTGCCGCAAAAATCGTGTTTGTCGGTCCTGAGTTCGCCCAAGACCGAAAGGACCGACCATGTTGCGCCGCCTGTTTTTGTCGCTAGCCACCTCGCTGACCTTCGCGGGGGCGGCCTTTGCCCAGGCCGGGGATGCCGATGCCCTGTTCGATGCAGTGGGTCTGCCGGAAATCGTTGTCGTGATGGGCGAGGAGGGGATGGATTACGGCGAGACGATCGCGCGTGACATGTTCCCGTCCGGCATGACACCGCGGTGGGCCGATCACGTGGCGCGCATCTATGACACCGACGCGATGGTGGCCGAGATGCGCGCGGCTTTTGTCGCAGCCCTTGACGGGCAGGACGTGACGCCGATGCTCGAATTCTACCGCTCTGACCTTGGCCAGCGGATTGTCACGCTGGAGGTGGGCGCGCGCGAGGCGATGCTGGACCCCACGCTGGACGCCGCAGCCAAGGCTTTTGCCGCCGAAGAAGCGCTGGCCGAAACGCCGCGCTTTGACCTGATCACCGATTTCATCGCCGCCAACGATCTGATCGAGGCCAATGTCGTCGGCGGGCTCAATTCCAACTATGCTTTCATCGACGCGCTTGTCGCGGGGGGTGCCACCTTGCCGGGTGTGACTGCCAACGATCTGCTTGCCGATGTCTGGGCACAAGAGGAGGAAATCCGCGCAAGCACGACCGAATGGCTCTATGCCTTTCTGCTGCTGGCCTATGCCCCATTGAGCGATGCCGAACTGGTGGAGCTGACCACATTCAGCCAGACGCCGGACGGGCGCGCCCTGACGGCGGCACTGTTCACTGCGTTTGACGAGATGTTCATGCGCGTGTCGCGCGATCTGGGAACGGCGGCTTCCGGCTTCATCATCAGTCAGGACCTGTAACCGGACTTGGCAAGCGGGCGAAACGCGGTATGGTGCGCCCTGATCAAAAAGAGGGAACAGGACTTTGCAACTGAAACTGACTGCCGCACTCGTTCTTGGACTTCTGGCCGGATGTGGCGCACAGGCGCCTCTGGTTTCGGTCGACCCCGCATTGCCGACAGGCGATCCGCGTCAGGAACGGCTGGTGTTCAACGAATGCGCAATCTATTTCGCGGCCGTGCAAAAACTGCGCGCCGATGGCCGCAGCGCCAATGGCGATCCGACCCGCGGGTGTCCCGCCGATGCTGCAGCGCGCCCCACCGACATCAACCCGATGGTCAGCGTGCCATCCGTATCACCCGGCTTTCCGCAAGACCTTTACAACCGGATGATCGCGCGCGGCGTGCCGACTGATCTGGCCAATGATATCGCGCGGTCCAAGGCGTTCTGGGATCTGGTGGCCTTCCGCGACAGCACGGTCGGCAGCTTCTAGCCGCCGAAGACCATCAGCGCCGTGACCAGCGCGCCGGGGTTCACATCGTAAAGCCCCATGTCGGACTGCAACTGGATCACGCGGGTGGGCCTGTCCTGCATCGGCACACCCGCCGCATCCATCGCCGCCACCAGCACAGGCCCGCCGCCTGCGTCGATGTCGCGGCGGATGGCGTCATAATTGGTCTTGACGATAATCTCGACCTGCCCGCGCTTTTGCGCATAGCCGGGGTCGGTCATGGCGGTCAGCGGAGTGAACACCGGCATACCGGGATTGCTGGGGTCCGTGGTGCAGGCGGCAAGGATCAGCGGCAGGATCAGGGCAGGGCGCATGGGGGTTTTTCACCTTCTTTTGGCTTGACTTACAGGGGCATTGGACTGATAAGCCGCCATCTCGACAAGGGTTTTGTCGGGATTTGTGCGAAATGACGCCTACGGGCGCGCAGTCCACAGGCACCAAACGCCGGACCATTCCGGGGCCTCAATGACGCGGAAAATGAAGGAATAACATATGTTTGCGGTTCTCAAAACCGGCGGCAAGCAGTACAAGGTCGCTTCTGGCGACGTTCTGCGCGTCGAAAAGTTGGCAGCAAAAGCCGGCGACAAGATCCAGTTCAACGAGATTCTGATGGTCGGCTCGACTGTTGGTGCTCCTTTGGTTGCGGGCGCAGGCGTGCAGGCCGAGGTGATCGACCAGATCAAGGGCGAAAAGACCATCAACTACGTCAAACGCCGCCGTAAGCACGGCAGCCAGCGCAAGAAAGGCCACCGTCAGCAACTGACGCTGGTGCGGATCGCCGACATTCTGGAAACAGGTGCCGACAAATCCGGCGTGATGGCCGCAGTGTCCGGTGCCGGCATCAAGATGGAAATCACGCCCCGCGTGAATCCCAAAGGCATCGCTAAGCCCAAGAAAGCCGCAGCGCCCAAAGCCGCCGCAGCTCCTGCCGGTGGCGACGACCTGAAACTGCTGTCGGGCGTCGGCCCTGCACTGGAAAAGAAATTGCATGCCGCTGGCGTGACGACATTTGCGCAGATCGCAGCCTGGTCCGAAGAGGATATCGCTGCGTTCAACGAAAAGCTGTCGTTCAAAGGCCGCATCGAACGTGAAGGCTGGGTTGCGCAAGCAGCCGAGCTGTCCAAAGCTTAAGGAGAGACGAGATGGCACATAAAAAAGCAGGCGGTTCATCCCGTAACGGACGCGACTCTGCGGGTCGTCGTCTTGGTGTGAAGAAATTCGGCGGCGAAGCCGTCATCCCCGGCAACATCATCATGCGCCAGCGCGGCACAAAGATGTGGCCAGGCATGGGCGTCGGCATGGGCAAGGATCACACGATCTTTGCAACAGCCGAAGGTGCCGTGAAGTTTCACAAGGGCCTGAAAGGCCGCACCTTTATTTCGGTTCTCCCTGTGGCGGAGGCCGCAGAGTAAGCCGAAAATCTCAAGCACGAACATTTGAGGGGATCGGTTTTCACCGGTCCCCTTTTTTATTCACAAAATCGCCACCATGTCGGTCTAGACAGCGCCAAACTGGCTTGTTTTCGAGGAGGGAAAACATGATCCACGAGGAAATCGCCGTGCAGCAGACGATCCCGTCGGATCGTTTCATCCTGCGCCCGTGCCGCAAATCGGATGCAGGGCTGATTGCCATGTATGCCAGCGACGACCGCGTCGCGCGCGGCACACGGTCTGTGCCCCATCCCTTGCCCCCCGGCACGGTCGAGGCCATGATCGAACGCGCCCTGCGCCCCGACCGGACCGAGGATGTCTGGATCATCGACGGGTCCGCCAATGGCCATGCCGAAGCATTGGGGCTGATCAGCCTTGAACGCATGGACCGCGCGCAATCGGAAATTTTCTACTGGATCGCACCGGCCTTCTGGAACACGGGCTATGCCTCCGAGGCCGTGCGCGCCCTGATCGCCGCGAACCCGCATCAGTCCGAACGCATTTTCGCCGAGGTGTTTCAGGACAACCCCGGTTCCGCCCGCGTGCTGACCAATTGCGGCTTTGACTATCTGGGCGACGCAGAGGCGTTTTCCGTCTCGCGCGGGGCGACCGTGCCGACCTGGACCTATACGCTGAAAACAGGGCAGTGACTGTTCCGATTTTGCAGACGGCGCGGCTGACGCTGCGCCCTCTGGCTGCGTCGGACAGTACCGCGATCACGGATACACTGCGCAACTGGGATGTGACACGCTGGCTGTCACAGGTGCCGTTTCCCTATACGCTCGCGGATGCGGATAGCTTCATCGAGATGGTGCAACATAGTCCTGACGATGCCCATTGGGCGATCGATCAGGGGGCCGGGCTGATCGGTCTGATTTCGGTCAAACCAGATCTGGGCTATTGGCTGGCTCAGGCGTATCACCGGCAGGGGGTGATGACCGAGGCAGCGCGCGCGGTGCTGACGTGGTATTTCACCGATCAAACCGCGCCCGTCCTATCTGGGTATTTTGCAGGGAATGCCGCATCGCGCGCGATCCTCACGAAGTTGGGCTTTACCGACACCCATATCGAAACAATCATGCCGGTAAACGCTGACGCGCCCGTTGCGCTGCAAAGGATGGAGCTGACCTGGGCAACCTGGAACCAAACCAATGGCTGATCTGACCTACCGCCCCCCGCAAGCCGGTGATTTCGACGCGATGCATACAATCGTCAGCGACTGGTCGGTTGTGCGCCAACTGGGGAGTTACCCTTGGCCGCCCCAGCCTGCCTTCACGCGCGCGCGCTGTCAGGCCTATGGCGGCGAAGGGTTTGTCTGGGCGATCTGTCAGGACGACTGGATGATCGGGTCAGTTGCCGTCACAAAGGGAATCCTTGGCTACAAACTGTCGCCACAGGCGCAGGGCAAAGGCGTCATGACCCGCGCCTGCGCAGATGCGATCACCCATGCCTTTGCTACCTATGACTGGCCACATCTTGTCGCGTCAATCTGGCAAGACAACGCCGCATCGGCCCGGGTCCTGCAAAAATGCGGGTTTGCGCATGTCCAGACCCGCTATGAACACAGCGTCGCGCGGCGGCTGCCTGTTCTGTGCCATTACTATCGTCTGGCCCGTTCCGATTGGCATGGCTTGAGAAGCGCGGCACAATAGACTATCGCCTGCGCTGAACAGCCCAGAAAGCCCGAACCTATGAAGTTTCTCGATCTTGCCAAGGTCTATATCCGGTCCGGTGCCGGTGGTGCGGGCTGTATTTCCTTCCGCCGCGAAAAGTTCATCGAATATGGCGGGCCTGACGGCGGCGACGGCGGTGATGGCGGCGATGTGATCGTCGAGGCTGTCGACGGGCTGAACACGCTGATCGATTTCCGCTATCAGCAGCACTTTTTCGCGGGCAGCGGCCAGCACGGCATGGGCAGCCAGCGCACCGGCAAGGATGGCGAGGACAAGGTCCTGCGCGTTCCCGTCGGCACCGAGATCATCGACGAGGACGAGGAAACCGTCATCGCCGACCTGACCGAGGTCGGCCAGCGCGTCATCATCGCCAAGGGCGGCAATGGCGGCTGGGGCAACCTGCATTTCAAGACAGCCACCAATCAGGCCCCCCGCCGCGCCAATCCGGGGCAAGAGGCGATCGAGCGCACGATCTGGCTGCGGTTGAAACTGATCGCGGATGTGGGCCTTTTGGGCATGCCCAATGCGGGCAAATCCACCTTTCTGGCGGCAACCTCCAACGCGCGCCCCAAGGTCGCGGATTATCCGTTTACCACTTTGGTCCCCAACCTCGGCGTCGTCGGCGTGGATGATGTGGAATTCGTGGTCGCCGACATCCCCGGCCTGATCGCGGGCGCCAGCGAAGGGCGCGGTCTGGGCGATATGTTCCTTGGCCATGTCGAACGCTGTGCGGTGCTGTTGCATCTGATCGACGGGACATCCGGCGATCCGGCGGGTGATCTGGTGACGATCATTCACGAACTGGAACAATACGGCGGTGATTTGGCCGACAAGCCGCGCATCACCGTGCTGAACAAGATCGACGCGCTGGACGAGGAAGAACGTGCATTTCTGCGCGATGAGTTGGCCGAGGTCGCCGTCGGCCCCGTGATGCTGATGTCCGGCGTCAGCCGCGAAGGGATCACCGACGTGCTGCGCGCGTTGCGCGCAGAGATCGACGACAACCGCCTGCGCCACCGCACCGCAGACGCCGCCACGGATGACCCCGAATGGCAACCTTAAGCGACGCAAAACGGCTGGTCGTCAAGATCGGCTCGGCCTTGCTGGTCGATGCCGCGACAGGGGCCTTGCGGCAGGACTGGCTGACATCGCTCGCCGCCGATGTGGCGCAGATCAAGGCGCGCGGGGCAGATGTGATCCTTGTCTCCTCCGGTTCCATCGCCTTGGGGCGCGGTGTTCTGGGTCTGCCGCAGGCTGCACTGGCGCTGGAACAGTCACAGGCCGCCGCCGCCGTGGGCCAGATCCGGCTGGCGCGGGCCTATGAACAGGTGCTCGCCCCGCATGGCATCATCGCGGGCCAAGTCCTTGTCACGCTTGAGGATTCTCAAGATAGACGACGGTATCTCAACAGTCGAGCCACGATGGAAACCATGCTCGGCTTCGGCGTCGTGCCCATCGTCAACGAAAACGACACCATCGCCACCGATGAGATCCGCTATGGCGACAATGACCGGCTTGCCGCGCAGGTCGCTGTGACCATCGGGGCGGATCAGCTGGTGCTGTTGTCGGATGTGGACGGGCTTTACACCGGCAACCCCAAGATCGACAGCGCCGCGCAACACCTTGCCATTGTTGATAAAATCACGACCGAGATCGAAGGCATGGCCGGCGATGTCGGATCTGCCCTGTCCAAAGGCGGGATGATTACCAAAATCATGGCCGCAAAAATCGCGACCGAAGGCGGCTGTGCCATGGCCATCGCCCTTGGCACAGACCTGCACCCGCTCAAGGCGCTGGCCGACGGCGCGCGCAGCACTTGGTTCACCGCGCAGGTCGACCCGCAAGCCGCGCGCAAACGCTGGATCGCCGCGATGAAACCACGCGGCACGGTGACGGTGGATGACGGTGCGGGCAAGGCGCTGGTGTCAGGCAAGAGCCTGCTGCCTGCGGGCGTGACGGGGATCATCGGCAGTTTCGGGCGCGGCGAGGTCATCACCATCGCCGATGCAGCGGGCGTGCATCTGGGGCAGGGCCTGACCCGCTATACCAGCGCCGAAGCGCGCCAGATCATGGGCCGCCGCTCGACCGAAATTGCAGCGATACTGGGTTACGAAGGCCGCGCCGCCTTGGTGCATCGCGACGATATGGTGCTGTAAGGACAGAACATGACAGAGATCCAAACCCTGATGGCAAAAATCGGCGCCGATGCGCGCGCTGCCGCCACCGTTCTGGCCACCACCGGATCGGAACGCAAATATGCCGCGCTGATCGGGGCGGCGGATGCGATCTGCGACAACATCATGGAAATCCTCGACGCCAATGCCGAAGATCAGGTTTACGGCGAGCAAAAGGGCCTCAGCCCTGCGATGATGGACCGCCTGATCCTGACCGAACCGCGCATCCGTGCGATGGCCGAAGGGCTGCGCAATGTCGCGGCCCAGCATGATCCCGTCGGAGAGGTGATCGCCGAATGGGACATGCCCACAGGCCTGCATATCCGCCGCGTGCGCACGCCTTTGGGCGTGGTCGGCGTGATCTATGAAAGCCGCCCGAACGTGACGGCGGATGCCGGCGCGCTTTGCCTGCAATCGGGCAATGCGGTGATCCTGCGGGGCGGGTCGGAAAGTTTCCATTCCTCCACCGCGATCCACAAATGCCTGCAAACCGGGCTGCAACAGGCGGGCCTGCCCGCCAGTGCGATCCAGCTTGTGCCCACCCGCGACCGTGCCGCCGTGTCCGCGATGCTGACCGCCACCGACCATATCGACGTGATCGTGCCGCGCGGCGGCAAAGGGCTTGTCGGGCTTGTCCAGCGCGAGGCGCGGGTGCCGGTCTTTGCCCATCTCGAAGGCATCTGCCACATCTACGTCGGCGCCACCGCCGATCCCGCCATGGCGCTGGAGATCGTGCTGAACGCCAAAACCCGCCGCACAGGTATCTGCGGTGCCATGGAATGCCTGCTGATCGATTGGCGGTTCTATACCCAGCACGGGCCCTTGCTGATTGATGCGCTGCTGAAAGCCGGGGTCGAGGTGCGCGCCGCTGGCGACCTGGCAAAGATACCCGGCACCACCAAGGCGCAACCGGATGATTTCGGCCACGAATTTCTCGACATGATCTGCGCGGCCAAACTGGTTGACGGCGTGGACGAAGCCATCGCCCATATCCGCCAGTTCGGGTCCAACCACACCGACGCGATCATCACCGAAGACGCGCAGGCCGCCGCCCATTTCTTTGCCCAACTCGACAGCGCGATCCTGATGCACAATGCCTCGACCCAGTTCGCCGATGGCGGCGAATTCGGCATGGGTGCCGAAATCGGAATCGCCACCGGCAAGATGCATGCGCGCGGGCCAGTCGGTGCCGAACAGCTGACCAGCTTCAAATATCTTGTCAGCGGTAATGGCGCCGTGCGCGCCTGAACGGCCCCGACTTCTTTTTTCCACAAATACTCCGGGGTGAGGCGCGTAGCGACGAGGGGCAGCGCCCCTTGCCGCCGTTCAGTATTGCGCGACGATCCGGTCGCTGCTCATCTTGATCTTCAGGCTCCGGCCCGCCTCGGCCAGCAGGCCCGGCAAAAGCGCGAACTGGACTTGTGCGGCCGAATAGGGAAAGGCCGTATCGCCATTGGCCAGCCGGTCCCAAAGACAGTTGTCGATCCTGAAACGCAGGCTTTCCGCGCTCAGCACCCAGCGGTCGTCGATGAACTGCACATGGATATCGCCACCCACAGGCATCGCCGCCTCGAAACATTGCAGCAACAAGAGCGCACAACGTACCTCGCGGCGGGGGCGATCCTCGGCCACCTGCCAGAAATAGGTAAACCGCCCGCCACGCGCCAGCACCGAGATGAACGACAGGACCTCGGCGCTGCTCAGCATCTGGTCGGCACTGGCCGCGCCGTAAGCGATGCGGTAAAACCGGATGCGCGCATTGGCGTTCTGGACAGAGTCCGAAATCAGGTCCATTTCGGCCCCCTGATCACCGTCCGTCAGCGACAGCAATTCGAGCCCATTGCCGATGGCACCGATTGGGCTGATAAGGTCGTGACAAATCCGCGAGCCGACGAGTGTGGCAAGATCAGGCTGCATGGCGTAGGCTCCAGTAAGGAAAAACAGGAATGTCAGGGATGAACGCCATTCTCGAACCCGGTATGCTGGTCCGGCATCCCCACCAGCCCGACTGGGGCGTGGGGCAGGTGCAGTCCAATATCGGGGGCCGGATCACCGTGAATTTCAGAGAGGCGGGCAAGATCGTCATTGATGGAAACCACATTGTCTTGGAAATCGTAACCACGAACAGTCCACAACCTTGAGTAGTTGTTTTTGATTTTGTGTCAACCATTTGCTTTGCGGACCCGTCTGACTATGGCGAAGAAAAAGTTAACCAATCCTTAATGACAAACATCCGTACAAATTCTCAAACCTTGCCAATGACATTGCGGCCTTCGCCGCAGTTTTCGGTTGCGATCGCGCAGGGTGCAGCCGATCTGCGGGCGGCGCAACGCCTGCGGTATGAGGTGTTCGTGGCCGAACTGGGCGGCGATGGCCCGCTGGTGGACCATACCGCCCGACTGGAAAAGGATGCATTCGATCCCCATGCCACGCATTTGATCCTGCGCGATCTGGCAAGGCCGGACGCGGATCAGGTCGTGGGCGTTTACCGCCTGCTGGATGCAGAAGCAGCGCAGGCGGCGGGCCAGTTCTATTGCGCGACCGAATTCGACCTTGCACCGCTGACACGGTCTGGGCTCAAGCTGCTGGAACTGGGCCGGTCCTGCCTGCACCGCGACTATCGCGGCGGGATCGCCATGATGCATCTGTGGCAGGCGCTGGCCGATCACGTGCAGGCACAAGGCATCGACGTGCTGTTCGGGGTCGCCTCGTTTCACGGTACTGACCTTGAGCGTCTGGCTGCACCGCTGAGCCTTTTGTTCCACCGCCACGCCGCACCGCCACCCTTTCAGGTGCAGGCGACAGGTCTGGGCGCGCGGGCGTTCGCGCCACTGCCGCTAGACCGGATCGACCGCGTCGCCGCGATGCGCGACACGCCCGCGCTGATCAAGGCCTATCTGCGGATCGGCGGCGTCGTCGGGCAGGGCGTCTATGTGGACGAGGCGTTCAATACCACCGATGTCTGCCTGATCCTGCCCACATCCTGCGTCAGTCTGCGGCAGAAACAGATCTATTCACGCCCGCTTGCGCATGGCTGACACATGGTACGGCACCCCTCCGCCAGGGCATCCGCCGCTGGCATGGCGCGACTGGTTGCGCGTATTGCGCCGCGGTGTGCCTTTGGCCTTTGTGGTCTTTGGCGGGCTGCTGCTTTTGTTGCTGATCCGCCTGATCGAGCGCCCCCTCTGCGGGCTGCGCCGTCCTGTGACACCGTTTGTCACCCAAGCCGTTTGTCGGTCGGCCTTCATGCTGCTGGGCATGGGTTATCAGACAAGCGGCACGCCCATGCGCGGCCCGGGTGCGGTGGTCGCCAATCACGCAAGCTGGCTGGATATCTTTGCGCTGAACGCGCGCAAGCGGATCTATTTCGTGTCGAAATCCGAGGTGGCAGGCTGGCCCGGGATCGGCTGGCTGGCGCGCGCGACCGGCACTGTGTTCATCCGCCGCGACCGCCGCGACACGCTAAGCCAGATCGACACCTTCCGCGATAGGTTGCAGGCGGGGCATAAACTGCTGTTCTTCCCCGAAGGCACCTCGACCGACGGATTGCAGGTGCTGCCGTTCAAACCGACGCTGTTTGCGGCGTTTCTGGACCCGGCCTTGCGCGCGGACCTGCAGGTGCAGCCTGTCACCCTGTGCTATCGCGCCCCCGCGGGGGCGGATGCCCGGTTCTACGGCTGGTGGGGCAATATGGGCTTTGGCCCGCATCTGCTGAGCACTCTGGCCGCAAAGCGTCAAGGCGGCGTAACCGTGATCTATCACCCGTCCGTGCAGGTCCGCGACTTTGCTGATCGCAAGGCACTGGCGCGTGCCTTGGAGGAGCGTGTGCGCGCGGGGTTGGCAGGCTAGGGGCGCTGCCCCTCGTCGCTGCGCGCCTCACCCTCCCGGATCAAATCCGGGACAGGCAACGTATTTTTGGAAAAAAGAAGTCTAAGGGTGCATCGCCTTGAGCAGAGCGCCGAGTGCTGCTGTTGCGTCGTCTTCGCGCCAGATTTCATCGCCGATGCCGAAGAAATCGGTATGTGGCGTGAGTTGCCGGATCAGGTTGGCGTTGAGCGCGCCTTCGGCGACAACCGGCACCTCGATCATGTCCGACCACCAGGCGAAAAGGTCTAGATCGGCGGTGCGTCCATCGCCCAAGCCGGAGGCGCCGACAGGGCCAAAGCTGATGTAATCGGCGCCAAGCTCGCCCGCGGTCATGCCGTCATGGCGCGAATTGCCGCAGAATGCGCCGACGATGGCGTCATCGCCCAGATCCTTGCGGATCTTTTTCACCGACCGCGCGGCATCGAGCAGGTGCACACCGTCCAGCCCCAGCCTGTTGACCATCAGCACATGGCTTTCGATCACCAGTGCGACGTCGCGGGCATGGGTCACGGCGCGCAATGCATCGGCTGCGCGCGCGATCTTGCTGTCGTCTTTGGTCGCGAGCGCCAGCCGGACGCAGCCGATTTCGGTGCTGTCCAGACAAGCGGCGAGCCGGTCGGGAAAGGTCATCACATCGAAATCCGTGGGCGTGATCAGGTAGATTTGCGGGGTGTCTGCGGCGTCCGACATCTGGGTTGGTCCGGTCTGGGAAAGGTTCGCCCGTATCTAGCGGGGATCGCACGCTTTGGCCATGCCTTGCTTGCCTTGGCGCGGGGGGCGGCGTAACAGGGCGCAGTTTCATCCAAGGAGCCCTGATGCCCGTGACGACCCCGCAGCCCGCTTTTGTCCTGATCCGTCCGCAGATGGGCGAAAACATCGGGGCCGCCGCGCGCGGCATGTGGAATTTCGGGCTGGACCGGATGCGCGTGATCGCCCCGCGCGACGGCTGGCCCAACCAGCGCGCTGTCGCCATGGCAAGCGGGGCGGGCCGTTTGCTCGATGAGGCGCAACTGTTCGATGATACGGCCGCCGCGATTGCCGATTGCGATTTCGTCTATGCGACAACCGCCCGTCCGCGCGGATTGACCAAGCCGGTCATGTCGCCCGAGGCCGCGATGCAGGACGCCCATGCGCGCATCGCTGCAGGCGGCAAGGTGGCCGTCATGTTCGGCCCCGAACGCGCGGGCATGGAAAACGACGATATCGCGCGCGCCAATGCCATTATATCCGTGCCGGTGAACCCGGACTTTCCGTCGCTGAACCTTGCGCAATGCGTCTTGTTGCTCGGCTATGAATGGCGGCGGGTTGCAACCGAGGTTGTGCCTTTGCGCCATGATGCACCGGGCGATTGGGCGACCCAGATCGAGATCGAGAAACTGGCTGATCATTATCAGGACCGCCTCGACGAGGCAGGGTTCTTTTTCCCCGACCACAAGGCCGCGAATATGCAGATGAACCTGCGCAACCTGTGGTCGCGGATGCCGCTGACGCGTGCGGATGTCCAGATGCTGCACGGAATCCTGCGCCAGATGGTGCGCTGGAAAGACCGCGGCTGACGCCCTGTGGCACCCTGACGCTTGCGCTTGCGGCGTGCCGGACCTAGGTTCCGCCGCAACAAGACGGAGACGGCCATGGCAACCAAGCGCAGCATTTTCGAAGAGGTCGGCGACAGCCCCAAACAGACCGCAACACCGGGTGGCATCGCCCGTGCGGGCCAAGGTGCACGGCTGGCGATCAGAGCGTGGCTCATGTCGCTGTTCGCGCTGGTCGTCATCATGATTGCGGTGGGCGGGTTGACGCGACTGACGGACAGTGGCCTGTCGATCACCGAATGGGCGCCGGTGACAGGGGCCTTGCCGCCGCTGTCGGCCGAAGCCTGGGAGGCCGAATTCGACAAATACCGCCAGATCCCGCAGTACCAGCTGATGAATCGCGGTATGAGCATGGATGAATTCAAGGTCATTTATTACTGGGAATGGGGCCACCGGCAATTGGGCCGGTTCATCGGTCTCGTCTGGGCTTTGGGGTTCCTTTATTTCCTGCTGCGCCGCCAGATCCCCGCGGGCTGGACGGGGCGGCTGTTGTTCCTTGGCGCCTTGGGTGGTTTGCAGGGGGCGATCGGCTGGTGGATGGTCGCATCCGGCCTGCAGGAAGGCATGTTGAGCGTTGCGTCCTACCGCCTTGCCACGCATCTGGGGCTGGCTTTTGTGATCTTCGGCTTCATCGCATGGTATGTCTATCTGCTGGGCCGCCCGTCAGCTGACCTGTTACAGGCGCGCCGGTCGGGCGATGCGCGGCTGGCGAAATGGGGCGGCGTGCTGGTGGGGCTGGCCTTCGTGCAGATTCTGCTGGGCGCGCTGGTCGCTGGCATCGACGCGGGCCGCGCCTTTCCGGACTGGCCGCTGATGGCGGGCGGATTCTTTCCGCCGGACCCTTTCAGCCTTGACCCTGTCTGGCGCAATTTCTTCGAGGATGCGGGGCTGGTGCAGTTCATGCACCGGATGGCGGGCTATATCCTGTTTGCGGGGGCACTGGTGATCTGGTGGATCGCGCGCAAATCGGCCAACCGCTATATCCGGGCGTCCTTCAACATGATGATGGCGGTGATGGCGCTGCAGGTCGTGCTGGGGATCGTGACGGTGATTTATTCGGCCCCCGTGCATCTGGCGATCACACATCAATTTCTGGCCGTGATCCTCTGGGCCACGATCCTGCGCGCGCGGTTCATGGCGCGCTATCCCAAAGCCCAATCCGTGAGGACTGCATGATGACCGCCTATTCCGAATTGATGGCCTTCCAGCGTGACACCGAGGCGCTGGCGCAGGTCGCGGGCCGTTTGGGATGGGATCAGGAAACCATGATGCCCGATGGCGCGGGCCCGCAGCGCGCCGAGGAACATGGCGCGATGGCCAGCATCCTGCACGCCCGCCGCACGGACCCGCGTGTGGGTGACTGGCTGGAAAAGGCCGAGGCGGCGGACGATGTCGCTGCCGCCAACCTGCGCCATATCCGGCGCAGTTTCGACCGCGCGACCAAGGTGCCGGCACGGCTGGCCACCGCGCTGGCGCAGACCACGTCGCGCGCGCATCGCATCTGGGCCAAGGCCCGCGCGGAAGAGGATGTCGCGGCGTTTTTGCCTGTGTTGCAACAGGTGCTTGATTTGCGCCGTGAAGAGGCTGCCGCCATCGCGGGCAATGCCGACCCGTATGATGCGCTGCTCGATGACTACGAACCCGGCGCAACGGGGGCGAGCCTGAGTGCGATGTTCGCCGCATTGCGCCCGCGCTTGGTGGACCTGCGCGCCGCCGTGCTGGACCAGCCCAAGCCGCCCGCGCTGAGCGGCTTGTTCGACGAGACAGCGCAGCTTGCGCTGTCGACCAAGCTTGCGCTGGCCTTCGGCTATGATCTGGACACGGGCCGGATCGACAAGGCGGTGCATCCGTTCTCGTCGGGTTCCGGCCTTGATGTGCGGATCACGACGCGCACCAACCCCGCCGATCCGTTCAACTGTTTCTATTCCACGATCCACGAGGTCGGCCATGCCGCCTATGAACAGGGGATCGACCGTGCGCATCTGCTGACACCGCTGGGGGCGGGCGTATCGATGGGCGTGCATGAAAGCCAGAGCCGGATTTACGAAAACCAGCTTGGCCGCAGTCGCGCCTTCACCGGCTGGCTTTACGGGCAGATGCGGGATGCGTTCGGGGATTTCGGCATCGCGGATGAGGATGCGTTCTACGCCTGCGTCAACCGCGTCAGCGATGGCTTCATCCGCACCGAAGCCGATGAATTGCAGTATAACCTGCATGTGCTGCTGCGTTTCGATCTGGAACGCGCGCTGGTGTCAGGTGATCTGGCGGTGAACGATCTGGAATGCGCGTGGAACGACCGCTTTGCCGCCGATTTCGGTTTCGCAGTGGACCGGCCGTCCAACGGCGTCTTGCAGGATGTGCATTGGTCCGAAGGGCTGTTCGGCTATTTCCCGACCTACACCTTGGGCAATGTCTATGCGGGCTGCCTGCATCAGGCCCTGCGCGCGGCGGTGCCCGATCTGGACGATGATCTGGCGCGCGGGGATACGTCACGCGCGACAGGCTGGCTGCGCAGCAATCTGCAACAGTTCGGCGGCCTGCGCACACCAGTCGAGACGATCACCCATGCCGCCGGATTTGCGCCACATGAGGGGCCGTTGCTCGACTATCTGGAGGCAAAGTTTTCGGGGATATACGGGCTCTAGAACTTTTATGCCTCCGGCGGGGATATTTTTACTCTGAAGATGACCAGTCGGGCGCGCGCTTTTCGAGGAAGGCCGTGATGCCTTCGTCGGTGTCACGGACCATCATGTTCTCCACCATCACGGCGCTGGTATAGGCGTAGGCCTCGGCCGTGGTCAGTTGCGCCTGATCGTAGAAGGCGGATTTGCCGATCTTGACCGCGACGGGCAGTTTGGCAGCGATGGATTGCGCAAGGGCGCGGGTTTCGTCAGCGAGTTTTGCCAAAGGCACCGCACGGTTGATGAGACCAAGGCGGGTGGCCTCATCTGCATGGATGAAGCGGCCTGTCGACAGCATTTCGAACGCGGCTTTGCGGGGGATGTTGCGGGTGAGCGCGACCATCGGGGTGGAACAGAACAGCCCGATATTGACGCCATTAACGCCAAAGCGCGTGTCATCCGCCGCAACGGCGAGGTCACAGGTCGCGACAAGCTGGCAGCCGGCGGCGGTGGCAATACCATGGACCTGCGCGATGACAGGCTGCGGCATCGACTGAATCCGCTGCATCACAGCCGCACAGCGCGCGAAGAGATCGGCGAAATAGGCGGCCCCGCCATCGGCGGCCTGCCGCCCTGCCTGCATCTCGCGCAGATCGTGGCCTGCGCAAAAGGCCTTGCCATGGCCCGCGATGACGACCGCGCGGACCTCGGTGTCATCGGCGATCTGGTCCAGCGTGCCATGCAGCGCCGCCAGCATCGCGTCAGAGAGCGCGTTGAGCCTGTCGGGTGCGTTCAGCGTCAGATGGGCGATATGGTCGCGGTCTTGGCGCAGCAGGATGTCCATCGGCTTGTCCTTTGTCATGTGTGGCTTCATGCTAGGCGAGCATGGGTGCGAGGGGAAGTGATGACGCTAAAAATGGATGCCGCCGATCTGCACGGGTTTCTGGAAACAGCCTTTCCGCAGGTGCAGGGCGATTTCATCATTTCCGACCTGTCAGCGGACCGGATCACGGTGCAGATGCCTGTCGCGGACCGTCACCTGCGCCCGGGCGGCACGGTTTCTGGCCCTGCGATGTTCGCGCTGGCGGATGTGACCGCCTATCTGATCATCCTTGCCAATATCGGGCCCAAGGCGCTGGCGGTCACCACCAATTGCAGCATCGACTTCATGCGCAAGCCCGCCGCGGGCCAGATGCTGGTCTGCGAGGCGCGGTTGCTGAAACTGGGCCGTGCGCTCGCCGTGACGGATGCGTTGATCTTTAGCGCGGGGCAGGCGGCCCCCGTGGCGCGCGCCAGCCTGACCTATGCGATCCCGCCTACATGAAAAATGGGCCGGGAACCCCCGGCCCAGTCAGGAAGAGGCGGGGGTGTCAGGCCCGCCAGAAAGGCTTGGACACTTCGGCCATCGCCGCGGGGTGGTCCAGGCCAATATCGCGCAGAAGATGCGGCGGCAGGTCGCGCAAATGTACACGCGTCCTCCGGCGCAGGTCCCATGTGGTCACGATCACCGCGAAACGCAAGGCCAGTCCGGCCATGACCGGCACATGGGACTGGCTGGTCAGCACCGCGATTTGCATTGGCTGGATCGTGTATGACATGGGACAATCCTTTCATATTGTATTGACACAATATAGCTGTACGTTACAAGGAAACGATACAATACGCGCCAACGAAAGGTCCATGAAATGATTGTATCGGATACAATTTTCAAATCACCGCTTGGCCTCGCAGGGAAATCGAAATTCAAAGCGCTGGCACAGGCGGTCCGTGAAGCAATCCTATCGGGACAATTGGCACCGGAGGCCAAACTGCCCCCCGTGCGTGATCTGGCCTATCAGATCGGCGTGACACCCGGGACCGTCGCGCGTGCCTATCAGCTGCTGACCGAAGAAGGCCGCCTGATCGCGGTCGTCGGGCGCGGCACTTTTGTGGCGAGCGCACAGCGCAGCCTGCGCCCTGCCAGCCCTGCGATTCTGGCGGCCGATGACCGCATGTCACATGCCGCCGATGTGGCGCATCTGCTGAGCCCCAAGATGCCGGATATGGGGCAGGGGCAGATGATCCGCGAGGCGATGCACTATCTTGCCGACAGCATGCCGACCGAACATCTGCTGCGTTATCCCGACAGGCAGACCGATCTGGCCGCGCGCAGGGCCGTGGCAGCTTATCTGGGCGTCGAGCGGATCGGCGCCTTTACGGTGGACGATATCGTCACGGCCCACGGCGGGCAAAGCGCTGTCGTGATGATCCTGCAGACCATCCTGCATGGCGCGCGCCCTGTCGTGGCGGTTGATGCGCTGAGCTACGGTGGCTTTCGCTATGCCGCTGCGATGTGCCGTGCCGATGTGGTGGGCGTGCCTTGGGATGCGGAGGGGCCTGACCCTGCGGCCTTTGAGGCTTTGATCAAGTCGCAGAGCGTGCAGGTCTTTTGCACCTCGTCCGAGGTCTGCAACCCGACGGTGCGGCACACGACCCCCGCACGCCGGACCCAGATCGCGCAGATCGCTCAGCGGTATGGCGTGCATGTGCTGGATGACGATTGTTACCGGCTAATGCGCTCGGCACATATCGGGCCTAGCTATCGCGCCTTGCTGCCCGATCTGGGCTGGCATGTGGTTTCGCCGGCGAAGTCCATCTCGGCGGCGTTGCGGATCGGGTTTGCGCTGGCCCCGCAGGGGTGGACATCGGCGCTGGTGCGTACCGCGACCTTCAGTTCTTTTGGGGTGACGCGGTTGATGACCGATCTTTATGCCCATATCCTTGCCCAACCCGGGATCGACGCTGTGCTGGACGGGGTGAGGGACCGGATCGCACAAGATATCAGGGCCGCCGTCAATGTGCTGGGCATGTACAAGCTCAACTGGTCCGAGGACGTGCCGTTTCTCTGGCTGGAACTGCCTTTGGGCTGGCGCAGCGGGGAATTTCTGCAAGCGGCCGATGCCGCAGGCGTGCTCATCAAATCCGCCGATGATTTTGCCCTGCGCGACGGGCGCAGCGTCCATGCGGTGCGCATTGCGGTGAACGGACTGGTGCCGCATCAGACCTTTGTGGACGCGATGCATGTGCTGCGTGATCTTTTGGCCCATCCGCCACAGCGGATTTCGGTGTAGATTTGTGGGGTATAATAATACCTAATTTGCAAGTTATTGTTTTTGAATGTTTAATTTGGAACAACCCCGCTTGACGTGCATTTTATGGCGCTTATAAGCCACCTATCCGAATGACCGTGGCGTTGCGCCACCACAAACCTTCTGGTGAGATATGAAAACCTTTACCGCTACCCCGGCGGATATCGACAAGAAATGGATCCTGATCGACGCTGAAGGCGTTGTTCTGGGCCGTCTTGCCTCGATCATCGCCATGCGCTTGCGCGGCAAGCACAAGCCATCCTTCACACCGCACATGGATATGGGCGACAACGTGATCGTGATCAACGCCGAGAAAATCCAGATGACCGGTAACAAGCGCGACGAGCGTTATTACTGGCACACCGGCCACCCCGGCGGGATCAAGTCCAAGACCAAGGCCGAGATCCTCGAAGGCAAGCACCCCGAGCGCGTCATCGAGAAAGCCGTCCAGCGCATGCTGCCCGGTGGCAAGCTGTCCCGCCAGCAAATGACCCACCTGCGCATCTTCGCAGGCGCGGAACATGGCATGGAAGCCCAAAAGCCCGAAGTTCTGGATGTCAAATCCATGAACCCGAAGAACACGAGGACCGCATAATGGCCGATCAAGTCAATTCGCTCGAAGAGCTGGGTCAGGTCGCGGAAGGCGTCGCAACTGCGGCACCAACCCCCGTCGCCGCCCCCCGTGAACCCGTGCGCGATGCGCTGGGTCGGTCCTATGCCACCGGCAAGCGCAAGGATGCGGTCGCCCGCGTCTGGATCCGCCCCGGTTCCGGCAAGGTCACCGTCAACGGCAAGGAAATGAAGACTTATTTCGCGCGCCCCGTGCTCCAGATGATTCTGGCGCAGCCATTCTCGATCGCCGGCGTCGCCGGTCAGTTCGACGTGGTTGCCACCGTCAAGGGCGGCGGTCTTTCCGGTCAGGCCGGTGCGGTCAAGCACGGCGTGTCCAAGGCACTGCAGCTTTATGATCCATCCCTGCGCCCCGCGCTGAAAGCCGCCGGCTTCCTGACCCGCGACAGCCGCGTTGTGGAACGCAAGAAATACGGCAAGGCGAAAGCGCGCAAGAGCTTCCAGTTCTCCAAGCGTTAAGCTGCCCGATATCGTGGAAAAAGGCCTGCATCCTGCGGGCCTTTTTTCGTTTTTCCGCAGGGGCGCGCCACCGGCTGAAAATGTGGCAAATGGCGGAAAATATGACGCAAATCGGGGTGATGACGCGACTTTCGTATTGATCTTTCCGACGTGACAATGAAGATCGGGCGCATGTTCAAGAAACTGACATCTTCTGAGGGCGGGCGTGGGCTGATATTGATCAGCCCGCCGTTTTTCTATGCGCTGCTGCTGATGGCCTTCCCCTTGGGGGCGATCATCCTGTTCAGCTTCTGGACGCAGAATTTCATGGATGTCGACACGACATTCACCTTGAACAACTACCAACGCATCATCAACGAACCGATCTTTGGCGCGCTGTTGCAGCGTTCGCTTTACGTCTCGGCGGTGGTGACACTGGTGACGGTGCTTCTGGCCTTTCCGATTGCCTATTTCGTGTCTTTCCACGTGCGCCCCGACCGCAAGTCGCTGTGGCTGTTCCTGATCACGATTCCCTTCTGGACCTCTTATCTGATCCGCGTTTTCCTGTGGAAAGTGATCCTTGGCTACAACGGTGTGATCAACACCGGTTTGTTGAACATCGGCCTGATCGACGAGCCGCTGACCTTTATCCTGTATAACGTCAATGCGGTGATAATCACGCTGGCCCATGCTTTTGCGCCTTTTGCCATCCTGCCGATTTTCGTGGCACTGGAAAAGATCGACCGGTCCTTGCTGGAAGCATCGCGCGATCTGGGGGAAAACAAGGTGATGACCTTCTTCCGCGTGACGCTGCCCTTGGCGATGCCGGGTGTGGTTGCGGCGGTGCTGATCGTGTTCATCCCGACCATCGGGGATTATGTGACGCCGGAACTGATGGGCGGGGCAGGCGGAAAGCTGATCGCGAACATGATCCAGACGCAGTTTCTGGCGCTGAACAACGCGCCCTTGGGTGCGGCGCTGGCTGTCGTGGCGATGCTGTCGGTGACGGCAATCAGCCTTGTGTTCGTGCTGCTCAACCGGCGCTGGCTGCGGGGACGGTCATGAGCCTGCGTGTCTATGCCATCGCCTATCTGATCTTTTTGTATGCGCCGATTCTGCTGTTGCCGATCTTCGCGTTCAACGACGCCACGATCATCGCCTTTCCGCTGTCGGGGTTCACGACCGACTGGTTTGGCGAATTGATGACCAACAGCTCGCTGCACACGGCGGTCAGGAATTCGCTGTTCATAGCGGTGATGACGGCGATCCTGTCCACGCTTTTGGGCATCTGCGCCGCTCGTGCAGGGGCCATGTACCGCTTTCCGCTCAAAGCGGGGATCATGGGCTTCATCATGTTGCCGCTGGTCTTGCCAGAGATCATTGTCGCGGTGTCGTTGCTGGTTGTCGTGGTGCAGCTTTTCGACATGGGCCTGTCCAACTGGACGATAATCGCAGCCCATGTGCTGATCTGCACGCCATTTTGCATCGCCATTCTGAACGGGGCCTTCCAAAACCTTGACCCCAGCCTTGAAGAGGCCGCGATGGACCTTGGCGAAAGCCGGTTTTCGGCGTTCCGGCTGGTGACGCTGCCCTTGGTGATGCCGGGGATCATTTCGAGCATGCTGATCGCCTTCACCATCAGCCTTGATGAATTCATCATCGCGTTCTTCCTGTCCGGCACCAGCCCGACGATGCCGGTCTATATCTGGGGCCTGATGCGGTTCCCCGCGAGCCTGCCGGTCGTCATGGCGCTGGGGACGATCCTGGTCGCGCTGTCGATCATCCTGTTGACTATTGCAGAGCTTTTGCGCCGCCGCGGCATGGCCCGTGCGGGCGTGAAAGACAAAGGGGGCTTTCTTTGACAGCTTTGATCACGCTCAAGGGCGTCAATAAATACTATGGCGATTACCACGCGCTGCGCGGGATCGACCTGACGATCAATGCGGGCGAGTTTTTCTCGCTTCTGGGGCCGTCGGGCTGTGGTAAGACCACATTGCTGCGCACCATCGCGGGGCTGGAGGATGTGTCCGACGGTGTGGTGATGATCGGCGGCAAGGATATGCGCGGCGTGTCCGCCAACCTGCGCCCCACGAACATGGTGTTCCAGTCCTATGCGATCTTTCCGCATCTGAGCGTCGCGGAAAACGTGGCCTTTGGTCTGCGCAAACGGTCGGACCTGTCCAAGGACGACAAGGCCAAGATGGTCGAGGAAGCGCTGACCATGGTCGGTCTTGCCGGCTATGGCAAACGCGCGTCGCATGCCTTGTCGGGGGGCCAGCGGCAGCGGGTCGCCTTGGCACGCGCGCTGATCCTGAAGCCCAAGGTTTTGTTGCTGGATGAACCGTTGTCCGCGTTGGACAAAAAGATGCGCGAACAGATGCAGGTCGAACTGATCCGCCTGCAACGCCATGTCGGCATCACCTTCATCCTCGTCACCCATGATCAGGAAGAGGCGCTGGTCATGTCCGACCGGATCGCCGTCATGTTCGAAGGCGAGATCGGGCAATTGGCTGATCCTGAAACGCTCTACCGTCGCCCCAATTCGCGCCGTGTGGCCGAATTCATCGGCAAGATGAACTTTTTGGCGGCCGATGTGCAGGAGATCGGCGAGACGGTCGTCGTCGATGTCGCAGGCCTCGGTCGTGTATCCGTCAATGCCGAACAGGCACCAATGGCGCTGCACAAGGGCGCTGCCGTGGCGGGTGTGCGGCCCGAAACGCTCGCCATCCTGTTCGACGGCGAAACGACCGACCGCAAGCTGATCGACGGTGTGGTCGACGAGGTCGTGTATTACGGCGACATGACCTATTACGATGTGCGCATCGCGGGCGTGGACCAGCCGCTGAATATCGCGATGAAAAACCTGATCGGGCGGCCGGTGCTGGAAGTCGGCACACATACCAAAGTGGTCTGGGACGAACGATCGCTGGTCATTCTGGCGTAAGGTAGCCTTACCTCTCCGGCTGCGCCGGAGCGCTCCGCGGGGGATATTTGGGCTCGAACGTTGGGGTCAGTCGAGCACCATGGCGAACCGCAGACCCACGGTTTCCAACCCCGGATTGATGTCGCCCAGATCGCCGTTCGACCTGTGGTCCGCCAGCACTGTCAGTGTTGCGCCATTGTCGAACATATAGCCCACCCCGAGCGCGCCGCGGAATTCAAGCGGCAGGCCTAGGTCAGGCCCGTCGCCTTCGGCGTAAAACCCTGGCATGAACGAGGCTTCGACAAAGAACGGCCCGTCGATCACGTCTTGCGTCGTCCATTTGGCACCTGCACCAACCCAGAGACTGCCGTCGCCGGTGGCGCTCGCGCCCACGACCGGCTGGAACACGCCATAGCGGCGGGGTAGGTCGTAGGTCACGTAGATTTCTTCGGTGATACTCTCTTCCTGAAACACCACATCGCTGATCTGCACCGCCGCACGCGCTGGTGCGTCCTGCAGGCTATAGCAACCGGTCGCGCAGCTGTTCAGATAGGTGTCGGTCAGTCCGACAATGAAAAAGATGACTGCGAATGTGCCGTCCATGGGGGTGTCCTATGTGTCGGGGTCCAGCAGGCCAAGCCCGCGCAGATAGATGCCGATGCCGGTTTCGAGCAGGTCATCGGGGGGAAAGGGGCTGGTCCGGCCCGGATTGCCGCGTGCGAAAAGTTCGACCACGCCATGCGACATCGCCCAGATATGGGCGCTGAACATCTGCGGCGGCGGGCGTTTTTCGGCCGGAATATGCTGGCTGAGGGCGGCGGCGGCTTTTTCCAGCACACCCATGGCACGGGTCGCCACTGCGTGCAGATCGGCGCTGTGATTGATCGACACGCCCGATTCGAACATCGCGATGTAATGCCCCGGATAGCGGCGCGCAAAGGCCAGATAGGCGCGGCCCGTCGCCTCGAAAGCGGACAGGGCGGTGGGTTTGCCTTCTGCAAAGGCATGTTCCATCAGGTCCGCGAAAATGGCGTAACCTTCCTGTGCGGCGGCGGCGATCAGATCCTCGCGGCCTGCGAAATGGCGATAGACGGCGGCGGGGGTGACGCCCGCCTCGCGCGCAGCCTCGGACAGGGTGAAACCCGTGGGTCCGCGCATTTCGATCAGCCGCAGGCAGCCGTCGATCAGTTCGGCGCGCAGGTTGCCGTGGTGGTAGCCCCGTTTACTCATGCCAGATGTCGGGACCACCCGCGATCAGCGGATCGACAGCACCCAAAGCATCGGGGTCTTTGCGATTGTAATCAAGCGCTTGCAGGACGGAGCGGATCACGTGCACCCGCGCGCGTTTCTTGTCGTCGGACCGCACGACCGTCCATGGCGCATAAGGCAAATGGGTCCGGTCCAAGGTTTCGCGGATCGCATCGGTATAGGCATCCCAGAGCGCCAGCCCCTCTACGTCGATCCTGCTGAGTTTCCATTGCTTGAGCGGGTCTTTTTCGCGGTCCAGAAAGCGTTGCAACTGTGTCGCACGTCCGACATTGAGCCAGATCTTGAACATGGTGATGCCTTCATTGGCCAGCATATCTTCGAATTCGGGGACTTGCGCAAACCAGCAGGCGCGCTGTTCCGGCGTACAAAACCCGAAAACATGTTCGACGACACCGCGATTGTACCAGCTGCGGTCGAAGATCGTCATTTCCCCTTTGGCGGGCAGATGTGCGATGTAGCGCTGGAAATACCATTGCGCGGCCTCGGTATCGCTGGGTTTGGGCAAGGCCACCAGCTTGGCGCCGCGCGGGTTGAGGTTTTCGCGGAACCGCTTGATCGTGCCGCCCTTGCCCGCCGCATCGCGCCCTTCGAAGACCACGACGATCCGCTGGCCGGTGTCGCGCACCCATGCCTGCATGCGTACCAGTTCGACCTGCAACTTGGCGATGGCATCCTCGTAACCGTCCTTGTCCCATTCGCTGTCATAGGGAAAGCTGGGGTTGAGGATGTCGTCCTTCTTGCTGTCCTTGATCAGGTCGCGGATGTCCTGCGGGGCGTCATTGTTGAAATAGCGGCTGATCGCACCGTCGAATGGCAATTCCATGAAACCCTCTTTGCGCTGTTTCGCGCCAGTATGGGCATGCAGCGCGCCTAGCGCAATCCGGCGCGGGAGGCCGCGCGGTCGATAGCAGCGATTGCCTCCGGCTCGCGCGAATGATGCGGCTGGTGGCCGACGCCATCAAGCCGGACAAGATTGGCGGTGGGGGCGATCTTGATCAGCTCTTCGGCATGCACATGGATCGGGACCGTGTTGTCGGCGGTGCCGTGGATGATCTCGATCGGGATGGTCAGTTGCGGATAAAGCGCTGTCATTTCAACGACGAAGGGGCGCAGCGTGTTCACCTGACGCGCATTGGCGCGGAACGTGCGTTCACGCAGCGCGAGTTCGCCGCCCAGATGGTCGATATAGCCTTCGGGGGGCGACTGGGGTTCAAAGGTGACGGCGACGACATTGTCCACCGTGCTTTTGGGGACAAAGGCGCTGATCAGCGGGATCACGACACCACCGCCAAGCGCACTGCCGTTTACGGTGTAATATGCGCCAAGACCGCCCGGCCAAGGCATCGACACACCAGCAAAAGAGACAACAGCGGCAGCATTGGTGGGATCATCCTGCGTCAGGCCGGTTGTGGCCCATGCCATGGCGACAATCCCGCCAAAGCTGTGCCCGACAACAACCGGATCGCGGATATCAAGCGCGGCAGCAGCTTCGCGCAGCATGGCGACCTGTGCGGCAGGGCTGTCGCCTTCGGTGGCAAAGGGGCCGGTGGCAATGCCGGGGACACGGTCGGTATAGCCCATGCCGGGGCGGTCAAAGGCGGTGACACGGTAGCGGTCGGACAACTGGTCCATCAGCGAAAAGGTGTAGTCACGCAGATTGCCGCCCGCGCCATGCAGCAAGATCACATCGGGGCCTTGCCCTGCCTGCACATAATGCACGCGCCCGCCGGTCACCTCGACGAAATCGCCAACGGGGGGGAACGCCGCCTCGAACCGTTCGGCGCGGGTATGGGCGGTGCAAGCGGTCAGTAACGCGCCGATGCCCAGCGCCAGCGCCGTGAGAGAGAGAGCTTTAAGTGCCAATTTTATCCAGATCGAAGTAAGTGGTTTGATAGATCTCGTTGATCCAGTTGCCATATAGAAGGTGCGCGTGGCTTCGCCAGCGGTTTTGTGGCGTCTTCAACGGATCGTCATCAGGATAGTAATTGGCTGGCACGTTGATCGGCGTGCCATTGGCGATATCGCGGTCGTATTCCTGTTTCAGCGTGCCGGTGTCGTATTCGAAATGGTTGAAGATATAGAGTGCGCGGTGCCCTGCATCCTCGACTAGGGCCGGTCCTGCCTCTGCGCTTGTGATCAGCGTTTTCAGGCCCGGCACGGCGTCGATTTCAGCCTGCCGCATTTCGGTCCAGCGGCTTACGGGGATCACGCAATCATCCGAAAAGCCGCGCAGATAGGGCGAGTTGGGCGCTTTGTTCTGATGCCGCAGGCAGCCGAACAGCTTTTGATCCAGCAGGTGTTTTTCGACCCCGTGGAAATAGTTGATCATCGCCATCCCGCCCCAGCAAACGCCAAAGGTGGAATGCACATTGGTCTGGGTCCAGTCGAAGACCTGCGTGAGCTCGTCCCAATAGGTGACGTCGTGGAACGGCAGATGTTCGATCGGCGCGCCGGTGATGATGAGCCCGTCATATTTTTCGTCCCGCACGTCAGAGAAGGGTTTGTAGAACTCCTCCATATGTTCGGCGGCGGTGTTGCGGGTCTGGTGTTCGCTCATGCGGATCAGCGAAAACTCGATCTGCAAGGGCGTTGCCCCGATCAGGCGGGCGAACTGGTTTTCGGTCTGGATCTTCTTGGGCATCAGGTTCAGCAGTGCGATCCGCAAGGGGCGGATGTCCTGCCGCGCGGCGGTGACCTCGTCCAGCACCATGACGCCTTCCTTGGACAGGACATCATAGGCGGGCAGGGCGGATGGCAATTTGATCGGCATGAATGGTATCCTCAGCGAAAGCAGCAGATAGGCCCGTCAGCCCCGCTTCTCAAGGGCCTGCGCGATCATCTCGACAAAGCCGTCCGCATCGCGCACCTCAGCCACCTCATCCTGCGCCACGGTGATCCCCCAGCGGTCCGCCATCGCCTTGTAACGCGGCTGGCGGTGGGCAAGCGCCTTGGCAAAGGCCCAGCGGATGAAATCGTCGGGGTCCACGTTGTCGGGGGCCACGTTGAATTCCGCCAGATAGGCGGTCCACGTCGCCAGCAGGAACACCGGATCGTAGGACATGGGCTTGGGTTCGCGGTCAAACCGGCGGATCAGTTCGGCGGTGTGCGCGTCGGTGCCTTCGATCCAGACCATCAGCGTCTTGGAGGCCAGATCGGTCATGATCGGGTCCTGCGGGTTGGTCACATCGACCCATTCGCAGATCGACCCGCCGGTATCGCAGACGAAATGCGGATATTGGTAGAGATCATGCGAGCGGGTGATGAAATGGCCCGTGTCATGCAGCGCCGCGACCTCGGCCTTTTGGAACTGGTCCTGACGGCGGGTGTATTCGTCCCATGGCAACCCGCCCTTGGCCGGATCGCCGGGTTTGCCCAGATAGGACGACATCGGCCGCAGGTCGTTGAAGGAAATGTTGGACCCGATATAGATGCTGTCGCTGCGCAAAAGGTCGCGCAGGAACGGCACTTTCATCGCCTCGCGCTTGGCATTGTCGGCGATGTATTCACCCATGTAGCGGGTGCCGATCCGGTAATCGATGGAATAGTGGAACCAGTCGCCCGTCTGGCGCAGCATGCTGGACAGATAGGTCTTGCCCAGCCCCGACATCGCGAAGAACAGGACACGTTTTTGCGCAGCATTGCGCCAGTCAGAAGCGGATGTGTAAATCATGGCCCTTGGGTAATGCTGACGACGATGATCTGCCAGCAGTTTTTGCGCGGATGGTGATAATGTCACCGTGCGGGACAGCCGGTTGCACCTAGCTTGGCCGCCACACAAACAGAAAAGAAGACCGCTATGGCCTATACCCAGAAATTCCAGTCCCTTGCCGATCAGGCGCGCGCCAAGGTCGATGAAGTCGCCCCCGAAGATGTCGATGCGCTGGTCGCCGCAGGAGCCGTGGTCCTTGATATCCGCGACAAGGAAGAACACGAGGCCGATCACATCCCGGGGTCGGTCCATGTCAGCCGCGGCAAGCTGGAAATGAACATCGAAGAGGCGATCCGCGATCTGGACACCACGATCCTGTGCTATTGCAACGCCTATAACCGCGGCGCGCTATCCGCCGCCACATTGCGCGACATGGGCTACAAGAACGCCAAGTTCATTGCGGGCGGGCTGAAAGCCTATCGCGGCAAGAGCTAGCGGCTGCGCCGCCAAGGGGCGCTGCCCCTTACCCCGGAGTATTTCTGGAAAAAAGAAGTCAGGGGTGGCCCAGCGCCCGCGCCGCAAGAGGCACGCCGTTCTTGTGGTGCCGCGCGATCAGCTTTTCGATCTGTTTGCCGCCCTGTGCGATGGGGCGCGCGGGCAATGGCGGCAATGTGGTCACATCGGGAAAGATGGCTTCGATCTCGGCCACATAATCTGGCCCCAGTGCCTGCATCGCACCCGGGCCGGTCAGCATGGTTTCACTGGCCAGCCCTTCGGCAAAGATGATCTCATGCGCGTCGGTCAGCAGGTGGTAATAGGTCAGTTCGCAATCCGTCTCTTCGACGAAGATACCGGGCAGGGCCGTCAGCTTGATCGCGGGGACCAGCAGTTCGGTGGTCCCGAACATCCGCTGGCAGATTTTCGAGGACAGCATAATCCGGTGCTGGCGCGATACCAGCAGATCGCGCGCAGGGCTTTGCGGACCAAGCGCCCCCGCCATGATCCGCACCGGTGCCATATTGCCCCGCGCGGTGACCGTGCTTTTGCCGATCCAGCGGATGACTTGTGCGCCATTGTCCTGTGTGGTGACCAGATCGCCTGTGGCCAGCGTTTCGATAGGCACATCGCCGGAGGGTGTCGCGATCAGCGTGCCTGCGACATAACAGGTCAGAAAATTGCCCGTCAGCCTGTTGGCGGCAAGGCCGGAGATATTGGTGTTTTGTGCGACCGACAGGATCTGGATCGAGCGGATCGCCGCGAACTCCAGTGCTGTCTGGCTGCCATTTGCGGCCACATTGGGCGCCAGATATGCGTTGCCGGCCGTATCCTGAAAGATGATGAGCGTGATGATCCCGCTTTGGCTGCCGTCGATATAGGTCAATCGTCCTGTGAAGGCGGCGACGGAATCGAACGTCTGGTCAGGACCGCCGTCGATGCGAAAGGTTTCTGGCGGATTGTTGTTCTGGTTATAGGCATCGGGCGTGCCTGCGCCGAACCCTGTGGATCCCGGTGAGAAAGACTGAATACGGCCCGCCAGCGCATTACCCGCGCTTCCGATGGTCAAACCTACGAGAGCGGAGGCATTTTCGGCATCGGCGTTGCCTTCCAGAGTGTCCATGTCGGGCAAGACACCCAGACTGAAGACGTTGAACGTGGTAGGCATCGAGGCACCCTCGCAGAGAACAACAGGATCGGTCCCGTCATGGCCTAGCGTCAACGGGCGCCCCAGTCAAACCCGCTTTTAGTTAACATTTACAAGATTCAGGTGCCGCAGTGCGCAGTGCTACTGTCCACGCCAGATCCAGCCGCCGCCCAGAACCCGCGTGCTGTCGGTATCGTAGAACACGCAAGCCTGTCCGGGTGACACGCCTTGTTCGGCCACCAGCAGTTCGACTTCGGCCTCGGTGTCGTTGATCGGGCGCAGGATCGCCTCGGTCGGCGGACGGGTCGAGCGGACGCGCACCGCGATCTGCCGTTCAGCGACATCGGTCAGTCGGCCGCCCCCGATCCAGTTGATTTCGCGCAAAGGCACGCGGCGGGTGGCCAGCATGTCCTTTGGCCCGACGATCACCTGCTTTTTGTCCACATCCAGCCGGACAACATAAAGCGGATCAGCCAGACCGCCGATACCAAGCCCGCGCCGCTGGCCAACGGTGTAATGGATCACGCCATTGTGCTGGCCCAGTACCTTCCCGTTGATATCGACGATCTCGCCCGGGGCGGCGGCACCGGGGCGCAGTTTTTCGATCACGGCGGCATAATCGCCGTTGGGGACAAAACAGATGTCCTGACTGTCGGGCTTGTCCGCCACGCTAAGCCCGTATTTGGCAGCCAAAGCGCGGGTTTCATCCTTGCTTTTGTGATGGCCCAGCGGAAAGCGTAGATAATCAAGCTGTTCCTGCGTGGTCGAGAACAGGAAATAGCTTTGATCCTTGGACGCATCCGCCGCGCTATGCAGTTCGGCGCCAGCCGCACCCATCTTGCGCTGGATGTAATGGCCGGTCGCCATGCAATCGGCGTCCAGATCGCGGGCGGTCTGCAGCAGGTCCTTGAATTTCACACGCTCGTTGCAGCGAATGCAAGGCACAGGGGTCGCACCGCCCAGATAGCTGTCGGCGAATTCGTCCATCACCGCTTCGCGGAAGGTGTTTTCGTAATCCAGCACGTAATGCGGAAAACCCATCTCCTCGGCCACACGACGCGCATCGTGGATGTCGCGGCCCGCGCAACAGGCGCCCTTTTTGGCGAGCGCCGCGCCGTGGTCGTAAAGCTGCAAGGTCACACCCACGACATCATAGCCTTCTTCGGCCAGTTTTGCCGCCACAACGGATGAATCCACACCGCCCGACATCGCGACAACGACGCGGGTATCGGCGGGGGCCTTGGCAAAACCAAGCGAATTGATCGGGGCTTCGAGGGGCATGGCGGGGTCCGTTGCTTCGGGAACAGTTCGAAATATAGGAAAATGCTATGCATTCTCAAGGTGCGGTTACACCTCTCGTTAAGTCCCGCGCCGCATAACACCTGCGGGAGTTTCCGGAAAGGGGTGCCTGATGTATTTGCGA
Organism: Yoonia sp. 72; assembly: GCF_034652275.1. Lineage (NCBI taxonomy): Bacteria > Pseudomonadati > Pseudomonadota > Alphaproteobacteria > Rhodobacterales > Paracoccaceae > Yoonia > Yoonia sp. 72. The sequence goes on along the minus strand of NZ_JAXIWG010000001.1, from coordinate 345,023 downwards.
AAAATCGAAGGTCCGCGTGCCGTCACTTTGCCGGACGGGTCCACCATGACACGGGCCGACCTGCCCGACAAGACGACCAGCCGCTGGGTCGCATCGCGCAAGGCGGCTGTCGTACGCGCGGTCACTTATGGGCTGATCTCGCGCGCGGAGGCGATGGAAACCTACACTTTGTCCGAGGAAGAAATCGCCGCATGGGAAACCGCTGTCGTCACCCATGGCGAGGCTGCACTTAAGGCGACAGCCTTGCAAAGGTATAGACAACCTTAACGCGTATTCCTAAATTGTTCTATGCCGGTAACGTGTGATTAACCTTTTTCGGCAAAAGATGAGGCGTACCAGTCAGAGTGGAGAATCCCTATGCGCGTCCTTCTTGTCGAAGATGACCCGACAACGGCCAAAAGCATCGAACTGATGCTGACCCATGCCAATTTGAACGTCTATACCACGGACCTCGGCGAAGAAGGGATCGATCTGGCAAAGCTTTATGATTACGATCTGATCCTTCTGGATCTGAACCTGCCGGATATGAATGGGCATGAAGTATTGCGCCAATTGCGGCTGAGCCGGATCGACACGCCGATCCTGATTCTGACGGGGGATGACGGCACCGAAAGCAAGCTGAAAAGCTTTGGCTTTGGCGCGGATGATTACCTGACCAAACCGTTCCACCGCGAAGAACTGGTCGCGCGTATCCATGCGATCATCCGCCGGTCCAAAGGCCATGCGCAGTCGATCATCCGGACCGGACAGATTGCCGTGAATCTTGACGCCAAAACTGTCGAAGTGGCAGGCAACACCGTGCATCTGACCGGCAAGGAATACCAGATGCTGGAACTTCTATCCCTGCGCAAAGGCACGACACTGACGAAAGAAATGTTCCTCAACCATCTTTACGGCGGAATGGACGAACCCGAGCTGAAAATCATCGACGTGTTCATCTGCAAGCTGCGCAAGAAACTGTCCGAGGCCGCCGATGGCGAAAACAACATCGAAACCGTCTGGGGGCGCGGGTATGTGCTGCGCGATCCCGAACCGGTGAAAGCCGCCACCAAGCTTGCCGTCGGCGCCTGACCGTCACCGCCGGGGCGCGGCTTTGCCGGCTGGACCTTGGCGGGCGGGCTGCGTAACACTATCTGGCGCGCAACTGATGACGCGCGGCATGTGGGGGCAGGCGGTGAGCCGGACAGGACAGGATCAGGACACCGCAACAATTGCGGTTGCGGATTTGACGCAGGCCGATGCGGTTATGGAACTCGCGCGGCTGTCGGATGCTTTGCAGCAGGCCAATACCGCCTATCACCGCGATGATGCGCCTTACATCAGCGATGCCGACTATGACGCGCTGAAACAGCGCAACGCTGCGATCGAGGATCGCTTTCCGGACCTCAAACGCGCCGACAGCCCGAGCGAGCAGATCGGCGCGGCGGTGGCGGATGGATTCGGCAAGGTGCCGCATGCGGTGCGGATGCTGTCGCTGGGCAATGCGTTCAGCGATGACGATGTCGCCGATTTCGACGAACGGGTGCGCAAATACTTGGGGCTGACCGCGGACCAGCCTTTGCGCTACACCGCCGAGCCCAAGATCGACGGGCTGTCACTGTCGCTGCGCTATGAGAATGGCGCCTTGGTGCAGGCCGCAACGCGCGGCGACGGCGCGGTGGGCGAAAACGTCACCGCCAATGCGCGCACCATCACCGATATTCCCCAGCAGCTAACAGGCGCCCCCGCCGTGCTGGAAGTGCGCGGCGAAGTCTATATGAGCCATGATGATTTCGCGGCCCTCAATGCGCGGCAGGCCGAAAAGGGTGGCAAAACTTTCGCCAATCCGCGCAATGCCGCAGCAGGCTCCTTGCGCCAGCTTGACGCCAGCATCACCGCCGCGCGGCCTTTGCGTTTCTTCGCCTATGCCTGGGGCGAACTTTCGGCCCCTTTGGCCGCGACCCAGTCGGGGGCGATCGCGCGACTGGCGGAATTGGGGTTCGTGACCAACCCGCTAACCGCAACCTGCGACACCCCCGCCGATCTGATTGCAATCTACACCAAAATAGAAGCACAGCGCGCCAGCCTCGGCTATGATATCGACGGCGTCGTCTACAAAATCGACGATCTGGCGCTGCAACAGCGGCTGGGGTTCCGCTCGACAACGCCACGATGGGCAATCGCCCACAAATTCCCTGCCGAACTGGCCTGGACCACGCTGGATGCCATCGACATTCAGGTCGGGCGCACAGGCGCGCTGTCACCCGTGGCACGGCTTGCGCCGGTGACGGTCGGCGGTGTGGTCGTATCCAACGCGACGTTGCATAACGAAGATTACATCGCAGGGCGCGGCGGCGATGGCCAACCCATCCGCGATGGCCGTGACATCCGCGTGGGTGACCTTGTGCAGGTCTACCGCGCGGGTGACGTTATCCCCAAGATCAAGGATGTGGACCTTGCGCGCAGGCCCGCAGATACCACCCCCTTTCAGTTCCCCGACATCTGCCCCGACTGCGGATCACCCGCGATCCGCGAACCGGGCGATGCGGTGCGCCGCTGCACCGGCGGCTTGATCTGCCCCGCGCAAGCCGTTGAAAGGCTGAAACATTTCGTATCACGCGCGGCCTTTGACATCGAAGGGCTGGGCGCCAAACAGGTCGAACAGTTCCACGCCGATGGCTGGATCACAACGCCGGTCGATATTTTCACCCTGCGCGCGCGCTATGGGCAGGGGCTGCAACAGCTGAAAAACCGCGAAGGCTGGGGCGCCAAAAGCGCCGACAACCTCTTTGCCGCCATCGACGACAAACGCGCGATCCCGCTCAACCGGCTGATCTATGCGCTGGGGATCCGGCATGTGGGCGAAAGCTCGGCCGCCCTTTTGGCCAGTCATTACGGGTCATGGACCGCCTTTGCGACAGCCATGCAAGAGGCCGAAATCGGGCAGGGCCCCGCGTGGGACGAACTGACCAGCATTGATGGCGTGGGTGCCGTGATGGCCACGTCGCTGATCACGACGCTGCAGAACCCGTCAGAGGCCGCGTCCATCACCGCGCTCGTCGCCGAACTTGACGTGCAGGACGCGCCCAAGGTCGCCACCGACAGCCCCGTGTCCGGCCTGACCATTGTTTTCACCGGCACGCTGGAAAAGATGACACGGGCAGAGGCCAAGGCGCGCGCGGAATCCCTTGGCGCCAAGGTCGCGGGATCGGTCAGCGCCAAGACCGACATCCTTGTCGCGGGGCCGGGGGCCGGGTCCAAGGCCGCCAAGGCCGAAGCGCTTGGCATCCGCACCATGGACGAGGACGGCTGGCTTGCGCTGATCGGCCCCGCATGACCGGCCGGCCAGAGGCGCTTTTCCCGCTGTTCGGCACGCTCACGCGGCTGGACGGGGTGGGGGCCAAGACCGCGCAGGTCATGACGGACGCGGGCATCGCGAAACCGGCTGACCTGCTGCTGACCTTGCCGATGTCCGGCGTGGACCGCCGCCGCCGTGCCTCCATCCGCGAGGTGATCGCGCCTTGCGTTGTCACGGTCGAGGTCACAGTCGGCCTGCATATGCCGCCCAAATCCAAGGGAAAACCCTACCGCGTCACGGTGCAGGATGCGGAAACGTCCTTCCAGCTCGTGTTTTTCCATGTGCGCGGCGACTATCTGCAGAAACTGCTGCCGACGGGCCAGCGGCGGGTTGTGTCGGGCAAGCTCGAACTTTTCGACGGGATCGCGCAGATCGTGCATCCTGATCATGTGCTGCCCCCGGTCGAGGCTGATACGATCCCCGCGTTTGAACCCGTCTATCCGCTGCACGCGGGCCTGACGCAAAAGGCGATGTGGAAAGCGACACGGTCGGCACTGGCCCTGCTGCCAGATTTGCCCGACTGGATCGACCCCGCCCAAAAAGCGCGCGAAGGCTGGCCCGATTGGGCGCAGGCGCTGCATCAGGTGCATAACCCGCTATCGCCGGTCGATCTTTCGCCGCATCATCCCGCACGCGCGCGGCTGGCCTATGACGAATTGATGGCGCATCAGATCACGCTGGCCTTGGCGCGCGCGACCGCGCGGCGCGGCAAAGGCGCTGCATCGGCCGGCGACGGACGGCTGCAAACCCGCGTGCTGGGCGCCTTGCCTTACAGCCCGACCGGCGCGCAAACCCGCGCCATTGCCGAAATCGGGGCCGATCTGGCCGCACCTTTGCGGATGAACCGTCTGCTGCAGGGCGATGTCGGGTCCGGCAAGACGCTGGTTGCGATGATGGCGCTGTTGCAGGTCGTGGAATCGGGCGGGCAGGGCGTGATGATGGCCCCGACCGAAATCCTCGCGCGGCAGCATTATGCGGGGCTGGAACCTTTGGCCGCCGCCGCCGGTGTCCGGCTTGCCGTGCTGACAGGCCGCGACAAGGGGAGCGAACGTGCCGCCAAACTCGCCGCCCTTGCGCAGGGCGAGATCCAGATCCTTGTCGGCACCCATGCGGTGTTCCAGAAAGACGTGCATTTCCATGACCTGCGGCTGGCGGTGATCGACGAACAGCACCGCTTCGGGGTGGCGCAACGCATGGAACTGGGCGCCAAGGGCCGCGCCGTCGATGTGCTGGTGATGACGGCGACGCCGATCCCGCGGTCACTCGCGCTCGCGCAATATGGCGATATGGATGTGTCGGTGCTGGATGAAAAACCGCCCGGTCGCAAACCGGTGCAGACAGCGCTCGTGTCCGCCGCGCGGATGGACGAGGTTGTGGCCAAACTGCGCGCCGCTGTGGCGGACGGGCGGCAGGCCTATTGGGTCTGCCCGCTGGTCGAGGAAAGCGAGGTCATCGAGATGACCGCCGCCGAGGAGCGGTTCAAGCGCCTGCGCGCGGCCTTGGGTGACGGCGTCGTGGGGTTGGTGCATGGCCAGATGCCCGTCGCCGAAAAGGATGCGGCCATGGCACGCTTCGTCAGCGGCGAAACCCGCGTGCTGGTGGCCACGACCGTGATCGAGGTGGGCGTAAACGTGCCAAATGCGAGCATCATGATGATCGAAGGCGCGGAAAGCTTCGGACTGGCGCAATTGCACCAGCTGCGCGGCCGCGTGGGGCGCGGGGCGGCGGCCTCGACCTGCCTGTTGATCTATCAGCCACCGTTGACCGAGAACGGCCGCAAGCGGCTGGAAATCCTGCGCGAGACCGAGGATGGGTTCCGCATCTCTGAAGAGGACCTGATGATGCGCGGCGCGGGCGATGTGATCGGCACCGCGCAATCGGGCCTGCCACGGTTCCGGATTGCCGATCTTGAACGGCAGGCAGGGCTGATGGCCGTGGCACAATCGGACGCGCGCAAGCTGCTGCATGATGACCCCGACCTGCAAACACCGCGCGGGCAGGCGGCCCGGACCCTGCTGTGGCTGTTGGAACAGGATCGCGCGATCCGTTTGATTTCAGTCGGTTAGGCCGAAACCACACCCCTTGATACAAAATGTTCTTAAAAAGTTCTTTACAGATACGAATCAATATGAGAACAAAGTGGCAACGGAACATTAAGGGAACACTGACATGGCGAAAGAAATTACAACCATTCTGATCCGTTCGCGTCACACGCTGATCGGGGATGCCTTGGGCATTGTCGCCCTGATGGTTTTGTTGTTTGTCGGATTGGCCTTGCCCGGGCCTGTCTGACCTGCCGCGCGGCGGTCTGGTCCGCACCATTGCCTGTCCCACACTGCAATGAATTTACCCCGCCTGACATCACGGATTTGCCTCTTGCTGATGCCTTAGGACCAGACCGCCGCAAAACTCGCCGCCGCCATCCTGTCCCGGATGTGCGGCGGTTTTTTTATGCGCGGGCTTTGGCGGTTTGCAGCGCATCCAGCGTCGCATCGAACGCCAGCATGATAGACGCATGGCGGTTCTTGTAATCGCGCGCGGGTTCCAGCACGGCCAGCCCGTCAAAGGGGGCCGCAGGCACGGGGCCGTCCGATTTCAGCATCGCAAGCAAGGCATCGCGCCCCGCCTGTACCTGATCCTCGGTCAGCCCGACGATAGCGCCGCCAACCACGGCCGCCGCCGCTTGGCCGAGGGCGCAGGCTTTCACATCCTGCCCGTAATCAGTGATCACGCCGTCCTGCACCACGATATCCACCGTCACGTTCGACCCGCACAGCGGCGCGCGCTTTTTCGCCGTGGCCGTGGGCGCGGGCAGGCGGGTGTTGCGCGGCATGTCGGCCGCCAGCGCAAGGATGCGCGCGGAGTAAAGCTTGATCATGTCGGTTTCGGCTGACATCGCATTTGCCCTTCGGTGCTGTTCTGTCTAGTTAGGGCGCTGCACGCCGCTTGCAAAGGGAAACCCCATGACTTTCGATCCATCCACGCTGACATATAACGACGCAGGGCTGATCCCTGCAATTGCCCAGGATGCCGCATCGGGTGAGGTGCTGATGATGGCCTGGATGAACGCGGATGCGGTGGCGCGCACGCTGGAAACGGGCCGCGTCACCTATTGGTCACGTTCGCGGCAGGCGTTCTGGGTCAAGGGCGACACCAGCGGGCATGTGCAGGAACTGGTCGATTTCCGCGTCGATTGCGACCGCGATTGCGTGCTGGTGACGGTCAACCAGACCGGACCTGCCTGCCACACGGGTCGGCGGTCGTGTTTCTATACCGCCGTGCGCGCGGGTGACGAGGTCGAACTGATGCAGCCTATGGCGTCAACCCCACCATCCGCCTGATACCTTCGGGGCTGGCACCTTCCGCGCGGAATTTGGCGATGGCTTTGGCGTCGTCGCGCTTGGCAAGGCGTTTGCCCGCGTCATCGCGGATCAGTTTGTGATGGTGGTAGCGCGGCGTCGGCAGGCCCAGCAGACGTTGCAAGGCCACATGGATTTGCGTCGCCTCTGCCAGATCCTCGCCGCGCACGACGTCTGTGATACCCTGTTCCGCATCGTCGATCACCACACTGAGGTGATAGGACGTGCCGCTGTCCTTGCGCCCGATCACGAAATCGCCCACGTCGCGGCGCAGGTCATCAGGCGTCACATCAACCTGCATCCCGTTGTTTTCAAAAGAGAAGACTTCATGTGGCAATGTATCCAGATCAAAGCGCAGCACCGCATCGCGCGGGGGCTGTGCTGCATCGCCGCGCTGCCCTTTGCAGGTGCCGGGATAGATCAACCCGTCGGGACCGAGCGGGGCACCTTCCTGCGGCGCGCTTAACGCGGCCTGAATATCGCGCCGCGTGCAGGTGCAGATGTACAAATGTCCCTTGCGCCACAGATCGTCGATTACGCCGTAATAGGTGCCCATCCGGTCCGATTGGCGCAGCACAGCGCCGTCCCATGTCAGGCCGAGCCATGCCAGATCGTCGTAAATCTGCGCTTCCCATTGCGGGCGCGCGCGGGTCTGGTCGATATCTTCGATCCGGAGCAGGAATTGCTCACCCGCCGCGCGCGCCATATCATGCGCAAGGATCGCGGAATAGGCATGCCCCAGATGCAGCGGCCCCGTCGGAGACGGCGCAAAGCGCGTGATCATTCCGCAGCTAATGCCTGCGGGGCGAGCCAGCCTTGCCAATCCGCCTTGGCGCGGTCGGTATAGGCTTTGTAGCGGTCCTTGCGCCCGCGACGGCCCGATTTGACCCCGTCAAGCGGCGGGAACAGCCCGAAATTCACGTTCATCGGCTGGAATGTCTTGGCATCCGCGCCACCCGTGATGTGGGTGACAAGCGCGCCCATGGCGGTGGTATCCGGCACCGGCGAAAGGCTGCGCCCTTGCAGTTCCGCCGCCGCCATCCGCCCTGCCAGCAGGCCCATCGCGGCACTTTCGACATAGCCTTCGACGCCCGTGATCTGCCCTGCAAAGCGGATATGAGGGCGCGAACGCAGGCGCATCTGATCGTCCAGCAAGGTGGGCGAGTTGATGAATGTGTTGCGGTGGATCCCGCCAAGGCGGGCGAATTCGGCGCTCTCCAACCCCGGAATCATCGCAAAAACAGCCTTTTGCGCGCCGTATTTCATCTTGGTCTGGAAGCCCACGATGTTGTAAAGCGTCCCCAGCGCATTGTCGCGGCGCAGCTGCACCACGGCATAGGGTTTGTTGCCCGGATCATGCGCATTGGTCAGGCCCACGGGTTTCATCGGGCCAAAACGCAGCGTTTCGCGGCCACGTTCGGCCATCACCTCGATCGGCAGGCAGCCGTCGAAATAACCGGCGGTTTCGCCTTCCTTGAACTCGGTTTTCTCGGCGGCCAGCAGCGCGTCGATGAAATCCTCGTATTGCGCCTTTGTCATCGGGCAGTTGAGATAGGCGGTCTGTTCCTCCAGCGTCTCGCCCTTGTCATAGCGCGACTGCATCCATGCGACGTCCATATTGACCGTCTCGTGGTAAACAATAGGCGCAATGGCATCGAAAAACGCCAGCGCCTCGGTCCCGGTCTCGGCGGCGATCGCCTCGGCCAGCGCGCCAGAGGTCAGCGGGCCTGTCGCGATGATCCAATGGCCATCCTCGGGCAGGGCGGTGATTTCGTCATAGTCGACGCTGATATTGGGATGCGCCTTCAGCGCCGCTGTCACACTTTCGGCGAAAGGGTCGCGGTCCACGGCCAGCGCGCCACCCGCAGGCAGGCGGTGCTTTTCGGCCATGTCCATAATCAACCCGCCCGCCTGCCGCATTTCCCAATGCAACAGGCCCACAGCGTTCTGTTCGTGATCGTCGGACCGGAAGGAATTGGAACAAACCATTTCCCCCAGATTGCCGGTGCGATGCGCGAATGTGCCGACCTTGGGGCGCATTTCGTGAATGACCACGCGGATGCCCGCATTTGCGGCCTGCCATGCGGCCTCTGATCCGGCCATACCGCCGCCGATGATGTGAAGTGTGTTCTGCATTTCTTGGATTTAGTCCCGTGGCAGGCAAAAGAAAAGGCCCGCAGTTGCCTGCGGACCCTGTCACAACACCAAGGGGGCGGATTTAGCCGCCGAAGCCATGGACTAGGAACGTCTATTCCCCCGCCGTGCGGTAGGCTTCAAAGAAGCTGCGCCGGTCGAAAGTTGTGCCGCCACGCTGGCCAAGATCGATCCGGGCCTTGATGCCGATGTAGGTTTCATCGCTTGTCGCGCCGTTGTTATCCACCGAAAACCGCCCCAGAACCCCGCTGAGCACCGGCCCGCCTGCAAGCGTGTATTCGCCGCCAATCTCGTAGGACATGCCGTCGCCACCGTCAAAACCGACGCGGTCAAAGGCCGCAATTGCACTGATGCCGCTACCAAAGTCGTAATTGCCAGAGGCGCCGATGGCCACGATATCCGCCACAGCCCCATCGCCCAGCCCGACATAGCCTTGTGCGATGCCCATGCCGTAATCGAACGCGCCTTGGACGCCAAAGGTGTCGATGCTGTCGTCATCGATCCAGTCGCGCCCGAAATAGGCGCCCAGCGTGATCTGCGGATCAAGCGCATAGATCGCATGGCCGGTCACGTTCTGCGCATCCGATCCCGCGATGGCGAAATCATAGGCGCTGACATCCAGCGCAAAGCTGATGCCCGCAATCGCCTCGACCTCGGCCTGGCCGTAGTAATTCACGCCGCCCAGATCGGAGCTGTCGAGCGATTTGGTGTAATCGATCCCGAGGGTGGCCCCCGTGAACCCCTGTGCGGCGGCCCCGCTGGCCGCCACCACAATGCCTATTGTCACAACGGAAAATTGCCTGATCATATCCTTCGCCTCTGCTGCTCGTGGCGACGGTTTTCCGTCGCCGATTATGTTTCTGCCTCGTCGCCTTCTGCGTCACCCTGATCGGCGATCCAGGCCACGCTGACCACGGTTTCGCCTTTGCCGGTGTCAAAGACCTTGACCCCGCCTGCGCTGCGCGAGCGGAAGGAAATCCCCTCGACCGGCACACGGATCGACTGCCCTGTAGAGGTAACCAGCATGATCTGGTCGGACATGTCTACAGGGAAGGATGTGACAAGCGGACCGCCGCGCATCGCCTTGTCCATCGCGGCGACACCCATGCCGCCGCGCCCGCGCACGGGATAATCGTGGCTGGAGGACAGTTTGCCCGACCCTTTGGCGGTGATCGTCAGGATCAGGTTTTCCGCCGCGGACATTTCGGCATAGCGTTCAGGGCTGATCTGGCCGGGGGCGGCTTCTTCATCTTCCACTTCCGCATCGTCGGCCAAGCCTGCCATGGCACGGCGCATTTTCAGATAGGCGGCGCGTTCTTCGGCCTCGGCCTCGAAATGGCGGATGATGCTCATCGACACGACCTTGTCGTCGCCCTGCAACCTGATCCCGCGCACGCCTGTGCTGTCACGGCCTTTGAACACGCGCACATCGGTGGTGGGGAACCGGATCGCGCGGCCCGAATTGGTGACCAGCATCACGTCATCATCCGGCGAACAGATGCGCGCATTCACCAAAAGCGTATGTTCATCAGGCAGTTTCATGGCGATCTTGCCATTCGACTTGACGTTGGTGAAATCCGACAAAGCGTTGCGGCGCACATCACCGGCAGAGGTCGCAAAGACAATCTGCAGATCGTCCCATTCCGCCTCTGGCCGGTCCACGGGCATGATCGCGGCAACCGACACGCCCTGCGGGATCGGCAGGATGTTGACGATGGCCTTGCCTTTGGCGGTGCGGCTGCCCAGCGGCAGACGCCATGTTTTCAGCTTGTAGGCCATGCCGTCGGTCGTGAAGAACAACAGCTGCGTATGGGTATTGGCCACAAACAGGGTGGTGACGACATCCTCTTCCTTGGTCGCCATCGACGACAGGCCCTTGCCGCCGCGCCGCTGCGCGCGGAAATCGGCCAGCGCCGTGCGCTTGATATAGCCGCCCGAGGTCACGGTCACGACCATGTCTTCCTGTTCGATCAGGTCCTCGTCGTCCATATCACCAGACCAGTCGACAATCTGCGTGCGGCGCGGCACGGCGAAGAGATCGCGCACCTCGGTCAACTCGTCGCGGATGATTTGCAGAATGCGGTCGCGGCTGCCCAGAATTTCCAGATATTCGCGGATCTTGCCCGCGAGGTCCTGCAATTCGTCCGTCACTTCCTTGACGCCGATCTGGGTCAGGCGTTGCAGGCGCAATTCAAGGATCGCGCGGGCCTGTGCCTCGGACAGGTTGTAGGTGCCGTCGTCATTGGCGGTATGGGTCGGATCGTCGATCAGCTTGATATATTCAAGGATCGCCGCCGCAGGCCAGCGCCGCGTCATCAGCGTATGGCGCGCATCGGCGGCATCGGCGGACTGGCGGATGGTGGCGACGACCTCGTCGATATTGGTGACTGCGACAGCCAGACCGCACAGGATATGCGCCCGTTCGCGTGCTTTACGCAATTCGAACGCGGTGCGCCGCGCGATCACCTCTTCACGGAAATCGACGAAGGCGACAAGGAACGCGCGCAGCGTCAGCTGTTCGGGCTTGCCGCCGTTCAGCGCCAGCATGTTGCAGCCGAAATAGGTTTGCATCGGGGTGAAACGGAACAGCTGGTTCAGCACCACCTCGGCCGTGGCGTCGCGTTTGAGTTCGACCACGACACGCACGCCGTTGCGGTCGGATTCGTCCTGCACATGCGCGATGCCTTCGATGCGCTTGTCGCGCGCAGCCTCGGCGATGCGGTCGATCATCACCGATTTGTTCACCTGATAGGGAATCTCATTGATGACAATGGCATAGCGGTCTTTCCTGATCTCTTCGACCACGGTTTTCGCCCGCACGATCACCGACCCGCGCCCTTCGAGGTACGCCTTGCGCGCGCCCGACCGCCCAAGGATCAACCCGCCTGTCGGGAAATCGGGAGCCGGGATATATTCGATCATCTCTTCGGATGTCAGGTCGGGGTTGTCGATCAGGGCCAGCGTCGCGTCGATCACCTCGCCCAGATTATGCGGCGGAATGTTCGTGGCCATGCCGACGGCGATACCGCCCGCGCCATTGACCAGCATATTGGGGAAACGCGCGGGCAGGACAGTCGGTTCACGGTCCTTGCCGTCATAGTTGTCCTGAAAATCGACCGTGTCCTTGTCGATATCCATCAGCATATAGGCGGCGGGCTTGTCCATCCGCACTTCGGTATAGCGCATGGCCGCGGCGCGGTCGCCGTCCATGGACCCGAAATTGCCCTGACCATCCAGCAAAGGCAGCGACATGGAAAAATCCTGCGCCATCCGCACCAGCGCGTCATAGATCGCACTGTCGCCATGGGGGTGGTATTTACCCATCACATCCCCGACCGAGCGGGCGGATTTGCGATAGCTTTTGTCGTGGGTGTTTCCGGCCTCGTACATCCCGTACAAAATCCGGCGGTGAACAGGTTTCAGACCGTCGCGCAGGTCGGGGATCGCGCGCGAAACGATCACGCTCATCGCGTAATCCAGATAGCTGGTTTTCAGCTCGTGTTCGATGGTGACGGAGGGGCCTGCATGGGCCATCCGTGTTACCGGCAAATCATCATCGTTTTCAGGGGTTTCTGGGGTATCGTTCACAAAGGCCGCCTGTCTGCTATCAGCTATATTTGGTTCACGCGACTATAGCAGACACCCGATCTTGGGTGCAATGGCACAATCCCCCCGATGGCCGGTTTCAGCCGGCAGCCAGCACCATCGCAAGCCCTTCGGACAGCGGCACCTGCGGGCTCCAGCCCAGCAAATGCTGTGCCTTGGCAATGTCGGGGCAGCGGCGCGACGGGTCGTCCTGCGGCCGCGGGGCAAAGCTGACGGTGCTGACGCTGCCAAGGCTGTCGATGATCGTCTGCGCCAGTTCCAGCACTGTGATTTCATGCGGATTGCCGAGGTTGATGACCTCGCCTGCTGCCTGCGGCTCTGACGCCAGCAACATCAGCCCGCGCACCAGATCGCTGACATAGCAGAAACTGCGCGTTTGCATCCCGTCGCCATGCACGGTAAGTGCTGCACCCGTGCGCGCCTGCGCAATGAACTGCGGCAGGGCGCGGCCATCATCGGGTGTCATGCCGGGGCCATAGGTGTTGAAAATCCGCGCGATGCGCACATCGACCTGCCCCAGACGGTGGGCATCCATCAACAACGCCTCGGCCGCGCGTTTGCCTTCGTCATAGCAGGACCGGATACCCACCGGATTGACATTGCCCCAGTCGGTTTCGCGTTGCGGATGGGACAGGGGGTCGCCGTAAACCTCGCTGGTGGAGGCCTGCACCATGATCGCGCCACAGGTGGTGGCATGCTGCATCAGGTGATAGCTGCCCATGACATTCGTGCGCCATGTGCCGATCGGGTCGGCCTGATAATGCACGGGCGAGGCGGGGCTGGCGAGGTTGAATACCACATCGGCCTCCGGCAGGTCGGGCATGGCTGCGACATTGGCGGTGGTGAGCGTCACCATGCGGTTGCTGCCGCGCTGCAAGCCTTCGATCCGGGCTGGCGTGCTGGTGCTGAAGTTGTCGACCACATGCACCGCAGCGCCCGCCGCGACCAACGCTGTGACCAGATGCACGCCCACAAAGCCCGCACCGCCTGCAACCAGCACGGTCTTGTTGGTCCAGAATGTCATGCCACACCTTCGGTTTGATTGATCAGCCGCGCCGCGACCCGTGTTTCGCTGTCCATGGTCAGGCCACGCGCAAAACGTTGCGCATTCGCTGCAATTTCAGAGGCTTGCGCATCGTTGCTGCGCACCCAGTCGATCTGCTGGTGCAGGTCCGACAGGTCCGCCTTGATCGGCACGTAATGTTCCCAAGGCCGGATCTGGTCGTAATACCACTGGCGGAACCCGAACTGGCTGTCGACCTTGAGAATGCAGCAGCCCAGTTTCAGCCGCTGCAGGAAATTGGACCAGGCATTGGTGAACCCGTCGATATCGACGGCGAACTTGGCACTGCCCCAGTCGGTCGCGGGGATGAAATCACCGATCAATCCCGCCTTTTGCAGCACGGTGTTGTAGACATTGGACGGCATCTGAACAAAGCGGAAATCGATCTGGGTATCGCGGCAATGCTGCGCCATCCGCAGCCGTTGCATCACGCCCGCATGCGACATGAACGCCGGATCAAGGTTGAAATGGCCGGTATTGTTCAACGCCCCGCGCCAGACGATCCTGTCATGCCTGTCAGCCCAGCAGACCGGATTGGCCCGCGCATGAGCATCGATATCGGCATAGCCGCGATGAATCAGAAAATGCATATCGGGCAGGGCCGTCACACCCGCGCGATTGACCGAATAGGCATAGCGCGCATGGCTTGGGCCTTCGCCATCGGTGCAATTAGCAAGTATTTCGGTCACAGCGGGATTGGCATGGGAAAGCCAATGTATGAAAGCAGCGCATTTGTCGAATAATTGCGGCAGGAAATGCGTAGGCGTTTCCTCGCTGAAAAGCACCGAAAATCCACGACCGTCCCGGCGGATCAACAGGTCTGCCGCGCTTAGCACGTCGCTGGTCGGGACGAGCCTGACATCGGGGACCGCAAGCCCGGCCCCGACAAATCCCCTATGAACGAGCCGCACCAGACGCAATTTGCGTGTCATGGTGCGCTTGGCGAGGCGTTTGCGGTTCAACTGCTTCAAAAGAAGGTGCAAGATTTAGCCGCTTTCGTAGTCACATCACCGTGCGGACCTAATCCAAATACACAAGCGATTGCAACCGGGCTTCTGCGGCTATCCTGCCCGTTTCAGCATCCCGAACAGGTCGCGTGGATCGTCGGGATCGGCGATCAGGTCGAGGTCAATGTAATAGGGCGTGTCCTTGATTCGGTCATGGACATAGCGCAGCGCGCTGAAATCCTCGATGGCAAAGCCAACGCCGTCGAAGAGCGTGACTTCGGCCGCGGATTTGCGCCCCTGCGTCTGGCCGGTGATCACCTGCCAAAGCTCTGTCACCGGATGGTCGGCGGGCATCTGCTGGATTTCGCCTTCGATGCGGGTCTGGGGCGGATATTCGACAAAGATGCTGGACCGCGCCACGATATCGCGGTGCAGTTCGGTCTTGCCGGGGCAGTCGCCGCCGATGGCATTGATATGGACGCCCGCGCCGACCATGTTGTCGGTCAGGATCGTCTGCATATCCTTGTCCGCTGTCGCCGTGGTGATGACCTGCGCGCCTTCAATAGCCTCTTCAGGTGTCGCGCATTGTGTCACCTGCAGGCCCAATCCTTCCAGATTGCGCGCGCATTTGGCCGTGGCGGCAGGGTCCAGATCATAAAGCCGCACATGATCAATTCCGCAGACGGCCTTGACGGCAAGGCACTGGAATTCCGATTGCGCACCATTGCCGATCATCGCCATCGTGGTCGCACCGGGGGCTGCCAGATGTTTGGTCGCCACCGCAGTCATCGCCGCTGTGCGCAGCGCGGTCAGCAGCGTCATTTCGGTGAACAGACGCGGATAGCCCGAATAGACATCCGACAGCACACCAAAGGCCGTGACCGTCTGCAAGCCTTCGCCCATGTTCTTGGGGTGGCCGTTCACGTATTTGAACCCGTAAAGCACCCCGTCCGAGGTCGGCATCAATTCGATCACGCCGACATCCGAATGTGACCCGACGCGCGGGGTTTTGTCGAACTGGTCCCATTTGGCGAAATCTTCTTCGATATTGCGGGCAAGGTCCGCGATGAAAGTCTCGATCCCGATGTGATGGACAAGGCGCATCATGTTGTCGACGCTAACGAAAGGCACCAACGCGCGGGGGGATGCTTTGAGCATTACTTGTAACTCCGGGTGGGGCGGTCGAACACGCGACGGCCCAGCAAGGATGCGGTCAGATCGACCATCAGGTTGGCGGTCTTGCCGCGGTCGTCCAGAAACGGGTTCAGCTCGACCAGATCAAGCGAGGTGACAAGGCCGGAATCGGACAGCATTTCCATCACCAGATGGCCTTCGCGCACGGTGGCTCCGCCCGGCACGGTGGTGCCCACGGCAGGCGCGACGGAAGGATCAAGGAAATCGACATCAAGCGACACATGCAGCATCCCGTCCACCGCGGCCACACGGTCAAGGAAGGCCTGTAAGGGTGCGCTGATCCCTTCTTCGTCGATGCGGCGCATATCCACGAGTTCGACATCGCCCCGCGCAAGGATTTCATGTTCCGCCGTATCGACCGACCGCAGGCCGATCATGCAGATATTGGCAGGCTCGACCCGCACGGGCAGGGGCGGAAAGGCATCAAAACCGCGCCGACCTGTGACGTAACCTACGGGTGTGCCGTGTAAATTCCCGCTGTCGGTGGTGTCGGGCGTGTGAATATCGCTATGCGCATCGAGCCAGAGCGCGAAGAAGGGGCGCCCCTCGCTCTGTGCATGGGCCGCCATGCCTGCCACCGTGCCAGCGGCCAGTGCATGATCGCCGCCCATGAAAATGGGGAAACCCTGTGGTGCTGCTTTTTGTGCGGCCTCCATCAAGGTCTGGGTCCAGCCCACGTTTTCGGCCAGTTTCCAGACCAGCGGGTTGCGCGGTTCGGCCACTTCGACCTGCGCGGGGGCCAGGTTGCCCCAATCCTCCACGCTATGGCCCAAGGCGGTGACTGCCTCGGCCAATCCAGCGGTGCGATACGCATCCGGCCCCATCAAACAGCCCCGGCGGCGTTTGCCACAATCCACGGGGGCCCCGATCAATATGCAATGTTTCTGTGTCATTGCGGCAGATTAGCCAAAACGCCGCTTGGCGGAACCGTGCAAAATGTGCAAAACGGGCAGGAATTGATCAGATTGGGCAGTCATCATGGACGAAACGGACAGCGCCATCATCCGCGCCCTGCGGCAGAACGGGCGGGCGTCGCTGTCGGACCTTGCGGCCATCGTGGGTGTGACGCGCACGACGCTGCGCACGCGGCTTGACCGGCTGATCGCGGGGGGCGAGATTGCGGGCTTTACCGTGCTGACACGGTCGGACGTGCGCCCCGATGCGGTGCGCGGGCTGATGATGCTGGAAATCGCGGGGCGCGCGGCGGAACGGGTGATGAAACGCCTGACCGCCATGCCAGAAGTGATCGTGGTCCATTCCACCAACGGCACATGGGACCTGATCGCCGAGATCGGCACCAAAAGCCTTGAGGATTTCGATCAGGCGTTGTTTGCGATCCGCCGGATGGACGGGGTCACGCGGTCCGAGACGAGCCTTTTGCTATCATCACGGCGCTGATCCAGACCGCCATCAGACCAAAGGACGCAACCGCATTCCAGCTTGCCATCGACAGCGACAGCAATTCCCACGTCACCTGATCGCACATGACGACACGCGGCCCGTCAAGCGACAGAAGATCGGCGCCCGACAACCCTTCCAGACTGCTGACACCCGAACAGGATGACGGGCCTTCCCACCAGTCACGCTCGACCCCGGTGTGAAACACGCCGATCGCCCCCGTCGTACCTGCTGCCACAGCGCCAAGCACGGGCAAGGGACGTCCGCCGAACCGCAGCGCCAGTGCCGCAAGCGCAATCGCCGCGAAATGCGGCCAGCGCTGCCAGAGGCACATTGCACAAGGCGGATAGCCTAAGGCCTGAAACAGATAGGCCCCCGCCAAAAGGGCAAAGGACCCAGCTCCGGCCAGAAAAACCATCAGATTGCGTGTCACATGACCCCCAATACGGCAAAGCCGCCGATCAGCAAAACGCAGAACAGGATGAACATCAAGCCCAGCCGACGTTCGATGAAATCACGGATTGGTGCGCCGAATTTCCACAGCAAGGCCGCCACCAGAAAGAACCGCAAAGCGCGCGCCGCGATCGAGGCCGCGATAAACACGGGCAGCGACAGTTGCGTGACACCCGATGCGATAGTGATGACCTTATAAGGAAAGGGCGTTACACCCGCGACCAGCACGGCCCATGCGCCATAGCTGTTATAGGTTGCAGCAAATTCGGTGAAATACGCCTCTTTGCCGTAGAATTGCAGGATCTGGACGCCGACGGTCTCGTACAGGGCAAACCCGATGTAATAGCCGAACAAACCGCCCAGCACCGATGCGACCGTCGCCACACCTGCGATCAGAAAGGCCCGCGACGGGCGGGCGATGATCATCGGGATCATCAGCACATCGGGCGGGATCGGAAAGAAGGACGATTCGATAAAAGCCACAGCCGCCAGCGCCCAGAGCGCATAGCGCGTCTGCGCAAGAGCGATCGTCCAGTCGTAAAGTGCGCGCAGCATCGTAAAGCCTTTGTTGGTCAGGCTGCTTAGGCCATGCCGACGCTGCCCCGTCAAGCGATTGCAAATCCGATTGACGCCGCAATGCAGCCGGATTAGGAACCGTTCCAGTGCCGATGTGGCGGAATGGTAGACGCAGGGGATTCAAAATCCCCCGGTGGTAACATCGTGTGGGTTCGAGTCCCTCCATCGGCACCAATCGCGTCTTTTCGACGCGGACCTTCCCGAAACACCAATCTATTGCAGCAGGTCATGTTGATGCCATGATCGGCGGCTATCGGAGTTACTTAAAGTCAGGTCTTCATGCTGCGATCTTGCAAAAAGGTTCCAGTTCGGGAATGTAGAGCGGACTTTGTTAACCGCCGGTTAGGTCCGGTATGTTTTTGTCTCATCCGGCGCCTGTCGCGTCATAGGGTAAAGAACGCGAATTCGTGGCTAGGTTTCCAACTGACATCTCCGACCAGGGCTTTTCCTATGGCCGTTGCGACCTGTTGAACCTGACGGGTCCGCAGGTGTGCGGGATCGACTTTAAACCCGACGCCCTTGATCGCAGCCGTGTCAGCTATGCCTGCGGCACGCGCATGACCTTTGCCCGCATCGCAGAGGTCATTCCCTGTTTCACCCCCGGCACCCGGATCGCGACGCCCAAGGGCGAAAAACCGGTCGAGGATCTTAAGATCGGCGACCGCGTGCTGACGCGCGACAACGGCATCCGTTTTATCACATGGGCTGGCCAGAAAACGATGACGATGCAGGACTTGCAGGTCACGGCCAGCATGCGCCCCGTTCTGATCCGGCAAGGCGCGCTGGGGCAGGGCCAGCCGGAACGCGACATGATCGTATCGCCCAATCACCGTGTTCTGGTGGTGTCGGAAATGGCCAAGCTCTATTTCGACGAATCAGAGGTGCTGATCGCGGCCAAGCATCTGACCCATATGAAAGGCATCGAAACCTCGGACCAGCCCGAGGCGACCTATATCCATTTCATGTGCGAAACCCATGAAATCGTGCTGTCGGACGGTGCATGGACCGAAAGTTTCCAGCCCGGCGATTACACGCTGCAAGGCATCGACGCCGACCAGCGCGAAGAATTGTTCCTGTTGTTTCCAGAACTGGCCACCAAGGAAGGCGTCCGGCGCTACCGTGCCGCGCGCAAGACGCTGCAACAAAACGAAGCCGGGCTGATCACGCGCAAAGGCTAAAGCGCGGTCCGGCGCCAGGCTTCCCATTGTTCGGGCGTATCAAGATCGAAACGTGCACGCTGGTCGGGCAGGGGGACCAGACGGGTTGCCGCCTTGTGCGCCTGCACGATTGACTCCGCCCCCGCATCCCCCGCCAGATCCGCAAAGTCCGCCCGCAGCCCCGCGCCAAAGATCACTGGATGACCCGGTTTGCCGTCCTCGGTCGCGCCGCGCCAGATAGCGGCGTCGGGGTGCAGGTGCCGTGCGGCGAACACCACCTGCAGATCGGCCGTGGTCAGCGCCACCAGATCGCCGAGCAGGATCATGAAAGCATCGCATTGCGGCAATTGCGCCACCGCATCCCGCATGGTGATACCCATGCCCTGCGCGGCATCCGGCACGATCAGCAGCGTCGCATCCAGATCGCGGATCACGCCCGCGCGCGGATGGTTGGCGGCGGGCAGGGCCACGAACACCGGATGGCCCGTCGCCTGCGCCATCAGCACCTGCCTGCGCAAAAGCGGCATGCCTTCGACCACCTGCAACAGCTTGTCCTGCCCCTGCATCCGGCGGGATGCGCCCGCCGCAAGGATCAGGATCGGAATCATCCGCGCATGACCTGTCCGTCAGGGTCGAACAGCGGTGTCGTGATCCGGCGGGCCGGGCGGCGCTGGCCCATGATCTCGATCTCGACCTGCATATCGTCTGTCGCATCTGCACGCGGGATCAGCGCATAGGCGATGGATTTGCCCGCATGGTGGGAATAGCCACCCGAGGTACAAAAGCCTTTGACCTCGCCTCCGATGAACACAGGCTCATAGGCCACGACATCGGCATCGTCGGCATCGACCTCAAAGGTCGCCAGCATCCGCGCGGGCGGCGTGGCGCGTTCCGCCTCGGCCAAGCTGCGCCCGATGAAATCAGTGTTTTTCTTGAAGCTGATGAACCGGTCCATCCCCGTCTCGGCGGCGGTGTAATCGGGCGAAAACTCGCGCCCCCAAGAGCCAAAGAACCGATCCAACCGCAGCGACATCATCGCCCGCATCCCGAAAGGCGCGATCGCGAAAGGCTGGCCCGCCTGCCAGAGCGTCCACCAGAGCTGCCGCTGGTCCATCGGGTCGCAGTAAATCTCGTACCCCAGATCACCGGTGTAGCTGACGCGCTGCACGATGCAGGCGACCTGACCAACGGTCATGCGGCGCACGTCCATGAACTTGATTCCCGCCACATCATCGCGGGTGCAGGCGGCCAGCACATCGCGCGCCTTTGGCCCTGCAATCTGGAATCCCGTGCGTTTGTCCGAGATATTCTCGACCCGCGCCTCGGGGCTTGCGTTTTGCATGAACCAGCGGTGGTGCATCTCCTGCGCGCCATAGCTCGCGGTCAGCTGGAAATCATCCTCGGCAAGGCACGACACGGTGAAATCACCCCAAAGCCGCCCTTTGGGTGACAGCATCGGCGTCAGCGACATGCGCCCGGGCTGCGGGATGCGGCCCGCCATGATCCGGTCGAGCCACGCGCGCGCGCCTGCGCCTGTGACGCTGAACTTGCCGAAATTCTGCACCTCGTTGATGCCGACACCCCCGCGCACGGCCGCCACTTCGCGCGCGGTCGCGGCAAAAGCGTCGGATCGGCGGAAGGTCGGGGTTTCATAGGTCGGGTCGCCGTCTTGGGCGAAGTAATTGGCAACCTCCAGCCCGAATTGATGGCCCCAGACAGCGCCCAGATCGGTGAAAATGTCATACATCGGTGTGGTGCGATGGGGGCGGGCGGCGGGCAGTTCCTCGTTCGGGTAGCTGACGGAAAACCGGTTCTGGTAGTTCTCGATCACCTTGGGGCGGGTATAGCCGGGCGTGATCCAGCGGCCATAGCGCGCGATATCCAAGGCGCTGACATCGCGTTCGCATTCGCCCGTGGTCATCCATTGCGCCAGCATCAGGCCCACGCCGCCGCCCTGACTGAATCCCGCCATGACACCGCAGGCCGACCAGTAATTGCGCAACCCCGGCACGGGACCGACCAAGGGGTTGCCGTCGGGCGCGAATGTGAACGGGCCGTGGATCACCGATTTGACGCCTGCGCGTTCCAGAACAGGAAAACGCTTGTAGGCAAAGGCGATGGAATCCTCGATCTTGTCGAGGTTGTCGGGCAAGAGTTCGTGCCCGAAATCCCACGGCGTGCCATCCACCGCCCAGGGTTTGCAGGGCTGTTCATAGAAGCCGATGCACAACCCGCGCCCTTCCTGCCGCAGATAGCTTTCGCCGGCAGGGTCCATGACATGGGGGTGTTCGCTGTCGCGCTCGTAAATCTCGGGCAGGTCGTCGGTGACGATATACTGGTGTTCCATCGGGTGCAGCGGGACATAGGACCCCGCCATAGCCGCCACCTCGCGCGCCCAGAGGCCCGCGGCATTGACCACATGTTCGGCGTGGATCGTGCCTTTGTCGGTCACCACATCCCATGTGCCGTCCGCGCGGGGGTTCGTTTCGATCACCTTGCAATGCAATTCAATGGTCGCACCGCCCATCTTGGCCGCACGCGCATAGGCATGTGTGGTGCCGGACGGGTCCAGATGCCCGTCAAGCGGGTCGTAGAGCCCGCCGATGATGCCATCGAGGTTTGTGATCGGCGCGATCTTGGCGATTTCCGCAGGGCCGATGATTTCCGTCTCCAGCCCCATATAACGGTGCTTGGCGCGTTCCGCGACCAGCATGTCGAACCGGTCCTGATTGTCCGCCAGCGTCACGCCACCCACATGGTGCAGCCCGCAGGACATGCCGGTGATCGCCTCCAGCTCGCGGTAAAGGCGGATGGTATAGCCTTGCAGCGCGGCCATATTGGTGTCGCCGTTCAGCGTGTGGAACCCGCCCGCCGCGTGCCATGTGGACCCCGATGTCAGCTCGGACCGTTCCAGCAGCGTCACATCAGACCAGCCCAGTTTGGTCAGGTGATACAGGACCGAACAGCCGACGACGCCGCCTCCGATGATGACGGCACGGGTGGTGGTTTTCATGGGCGCTGCTCCTGCTGTTTGTCGCATTATGGCAGGGGCGGATAGGTCCGGCGTTCCGTTTGCGACATCCGGTGTCGCGCTGGCGTTACGGGATGATGCGTGTGTATTTGCTGCCTTCCAGTGTCGCGCCGATCCGCAGGCCGGTCTGCCCGAAGACCACGGCAATCACCGGCGACAGCGACGTCGTGGTTTCCGCGCGCAGCATGTCGCTTTGGTTGCTGACGGCATATTCGATATTGGCACTGGCCGCCCAACCGGGCGATTGGCGGAAGTCCAGCAGCGCGTCCGGCGTCATGAAAAACAGCACATAGCTGAATTGCTGCGCCCCGATCTGCAAGCCTGCACTGCCCGAAGTCGCCGAGTAGTAATCCACCGTCGATGGCCCGATCCGCAGCGCGCCGCGCCCGAAAGACCCACCAAGCCCCAGCCCCGCATTGGTAATCAGCGGCATAACCAGCATGCCCGATGCCCGCGACGCAAGATCGCGCGTGCCGGGGAATTCGTTGTACATCTGGTTCAGCGTGGCATCGACGCGCGCGTCGATCATCGCGCCGCCACCTGTGCCGATCCCGTTGTTACACGCCGCAAGGCCGCCTGTTGCCATCAGACCGAGCGTGAAACCGCGCCGAGAAAAACTGCTCATATCCATCTGCCCTTTGCCAAAACGGGGCGTTGACCGCCCTTCACCAACTCAGATTAGGCGATTGTGCCCAAAGTGTCACGCGCTTGGTGCGCGGGCGCGGATTTTTGCGCAGGCAGACCGGCTGCTCAGCTTGCGCGCCGCAAGAGCAGAGGCTGGCGATCTGACGCATCAAAGCGCGCCATCTGGTCAATCAGCGCCGCCACATTCGTCGTCAGCGTTGCATTTACCTGCGCCATCTGGTCGACCATGCCCGCGTTCTGCTGTGTGACGATATCCAGATGACCGACACCGCTGTTGAGTTCATCAAGCGCGATCGATTGCTGGCGGGCGCTTTCTGCGATCGTACGCATGGCATCGCTGATCTTGCCGATACTTTCGACAATAGTCCGGAGTTCACGGCCAGTGTCATTGACAAGGCCGACCCCCGTCGAGACATGCCCCGCGCTGCGGCTGATCAGGGTTTTGATGTCACCTGCCGCGGATTGCGCGCGATGCGCGAGGCCCCGCACCTCGGACGCGACGACCGCGAAACCGCGCCCTGCATCGCCCGCGCGCGCGGCTTCGACTCCGGCATTCAAAGCCAACAGATTGGTCTGAAAGGCGATATCGTTAATGACAGCGATGATCTTGGATATTTCGCCAGAGGAGGTTTCGATCTCTGCCATCGCATCAATAGCGCGTTTCACCACCTCATCGCTTTTGCGGGCTCCGCTGACGGTTTCGGAGGCAAGGTTTTCCGCATCCCGCAGGCTGTCGGTCGATAACCGCACTGTTGTGGTCAATTCTTCCAGCGAAGCGGCGGTTTGTTCCAGCGTTGCGGCCTGCGCGGTTGTGCGGGCAGACAGTTGCGCAGAGGCACCTTCCAGATCGCCACTTACAGCGCGGACCTGCCCTGCGATACGCGAAACGCTTTGCATCATATCGGAAAGGTCACTGGCCGCCCGATTAAATGCGGTCCCGATCGGATCGACATCGGAAAGGCCAAACATCGGCAGGCGGCCAGAAAAATCACCGTTGCTCAATGCCTGAAGGCCCTTGCCAATCATGATGAAAGCATTCGTGCGTGGCGTGACATCGGTGGCGATCTTGATCACAGAGCCAATCCGACCGTCCAGATCGCGCACCCCGCCATAGGTGGCCTGAATCCAGATCGTCCGCCCGGATTTCGTGAGGCGTGGAAAACAATCCGTAAAGGGCTGTCCTTGGCCCAGTCTTTTCCAGAAATCGCCGTATTCCGGCGATTCTGCGTAGCGTGGTTCGACAAACATGCGGTGGTGCCGTCCGACAATTTCGGACAGATCGTATTCTACCGCCTTTAGAAAATTGTCGTTCGCCGTAACAATGGTGCCATCGACGGTAAAGCGGATCACCGCCTGCGTCTGATCGATCAATGTCAGTAACGGATCGGGCGGCGGCGGGACTTTCTTGAGAAACGACAACACAATTCTACCTTCGGCCTTAAACTTCACGTTCTAGTGATAAGGCCAAAGTCTTACCAACCCGTTACCTCAGCCCTGCAAAACGCGCGCGGCGTCCAACGCAAAATAGGTTAGAACACCGTCGCAACCGGCGCGTTTGAAACCCAGAAGACTTTCCATCATGACCTTTTCTCCATCAAGCCAGCCGTTCTGGATTGCCGCCTGCATCATCGCGTATTCGCCGCTGACCTGATAGGCATAGGTCGGCACGCCGAACGTGTCCTTCACCCGCCGGCAGATATCGAGATAAGGCATGCCGGGCTTGACCATGACCATATCGGCCCCTTCGGCCAGATCGCGGGCGACCAGACGGATCGCCTCGTCACTGTTGCCGGGGTCCATCTGATAGGTTTTCTTGTCGCCCGTCAGTGCAGCCGATGCGCCCACCGCATCGCGGAACGGGCCATAGAAGGCCGAGGCATATTTGGCGGCATAGCTCAGGATGGTCACATTGGAATGCCCGTCAGCTTCCAGCGCGGCACGGATCGCGCCGATCCGGCCATCCATCATGTCGGAGGGGCCAAGGATATCTGCCCCTGACTCTGTCTGTGCCAGCGCCATTTTCACCAGGGCTTCAACGGTGCGGTCGTTCACGATCTCGCCGTTTTCGACAAAACCGTCGTGACCGTTGATGTTGTAAGGGTCGAGCGCAATATCGGTCATCACCGCGATGTCGGGGGCGGCGTTCTTGATCGCGCGGATTGCCTGATTGGTCAGATTGTTCGGGTCCCACGCCATGGCGCAATCCTCGGTCCGCGCCTCCATCCCTGTGTAGGGAAAGATGCAGATCGCAGGAATGCCAAGGTTCTGCGCCTCGACCGCTGCCTTGGCGATCCGGTCGACAGTGCGGCGCATCACACCGGGCATCGAAGCGACGGGCGTTTCAGCGTCACGCCCTTCCATCACGAAAACCGGCCAGATCAGGTCATCGACCGTCAGCGTGTTCTGCCGCGCAAGCGCGCGCAGGGCAGGGGTCCGGCGCATCCGGCGCAGACGCGTGACAGGAAATGCGGGGGTGATCGGGGTCATGGGGCGGGCCTTTGCTGCAAAGTCGCCTTTTGGTCGCATGGATTTTACCCCATCACAAGTCTGGGCAATCCCCCTGTGGCCCGCTATCGTCGCGAAGCACATAGTTTGCGGAACAGACCTTGGACCTGATCGATACCATTTTCTTCCTGATCGATTTCAGGACCTTCTCGAACATCTGGTACTGGCTGGCCGTCATGGTGACATGGGCTACGGTCAGCCACTGGGTGATCGGCGTGCCGTTCGACATGATCTATCGCGCGCGCCGGCACGACGGGCAGGCGGCACGCGATCTTGAGGCACTGGTGGCGATCAACGTGCGCAGGCTGATGACGATTTCGGGCACGCCTGCTGTCGTGCTGGCGGGGATGACCGCCTTTTTTATCACTGTCGCTGGTATGCTTGGCTTTGTTTACGGGCTGGAACTGGCGCAGGGGCTGTTCTGTCTGGCGTTCCCGCTGGTGTTTGTGGGGCTATTGACCTTGCGCAGCTGCAAGCGGTTCGCGGTTGACCAACCCGCTGGCGCAGATCTTGCCAAGGCGCTGTTCCGCCTGCGGTTCTGGATACAATGCATCGCGATGGCCGCGATTTTCGGCACGGCGCTTTTGGGGATGTACGTCACCCTTAGCCAGCGCTTCGTGTTTTGAGCGGTTGACACGGCCCCGGCGCAGGATATCTCGGCGCAATGTCTGATCGCACCCATATCACCGTCGCGGGCGCCCCCGAAGGGTTCGACGCCAAGCTGATCTTGGCCGAATTGGCCAAGGGCCAGCCCGTCTTGCATGTCGCGCGCGATGACAAAAGGCTCGCAGCACTGCAGGCATCGCTTGCGTTCTTTGCGCCTGCCGTGCCGGTCTCTGTCTTTCCCGCGTGGGATTGCCTGCCCTATGACCGCGTGTCGCCCAACACCGACATTTCCGCCGCGCGCATGGCGACGCTGGCCGCCCTTGTGCATGGCATGCCCGGCCAGTTCATCCTGCTGACGACGCTGTCAGCCGCCACCCAGCGCGTGCCAGCCCGCAGCACATTGCGCGAGGCGGCGTTTACCGCGACCGTTGGCAAGCGGCTGGACGAGGGCGCTTTGCGCGCCTTTCTGGTGCGGATGGGTTTCACGCAAAGCCCCAATGTGATGGAGCCGGGCGATTACGCCGTGCGCGGCGGGATCATCGACATCTTTCCACCGGGCCAATCCGGCCCTGTGCGGCTGGATCTGTTCGGCGACGTGCTGGATGCCGCGCGCCGGTTCGATCCCGCGACCCAGCGCACCGTCGAAAAACTGACCGAGGTGGAACTGGCGCCTGTGTCCGAGGTGATCCTCGACGAGGCCGCGATCACGCGGTTCCGCCAGAATTACCGGATCGAGTTTGGCGCTGCCGGCACTGACGACCCGCTTTACGAGGCCGTCAGTGCAGGCCGCAAACATGCCGGTGTCGAACACTGGCTGGGGTTCTTTCAAGACGATCTGGAAACCCTGTTCGATTATCTGCCCAAGGCCACGGTCACGCTTGACGACCAGATCGGCCCGCAGCGCGTGGCACGCTGGGACAGCATCGCCGACCAATACGGCACGCGGATGCATGCGTTGACACAAAAGGGGCGGATGGATTCGGTCTATAAACCGGCCCCGCCGCAACTGTTGTATCTCGACGATGCTGCATGGGCGCGGGCAGTGGCGGATCGCCGCGTGCTGCAATTCTCGCCGCACAAACAGGCGACCGGCCCCGGTGTGATCGACGCAGGCGGGCGCATGGGGCGGAGTTTCGCGCCGGAACGCCAGCAGGAAAACCTGAGCCTTTTCGGGGCCTTGGCCGCGCATATCAAGGCGCGCAGTGAAGCTGGCCCTGTCATCGTCGCGTCCTATTCGGAAGGCGCGCGCGAACGGCTGGAAGGCTTGATCGAGGATGAAGGTGTGGGCGAGACGATTGCCATCACCGATTTCTCCCGCGTGGGCAAAACGGGTGTCTATCTGGCCGTCTGGCCGTTGGATCAGGGGTTTGAAGCCCCCGGCCTGACGGTGATTTCCGAACAGGATGTGCTGGGCGACCGGCTGATCCGCCAAACCAAACGCAAGCGGCGCGCCGAAAACTTCCTGTCCGAAGCCAACAGCCTGTCGCCGGGTGATCTGGTCGTTCATGTCGATCACGGCGTCGGGCGGTTCATGGGCATGGAGGTCGTCACCGCCTTGGGTGCGGCGCATGAATGCCTGCTGATCGAATATGCAGAGGAAACAAAGCTTTACCTGCCGGTCGAGAATATCGAACTTCTGTCCAAATACGGGCACGAGGCCGGATTGCTCGACAAACTGGGCGGCGGGGCGTGGCAGGCGAAAAAAGCCAAGCTCAAGGAACGCATCCGCCAGATCGCCGAACGGCTGATCCGTGTGGCGGCCGAACGCGCGTTGCGCAAAGCCCCCGTGCTGGAACCGGAATCAGGGTTGTGGGACCAGTTTCTGGCCCGCTTTCCCTATGCCGAAACCGATGACCAGTTGTCCGCCATCGACGATGTGCTGACCGATCTGGCATCCGGCCAACCGATGGACCGACTGATCTGCGGCGATGTGGGCTTTGGCAAGACCGAGGTCGCGATCCGCGCCGCCTTTGTCGCGGCAATGGCGGGGGTGCAGGTGGCGATCATCGCGCCCACGACCTTGCTCGCACGCCAGCATTACCAGAGCTTTGCCGAACGGTTCCGCGGCTTTCCCGTCAATGTGCGGCCTTTGTCGCGGTTCGTGTCGACCAAGGACGCAGCACTGACCCGTGACGGGATCAACAAGGGTAGTGTTGACATCGTGGTCGGCACCCATGCGCTGCTGGCCAAGGGCGTGAATTTCAAGAACCTCGGCCTGCTCATCATCGACGAAGAACAGAAATTCGGCGTGCAGCACAAGGAACGGCTGAAACAATTGCGCACCGATGTGCATGTGCTGACCCTGACCGCCACGCCGATCCCGCGCACCTTGCAACTGTCGCTGTCAGGCGTGCGCGATCTGTCGGTGATCGGCACACCGCCGATCGACCGTCTGGCGATCCGCACCTATGTCAGCGAATTCGACACGATTACCGTGCGCGAGGCGCTGTTGCGCGAACATTATCGCGGCGGGCAAAGCTTTATCGTCGTTCCGCGCATCACCGATATGGACGAAATGGAAGCCTTCCTGCGCGATGAAGTGCCGGAAGTCACCTATATCAGCGCGACGGGCCAGATGGCGGCGGGTGAACTTGATGACCGGATGAACGCCTTTTACGACGGCAAATATGATGTGCTGCTGGCGACGACCATTGTGGAATCGGGGCTGGATATTCCGACAGCCAACACGATGATCGTCTGGCGCGCGGATATGTTCGGGCTGAGCCAGCTTTACCAGATCAGGGGCAGGGTGGGCCGGTCCAAGACCCGCGCCTATGCCTATCTGACCACCAAACCGCGCCAGAAACTGACCGATACCGCACAGAAACGTCTGCGGGTGCTTGGGTCGATTGATTCACTCGGCGCTGGCTTCACGCTCGCGTCCCAAGACCTCGACATTCGCGGTGCGGGCAACCTCTTGGGCGAGGAACAATCCGGCCAGATGCGCGAAGTGGGCTACGAGCTTTATCAGCAGATGCTGGAGGACCAGATCACCGCGATCCGGTCGGGCGCGGCCGAAGGCATCATCGACGACGGCCAATGGGCACCACAGATCAATCTGGGCGTGCCGGTGCTGATCCCCGAGGACTATGTCCCCGATCTGGATGTGCGGCTGGGCCTGTACCGCCGCCTGTCGAACCTGACGACCAAGGTGGAGCTGGAAGGCTTCGCCGCCGAACTGATCGACCGTTTCGGCCCGCTGCCGCGCGAGGTGAACACGCTGCTGCTGGTCGTGCGGATCAAGGCGATGTGCAAGAAGGCGGGCATCAGCCAGCTGGATGCAGGGCCGAAGGGGGCAACGATCCGGTTCCACAACGACAAATTCGCGTCGCCTGCGGGGCTTGTGGATTTCATCAACGACCAGCGCGGCCAGGCCAAGGTCAAGGACAACAAGATCGTCGTGCTGCGGGATTGGGACAAGGAACGCGACAAGATCCAGGGTGCGTTCAACATCGCGCGGGATCTGGCGGGAAAATTGGCCGAAGAAACGAAAAAAGCAGGGTAAGAACCCTGCTTTTTCCGGTCTCCGACGGGGATATTTATTCTCGGAAGATGGGTTCAGGCTTCGCCCGGCCGCTTGATCTTGGTTGTCAGCCACAGCGCGATGACAGCCGCGACCAGCGCACCAATCGCCATCGGCATCGGGGTGCCGTCGAACATCAGCGCGATGGGGGCGGCGATCAGGACAGCGCCCACAGTGCTGATCGCGGCGATGATCGAAGCGGCAAGGCCCGCGATATGGCCCATCTCCTCCATCGCAAGCGCGTTGAGGTTGCCAATCGTCAGCCCCGCCTGAAAGAAGTTGCCGGTGACCCAGACCACATAGGTCCCGAAAGCCAGCCAATAAGGGCCGTCCATCGCTGTGATCGCGATCATCACAATGGTCAGGCCGATCTGCACGGTCAGCATCGCCTTGATGATCGCGCGCATCCCCAGTTTCATCACCAGCCGCGCGTTCAGCAGGCTGGCACTGGCCGCGACTATGGCGATGCCGCCGAACCAGTAGTGGAAATGCGCGCCTTGCCCGAAGGTCACGTCGAACACCTGCTGGGTCGAGGACAGCACCATGAACAGGATGCCGAAAACCAGCGTCTGCACCGCAATCGACAAACGCGCCGTGGGATGGGCGAACATCTGGCCTGTGGCGGTGGTCAGCGCCGTGAGGCTGAGCGGGCGGCGCTTTTCCGGCATCAGCGTTTCAGGCTGACGGATCAGCAGCCAGAGCAGAGTGGTGACCGAAAACAGTATGAAGGCCGCAAAGATCGCGCGCCAGCCGAAACCAAGAATGATGAAATGCCCCAGCGTAGGGGCCAGCGCGGGCACCAGCGCGAAAACCGCCATGACAAAGGACATGATCCGCGCCATGTCGCGCCCTTGATAGATGTCGCGCACCAGCGCCATCGCGACCACGCGCGGCCCTGATGCCCCAAGCCCCATCAGCACCCGTGCGGCCAGCATCAGTTCCAGTGATTGCGCAGCCCAGGCCAGAGCGCAGGCGATGACATAGATCACAGCACCGCCGACCATCACCGGCTTGCGGCCATAGGCATCCGACAGCGGGCCGGTGAACAGCGTCCCGATCCCCATGCCCAGCACGAAACTGGTGATGATCAGCTGCGCATTGTTGAGGTTGTCGGGGCTGAGCGAGGCGCCGATTTCGGGCAGGGCGGGCAGCATCGCGTCGATGGAAAAAGCGACCGTCGCCACGACCATCGCCATCAGGGCCACGAATTCGGTCTGGCCCAGACGCTGCGTCGGGGCGATCATGCTTCGTCGCCGATCTGGGCCATGATATCGGTGATGACCTTGACCCAGAGGTCGGGCGGCTGCGCGCCGGGCACGGCATGCTGGTTGGCGACCACAAAGGTCGGCACGGCGGAAATGCCCATTTCGCGGCTATGCGCATCGCGCGCGCGGATATCGGCGGTATCGGCATCCGAGGCCAGAAGCCGCGTCACAAGGGCTGCGTCCATTTCCGCCGTATCGGCGATATCGGCCAGCACCTCGTGGCTGCCGATGTCGCGGCCTTCGACGAAATAGGCTTTGAAGAGCAGGTCCACCACAAGGGTCTGGCGCGCCTCAATCCCCGCCCAATGGATCAGGCGGTGCGCGTCGATGGTGTTCGGGGTGACCTGCATCGCCTCGAAATTGATCGTCAGCCCGGCTCTTTCGGCATGGGCCACCACCGGCGCATAGGCTTTGGCCGCCGCGGCCTTGCCGCCGAATTTCGTTTCCAGATAGGCTTTGCGGTCCATGCCGCCTGCAGGCATGTCTGGGTTGAGCTGGAACGGATGCCATTCGATCGTGAACGGATGGTCGGGGAATTGCAGCAAGGCCGCATCCAGATTGGCCTTACCTATATAGCACCAGGGGCAGATCGGGTCGGAAATAATGTCAAGTTTGACCATGATGGCCCCCAGATGGCTGTCGGATGAGATTATGCCACAGGCCTATCGGCCCCCTTGGTCAGTTGCAAGATCAGCCGCGCCTGCGTAAAGAATTGCTATGGCCGATATCGACCCGAAAAACCTGATCCGCATCGCGCATGAAAACGGCGCTGCCAGCGTCGCCCAACCGCTGGACCTTGGCGCGCGGGTGCGTGAATTGCGCAAGGCGCGCGACTGGACGCTGGAACAGGCCGCACGGCAGGCGGGGCTTGCACGCTCGACCCTGTCCAAGATCGAGAACGGGCAGATGTCACCCACCTATGACGCGCTGAAAAAGCTGGCCGTGGGGCTGGATATCTCTGTCCCGCAACTGTTCACGCCGCCCGCCAAGGGGCAGGTCAACGGGCGGATGGCTGTAACAAAAGCCGGCGACGAAGCAGTGCAGATCACCACAACCTATGAACATGCACTGCTGGCCGAGACGCTGACGACCAAGAAGATGCTGCCTTACCGCGCCCGCGTGCGCGCCCGCCGGATGGAGGAATTCGACGGCTGGGTGCGCCATGACGGCGAGGAGTTTCTCTATGTGCTGACCGGGCAGGTGCGGCTTTACACGGAATTCTACGAGCCCATAGAGCTGAAGCGTGGCGACAGCGCCTATTACGATGCCGCGATGGGCCATAATGTCGTGTCGGTCAGCCCCGAGGATGCGACGATCCTGTGGGTGACGTCGCTGAGCTGACTTTTATGCGCTCCGCGCGGGGAGTATTTGGGGAAAAAAGAAGTTGAAAAAGGCCCGGGGGTGTTACCCGGGCCTTTGTGCTTTAGTCCTCGTACCACCAGACATCGGGCTGCCAGCCTGGCCAGTCGCCGAAGATCGGCATTTCTTCGGGGAACCGCAGATTGCTCGCATGGGCGATCCGGCTGATGTTCCACTGGTAGATCGGGATCACGTAACGCCCTGCGGTCAGGATCCGGTCGAGCGCGTGGACGGCGGCGACGAAATCATCCTGGTTTTCCGAGGTCAGCAGGCGGTTGATCATTGCATCCACGGCAGGCGATTGAACGCCCATCACGTTGCGCCCGCCGGGCTGGTCGGCGGAGGCGGCACCGAAATAGCTGAACTGTTCATTGCCGGGCGACAGCGACAGGCCGACGCGGTAATAGGTCATGTCGAAATCATAGGCATCGACGCGTTCCTTGTATTGCGCGCCATCGGCGGTAGAGACGCGCGGGGTGATCCCGATCCGCCCCAGCGACTGGACATACATATCGATGATCGACTGGTTTTCCGAACTGCCCTGTTCAAGCAGTATCTCGAAGGTAAAGGGGTTTCCGGCAGCGTCGCGCAGAACGCCGCCCTGCACGGTCCAGCCTGCCTGTTCCATCAGGTCGAGCGCAGCCGCCGTGCCCGCGCGGTTGCGTTCGGTGCCGTCGCCCACGGGCAGGCTGTAGCCTTCCAGCGTGCCGGGGGTCAGGTCAGCGGCGAAAGGTTCCAGAAACTCTGCCACGCGCCCCGTGGCGGGGCCATGGTCCATGCCGAGCGGCGAGTTTGACCAGTAGGAGGTTATCCGCGGCTGCGCGCCGCCGGTCATCGCGTCATTGATGAATTCAAAGTTGAAAGCCTGAATCAGCGCCTCGCGCACCCGCCAGTCGGCGAACTGGTCCCGACGCGTGTTCATCACGAAGCCCGTCATGCCCGAGGGCCGCTCATGGCCCAGCACCGACAGGGTGACATCACCATTGCGCACGGCGGGAAAATCATATTGCCCTTCCCAGCGGGCGACGTTGAATTCGCGGTTGGTTGTCACTTCAAGCGTCTTGAAAGCCTCAAAGGCGGCGGTTTCATCGCCGAAGAATTCGATGCGCACCTCGTCGAAATTGTGCTGGCCGCGCTGGAACGGCACATTCACGCCCCAGTAATCGGGGTTGCGCCGCAGCGAGATGAAACGCCCGGCCTCGAAATCGTCGATCACATAGGGGGCAGAAGTGATCGGCACCACGCCAAGCGTGCTCTCGGCGAAATCGACGCCGTCCCACTGCGCCTTTTTCAGGATCGGACGCAGCCCCGCGAGCAACGCCAGTTCACGGTCGGCCACGTTGAACGTCAGGCGCACGGATCGCTCGCCGGTCTGTTCGATGCTGGCCACCCGGCTCCAGAAGCCCAGATAGCGCGGATGGCCGATGGTGCCCAGGGTTTCGAATGACCAGATCACATCCTCGACCGTGACAGGGCTGCCGTCGGAAAAGCGGGCCTCGGGGCGCAGGGTGAATTCGACCCATTCGCGGTCGGGGCCGGTCTCGACCGATTCGGCCAGCAGGCCGTAAAGCGTGAAAGGTTCGTCCAGCGACCGTGCCATCAGGCTTTCACCGACGAAATAGCGCAACTGCCATGACACGCTGCCCTTGAGGATGAACGGGTTGAGGCTGTCAAAGCCGCCGACCTCTGACGTGACGATGCGCCCGCCTTTGGGCGCGTCGGGGTTCACATAAGGCAGGGACACAAAATCAGGTGGAAGTGCCGGGTCGCCATACATAGCTATGCCATGCTGGGGTTCTGCGATGGCTGCGCCCGAAATCGCCATCACCGCTGCGGCCGTGCGACATGCCGCGATCAAGCGGCCAAAATGAAATGCCATTTTTGTGATGTTCCCTGTCGGTAAGTGATTTGCTCCCGATCACCGTAAAGACGGTTTTGAGCATTATCAAACTTTTAGCTTGGAGCCGCGCGGGGAATTGCTTATAAAGGCATCACTGCTCGATAGGTTTCTTGCCTGTATGAAACCTGCCTCAATAACTTAGCGCCCGCCTTGTGCGGGCGTTTTTTTATGGGCTTCACGGGACCGTGAGTGACCTTTGCAGGTGCAGCATGTAAGGTGAGTCGCAACCGCAACTTCCGGAGACCACCACATGCATCTGCAAGGAAAAACCGCCGTCATCACGGGGTCCACATCGGGGATCGGGCTGGGTATCGCGCGCGAACTGGCCAAGGCGGGGGCGAATGTCGTTCTCAATTCCTTCAGTGACACGGATGAGGACCATGCCCGCGCCGCCGAAATCGCGGCTGTGACAGGGGTCGAGGCACGGTATATCCAGGCCGACATGTCCAAAGGCGACGAGTGCCGCCGCCTGATCGTGGCGGCAGGTGGCTGCGATATTCTGGTGAATAATGCGGGCATCCAGCATGTGTCGCCGATTCAGGATTTCGACCCCAAGAAATGGGACGCGATTATCGCGATCAACCTGTCCTCGGCGTTCCACACCACCGCTGCGGCCGTGACGGGGATGCGCGAACGCGGCTGGGGCCGGATCATCAACGTGGCTTCGGCGCATGGGTTGACGGCCTCGCCCTATAAATCCGCATATGTCGCAGCCAAGCACGGGATCGTCGGGCTGACCAAGACGGTGGGGCTGGAAACAGCGCGCGATCCGATCACCTGCAATGCGATCTGCCCGGGCTACGTGCTGACACCATTGGTCGAGGCCCAGATCCCCGACACGATGAAAGAATACGGCATGTCGCGCGACGAGGTGATCGCCAAGGTCATGCTTGAACGCCAGCCGTCCAAGCAATTTGCCACGGTCGAGGAACTGGGCGGCACGGCCGTGTTCCTGTGTTCGGATGCAGCGGCGCAGATCACCGGCACGACGATCAGCGTCGATGGCGGGTGGACCGCGCAATGAAGCGGATCAACCTTGCATTACAGGGCGGCGGTGCGCATGGCGCCTTTACCTGGGGCGTGCTGGATGTGCTGCTGGCTGATGAAGAGATTGAAATCGCCGCGATCTCGGCCACTTCGGCGGGTGCGCTGAACGCGGCGGCGCTGAAATCGGGTTGGGTGCGCGACGGCCGCGCAGGCGCGCGCGAAAACCTCGACTGGCTTTGGGGGCAGGTCGCGGGCGTGACCCATGACTGGCTGGCGGACTGGGTGTCGTCGCTGGCACCCTCGGCGGGGGTTCTGGCGAAGGCGATGAAGTATTCGCCCGGTTTTGCGATGATGGACATGACGACGCGGATGATGTCGCCCTATGTCTACGGGCCGATGTTCCGCAACCCGCTGGAAGACATCGTGTCGCGGTTCCAATATGACGCGGTCTGCGCCAAGGGCGGGCCGGAATTGCATATCTGCGCGACCAATGTGCGCAGTGGCAAGATCCGCGTGTTCACCGGCGACGAGATATCTTCCGACGTGATCATGGCCTCGGCCTGTTTGCCGACGCTGTTTCAGGCGGTCGAATTCACCGACCCCCGCACAGGCAAGTCAGAGGCGTTCTGGGACGGCGGCTATAGCGGGAACCCTGCGCTTTTCCCTTTGTTTCGCAAGACCTTGCCGGATGATATTCTGGTGGTGAACATCAACCCGCTGTACCGTGCCGAACTGCCGACCGATGTGCAGGCGATCCAGAACCGGATCAACGAGATCAGCTTCAATTCGTCGCTTTTGCGCGAATTGCGCGCTATTGCCTTTGTCAAACGGCTGCTGACCGACGGCGCGATGAAGCGCGGGACGATGAAGGATGTGATCGTGCATCTGATCGCCGATGACGTGCTGATGAACGAATTGAACGTGGCGACCAAGACGATCCCGCAGGCCATCGTGATCGCGCGGCTGAAAGAGGCGGGGCAGGCGGCGGCAACAGCGTTTCTGGCGGCGCACAAATCCGATCTGAACGTCAAAAGCACTGTCGATCTGGAGGCGATGTTCAAGTAACCAGCTTGATCGCCAGCGCCCACATCACCAGCCCGATCCCAAGGTCGAGCCGCCGCCACGCGCGGGCCGATTGCATGACGGGGGCCAGCAGCCGCGCGCCATAGCCGAGACTGAAAAAGAACGTGTAGGACGCAAGCACAGCCCCTGCGCCAAAGGCGGTTTTCAGCGCGGCGTCGGTGAATTGTGTCGAGACGGCACCCACCAGCCCCAGCGTGTCCAGATAGACATGCGGGTTCAGCCATGTGAAGGCCGCGCCTGTCGCCAGCACCCGCCACAGGCTGCTTGATGTGCCTGCGACCTGCATCGCGTAATCGCCCCGATAGGCCGCCCAGAACCGCAATGCACCGTAAACCGCAAGGAAGGCCGCTCCACCCCAGGCCATGATCTGCGGAAAGGCAGGGTAAAGTGTCACCAGATAGCCGAAACCCAGCACACCTGCCGTGATCAGCACGGCATCGGACGTGGCACACAGCAGGCAAAGCCAGAACACATGCTGCCGCGCAAGGCCCTGACGCAGCACAAAGGCATTCTGCGCCCCGATTGCTAGAATCAGCGCAAAGCCCGTGGCAAACCCCGTAACACCGGCGGTCAGCAAGGGGTCACTCTGCGGCGTCCGGCATTTGGTCCACGGGTTTGTTGTTGGGATAGACAAGCCCTGCCGAGATCACGAGCTTGGCCGCATCCTCGACGCTCATGTCGAGTTCGATGACATCCCGCCGCGGCAGGAACAACAAGAACCCCGATGTCGGGTTGGGCGTCGTGGGCAGGAACACGGTGACGATCACCTCGCCATGCACCAGCTTGGCGTTGATCTCGCCTTTGGCATCGGTCGAGATGAAAGCGATCGCCCAGATCCCTTTGCGCGGGTATTCCACCAGACAAGCTTTGTCGAAAGACGTCTCGCGCTGGGAAAACACGGTTTCCGCGATCTGCTTGGCGGCGTTGTAGACCGACCGCACGACCGGCATCCGATCCACGAACCGTTCCCCGATTCCAAGGAATGACCGCCCGATCAGCCCCTTGCCCAGCCAGCCCACGATGATCGTGAAGATCAGGAAGATCACGACCCCGACGCCGCGCACGTTGACGGTGATTTCGTCCCCCGGTTCACGCCCAAGCAAGCGGTTCACCAGCGGTTCGGGGTGATAATAGTCAGGTACAAAGGGCCAGACCCAACTGTCGACCCAGCCCACAACCGTCCAGATCAGCCACAGTGTCAGGCCAATCGGTGCGATGATGATGAGCCCGGCCAGAAAGTTGCTGCGCAGCCGCGCGATCACCCCGCGCGAGGCGCGGCGTTTGGGGTCGATGTGCAGGGGATCGGCCATGGCTTTATCCGGCTAAAGTTACGCCAACATACCTAAGGACAGCCGCGCGCAGCGGCAAGCCACTGCACTGGCCTGCCACGGTTTATTTCAGCATCGCACGCGCGATTTCGGCAGCAAGGCGCGCATTATTGCGCACCAGCGCGATATTGGCGGTCAGCGACCGGCCATCGGTCAGCGCGAAAATCCGGTCGAGAAGGAAGGGCGTGACCGCCTTGGCGCTGATCTTTTGCGCCTCGGCCTCGGCGAGCGCTTCAGCGATGATCGGGGCAAGGATAGATGCGGCGATTTCATCGACCACAGGGATCGGGTTGGTGACCAGTTGCCCACCCGCAAGCCCCATCGCGCCGCGCATCTTGTGGCTGGCGGCAATGCTTGCGGCATCGTCCATGCGCAAGGGGGCGGGCATGTCGGATGTGGCCGACCAGAAAGCGGGAATGCTGTCTTGCCCATAGACGATGACCGGCACGCCCAAGGTTTCCAGCACTTCGAATGTCTTGGGCAGATCAAGGATCGCCTTTGCACCTGCCGCGACCACCGTGACCGGTGTCAGCGCCAGTTCCTGCAGATCGGCAGAAATGTCGAAACTCAGCTCTGCCCCGCGATGCACGCCGCCGATACCACCTGTGGCGAATACATGAATGCCCGCCAGATGCGCCGCGATCATGGTCGCAGCAACCGTCGTGGCCCCCGTGCCGCCCGTGGCGATACAGGCCGCAAGGTCCGCGCGCGACAGTTTGGCGACATGCTGCGCCTGACCCAGCGCGTCGAGTTCCGCCGCCTCCAGCCCGATATGGAGCCGCCCGTTCATCACGGCGATGGTCGCAGGCACGGCCCCTGCATCACGTACATCCTGTTCGACCAGCCGAGCCGTTTCGACATTCTGCGGAAAAGGCATGCCGTGGGTGATGATCGTGCTTTCCAGCGCGACAACGGCACGGCCATTGGCGAGCGCCTCGGCCACTTCGGCGGAATAGGTAAGCGGGATGGTCATGGGATCTCTCCTGAAACATAGGTGGCGGCGGCCTGACACGCGCGGTCAAGGGCGGCATCGCGCGCCATGCCCTGCGTTTCCGACGCGATATGCGCGGCCATAAAGGTGTCGCCTGCGCCGGTCACGCGCGTGACCATGACGGCGGGGGGGACGCGGGTGATGATATCGCTGCCTGTCGCCTCGGACGCAGATTTGCCGCCGTCGGTGACCAGCACACGCCGCGCGCCGCGCGCGATCAGCCCTGCGGCGGCCTCGGCAGAGGTGTCAAAGACCGTCTGGCAAAGCAGTCCGGCCTCTTCGAGATTGACGTAGAGCGTGGCGGAGGGATGCCCCAGCAGCGCCAGCAGCCGTTCCGCCTTGCCGGGGGATGCAGGTGCGACGCGCAGATCGGCGTTGCGGAACAAGGGCGAGGTCGCGATTTCGCGCAAGAGGTCCACGGTCAGATTGCCATCCAGCGCCACAGGCCCCGTCCAAGGCGCATCCACCGACCCCAGATCGCCGCTGGCCAAAGGGCGCAGGATTTTGTCGCCCGCAGCCTCAAGCGAATGGGCATCGGCGATGGCGGCGATGAGGCCATTGGCGCCTTCGATGGCCATATAGACATCGGTGGGCAGGTCCTCGGACCGGTAGACATGGTCACAGACCAGCCCCATGCCGGTCGCTGCAGCGATCAGCTCGTCGCCCTCGGCATCTCGGCCCACATTGGTCAGCAGGGCCGGCACCATCCCGAAACGGCGCAGGGTCATCGCGATATTCATCGCCACACCGCCCGGCAGGCGGGTGATCCGCCCCGGCACATCAGAGCCTACGCGCATATGGCTGGGCGCTCGCCCGATCACGTCCCAAAGGACCGATCCGATACATAGAATGTCAGGTTGCTGCGTCATGCGCGGCTTGTGCCGCGACCGCGCGCAAAGGGCAAGCGTTACTGCGGCACCGCAAAGGTCAGATTGGCCCAAAGCGTTTGCCACACGGCCCCTGTCGTTTCCTGCAGCGCCGGACTCGGTTCGCGGATCAGCACGGCATCCAGCATGTATTCATGCGCAGGCAGGACCGCAAACCGCGCGATTCCATCGGTATCAGTGCGGATATAGGTCGTCGTGACTGTGCCGTCGGGGGATTTGGCGAAAACCTCGATCTGGGCATCGGCACGCGGATCGTTGCGATAGAAAAGCTGGACGGCAAAGTCTGCGGCGGGGTCGACGGTATAGGGGTTGTCCAGCGCGACGAGTTCGGTTTCCAGCCCCACGCGCCGGTCTGCGCCCGCGCCGGACCCGACACTGACCAATGATTTCGAATAGCGTGCATATGTTTCGGTAAAACCCGCATCCGGCAGGCCGCGCGCATCATGCAGGGCGCGGACATCGCCAAGATCCTTGTGGTCCACAAAGGACTGGAACGCATCCCAATCGGCATAATCCAGATTTGCGGGCGCCGATTGATAGGCCAGTACAGCCAGACCGTCCCCCAGTGCGTCCATCTGCAAGGCAGGCGTATCGCCCGGCCTGCCGGTGATCCCTGCGGACAGATCGCCCGA
Source organism: Yoonia sp. 72 (assembly GCF_034652275.1). Taxonomy (NCBI): domain Bacteria; kingdom Pseudomonadati; phylum Pseudomonadota; class Alphaproteobacteria; order Rhodobacterales; family Paracoccaceae; genus Yoonia; species Yoonia sp. 72. The sequence continues at coordinate 305,037 of NZ_JAXIWG010000001.1, read as the reverse complement.
GAACTGGACCGCGTTCACGATGCCACGCGGCAGGTAAGGGACGGTCACGCCAGCAAAGTCTTCTCCATTGACAAGGTTGGCCTGCAACCTACTGTCTGACGGCACCTGATAGGCCAAAGGTGCTATCCAGAATTCGTGGGCCGCCGCCGGGGCTGCCCACAGACAGAAAATGACAGAAAGTGCGCGCATGATGATATCCCTGTTCGGTTTGCTTAGGGTGTCGCGCCTGCGGGCATTGTCAAGCGCACTGCTGGTCACGTTTCTGGGCCTGACCTCGGCGAGTGCACACGAGGTGATCCCCACGATCGCGGATATGCGGGTGGACGGCGACCGCATCATGTTCGACCTGCGCGCCAATCTGGAAAGCTTCGTCGCAGGTGTGGACCTGTCGCAGACCGCAGATACCGACCTGTCGGCAGAGGCTGCGACCTATGACAGCCTGCGCGCGCTGGACCCTGACGCGCTGGCGGCGCAGTTCACCACGTTCTGGCCGCAGATGGCCGCTGCGATCACGCTGCGCGTGGATGACGCAACACTGACGCCGGAACTGGACAGCATCATGGTGCCGCCTGTCGGCAACCCCGAACTTTTGCGCACCTCCGAACTGACCTTCAGCGCGCCTTTGCCCGAGGGGGCGACAGCGGTGGATTTCGGCTGGACGCCTGCGCTGGGGGCCATCGTGCTGCGCCAGATGGATGTGCCCGAACCCTATGACGGCTATCTGGACAACGGCGCCACATCCGGCCCCATCGCCTTGGCGGGCGGGGACCGCGCGACGGGGTGGGAGACATTCGTCAACTATATCCCCGTGGGTTTCGACCACATTCTTCCCAAAGGGCTTGATCATATCCTGTTCGTGCTGGGTCTGTTCTTTCTGGCTGCGCGCGCCGGTCCGCTGATTTTGCAGGTCTCGCTGTTCACGCTGGCGCATACGATCACGCTGGCGCTGGCGGCCCTTGGCTATGTCAGCATCCCCGGTGAAATCGTCGAGCCGCTGATCGCGGCCTCCATCGTCTTTGTCGCGGTAGAGAATATCTTTACACGGCAGGTCAGCCGCTGGCGGCCCTATGTGATCTTCGGCTTTGGGTTGCTGCACGGGCTTGGCTTTGCCTCGGTGCTGGGAGAATTCGGGCTGCCGCAGGATACATTCGTGGCGGCCCTGATCGGGTTCAACGTGGGTGTCGAGGTAGGCCAGCTTGCGGTGATCGCGGTGATGTTCCTGTGCGTCTGGCAGGCGATCCGCATCGACCGCGGCGCCAATGAGATCGCACAGGGCTTTGCGCTTTATGGCGTCTTGTTTGCGGCGGCTGTGGCGCTGATTGCGCTGAACCCGCCGATGCTAGTCGAGCTGCTGGAAAACCCCGTCTGGGTCTTTGCCGCGCCGCTGGCTGCGATCTTTGCGCTGTCGGCGCTGTCAATCGCGATGCGCGACCGGATCGACGCCTACAGGCGGATCGTGACGATCCCCGCCTCTGGCGCGATTGCGGCGGTGGGGGCGTTCTGGGTCGTGGAGCGGGTGTTTTTGTGAAAAACATCTGCTTGCGCCGAAAAACGCAGGCCGCAGCGGTTTCAGGCTCTTGCACAGGGCAGGGGGTGCCGCTATAGCCGCGGCACTTAATCCCGCAAGCGGGGGCGGGTGTCTTGGGGAGAAATCCCAAGCCATCCACCGGTTGGGCAGATGCCTGATCCCCTGCTGAGGCTGAAACCGGAAAAGGAAACGACCATGGCTCTTCCAGAGTTCAACATGCGTCAGCTGCTCGAAGCTGGCGTTCACTTTGGCCACCAGACCGCGCGCTGGAACCCCAAGATGGGTCAATACATCTACGGGTCGCGCAACGGCATCCATATCATGGACCTGACACAGACCGTTCCCATGCTGGACCGCGCGCTGCAGGTCATCCGTGACACCGTCGCCAAGGGCGGCCGCGTGCTGTTCGTCGGCACCAAGCGTCAGGCGCAGACCCCGATCATGGAAGCGGCGGAAAAATCCGCGCAGTTCTACATGAACCACCGCTGGCTGGGTGGCACGCTGACCAATTGGCAGACCGTGTCGCAGTCGATCAGCCGCCTCAAGGCGATCGACGAAGCATCGGCCAACGGCTTTGCCGGTCTGACCAAGAAAGAACGCCTTGGCATGGAACGCGAGCAGGCCAAACTGCAGGCGTCGCTGGGCGGTATCCGCGAAATGGGCGGCGTGCCTGACCTGCTGTTCGTCATCGACGTCAACAAGGAAGACCTTGCCATCGCCGAAGCCAACAAGCTGGGCATCCCCGTTGTGGCCGTGGTCGACACCAACTGCTCGCCCGCCGGTATCGACTATGTTATCCCCGGCAACGACGACGCGGCCCGTGCGATCGCGCTTTACACCGATCTGGCTGCGCGTGCGGCCCTTGACGGCATGACCGCCCAATTGGGTGCGGCCGGTGTCGACATGGGTGCGATGGAAAACTACGCCGAGGAAACACTGGCCCAAGAAGCGGCTGACGCCGCCGAAGCCGCCAACGCCTGATCCGTCAGCGTCACAAAACTTTAGGGCAGGGGCGTTATGCCCCGCCCGACCCATTCCCTTTAAAGGAGAAGTAACATGGCAATCACCGCTGCAATGGTGAAAGACCTGCGCGACAGCACAGGCGCAGGCATGATGGACGCCAAGAAGGCGCTGACCGAAACCAATGGCGACATGGAAGCCGCCGTTGACTGGCTGCGCACCAAGGGCCTGGCCAAAGCCGCCAAAAAGGCAGGCCGCACCGCCGCCGAAGGTCTGGTGGCTGTCGCTGTCGAAGGTGGCAAGGGCATCGCCGTCGAGGTGAACTCCGAAACAGATTTCGTCGCCAAGAACAGCGATTTCCAGAAGATGGTGCAGGGCATCGCCAATGTCGCGCTGACCGTCGGTGACGTTGACGCGCTGAAAGCCGCCGACATGGGCGGCAAGACGGTCGAGCAGGCCGTGACCGACGCTGTCGCCGTGATCGGTGAAAACATGTCCGTGCGCCGCATGGCGACGCTGGCAGGCGATCAGGTTGTGACCTATGTCCACAACGCCGCCGCCCCCGGCATGGGCAACATCGGTGTTCTGGTCGCAATGACCGGCGACAACGAAGCTTTTGGCCGGCAGGTTGCGATGCATATCGCCGCTGCCAACCCGTCCGCCCTGTCCGAGGCCGATCTTGACCCCGCAATGGTCGAGAAGGAAAAGCAGGTCCAGATCGACATCGCCCGCGAATCCGGCAAGCCCGACGCGGTGATCGAAAAGATGATCGTCGGCCGCATGCAGAAATACATGGCCGAAGTCACCTTGCTGAATCAGCAGTTCGTGGTGAACCCCGATCTGACCGTCGCTGCCGCTGCCGCAGAGGCTGGTGTCACGATCACCGGTTACGTCCGTCTTGAAGTCGGTGAAGGCATCGAAGTCGAGAAAGAGGATTTCGCCGCCGAAGTGGCCAAGCTCAACGGCTAAACCTTCGCAGTTGAACGACAACGGCCCGCATCGCTGCGGGCCGTTTGTGTTTTGGGGTGCTGTAGCGCGGCATCGCCTCAGGAAGACAAGACGATGCCGCTACGGTCAGGATTGGTCCAATTTTTCGGGACAAGAAACCAACCCCATCCGCTGTTGCGGCAACGGCGGCCAAATCCGCCGCGCCACCGATGGCCGGTTGCCCAGCCAAGCAGGTCGGTTCTGAAAATGCAAAACCCTGCCGATGCCCCAAGGGTTGAGTTTACCCCTAGGTCAAGTGACGGTTAACGCGCAAAACCATTGCGGTGAAGTCTGGTATACCTGACCTGTTGCAGATCAGCCCGCATGTTCCGGAAAGCGTTTCAGGCTTTTCCGTCGACAAAAAACATCTGGTTGTAGAATGCCGCCTTGAGCACGGCCTGCGTGGTTGTCGCGACATCCAGCGTCTCGCGCGCAAGGCGCAGGTGTTTTTCCACTGTGGCCGGTGTCAGCCCCAGCAAAACAGCGATATCTTGTGTGGTCTTGCCGTCGCCGACCCATTGCAGCACCTCGCGCTGGCGCTTGGTCAGCTGTCGTTCACCCGAATAGGGCAGGCTCAGCAGCTTGAGATGCATCACGTTGTTCATCACGATGATGGCGTCACCATGTTGTGCCCAGACCTGTTCGACCTGATCCTGTGTCACGCCCGGCGCGGCCGTCAGCGCGATCGCCCCCTTGGACCGCACCGAGATCGAGCGGAAGCTGATCGTATAGCCTGCCGTCACCTGCATCGAGCGGTTGAACTCCATTACCCGCTGTTCGCTGGGTGTCAGGTTATCTTTGCGCTGCATATCCATCATCCAGCGCCAGCTACAGGCGCCGTCATTGGCCATCGCCCATTTGATCATCGGGGCGTGGTAATAAAGGCCTTCATCGAAAAAGACCTTCATATAGTCGGGCGTCTGCGTGGACAGCAACACCCAATCCTGCGGATCGCCAAGCGACTGGGAGGTCCGGTAATGGGTAAAGCCGTACATCAGCCGGTCAAACCCATAGACAGCCATCTGGCGCACATGCAGGTCCCACAATTCCTCGATTGTGACGGCATGCGTCATCCGGTCAAGCTGGGCGACGATGTCTTTCATTCTTGCGCCCCGAGGTATCCAACCAGTGCCTCCATCGCGAGAGGATAGCCCGCCGCGCCAAAGCCGCAGATCTGCCCGACCGCGACCGGCGCGATGTAGGATCTGTGGCGGAACGCCTCGCGCGCATGGATATTCGACAGGTGCAGTTCGACAACGGGCAACATGATCGACGAGACCGCATCCATCAGCGCGACGGATGTATGCGTATAGGCGCCTGCGTTCAGGATGATCCCGTCATACACCCCGCGTGCAGCATGCAGCGCGTCGATCAGCACACCTTCATGGTTGGATTGCACGAATTCGACCGTCACACCCAAGGCTTGCGCCTTGGCGGCGCACATGGCTTCGATGTCTTGCAGGGTGACGGGGCCGTAGACCTCTGGCTGGCGGGTGCCCAGCAGGTTCAGGTTCGGGCCGTTCAGGATGAGGATTGCATGTATCATTCGGGTTCTCTAGCACCATTCAACCCTACGACAAAACACAAATAATCGGCGTCACGCAACCCATGCGTGTGTCGCGTCATGCAGGACTAGATCGCAGCCCGGCAATCAGCTAGACCCGCGCAGGCCGACGGCGTGTGAAGGAAAGACCAGTCAACCGTGACGCATTCCAAAGTCATCATCACCACGATGAAGAACGAGGCGCCCTATATCCTCGAATGGGTGGCGCATCATCTGGTCATCGGTTTTGACCATATCGTGGTGTTGACGAACGACTGCACCGATACGACAAACCCGATCCTGCAACGGCTGGACGAATTGGGCTATATCACCTTCCGCCCGAACAGTCAGGGCGCGGGTGGCGTGCATCGTACCGCCATCCGGCGCGCGCAACGGCTGGAGGTGGTGCGCAACGCGGACTGGCTTTATGTCACCGATGCCGATGAATTCCTGAATATCCATTGCGGCGACCATTCCGTCGATGCGCTGATCGCGGCCAGCGGCGGCGATGATGTGGATGTCATCATGGTGCCGTGGCGGATTTTTTCGTTCAACAAACGCGTCATTCTGCGCGACAGCCTTGTCACCCGGCAATTCACCGATGCCGAACCATCGTTCGAGGAGGGCGGGGCGGGGCGCCGTTTCGTCAAATCGCTGTTCCGCAACAAGGACGTGTATCACCGCATCGGGATGCATAACCCGCATGTCCGCGAAGATCACGCCACAGCCCTGACATGGGCGCTGCCGGGCGGATTGCAGGCGTCCAACCTGCAGGCAGGCAATCACGCGCAGCCCCCGTTTGGACAGGATTTTGCGCAGATCAACCATTACGCCGTGCGGTCCGCGCAGGCCTATCTGCTCAAACGCTACCGCGGGCGGGCCAACCACCAGAGCCATGTGCTCGACACCGGTTACTGGGACCGCTGGAACCGCGGCGGCTGCGAGGATACGACGATTCACCGCTACGCCGCCCTGACGCAGGCCTTGCTGGATGTGTTCAAGGCCGATCCCGTGCTGGCGCGGATGCACCGCAAGGGGTTCCGGTGGCACAAGGCAAAGCTGGCCGAACTGATGCAGGACGAAGCTTACGTCGATCTTTACCGCAAGATTTCGGCATCGGACCCTGTGAGCGTGGTCAAGAAAGACCGCCGCATCCGCGAATCGCGCGAAAGTGTGGCAGTACAAAAGGACGACACCGATCATGTCCCAGACGCTTAAAGGCATCGGCACGCTTTGGGTCGAAGGACCGCTAAGCTTTCTTGAACAGATGTGCCTGTTGTCCTTCGTCGCCCAAGGCCACAAGGTCACGCTGTTCCACTATGGCGAGATCGCGAATGTCCCACAGGACATAGAGGTCATCGACGCCCGCGAAATCCATGATCCTGCCAAGATCATCTATAACAAGCAATTCGGCACGCCCGTGGTGCAATCCGACATTTTCCGGCTGCATATGCTGTACCGGACAGACCTGATGTGGGCCGATTCCGATGTCTTGTGTCTGAAACCCTTTGATCTGCCGGGCGACCATGTGTTCGGCTATTTCAAGCGCCGGCAGCTGTGCAACGCGATCATCGGCCTGCCGCATGACAGCCCGGGGCTGAAAGCCTATTTCGACTATGTGCAGGACGAATACCCGATCCCGCCGAACCTGTCGCCCGAAGACCGCGAAAGGATGCTCGCCCTCAAGGCGGCAGGAGAAGTAAAACACGCCTCCGAACAGGCGCATAGCGTTTACGGTCCGGGTGTTTTCACGCATTTCATGGAACAAAGCGGCGAGATCGCGCATGCGACGCAAGCTTCGGTGTTTTACCCGCTGCCGTTCCGGCAAGCCGGTCAGATCAGCGATATCCATGTCCGCGACTTTCGCGCGGCCTATATCAAAAAGGATACGCTGGGCATTCACCTGTGGGGCCGGCGCATCCGCTGGTGGGTTAGCGGGCGCGGTATCCAGCGCTACAGCCTGATGGACCGCACCCTGCGCAGCCTTGGCATTGACCCCACAAAAGCGCCCATCCCGAAAGCGCGGCGCAAGGCGCGGGCATGATCGCGGCTTCCATCCGGCGGTGTAAAAGTGCTACCCATGGACAGCACTTTTACACATGTTCTGCAGGATAAACGGTTATGGCCAGTAAAGTGATCGGCGTTCTTCCCGGCGGCACAGCTGAAGAGCCCCCCAAAAAGGCGCGCCGCATGTCCAAGGACACGGTCCGCCGCAAGTTCCTGCAAAAGCTGCCCAAGGGCGGTGTCGCGGTCGAAATCGGTGTCTGGCAGGGCGAGTTTTCCGCGACGATCATCGAATTGATCGCCCCCGAAAAGCTGGTCCTGATCGACCCCTGGGCACATATCGAGGATGACAGCCACGCCGAGGCTTTTGTCGGGCGCACCGGCAAGACCAAGATGGACAAAATCTTTGACGGCGTGGTCAAACAGTTCGAGGCCCAGATCGCCGCGGGGCAGGTGGCAATGATCCGCGACTTTTCGGTGCCCGCGCTGGCGCAATTCGCGGACCAGTCGATTTCATTCGCCTATGTGGACGGCGACCATTCATATGAAGGCGTGAGCGCCGATCTTGCGGCACTTTTCCCCAAGATGAAACGCGGCGGCATCATGGCCTTTGACGACTATCACCGGCGCGGCTGGTGGGGCGACGGGGTGATCCGCGCGATCAACGAATTTCTTGGCGCACATCCGCGCGACCTGCGCATCCGCGCTGTCGTCGGCGCACAGATCGCGATCGAAGTGCTTGATCCGACAGACCAAACCGCGTGATCCTGTCATCATGAAACCACCAGCCACGGGTGCCGCTTGCGTCTGATCGTGTCCACCATGAAGGACGAAGGGCCGTTCATCCTTGAATGGATCGCGCATTATCTTGCGCTGGGGTTCGACCATTTCATCGTCAACAGCAACGATTGTTCGGACGGCACCGACCTGATCCTGCAACGCCTGCAAGAGATGGGGATCGTGACCCATATCGACAATCCGGGGCCCTGGCCGTTCGGCCCGCAGGCCAGCGCCTATGAAAACGCCATGGCCCATCCCAAATTCGCAGAGGCCGAATGGGTGCTCGTCTGCGATGCGGACGAGTTTCTGGACATCAAGGTGGGCGACCGGACGCTGGATGCGCTGATCGCCGTGGCGCCCAGAACGGACGTCTTTGCCTTCGTCTGGCGTCTGTTCGGTCATAGCGGGGTCGTCGACTTCGAGGATCGCTTCATCACCGACCAGATGACCATGGCCGCCGCCGAACGGCAGATCTGGCCGCCACAGGTGCGCGCGATCAAGTCGCTGGTTCGCATGAATGGCAAATACCGCGAAATCTCGACCCACCGGCCCAAGCGGTTGCGGCCGCGCTTTGCCGGACGGGTGCGCTGGACAGACGGTGACGGGCAGCCGATGCCGGGGTTCGACCATCAAGGCTGGATGTTCAACCATGCAGGCGTCGGCTTTGGCACGGCGATCGCACGGATGAACCATTATGCCGTGCGCAGCATCGAATCCTATCTTGTCAAACGGATGCGCGGTGACGTGAACACGACATCTTTCCATGGCAAGATGGAGGAGACCGGACAAAGGTACTGGCAACTGCATTGCTGGAACGTCGAACGAGACCTGTCGATCCTTGGCACGCGCGATCGCAGACAGGCGCAATATGACAGGCTGCGCGCCGATCCGACCCTTGCACAGCTGCATGACGCCGCCGTCGGCCTGCATCGCGCGCGGATAGAAGCGTTGATTAAAACGCCGCAAGCGATTGAATTCAAACAACAGTATGCAGACTATACAACCGCGAAAGTCACTATGCTTGCCGATGAGGCGCTCAGCGATCCGCGCATGACGATCAACCGGCATCACTTTGATCCGGCAACGTTTTTGCAAGCAAGCCAGCTTGCGCGGCTCGACGACATGCGTGTCAGGCTGGGGGCAGGGCGGCTGCCGTGGTATGCCAATATGGATGCGCTGGAAACAGTCCGCGACCGCGAGATCGCGAGCCAGACCGTCGCGGCCTATCATGAGCAAAAGCCGTCCTATGCCGCCTTGCCGCCATTGCCGGAGGATCTGGTCGCAGCGGTCCATGCGCCACGGCCTGACCGCACGGCCCGTGCAGAGCGCCTGTCGAAACTCCGCAAACGTTTTCTAGACGGGATCGCCGGAAAAAGCCGCAAATCATGGCTGCTGATCGGGGCAACCGACAGCGATATCCTCGAGGATTTTCTACAACGTCCTGATATAGAAACGCTTTTCGTGATCGAGCCCTGGGGCATCCGTGCCACGGAAATGACGGTTGATGCGCCCGAAACCGATGATGGCCGCAAGGCACTGGATACGGCGTATCTGGCGACCGTCCTGCGCCACCACGCCGAGATCAAGAGCGGACGGTTGCGGATTTTCCGGTCCTTGCCGCAATGGATTGTCCGTCTGCTTGATGACGGGACGCTCGATCTGGTTTTCATCAGCGGCGCGCGCAAGACGCGGCCAACGATCGCCTTGCTTGACGCGCTAGGCCCAAAGCTGAAACCGGGCGGGTTGATCGTGTTGAACAGCTACCGGGTTACCGATGCGCGCGGGCTGGATACGGTGACTGCTGTGCATGAATTCGTCAGCAAGGCAGCGGACGTATGGCGGATCATGGCCGCCGAAGGCAATCATATCGCGATAGAAGCCCTTGATAAGAAAAACGATTAGCGTGGGGCAGCCGCTATCGCACCATACATGATTTTAACATAATACTGATTATGCGCCTTTTGGATTGTCAGTTCCGACAGCCGGTTCCGCCACCCTATCGCGTGTCGGACACATAGGATGTGCGGTCGCCTTTGGGGCGCGCTTCTTCGGGCATGACGCCTGTGACCAGATAGATCACCTGCTCGGCCATGTTGGTGGTCAGGTCGCCCATGCGTTCGATATTCTTGGCCATAAAATGCAAATGCATGCAGGCTGTGATGTTGCGCGGATCTTCCATCATGAAGGTCAGGAATTCACGGAACAGCGCGTTATACATCTGGTCCACTTCCTGATCGCGCTGGCGCACGTCCTCGGCCAGGTCCGCATCGCCGCGCACATAGGCATCCAGCGTGTCTTTCAGCATCCCTTCGACCTCTCGAGCCATGCGGCGCAAGGCTGCGTCCGATCCGCTGACGGGTGGCATTTCGACCAGCACGCTGGTGCGCTTGGCGATGTTCTTGGCGTAATCCCCGATCCGTTCCAGCGACGCCGCCAACCGCAGCACGGTCAGGATCGCGCGCAGGTCCTTGGACACAGGCGCGCGCAAGGCGATGGTGCGCGCGGCCTCTTCGTTGATCTGTTCTTCCAGCGCGTCGATCACCTTGTCGCCAGCGCGTACGGATTCGGCCAGTTCGACATCGCGGTCCGCCAGCGAGCGCGCCGCATTCATGATCGCATCCTCGACCAGCCCGCCCATCTTGACGATCAGCGTCGTGATCGCTTCTAGGTCGCGGTCATAGGCGGACGAGATATGGTCGTTCATCGCAGGCTCCTGTCGGGAATACGCCGCCGTTAACACGGCAGTGCGGATGCTTTTGTATCAGACAGGTAAATGTTTTATGACAAAGCTTCCACCGGCAAAAAGACCGACACACGCGTGCCCTGCCCCAGTTCGCTTTCGATCAGCAGCCGTCCCCGGTGGCGGTTGACGATATGTTTGACGATCGCAAGGCCAAGCCCGGTGCCGCCAACCTCGCGCGAGCGGTGGGTATCGACGCGGTAGAACCGTTCGGTCAGCCGCGCGATATGGTGTGACGCGATCCCGTCGCCCTTGTCGGTAACGCTGATCTGTACGCCCTGCCCGCGCAGCCGCAGGTGATTGGCGGGTTCATGCAGCGCAACCACGACCTCCTTGCCGGAAGCCCCGTATTTGATGCCGTTTTCGATCAGGTTGGCAAAAACCTGTGTCAGCTGCCGCGCATCACCCGGCACGCGCATCGCATCGCGCGCAAGATCAAGACGGACCGTCACGGCAGCGGCGGCGGCCTGCGGTTCCAACCCCTTGATGACCGAGGCCAGCAGACCGCACAGATCGACCAATTCACGCGGGCGGACGCGTTCTTCCTCTTCCACGCGGCTGAGCGACAAAAGATCGTCAACCAGCCGCGTCATACGTTCGGCTTCATGCGCCATGATCCCAAGAAACCGTGCGCGCGCGGTTGCGTCATCGCGTGCCGCCCCGCTTAGCGTTTCGATGAAACCCAGCAAGGCCGTCAGCGGCGTGCGCAATTCATGGCTGACATTGGCCACAAAATCACGGCGCATCTTGCCCACATCCTCGGCCGCGCTCTGGTCCTCGAAGGACAGCACAATATCTTCTCCGGCCGCAGCAACATGCGCCATGTAAGGCGTGTCCTTATCGCGGTCGCGTGCGACAAACCGCACGGCCGCCGCATGTCCGGACGCCCGCACCCGCCCGATCGCGTCGATCACGCCGGGCTGACGCAACGCGGTGATGTGGTGCTTGCCGATCAGGTCACGCCCCAGAATCGCCTCGAGCGGCGGATTGATCGCGCGGATACGGTCGTCCTTGCCGATCACCAGCACAGGCATCGGGATGGCGGCGATCAGGGACAATGTGGTTTCGGACAAGGTGGACCCTTTCATAAGGCTTGCCCGCTGTAGTGCGACCTTGCCTGCGCACAGACAAGACCAAATGTCGCAGGCGCGATCCGTGCTACACGTCATGGCTGCATCTGCTAAAGATGGCACACGGCAATGTGGAGGAAGGCATGGGTATCATGGGCGCGTCCCCGATGTGGTGGCGATCATGAAAAGTCTCAGGTTGGGGCGCGATTGCACCATCAAGCTCCTTGTTGTCGGAGATGTCAGCCGCTGGCAGTTGCGCGGCCTTTTGCGCGAGGTTCCGAACGGTGCCGAATTCGTGGAAATCGCGCAGCTCGATCCTCTGAAGATCCGGCAATATGATTCTGCGTTGATCGTGACACCGTTGATATCCAACGGATTTGACGCCTGCGACGTGGCCGAGCGGCTGGCTTGCGCGCGCTTCAAGGGGATGTTCCGCGTTGTGACCAGCTACTTGCCTGATGCCGAAATCATCCGGGATGATATTCTTGACATGGCCCCCGGACTTGATTTCGATCTCTTGGTGCTGCCCCGCGCAGACGGCTAGATTGCGCGCAGGTTCTGCCGGAACCGCAGCGCGTTTTTCTGGTAATGCAGCGCCGAGGCTTTCAGCGCAGCGATGCCTGCCGCGTCAAGCTGGCGCACAACCTTGCCGGGCGCGCCCATGACCAGCGATCCGTCGGGGATCACCTTGCCTTCGGTCACCAGCGCGCCGGCCCCGATCAGGCAGTTTTCGCCTATGACCGCCCCGTTCAGAATGGTGGCCCCCATCCCGATCAGGCTGTTGGCCCCGATGGTGCAGCCATGCAGCATCGCCTTATGCCCTACTGTGCAGCCTGCGCCTATCACCAGAGGATAGCCCATGTCGGTATGCAGCACGCAGTTTTCCTGAATATTCGTCCCCGCGCCCACATGGATCGTCTCGGTATCGCCGCGCAGGGTGCTGCCGAACCAGACAGAGGATTTCGCGGCCAGTTCCACCCGTCCGATCACGTAACAGCCGGGTGCGACCCAGGCATCCGCTGCGACCACGGGTTCCAGATCGCCAAGCGCGTAAAGGCTCATGTCAGTTCTCCGAATTGGGCTTGCAGGGTGCGGACATGGTCCACCAGTTGCGGTTGCTGGCTGCGGCGCAGGCGTTCGGCACTGATGATGGTTTTCAGCGCGGCTTCGGTCGCGTCGATATCATCATTGACCAGCACGTAATCATAGCCGTCCCAATGGCTGATTTCGTCCCAGCTTTTCTGCATCCGCTTTTCGATTACCTCGGGCGCGTCCTGCCCGCGTGTCACCAGACGGCGGTGCAGTTCAGGGATCGACGGCGGCAGAATGAAGATCGACAAGACATGCGGGCTGAGGCTGGAATTGCTGATCTGTTGCGCGCCCTGCCAGTCGATATCGAACAGCACGTCGCGCCCGTCCTCGATGGCGGCCTGCACGGGCGCTTTGGGTGATCCGTAGTAATTGCCGAAGACCAGCGCATGTTCGAGCATGTCACCCGCCGCAACCTGCGCCTGAAACGCCTCCTTGGTGACGAAGTAGTATTCGCGCCCGTCCGCCTCACCTTCGCGCGGGGCGCGCGTGGTGGCGGATACCGAAAACCGCAGGCTGTCGTCCCACTGGCGCAATCGCCCCGCCAGCGTGGATTTGCCCGCGCCCGAGGGCGAGGAAAGGATGATCAAAAGGCCGCGCCGTTGCATGGCTTACTCCACATTCTGGATCTGTTCGCGCATCTGTTCGATCACCGCCTTAAGATCAAGGCCGATCGCCGTCAGCGCGCTGGATTGGGCTTTGGAACATAAGGTATTGGCTTCGCGGTTGAATTCCTGCGCCAGAAAATCGAGCCTGCGGCCAGCGGGCGCATCCTGCACCAACAGCGTCTGTGCCGCCGCGACATGGGCCCGCAGACGGTCGATTTCTTCGGTGATATCGGATTTGACCGCGATCAGCGCCAGTTCCTGCGCGATGCGGGCGGGATCGACCTCGGTCACGCTGTCGGTCACCTTGGCGAGGGCTGCGACCAATGCGGCGCGTTGCTGGGGCGCGCGGTCTGCGGCCGCCGCTGCGGCCAGATCGGTCAGTTCGGCGATCCGTGCCAGTTGTGCGGTGATGACAGGCTGCAGCGCCGCCCCTTCGGCGTCGCGCATCTGCTGGAAATCGCCCAGAAGCGCGCTGAAATCGCGTGTCAGCGCTGCAACCAGCGGCGCTACATCGGTGTCAGCCCCTGCGCCGACCAGCACGCCGCGCTGCGCCAGCACATCCGCCGCCGTAGGCTGTGCCAGCGTCACGCCCATGGCAAAGGCACGGTCCTGCACGGTTTCCAGCGCCTGCAGTACGGCCGTCAGTTGCGCCGCGTTCACCTGCAGGCCGCTGCCCGCCTCGTCGCGGGTCAGCCGCAGGCTGATACTGATATTGCCGCGTGCCAGACCTGCCGTGACCTGCGTCCTGACCGCCTGTTCCAACCCTTCAAGCCCGTCGGGCAGACGCAACCGCAGATCCAGCCCGCGCCCGTTGACGCCGCGCATGTCCCAGACCCATGACACAGGCCCCAGATCACCTGTACGGCTGGCAAAAGCGGTCATGGATCGGATCATCGCGGCCCCCCTTATTGGCCCCGCTCCCTTACGGGAAAAACAAGGCGCGGGGCAACCCTGCTCTGGCGCGCCGTTAACCCGTTAACACTTTGTTAAGTGAATCCATGGGTAAATCGGGCTAGGGTCGATCTTGTGTAACAAGTGTTCGTCCCAAATGCGGGGCGGTGTCAACAAGGTCGAGGTTTCGATGTCTATCTTTCACGACAGTTCCGATGCGCGCCGTCACGGCCTGCCGGGGGCCGATTGCCCCATTCTGCAAAGTCTGGAACTGTACTGGCAATCGCTGCGCCATTCCCGCCATATCCCCGCCCGCAACGAGATCGCGCCACATATGATCGACGCGGCGCTGCCCCATGCGTTCATTCTGCAACGCGTGGCCCCCGGTGTCGCGCGGATGCGGGTGGCGGGGCAGCGTATCCACGACCTGCTGCGCATGGATGCGCGCGGCATGCCTGTCAGTGTGCTGTTTGCACCTGACAGCCGCGACCGGATGCGCGATCTGGTGGAAACCGCCTTTACCCAGCCTGCCATCGTCGCGGCCAGCCTGCTGTCGGCGGGCCAGATATTCCGACCAGCCTTGCCTGCGACCATCATGATGCTGCCCATGCGCGACGAGCGTGGCGAGGTCAGCCGCGTGCTGGGTGCGCTGGTCTGCGATGCCAGCCCTGCCAACCGCGCGCGCAGGTTCGATTTGGTACCTGACCGGACGGTGCGCATCGACAGTCTTGCAATCACGCTGGCCAGCAGCCAGCCTGCGCCTGCGCCGCTTCCCGAACCTATCGCCCCACAACCGCAAAGGCCGGACATGCAGCGCCCGGCCTTGCGATTGGTCGTCGATAACGGCTGATCAGCTGGCCTTGGCTTGCGCCAGCTTGTTACGGCGGGCCGACAGTTCCTCGGCCACCAGAAACGCGAGTTCCAGCGACTGTGACGCGTTCAGGCGCGGATCGCAGGCCGTGTGATAGCGGTCCGACAGATCCTCGTCGGTGACGGCGCGCACGCCGCCAGTGCATTCGGTCACGTCCGCACCTGTCATCTCGAAATGCACACCACCGGGGATCGTGCCTTCGGCGTTGTGGATGGCAAAGAATTCCTTGACCTCGCGCAGCACGCTCTCGAATGGCCGCGTCTTGTAGCCGGTCGAGGATTTGATCGTGTTGCCGTGCATCGCGTCACAGGTCCAGACGACATTGGCGCCTTCTTCTTCGACCGCACGAATGAGGCGCGGCAGATGGTCTGCCACCTGCCCTGCCCCGAACCGCGCGATCAGCGTCAGACGGCCCGCTTCGTTCTGCGGATTGAGAGAGGCCATCAGCGCCTTGAGATGCCCCGATGTCATGCTGGGGCCGCATTTCAACCCGATCGGGTTCAGCACGCCCTTGCAGAATTCGACATGCGCGCCGTCAGGCTGACGCGTGCGGTCGCCGATCCAGATCATATGGCCGGACCCTGCAAGCCATTTGCCGGATGTGGAATCCAGACGGCAAAGCGCCTCTTCATATTCCAGCAGCAGGGCTTCGTGGCTGGTGTAGAAATCCACAGTCTGCAATTCGTGATTGGTTTCCGTGGTCAGACCGGCGGCTTCCATGAAATCCAGCGTGTCGCTGATCCGGCTGGCCATGTCGGAGTATTTCTTGACCTCGTTGGCATCGGTGAACCCAAGCGTCCATTTGTGGACCTCGTGGACATTGGCGAAACCGCCTGTCGAGAAGGCGCGCAGCAGGTTCAGCGTCGCCGCCGCCTGAAGGTACGCCTGCAACATGCGGTCGGGGTCGGGGTTGCGCGCCTCTGGCGTGAAATCGAACCCGTTGATGATATCGCCGCGGTAGCTGGGCAGTTCCACGCCACCCACCACCTCTGTCGGGGCGGACCGTGGCTTGGCCATCTGGCCTGCCATACGACCAACCTTCACCACAGGCACTTTGGCGCCGTAGGTCAGCACCATCGCCATCTGCAACAGCACCTTGAACGTGTCACGGATACCGTTGGCGGAAAATTCGGCAAAGCTTTCGGCGCAATCGCCGCCTTGCAGCAAAAACGCCTCGCCACGGCTGACGGCCGCCAGCTGCTTTTTCAGCTTGCGTGCTTCGCCTGCAAAAACCAGCGGCGGATAGCTCGCAAGACGCGCCTCGACAGCCGACAACGCGGCGGCGTCGGTATAATCGGGCATCTGGATGCGTGGCTTTTTGCGCCAGTCCGTTTTCTGCCAGTCGGTCATGGTCTTGCTCCATCCTTTGCGGTAACGCTGGGCGGTATAACCTGCACCGCAGGCAAGGCCAATCCGAAACTGCGCCGTCCTTGCCGAATTGACGTTTGCCCCTTGTCGGGGGTGGCGAAAACTGGTGAGGTCCGCCCGTACATGACCCAGAGTAAGACTTTATGAGCCAAGCCCCCCAGATCATCGACGTCGGACCAGTCGGCAAACCGCGCCGCTTTGTGTTCGTCTTGATGGACCAATTCACCATGCTCTGCTTTGCCTGCGCGGTCGAAAGCCTGCGCATCGCGAACCGGACTGCGGGCAAAAAGCTCTATGACTGGATCATCATCGGTGATGGCGGCGATGTAGCGACCTGTTCCAACGGCTGCGCGTTCAAGCTGGAATCGGATCTGATCGAACTGGACCGCGACGACACGATCATGCTGTGCGGCGGGATCGACGTGCAGAAGGCCACAACCAAGCGCGTGTTGAACTGGCTGCGCCGCGAGGCACGGCGCGGTGTCACCGTCGCAGGGCTTTGCACGGCGGGCTATGCGATGGCCAAGGCGGGCCTGCTTGACGGCAAACGCGCGACGATCCACTGGGAAAATCAGGATAGTTTCATCGAGGAATTCGAAGAGGTCACGCTGACCAAATCGGTGTTCGTGGTGGACGGCAACCGGATCACCACGGCGGGCGGGACGGCCTCGATCGACCTGATGCTGAAACTGATCGCGGATCATCACGGCGAGGAACTGGCAAATGCCGTGGCGGATATCCTGATCTATTCCTCGATCCGTACCGATCAGGACACGCAGCGCCTCTCGATCCCCACGCGCATCGGCGTGCGGCATCCCAAACTGTCCCGCGTGATCCAGCTGATGGAAGGCAATATCGAAGAACCGATCAGCCCCGCCGTTCTGGCGCGCGATGTCGGCATGTCCACACGGCAGCTGGAACGGCTGTTCCGCCGGTATCTGTCGCGCAGCCCGAAACGCTATTATATGGAACTGCGCCTGCAAAAAGCGCGCAACTTGCTGATGCAGACCGATATGACAGTCATCAACGTGGCATTGGCCTGCGGTTTCGCGTCACCGTCGCATTTTTCCAAATGCTACCGCTCGCATTACGACACCACGCCTTACCGCGAACGTGGCAGCCATGCCGCGCGCCTGTCGGTCTGACCGGACGGGATGACGGGAAAGCCGGCAAAGATCGCCTTTGGCCTTGCCGCCATCGCGGGGATCGGTGCCGCCGTCTATGGCAATCTCACCGGCAATATGGCCGTCATGCTGGGCGCGCTGGCAGTCGTGGGCGCGTTGCTGGTCATGGCTTGTCTGACAAGCCGCAGACGCCCCCTGCCCGTGCCGCCACCGCCTCCGCGCGAACCTGTCCTGCCCCCCGCGCCCGACGAGGTCTATCTGGCCGCCGCCGATCTGCATGATCTGGACACGGGCGAGGCGTTTGCCGCGCGGATCAACGCCATCGCGCCAAAGGCCAAGCTGCCGCTGCTTGGCCCGACCGATCTGGCGAGGCTGGGGGCCGTCATCGACGCGCGCAGGCGCAAGAAGGACAGCTTTCGCATGGCACCGCCTGTGGCACTGGTCCGGCAAGCGCGGCGCGATGTCGATATCACGCGCGACGGCACCAGCTGGCTGGGCGGGCTGCCGCATCTGGGCGATACCCCGTGGCCACGGTCCACCACGGGCGCGCCGCTGCATCATGTCGCGCAGATCGCGCTTGCCGCCCTGCCCGACCACGATCTGCCACCACAACTGCCCCGCAGGGGCAGCCTTTGTTTTTTTATCGGCACTGCTGAAGGCCCGGTTTATAGCCACAAGGTCGTGTATGTGGCACCCCACCGGCAAGGCGCCACCCCCCTGCCCGCCGACATACCGCCGGTTTTCGCAGGCCCCGACTGGGGCAGTCACATTGTCGGACATAGGTTGACGGACGCGCCGCGCAGCTTTGCGCGCTGGCCGCTGGCGTTTTTCCCGCTGCCGCCCGATCGCGACGACAGCGCTGCTGCCATGGCAATGGCCTTTGCCGATGACAAAGGCGGCGCGCTTGATGTGGACAGCTATGCGCGCGCGGCACCGGAACTCGCGCGGCCGTGGCTTTGGGACACGGCGCAGCGTGTGGTCAATTCGCTGGTCCTAGCCCAAGAGGAAATTCCCCGCACCATCGCGGATGCTAACAAACGTGTTGCCGATTACGGCGACCTATATATGGCCGAAGCCGCCTATCTGGCCGAAAACGAAGCGGCCTTTCGCAACTATGTGCAAGTGGCGGAAAAATGGGTCGCGGGACGCGATCCGTTCACGCCAATGGCGCAAGATGACATCGCCCTGCTTGAAGCCTTGTTCGCACAGATCAAGACCCCGCAAAACCGTGTGCCCAGCTTCGCCCTGTTCTACCGCTATTCGCGCGGGCATATGAACCGGCTGCGCGATGCGCGCAACGCCACGCTGATGACACTGGCCCGCGCGGAACCTGCCGTCTATGACCTACTGCCCTTTGCCGTGAAGGCCGACCTTGATGCGCGCCACCGCCTGCCGCAACGGGGCCGGTGGCACCAGATGTTCGGACCTGCCAGCGATTATCAGAGCGCCGCCCGCGACCATGCTTATGACCACCTGCTGCTGGAGTTGCAGTCGGATGCGTTGCTGCAATGGATGTGGGGCGACGCGGGTGCCGTCCAGTTCTGGATCAGCGCCGATGATCTGGCCGAAAGCCGCTGGGACAGGGTCGCAATGACCATTGCAAGCCATTGACAAGCGCCTTTCGCGCTCCGATTGCACGACGGGCCAAAAGCCCCCGATGATCGCTGTCTAAAGGCCAATCGCCTTTCCGTTCCTGCTTTCCTTTTGGAAACAGCCTGCTAATCTGCGCTGCAGGATAAAAAGTCCGATAAGGGAGACTACAATGAAAAAACTGATGATGGCGACAACCGCCATGACATTGATCGCTGGCGGCGCATTCGCGCAGGACGTCAAGATCGGTGTTGTTCTGGGCTTCACCGGCCCGCTGGAATCGATCACGCCTGCCATGGCTGCCGGTGCCGAGCTTGCGATGGCCGAAGTCACTGAATCCGGTCTGCTGCTGGACGGCGCGACTGTGACCTCTGTGCGTGCCGACAGCACCTGTATCGATGCGGGTGCAGCGACCGCCGCTGCCGAACGCGTCGTGACCTCTGACGGTGTCAACGCGATCATGGGTGCCGATTGTTCCGGTGTGACGGGCGCGATTCTGCAGAACGTCGCACGCCCCAATGGCGTCGTGATGATTTCGCCATCCGCGACATCGCCCGGCCTGTCCACCGCCGAAGATGACGGCCTGTTCTTCCGCACAGCGCCATCCGATGCCCGTCAGGGTGTGATCATCACCAACATCCTGCAGGACCGTGGTTTCAACACCGTGGCCGTGACCTATACCAACAACGACTACGGCAAAGGTCTGGCCGATGCGTTCCAGGCGGAGTTCGAGGCCGCTGGCGGCACCGTGACCATTTCTGCCGCGCATGAAGACGGCAAGGCTGACTATTCTGCCGAAGTCGGCGCTTTGGCCGCTGCTGGCGGTGAAGTGCTTGTCGTCGCCGGTTACGTCGACCAAGGCGGTTCCGGTGTGATCCGTGCCGCACTCGACACCGGCGCGTTCGATACGTTCTACCTGCCAGACGGCATGGTCGGTTCGGTCCTGAACGACCGTTTCGGGGCTGAGCTGAACGGCACCTTCGGCGCCTACCCCGGCACCGACAGCCCGGGTGCAGCCCTGTTCGTCGAGATGGCCGAAGCGGCCGGTTTTGACGGCACCAGCGCATTCGCCCCTGAATCCTATGATGCAGCGGCGCTGATCATGCTGGCGATGGCCAAGGCCGGTTCGGCAAACTCGGCCGATTTCAAAGACCATGTTTTTGACGTCGCCAACGAACCCGGCGAAGTGATCTATCCCGGTGAACTGGCCAAGGCGCTGCAACTGATCGCAGACGGTCAGGACATCAACTACGAAGGCGCCTCCGCCGTCGAACTGATCGGACCCGGCGAATCTGCTGGCAACTATCAGGAAATCGAATTCGCGGATGGCGTTTATTCCACCATCGGGTTCCGTTGATCTGACCGGACCATGACCTTGACGGCGCGGGGTTACCCCCCGCGCCGTTTTTCAAAGCAAGACGGGCGATAACGCCCGCGCGCGGGGAGCGAACATGATCGTCGTTGAAAATCTGGTGAAAACCTTTGGTGGTTTTCGCGCCGTCGATGGGGCATCCTTGCGCATCGAACAAGGCACGATTACCGGCCTGATCGGGCCAAATGGCGCGGGAAAGACAACGCTTTTCAATGTCATAGCGGGCGTTCTGAAACCAACGTCGGGCCGCGTGACCATGATGGGCGAGGACATCACAGGGCTGCCGCCACACGAATTATTCCACAAAGGCTTGTTGCGCACTTTTCAGATCGCGCATGAATTTTCGTCCATGACGGTGCGCGAAAACCTGATGATGGTCCCTGCCGGCCAGTCGGGCGAGACGCTCTGGAACGCATGGTTCGGTCGCAAGCGGATCGCGGACGAGGAACGCGCCCTGCGCGCCAAGGCCGACGAGGTTATCGAATTCCTGACCATCGAACATCTGAAAGAAGAACGCGCGGGCAACCTGTCGGGCGGGCAGAAAAAGCTGCTTGAACTGGGGCGCACCATGATGGTGGATGCCAAGATCGTGTTTCTGGACGAGGTCGGCGCCGGTGTGAACCGCACCCTGCTCAATACAATCGGCGATGCGATCATCCGGCTAAACAAGGAACGCAATTACACTTTCGTCGTGATCGAACATGACATGGATTTCATCGGGCGCCTGTGCGATCCGGTCATCTGCATGGCCGAAGGGCATGTGCTGGCCGAAGGCACGCTGGCGGAAATCAAGGCCAATGAACAGGTGATCGAGGCCTATCTTGGCACCGGATTGAAGAACAAGGAGATGATCGGCTGATGCGGTGGTTTGCTGTTGTCATTCTGGCCATCTTGCCAAGCCTTGCATCATCGCAGACCGTCATCAGCCGGGCGATGGTTGACGGGCGGACAGTCACCCTTTTGGACGATGGAACATGGCGTTTTGCCGATAGGGATGACACGGGCTGCGATCTGATCGTGCAGCGTGTGGAATTTTGCGGCCTTGCCGATGGCTGGCGGAATATCCCGCCGCAAACCGCCGAAATCACGGCCGCTTATCGCTTTGACGACCGGCACTATGGCCAGATGATCGTCGAGGAACTGGGCACTGTCGACGGGTTGACCCTGCACTTCATGCGCGACATCGTGATCGAGAACGCGGCCGCCGCCGCCGCCGTTCGCCCCAGCGATGTTGTTGTGATCGACGTTTTCGAATCGCGCGTTTCCGAGATTCCGGTTGAAACGATCGTCTATCATGTTGCGATCAACGGCCTGCCAGTCGTTTTCGCCAATGCGATCTACACCTCGAAGAACAGGACCATGCAATTGATCACATTCAGCATCGGGTCACAGTTCACTGACATGCACCGCTCGCTTCACGATGATTTTTTGGCCGCAATTGAAATCGAAGCTTAGTTGATTTCGCGACATAAGGACGAATTGCGATGAAATTCCTGCTGACCATTCTGTTGGGGGCCGTCATCGGCTCTGCCGGCACCTTCTACTACATCTATCAAAACCACGCCGACGCCGCCGAACAGGCGCTGATGCGTGACACCTTGACCGGCTACGCGCCCTTCCTTGCGGAGTATGTGAACCCGTGAGCGAACCTTTCCTGATTGGCGACTCCATGACCGGCGGTTATGGCAAGGGCCCCGATATTCTGCACGGCTGCACCATCGCGGTCGAAAAAGGCGAAATCGCCGTAATCGTCGGCCCCAATGGCGCAGGCAAATCCACCGCGATGAAAGCCGTGTTCGGCATGCTGAACGTGAACAGCGGTGCTGTGCGGCTGGACGGCGAGGATATCACCCACCTCACCCCGCAACAGCGCGTGGTCAAGGGCATGGGCTTTGTGCCGCAGACCTCCAACATCTTCACCTCGATGACGGTGGAAGAGAACCTCGAGATGGGCGCCTTCATCCGCCGCGACGATTTCAGCGATACGATGGCGCAGGTCTACGACCTGTTCCCGATCCTGAAAGAAAAGCGCCATCAGGCCGCGGGCGAATTGTCGGGCGGTCAACGCCAGCAGGTCGCCGTGGGCCGCGCACTGATGACCAAGCCCAAGGTCCTGATGCTGGATGAACCGACCGCGGGCGTCAGCCCGATCGTGATGGACGAATTGTTCGACCGCATCATCGAGGTCGCCCGCACCGGTATCCCGATCCTGATGGTCGAACAGAACGCGCGCCAAGCGCTTGAAATTGCAGACAAAGCCTATGTGCTGGTGCAGGGCCGCAACGCCCATACCGGCACGGGCAAGGAATTGCTGGCCGATCCCGAAGTCCGCCGCAGCTTTTTGGGGGGATAAGGGATATGGATTTTCTCAACGCCATCGTCGTGCTGGCCAATTTCGTCATCGTGCCGGGCCTTGCCTATGGCGCGCAACTGGCGCTGGGCGCGCTGGGGGTCACGCTGATCTACGGGATCTTGCGGTTTTCGAACTTTGCCCATGGCGACACCATGGCCTTTGGCACCGCCATCACGATCATCGGCACCAATGCCCTGATCGCCGCTGGTATCACATTCGGCCCGCTGCCCACCGCGCTGATCGCCCTGCCCCTCGGGATCGCGGTCACCTGTCTGCTGCTGCTTGGCACCGACTGGGCAGTCTACAAATTCTACCGCACCAAGAAAGCGGCCCCTGTGATTCTTGTGATCGTGTCGATGGGTGTGATGTTCATTATGAACGGCATCGTGCGTTTCATCATCGGTGTGGGTGACGTCAATTTCGCCGATGGCGAACGCTTCGTCGTGACCGCGCGCGGTTTCCGTGACGCGACAGGCTTGGCCGAGGGACTCGCAATCCGCACCACACAGGTCATTACCGTTGTCGTGGCCCTGTTCGCCATGGCCCTGTTGTTCTGGTTCCTCAACAAGACCCGCACTGGCAAATCCATGCGCGCCTTTTCCGACAATGAAGATCTGGCACTGCTGTCGGGCATCAACCCCGACTGGGTGGTCAAGGTGACGTGGATGATCGTTGCAGCCCTCGCCACCACGGCGGGTGTGCTTTACGGGCTTGATAAGTCCTTCAAAGCCTTCACCTATTTCCAGCTGCTGTTGCCGATCTTTGCGGCGGCCATCGTGGGCGGGCTTGGCAGCCCCTTGGGCGCCATCGCGGGCGGGTTCGTCATCGCCTTCAGCGAGGTCACCGTGACCTATGCATGGCGGCGCGTTGTGGCTTACCTCGTCCCCGAGGATATGGCCCCCGAGGGTCTGCTCCAGCTTATGTCGACCGACTATAAATTTGCCGTCAGCTTTGCGATCCTGATCGTGGTCTTGCTGTTCAAGCCGACCGGCCTGTTCAAAGGGAAATCCGTATGAACCCCGCTATCCGCACCCCGCTGCTGTTCGGTTTCGTCGCACTTTTGATGATCGGAACGGGGATCGTGCAGGGCTGGAACTCTGCCCTGTTGATCCTGAACATGGGGCTGATTTCCGCGATCATGGCGCTGGGCGTCAACCTGCAATGGGGCTTTGCCGGCCTCTTCAACATCGGGGTGATGGGGTTTGTGGCCCTCGGCGGTCTGGCCGCCGTGCTGATCTCCACCCCGCCGACACCGGGGGCATGGGCCGCGGGCGGCCTGAATATCGTGATCGGGCTTCTGCTTGGGGCGGCAACCGTGGTCGGTGCCATCCTTGCGCAAAGCCGGATGGCTGCGGGGCGCCTGCGCACACTGACGACGCTGGCGATCCTGATCGCA
Source organism: Yoonia sp. 72 (assembly GCF_034652275.1). NCBI lineage: Bacteria > Pseudomonadati > Pseudomonadota > Alphaproteobacteria > Rhodobacterales > Paracoccaceae > Yoonia > Yoonia sp. 72. Next base: position 280,763 of record NZ_JAXIWG010000001.1, on the reverse strand, counting down.
GGCTTCTTCGTTTACCGCGCTGTTTTCGATTCGGGTGTTGCTGCCGTAGAGGCGATCAACCCGTCCATCAGCGGCAATATCGGCGGTCTTAACCTGCCCGTGTTGCTGTCTTGGCCTGTGGGTGGTCTGCTGGCGGCGGGGGCGGCATGGATCATCGGCAAGACGGCGCTCGGCCTGCGGTCCGACTATCTAGCGATTGCAACGCTTGGCATTGCGGAAATCATCATCGCCGTTCTGAAAAACGAGGACTGGCTGTCGCGCGGCGTCAAGAATGTCATCGGCTTGCCACGGCCTGTGCCCTTCGAGATCGAGTTGCAGCAAGACCCTGCCTTTGTCGAACGCGCGCTGAGTCTGGGTATGAACCCCGTCACAGCGTCGGGGATCTATACAAAACTGGCCTATGCGGGCCTGTTCGTCGTGGTCCTGCTGATCCTGCTCTGGATGGCGCAAATGGCGCTGAAAAGCCCGTGGGGCCGCATGATGCGCGCGATCCGCGACAACGAGACCGCCGCCCGCGCGATGGGTAAGGATGTAACGGCACGGCATTTGCAGATCTTCATCCTCGGCTCGGCCATCTGCGGTGTCGCGGGCGCGATGATGACGACACTCGACGGCCAGTTGACGCCCGGCAGTTATCAGCCCTTGCGCTTTACCTTCCTTGTCTGGGTCATGGTGATCGTCGGCGGATCGGGCAACAATTTCGGGGCCGTTCTGGGCGGTATCCTGATCTGGTGGCTATGGGTGCAGGTGGAACCGATGGGCCTTGCGCTGATGCAGCTTTTGTCAAGCGGGCTGGAAGATGGCAGCGCCTTGCAGACACGCATGATCGACGCCGCTGCCCATATGCGCCTGCTGACCATGGGCCTTTTGATGCTGATCGTGCTGCGGTTCAGCCCGCGCGGGTTGATCCCCGAACGCTGACTTGTTCTTGGCCCCCGCCTTGATAGAAAGGCGGGGGAATTGAATGGGGTAAAGCATGATCAAGCTGTTTCGCTGGGCTGTCCGACTGACCACCGCGCTGATCGTGCTGGTGGTCGCGGCCGGTGTGCTGGCCTGGTATTTCGCCACAAGGTCCCTGCCCGACTATAACGCCACCGCCGAGGTCGCGGGCATCACAGCGCCTTTGGAAATCGTACGCGACAACGCCAATGTGCCGCATATCTTCGGCGCGACGGACGCGGATGTGTTCTTTGGCCTTGGCTATGCCCATGCGCAGGACCGACTGTGGCAGATGACGATGCTGCGCCGCACCGTGCAAGGGCGGCTGTCAGAGCTTTATGGCACCCGCACCCTTGGCATTGACGAGGTGCTGCGGCGCTATGACCTCTACACTGCCGCCACAGCCTCGGTCGCGGCACAGGACGCGCAAACGCTGGCCGCACTCGAGGCTTACGCCGATGGCGTGAACACATGGCTCGAAGAGGTGAACAAAGGCGCCTTGGGCCGTGGTGCGCCCGAAATGTGGCTGTTCAACCATCCCGTTGCCCCTTGGCAGCCCGCCGATTCCATCGCGATCCTGAAGCTGATGGCGCTGCAACTGACATCAAGCCTTGAAAACGAGGTGCTGCGCGCGCGCGTGTCGCTGGTCGTCAGTCAGGACCGGCTGCGCGATATCCTGCCCGATGATCCCAGCAGCGGCGTCGCGGCCTTGCCGTCATTCGCCGAACTGGTGCCGGGTGTCACCCCGAACCAGCCCAGCACCCGCATGGCCTATGATCCGTTGATGCCGGTGCCGCCGCGTGCCTTTGCGGGGGCGTCGAACGCATGGGCCGCCAATGCCACGCGGTCGGCGACAGGATCGACCCTGCTGGCCAATGACCCGCATCTGGGGCTGACCGCGCCCAGCATCTGGTTTCTGGCGCGGCTCGAACTAGAGGACGGCGGCGTGATCGGAGGCACCATTCCCGGCGTGCCCGTAATCCTGACAGGCCGCAGCGTCAATCTGGGCTGGGGGCTGACCACGGCCAATGTCGACGATCAGGACGTGTTTCTGGAAGAGGTGAACCCCGCCAACCCCGACGAATACCGTGGCCTTGACGGCTGGCAGAGCTTTCGCAGCCGCGACAGTATCATCACGGTCAAGGACGCGCCCGCCGTCACGATCCGCCTGCGCTGGACCGAAAACGGGCCGGTGATGCCGCCCAATCAGTTCGATCTGGGCACGATCACGCCCCCCGGCCATGTCACCGCCATTGGCTGGACCGCCTTGTCGCCGTCGGACACGTCGATGTCGGCCGCCATGGCGCTGATGCGCGCGCGCAACGTGGATCAGGCCGTCGAGGCCGGTGAATTGCATGTGGCACCCGCGCAGAACATCACGCTGGCTGACCGCAACCGCGTGGCGATGCAGACCATCGGCGCGATGCCGATCCGCGACGCGAACCACCAAAGCCAAGGCCGCTATCCCAGTTTCGGCTATCTGCCGCAAAACCGCTGGCAGGGCATGTTTGCCTATGCCGAGAATCCCCGTTTCGTGAACCCCGAAGGCGGGATCGTCGGCAATACCAACAACAAGATGATCGACCGCCCCTTTCCGCGCCATGTCTCCTTCGACTGGGGCGACACCCAGCGCGTGATCCGCTGGCGGCGGTTGATGCAGGCGCGCGAGGTGCATACCCGCGACAGTTTCATCGAAGCGCAGCTGGATACCGTCAGTTTCACCGCCCGCACACTGTTGACCTTCATGGGGGCCGATCTGTGGTTTACAGGCGATGCCGCCCCCGACGGCACGCCCGAACGGCGCCGCCAGATCGCGCTGGAACTGCTGGCCGCGTGGAACGGCGAGATGAACGAACATCTGCCCGAACCGCTGATCTATGCCGCCTGGGCGCGGGCCTTTCAGGCGCGGGTGATCCGCGACGAACTGGGGCCGCTCGCCGCCGAATTCACCCATCTGGACCCTGTGTTTCTGGAACGGATTTTCCGCGACATCGACGGTGCCTCCGTCTGGTGCGACGTGATCCAATCTGCCCCCGTCGAGACCTGTTCGGATATTGCCCGTCAGGCGCTGGACGAGGCGCTGATCTGGATCACTGAAAACCACGGCACCGCGATCGAGGCCGTGCGCTGGGGCGACGCGCATGAGGCGACGCATGACCATCCAGTTCTGGGCACGACCCCGATTCTGAGCTGGATCGTCAATATCCGCCAATCCACCAGCGGCGGCGACAACACGCTGATGCGCGGGCGTACGCGCGGCACGGGTCCGGCACCATTCCAGAACGTGCATGCCGCGGGGTATCGCGGGGTTTATGATTTCGCCGATCCCGACAGTTCGGTATTCATCTCGTCCACCGGACAATCCGGCCATCCGTTTTCGCGCTATTACGACAACTTGGGCGAATTGTGGCGGCGCGGCGAGTATATCCCGATGTCGCTGGACCCCGATCTGGCCCGTGCGGCGGCGGTGGGTGTGACGACGCTGGTGCCGGTGGAAAGCGCGGAATAGAACTTTCATGCCTCCGGCGGGGATATTTGAGCTCGGAAGATGTTAAAGGCGGTTGAACCGTTCCTGCTGCAGGGCTGTCCACAGCACTGTCATGCGGTAGCCCTCGTCCGTCTGCTGGTCGTCGGTGACGATGCCGGCCTCGAACAACCAGGCGCGTTTGCGGCCTTCGGCGAAGCTCAGGGTCAGGACCGCTTCTGATCGCGGATCTTTCAGTTTTTCGGGGATCGCGGCCAGCAAGGCAGCCATGCCTTCGCCGGTGAGCGCGGAGACGGCAAAAAGGTCATCGGTGCGCGCGGCCTGATTGACGCGGCCTTCATAGGCTTCGCCTTCGAGCAGATCGACCTTGTTCCACACCTCGATCAGGGGCGCGTTTTCGGCGACACCGAGTTTCTGCAGGATCGCCATGACATCGCGCGCCTGTTCTTCGGTCTGGTTGTGGCTGATGTCACGGATATGCAGGATCAGGTCGGCGTCCAGCACTTCCTCCAATGTGGCGCGGAAGGCCGCGACCAGTTCGGTCGGCAGGTCGGATATGAAACCCACCGTGTCGGACATGATGATCTCGTCACCCGTGGGCAGTGTGATCTTGCGCATCGTGGGGTCGAGCGTGGCAAAGAGCATATCCTTGGCCAGCACATCGGCGCCCGTCAGCATGTTGAACAGCGTGGATTTGCCCGCGTTGGTATAGCCGACAAGCGCGACAATCGGGAACGGCACCTTGGCGCGCGACGCGCGATGTAGCGCGCGGGTTTTGCCCACTTTTTCCAGCTGGCGGCGCAGGCGCACCAACTGGTCGTCGATGGCGCGGCGGTCGGCCTCGATCTGGGTTTCACCCGGACCGCCGACAAAGCCAAGCCCGCCGCGCTGGCGTTCAAGGTGGGTCCAGGCCCGGACCAGTCGCGTGCGCTGATAGGACAAGGCGGCCATTTCGACCTGCAACACACCTTCGGAGGTGCGCGCGCGGTCACTGAAAATCTCCAAAATCAGGCCGGTCCGGTCCAGCAGTTTGACCCCCCATGCCTTTTCAAGGTTGCGCTGTTGCACGGGTGTGACGGGGCCATCGACCAGCACCAGCTCAACCTTGGCCTCGGCGAAGGCCACGCGCAGTTCCTCGATCTTGCCTTTGCCAAAGAGCTTGCCCGCATGCAGTTTGGGCAGACGCACGATATCGGCACCGACCACGTCAAGGTCGGGCAAAGCGGCAGCCAAGGCCACCGCCTCGGCCAGCGCGGGCGCGGGGGCACGACGGCTGTGGTCGGATTTCAGTTCCGGGTGCAGCACCCAGGCCCGCGTGACGGGCTTGTCGTGTTCTAGCAAAGCTATTCTTCGCCTTCATATAGACTGATAGGCTGCGCCGGCATGATGGTCGAAATCGCGCTTTTGTAGACAAGCTGTGATTGACCATCGCGGCGCAGCAACACGCAGAAGCTGTCAAACCAGGTGATCACCCCCTGCAATTTGACACCGTTGACCAGAAAGATCGTGACAGGAACCTTGGTCTTTCGGACATGGTTCAGAAACGCATCCTGCAGATTTGCTTTATCGGCGGCCATAACGACACCCTTTTTTTGTTCTTGTGGCCGCAGACCGGCCCCCCCGTTTCAACCGCAGTATGTCGTGCCGCCAACAGAGTTTCCAGCCCCAAAAATCAGCCGCTTGCAGCCTAGCGCTGCCAGATCTCGGGGTTGAAGAGCGCGATGATCGCCAGCGTCTCGAGCCGGCCCAGCACCATGGCGGCGGCAAGGATCATCTTGGCGGCCTCTGGCAGGGCCGCATAGGAGATGGGGCTTTCGGCAGCGACCACGGCCAAAGGGCCGGTCGTCGACAAGGACGCAACCGTCAGCACCATCGCAGTCTCGAACGGGACGCCGGTCAGCGACAGGGCCAGCATCACCGCTGCGATGCTGAGCGCGAAGAGCATGAAGAAAACCCATGAAATATAGGCCCCCTGCCGTCTGATGCGCCGTGCATCGCGCCCGCCGCCGCCCACCGATGACGGCGACAGCAGCCGTTCCTGTTCGCGTTCCAGATGCCGGAACAGGGCGTAGATCCGCAACAGTTTGACCCCGCCTGCGGTTGTCGCGACCCCGCCCCCGATCAACGCGAGCCCGATCAGGAACAGCCCCGGCGTGGACAGGCGCGACCAGTCCGTCGCCTCGCCCCAGAACTGCGAGTCAAAGCCCGTCGTGGTCAGAAAAGACGTGACCGTGAACAGCGTGCCCCAAAAGGCGATGAACATATCGGGCAGGTTGAATGATGCATTAATGTCAGTGTTCCCGAAAAAATGGCGCAGAAACAGTGCCGATGTCGCAAGACCGATCAGGACCAGTGCCGTCATGAATTCAGGGTCGCGCCACAGACCCTGGTTGCGTTCCCCCGACAGCCCGCGCGAAAAGGTCAGCCGCGACAGGGCAAAGACGAAAAAGCAAAAGATCAGCAATTCGCCCAGAAACCCCGACGCGGCGAAATAAAGCCCGCCAATCGGCGTGATGCCCGAGGTCGACAGCACCGCCATCGCATGCGCCAGCGCGATATAGGGACGTTCCCCCAGCACCATCAGCCCGATCCAGAGCAAGGTGGTCAGCCCAGCATAGACCGGTGTCAATGCCATCGTATAGCGCACCAGCCGTTCCGACGGGTCGGCCACGGCGCCGATCTGGGTGAACGTCCCTGTCGTGCCGCGCCCGACGGCGGCGGTCGCGCGCACCTCGAACCCGCCAAGGTTCATCGGCGCAAAAATCGACACGGCGGTCACCCAGACCAGCAAGCCACCGAGCCAGCCAACGGTGGACCGCCACAGATGCTGCGATGGTGTCAAATCATCGCCGCCTTCATAGATGGTCGCCCCCGTGGTGGTGAAGCTCGACACCATTTCGAACCAGGCGTCCAGAAAGGTCGTGTTGCCCACCGCCTCGTAGAACGGCACCGCGAACATGATCGGCAGCACCGAGAACGCGGCCAGAAGACCGATCAATTGACTGCGGGCGACGTTCTTGGGCGCATAGCCCGACATCGTCAGACCGATCAGCAGCGTCAGGACCGAAAACAGGATAAACCCGTAGAAAAACACCCGCATCGTGGTGAAATCCCTGACCACAGCGCCATGCGCGGCAGGCAGCAGCATGGCGATGGCGCCGAGGCCCATCAGCACCACAAAGAACGGAAGGCGGATGATCCACTGCATCAGAAAAAGTCGATACTGACCTGCAACAGCCGTTCCACCTCGGGGACATCGGCGGTCATGGCAAAGATGGCGATGACGTCGCCTTCCTCGATCCGTGTCTCGGCGGTGGGGCGGATCACCTTGCGTTCCTTCATCATGCCGCCGATCAGCGTGCCTTCGGGAAAGTCGATATCCTTGATTTTCTGGCCTGCAATGGGCGATGTGCTAAGCACCTGCGCCTCGATCACCTCGGCCTCGGCGTCGCCGATGGAATAGACGTTGCGCACGCGGCCGTGCCGGATATGGCGCAGGATGGAACTGACCGTGGTGGCGCGCGGGTTGATATAGGCGTCGATATCAAGCGGGCCCATCAGCGGCACAAGCGTGGGGTCGTTGACCAGACAGATCGCCATCGCGCAGCCCATTTCCTTGGCGCGGACCGAGGCGAGCAGGTTCGTCTTGTCGTCATCGGTCACCACCAGTACCGCATCGGCATTGGTGATGCCTGCCTCGTCCAGCAGCGCGGTGTCCAGCCCGTCGCCATGCAGCACGATGGTCCGGTCGAGCGTGTCAGCGGCCCGTTCGGCGGCGGCGCGGTCCTTTTCGATGACCTTCACGCGAATACGTTCTGTCCGCGCCTCCAGCGCCAGCGCAACGCCAAGGCCCACATTGCCGCCGCCGATGATGACGATGCGTTCCTGTTTCGACTGCGTCTTGCCGAAGATTTCCAGCGTGCGGTTCAAATCCTCGGTATGGGTGAACAGATAACACTCGTCGCCCGCGAAAATCTGGTCCTCGGCGGATGGCACGAACAGCGTGCCTTCGCGCCTAATTCCGACGACAATGGCGCGCAGCGTTGAAAACAGGTCCGTCAACTGCCGCAAGGGCGTGTTGATGACAGGGCAATCATCCTCGATCGTGATCCCCAGAAGCTGCGCGCGCCCGTCAAGGAAACTTTCGGTATCGAACGCAGCGGGGGCTGCAAGGCGCTGCAACGCGGCCTCGGCCACCTCGCGTTCGGGCGAGATCACCACGTCGATGGGCAGATGATCCTTGCGATAAAGATCGCCATAAGCGGGGTCGAGATAGGTCTGCGCCCGCAGGCGCGCGATCTTGCGCTGCACGGCGAACACCGAATGGGCGACCTGACAGGTGACCATGTTCACCTCGTCCGAATAGGTGGCGGCGATGACCATATCGGCATCCCGCGCCCCTGCCCGTTCCAGCACGTCGGGGTGGCTGGCATAGCCTGTCACCCCCTGCACATCGAGCGTGTCGGTCGCGCGGCGCACCAGTTCGGGGTTGTTGTCCACGACGGTGACATCGTTCTTTTCGCCCGACAAATGGCGCGCGATCTGCCAGCCAACCTGCCCCGCGCCGCAAATGATGACTTTCATGCAACGTCACCGTCGATATAGGCGACGCGCCCACCCGATTTCGTTGTGGTCACCACGCCCAAAGACTTGAGCTTGCGGTGCAGTGCGGACCTTTCCATCCCCACAAACGACGCCGTGCGGCTGATATTGCCGCCGAAACGGTTGATCTGCGTCAGCAGGTATTCGCGCTCGAACAATTCGCGCGCCTCGCGCAAAGGCAGCGTGGCAAGCCCGCCCGCCAGCACGATCCGGCCTGTGTCGTCGGTGTTGTCTTCGGTCGAAGGCAGTTCGCGGGCGGATATGTCACCACGGCTTTCGCCAAGGATCAGAACACGTTCCATCACGTTCTTCAACTGCCGCACATTGCCCGGCCAATGCATCGTCTGCAACAGCGCGCGCGCATCATCAGCCAGCTTGCGCAAAGGCAGCCCTTGGGCGGTGTTGAACAGCGTGATGAAATGGTCCGCCAACACTGGAATATCCTCGCGCCGTTCTTCCAGCGACGGGACCGCGATGGGCACCACGTTCAGGCGGTGGTATAGCTCCTGCCGGAACACGCCCGCAGCAATCGCCGCCGACAGGTCGCGGTTGGTGCTGGAGATGACGCGCAAATCGACCTGCACCTTGTCGTTGCCGCCGACGCGCTGGAACCGCTGGTCCACCAGCACCCGCAGGATTTTCGACTGCGTGCCCAAGGGCATATCGGCCACTTCGTCGAAATAGATCACACCGCCGTTCGCCTCTTCCAGCAGGCCCGGTTCAACCCCGCGGCCTGAATCCTCGCGCCCGAACAGCACCTCTTCCATGCGGTCGGGCGCGATGGTGGCCGAACTGACCGTCACAAAAGGTCCGTTCGCCCGCGCCGAATTGGCATGGATATAGCGCGCGGCGATTTCCTTGCCCGATCCGGCGGGGCCCGTCAGCATCACACGCCCGTTCGATTTCGTCACCTTGTCGAGCTGCGATTTCAGCATGCGGAACGCAGCACTTTCGCCGATCATTTCCGCCTGCGCGATTTCCCCGCGTTTGAGTTCACTGTTTTCACGCCGCAGCCGCGAGGTTTCCATCGCGCGGCGAATGACGACCATCAACTGGTCGATATTGAACGGTTTTTCGATGAAATCGTAGGCACCCTGCTTGATCGCTGCCACCGCGATTTCGATATTGCCATGGCCGGAAATGATGACAATCGGCACTTCGGGATGGTCACGTTTGACCGATTTCAGAATGTCGATCCCGTCCATATTGCTGTCTTTGAGCCAGATATCGAGGATCATCAGAGCTGGCACCTCTGTGGCGATCTGCGCCATGCATTCGTCGGATGTGCCCGCCAGCCGTGTGGTGAACCCTTCGTCGCGCAGGATATCGGAAATCAGCTCCCGGATATCGCGTTCGTCGTCTGTGATCAGGATATCGCCCATATCGTCCTCATGCTGGTATTTTTGCTTTTTCGTGCTGTGCCTGCACCGCAGGCAGATGGATCACAGCGGCCGCCCCTGCGTGGCTATTGCCCGCGAAGATCTCGGCATCGGTCAGGGTTAATGTGCCGCCATGTTCCTCGATGATCTTCTTGACGATGGACAGGCCAAGGCCCGTGCCTTTGTCGCGCGTCGTCACATAGGGTTCGAATAGACGCGCGCGGTCCTCGGGCAGCCCGATCCCGTTGTCGGAAATTGTGATGCAAACGCGGTTGCCCTCTTGCTGCATGGCGACCCTGATCTGTGGCGCATAGCCTTCGGACCCACGCTTTTCGATAAAAGTTTCTGTGGCTTCGCCTGCATTCTTGATCAGGTTTAGCAAGGCCTGCGAGATCATCGTCGCATCCATATCGGCCAGCACAGCACCGCCTGGCAGATCGCTGGAGATCTTGACCTGCGGCTGGCCCGCACGTTGCAGCGTGATGGCGTCGGTCACCACCTTGGTCAGATCGTTGAGCACCAGCACCGGTTCAGGCATCCGCGCGAATTTAGAGAATTCATCAACAATGCGCCGCAAGTCATTGGTTTGGCGCACAATAACATCGGTCATTTGATCCAGCGCCTCGGCGTCGTCACCGACCTGCGCGCGGAACTTGCGCTTGATCCGCTCGGCGCTCAGCTGGATGGGGGTTAGCGGGTTCTTGATCTCGTGCGCGATGCGGCGGGCGACATCGCCCCATGCGGCCATACGTTGCGCGCTGACAAGGTCGGTCACATCGTCAAAGGCCACAACGTAACCTTCCAATGCGCCACCATCGGTGCGACGCGGCGACATGCGCACCAGCAGGCTTTCCTGCTGGCCTTTGCGGATGAGGTTGATCTGGTCCTGCACGGAATCGTGCCCCGACTGGCGGACCTGTTCGAACAGCGCCGCGAATTCCGGCACCGCAACCGACAATGAACTGTCGGCGGTGGTATCTGTGACCGACAACAACCGCCGTGCCGAGGGGTTCACGAAGGTGACGCGTCCTTCCGCATCCAAACCGACGACACCCGAGGTCACCGAACTGAGCACCGAGTCGAACAGCCGCCTGCGCCGTTCGGATATGCGGTTGCTGTCCAGCAGCGCCTCGCGCTGGCCTTTCAGCTGGCCTGTCATCTGGTTGAAATAATGGCCCAGTTGCGAGATCTCGTCGTCGCCTTCGTCTTCAATCACGCGCACATCCAGATCGCCCGACCCGACGCGCTGCGACGCCGATACCAGCCGCCCTACGGGGCGCGACAGCCGTTCGGCGAACCACAGCCCGCCCCAGATCGCCCCTAGGATCAGGATCAGCGCAAAGCCCAGATACAACAGCCCGAACTGGAACAGCATGCGTCCGCGGTCGCTGGCAAGCTGTTCGTATTGCTGCACTGTTTCGGTGGTTTCATCCAGCAAGGACAGCACGTTGCCATCCACGTCACGGGTGACATAAAGAAACCGGTCGGGAAAGGTTTCCAGCGGGATCAATGCGCGAAATTCGTTGTTTTCAGGGTCCTCGAAGATGACCAGACGTTCGGCGCGCGCGCGGGCAAAGTCTTCCGCGCTCGGGCGTTCATAGTCGAATTCATAAGACCCGACCGCACGTGCCGCGATAGTGCCCGCGCTATCGATGACAAACGCCTCGCTCAGCCCCCGGTCGATCTGGCCCTGCACCTCGCCCAAGGCGCGGCGCACATCGCCGTCGTCCATGAACAGATCGCGCTGCCGTTCTCGGTTGAGATAGGCCGCCAGCCCCTGTGCATCGCGGGTCAGGTCCTGGATATGTTCTTCCTCATAGGCCTGCGCGGTCGTCAGTGAGGTGCGCAGCACGTTGCCCACGGGTTCCGAAAACAACCCGTCGAGCGCCACCGACAAGAGCAGCACCGAAAACACCGCGACCAGCACCGTGGGGATCAGCGCAAAGACAGCGAACACGCTGGTCAGCCGCAAATGCAACCGCGATCCAGCCGATTTCGCGCGCCGGGCCGCGATCATCTTGGCGACCAGCCGCATCACCAGCGCCATCACGATCAGGATATAGACAAGGTCAATCAGCAGCATGACCTGGAGCGCGCGCGAGGACGTGCCCTGCCCCAGCGGCCCGACCACCCAATAGGTCAGCGCGGCAAGGACCGGCGCGCACAGCACCAGCGACACCGTCAGCGCATTCTGCACATGACGCTGCCGGAACCAGCGCACCAGCCGCGTGAAATCCATGCTCATAAGGGTACGCTGCACGCGTGCCGCCTTGTGATTGAGGCGGGGTTGCCCCCGCATGACCGCTTTTGCCGTGGCTTTCCCGCACTGCTGACGCAAGCGGGCCACGGTTCTGTTGCGCTTTTACATCAATTTGCGGCGGCGTGTCACGCGGATATCCAGATCAGTGATCTTCTTGCGCAAAGTATTGCGGTTGATCCCCAACAGATCGGCGCATTTGGCCTGATTCCCGCCTGTCGCGTCCAGCGCGATCTCGATCAGCGGGCCTTCGACCTCTTTGAGGATGCGGTTGTACAGACCGGGCGGAGGCAAGACTCCGCCATGCAGGTCGAAATAGCGGCGCAAATGCTTGCCGACGCTGGCCGACAGTTTCTCGCCCTCGCCGCCTGACCGGAGCGGCTCGATCGCGGGCTGGTTGCCCAGCACCATTTCCACCTCGGCGCGCGAAATCTCGTCCTCGGCGGCGGTAAAGACCAGTCGGCGGACGGCGTTTTCCAACTGACGCACGTTGCCCGGCCAGCTATAGGCGCGCACCATATCCAAAGCGGCAGACCCGAACCGGCGCGCGGGCGCACCTTCGCGTTCGGCGCGTGCAAGGAAATGCTCGGCCAAAAGCGGGATGTCATCGACCCTTTCGCGCAAGGACGGCACGGCGACGGTGACGCCGCCAAGGCGGTAAAACAGGTCCTCGCGAAAACTGCCGTCCTCCATACGGGCCATCAGGTCGTTTTGCGATGTGGCCATGATCCGCGGTGCGTTTTCGCCCAGAGTGTCGAGCATCCGCACGATCCGGGCCTGATCGGCGTCGGACAAGTCGCTGACCTCGTCGAACAGGATTGTGCCACCGCGCGCGCGCGACAACACGGTCGAAGGGCCATCCATCCCTTCCAGATCGCCCGGAGCCACGACGATGAACGGCAGGCTGCGCCGGTCGGAAAAATCATGCACGGCGCGCGCGATCAGCGATTTGCCGGTGCCGCTTTCGCCGGTAATCAGCACGGGCAGTTGCGTGTTCATCACCCGTGCGACCAGCCGGTAGAGCGCCTGCATCACGCCCGTGCGCCCCACAAGCGGCAGATCGCCGCCCTGTTCGGTTGCGTTCAGATCGGGCGCGCGCGATATCCCCGCACGGCGTTTGGTTTCGAGCGCGCGGGCCGCGCGTTTCATCAGGTCGGGCAGATCGAACGGCTTGGGCAGGTAATCATAGGCGTCGGCTTCGGCGGCCTGAATGGCGGTCATAATCGTGTTCTGCGCTGAAATCACGATCACCGGCAGGCCCGGGCGCAGGGCTGCAATCTTGGGCAGTTGTTCCAATCCGTTGCCGTCGGGCATGACGACATCGGAAATCACCAGATCGCCTTTGCCCTCGTCCACCCAGCGCATCAGCGTGACCAGCGATGACGTCGCATGCACCTTGCAGCCTGCCCTCGTCAGGGCCTGGGTCAAAACGGTGCGGATCGTGCGGTCATCATCGGCAACCAGAATTGTCCCGTCCATCAGTCTTCTCCTGTTTCAGTCTCTTTGGGGGCGAGCGGCAACGAAATGCGAAAACAGGTGCGCCCCGGCACCGAATCCACCGTGATCCAGCCGCCACCGTCGCCGATCAGCTTCGACACCAGTGCAAGGCCAAGGCCCGTGCCGTTTTCCTTGCCCGACACGAAGGGTTCGAACACATCCGCCGCGATACCGGGCGGCAGGCCGGGACCATCGTCGATGATCTCGATCTGCAAGGGCAGCCGCGATTGCGTGCCGTCAGGCCGGCGCACCCGCAAGGATGTGTCATAGAACGTATGCAGCCGGATCGCGCCGCCGTCCTTGTTGGCCTCGGCTGCGTTTTTCAGCAGGTTCAGGAACACCTGCAACAGCTGGTCCGCATCGGCCATCGTGCGCGGCAGGGAGGGATCGTAATCCTCGATATACAGCATATGTGCGCCGAACCCGACGGATGCAGACTGCCGCGCGCGGTCCAGAATGTCATGGATGTTCACAGGCTTGAGCAAGGGCGGGCGCAGATTGCCGAATTGTTCCACCTGTTCGAGCAGCTTGACGATCCGGCGGCTTTCCTCAACGATCAGATCGGTCAGTTCGCGGTCCTCGACGCTGATCCCCATCGACAAAAGCTGTGCCGCCCCCGTGATCCCCGCCAGCGGATTCTTGATCTCATGCGCCAGCATCTCGGCCATGCCGATCGCGGATTTCGCGGCCTTGGCAGAGGAATGGTTCTGCGTCACGCGGCTGGCAATCTCGCGCGGACTGATCATCACGATCATCACGTCGTCGGACCCTTGCAGCGGCGCGAATTGCAGGTTGCACATCATCGGCGGGTTTTCCCCGCTGCCGACATCGACGTCGTTGACGAACAGCGATGTGCGGTTCTGCCGCGCGCGGGCGAATGGTCCCTCCAGCGGAGCGTCGATCATCACCTTTTCCCAGATCCGTTGGCCGACCAGCGACCGTGTGGACAGGTTCAGGAAACTTTCCGCCGCCGCATTGCTCAGGATGATAACATCCTCGCCATCGAGCAGCAGCGCAGGCACCGGCAAGGATGACCAGAGGGCGGTATCCTGAATCATGCCGCCACCCGCATGGCCAAAGCATCGGGCAGATCACGCAGCACTACATCGGCGTCGGTTTCCGTCAGGATCGCCTTGCGCAGGGCCGCTGGCGTGCCTGCATCATCCATATACCAGCCCAGATGTTTGCGCGCCACACGGCGCCCCAGATCCAGCCCGTAGAACGACAGCATCGCGGAGTAGTGCTGTGCCACCATGTCGATGAACGCCGCCCCTTGCGGGATCACGGGCATCTTGGTGCCATGCAGCCGTGCTGCGACCTGTGCCAGCACCCAAGGCCGCCCCTGCGCGCCGCGCCCGATCATCACGCCATCGGCCCCCGACAGCGCCAGCGCCTTTTTTGCAGCCTCAGGCCCTGTGATATCGCCGTTGGCGATGACGGGAATGCTGACCGCCTCCTTGATCTCGCGGATCGCGGCCCAGTCTGCATGCCCCTTGTAGAACTGGCAGCGCGTGCGCCCGTGAATTGTGACCAACCGGATGCCAGCATCCTGTGCACGCCGCGCCACATCGGCGGCATTCAGGCAATCATGGTCCCAGCCCAGCCGCGTTTTGAGTGTAACGGGCAGTTTGACGGCATTCACCACCGCCTCGATCAGCCGCAAGGCGTGGTCGGGGTCGCGCAACAAGGCAGAGCCCGAGTAACCGTTCGTCACCTTTTTTGCAGGGCAGCCCATGTTGATATCGATCATTGCTGCACCGTTCGCCTCGATCATGCGGGCAGCCTCGGCCATCCAATGCGCCTCGCGGCCTGCGATCTGCACGGCGGTGCCTTGCTGGTCATAGCCAAGCTCGGCGCGTTCGCGCACGCCGGGCTTGGCCTGCACCATTTCCTGACTGGCGACCATTTCGCTCACGACCCAGCCTGCGCCGAAAGACGCGACAAGCTGGCGGAACGGCAGGTCGGTGATCCCCGCCAGCGGCGCAAGGGCAACAGGCGGTTGCAAGCTGATCTGGTCGAGCGTGATGGCGTGCGTATAATCCACAGGGTATGTCATGCGCCTAAAGGGTGTGCGTTGCCGCTGAAATAAGCTGGATCAGACGACACCACAACGCCGGAAGCGCCAGAACATCCCCAATTAATAGCATATGCTCAAAAATTAATCAAACCGCCCACCAAAGAGACGAATTGCACCGCAGCGCGCAGCGTCCTACACCAAGCCAAACCAGACAGGACCGCCATGACCACCACCGCCATCATCGTCGCCGCAGGCCGCGGCACCCGCGCAGGCGGGGATATTCCCAAGCAATGGCAACGCCTTGGCGCGCGCAGCATTGCCGCCCATGCGATGCAGCCTTTCGCAGATCATCCCGGCGTGGCGCATCTGGTGCTGGTGCTGCATCCCGACGATCTGGCAAGCGATGTCTGG
Organism: Yoonia sp. 72; assembly: GCF_034652275.1. NCBI lineage: Bacteria > Pseudomonadati > Pseudomonadota > Alphaproteobacteria > Rhodobacterales > Paracoccaceae > Yoonia > Yoonia sp. 72. The sequence goes on along the minus strand of NZ_JAXIWG010000001.1, from coordinate 265,176 downwards.
CAGGATATGCCCGCAGCGACCGTCGTCGCAGGTGGGGCCACGCGCAAGGCCAGCGTGATGGCAGGCCTTGCCGCCGTGCCGGAGGGGACGACGCGGGTGCTGATCCACGATGCCGCCCGCCCGCTTGTCACAGCGCAAATCATCGACCGCGTGCTGGTAGCGCTTGAGACGCATCAGGGGGCCGCCCCTGCCGTGGCTGTGACAGATACGCTCTGGCACGGGGCGGGCGATCTGGTGACGGGGGTGCAGCCGCGCGACGGGCTTTACCGCGCGCAGACGCCGCAGGGGTTCCACCTTGCCCCGCTGCTGGCCGCACATCTCGCGCAGGATGATGACGCGACCGACGATGTGGGCGTTGCCCGCGCCGCAGGGCTGGACGTGACAATCGTCCAAGGCGATGAAAGCAATATCAAGATCACGACTCCGGGCGATTTCGCGCGCGCGGCAAAACTGATGGGACAGGACATGGATATCAGATGTGGTAACGGCTATGACGTGCACCGCTTCGGGCCGGGCGATCATGTCTGGCTTTGCGGGGTCAAGGTGCCGCACGGGCGGTCCTTGCAAGGGCATTCGGACGCAGATGTGGGCATGCATGCCGTGACCGACGCGATCTATGGCGCGCTGGGCAAGGGCGATATCGGCCAGCATTTCCCGCCATCCGACCCGCAGTGGAAAGGCGCTGAAAGCCATATTTTCCTGCGCCATGCTGTCGGTCTTGCCCATGACGCGGGCTACCGGATCAGCAATGTCGATTGCACGCTGGTGTGCGAATATCCCAAGATCGGCCCGCATCAGGGGGCGATGAAAGCCGCGCTTGCCGAAATCATGGGGCTGGACGCGGACCGGATCAGCGTGAAGGCCACGACATCCGAAAAGCTCGGGTTCACAGGCCGCGAGGAAGGCATCGCATCACTTGCGACCGTAACATTGGTGAAACCATGACCCATCTGATCGCCACCTTCTTTTATGTGGGCCATCTGCGCCCGGCCCCCGGCACATGGGGGTCGCTGGCTGCCCTGCCCGCTGCTTGGGCGCTGGTGACACTCGCCGGTCCTTGGGCGCTGGTCGCGGGGATCGTGCTGGCCTACGGGCTTGGCGTCTGGGCGACCGGCGTGGAAACCGCAGGCAAGGCCGACCACGACCCGTCCGAGATCGTGATCGACGAAGTCGCGGGCCAGTGGGTCGCGCTGTTGCCTGTCGCGTTCGGGGCCGCGATGCGCGATGCCGACTTGCTGGCACTCTGGCCTGGCTGGGTCGCGGCCTTCCTTCTGTTCCGGCTCTTTGACATCACCAAATGGGGCCCCGTGGGCTGGGCCGACCGGATGCACGGCCCAACAGGCGTGATGCTGGATGATGTGATCGCGGGGGTTTTCGCGGCCATCGGTGTCGTGGCGCTTGCCGCACTGTTCCATCTGGTGCTGCTGTGACGGCAGCAGCGATCCTGACGGCCGCAAAAGCGCGCGGCATCCTGATCGCCACCGCCGAAAGCTGCACCGGCGGCTTGGTCAGCGCGGCGCTGACCGATGTGGCGGGCAGTTCCGCGGTATTCGAGCGGGGGTTCGTGACCTATACCAATGCCGCCAAAGTGCAGATGCTGGGCGTGCGGCAAGCCACGCTCGACGCCCATGGCGCGGTGTCCGAAGAGGTGGCGGCGGAAATGGCGCAAGGCGCGCTGGCCCATTCGTCAGCGACGCTGGCGGTTGCGATCACCGGCATCGCAGGCCCCGGCGGGTCAGAGCATAAACCCGAAGGGCGCGTCTGTTTCGGCCTTGCCACGCCGGACCACTGCACAACACAGACGGTCGAATTCGGGGCCTTGGGCCGCGCGCAGGTCCGCCAGGCCGCCAAGGATCACGCGCTGGGGCTGTTGCTCACCGCTCTTGATCCGTAAAGTTCATGCGCGCGGCGCTCGAAGGCGCGCACGATCCGCTGCATCGCTTCGTTGAAGAACATGCCCGCCGCGCCCTGCAACAGACGGTTGCGGAATTCGAAATCCACAAAGAACGACACTTCGCAGCCGCCTTCCACATCTCGGAAATTCCACTGGCTTTCCATATGTTTGAACGGGCCGTCCAGATAAGCGGTGTCGATGCGCTTGATGTCAGGCCAGAGCGTGACCTTGGACCCGAATGTCTCGCGGAACACCTTGAACGAGATCACAAGGTCGGCCAGCATCACGATATGATCGCCGTGATCGGTCGTCTTGCGGATCCGCGCCGCCGCCGTCCACGGCAGAAACTTCGGATACTGCGCGACATCGCCCACAAGAGCGTACATCTGGTCGGCGGAAAACGGCAGAACGCGCGTTTCGGAATGCTGTGGCATGGTTTTCACCCTTCTGATGGCGATGTCGGCCAAAACGCCGCCCGTTTCAAGGTCTTTGGTCCAGAAAGCCGCAGCATGGATTGTCGCAGCCGGTGTTTTGCGGCACAACGACACGCGCAAAGACCGGAGACGCCAATGCCCGCCGACCACCCCCCTTACGTCATCGACCAGATGATCAGCGCAAAATCCATCGCGGCGCGGATCGAAAGCCTTGCCCGCGAGATCGGGACCGAATTTGCAGGCACCGACAAGCTGGTCGTCGTGGGCCTGTTACGGGGGTCTTTCGTATTCATCGCCGATCTTGTGCGCGAGCTGGAGCTGCCGGTCGAGGTCGATTTCCTTGAGGCATCTTCCTACGGCGACGGCACCGAAAGCAGCCGCGAGGTGCGTATCCTGAAAGACCTGCGCGGCCAGATCGAAGGGCGCGATGTGCTGGTGGTGGAGGATATCGTCGATACCGGTCACACACTGGCGCATGTCACCAAGTTCCTGCTGTCACGCAAACCTGCGAAATTGCGCACGATTGCCCTGCTGGACAAACCCGCCCGCCGCGAGGTGGATTTCAAGGCCGACTGGATCGGGTTCGAGATCCCCGACGAATTCGTCGTGGGTTACGGAATCGACTATGGCCAGCGCAACCGCAACCTGCCCTTCATCGGCAAGGTCCGGTTCACCTGATGAACCCGCTCTGGCTCTTGCGGATGAAACGCTGGGTGCAGAACCCGCCCTCGCCCGCGCGGATCAAGCTGGTGGCGGCCATTATCGGGGTCTGCCTTCTAGTATTCGCGCTGGAGCGGATGTTCGGCTGGCCCGCAGCGCTGACGCCCAATGACCTGCGCGGGATGCGCTGACGGTTTCGTGTTTATGGTTTGCGCAAACACGGGGTTAGCCTAGCGTCAACTTGCAGCGGAGCGGAAAGGCATCCCATGAAGATCACGACTATCATCGTCACAGCAGCCCTTGGGCTGAGCGTGTCCACCGCCATCGCACAGGACCTGAGCGAGGACCAGCAACGGGCGCTGACCGCAAGGCAGGCCCATATGGGGCTTTACGGATTCTACCTGACCCCGCTGGGCCAGATGGCGCAGGACCGCATCCCCTATGACGCGGCCATTGCCAGTGCGGCGGCGAGCAATCTGGCGGCGATGGCGGCGATTGATCAGGCGGCCTTTTGGGTCGATGGCACAGACAGTGGCACCGTGGAAGGCAGCCGTGCGCGGGCGGAAATCTGGACCGACCCCGATGGCTATGCGCAGGTCCAGCAAGGCATGGCCGATGCGACGGCGGCACTTGCCCTTGTCGCCGGTGACGGGATCGACGCGCTGAAAGGCGCTTTTGGCCCTGTCGGGCAATCCTGTGGCGCCTGCCACCAGAATTACCGCGCGCCCGCAAACTGATGGCCCGCTGGCCGTGGATCGCGGGGCTGGCTGTGCTGGCGATTGGCGCAGGCTGGGTCGCGACACGGCCTGCCCCGCTGCCCGCGACCGCGCTGGACGGCATCACCCCTGACGCCGCGCGCGGTGAAACCGTCTTTGCCATCGCAGGCTGCGCAAATTGCCACGCCGCCACGGACGGCCCGCGCGAGGTGCTGTCGGGCGGGCGCGCCTTTGCCAGCGATTTCGGCACCTTCCACGCGCCCAATATCTCATCCGATCCGGTGCATGGCGTAGGCGGCTGGACCGATCTGGAGCTTGCCAGTGCCATCACGCGCGGTGTGTCCCCGCAGGGTGCGCATTACTATCCGGCCTTTCCCTATACCAGCTACATCAAGGCCGATCTGCAAGACGTGGCCGATCTGATCGCGCATATGCGCAGCCTGCCCGCCTCGAACAGTCCCAGCCTGCCACATGATCTGCGCTTTCCCTATAACATCCGCGCGGGGCTTGGCGCGTGGAAGGCGCTCTACCTGCGCGACGACTGGGTGGCTGATGCGCCAACGCCCGAGCTGGAACGCGGCCGCGTGCTGGTCGAGGCTTTGGGCCATTGCGCCGAATGTCACACACCGCGCGACGCCTTGGGCGGGCTCGACCGCAGCGCCTGGATGACCGGCGCGCCCAACCCCAGCGGCGAAGGGCGGATACCGGGGATCACGCCCACCGCGCTCGACTGGTCGGCGCAGGATATCGCGGCCTATCTGCAAAGCGGGTTCACGCCGGAGTTTGACAGCGCAGGCGGCAGCATGGCCGAGGTCATCCACGGCACGGCGGCCTTGTCCGACGACGACCGGCTGGCGATTGCGGCCTATCTCAAGGCGCTGCCTTGAGATCGCGGGGCGCTGCCCCGCACCCCGGAGTATTTTCAGAAAAAAGAAGTCAGGCGCGGCCGAGCTTCTTGTTGCGCGCGTCCCGCAGGCGGGCGAAGTCGTCGCCTGCGTGATAGGACGACCGCGTCAGCGGCGTGGCGGAGACCATCAGGAAGCCTTTGCCGTAAGCCGCTTTTTCGTAAGCTGCGAATTCCTCGGGTGTCACAAAACGGTCGACGCGGTGGTGTTTCGGGGTCGGTTGCAGATACTGGCCGATGGTCAGGAAATCGATGTCGGCAGCGCGCATGTCGTCCATGACTTGCATGACGGCCTGTTTGTCTTCGCCCAGACCCACCATGATGCCCGATTTGGTGAACATCGACGGGTCCAGTTCCTTGACCCGTTGCAAGAGGCGCAAGCTGTGGAAATAGCGCGCGCCGGGGCGCACCTCGGGGTAGAGGCCGGGGACCGTTTCGAGGTTGTGGTTGAACACGTCGGGGCGCGCGGCGACGACAGTTTCCAGAACGGATGGATCGCAACGGATGAAATCGGGGGTCAGAATCTCGATCGTGGTGCCGGGCGACTGGCGGCGGATCGCGCGGATCGTCTGGGCGAAATGTTCCGCCCCGCCATCGGCGATATCATCACGGTCGACGGAGGTGACAACGACATGGTTCAGCCCCAGTTTCTTGACCGCATCGGCCACGCGGCCGGGTTCGAACACGTCCAAACCCTCTGGCGGTTTACCGGTCGCGATATTGCAGAAGGTGCAGGCGCGGGTGCAAACCTCGCCCATAATCATCATCGTGGCATGGCCCTGTGACCAGCATTCGCCAACGTTCGGGCAGCCCGCCTCTTCGCAAACGGTGACCAGCTTGTGTTCACGCATGATGTCGCGGGTGGTCTTGTAGCCTTCGGAGGTCGGGGCCTTGACCCTGATCCAGTCCGGTTTCTTGGGTTGCGGCGCATCCGCGCGGCGCTGTTTTTCCGGATGACGCTGTGCCGGAATTTTCAGATCGCGTGGGGACATGGCTTCGCTCCGATTTGACATGTCTTACAGCTAGCGTCGCCCGCGTGATTTGTCCAATGGCAAGCACGGCCCGCATGGCGGACCTGCAGCCTGCGCATGGGGTCAGCCGATCATCGGGCCATAGCGCCCTTGGGTCTGCGCATAATGCCGCGCGAGCCGGTCAAGCGCGATGCGCAGCACAATCTTGCCCGACCGTGCCGACCAGCCCATCGTCTTTTCGGTCTGTTCCAGCCCTTCAAGCAGGCAGCAGCAGCGCAGCACCACATCGCCCAGACCGGGGCCCAGATCGGCAAGGGCGGCGCGCACGCGGTCATGCGCGGCCTTTGCCCCCGGTGCAGCATCGGCGCGCGCGGGCGGCACCTGCCCGAGTGCGGCCTGATCCCAGCCCGCAGCACCGCCAGTGGCAAGCAACGCCAGTTCGAAATCCTCGCGCAGGCGTTCGCCCGTGGCGACGAGATCGCGAGAGAGAAACAGCGCCCCGTCACGGTCGCGCCGCCGGGCCAACCCCACCAGCGGGCTTTCGGTGACGTGATAGCGCATCTGCCCGCGCGGGTCGTCGTCCAGCGTGACCATGTCCCAACCCGCATCATCGGGCGCGGACCCGCGTTTGTCGGCAAAACCTCCGGCGCGGTTCTCGTCCTGCGCCGTCAACCGGCGCAGCGCGGCGCGGCCGGTGTTGGTAATAAAATAGCGCGCGATCCGTGCGTCAGGATCGGTGCAGGCGATCCAGTCCTTCAGCGCCATCGCCTGCGCGATTTCGCGGTCCACGCTGGTCGTGCGCATCTGGTCGCCGGTCTGGCTTTGCCGGACCACCACGGCGGTGGTCATGTCACGCGCGGCGGCCAGCACGGCCCCCGGTTCGCACAGGCGGCGCAGGATGCGGCGGGCTTCCTGGTCGATGCGGTGTTGGGTCAAAGGCAATCCCGGTTCTGTCTCTGTCAGGCGGCTGTCCAATGTCATGGGTGCTGTTCCCTTTGGCTGGTCGGCGGGTTCGGCGCTGGCTTGCGCCGACAGTGATCTGAGGGCCCCGTCGATCAGCAGATCGTCGCGGCGGATTTCCAGCTTGCGGACCTGCCGCAAGACCGTGGACGGGTGGCAATCGCGGGCGCGGGCCAAGGCACGGATCGACATACCGGCCTCTGTATGCACCAGATAATTGCGGACCGCGTCGGGGACCCATGTGGGGTAGGTGTCAGACCGTTGTGGCCCCGGTCGTGCCGTCATTTTTCCTTGTTCCTTTTCCTGTGACCATCCCGGTCCAGGCAAAGTCCGCTGTCATGTCATCCGTCAGGGACTCAACCTAAAAATGTATGGTTACCTAATTGTTAACGAAGCTTTGGCCCCGTCAACTATTGTTACCAAAGGATAAAGATTTCTGAGGGCAGCGTTCTTAACTTTTGCCAAAACGGCAACACCCGTCAGGATTGTGCAATGGTCGGATCAGGACACCCAACCTGAAAGGCCTGACCGATGCTTGATGTGATGACCCTGATCCGGAACCTCCGCCGCCCCGCGCTGCTGGCGCGCGCTGCCCGTTTCGGTGCCGATGATTATCGGCGCGAGGTGGTTTTGCCGCGCTTGCTGAAAACCGAAAAGCTACCGCGCCCGGCGGCGGCGGTCATGGCCTTGCTGGAACTGGAGGCGGCAACCGATGCCCGCAGAATCGCAAAGGCGGGCGATTATTCGCCCGCCCGCCATGTCGAATTGCTGATCGCAATCACCGGCGAAGCGCGGATGCTGACAGCAACCGCGCCGCGCGCGGTTTAGGCGAAAGCGTCGGGCATCGATGCCTTTTTGGCAGCCACATAGGCACGCAGCCGCGCTTCGATCTCGGGGTCGAGGGGGGGCTGCTGATAGGTGTCGATCAGTTTCTTGACCCGTGCGCTGGCCAGCGCGACGGTATCGCGCGCGCCTTCTTCGTCCCATGTCTCGAAGGGTTTGTAGTCGAACAGGTCCGACCGCCAGAACGCCGCCTTGAAGTTGGATTGCGTATGTTCGCAGCCCAGAAAATGCCCGCCGGGGCCAACCTCAGCCAAAGCATCCATGGCCTGCCCGTTTTCGGACATATCCACGCCGCGCGCGAAATGGTGCAGCGTGCCCAATTGGTCAGCGTCCATCACGAATTTTTCAAAACTTGCGACCAGCCCGCCTTCGAGCCAGCCACAGGCGTGCAGCATGAAATTGACGCCTGACAACAGCCCCATGTTCAGACTGTTGGCGGTCTCGTACGCGGCCTGCGCATCGGGCAGCTTGCTGCCGCAGAACGACCCCGCCGACCGGTACGGCAGGTTCATCCGCCGCGCGAGCTGCCCCGCGCCATAGGTGATCTGGCTGGCCTCTGGCGTGCCGAAGGTGGGCGCGCCAGAGTTCATGTCGATGGACGCCACGAAGGTGCCGAACACGACGGGAGAGCCTGCGCGCACCAGTTGGGAATAGGCGACACCCGCCATCACCTCGGCCAGCACTTGCGTCAGCGTACCCGCGACGGACACAGGCGCCATCGCGCCGCCCACGATGAAGGGGCTGATGATGCTGGCCTGATTATGCGCTGCAAATACCTCCAGCGCGCCCATCATCACGGAATCAAACGTCAGCGGCGAGTTGATGTTGATGAGCGAGGTCATCACCGTGTTGTCGCGCACAAAATCCGCACCGAACAGGATCTCGCACATCTCGATGCTGTCCTGCGCGCGGCTGGGTTCGGTCACCGATCCCATGAAGGGTTTGTCGCTCAGCACCATATGCGCAAGCAGCATGTCCAGATGCCGCTTGTTCACGGGCACATCTGTTGGCTCGCAGACGGTGCCACCCGAATGGTGCAGCCATTTGGACATATAGCCCAGTTTCACGAATTTCTCGAAATCGGCCATGGTCGCATAGCGCCGCCCGCCTTCGGCATCGCGCACGAAGGGCGGGCCGTAAACAGGCGCCAGCACAAGGTTCTTGCCGCCAACCACCACGTTGCGCTCTGGGTTGCGCGCGTGCTGGACATATTCGGACGGCGCGGTGGAACACAGCTTGCGCGCCAGACCGCGCGGGATGCGCACGCGTTCGCCGTCGATCTCGGCCCCTGCACCCCGCCAGAGCTCCAGCGCGGCAGGGTTATCGACGAAGTTCACACCGATCTCGGCCAGCACGGTTTCGGCATTCGCCTCGATCACCTGCAGAGCCTCTTCGGTCAGGACCTCGTAATTGGGGATATTGCGTTCGATATAATGGGCGGTTTCGACGCTGACCGCTGTGCGTTCGGCCCGCCGTGCGGCCCCGCCGCCACCGCGCGCGCGACGGGGTGAAATGACTGATGCATCCGACATGGCGATTCCTCTTTGGGCAAAGTTCGCGGTCTTTCTAGCGTTACCGCCGCACGGATCTTGCCGTGTTTACGCCCCTTCAGACGCGAAAACGACATTGCCCGCCCTCTTGCGTTGGGGCGCATCTGGCTTTACCGACTGCGGCATGGAAAACAGCACATATGAACGCTTGCTGATCATTGATTTCGGCAGCCAGGTGACACAGTTGATCGCGCGGCGTCTGCGCGAACTGAATGTCTATTGCGAGATTCACCCGTTCAACAAGGTGACGGACGACTTTCTGGCCGATTTCGCGCCCAAAGCGGTGATCTTTTCGGGCGGACCTGCGTCGGTGTTCGCCGACGGCGCGCCAATGCCGCCCAAATCCGTCTTTGACCTCGGCGTGCCGATCTTGGGCATCTGCTATGGCCAGCAAGTGATGATGCATGTGCTGGGCGGCAAGGTGGAACGCGGCCACGGCACCGCCGAATTCGGCCGCGCCTATGTGACCCCTGTGGAAAAGCTCGACCTGCTTGAAGGCTGGTTCCTGACCGACCGCGAACAGGTCTGGATGAGCCATGGCGACCATGTCTCCGCCATCGCGCCGGGTTTTGCGGTTTATGGCACATCGCCCAATGCGCCCTTTGCGATCACGGCGGATGTGAACCGGCATTTCTATGCCGTGCAGTTCCACCCCGAGGTGCACCACACCCCGAACGGCGCGCGGCTTTACGAAAACTTCGTGCGCATCGCAGGTTTTTCCGGTGACTGGACGATGAGCGCCTACCGCGAACAGGCCATCGCCGCGATCCGCGAACAGGTGGGCGACAAGCAGGTGATCTGCGGGCTGTCGGGGGGCGTCGATTCATCGGTCGCCGCCGTGCTGATCCACGAGGCGATCGGTGACCAGCTGACCTGCGTTTTCGTCGATCACGGCCTTTTGCGGCAGGGCGAGGCCGAAGAGGTCGTGACCATGTTCCGCGACCATTACAACATGCCGCTGATCCATGCCGACGAAAAGGAACTGTTCCTTGGCAAGCTGGAAGGGGTCTCTGATCCCGAAACCAAGCGCAAGATCATCGGTGGGCTGTTCATCGACGTGTTCCAGAAATACGCGAACGGCATCGAAGGTGCGGAATTTCTTGCCCAAGGCACGCTTTACCCCGATGTGATCGAATCGGTGTCGTTTTCGGGCGGCCCCTCGGTCACGATCAAAAGCCACCACAATGTCGGCGGCCTGCCCGAAAAGATGGGGCTGAAACTGGTCGAACCCCTGCGCGAATTGTTCAAGGACGAAGTCCGCGCATTGGGGGCCGAGCTTGGCCTGCCACCGAGCTTCATCGGGCGTCACCCCTTCCCCGGCCCCGGTCTGGCTATTCGCTGCCCCGGCGAGATTACCCGCGAAAAGCTGGATATCCTGCGCAAGGCCGATGCCGTTTTCATCGACCAGATTCGCAAACACGGGCTTTATGACGAGATCTGGCAAGCCTTTGTCGCGATCCTGCCCGTGCGCACCGTGGGTGTCATGGGCGACGGGCGCACCTATGATTTCGCCTGTGCCTTGCGTGCGGTCACATCCGTGGACGGCATGACGGCGGATTATTACCCGTTCACCCATGATTTCCTTGGTGAAACCGCCACACGGATCATCAACGAGGTGACGGGGATCAACCGCGTGACCTATGACATCACCTCCAAACCCCCCGGCACGATCGAATGGGAATAGGCGTCAGTCGCTGCATCTTGCGGCCCGCCTGACCACTGCTGCCTTGTGCCCCGCGCAAGAGGGTGCCACGTTCGGGTGAAACCGGATCAAAGGCAGGATGATGACATGACACGACCACGCGCACTGATCGGTCTGTTGGCGGCAACGACGGTCCTTGTGACCGGCATGGCCGCGCAGGCGGAAACTTTCCGTTGGGCAGGCACGACCGATCCGCAAACGATGGACCCTCATGCTGCCAACCTCGCGCCCGTGACGTCTTTCCTCAACAACGTCTACGAAGGACTGGTGCGCCGCGACAAGGATATGTCGTTGGAGCCATCGCTGGCCACCAGTTGGGCACCGCTGACCAATGAGAACGGCTGGCGCTTTGTGCTGCGCCAAGGGGTGACATTTCACAACGGCAGCCCGTTCACCGCAGATGACGTGCTGTTTTCCTATGAACGCGGCATTTCGGAACAGTCGGATGTAAAGTCATGGTTCGCGCCCGTGTCCGAAGTGCGCGTGGTCGATGACTTCACGGTCGATATCGTGACCTCTGCCCCCAACCCGATCTTTCCCGACAGCATCGCCAACTGGCTGATCATGAGCCGGTCATGGGCCGAGGCGAACGGTGCCGAAACACCCGCCCGCGACGCCGAGACGTTTTCCACGCTCAACACCAACGGCACCGGACCCTTCATCCTGACGGCGCGCGAACCGGGTGTCGAAATCAGGCTGGCACCCAACCCCAATTGGTGGGACACCCCCGAACACAACATCACCGAAGCGATCTTCAACCCGATCGACAATGCGGCCACCGGTCTTGCCGCCTTGATCGCGGGCGATGTGGATATGCTGGCCCCCGTCCCGATCCGCGATGTCGATCGCCTGCGCGAGACAGAGGGTGTGCAGGTCTTCGAAGGGCTGGAAGCGCGGGTTATCATGCTGGGTTTCGGGCATGATCAAGACACCCTGCGCGGCACGGACCTGCCCAACCCGTTTCAGGACGTCCGCGTCCGGCAAGCCGCCGCCGCTGCAATCAACGTAGAGGCGCTTAATCAGGTGCTGTTGTCGGGCATGGCCGAACCCGCGTCACAATTGCAGCCTGCCGGCCTGTCGGGCTATTCTGACGCCCATGCCGACCGTCCGGCACTTGACCTTGACGCCGCGCGCAGCCTGTTGGCCGAGGCAGGTTATCCCGACGGCTTCACCTTCAACTTCAAATGCACCAACGACCGCTACATCAACGACGAGGCGATCTGTCAGGCCATCACCGGCATGCTGGGTCAGGTCGGCCTGACCGCCGAACTCGAAACAATCCCCGTGCGCACCTATTGGGACGAATTGCGCGGCGACGCCTACGATATGTATTTCCTTGGCTGGTCGCCGGGCACGTTCGATGCCGAACACCCGATCCGGTTCCTTGCGCACACACCGACCGAACAGCTGGGCACATGGAATTTCGGCGGCTATTCCAACGCGCGGATTGATGAACTACTGCCGCTGGTGCAGCAGGAAATCGACACCACCGCCCGTCAGGCCATGTTGGACGAGATCGCTGGCATCCTGCAGGACGAAATGGCCTATATCCCGCTTTATACCGAACCGCTGGCATGGGCCGCGCGTGACGGGATCGATCTGATCCAGCGCACCGACAATTTCTTTATGCTGCGCTGGGTCACAGTGGAATAAGGGCGCGCAGGTGCCGCAAGACAACTTTTCCTGCACCATTGATCTGCATTTCGACCCTTGGGGCTATGCCGATGATGCCGAGCTAGAGGTGCTGTTGCCGCTGCCATCCAGCGACGGCTATCAGCATGTCCTTGCGGTCACCGCCCCTGACGGGTTGGACATCGTTGATGCCTCCGGCCACAGACGGCTGGTCCGGCTTGAACAGGGGCAGACCGCAACTGTCACCGTGCGGGTCGCCACGCAAAGACTGCGCCACGGCCAGTATCTGCAATTGCCACCCCCCGGCCCCGCCGATCTGGCGGCAGCGCCGATGATCGTGGCAGATGAGGCGCTGCGCGACCTTGCCTTGCGCTGCATCACGGGTATCGACAACCCCCGCGACCGGATTGCCGCGCTGGCCAAGGCCACGGCGGATGCATTGCGCTATCAATATCCGCGCGACGGGCGCGGGGCGGCACGGTCACTGGCCCGCGGCTGGGGCGATTGCGGAGAATATGCCTTTGTCTTTACGGCCCTTTGCCGTTTGGCGGACATTCCGGCGCGGCCTGTCTTCGGGCTGCTTGCCGCGCCGTGGATGACGTCGCCCCATGCCTGGGCCGAGGCGTGGGATGGCACAGGCTGGCTGCCCGTCGACCCCAATTTCGTGCGTGAAGGCGTCTATCTCGGCCCGCTGTTCGACACCGGTGCGCAGCCCCAAGATCACATCGGCGCGCTGGATATGTACCGGCTGGTCCTGTCGCGGCACACTGGCATCCCGTGGCCCGGTGCCGTGCCGGATATCCAGCCCGCGCAGGCGGCGGGCTTTATGCTTGATCTGGATGGCATCGGTACGGTCGCGTTCTGGCATGCAGCCCCCGCTTGGCAGGCGCGGCCTGTTGTGCCGTTCCTGCAAATGCCGTGGACCGTGATCGCCAAACCGCGCCCGGCAAGCCTGCGCAGCACATGGCGCAGGCTGCGGCCATGGCGCGTCAAACTGCGGGCACCCTCGCGCAGATGGCCGCGCAGCCCATGGGTCGTCGCCGATATCGTCGCCATGCATCCGGCCAAAGGGATCGCCTTTGTCATCGCGGCTGTGGCGCTGATGGCATGGGTCCCACCCCTATCGGCGGCGCTGCAAGGGGCGGTCTGGCTGTGGGTGGCGGTCTTTGGTCTGGGCATGCTGCGTTACGCGCGCCTGATGCGTTTGCGATCAAAACGCCGTGCAGGTCGGGCAGCGTCAACCTAGGAAATCCGCAAGACTTTGCGTTTACCTCAAGTTGTGTGTATAAGCGGTTGAATAAACAAAAAGACACCGCAAAGAACGGGCAACACAATGACAACAGGCATGCGCAAGACATGGACCGATCTGGTCCTTCCCTTTTTCCGTCGCCCCCGGCGGCTGCAGGTGGCAGCGCTGTGCTACCGGCAGGATAGCGGCGAAAAAGAGGTGCTGTTGATCACATCGCGTGGCACGGGCCGCTGGATCATCCCCAAAGGCTGGCCGATTGACGGCAAGGATGCACCGGGTGCAGCACTGCAAGAGGCATGGGAAGAAGCGGGCGTCAGGTCGGGCCGCGTCACAGGCGAGGCTGTGGGCATCTATTGCTACGAAAAACAGCTGTCAACGGGATTGCCTGTGGCTGTCGAAACGCTTGTTTTCGCGGTCGAGGTCGGAAAGCTGGAACAGGATTACCCCGAGGTTGCCGAACGTCGCCGCAAATGGGTTAGCCCCGCAATGGCGGCCAACATGGTTCAGGAACCCGAATTGCAGCAGATCCTGCGTAATATGTAACACTTTTGTATCAGTTTTGTAACGCAACAGGTTGTCCCCCGGGGCACTGTTCCGTATGTCGCGACCCAACAACCAAAGGTGCGACATCGTGACCAATTCCGACAACAACGCCAGCCATCTCGAAACGCTCGACCGTGACTTGCAGCGCTTTTCGCATCTGGAAACCGCGACGCAATATGTTGCCCGCCCGATGGTGGCACCGGGGATCGCGCTGGCCTTTATTGTGGTCACAGGGCTGATCGCGGCGGTGTTCTTTGGCGGGTTTCCGGTCAATTTCGTGGTGATCGCGGCAACCGTGTTCGGGGCCTATATGGCGTTGAACATCGGGGCAAATGATGTGGCCAACAATATGGGGCCTGCGGTCGGGGCCAATGCGCTGACCTTGGGCGGGGCGATCGCGATTGCCGCAGTGTTCGAGACCTTGGGCGCCCTGCTGGCAGGCGGCGATGTGGTATCGACGATTTCAAGCGGCATCATCGACCCTGCCGCCGTGGCCGATACGCAGATGTTCATCTGGGCCATGATGGCGGCGCTGATTTCGGCGGCGCTCTGGATCAATCTGGCGACTTGGATCGGTGCGCCGGTATCGACCACCCATTCGGTAGTGGGCGGTGTCATGGGGTCTGGCATCGCCGCGGCGGGCCTGACGGCCGTGAACTGGCCCACGATGAGCGCGATTGCCGCATCATGGGTCATCTCTCCGGTGCTGGGTGGCGTGATCGCTGCGGGGTTTCTGGCGCTGATCAAGTCACGGATCATCTACCGCGACGACAAGATCGCCGCCGCCCGCCGCTGGGTGCCGATCCTTGTGGGGATCATGGTCGGCACCTTTGCCACTTATCTCGCGATGAAGGGCCTCAGCAAGGTGGTCAAGATCGACATCGGCACCGCGGTCACAGTCGGGCTGGCGCTGGGTGTGCTGGCATGGGCCGCAGCAATCCCGCTGATCCGGCGGCAATCGCAAGGGCTGGAGAACCGCAACAAATCGCTCAAAGTGCTGTTTGGCACACCTTTGGTGATTTCGGCAGCCTTGCTCAGCTTTGCGCATGGGGCCAATGACGTGGCCAATGCGGTGGGTCCACTGGCCGCGATCGTCCATGCCTCCGAGGCGGGCACCGTCACCGCACAGGTCGCGATCCCGCTGTGGGTCATGGTCGTGGGGGCGTTCGGCATTTCGTTCGGGCTGTTCCTGTTCGGGCCGAAACTGATCCGCATGGTCGGATCGCAGATCACCAAGCTGAACCCGATGCGTGCCTATTGCGTGGCGCTGTCGGCGGCCTTTACCGTCATCGTGGCCAGCTGGCTGGGCCTGCCGGTGTCGTCGACGCATATCGCCGTCGGTGGCGTGTTCGGGGTGGGCTTTTTCCGCGAATGGGACGCCGAACGGCGGCTGCGCAACAGCACCCTGACGCGCGAACCCGAACTGCGCATCGCCCCCGAGGAGCGCCGCCGCCGCAAACTGGTGCGCCGGTCGCATTTCATGACGATCATCGCCGCATGGGTCGTGACCGTGCCTGCAGCGGCATTGCTGTCGGCACTGGTGTTCATGATCCTGAACAGCCTGCCGGTCTGAACCGGCCACTTTGCGGTTGGAAGATTGGTGCGCCGTGGCAGCAGACGATGGGAACTGGAAAACTGTTTTGAAACAGTAGGGTGGCGTTCATTAACATTGGCTTTTGGGGGCCGTGTTGTGTAGATCCGCAAATCTTTTTGGATTTCCCAATCACGTTGTGATTATTTGAAAAATGTCCAGTTTACGCCGCTCGAGGACCCAATGATTGAACCGCCACGATCTCGGTGGCGCAGCATAGCAGATGAACGATCCGGCGGACGCAGACAGTCGCCACGCACATAGCGAACGATGGCAATGGCTAGACACTCCGCGCAGTTCAGGCAGACAGGTAAGCTGAAGCCGCGTCAATTGGGCGGACAGCAAGGCGGGTCAAGCACCGGGTTTGTCGAACTGCACGTCAAACACCGCCCGGAACAGCGCCTCGCGCGCATGGACATCATTGTCATCCGGCAGAGAGATATGACCTGCAAGCATCAATTCCGCAAAGCCATGCACGCGGGTCCAGCAGGCCAGAACCTCTTCACGCGCGCCCGGATGCGCCAGCGGTTCTGCGCCATGCAGCGCTGCCACATTGCGGGCAAGATGCATAAATGCGGCCTCTCCCGCAGCCATGACATCCTTGTCGGGGTCAGGCCCTTTCGGCAAGCCAAAGATCAGCCGGAACAACGCCGGATGCGCCTGCGCGAATTCCAGATAGCCAAGCCCCGAGGCGATCAATTGCTCGGCGGGTGTTTGCGGGGCAATGCCCTCTCGGGCGATCATGCATTCCAGCAGCCGTTGAAACCCGCGTTCGGCCAAGGCGTCGATCAGGCCCGCGACATCCCCGAAATGATGGGCGGGCGCGGTATGGCTTACGCCCACACGCGCCGATACCCGCCGCAATGAGAAACCCTCCAGCCCGCGCGCGGCCAGTTCCGCCTCGGCGGCATCGATAATCGCGCGGCGCAGGTCGCCGTGGTGATATCCCTTTTTGGGGCTTGCGCTGTTCATGTGTCGTCTCCGGCTAGGTCAAAAGCATAACTTGACAGCGGAAAGATCGCAAGGTAGCACCAATCTAACCACTGGAAAGATGGGGCCGCGTAAAGAGGCAATACATGACTGCTGAACTGCTGTTTTCTGTTGCCAATCCAGTCGCCCTTTTGGGGTGGATCGGCCTTGCCGCAGCACCCCTCGCGCCACGTGCCGTCGATAAACTGGCAGGCTGGGTGCTGCCTGGTGGCCTCTCGCTGGCCTATGCGGTGCTGATGCTGGTGCATTTCGCCGACGCACCCGGCGGGTTCCGGACACTTGCCGATGTGCAGGCTCTTTTCACCGATGTCGATGTGGCGCTGGCGGGGTGGATCCATTTCCTCGCCTTCGACCTGTTCATCGGCGCATGGATCGTGCGGGATTCGCAGCGCCAAGGCATTGCGCATTGGATGGTGCTCCCGATCCTGCCCTTTGCCTTCCTGCTCGGCCCGGCGGGCCTGCTGGCCTATATGGGGCTTCGCCTGATCCGTAGGCGCGGCACCGCACAAAATCGGCAGGCAACGCCATGACCGACGTGGCAAAAGAGCAATGCGAGACGGCCGATATCATAACCTACTATGTCGTCCCGCTGCGCGCTGATCCCATCCTGGGCCAGCTCGCGTTGGCGATGGTGCTGTCGCTTTTGCTGACAGTCCCGGCCTTCCTGCTGGACGACCGACTGTTCAACGGCGCGAATGTCTGGCTGAAGCCGATCAAGTTCCAGATCGCTCTGGCGCTCTATTTTGCCACCCTCACGGTCTATGCCACATGGCTGCCCGAGGGCGTCATGCGCAGCACAAAGATGCGGGTGTTCCTGACGGCGGTTGTCGTTGCGACCATTGCCGAAATGCTTTGGATCAGCGGGGCGGCGATGTTCGCCACGGCCTCGCACTACAATCCTGTGCCGCTGCTTTATGCCATCTACGCCGCGATGGGGGCTTTTGCGGTGCTATTGACCGCGGTCAGCCTCGTGCTCGGCATGGCCTTCTGGCGCGACCGCGGGTCTGCCCTGCCCGCCCCGTTTCGGCTGTCGCTGGCCTTGGGACTGATTGCAACCTTTGTGCTGACACTGATCGCGGCCGGAACGCTGTCTGCCTTGCCCGGCCATCATGTCGGCACCCCCGTCACAGGCGCGACGGTGCCCTTTATGGGATGGTCGCGCGAGGTCGGGGATCTGCGGGTGTCGCATTTTCTGGCCACTCATGCGCTGCATGTGATCCCAGTGATCGGGCTTGCCGCAATGGCGCTAAGACCACCGCGCCTCGCACGCCTTGCCGTCTGGGTGGGTACGGCCGGCTTTGCGGCGCTAACGCTGTTTACCTTTGCCCAAGCCCTTAGCGGGAGGCCCTTTATATGAAAACCACATCCATGCGCCGGGCCAAACGCACGAGTTTATCTGCGATACGCTGCAGCCTGTTGGCCATTGGCATGGCTGTTGTCGCGCCAATAGCTGCCACGGCACAGGACGCCACGGGCCTCTGGCGCACAGAGGCAGCGCAAGAAGGCTATCTGGAAGTGCAGGTCGCGCCTTGCGGGGCGGCGCTGTGTGGCACGATCCTGCGCGCGCGCGACCTTCAAGGGCGCGAGCAACCCTATCCGCATCTGGGCAGATGGATGATCCGCGATATGGCACCCACCGGTCCGACCAGCTGGGGCAACGGACAAATCTGGGACCCGCGGAATGACCGGACCTTTCGGTCCAAGATGGAGCTCTCGGGGAATAATCTGGCCGTCTCGGGCTGCGTTCTTGGGTTCTGCCAGAGCCAGATCTGGAGCCGCGTGGACTGACGCATTCACCCCGCATGCGGGGCGCCCGCACTTGCCTGCCCTTTGTACGAGTAATCGGTTTGATGTTTGGGCAGACAAGACTCGGTGAGGGACCAACGGTCCTTCACCGAGACCCATTTCCAGCGGCCGGAACGCCATAAGACAAAGGCCATCGCGCTTGCCACCATGCAGTGTTGCCAAACGCCTGTTTTGGACCGAAATCGACCATCCGCGACTGACCCTACCCGCGCACTGCGCGCCAATCCATCTTGGCGAAACAGCTTAACTGACAGTGCCCGTGCAACCTTGCGCCACAAAGACACAGGTCTCACGCAGCAAACTCACGGAAAAACACGCGTTTAGGTGTATGGTGCACCCGACAAGATTCGAACTTGTGGCCTCTGCCTTCGGAGGGCAGCGCTCTATCCAGCTGAGCTACGGGTGCGTTGCGATTTCTATAGCGACCCCGCTGCGGGGTCGCAATGCAAAAACTTCAGCTGAACAGATCGTGGCACAGTTCCAGCGCGTCGATCAGCACATCGACTTCTTCGACCGTGTTATAGACACCGAATGACGCGCGGCAGGTCGCGGGCACGCCGATATGGTCCATCAGCGGCATGGCGCAATGCGACCCCGCACGCACGGCCACGCCTTTCTTGTCCAGCACGGTGGAAATGTCATGCGCATGCGCCGCCCCTTCCAGCGTGAAGGAAAAGATAGCACCTTTGGTGTCGGACGTGCCTTGCACCTGCACCCAGTTCAGCCCGTCCAGCCGTTCGCGGGCATAGTTGCGCAAAAGCCGTTCGTGCTCGGCTATATTGGCCATGCCAAGCCCGGTCATGTAATCGAGCGCCACGCCCAGCCCGATCATCTGCACGATACCGGGTGTGCCCGCCTCGAACATCATCGGGGGATCGTTCCATGTGACCGTATCGCGCGAGACTTCGCGGATCATGTCGCCGCCACCCATGAAGGGGCGCATTTCGGCCATCCGTTCCTTGCGGACGTAAATCGCGCCCGACCCCGAGGGACCGTAAAGTTTATGCCCCGTGATCGCATAGAAATCGCAGCCCAGGGCCTGCACATCGACAGGCATATGCACGGCGGCCTGTGATCCGTCGACCAGCACCGGCACGCCTTTGGCATGGGCGCCTGCGGTGATCTTGGCGATATCCACGACGGTGCCCAGCACGTTGGACATATGGGTGATCGCGACCAGCTTGGTCTTGGGGCCGATCGCGTCGATCACCTTTTGCGGGTCCAGATCGCCGCGGCTATCGACATCGACCCAGCGGATCACGACGCCCTGGCGTTCGCGCAGGAAATGCCACGGCACAATATTGGCGTGGTGTTCCATGATCGACAGCACGATTTCATCGCCTGCCTCCATCCGTGGCATGGCCCAGCCATAGGCGACCATATTGATGCCTTCGGTGGTGCCCGAGTTCATGATGATCTCGTCCTCGGAGGCGGCATTGAGGAACCGTGCGATGGTGCCGCGCACGGCCTCGTATTTCTCGGTCGCGAGGTTGGACAGGTAATGCAGGCCCCGATGCACGTTCGCATATTCATGGGCGTAGGCCTGCGTGACCGCGTCGATCACGACCTGTGGCTTCTGCGCGGATGCGCCGTTGTCCAGATAGACCAGCGGCTTGCCGTTGACCTGTCGCGACAGGATCGGGAAATCGGCGCGGACTTTCGCGATATCTAGGGTCATACTTGACCTCCGGTAGGGGCGACGCCCAGCACAGTCAGAACGATGCCCGCGATCAGTGCGGTCCCGATCACGGCGAACAGGACGGTGCCAAAGGCTTTGCCCAGACTTTCAAAGCGATGCATCACATTGACGAAGTTCAGCATGCAGCGGATCAGGATCGCCAGCGATACCAGACCAAAGATCGACGCGATCTGCGGGCTGATCACAACAAGCACAACCTGCACGGCCTCCAGCGCGACGCTGATGGCCTGAAACAGGACGATGACGGTCAGGCTATCCTCGACCGTACCCTGCCCGCCCATCATGCGGCCGACGTGATAGATCGTATAGACCAGCAAAAACAGAAAAACGGTGATGATCATCGCATAGCTGAACGGCGTCAGAACCATGCCTTCCTGCATCATCACAGGCATCGGCGACGCCGCCTGCAACAGCGCCAGCATCAGCACGTTGAGGATCGCCACCAGCGCAAGCGCTGTCCAAAGATTGCCAAGCCCGATCCGCCAGTCCAGCGCCTGGCGCGCGGCCGCCGCAGGGTCGGTGATCGCGCCCCATAGGGCGCGCGTGGCAGATTGCATCGTGATATTCATGGTCTGCTTTCTGCTTCACGCATTGATTGCACCCAGATAACCACAAAAGCGACCACCCAGAATGCGCCGACGATATTTGTCTCGATCCCCGGCCCGATAAACCCGCGCGTCATGCCGTGCAGCAGGATCGCGGGCGAGGTTGCCAGCATCGTCCAGAATAAGGCGACGCGGGCCCCATACATCGTGCCTTTGCCGCCCAGAACCCGTGCCACAAGATGTGTGGCACCACCCAGAAAATACAAGAAGAGCGGCCAGACCATCAGCCAGGCCAGAAATTCATAGGCCATCAGGCGGTCAAGTTCCGGCACCTCTGCCCCCGGTGGCAGGTCGAACCCCGCCGCCGTGCGCGACAGGCGCGGCCATTGTGCCACGAAGATCAGGAAACAGGCGATCATCAGATAGGCGATCGCCCGATCCTCGCGCCTGCCCTGATCCAGAATGCTGCGCATCACCGCACGCGGCGCGCGCCATGTCCGCACGATATCGCTGGTGACTGGCATCAGGCCCGCCGTGCCAGCCAGCCTTCCAGCCGGGTTTGCAGTTCTTCCGCCAGCGCCTGATCCTCGATTTCGGCCAGGGCTTCGGCCAAAAAGGACAGGGTCAGCAGATTGCGCGCGACCTCCATCGGCACCCCGCGAGAGCGCAGGTAGAACAGCGCAGTCTCATCAATCGCCCCGGTGGTGGATCCGTGCGAACAGGCCACGTCGTCTGCGTAGATTTCGAGTTCCGGCTTGGCCAGAAACTGGCTGTCGTCGTCCAGCAGCAAGGACTGGCTGATCTGGTAGCCATCGGTCTTTTGCGCGCCTTGCTTGACAAGGATCTTGCCCTGGAACACGCCGACGGCCCCGTTGCGCAGCACTTTCTTGAACACCTGACGGCTTTCACTGCGCAGCGCGTCATGGGTCACGAACACAGTGTCGTCATGGTGGAAATCATCGCCATCGCCCACACAGGCCCCCGCGACATGCGCCACCGCATCATCGCCACGGATGTCGATCACACATTCATTGCGCGTCAGCACACCGTTGAATGTCAGCGTGAAGGATTTGAACACGGCTTCCGCCGCCAGTTGCGCAAAACAATGCGTCACCGCACGGCGTTCGTGGTCGTTGCCTTGGGCGCGGATATGGTGGAACTGGCCACCATCGGCGATATCGACCTCAAGACAGGTGGACAGGCGCGCCGCACCGGGACCGGTTTCCAGCAGCGTCAGGCTTGCGCCTGCCTCGACGCGGACAAGGTTGTGCAGCGTGGCGTCCGAGGTTTCGGACTGGTGCAGATAGACCAGATGCACGGGCTTGCTGACCGGTGCTGTCGCGCGGATCACGATCCCGTCGCTGGCAATTGCCGTGTTCAGCGCCGCCAAGGGGCGTTCCACGGGGTTCTGCCCGCGGGATTCCAGCGTGCCGTAAAGGTCCTTGGCCCAGTGGATATCGCGCTGCGTGACATCGGACAGACGGTGGATCTCCACCCCCTCTCCCGCCAGATCGCTGGAGGCTGCCGCGTCAAACACGCCATCCACGAACACCAGCGCGATCCGGTCAACGCCCGCGAAAAGCGGACCTTCGCCGTTGTCGAACAAGGCCGCAGGCGGCGCATCGGCCGCGATCAGCGACGCGGGATCAGTATAGCGCCAGTATTCGTCACGCCGCGTGGGCAGGCCCATCGCCGACAGCCGCGCCAGCGCGTCGCTGCGGGCTGCTGTCGCCCATGTGGCACCGTCCGGCAAGGTAATCCCCGCCAGCCGCGCCAGTGTCGCGTCCTCTTTCAGCTTCGCCAATGCCATCAGGCCACCCCTGCCAAAATATCGGCATACCCGTTGTTTTCCACCTCAAGTGCCAGTTCAGGCCCGCCCGACTGGATGATCCGGCCATCGGCCATGATGTGCACGATATCGGGCTTGATATGGTCAAGCAGGCGCTGGTAATGCGTGATGACAAGGAACGACCGCCCCTCAGAGCGCAGCGCGTTCACGCCGTCAGCCACCAGTTTCATCGCATCGACGTCCAGACCGGAATCGGTCTCGTCCAAAATGCACATCTTGGGTTCCAGCATCGCCATCTGCAGGATTTCGTTGCGCTTTTTCTCGCCGCCCGAAAAACCGACATTGACCGGGCGCTTGAGCATTTCGGCGTCGATTTTCAAATCTTTCGCTTTGGCGCGGACTTCCTTGAGGAAATCACCAGCGCTCAGTTCCTCTTCGCCACGCGCTTTGCGCTGGGCGTTCACGGCGGTGCGCAGAAAGGTCATATTGCCGACACCGGGGATTTCGACAGGATACTGGAACGCCAGAAACAGGCCAGCGGCGGCGCGTTCTTCGGGTTCCATGTCCAGCAGGTCCACACCTTCAAGCATCGCCGACCCGCCCGTGACGGTATAGCCGTCCTTGCCGGACAGCACATAGGACAGGGTCGATTTGCCCGACCCGTTCGGCCCCATGATCGCATGCACGGTCCCCGGAGCAATCGACAGGTCAACGCCCTTGAGGATCTGCTTGTCCTCTTCTTCAAGTTTCACTTGCAGGCCTTTGATTTCCAACATCTTATTCTCCTTGAAATGCGGCAGAACGGGCGCTTGGCCCGTCCGATAGGGGGGAAGAAACGCAAAAAGCACCCTTGGACAGGGTGCGTGATCCTTGCGTAAAAACAGGGGTCAGAGCGCGAAAAGCGCCCCGTTGATGACGACCGATTGCGACACCGTGGTCGCCATGACCTGATCGACATAGGCGGGCGAATAAAGCCACGCCATCTGTTCGGGCCAGCGCCAGACCAGATTGTGCCCCGCGATCAGCATGAGATAGATGCCCGCCGCCTGCGCCATCCGCGCCATGAAGCCGCGATGCCCCAAAAGCACCGACAGCACCAGCAACGCCCACAAAGCGGCCGTCAGATCCAGCGTCAGGGTCGTTACATTGGCTTCCAGCAGCCCGAAATACTGCACCCGCACCCATTGGCCGATCGCCAGCGCCATGGCGCCGATGATCATCGAGACCAGCACGGCGGACAGATAGGACGGCTCTTCCGCTTTGGACGCCTTGCGGATCTTCTCCCGAGAGATGTGCTTGGGGATATGCATCCGCAATTCGGGGTCGTAATAGGAATCGTTGCGCGGGTTGCGGATCCGCTTGATCCGCGCGTTGAAATCCCGTTGGTCGTATTTCGCCGTTCCCATCGCAAAGCACCCCATCCGCCGAATGGGGCCTGAATGCACGCCAACTGCGGCAAAATGCGGGCGACGCAATGACGCTTGCGCGACAATTGCGCGGCGCACCGCCACTTGCCGTAAGGGCAGGATGTGCAGCGATAGCTGTCACCCGACCGACCCTTCGAGCGAGATTGCGACCAGCGCCTGCGCTTCCATCGCAAATTCCATCGGCAGCGCCTGCAACACTTCCTTGCAGAACCCGTTCACGACCAGTGCGACGGCCTCTTCCTCGTCCATGCCACGGCTGCGGCAATAGAACAGCTGATCGTCGTCCACCTTGGATGTCGTCGCCTCGTGCTCGACCCGCGATGAATTGTTCTTCACCTCGATGTAAGGCACCGTATGCGCGCCGCATTTGTCACCGATCAACAGGCTGTCGCATTGCGTATAATTGCGGCTGTTCTTGGCCTTGGGGTGCATCGACACAAGGCCACGATAGGTGTTCTGCGCACGTCCCGCGCTGATCCCCTTGGACACGATCCGGCTTTTAGTATTCTTGCCCAGATGGACCATTTTGGTGCCGGTATCGGCCTGCTGCATGTTGTTGGCGATGGCGATGGAATAGAATTCGCCTTGGCTGTCGTCACCGCGCAGGATGCAGCTGGGGTATTTCCACGTCACGGCAGAGCCGGTTTCGACTTGGGTCCACATCACCTTGGCGCGGTCGCCACGGCAATCGGCGCGTTTGGTGACAAAGTTGTAGATCCCGCCCTTGCCGTTCTCGTCACCGGGATACCAGTTCTGCACGGTCGAATACTTCACCTCTGCATCTTCCTCGACGATGATCTCGACCACGGCAGCATGAAGCTGCGCGACGTCACGCTTGGGCGCGGTACAGCCTTCAAGATAGGAGACATAGGACCCCTTGTCGGCGATGATCAGCGTGCGCTCGAACTGGCCGGTGTTTTCGGCATTGATCCGGAAATAGGTCGACAATTCCATCGGGCAGCGCACGCCCGGCGGGATATAGACGAACGACCCGTCCGAAAACACGGCCGAATTCAGCGTCGCATAGTAATTGTCCGACTGCGGCACGACCGAGCCGAGGTATTTCTTCACCAGTTCCGGATGGTCGCGGATCGCCTCGGAAATCGAGCAAAAGATCACGCCGGCCTTTTTCAATTCCGCCTGAAAGGTGGTGCCGACAGAGACAGAATCGAACACAGCATCCACCGCGACCTTGCGGCCTTCGGCGGGCATGTTTTCGGCCCCCTCGACACCGGCCAAAATCGCCTGTTCCTTCAGCGGAATCCCGAGCTTGGCGTAGGTCGCAAGCAGCTTGGGATCGACATCGTCCAGCGACTTGGGCTTGACCGCCATGCTTTTGGGGCGGGCATAGTAATAGATATCCTGAAAATCGATTTCAGGATAATTCACCATCGCCCATTTCGGCTCGGTCATCTTTTCCCAGCGGGTGAAAGCCTGCAGGCGCCATTCGGTCATCCATTCGGGCTCTTCGTTCTTGGACGAGATCAGACGCACGATATCGGGGTTCACGCCTTTGGGGGCGTAATCCATCTCGATCTCGGTTTCCCAGCCGTATTTGTAGTTCCCCGACAGGGCTGTGACCGCATCGACCGTTTCCTGATCGACGCCTTCTTTCACTTCGATCTTGTCCAGAGCTGTCATGTTCTTCCCCTCATGCCGCGCGCAACCGCGCCCGTTTTTCTGTCCAGGCCTGCACGAAGCGCAGAACCTGATCTTCTGTTGTTTCCAGCCCCAATGACACCCGCAACGCAGAGGCGGCGGCGTCGTCATCCAGACCCAGCGCGCGCAAGACGCGGCTTTGTTTTACCTTGCCCGACGAACAGGCCGATCCCGCCGAAACGGCGAAACCCGCCAAATCCATCGCCATGACCTGCGTTTCGCCTTTCCACCCCCGTGTCACGAAACAGCTGGTGTTGGGAAGACGTGGCAAGTCTTTCCCGACAAAAATAGTGCTCTTATCCGCAGCCTCAATGGCCTCTTCTAGAATATTTCTAAACTGAGCGATTTGTTCCCAGCGCCCCGCCGCCAGATCGGCCTGTGCTGCAGCCGCAGCCGCACCCATGCCCGCAATGCCGATCACGTTCTCGGTTCCCGACCGGCGGCCCATCTCTTGCCCGCCGCCTTTGATCTGGGCTGTCAGGTTATGGCCACGCGGTATAATCAAGGCACCAACCCCCTTGGGTCCACCCAATTTATGCGCCGACAGGAACACCATCTCCACACCCGACCAAGAATAGGAAAACGGGACCCGCCCGAACCCTTGGGTAATGTCCGAGACAGCGAGGCCCCCAGGCAGGTCCTGCACGATCCCCGTCTCCGAATTGGCCAGCTGCACCGTGCTGCGCGCCGGATCATCCACCTGCACACGGCCCGCCACCACGGGCAGCACCGGATCGACCCAGGCATGCACCGCGTCATGTTCGATCATGCCCGCCTGCAACCCGCGCCCCGCCAGCGCCAGGGCCGCGGCCTCTGTCGCGCCGGACGTAAAGACGACATCGGCCTCGCCTGCCCCTACGGCCTCGGCGATCTGGGCGCGCGCACGCTCCACCACGGCCTTGGCGGCGCGGCCTTCGGCATGCACGCTCGACGGATTGCCGGTGGCATCCATCGCGGCCATCATCGCGGCGCGCGCCTCGGCCCGCAGGGGCGTTGTGGCGTTATGATCCAGATAGACTCTCATCCCATCTTCCGAGCCCAAATATCCCGGGGGGGCCCCGGATCATATCCGGGGCGGGGGCTGGCCCCCCTGCGCCGCTCAATCCTCATCGACGATCTCGAACAAGGCAGGCACGGCAGGGCATGGGGCGAGCGAATTGCTTACCACATCCGACAGGCGCGCCTGATGCAAAAACACATAGACATGCGCGCTCAACCCCTCCCAAAGCCGGTTGGTCAGCGATTGCGCGCGGCTACCCGACGCCCCGCCAGAGGCTCCAGCACCTTTGTGCATGGCCGAGACGGTTTCATCCACCGCCCCCAAAATCTCGACAACACGTATTTCGGACGCAGGCCGCGACAACCGGTAACCACCCCCCGGCCCCCGCACGGAATCGACCAGACCGGACCGGCGCAGCTTGACAAACAACTGCTCCAGATAGGGCAAAGAGATATCCTGCCGCTTGGAAATCTCGGTCAGATTGACCAGCGCATCGGGCGGCTGCAGGGCAAGATCGGCCAGCGCCACCATCGCGTAACGGCCCTTCGTGCTTAACTTCATGCGGCGCGCCCCGTCCAATCCAGCAAATACATTGACGGCGCACGGCTGCGTCATTACTTCACCGTGAGCCAGACTTGGGGAATTCCCATAGTTTAGAATCCTTCTAAGGTGCCCGATAGTTTTCGTCAAGATTGCTGTCGCCACCCAACCAGCGACGGAACACCATCATGCCCGAAGTCATTTTCCCCGGACCCGAAGGGCGCCTCGAAGGGCGCTATCATCCGCAAAAGGACCGTGACGCCCCCATCGCCATCGTCCTGCATCCGCATCCGCAATTCGGCGGCACGATGAATAACCGCGTGGTCTATAACCTGCATTACGCCTTCTACAATCTGGGCTTTACCGTGCTGCGGTTCAATTTCCGCGGCGTTGGGCGCAGCCAGGGCGAATACGACCAGGGCGTGGGCGAATTGTCCGATGCAGCCTCGGCGCTGGATTACCTGCAGTCGATGAATAACAACGCCAAACATTGCTGGGTCGCGGGCTTTTCCTTCGGCGCGTGGATCGGCATGCAACTGCTGATGCGGCGCCCCGAGATCACGGGTTTCATCTCGGTCAGCCCGCCTGCCAATATGTACGACTTCAGCTTTCTGGCGCCCTGCCCGGCCTCGGGTCTTGTGATCAACGGCAGCAGCGACCGCGTGGCACCACCGCAGGACACGGTCAACCTTGTCAACAAGCTGCACGAACAAAAAGGCATCACCATCACCCATGACGAAGTCGCAGGTGCGGGCCATTTCTTCGAAGATCCGCATATGGACCCGATGATCGACACGGTGAAAACCTATGTCCGCCGGCGGCTCACTGAAAACACGAGGTAGGATATGGCCGACGCCTATGTCGACAAGGTGGCCAACGAACTGGCCGATCTGGCGCTGGCCGATCAGGCCGCCACAGGTGATATCGCGATCGTGGACCAGATCGGCGAGCTTCTGGGGGCTTCCTCACAGATCCTGCAGGAAACATATCTAACCGCCGTGCGCGTCCGGCGCGCCGAAGCGCGCGCGCGCGCCCTGCTGGCGGCACGTGCCGCGCGCGGTAGCTCGTCCACCGCCTCCGCCGCACCTGTCGAGGACATCAGCGCCGCCGATCCTGTCATGCAGCCCCCCGTGGCCGATCCGGCCCCTGCGGCTGATCCGGCCTCGGGCAATGCGCCCCGCCGCGTCACCCGCTGAATGACTGACCGGATCGCAGCGCAGCTCGCCTTTCTGACAGAGGCGTGCAAGCTGAAATCCATCCTGCGCGCGACCACGCTCTGCGACGGGTCGCGCCGCGAGAACAGCGGCGAACACAGCTGGCATATCGCGCTTTACGCGCTGGTGCTGGGTGAACAGGCGCAAGACGACGTCAACATCGATCGCGTGATACGGATGCTGCTGATCCATGATCTGGTAGAAATCGACGCAGGCGATGCCCCCATCCACGGTGCGCAGAACACAAAGGCCCAAGTCGAAATCGAACAGGCCGCAGCCACCCGCCTTTTTGGCCTGCTACCGCCCGATCAGGCGCAGGCCTTCCGCGCGCTCTGGGACGAATTTGAGGCGGCAGAGACCCCCGACGCGATCTTTGCCAAATCCATCGACCGCGTGCAGCCCGTCATCGCCAATCTCGAAACCGGCGGCGGCACGTGGCCTGCCTATAACGTCACCGCCGCGCAGCTTGAAACCCGCGTCGGCGCAAAAGTCGCGCGTGGCGCGCCCGCTCTCTGGTCGGCGCTCAGACACCGGATCGATGCGTGGTTCGCAGCCCGCCCTTCATCGTTCGAGTAGAAATATCCCGGGGTCCCGGGCTGGCCCCGGTCTGCTGCGCGCAACAAATCGCCATTGCCTCTATACAAACAGGGCCAGCAGGCGTAGGGCGCGTGGTTTAGAGAAGCCCGAGAAAGCACCCGATTGATGACGACGATGATCCCGACCCTTGCTGCCGCACTGTCCGCCCAAGGCTATACCGACCTCACACCCGTGCAGGTGGCCGTGACGGATGCAGCCTTGGCCGAGCAGGATCTGCTGGTTTCGGCGCAGACCGGATCGGGCAAGACGGTGGGCTTCGGCCTGGCCATCGGCCCGACGATCCTGCCCGAAGACGGGATGTTCGGCTCTGCAGGCCGGCCCCTCGCGCTTGTCATCGCACCGACGCGCGAACTCGCGTTGCAGGTCAAACGCGAATTGCAGTGGCTTTATGCAGGGACCGGCGCGACACTCGCCTCCTGCGTCGGCGGCATGGACTTCCGCGACGAAAAGCGCAGCCTTGAACGCGGCGCGCAGATCGTCGTCGCCACGCCGGGCCGTTTGCGCGACCACATCATGCGCAACACGATTGATCTGTCCGACATCAAGGCCGTAATTCTTGATGAAGCCGACGAGATGCTCGATCTGGGGTTCCGCGAAGACCTCGAATTCATCCTCGATCAGGCGCCACCCAGCCGCCGCACGCTGATGTTCTCGGCCACGGTCCCTGCGGCCATCGCGAAACTCGCGCAATCCTATCAAAAAGACGCCGTGCGCGTGGCCTCCACCTCCAAGGAAAGCCAGCACAGCGACATCGAATACCGTGCGCTGACCGTCGCGAACCACGATATCGACGCGGCCATCATCAACGTGCTGCGGTTCTACGACGCCCCCAACGCGATCGTTTTCGCCAACACCCGCGCGATGGTGACCCGCCTGACCACGCGTCTGGCCAACCGCGGTTTCGCGACCGTCGCCTTGTCGGGCGAGTTGAGCCAGACCGAACGCACCCACGCCCTGCAAGCGATGCGCGACGGGCGGGCACGCGTCTGTGTGGCGACCGATGTGGCCGCACGCGGCATCGACCTGCCGAACCTTGAGCTGGTGATCCACGCCGAATTGCCGACCAATGCCGAAACCCTCCTGCATCGTTCCGGCCGCACAGGGCGCGCTGGCCGCAAGGGCATTTCCGCGATGATCGTGCCTGCGAAAATGAAACGCCGCGCGCAGAACCTGCTGACATGGGGCAAGCTGCAGGCGACATGGGCGCTGCCGCCCACCGCCGATGAAGTCACCGCCAAGGATGAAGAACGCCTGCTGACCGATCCGGTCTGGTCGGAAAGCTTTACCGAGAGTGAACAGGAATTTGCGGCACGCCTTCTTGCCCAGCACGCGCCCGAAAAGATCGCCGCGGCCTATCTGCGGCTTTACGCAGGCAAGCAATCCGCGCCCGAAGAACTGAGCGACTACAAGGACGGCCCCGCCGCCCCCGACCGCAAAGGCGATGCGGACCGTCCCGTGCGCGATCACAAATCCTTTGGCCCGTCCCGCTGGTTCCGCGTCGATGTGGGCCGCGAAGGCAAGGCCGAGGCCCGCTGGCTTTTGCCGATGATCTGCAAGGCCGGTGGCATCACCAAGACCGAAATCGGCGCAATCCGCATCCAGCCGAATGAAACTTTCGTCGAAATCTCCGAACCTGCCGTGGCCGGTTTCCTTGCCGCCATCGGCCCCGATATGGTGCTGGAAAATCAGGCGAAACTGTCGGCTTTGGACGGTGCGCCGCAGATCGGCGAACGCGGTCCCCGCGCGACCAAGCGCGATTACGACACGCCCAAACCGAAACGGCACGCGCCGCGTGATCAGGATGCGCCGCCGCCATCTGCACAAGCCGATATCGCGCCCATCCAACCGATCCCCGGTGCAGCCGACGACGATCAGGCCCGCAAACCGCGCCACAAGCCCGGCCAGAAACCAGAGCGCCGCGATCACGGTGATGCGCTGGTGCCTTACGGGACCAAGCCTGCCTACAAACCCAAATCCGACAAGCCTGCCTACAAAGGCAAGTCCGACAAACCGCCCTACAAAGGCAAATCCGACGACAAACCCGCGTGGAAAGGCAAGTCCGACAGCAAGCCTCCCTACAAGGCCAAGTCGGACGACAAGCCCGCATATAAGGGAAAGACGGACGGCAAACCCGCCTACAAGGGGAAATCGGACGACAAACCGGCCTGGAAAGGCAAATCCGACGCCAAGCCTGACGGCAAGCCCGCGTGGAAAGGCAAGTCGGACGACAAGAAACCCGGAGGCTTCGCCCGCCCCGGCAAGCCGTCCTTTGCCAAGCCCGGTGACAAGCCGCGCCCATCCGCGACCGACACATCCAAGCGGTTCACACCCCCGGGTGGTGCCGCCAAGCCGCGCAAACCTGCAGGTAAAGGCGGTGCAGGCGCGCCCAAACGCGGCAAGCCCTGACGTCACAAAATTGTCACGTCTTCGTGACGCAAGGTCAGGCGGGCTGGTGCAAACCACCATTCCGCCTGTAAATGAAGGTCTGAGCAGCAGATAAGGACCATGAAGATGGCCAGTTCCCAACCCGCCCAGACGCCGCAGCCCGCACAGATGGGCCAGACGTCGCAGACCCCGTCACAGATGACCGCGCAAATGCCAGCGGCGCCTCAGAAACCCGTCTTTACGGATTTCGCCAGCATCTGAGATCCGGCTGGATTTTACCGCAAGGCGCGGTAATGTCTGATCATGGCCGCCCTTGAAACCATCCGCAATATCGGTCCCGCTGTCGCGGCCTCGCTGCGTGCGGCAGGGATCATGGACGCCGAAGCGCTCTATGCGCTTGGCGCAGATGCGGCTTATGCGCGCTTGCTCGCCAATGGCGAACGCCCGCATTTCATCGGCTATTACGTGCTGCACATGGCGCTGCAAGGCAGGCCGTGGAACGATTGCAAGGGCGCCGAGAAGGACGCCCTGCGCGCCCAGTTCGACGCGCTGAAAGCGCGGTCTGTCGCGGGACCATTCGTCGAACTCGAGCAGTTTCTCGACCGGATCGGCGTCAGGCATAGCCGCTGAGACGGGAAAAAACACTGTTCATGCCTGTTCACATTTGTGTTATAGATAGTTCGTGTTAGTTTTTTTGAAGAGAATAAACATGAAACATCTCGCTTTTTCGGCGGCCTGTCTTTTGACGTTGTCAACGCAAGCTGCGTGGTCGCAGAGCTTTTCGTACGAGTTCTACCTAGGAGCTGCGATTGACCTGACCGCGGACGGCCTCGAATATACTGACGTGGATTACCCGCTCGACAATGGCTCTGCATTTGGCCTTGGCGCATATACAGATCAGTTCGGCGGTGTGGAGCTCGGGCTCGACCTCATGGTCACCGATCGCCGCTATACCGATTTCGAAAGCGGACTGAAAAGCGTGTCTCTGATGGCTATGGGCCGCTACCCTGTTGCGCGTTTTGCAACAGGCGATGCGTATGTCGGGGCGGGTCTTGGCGCGATACGCGTTGAATACGACGGCGCGGACTTTGCGCCTGCATTCACTGGGGACGAGATCACGGCAGGTGGCCAAATCAGCCTTGGCACGCGCTTTGGCCTCGGGACGGGGCAAGGCTTTGTCGAATTCAAGTATCAGACCGCCTTTGACACGGTCGAGATCGTGGGCGAGACAATCGAATACAACACCAGCGCACTGGTTGTCGGATACCGCTTCTGACCTTGCGGCTTATGTGACGTAGCGGGCCCAGCAAACCCGCCGTCCGTTGATCTGCGCTGACAGCCAGCGCGCATCATGTCTATTTGGAACGAAAAAGGCCGCCCGCGTAATGCGGACGGCCCCATAGGCTGGATCTCAATCCATCTTACCCGACGAGTTCGAGACCCGAGAAGAAGAAAGCGATTTCTTCGGCAGCTGTTTCTGGCGCATCCGACCCGTGGACCGAGTTTTCGCCGATCGACAGCGCGAATTCCTTGCGGATCGTGCCGGGGGCGGCGTCTGCGGGGTTGGTGGCACCCATCACTTCGCGGTTTTTCGCGATGGCGTCTTCGCCTTCCAGCACCTGCACGACGATGGGTTCGGACACCATGAATTCGCACAGCTCGCCAAAGAACGGACGGTCCTTGTGCACGCCATAGAACTGCTGCGCCTGTGCCAGCGTCAGGTGGATACGCTTGGACGCGACAACGCGCAGGCCAGCCTCTTCGAACTTGGCGACAATCGCGCCGGTCAGGTTGCGCTTGGTCGCATCGGGTTTGATAATCGAGAATGTGCGCTGGATCGCCATTTTTCAGGGTCTTTCATGGTTTGGGTTGAACTGCCTGCCCCCTAGCATGCACGCATTGGCATGAAAAGGGCTGCATCCGCAGCGATAGATCATTTCCCCCGATTGACCCGGCCCTTGGGATCGGGCAAGGCAGCCTCATGTTGAAAATCTCCGATCTGACCTATTCCGTCGAAGGCCGCACGCTGGTCGAAAACGCGACTGTGACAATTCCCACCGGCCACAAGGTCGGCCTTGTGGGCCGCAACGGGTCTGGCAAGACCACTTTGTTCCGCATCATCCGCGGCGAAATGGTGCTCGACACCGGCAGCGTCAGCATTCCCAAAGGCTGGAAGATCGGCGGCGTGTCCCAAGAGGTGCCGGGCAACGAGGTGTCCTTGATCGACACCGTGCTGCGCGCCGATCAGGAACGCGAGGCGCTTTTGGCTGAGGCGGAAACCGCCACCGACCCCGCCCGCATCGCCGAGGTGCAGACGCGTTTGGCCGATATCGACGCATGGTCCGCCGAAGCCCGTGCCGCGACGATCCTGAAAGGTCTGGGGTTCACGCATGAAGAACAGCAGATGCCCTGTTCGGCCTTTTCCGGCGGCTGGCGGATGCGGGTGGCCCTTGCCGCCGTGCTGTTTTCTGAGCCTGACCTGTTGCTGCTGGACGAACCGACAAACTATCTCGACCTTGAAGGCGCGCTCTGGCTCGAAGCTTATCTCGTCAAATACCCCCATACCGTGCTGATCGTCAGCCACGACCGCGAACTGTTGAACCGGTCGGTCGGCGGCATCCTGCATCTGGAAGACAAGGGGCTGATCTATTACACCGGCACCTATGACATGTTCGCCAAGCAGCGCGCCGAAAAACGTGCGCTGATGGCCTCGGCCGCCAAGAAACAGGACGCCAAGCGCGCGCATCTGCAGGCCTTTGTCGACCGCTTCAAGGCCAAGGCATCCAAGGCGAAACAGGCACAATCCCGCGTCAAGATGCTGGAAAAGATGGAAACCATCCGCGCGCCCGAAGATGCCGCGCGCACCGTGTTTACCTTTCCCGAGCCCGAAGAACTGTCGCCCCCCATCATCGCGACCGAAGGCGCTGCCGTGGGCTATGGCAACACAATCGTGCTGCATGACCTGAACCTGCGCATCGATCAGGACGACCGGATCGCCTTGCTGGGCCGCAACGGCGAAGGTAAATCGACGCTGTCGAAGATGCTGTCGGGGCGGCTGGATGTCGCGCGCGGCAAGATGGTAACCTCGAACAAGCTGCGCATCGGGTTTTTCGCCCAGCATCAGGTCGATGAACTCTACGTCGATGAAACGCCCCTGCAGCACCTGATGCGCGAACGCGCCAGCGAAGGGCAGGCCCGCCTGCGTGCGCGGCTTGCAGGGTTCGGACTTGGTGCCGATCAGGCCGAAACCGAGGTGGGCCGCCTGTCGGGCGGTCAAAAGGCGCGGTTGTCGTTGCTGCTGGCCACCCTGCCCGCCCCGCATCTGCTGATCCTTGATGAGCCGACCAACCACCTTGATATCGAGAGCCGCGAGGCGCTGGTCGAGGCGCTGACCGCCTATTCCGGTGCTGTGATCCTCGTCAGCCACGACATGCATCTTTTGTCGATGGTCGCCGACCGGCTCTGGCTCGTGAAAGACGGCCATGTCACCTCCTATGACGACGATCTGGAGGCGTACCGCCGCCTGCTGCTGACGCCTGACAAGCCCGCCGAAAAGGACAAGCCCAAGGCCAAAGCCGCGCCCAAACCCACGCGCGATCAAATCATGGCCCTGCGTGCGGATGTACGCAAGAACGAAGAACGTGTGTCCAAGATCAACGAGATGCGCGACAAGCTGGCCAAAAAACTCGCCGATCCGACACTGTATGAGGATACCAAGGCCGGTGAACTTGCGACCTGGAACAAGAAATACGCCGAAGTCATGGACGGGCTGAACCGCGCCGAGGCGATGTGGATGGCGGCGCTTGAAAAGCTCGAAAAGGCGGAAAAAGCTTGACCGAACTGCCCGCCATCATCGCCGCCTTCACGACGATGTTCATCATTCTGGACCCCCCCGGTCTGGTGCCGGTGTTCATCGCGCTGACCCAAGGCATGACCGCCGAGCAACGCCGCGCCATCGCTGTGCGCGCCTGCATCGTCGCGGGTGTGCTGATGATCCTGTTCCTCTTCGTGGGCGAGGCGGTGCTGGGCTTTATCGGCATCTCGATGGATGCGTTTCGCATCGCGGGCGGGATCCTGTTGTTCCTGACAGCCCTCGACATGCTGTTCCAGCGCCGGCAGGCACGGCGTGCGGACAATGCCGCCGAAGGCCAGGCCGAACATCAGGACGACCCTTCGGTCTTTCCGCTGGCCTTGCCGCTGATCGTGGGGCCGGGGGCCATCACCACGATCATCCTGCTGGCAGGCAATGCCACATCCGCCGCCGATTTCGGCGCGATTGCAGGCGTGCTGATGGCGGTGCTGCTGATCACCTTTCTGTCCTTCCTCATCGCGCCCACGATCGAACGCGCCTTGGGCAAGACCGGATTGAACATCGTGACCCGCGTGCTGGGCATGTTGCTGGCCGCATTGGCGGTGCAATTCGTGCTCGACGGGTTGCGGGGCTTTGGAATCGGCGGATAAGCGCTATATGGTGCGGCATGACCACTGACCAGATCATGCAACTGACCTACCTTGTCTTGCTCGCGGCCGCCATCGGCGGCTCGATGATTGTTGCGGGACGCAACAACCTTGGCAAGATGGCGCAGCAAGCGGCGATCTGGGCGCTGATCTTTGTGGGCGTGATCGGGGCCTACGGGCTGTGGGGCGACATCACCCAGACCGTCAATCCGCGCCAGACGGCGATGGCGGATGGCCGCATTACCCTGCCGCGTGGCGCGGGCGGGCATTATTTCGTCGATATCGCGGTCAACGATACACCCGTGCGGTTCATCGTCGATACCGGCGCCAGCCTTGTCGTCCTGTCCGAGAGGGATGCACGGCGCGCGGGCATTGATCCCGCGACATTGACCTATTCTGGCATGGCCGCGACGGCGAACGGCATGGTGCGCACAGCCCCCGTAACGCTGGACAGCATGACCCTTGGCGGGATCACCGACGGTCCGGTAAAGGCCGTCGTCAACGGTGGCGAGATGGAGGAAAGCCTGCTTGGCATGTCCTACCTTGGCCTTTATGACCGGATCGAGATTTCCAACGATACGATGGTGCTGACAAGATGATCCGCGCGCTGACCCTTATCCTGCTGCTGGCCGCCTGCGCCCCTGCGCCACAACTGCCCGAAGATTTTGATTCGAGCTTTGCGTTCTAGCGACTTTCTGGCCTCCGGCGGGGATATTTGGGCTCGAACGATGTGGTAAAGCCACGTCTTCTTTTTTCCAAAAGTACGGAGCCTGCACCGGACGTGATCCGGGGGGTGAGCCCCGGTCAGGGGCGAGGGGCAGCGCCCCTTTTCAGCCTGCGCTGCGCGCGTCACGTTCCGCCTTTTTGACCCAGCGCCCGTCCTCCTGCGCCCAATATTGCGCGGCGATACCGGCATCTGTCAGGCTCTTCCACTGCACGCGTGCTTGTGCTTTGGCGCTTTCGGCGCTGTCAAACAGGATGCAGGCGCGCGCAAGGCGGTTAGCCTCATCCGCCGTCACTGCCGCCCCGCCCACGGCCATCACGCAGGCGAAGCCGTCCGCAGGCACATCGCCCAAGAGGATCGGCTGATCGGCATCATGTGGCCCGCCCGCCATCCCGTGCGGCAGAAAGCTTTCGACGGGGCCCTGCCATAGCGCTGCGTCCAGATGCGCCAGCAGCGCAGGGTCGGTGCTGCGCACCAGCACCCGCCAGCCCTGCCCGCGCGCCTTGTCCAGCAGCATCGGCAGGGTCGCTTCCAAGGGCGCGCCTTGCAATTCGTAGAAAAAGACCGCGCCCATCTAGCCCTCGTAGTTATCTGCGATCAACCGGTTCAGCGCCATGACGCCCCAGCCTGTGGCGCCCGCGGGCGCAAGGGCGGTTTCGGATTTCACATGCGCAACACCCGCGATGTCCAGATGGCACCACGGCACGTCGTCCTTGACAAAGCGTTGCAGGAATTGCGCCGCCGTGATCGACCCGGCATAGCGCCCGCCCACGTTCTTGATATCGGCGATCTGGGATTTGATCAGCGCGTCATAGGGCTTGGCCAGTGGCATCCGCCACGCGCCTTCGCCTTCAGCCTCGGCCGCCTTCAGGAACTGGCCACAGAGCGCGTCGTTATTGGAAAACAGCCCTGCGTTTTCATGCCCCAAGGCGACCAGGATCGCCCCCGTCAGCGTCGCAAGGTCGATCATCCCGCAGGGTTTGAAACGGTCCTGCGTGTACCAAAGCACATCAGCCAGCACGAGGCGCCCTTCGGCATCGGTGTTGATGATCTCGACCGTGTCGCCTTTCATCGAGCGCACCACATCGCCCGGCCGCGTGGCCGACCCCGAGGGCATGTTTTCCACCAGCCCCACGACGCCCACGACATTCGCGCGGGCCTTGCGCAAAGCCAGCGTGCGCATGACACCAGCCACAACGCCTGCGCCGCCCATGTCCATCGTCATCTCTTCCATGCCGGCGGCGGGTTTGATGCTGATCCCGCCGGTGTCGAACACCACACCCTTGCCCACCAGCGCAAAGGGAGCATCCCCCGCCTTGCCGCCGTTCCACGACATGACCACGACCTTGGACGGGCTGTCCGACCCCTGCCCCACGGCCAAGAGCGTGCGCATCCCGAGCCGGACCAGATCCGGCTCCTCGAGGATCTCGACATCGAGCCCCAGTTCCTGCATCGCGGCCAGCCGTGCGGCGAAGTCATCGGTCGTCAGCACGTTGGCAGGTTCATTGGTCAGATCGCGGGTAAAGAAAACGCCTTCGGCCACCGCGGCCATCGGGGCCGCGGCCTTGGCCACGGCCTCGGGATCGGCCACCATGAAACACACCTTGCCGGGGGCGGGTTTATCGCCGGTCTTGTGGGTGTCGAAGTGATAGCCGCGCAAAGCCAGCCCAAGCGCGATATCGGCGGCGCGTGGCGACGTGCCCGCCAATACGGTCAGGTCCTGCCCGTTCTGGGCCTTGGCCAGTTGCGCGCCCGCCTTGCGCGCCTCGGCCACCGAAGGACGGCGCGCCAGCTTGACCACGCAGACCGCATCTGCTGCCAACCCCGCCGGATAGCCGATGGTTTTCACGTCACCGGCCGCCATCTTTTCAAAGGCATCAGAGGCTGTGAACCGCTCCAGCGCCTTGCGCGCAAGGCTGTTCACCTTGCGTCCGGCGGCATCCATCCGCCCGTCCATATCCACGAAAACGGCGATCTTGCCGGTGGCAGCAGCGATCTGGTCAAGGTCGGTGTCGGCAAAGCGGATCTCTGCGGGGGTGGGCATGGCGTCTCCTGTCCAGGCTGATGTCATCAGCGATACCTAGCCCGCGGGTCCGGCAATGGCCAGTTAGCTGTTCAACACCGCCGCAGCTTAGGCTAGTTTGCCGCAAGATTGGCGCAAAGGGATGCAGGGTTTGGCACGATTTGACAGGTATATGCTGTCCCAGCTGATCACGCTTTGCGGATTCTTCGGGCTGGTGCTGGTGCTGGTCTACTCGATCAACCGCGCGGTCCTTTTGTTCGACCAGTTGATTGCCGATGGCCAGTCGGCGGGCGTGTTTTTCGAATTCACCGCGCTGACGCTGCCTTCGGTGATCCGGCTGGCGCTGCCTTTGGCGGCTTTTGCGGCGGCCATTTATGTCACCAACCGGATGACCAATGACAGCGAACTGGTCGTGGTGCAGGCGACCGGCTATTCAATGTTCCGCATGGCCCGCCCGGTGCTTTATTTCGGGCTGATCGTGGCCTTGCTCATGTCGTTGCTGATGCATTTTCTGGTGCCGCTCAGTGCGGCGCAACTGGCCCAGCGTCAGGCCGAGATCGCGCGCAACATGACTGCGCGCCTGCTGACCCCCGGCACCTTTACCGAGCCCATTGCAGGCGTCACCTTCTATATCCGCGACATCAGTGCGGAAGGCGAGCTCTACGATGTGTTCCTGTCGGACAACCGCGACATCGCAGACCATGTGACCTATACCGCATCGCGCGCCTTTCTGGTACGCGAGGGCGATGAAACCCAGCTGGTGATGATCGACGGCATGGTGCAGACCCTGCGTCTGGCCGACCAGCGGCTGTTCACGACGCGCTTTGCGGATTTTTCCTACAACGTCGGGGCCTTGCTGACCCCCGCCACCGCACCCGGCCGCCGGACGGCGCATCTGTCCACATGGGAACTTTTGAACCCCACGCCGGAACTGGCCGCCGAAACCAATGCATCCGAGGCGCGGATGATCGCGGACGGGCATGACAGGTTCAGCCAGTCGTTGCTGGGGACGGTCGCGGCACTGCTTGGCTTTGCCACGCTGATGGTCGGCGGGCACAGCCGGTTCGGGGTCTGGCGGCAGATCGTGGCGGCGATCGGGCTGATTGTCGTCGTCAAGGCTTTGGAAACCGCCGGGCTTAATGCGGCACGCAGCAATGCGCAGCTGTGGTTTCTGACCTACCTGCCGGGAATCGGCGGGATGGCGATCGTCTGGTTCCTGCTGTTCTGGGCAGGCCGGCCCTATCTGTTCAAGCGCCGCCCCGCGACAGGGGTGCCCGCATGATCCTGCACCGCTACTTCGCGCGCCGGTTCCTGCTGACCTTTCTGGGGGTGCTGGCGGT
Organism: Yoonia sp. 72; assembly: GCF_034652275.1. Lineage (NCBI taxonomy): Bacteria > Pseudomonadati > Pseudomonadota > Alphaproteobacteria > Rhodobacterales > Paracoccaceae > Yoonia > Yoonia sp. 72. The sequence goes on along the minus strand of NZ_JAXIWG010000001.1, from coordinate 225,331 downwards.
CTTCATGCTGATCATGGTCTTTCTTGATCTGGTCGAACAGTCACGCCGCTATGCCACCGCCGAGGCAGGGCTGCGCGACCTTCTGGAACTGACGCTGCTGAACACCCCGCGCGCGATCTATGAGATCCTGCCGCTGATCATGATCCTTGCAGCTATCGCGCTGTTTCTGGGGCTGGCGCGGTCGTCCGAGCTGGTGGTGACCCGTGCCGCGGGCCGGTCGGCGTTGCGCGCGCTGCTGGCCCCGCTGGCGGTAGGTCTGCTGATCGGCATTCTGGCGGTCGCGATCCTGAACCCGATCGTGGCGGCCACGTCCAAGGAATACGAGGCCCGCGGCGGTGCCCTGCGCGGCAATGCGTCAGTTCTGTCGATCGGGTCGTCAGGCCTTTGGCTGCGGCAAGGCGCGAGCGACGGGCAGACAGTGATCCGCGCAGCGGGCGCCAATCTGGACGGCACCATCCTGACGGATGTGACATTCCTGACCTTCGCACCAGACGCAGGGCCTGCACGGCGCGTCAACGCGGCCTCTGCGGTGCTGACGGACGGGGCATGGGTGCTGACCAACGCCAAGATCTGGACCTTCGGCGACGCTGTCACCCCCGAGGCAGGCGCGATCCGGCAGGCCGCTATGCGGATTCCGTCTACGCTGACGCCGGACCAGATCCGCGACAGTTTCGGCACACCCTCGTCGATCCCGATCTGGCAATTGCCCGCCTTCATCGACCGGCTGCAAGCGGCAGGGTTTTCCGCGCAGCGGCATCTGGTCTGGCTGCACAGCGAAATCGCCCAGCCTGTGTTTCTGATGGCGATGGTGTTGATCGGGGCCAGTTTCACGATCCGCCACCAGCGCGGCGGGCGCACGGGACTTGCGGTGATGACCGCGATCATCCTTGCCTTCGTGATCTATTTCATCCGCAATTTCGCGCAAGTTCTGGGCGAGAACGGGCAACTGCCCGCCGCCTTGGCCGCATGGGCGCCACCGCTTGCGGCGATGGCGCTGTCGCTGGGTATCCTTTTGCACAACGAGGATGGCTGATGCGCTGGCTTGCCCTGATCCTGATGCTGCTGCCGCAGCTTGCGCAGGCGCAAAATGTCGCCACGCTGGTGGCCGATACCGTGACGCTGACAGCCGATGACAGGCTGACTGCGACCGGCAATGTCGTTGCCTTTTTCGAAGGCACACGCATGAGCGCCCACCAGATCATCTATGACCGCGCCGCCGACCGGCTGATCATCACCGGACCTATCGTGGTGCAGGATGCGACCGGCGCTGTCCTGACCGCTCAAAGCGGCGATCTGGACCCCCGGCTCGAAAATGGCATTCTTTTGGGCGCGCGGCTGGTGCTGGATCAGGAACTGCAACTGGCCGCCAACCAGATCAACCGGCAGGACGGGCGCTATCTGCAGCTTTACCGCAGCACCGCATCATCCTGTCGGGTTTGCGGCACCCGCGCGCCGCTATGGGAAATCCGCGCCGAACGGGTCGTGCATGACACGTTCGAACAACAGCTCTACTTCGAGAATGCGACCTTTCTTGTGCGCGGCCTGCCGCTGTTCTGGCTGCCTGTGATGCGCCTGCCCGATCCGACGCTGGAGCGCGCGACAGGCTTTCTGATCCCGCGTCAGCGCAACACCAGCCGGTTGGGCACAGGGATCAAGCTACCCTATTTCATCACATTGGGCGATCACGCCGATGTCACCCTGACGCCCTATGTCTCTGCCCAGACGCGGACATTGGAGATGGAATTCCGCCGCGCCTTTGTCACCGGTTCGGTGTCGGTGCGGGGTGCCGTCAGCGACGACACGTTGCAGGACGATCTGCGGTCCTATCTGTTCGCCAATGGCAATTTCAGATTGCCCGCTGATTTCCGCCTTGCTTTCAATATCGAAACCGTGTCCGACAAGGCCTATCTGCTGGACTACGATTATGACGACAAAGACCGGCTGGAAAGCGGGCTGAGCATCGTGCGTGTGACCGACAACACCCTCAACGAATTGCGCTTTTCCTATTTTCAGACCTTGCGGGATGTAGAAACCAATGCCTCATTGCCGCCCATCATCGGTGAGGCGCGCTATGAGGCGCGCATGCAACCGTCCTTTGGCGGGACACTCGGTTATGCCGCCAGTATCGACACCGCCTACCGCACCGACGACACAGACGGCCTCGCAGGGCGCGATGTGACGCGTGCGGGTGCGCGTGCGGACTGGCGGCGCGACTGGATCCTGCCGGGCGGGGTTGTGGCAACCGCACAGACCGGCCTGCGCGGCGATATCTACAGCGTGCGCGACGACAGCAGTTTTCCCGGCACCGATCTGCGCGTCGTGCCCAGCGGGATGGCAACACTGCGCTGGCCGCTGGCGCAGCATAGCGCGGGGGCAGCCCGGCACCTGATTGAACCGACCGTCACGCTTAGCTGGGCCGAGGCCTATGGCGGCACGCCCCCGAACGAGGACAGCACCCGCAGCGAATTCGACCCCGCGAACCTGTTCGACCGCACCCGTTTTGCCGGACAGGACGCCGTAGAGACTGGCACCCAGCTCGCGGCGGGGCTGACATGGACACGGCTGGGACAGGCGGGCAACGCATCCTCACTGACCTTCGGGCGGGTGTTTCGTGACCGCGCCCAACCGGATCTGACACCCTCGTCGGGACTGGACGGGACGCGGTCGGACTGGCTGGTTTCGGGGCAATATACGACGCCCGCCGGCTTTCTGATCGAATTGCGCGGGCTCTTCGATGACGCCATCGAGACCACCCGCACGGACGGCCGTGTGCGCTGGCGCAATGACTGGATCGATGTCGGCGCCACCTATATCTGGCAGGCGCGCGATCCGGCGGAAAACCGGTTCGACACGATCTCGGAATGGACGCTCGATGCCGGTTTCCAACTGACGGAGGCATTGGAGATGTCGGTGGATGCGCGCTACAACGTCGCCGCCGACTTGCCCGTTCAGGCGGGGGTGGGTTTTCAGTGGCAAAACGAATGTGTGACCATCGCGGTTTCCGCCTCGCGCCGCTATACGTCTTCCAGTAGTGTTGATCCGACGACCACTTTCGGGTTAACCGGCACGCTGGCAGGGTTTTCTGCTGGCCGCTCCGGTGGAGGCCCCGCCGCGCAATGCCGGCAGTGACAAAAAATGAGGACCGCATGCGTGCATTTTCGACCCTGACCGCCCTTCTGGCACTGGCCCTGACCTTTGGCCCGGTAGACGCGGTGAACGCGCAAAACCAGTTCGCGCCTGCGATCACCGTGAATGAACGGGTCATCACCCAATACGAACTGAACCAGCGCACCCGCCTGCTTGAAGTGTTCCGCACCCCCGGTGATGTCCGGCAGGCCGCCCGCGACGCGCTGATCGAGGACCGGCTGAAGCAGCAGGAAATCGACCGCGTCGGGCTGACGGTGCCCGAAGAGGCGATCGCCGCCGCGCTGGAGGAATTCGCAGGGCGTGCCGACATGTCCCTTGCGCAGTTTGAACGCATGCTGGCGCAGAACGGGGTCGATGCCGTCACTTTGCGCGATTTCGTCAGCATCGGCGTCACATGGCGCGAATATGTGCGCGCGCGCTTCAACCGCGAGGTCACCGTGACCGATGCCGATGTCGACCGCGTGCTGGGCCAGCAAGGCCGCGCCACCAGCGAGATCGAGGTGTTGCTGAACGAGATCATCATCGCCGCCCCGCCGGAAATGGCGCAACGCGCAGGGCAAGCAGCGACCCAGATTTCGCAGATGCGGTCCTTTGCAGATTTCGAGGCTGCGGCACGGCAGGTCTCGGCATTACCATCGCGCGAACAGGGCGGGCGGCTTGATTGGTTGCCGATCTCGAATTATCCGCCGCAGTTGCAAAGCGTGATCCTTGATCTTGCAAACGGGCAAGTGACCGAACCGATCATGATTCCCAATGGCATCGCCCTGTTCCAGATGCGCGGCCGTCGTGAAGCGGTGCGCCCCGCGCCGCCGCCCGCCAGCATCGATTACGCAGCCTATTATATCCCTGGTGGCCGCAGCGAAGCAGCGCTGCGGACAGCGCGCGACGTGGCCAACAATGTCGATACCTGTGACGATCTTTACGGCATCGCGCGCAACCAGCCCGCCGAAGTGCTGGACCGCCGCGACGTGGCCCCCGGCCAGATCCCCGAAGATATCGCGCTGGAACTTGCCCGTCTTGATCCCAATGAAGTGTCCACAAACCTGACACGCGACAACGGCCAGACACTGGTGTTCCTGATGTTGTGCCAGCGGAAATCGGCGGGTGCGGTGGATGCCAACCCTGAAAGCGTGCGCAACCAGATCCGCGGGCAGCGCCTTGCAACACTGGCCGATGCGCTGGTCGAGGATCTGCGCGCGCAGGCGGTGATCGTCGCGCGATGAAACCTGTCGCCATCAGCTGCGGCGAACCGGCGGGCATCGGGCCGGAAGTCGCGGCCAAGGCTTGGGCTGTGCTGCGCCATGATCTGCCGATGGTCTGGATCGGCGATCCCGCGCATCTGCCCGCAGGCACGCCCGTACAGATCGTGAATGACCTGACCAGCATCACGCCAGATGCCTTGACCGTGCTGGCGCGAGATTTCGGCGGCCCTGCTGTCGCGGGGCAGCCTGACCCCGCGCATGCGCAAGGGGTGATCGACGCGATTGCCACGGGGGTCGATCTTGTCCGGTCCGGTCAGGCCAGCGCGCTGTGTACCGCCCCCATCCACAAGGCCGCGCTGATCGCAGGTGCGGGTTTCGCCTATCCGGGACATACCGAATACCTTGCTGCCTTGGCAGGGGTGGACCGCGTGGTCATGATGCTGGCCTGCGAGGGGCTCCGCGTTGTGCCCACGACGATCCATATTCCGCTGGCGGATGTTCCCGCAGCGCTGACTGCCTCGCTCCTCACCGACACGATCCTGATCACCCATGCCGCCCTGCGCCGTCAGTTCGGGATTAGCGCGCCGCGCATCGCCGTTGCAGGGCTGAACCCGCATGCGGGCGAGGATGGCAAGATGGGTTGCGAGGAGATCGCGACGATCACCCCCGTCTTGGACGCCTTGCGCGCTGAAGGGCTGGATATTTCGGGGCCGCATTCGGCCGATACGCTGTTTCATGCCGCCGCCCGCGCGCGATACGACGTGGCGGTCTGCATGTATCACGACCAAGCCTTGATCCCGATCAAGACGATTGATTTTGCGGGCGGCGTGAACATCACATTGGGCCTGCCCTTCATCCGCACCTCGCCCGATCATGGGACGGCTTTCGACATTGCAGGGCGCGATGTCGCAGACCCTGCGTCGATGATCGCGGCCTTGCAGCAGGCTGCGCGCATGGCGAAAAACTTTGATGCCTCCGGCGGGGATATTTGGGCTCGGAAGATGGCATGAACGGGATTGATGATCTGCCGCCGCTGCGCGATGTGATTGCGCGGCATGATCTGGCGGCGAAAAAGTCTTTGGGGCAGAATTTCCTGCTGGATCTGAACCTGACAGCCCGCATTGCGCGGCTGGCGGGGGACCTCTCCGGCGCGGATGTGTTGGAGATCGGCCCCGGCCCCGGCGGGTTGACGCGCGGGTTGCTGGCCTCGGGCGCGCGCCGCGTACTGGCGATTGAAAAGGACCCCCGTTGCCTGCCGGCCTTGGCCGAAATCGCCGCCGCCTATCCGGGCCGTTTGCAGGTGATCGAAGGCGATGCGCTGGCGATTGATCCGCTGGAATATTTGCAAGCCCCGATCAAGGTAGCGGCGAACCTGCCCTATAATGTCGGGACCGAACTGCTGGTGCGCTGGTTGACGCCGCAGATCTGGCCGCCGTTCTGGGACAGTCTGACCTTGATGTTCCAGCGCGAGGTGGCCGAAAGGATCGTGGCGCAGCCCGGCGGCAAGGCTTATGGGCGGCTCGCGCTGCTGGCGCAATGGCGCGCGGATGCGAAGATCGTGATGAACCTGCCGCCCGAGGTGTTCAGCCCGCCGCCCAAAGTGCATTCGGCGGTGGTCCATCTGACCGCCCTGCCCGTGCCGCGCTATCCGGCTGACCCTGCCGTACTGAACATGGTGGTCGCCGCGGCCTTCAACCAGCGGCGCAAGATGCTGCGGTCCGCCTTGAAATCCGTCAGCCCTGCCATCGAGGATCATTTGCAAGAGGTCGGCATCAAGCCGACCGAACGCGCCGAACAGGTCGGGCTGGAAGCGTTCTGTGCCTTGGCGCGCAGCCTGAAAGCCGCGCGCTAGGTCTTTATTCGGCCGCTTCGGGTGTCGCGTTGTTGTCGCGGTTGTCGGGGCGCGGTTTGCGCGGGGCGCGGGGTTTGCGTGCGCGCTGTTGCGGCTTTTCCTCGGGCGTTTCGACCAGACCGGAATCGGTGCCTTGATCGCCGTCGTCATCGCTCGGGCGCGGGTCGGGGCGGTCGATGGCAGGCTGGTCGGTGCTGGCCTGTTCCTGCGCCTGCACGCGGTCGTTGCGTTCCTTGTCGCGTTCGGCCTGCCGTTCGCGGTTCTGCGCTTCGAGTTCCTCGCGGCGCTGGTCAACCTCGCGTTGGGCCTCGGCCAGAAGGCGGGTGTAGTGTTCGGCGTGCTGGGCGAAGTTTTCGGCATTCACCCGGTCGTTGGACAATTGCGCGTCGCGGTGCAGCTGGTTGTATTTCTCGATGATCTGCTGCGGCGTGCCGCGCACTTTGCCATCAGGACCCGAGCTTTCGAAAACCCGGTTGATGATGTTTCCGCCCGAAGGACGTGGCGTGCGGTTCTTGTTCCGCGACCGTGACTTGGATGATCTCATTGATATGCTTTCGAGCCTTTGGCTGACCTTGCGCTGGCGCTGTATCGCGCAGCGGCGCGTCTTTGATGTGGTGGCCTTGCAATGTTTTGGCGACTGACCGGAGAGAGATCGTGTTCTCTTGCCCATCCGATACATGGCAATAAGCACGGCAGGCGGGCCAAGACAAGTCAAAATTGCCCAGCTCGGCCAGATTTGCGGGGAACCGCCGCGATCAGGCCGCAGGACCCGGCCAGCGCCCCGCGATCCCGCGGTCGCGCCCGTCAAGGTCGGGGATGACGCGCAGGTCGGTCAATCCTGCGCTTGCGAAAAGCGCCTTGACCGCCGCTGCCTGTGTCGGCCCGATTTCCACGATCAGCCGACCGCCCGGCACCAGATGCGCAGCCGCGCCCGCCGCGATGATGCGGTAGCAGGACAGCCCGTCAGCGTCGTCGGTCAGGGCCAGATGCGGCTCGAACAGGCGCACCTCGGGTTGCAGGCCGGCCATTTCATCCGCCGCGATATAGGGCGGGTTGGAAACGATCAGGTCGAAAGTGCCGGTGACAGCGCCGAACCAGTCCGACCGTGCCAGCGTGGCGCGGTCGTCAAGCCCAAGGGTGGTACGGTTCTGCGCCGCCACGGCAAGTGCCGCGTCCGAGATATCGACGCCCAGCCCCGTCGCCTGCGCGTGTGCGGCAAGAAGCGACAGCAGGATGCAGCCCGATCCTGTCCCAAGGTCCAGAACGCGGCTGAACGGCTGGTCCAGCGCCGCCGCAACGACGGATTCGGTGTCAGGGCGCGGGTCCAGCACATCGGGCGTCACGATGAACCGGTGGTCATAGAAATCGCGGTAGCCCAGCAGATGCGACAGCGGCGCGCGCGCGGCACGGCGGGCGATCAAACTGGCAAAGACACCCTCGTCCGCCGCAGCATGGACCCAGAGCATCCGCGCCTCTTTCACAGCGTCGCTGATACCAACGTTGCTCAGTGTGGCGGCAGCCGTGGCCAGCGCCGCCTCTTGCGCCGCCGTCATGTCCCAGAACCGCCCGCCTGCGAAAAAGCCGCTCACGCGCCCATCTCGGCCAGCAGGGCGGCCTGCGCTTCGGATTGCAGGGCGTCGATGATCGCGTCCAGATCGCCCGCCATCACCTGCCCCAGTGAATAAAGCGTGAGGTTGATCCGGTGATCGGTCAGCCGCCCTTGCGGGAAGTTATAGGTGCGGATGCGTTCCGACCGGTCGCCCGAGCCCACCTGCGCCTTGCGATCGGCAGAGCGTTCGCCGTCGATCCGCTGGCGTTCCAGATCAAAGAGCCGCGTTTTGAGCACCTGCATCGCGATCTCGCGGTTGCGGTGCTGCGATTTCTCGGCGCTGACGACGATGATCCCCGTCGGGATATGCAGGATGCGCACCGCCGAATCGGTGGTGTTGACATGCTGGCCGCCCGATCCGCTGGCGCGCATCGTGTCGATGCGCAGATCATTCGGGTTGATCTGGATATCGACATCCTGCGCCTCGGGCAGCACGGCGACGGTGGCCGCCGATGTATGAATACGCCCGCCGCTTTCGGTTTCAGGCACGCGCTGGACGCGGTGCACGCCGCTTTCGTATTTCAGCCGCGCGAAGACGCCTTCGCCGGCAACCCGCGCCACAACTTCCTTGATCCCGCCCAGTTCGGTCAGGCTTTGTTCAAGGATCTCGAACCGCCAGCCCATGTTTTCGGCATAGCGCTGGTACATCCGCAACAGATCGGCGGCGAACAACGATGCCTCATCGCCCCCTGTTCCGGGGCGGATTTCCAGCAAAGCGGGCCGCGCATCAGCGGCATCTTTAGGCAGCAGCGCCAGTTGCACATCACGCTCGCTGGCGGCAAGGGCCGCTTTGAGCTCTGGCAATTCTTCTTCGGCCAGCGCGCGCATTTCGGGGTCTTTGAGCAGCGCCTGTGTGTCGCTGATCTGGGCCAGAAGGTCCTTGTAGGCCGTGACCGTCTCGACCACGGGGCGCAGTTCGGCATATTCGCGCCCCAAGGCCGCGATATCGCCGCCATGGGCGGCATCCGACATCTTGGCTTCCAGAAAGCGGAAACGGTCGATGATCTGTTCGATTTTGTCAGCGGCTATCATGGCGCCCCGATTGGCCGATCAGGGTGCCGCGGTCAAGGGGCCAAGCTGGTCCAGCCAATCTACCACACGGACGCGGTTGACCCCCATGTCCGATCCGCCAAAGGTCAGACGGCCATGGATCACCAACAGATCGCCCTGCACCGCGACGGTCGTATGGTCGGGAAAGCCCCACAGCAGCGACCGTGTCTGATAGGTCACCATCCCCTCCTCCACGCTGCCCGCAATGACCCGCGTGCGCGGGGTGGCCAGCGCGATAGCGTCCAGTGCGGTCAGCACCTGCGCGGGGTCGGCGGTGATCTGACGGGCGGCAGTAAACCCGCCGGGGGCCAGTTGATCACCCGGCGTAGCGATCTGGTCCAGCTGGTGCCAGCGCGCGACATCGGTCGGCGCAAGGCGGACATAAGTCATCGCACCCACCATCAGCGCCAGAACGACAACAATGACCCGGATCATGATATCGATCATCGGTAAGGCACTCCCGGCAGGATAGACAGCATCTCGAACATCAGGTTCGCACCCGTCAGCGCGGTATTCCCCGACGGATCATAAGGCGGCGACACCTCGACCAGATCGCAGCCCACGATCTTGAGCCCGCGCAGACCCCGGATCAGTTCCATCGCCTGCGGCGTGGTCAGCCCGCCGATTTCCGGCGTGCCGGTACCGGGGGCATAGGCCGGATCCAGACTGTCGATATCATAGGTGATATAGCAGGGCTGGTCCCCGATCTGCGCCTTGATCTCGGCGGCCAGCGGCGTCAGCGATTTGTGCCAAAGCTGCGGGGCCAGATACTGGTTGAACCCCCAGCCTGCGGCTTCGGTGAAATCATCCGCCGTGTAACCCGTGCCACGCAAGCCAATCTGGAACACCTTGTCGGCGGTGATGATCCCCTCCTCATAGGCGCGGCGGAACACCGTGCCATGGGTCTCACGCTCGCCGAACATCTCGTCGTTCACATCGGCATGGGCATCGACATGCACCAGTGCGACAGGGCCATGCTTGGCCGCGACAGCCCGCAACACAGGCAAAGTCAGCGTGTGATCGCCACCCAGGGTCATCGGGATGAAGTCATGCGCAAGATGTGCGGCGTAAGTCTCTGTAATAATACGGATCGTATCGCTCAGGCTGAAGGTATTGATCGGCACATCCCCCAGATCGGCGCATTGGAGCGCATCGAATGGCGCCGCCCCGGTCTGGATATTGTAAGGCCGGATCATCGCGGATTGTTCGCGCAATTGTTTCGGCCCCATCCGCGTGCCCGACCGCCAGCTTGTCCCGATATCCATCGGGATGCCGATGAACCCCACATCAAGGCCCGCCGCACTCTCTACCTGCGGCAGGCGCATGAAGGTCTGCGGCCCTGAAAACCGCGCCAGATCATTGCCGCTGATCGGTTGATTTTTCATCATTTTATCCTTTTGTTCCAGAGCGCCAGACAGCAAAGCTCCATCGCAACATGCGCGCCTGCCACAGCCGTGGCCCCCGTGGTGTCATAGGGGGGCGAGACTTCGACGATATCGCCGCCCACCATATTGATGCCCGCGAGGTCCCGCAGCATCGCCGCCGCCTGCCAGCTGGCAAGGCCCCCCCAGACCGGCGTGCCGGTGCCGGGCGCAAAGGCAGGGTCCAGCGCGTCGATATCAAACGTCACATAGGTCGGATGATCGCCCACGATCCCGCGCACCTCGGCCACGACATCGGCAGCCCCTCGTTCATGGCAGGACCGCGCATCGATGTACCGCATCCCCAGATAGTCGTCACATTCGGTGCGGATGCCGATCTGCACGGATCGCGCAGGGTCCACCAGCCCCAGCTTGACCGCCTTGTACATGAAGGTGCCGTGATCGATCCGCGCCATATCATCGTCAGCCCACAGGTCGGAATGCGCATCGAACTGGATCACCGACAGGGGTCCGTATTTCGCCGCATAGGCGCGCAGGATCGGCAGGGTGATGAAATGGTCGCCCCCCAACGTGACGCTCGCCGCCCCCGCTGCCAGAATGCGCGCGATATGCGCCTCGACCAGCGCGGGCACGCCGGCAACATTGGCGTAATCGAACGGCATATCGCCATAATCCACGATGGCGAATTCCGACAAAGGATCGAACCCGTCCCAGCCGTAGGGCGGGTCATAGGGCTGCAGGCACGATGCCTCGCGGATCGCGCGCGGCCCGAACCGCGCACCAGGGCGGTGTGTCACCGCCTGATCGAACGGAATGCCCGTCACCGCCAGATCAACGCCGGTCAGATCCTTGGAATAGGCCCGTCGCAAAAACGACACCGCGCCGCCAAAGGCATTCTCGAACGCCAGCCCGCGCCGATCTTCGCGTGTAAAGGCCAGATCGACCTGCCCTCTCGCATCTTCCAAAGCCATTCTTCACACCTTCTTTTTTCCAAAAATACTCCCGCCGGAGGCCCAAAAGTTATGGCGCCACCGGCAAGGCCCGCTCGACGATGCGGGCAAAGAACGAGGCACCCACAGGCGACAGGGAATCGTCGAAATCATAGGCCGGATGGTGCAGCCCTGCCGTGTCGCCATTGCCGACGAACAGATAGGCTCCGGGGCGCTGGTTCAGCATATAGGCAAAATCCTCGGCCCCCATCTCGGGGGCGGCATCATCGACCACATCGGCCGACACTTCGCGCGCGACAGCGGCGGCAAAGGCGGTCTTGTCCGCATCGTTGACCGTCGCGGGATAGCCGATCTCGTAATCGAGCGTCGCCGTCACGCCGTAGGACGCGGCCTGTCCCGCCACAATCTCGGCCAAACGGGTTTTCACCATCGCCTGCACCGCCGGATCGAAGGTGCGCACCGTGCCGTTGATATAGCCCGTGTCGGGGATGACGTTGTCCACCGTGCCGGTGTGGATCTGCGTGACCGACACGACCAGCTGGTCAAAGGTGAAATGGTTGCGGCTGACGATGGTCTGGATCGCGCTGACGATGCCGACGCAAGCCACCACCGGATCGGCGGTTTCATGCGGCATGGCCCCGTGCCCTCCGCGCCCCTGCACATGGATATGGAACGTATCCACCGCCGCCATGATCGGGCCGGGGGTGGTATAGAACGCCCCCACAGCCGTGCCGGGGGCATTGTGCAGGGCGTAAACCTCTGCCACGTCGAACATATCCAGGATGCCTTCGTTCACCATCACCTCGGCCCCGCCGCCTGATTCCTCGGCAGGCTGGAAAATTAGCGCGACGCGTCCGGTGAAATTGCGAGTCTCGGCCAGATATTTCGCCGCCCCCAGCAGCATCGTCGTATGCCCGTCATGGCCGCAGGCATGCATCGCGCCCTTCACGGTCGAGGCGTAGTCCAACCCCGTCACCTCCTCCATCGGCAGCGCATCCATATCCGCGCGCAGCCCGATGGTGCGGCCCGCGCCCTGCCCGTTGATGATGGCGACGATCCCGCTGGTGGCGATCCCTTCGTGGATTTCATCGACACCGAAGGCGCGCAGTTTCTCGGCGACAAAAGCTGCCGTCTTGTGGCAATCGAATCGCAATTCTGGATGTGCGTGCAGATGTTTGCGCCAGCCCGTCATCTCTTCGGCATAATCGGCAATACGGTTGATCACGGGCATGACTGGCACTTTCTGTTTTGTCGCAATAGGCTCAGTTGATCCCAAGATGAAGGTGGCTGCAATGGCAGACGATGCGCTGATCCACGACCCCGATGGCGGCATGCCACGCCTGCTCGAAATCATGCGCCGTCTGCGGGATCCCGAAACGGGCTGCCCTTGGGACATCGCGCAGGATTTCGGCACCATCGCCCCCTATACGATCGAGGAAGCCTATGAGGTCGCCGATGCCATCGCCCGCGCCGACTGGCCCGAGCTTGAGGGTGAACTGGGCGATCTGCTGCTGCAAACCGTCTATCACGCGCAGATGGGAGCCGAGGCAGGGCATTTCACCTTCGAGTCCGTGGTCCGCAATATCGCCGACAAGATGGTGGCACGGCATCCGCATGTCTTTGGCGACGAGAACCGCGACAAAACCGCCGACCAGCAAGTGGCCGACTGGGAAAAGATCAAGGCCGCCGAACGCGCAGGCAAGGCACAAGGCGGTGTGCTCGACGGTGTGGCCCTTGGCCTGCCTGCGCTGATGCGCGCGGTCAAACTGCAAAAACGCGCGGCCCGCGTCGGGTTCGACTGGCCCGATACGTCGCATGTTCTGGACAAGCTCATCGAGGAGGCAGGCGAGCTGGTCGCCGCCCGCGACAGCCTGACACAGGCCGAGATTGCCGATGAGATGGGGGATCTCTTGTTCGTGCTGGCCAATCTGGCGCGACATCTGGGCGTTGATCCAGAGGCCGCACTGCGCGGCACAAACGGAAAATTCACACGTCGGTTCAAGGGGATAGAGGCGACACTTGCGGCGCAGGGCAAGACACCTGCCGACAGTGATCTGGCAGAAATGGACGCGCTGTGGGACGCGCAGAAGGCGCTGGAGAAAGGCCAAAAATAGCCCGACTAAAACATTCAGGTATTGACCCGAGTAAAAGACTCAGGCTTAAAGGCGCCAGTTCAACCAAGGAGCCTTCCCATGAACCTGCGCAACATCCTTTTGGCCAGCACCTGTGCCGCCATCGCCGGCCCTGCCATTGCCGATGTCAATATCTACACCACCCGTGAACCCGGCCTGATCCAGCCCGTCATGGATGCCTTCACTGCCGAGACGGGCATCGCCGTCAACCTGTCCTTCATCGAGGATGGTCTGGTCGAACGCCTGACCGCCGAAGGGGCACGTTCGCCCGCCGATCTGGTGATGACCGTCGATATCGCGAACCTCAAGCAGATCGTGGATGCCGGTGTTGTGCAGGCTGTCGAAAGCGATGTGCTGAACGCGGCCATCCCTGCCGAGTTGCGCAGCGACGAGAATCTCTGGTTCGCTCTGACAACCCGCGCCCGCGTGATCTATGCCTCTAACGAGCGTGTGGCCGATGGCGAAGTCACCACCTACGAAGACCTGACCAGCGAGAAATGGGCCGGACGCATCTGTTCGCGCTCGGGTCTGAACAACTACAGCCTCGCACTGCTGTCCGCCGTGATCGCGCACAAGGGCGAAGATGCGGCGCGCGACTGGGCCGCTGGCCTGCGGGCAAACCTTGCGCGCAAGCCCGAAGGCAATGACCGCGCGCAGGTGCGTGCGATCTGGGCCGGGGAATGCGATATTTCGCTGACCAACACCTATTACATGGGCGCGATGCTGGCCGATCCCGAGCAGCAGGAATGGGCCAATGCCGTGCGTATCATCTTCCCGACGTTCGAGGATGGCGGCACCCATCTGAACGTGTCGGGCATCGCGATGACGCAATCCGCGCCGAACCGTGACGAAGCGGTGCAGTTGATGGAATTCCTCGTCTCGCCGGCCGCACAGGCGATCTATGCCGAAACCAACCACGAATACCCCGTGCTGGAAGGCGCGGCGATGTCCGAACTGGTCGCAAGCTGGGGGACCTTCACGCCTGATACGGTCGATCTGAACGAACTGGCCAACAACCGGCCCGCATCGGTGCGGATCATGGAAGAAGTGAACTTCGACGGCTGAGTCAAGAAAGCTGGGGGGCTGTCGGCCCCCCAGACCCCCCCGAGGATATTTGGGCTCGAACGATGGGGTTGGCATTCTTTGATTGCTTGGGCAGTCTGACCGCAACGGGAGGACTGCATGGATATATCAACAGTGGTGGCGATTGTGACGGGGGGCGCATCCGGTCTGGGTGCGGCGACGGCGCGGGCCTTTGCCGCGGCGGGGGCGCAGGTCACCATATTCGACCGCGATCCGGCGGGTGCGGATTTTGCAGCACAGATTGGCGCGGGCTTCGCGCAGGTCGACGTGACCGATGAGGCCAGCGTTGCCGCGGGTCTGGATCAGGTCACGGGCCTGAATGTCGCAGTCAATTGCGCAGGCATCGCCACGGCGGAAAAGACGCTGGGCCGCGATGGCCCACACCGGCAGGACAGCTTTGCGCGCACCATCGACATCAATCTTTGCGGCACGTTCAACGTGGCGCGCCTAGCCGCCGCGCGCATGACGCAAGGCGGCGTGATCATCAACACCGCTTCTGTCGCGGCGTTTGACGGGCAAAAGGGACAGGCGGCCTATGCCGCGTCCAAGGCGGGCATCGCCGGTCTGTCCTTGCCCATGGCGCGCGATCTGGGGCGCAACGGCATCCGCGTGATGGCCATCGCACCGGGGATTTTCCGCACGCCGATGCTCGAATCGCTGGGCGAGGAGGTGATGGCGGGGCTGGCGCGCGATGTGATCTATCCTGCGCGCCTTGGTGATCCGGCGGAATTTGCGGCCCTCGCGCGGTTCATCGTGGAATGCGATTATCTCAACGGCACCACGATCCGGTTGGACGGCGCGTTGCGGATGCCGTGATCAGCCGGCGGCTTTTTCTTCCAGCGCCAGCCATTCATCCTCGGCATCGGACAGCTGCATCTGGCGGGCGATCAGCGCGTCGGTGGCTTTGGCGAATTTGACGGGATTTTCGGTGAACAGCGCCGGATCGGCGAGCAGTTCTTCCAGCTTGCCGATTTCCGCCGTCAGGGTCGCGATCAGTCCTGGTAGCGCGTCAAGCCGGTGCTTTTCCGTAAAGGACAGCCCGCCACTGGGTTTTTTCTCAGCGGGTTTATCCTTTTTCGCCAGTGGCTTGGTCGCCGTTGCTGATTCAGTGAAATCGCCGCCGCGCTGGTCGCGATAGTCCGACCAGCCACCCGGATAGACGACGGCCTGCCCGTTGCCTTCCATCGCGATGGTCGTTGTGGCGACGCGGTCAAGGAAATCGCGGTCGTGGCTCACCAGCAGCACGGTGCCGTCGTAATCGCCCAGGATGTCCTGCAACAGATCCAGCGTTTCAATATCCAGATCGTTGGTTGGTTCGTCCAGCACCAACAGGTTGCTTTCCCGCGCCATCAGCCGTGCGAGCAACAGCCGCGCCTTTTCACCGCCCGAGAGCGAGCGGACAGGGGCGCGCGCCTGCGCCTCGTCGAACAGAAATTCCTTGAGGTATCCCACCACATGTTTGGGCGTGCCGCGCACCATAATCTGGTCGGATTTGCCGCTGACCCCCAGTTCGGGGTCCGACGCCAGGTTTTCCCACAGTGTCATATCGGGGTTCAGCGCCGCGCGGGTCTGGTCGAACACCGCGATATCAAGCTTGGTGCCGAGTTTGACCTGCCCTGCATCCGGTTCGACCTGACCCAGCAGCATCTTGATCAGCGTGGTCTTGCCCACGCCGTTCGGCCCGACAAAGGCGATCCGGTCGCCGCGCTGCACGGTCAGGTCCAGCCCCTGCACGATGCTTTTGCCGTCAAAGGATTTGGTCAGCCCGAAGCATTCCACGACCTTTTTGCCCGAGGTGGACCCGCCGTCAAAGGCCATTGCCGCCGTGCCCTGACGCCGGATCTGGCCGGCCTTTTCGGCGCGCAGGTCCTGCAATGCCCGCAAACGCCCTTGGTTGCGGGTGCGGCGGGCAGAGATGCCTTCGACAGCCCAGCGGGCCTCGGCCTTGATCTTGCGGTTGAGTTTATGGCGCTGCTGGTCTTCTTCTTCCCAGATCTTGTCGCGCCATTCCTCGAAGGCGTCGAATCCCTGTTCGGCGCGGCGCACGGCACCGCGGTCGACCCAGAGCGTCGCGCGGGTCAGCGCGCGCAAGAACGCGCGGTCGTGGCTGATCAGCACGAAAGCGGCGCGGGTCTGTTTGAGTTCGTTTTCCAGCCAGGCGATGGCCTCGATATCCAGATGGTTGGTCGGCTCGTCGAGCAGCATCAGTTCGGGGGCTTCGGCCATCAGCTTGGCCAGCGCCGCGCGGCGGCGTTCCCCGCCCGATGCGGTGGACACAGCACCGGCGGGATCGAATTTCAGCCCTTCGGCGACCATGTCGACCTTGTAGGATTCCTCGGGCGGCAGACCGCTCGCGGCATAATCGCCCAAGGTGGCGAACCCCTTCATCTCGGGGTCCTGCTCCATATAGCCGACCTGCACGCCTGGCGAGGCCACGCGCGTGCCGCTGTCGGGCAGCACAAGGCCCGCCATCACCTTCATCAAGGTGGATTTGCCCGATCCGTTGCGCCCGACGAGGGCCACCCGGTCGCCCGGCTGGATCACCAGCGACAGGTCGGCAAAAACAGGATCGCCGCCGAAAGTCAGGGCGATGTCGGAAATCTGGAGAAGGGGTGCGCGTGCCATGTCCGCCTGCTATTGCGTGGCTTGCGCCAGCGCAAGGGGTTTCAGCGCGCGCCCATCACGGCGCGCAAGGCGCGCGCGCGCGCGGGTGGGACGGCGGCGATATCAAGGCAGGTAAACACATGCAGCGTGTTCATCTGCCGGTCCACCACCGCATGATCGCCGACCCAGCCACCCATCGCCAGATAAGACCGCAGAAGCGACGGCAAAGGGGCTGTGCCATGCCCCTGCCCGTCCAGCGCCACGACGTCGGGCGCCTTGATGCCGGGGCGCAGATGCGCAGGCCCCTGATGCTGGGCCGCCAGACGCGCAAAGGCCGCCCCATAGCGCGCGGGATCGGTGCCTGTGAAACTGGTGCAGCCGAACAGGGTCTGCACGCCCGCCGCGTCTACAATGCCCGCCAGCGCCCCCCAAGCCACACGCACCACATCGGCATCAAGCACATCGGCGGCGATGCAGAACCGCCCCAGCTCCATCAGGGGGCCGGGCTGGGCGGTCAGGCCGGAAAGGTCGTAGAATTGCGCGGAATAGCTTTGTGCAAGCTCCGCGCCTTGCGCGATCAGTAACAGGCGTGCAGCAGCGACCAGCCGGCCCGCCCCGTCCTCGATCATCAGATGCTGGCAGCGCGCATCGAAGGCATCGCTGTCCAGACCGGCTTGGCCGAAAAAGCAGGTATGCCGCAGGCGCTGGCAGGCGGCCAGATCGTCGGGCGTTGCCGCCAGACGGGCGCGATACCGGCCGATTTCGAATGCGATTGTCATGGCCTGCCTTGGCGATAGGGTGCTTGCGCCCTACCTTATGCGCAACAGACGAAAAAGGAATATGACATGGATAAAATCATCAAATCGGATGCCGAATGGCGCGAACAGCTGTCCGATCTGGCGTTCAAGGTCACGCGCAAGCATGGCACCGAACGCGCGGGCACCCATGACAATTTCCCCAAAGACCCCGGCACATATCTGTGCGTGTGCTGCGGCGCGCCCTTGTTCGACCAGCGTGCCAAGTTCGAAAGCGGCACCGGCTGGCCGTCGTTCTATGAGCCGCTCTCGCCCGAACAGGTCGGGGAATCGGTGGATCGCGGATTCTTTATGACGCGGACAGAGGTACATTGCGCCCGCTGCGACGCGCATCTGGGGCATGTGTTTCCCGATGGGCCTGCACCTACGGGGCTGCGGTATTGCATGAACGGGGTGGCGCTGACGTTTGAACCGGAGGAGTGAGGCGGGGGACCGAATGGGTCAAAGCCGTTCGTTTACTCACGGAAGATATTCCACGTATAGGCTAAATTACAGTCACCCGTCCTGCATATCGGCGTTCCTTCAAGCGTGGGAAAGACGATGACATCGGTTTGAAGTCGGGCGGTTTGCGCTCCACCCTCAGGCAGGTTGACCGGTATCTTGGTCAGTTCAATTCGGAAATAGGATGGTTGCTCGCCCCCCTGCCAATGTCGCCGGCCATTCCCCGTCGTAAAGGAAATCGTGGCGTCCGGTTCGTTTCGCGACACGGATCGAAAGGAGGGCGCCAGCATGCTAAAAACGCCTTGCTGGCGCGTGACTGTTACGCCTGCTGTCAGGTCTGCTGTCCACTGCCCGTCGATGATGTCCAATTGCATCAATGACTGGCACAGGTTCACTTGCAGCGAGAGGTCAAGACGCAGGATCTGGGCCTCTGGGGTGTCGACCTCGGCCGCCTCCGCTGCTGCGGCCGGACAGGGCATCTGAACCTGAACCCGATCGGTGCCGCGTCTCTCTTCGATGGTACACATGCGCGGCAGTGCCGCCACTTGGGCATCACACGGCACCTCGATTTGCCTGCGGCCCTCACCACGTTCCTGAAAGATAAAGCAGCTGTGAACGGAGTCACTCTCAGCCCAATGGCCACCGCCCATATCAATGCTTGAGGTCCATGTGTCCGCGCTGACTCGAAACCGCAGATCCTCGGCCTGCATCGCAAGGGAAAAGGCGGTCTGGCCCGTGCCGTTGCACTGCGGGTGGTCCAGAATGGTGACAGGCACAAGGTAGCTGTTGATCTCGTCCGTCGCCTGCGTCTGCGCCATAACGACAGATGCCGACAGCGACAGCATTGCTGCGCAAGTCATGAGAAAAAGGCGGCTCACATCAACACTCCAGCAAGGGCTGCCGCTTTTGATAGAGTGCGGATGCGCTCGAATCAACTTTTGCGATACACGCCCTGTAAAACAGCCGCTGCGCTAAAGATCGCCGCCGCCGTTGTCCGCCCCAAGGAAGGTGCCCGCATCGATCCGGCCGAACGAGCCCAAGAGCTGTTCCAGCACGCCCACATCCGCGATCCCGTCGTCGGTGACGCGACGGTCGAGTTGCACGACGCGCCCGTCCTCCAGCGTATAGCGGGTCACGTTGCGCACGCGGTCGCTGGCGTCAAAGCTGACGGCGATGACGGTGCGGTCAACCTCTCGCGGGGCAAAGGGGCCGATGCGGTCGAACTGGCTGGCGACGTAATAGATGGTATCGTTACGCACCCCGCCGTCGGAAGTGGGCGGGCCGAACAGGGCCACGACATCGGCCCGCGTCGATTGGCCGACCTGCACCTGTGCCAGTTCGCGCGCATCAGGCGCAAAGCCGTGGAAACGCGTCATTGGCGTGCAAGCCGCAACCGCCACGACCGCCACCACAAAACCCGAGGCCCGCAGGCTGGCGCGCAGTTTGGTCATGTTCATGTGAGGCCCCTTGCTTTGGCATCTGATGCCTTTTATCCCCGATACATCACCACCCGCCCCTGTTCAAGAATGGAAGCAGCCTTGCCCCAGATGCCACAATCACTCTTGCGTTTGGCCGACCTTGCCGCATCGCGCGGCACGACCTTTGTGCTGACGCCGGATGCGGGCGACCGCGCGGCCATCGCGGACACCTTGGGAATCGTGGGCATCAAGAAGCTCCGGTTCGAAGGCGAACTGACCCCACAAGGCCGCAAGGACTGGGCGTTGACCGCAAAGCTGGGGGCGACGGTGGTGCAGGATTGCGTCGTCACGCTTGATCCCGTCACGACGCGGATCGACGAGGATGTGACGCGCCAGTATCTGGCCGACCTGCCCGAGACGACCGGCACCGAGGTCGAGATGCCCGAGGATGACACGCTCGAACCCCTGCCCGACGCCATCGACCTTTACGCCGTGCTGACCGAAGCACTGGCGCTAGCGCTGCCGCTATATCCGCGCGCGCAAGGGGCCGAACTGGGGCAAACCGTCTATACCCGCAAAGGTGTCACCCCTTTGACGGACGAAGAAGCACGTCCCTTTGCAGGGCTTGGCGCCTTGCGCGACAGCCTGAAAAACAAGGACGATTGACCGCTTTTCTACCACCCCGAAAAGGGGTTGCGCCGCGCGGGAATCGCAGTATGTTCGCGGCCTCTTTCATACAGCGTCTCGACAGGGCTGCCAGATTGGCGTAGGACCCCCGACAGATGCACAAATCAGGGCCGCGTGCCCGTTTATCATAGGGTTCCGTCATGGCCGTCCAGCAGAATAAAGTTTCCAAATCCCGCCGCAACAACCGGCGCGCGCACGACTCTCTTGTCGCTGCAAACCCCAACGAATGCGACAACTGCGGAGAAATGAAGCGTCCGCACCACGTGTGCCCGTCCTGCGGCCACTATGCGACACGTGAAGTCGTCGCCAACACGACCGAGGTCGATCTGGACGAAGACGCAGCATAAGCTGTAACGCAGGCACAACAGCATGATACAGCGCCAGACGGGATCAGTCTCGACATCGGCCAATGTGCTTTCTGTTGATGCCATGGGTGGCGACAAAGGGCCTGCAACCGTGGTTGCGGGCCTTGCGACGTTTCTGAAAGGCACGCCCGGTGCCCATGCCCTGCTGCATGGTCCCAAGGCCGAGCTTGACCCGCTGGTCGCATCGCACAACATCACCGACCGCGTGACCGTGCATGATGCCGCCGATGTGGTGAAGATGTCGGACAAGCCCAGCCATGTGCTGCGGCATGGCAAGAAAACCTCGATGTGGTCGGCCATCGACGCGGTGCGCGACGGTCAGGCCGCAGTCTGCGTGTCCTGCGGCAATACCGGCGGGCTGATGGCGCTGTCGATGCTGCGCCTACGCAAAGCCGAAGGCGTGAACCGCCCCGCCATCGCCTGTCTCTGGCCGTCACGCAATCCGGCGGGGTTCAACGTCATGCTGGATGCCGGTGCCGATATCCGCGCCGATCAGGACGACCTTCTGACCTATGCGTTGATGGGCGCGTCCTATGCGCGCAACGGGCTGGACATCGCACGCCCGCGCGTCGGACTGCTCAATGTCGGGACCGAGGAACACAAGGGTCGCGCCGAACTCAAGGTCGCGCATGAGCTGATCGCGCGCGCCGCCGAGAAAGGTGAATTCGATTACGTCGGATTCGTCGAAGGTGGCGATCTGCCGTCCAACAAGGTCGATGTGATCGTCACCGACGGATTCACCGGCAATGTCGCGCTGAAAACCGGCGAAGGCACAGCCACGCTGATCAGCGAACTTTTGCGCGGATCGCTGATGGGCAATCCGCTATCGATGCTGGGTGCCCTGCTGGCGCGTGGATCTTTGCGCCGCCTGCGCAAGCGGATAGACCCGCGCCGCGTGAATGGCGGCGTGTTTCTGGGCCTGAACCAGACGGTGATCAAAAGCCACGGCTCGGCTGATGCGACAGGTGTGGCGGCCGCGCTCGATCTGGCCTACCGGCTGGCGCAAAGCGGATTTTCCGACAAGCTGGCGGCACGGGTTGCATCCGCCGCCGCACTTGCCCAAGATCATAGCCAAGAAAGTGCTGCCGAAGCGGGCAGCAACAACACAGGCAAATAACACGATGACACGGCGCGCAGTGGTCAGGGGCATCGGGCATTACCTTCC
The DNA here is from genome assembly GCF_034652275.1 of Yoonia sp. 72. Taxonomy (NCBI): domain Bacteria; kingdom Pseudomonadati; phylum Pseudomonadota; class Alphaproteobacteria; order Rhodobacterales; family Paracoccaceae; genus Yoonia; species Yoonia sp. 72. The sequence goes on along the minus strand of NZ_JAXIWG010000001.1, from coordinate 203,429 downwards.
CGAACGGGTCGTGCCCAACAGCGAATTCGAAAAGACGCTGGACACATCGGACGAATGGATCAAGACCCGTTCCGGTATCGAGCGGCGGCATTTCGCAGCAGAGGGTCAGACCACATCCGACCTTGCGATCCATGCCGCCAAAGCCGCGCTGGCCATGGCCAAGATCGACGCCAATGACATCGACGCGATCGTTCTGGCGACATCGACATCCGATCTGACCTTTCCCTCGACGGCGACGATGGTGCAGCATGCCATCGGCAACACCAGAGGCTATGCCTTTGATATCCAAGCGGTTTGCGCAGGCTTTGTCTATGCGCTGTCAACCGCCAACGCGCTGATCACATCGGGCCAGGCCAGTACTGTCATGGTGATCGGTGCGGAAACCTTCAGCAAGATCCTCGACTGGACCGACAGGGCCACCTGCGTCTTGTTCGGTGACGGCGCGGGTGCGCTGATCCTGTCGGCCGAGGACGGCGATGGTAGCACAAACGACCGTGGCATCCTGTCGGTCGATCTCAATTCGGACGGGCGCTACAAGGACATGCTTTATGTGGACGGCGGCGTTTCGACCCAGACAACGGGCGTCGTGCGCATGGAAGGCCGCGAGCTGTTCCGCCATGCTGTCGAAAAGCTTGCCCAGACTGCCGATGCCGCCCTGCACAAGGTCGGGCTGAGCGCCGATGACGTCGATTGGGTCGTGCCGCATCAGGCCAATATCCGCATCATTCAGGCCACCGCCAAGAAACTGGGCGTGGGCATGGACCGCGTCGTCGTCACTGTGCAGGACCATGGCAATACATCGGCCGCCTCGATCCCGCTGGCGCTGTCGGTGGGTGTCGCCAACGGCCAGATCAAGCGCGGCGATCTGGTCGTGACCGAGGCCATCGGCGGCGGTCTGGCCTGGGGCTCGGTTGTCCTGCGTTGGTAGGGTGAAACCGCGCACTGAAGTGGCTTTGCCAAGTCCTTGTTATTGACTCTGAAATTGCCCCGCGCCAATGTTGGGGCGAAATCGCGAGGAAGTGATCTATGGCGGACAAGACTTTGACACGCATGGACCTGGCGGATGCCGTCCATAGTGAAGTGGGGCTGTCGCGCAACGACAGCGCCGATCTGGTGGAAAGCGTGCTGACGCATATCTCCGATTCGTTGGTGGCGGGGGATACGGTCAAGATTTCGTCCTTCGGGACATTTTCGGTCCGCGAAAAGGCTGCCCGTGTCGGTCGTAACCCAAAGACCGGCGAGGAAGTGCCGATCCATCCGCGCCGCGTGCTGACCTTCCGGCCATCGCATCTGATGAAGGATCGCGTCGCGGCCGGAAACAAGTCCTAAGCCATGGCCAAAGCCCGCGAAGCCTTTCGCACGATTTCCGAAGTGGCGGAATGGCTTGATACGCCGACCCATGTGCTGCGATTCTGGGAAACCAAGTTCAGCCAGATCCGCCCTGTCAAAGGCGCGGGCGGGCGGCGCTATTACCGCCCCAGCGACATGGACCTGCTGGGCGGCATCAAGCAATTGCTGCACGAAGACGGGCTGACCATTAAAGGCACCCAGAAACTGCTGCGCGAAAAAGGCGTCAAATACGTGGCCTCCTTGGGGCCAAGTGTGACGCTGGAGAGCGTCGAGGATATCACCGCAGCACCGCCGGTCGTGCCGCAAGCGGCACCCCCTGCACCTGTGGCCTCGCCCGCCCCCGCGCCGCAAGCGGCAGACCCCGCACCTGTGCCGCGCCCTGCGCAGACGGCCCTGCCGTTCGATGACGCACCTGTCGCGCCGCGCCGCCATCCGGTCTTTCCCGAACCGCCCCGCGATCTGCCCGATGTGCCGGCCCGCCTGATCGGCCGCGCACCTGTGCAGGCTGCGGCCTTGCAGGCACAGGCGGCGCGCATCGCGCCGATGCTGGCCCGTCTGGAAGCGGTGCGTGACCGCATGCGCCACGCCTGAACGGCGGTTGCCCCAAAACGTTTTCTGGCCTCCGGCGGGGATATTTAGCCTCCAACGATGATGCTTTTCGGGCTTGTTCCCGCCCCAGATTCCAGTATGAACACGCCTAGTCGGGCTATAGCGCAGCCTGGTAGCGCGTCCGTCTGGGGGACGGAAGGTCGCAGGTTCGAGTCCTGCTAGCCCGACCAATCATCATCGCCCGCTTGCGTTTGCGCGCAGCGGGCGTTTTGATATCTGCAAAGGGGCGATTTCATGCAAAACGGCGTTCTGGCAGACCATCAGATCCGTGCGATGATCGGCACAGGCGCGATCCGTGCTGATGCGCCCATTGATGCAGGCCAGATCCAGCCTGCCTCGCTTGATCTGCGTCTCGGCGCTGTAGCCTACCGGGTGCGCGCGTCGTTTCTGGCGGGCCGCCAGCGGACGGTGGCCGAACGGCTGGCGGATTTCCAGATGCATGCCATCGACCTGACCGGCGGGGCCGTGCTGGAAAAAGGCTGCGTCTATGTCGTGCCCTTGATGGAAAGCCTGTCCTTGCCGCAGGGTATGACGGGGGCTGCCTCGGCGAAGTCGTCCATCGGGCGGTTGGACCTTCTGACGCGGATCATCACCGATCACGGCGTCGAATTCGACCGCGTGCCCGCGGGCTATGACGGGCCGCTTTATGTCGAGATTTGTCCGCGGTCGTTTTCGGTCGTGGCCCAGCCCGGCCAGATGCTGAACCAGATCATCTTTCGCCAGGGCAAGACCATCATGTCCGATGACGATCTGCGCGCGCTGCATGGCACCACGCCCATCGTGTCGGGCGATCCGGTAATTTCGGACGGTTTGGGCTTTTCCGTCGATCTGCGCCCCGAGGCAGGCAATCTGGTCGGCTATCGCGCCAAGCCGCATACCGGCGTGATCGATCTGGCCAAGCTCAATCATTACGATCCTGCCGAATTCTGGGAACCGGTGCATACAGATACCGGCTGGATCATCCTTGATCCTGGCGCGTTCTATATCCTTGTCAGCCGCGAGGCGATTGTCATCCCGCCGATGCAGGCCGCCGAAATGGCACCCTATCTGGCGATGGTGGGCGAATTCCGCGTGCATTACGCGGGCTTTTTCGACCCCGGTTTCGGCTATGCCGCTGCGGGCGGGGCCGGATCACGCGGAGTGCTGGAGGTGCGCTGCCACGAGGCGCCGTTTGTGCTGGAACACGGGCAAGTGGTTGGCAGACTGGTTTACGAGCATATGTCCGCCCTGCCCGAGGCTTTGTACGGGCAGGCGATCAAGTCGAATTATCAAGGACAGGGGCTGAAGCTGTCCAAGCATTTCAAGCCTAGCGCATGAAGCGGCGCAGCAGGCGCATGCCTTGCTGCAACTGCTTGGACTGACCGGCACCCGGGGCCTGTTTGCCCGTCTGGCCGTCCCTTTTGGACAGCATCTGCATGCCTTTACCGATCCCGCGGTTCATCACCTGCCGGACGACCATGTTGATCACGCGGTTCATGTTCATTGTCGCATCCTTTCACACGCCGTGCGCCCGCATATAGGGCAGCCTGATCAATCTTCAAAGAGCTCGGACTGGCCGGCATCGGCGCTGTCTTCCTCGGTCTCGCCCAGTGGCACGGTGCCGGGTGGCGGGCGGTTTTCGAGCAGACCTGCCGCGCGCAATTCCTTGAGCCCGGGCAGATCGCGGGCGTTTTCCAAGCCGAAATGATCAAGGAAACTTTGGGTCACCACAAAGGTCACGGGCCGGCCCGGTGTCATCTTGCGCCGCCCGAACCTGATCCATTCCATCTCGATCAGCTGGTCGATGGTGCCGCGGCTGACGCTGACGCCACGGATTTCCTCGATTTCGGCGCGGGTGACAGGCTGGTGATAGGCAACGATGGCCAGCGTCTCGATCGCCGCGCGCGACAATTTGCGGGTTTCGACGATTTCCTTTTGCATCAGAAAGCCAAGGTCCGGCGCCGTGCGGATCGCCCAAGCATCACCGATACGCACCACGTTCACGCCACGCCCTTCGTAGCGTTTGCGCAAATAGGCCAGCGCCTCGGCAGGGTCGCAGCCATGCGGCATCCGCCCGATCAGGTCCTGCACGGTGACGGGGTCGGCGGTGGCGAAAAGGATCGCCTCGACCATGCGTTCCTGTTCGCCCATGGGCGGCGCGTCGAACAGGCTGTCGTTTTGCGGTTTAGCCATTGCGCGGTTCTTTCTTGCGAATCTGGATCGGCGCAAAGCTGTCGCTTTGGCGGATTTCGATCTTGCCTTCCTTGGCCAGTTCCAGTGACGCGGCAAATGTCGCCGCTGTGGTGGACCGCCTGCGTTGCGGGTCGGCGTCCCAGCCATCGGGCAGATAGCTGGAAATATCGGTCCAGTCACCGGCAAAGCCAATGAGGTGCCGCATCCGTTCCAGCGCCTGTTCCATTGTCATCACATGCTGCCGGTCCAGCACGAAGGGGCGGAAATCATCGCGCGTGCGGATGCGGGCATAGCCCTGCATCAGATCAAGCAGGGTCGCGGTATATTGCACGCGGCGCACGCGCTGCACATCCTCGGTGATACCGCGCGCGAAAAAATCGCGGCCCAGCTGGTCGCGCGCCATCAGTTGCGCGGCCGCTTCGCGCATGGCGGCCAGACGTTCCAGCTGGAAGGCCAGATGTGCGGCGAGCTCCTCGCCCGATGGTCCCGCCTCGCGCGGGTCGGGCGGCAGCAGCAGGCGGGATTTGAGGAAGGCGAGCCAGGCGGCCATCACCAGATAATCGGCGGCAAGTTCCAGCCGCAGCGCCTTGGCCTGTTCGACGAAGGCCAGATATTGCTGTGCGAGGGCCAGAATGGAAATCTTGCGCAGATCGACCTTTTGGGTCCGCGACAGCGTCAGCAGCAGATCGAGCGGCCCTTCGAACGCGCCGACATCGACAATCAGCGCCTCGGCGGCAACGCGGGCGCTAATACGGTCGGTATCTTCCTGAAACTCACCCTGTTGCATCGGACCTCACGCCATCAGCGCTTCAAATTCGGCCTCTAATGCGGTGATGTCAATCTTTTCGGGGGTCTTGCGCAGGGCAAGGGCGCGATTGGCGCGGGTGTGCGCCTTGGCGGACATGGCACCGGCGGCCTTTGCGACCTCGGTCATTTCATCTGCGTCGCCGTTGCAATGCAAGATCAGGTCGCAACCAGCGGCGATGGCAGCGCGGCTGCGGTCGGTGACGGTGCCCGCGAGCGCCTGCATCGACAGATCGTCGGTCATCAAGAGGCCGTCAAACCCGATCTGGTCGCGGATCACCTGCATCATCACGGGCGAGGTGGTCGCAGGCCGGTCAGGGTCGAGCGCGTCAAAGACGATATGCGCGGTCATGCCCAAGGGCAGATCGCGCAAGGCCGTGAAAGGCGCAAAATCATGGGCGGTCAGGTCGTCCACGCTGGCGGTCACCCGCGGCAAGGCCAGATGGCTGTCGGCCTGCGCGCGCCCGTGACCGGGGATGTGTTTGAGCACGGGCAGAACGCCGCCTGCCAGCAAACCGTCCGCACAGGCGCGCGCGGCGGCGACGACCGTGGGGACATCGCGCCCGTAGAGGCGGTTTTGCAGGAACGGATGGGTCGCATCTTCGGCTACATCGGCCAGAGGCGCGCAGTTCACGTCGATCCCGACGCTGAGCAGGTCATGCGCGATCAGCCGGTACCGCAGCCATTGTGCGCGCAGCGGGTCAGCGGCGCGGGCCATCTGATCCAGCGCAGGCAGATATTCGCGCCAATGCGGACTGCGCATCCTCTGGACGCGCCCGCCCTCTTGGTCGATCAGGATCGGCGCATCGCGGCCCAACACATCGCGCAGATCGCCCGTCAGGCGGCGCAGTTGGTCTGGCGTGTCGATGTTGCGGGCAAACAGGATGAAACCCCAAGGGTCCGCGTCACGAAAAAACCCGCGTTCCCAAGCTGTGACCTCCAGCGCGGCTGGGCCAAAAATCGCCGCAGTCTGCGTCACTTAATTGACCACAACCGCGATGCATTCGGCGCCTTCGGCCTGCAAGGCGGCGCAGAACCGGCGGGCATCGTCGCGGTCGGCAAAGCCGCTCGCGCGCAAACGGTACCATGTGCCGCTGGTTTGGGTGCTGACCTGCACGACGCGTTCGCGCCCGTTCATCAGCGCGCCAAAGCGGGATTCAAGCCGCGCCCATTCTTCCGCCGCCAAGGCAGGCGTGGAGAACGCGCCCAACTGCACAAGGTCGGTGCCGGTGGCGAAACTGGCAGTGGTGACGGCGACCTCGGAGGTATTCGCAGGAGTGGCTGCGGCTGTCGCAGGTGCAGCAGGCGCAGGCGCAGGCGCAGGCGTCGCGCGCAGGGACGCGGGGCGCACGATCGGGCGCAGCGACACGGCAACACCCGGCACAGAAGCGGGCACGCGGTCCATCGCGGCGACCTCGCTTGCCTGATCGGCCTCGGTGATTTCGGCGACCATGGCGAGAACATCCTCAACCGTGGCGCCCATGTTTTGGGCGGGCACTTCGATTGTGGCGGCGTCGGGCAACAGAGCCACGGGCTGCATTGTTTCCTCGCCCACGTCATCGACCGCGGCCATGGGCGGTGCTGCCAGATCCTCGGAGGCAAGGCCGGGGGTGCGGGGCGCCAGCACCAGCCGGTCCTCTGGGCCTGCCGCCTCGCCTCTGGCGACAAGGTCATTCACCGACAATCCGACATGGCGCGCGATGTCACCCCCCGGATCGGCGGGCAGCACACGCATATCGCCTTCCATAGCGCGCACGACAGGGATGCCAGACACATCGCGCATGATAAGTTTGTAGCCCCAATAGCCAATGCCGATAATCATCGACAAAGACACCAGCGCGCCAATGACATTCATCCAGGACTGCCCGCGCCCACTGCCCGATTGCGGGGCCAGCCCCTGCTCGTATGTCGCCATCACTGCCTCACTGCCCGCGCCGTTTGCGGCTTGTCGGGTCGTCTGCTCTGCCTTGTCCAGCGGAGTGCGTTAGCGCATTTCCTCTGCCGGTGTGACGCCAAGAATACCCAAACCGTGCGAAATAACAATCGCAACGGCCCGGATCAGCGCAATTTTCGCTTGTGTTGTATCAGAATCACCCTCTTGCAGGAACCGCAGGGATGTATCGTCATTGCCACGGTTCCACAAAGAGTGGAAATCCGACGCCAGATCATAGAGATAGAAAGCGATCCTGTGTGGCTCGCCGGCCTTGGCGGCGATTTCAACCTGACGCGGCCATTCGGCAACCTTGCGCGCGACAGCAAGTTCCGACTCATGGGTCAAGCCGGACAGGTTTGCCGCCGCAAGGGTTGCGTCATCCACCACGATTCCTGCCTCGACGGCCTTGCGCAGCACGGAATTAACCCGCGCATGGGCAAATTGCACGTAGAAGACAGGATTATCCTTGGATTGTTCCAGCATCTTCCCGAAATCGAAATCCAGAGGCGCGTCGTTCTTGCGCGTTAGCATGTGGAAACGGGTCACGTCAGGCCCGACCTCGTCCACCACATCGCGCAGGGTGATGAATGTCCCTGCCCGTTTCGACATCTTGAACGGTTCGCCGTTTTTATAGAGCTTCACCAGCTGCGTCAGCTTGATATCCAGCGGCACCTTGCCGTCCGACAGGGCCGAGACCGCCGCCTTCATCCGTTTGACATAGCCGCCATGATCGGCGCCGAACACGTCGATCAGCGCGTCATAGCCGCGCTGCACCTTGTCATAGTGGTACGCGATATCCGGCGCAAAATAGGTCCACGACCCGTCCGATTTCTGCACAGGCCGGTCCACGTCATCGCCGTGCGCGGTTGATTTGAACAAAGTCTGTTCGCGCGGTTCCCAATCCTCGGGCGTCTTGCCCTTGGGGGGTTCCAGCGTGCCGCGATAGATCAGGCCCTTGGCATCAAGTTCTGCAATCGCTTTCTCGATCAAGCCACTGCCATACAACGACTTTTCGGAATAGAAACTGTCCATGCTGATGTTGAGCTGCGCCAGATCGGTGCGGATCAGTTCCATCATCGCATCGGTTGCAAAGGTGCGCACTTCTTCAAGCCAGAACTGTTCGCCCTTGTCGATAAAGGCATCGCCGACCTTGGCTTTCAGCGCCTCGCCCACGGGGATCAGGTAATCGCCGGGATAGGTGCCTTCGGGCCAGTCCACGCTGAGGTCATGCGCTTCGAGGTAGCGCATGTAAACCGACCGCGCGAGGACATCGACCTGCGCGCCACCGTCGTTGATGTAGTATTCGCGGGTCACATCATAGCCCGCATAGGCCAAAAGGCTGGCCAGCGCGTCACCGAACACCGCACCGCGTGTGTGGCCGACATGCAGCGGACCTGTGGGGTTGGCGGAGACATATTCGACCAACATCCGCTTGCCCTGCCCCAAGCTGGACCGCCCGAAAGCGGCATCCGACAAGGCCGCCTTGACGATCCCCTGCCATGCGGCGGGCACCAGACGCATGTTCAAAAATCCGGGGCCTGCGACATCGGCGCTGGCGATGATCGGATCGGCGGCGAGTTTCAGCGCCAGCGCGTCCGCAATCGCGCGCGGGTTCAGGCCTGCAGGTTTGGCCAGCACCATCGCGGCATTCGTCGCCATATCGCCATGTGCGGCATCACGCGGAGGTTCGACCGCGACGGCATCCATCGCCAGCCCCTGTGGCAAGGCGCCATCGGCGACCATCTGGTCAAGACAGGCCAGTACACGGCCCCGCACATCAGCGAAAAGGTTCATTTTATCAGTCCATTTTTGATCCGGCAGGTGTATCACCCCCGCCGCCCGCGTCAATTCCCGTCGATCACGCCGGGCGGGATGGTTTCGCCGCCGATCAGGCGCTTGTGTTCCTGAATGGCGAAACGGTCGGTCATACCCGCGATGTAATCCGCCACGATCCGCGCCAAGGCGGTCTGGTCGGGGGCATCGGCCACGTCCTTGCGCCATTGTTTGGGCAATTCGCCGGGGTTGTCCATGAAGAAGGGGAACAGCTCGTTCACCATCTTGGTGACCACCACCCGCATTTCGACCACGGCAGGCGCGCGGTACATGCGTTCGAACAGGAATTGCCGGATCACTTTCAGATCGGTCCACAGTGCGGGCGAAAATTGGATCACCATGCGCCCCGCGTGGCGGATATCATGCACCGTCGTGGGGTTCAGATCGGCCAGATTGCGGCGGCTGACGGCGATCACATCCTCGACCAGCACGCCAAAGAACCGGCGTAACGCCTCGTGCCGGCGGCGGTAGTAGTTGAGGCCGGGGTATTTCGCATCGACCCGCGCGAAGCAATCGCGCAGGATCGGCAGGGCGGCAAGGTCGTCGGTGCTGAACAGCTCTGCACGAAGTCCGTCGTGCAAGTCATGGTTATTATAGGCGATATCGTCGGAGAGTGCGGCAACCTGCGCCTCTGCACTGGCATGGGTGTGCAGTTCCAGATCGTGGCGCGCATTATAGGCGGCCAGCGCATAGGGAATGGCCCCCGTCACCGGCCCGTTGTGTTTGGCGATGCCTTCGAGCGTCTCCCAAGTCAGGTTCAGCCCGTCCCATTCGGCGTAATGCCGTTCCAGATCGGTGACGATCCGCAGCGCCTGCGCATTATGGTCGAACCCGCCGTAAGGCTGCATCAGCGCATCCAGCGCCTCTTCGCCTGTATGGCCGAAGGGTGTGTGGCCAAGGTCATGCGCCAAGGCGACCGCCTCGGTCAGCTCCACGTTCAGGCCCAAGGTGGCGGCGATGGTGCGGGCGACTTGCGCGACTTCGATCGAATGGGTCAGGCGGGTGCGGAAATAGTCGCCTTCATGTTCGATGAACACTTGGGTCTTGTGTTTGAGCCGCCGGAAGGCCGAAGCATGGATGATCCGGTCGCGGTCGCGCTGAAAGGGCGAGCGGAAGGTACTTTCTTCCTCCGCATAAAGCCTGCCGCGCGGATTGGCCGGATCGGTCGCATAGGGCGCTGTCATTTGTTTGCCTGTTGTCGGGTTTGCCTGACTTGCCTATATGTCAAAGATGAACAATCCGAAAGGCGATGCAATGCTTACGCTTCCTCCCAAAGTCACGCCGCGCGCTTTTGAACGGCTGGCGGAAATCGGCGCTGCCGCGCAAGGCAAGGCGCTGCGCATCGCGGTCGAAGGCGGCGGCTGTTCGGGATTTCAATATGAGATCGACCTTGACGAGCCCAAGGACGACGACCTGATCCTGTCGGACAAGGGCGAAAAGGTGGTGATCGATTCCATATCCCTGCCCTTCCTGACCGATGCGGTGATCGATTTCTCCGAGGAACTGATCGGCGCGCGGTTTGTGATCCAGAACCCCAATGCATCCTCGTCCTGCGGCTGCGGCACATCGTTTTCGATGTGATGAAAATCGCGACTTTCAATATCAACGGCGTCAAGGCGCGGATCGAAACGCTCTGCGACTGGCTGGACGACAGCGCGCCTGACGTGGCGATCCTGCAAGAGATCAAATCGGTGGATGAGGCCTTCCCCCGTGAGATGATCGAGGACCGCGGTTATACGCTCGAAACCCACGGGCAAAAGGGGTTCAACGGGGTCGCGATCCTGTCGAAATTGCCGCTGGAGGATGTGACCCGCGGTCTGCCCGGTGACGATGCCGACGAACAGGCCCGCTGGATCGAGGCGACAGTGCTGGGCGATGTAGCTGTGCGCATTTGCGGGCTATATCTGCCCAACGGCAACCCCGCGCCGGGGCCGAAGTTCGACTATAAGCTGGCGTGGATGGATCGTTTGCTGGCGCGCGCGCGCGACCTGCTGGCCGACGAGATGCCCGCGCTGATGGCGGGCGATTACAACATCATCCCGCAAAAGGTGGATGCCGCAAGGCCAGAGGTCTGGCGCGATGATGCTTTGTTCCGGCCTGAAAGCCGTGCCGCCTATCGCCGTGTGCTGAACCTTGGATTTACTGAGGCCTTCCGCACCCGTGAACCGGGGGCCGGACATTATTCGTTCTGGGATTATCAGGCGGGCGCGTGGGAGAAAAACAACGGCATCCGCATCGACCACTTTCTGCTCACCCCGCAATGCGCGGACCTGTTGGCGGGGGCGTGGATCGAAAAGGACCTGCGCGCGCGCGACAAACCGTCGGACCACGTGCCGGTCTGGGTTGAACTGCGCCCCTGACGGGGCTGGTGGCCTTCGGCGAGGATATTTTTACTCGGAAGATGCGGGGTCGAAATTGTAAAGCCAGCCAAGGCGGTTGATGAAGGCGTCCGGCGCGATTTTCCCGAGCGTTTTCAACCCCAGATGCGCGACGCGCCGCTGTAGCCCCGACAAGTGGTAATTGCGCGCATTGGCATTGGCGGCGGCGATGGCGCGGGTCACACGCGGGCGGCGGGCGGCTTGATAGGCCTTTGATGCGCTCGCCAGATCGCTCTGCTTATCGGTGATGCGGGCGAGGACAAAGGCATCCTCGATGGCGAGGTTGGCGCCTTGCGCCAGAAACGGGAGCGTCGGATGAGCGGCATCACCGAGAAGCGCGATCCGGTCATTGTGCCAATGCTCTGCCACCGGATGCCGGAACAGGCCCCAGAGATGTGTCGCCTCAACCCGTGCCAGCAGGTCCCGCAGCGCAGGCGCGCAATCGGCGAAAGCCGCGCGCAGGTTGGCGGGATCATCGGCGTGGTGCCAGCCTTCGGCGGCCCATGTCCCGCGTTCCTGCACGGCGACGATGTTCAGACGGTTGCCGGGCAGTGGATAGGTCACGATATGGCGGCCAGGGGCCATCCAGATTTGCGCGATGGGGTCGGCCTGAGCGGGAAAGATCGCGCGCCATGCGACCTGGCCGGTGAAAAACGGGGCGGCTGTGTGGTTCAACAACGGGCGGAACACAGAATGCAGGCCATCTGCTCCAATCGTCAGGTCCGCGTCTGGCATGCCCGCCGCTGTGACATCTGCGATCCGCGCATTCAGCACGATCCGCACGCCTGCATCCGCACAGGCCTGCGCCAACAGACCGATCAGGTCGGCGCGGTGCAGGAAACGATAAGGCGGGGTCTGGCGGGTCAGGTCGAACCGCGCGATGGGGCGTGCTGTCAGCGCATCCATCGGCTGGACGGCATCGGCGCGCAGGCCCACATGATCCAGCGCATCCGCAAGCCCGAGCGCGTGGAGGGCGCGGGCACCATTGGGCGTGATTTGCAGGCCTGCGCCGACCTCAGCGATCGCGGGGGCCTGTTCGTGGACGCTGACCTGCGCGCCTTGGCGCGCAAAGGCCAGCGCTGCGGTCAGCCCGCCGATGCCGCCGCCGATGATGGCAATCGTGCGCCCGGCGTTCGCCCCCACCTTAATCGTCGCGGTGGACTTTTTCGCGCCGCTCGTGGCGTTCCTGCGCCTCGAGGCTCATCGTCGCGATGGGGCGCGCATCCAGCCGTTTCAGAGAGATCGGCTCGCCTGTGATTTCGCAATAGCCGTATTCGCCATCGTCGATCCGGCGCAGGGCGGCGTCGATCTTGCTGACCAGCTTGCGCTGGCGGTCGCGGGTGCGCAATTCGATGGAACGGTCGGTTTCTTCGGACGCGCGGTCGGCCACATCGGGGATGTTGCGGGTCTGGTCTTTCATGCCCGCCACGGTGTCACGGCTGTCTTCGAGAATTTCCGCTTTCCAGTCGAGCAGTTTGCGGCGGAAGTATTCGGTCTGCCGCTCGTTCATGAAAGGTTCGTCATCGGCCGGACGATAATCGTTCGAAAGAAACACTTCGGCTTTCATCGCTTTTCCCTTGTCTGGCGATTGGGTGATGCGGTCGGTGGCGATCCCGTCGCGGTCCCAATTCATGCGCCGTTTACCCCTTTGGCCCTGCCGTGTCACCCCCCCAAATGTGCGAACCACCGGGTGTTGATGATCGCGGCAGACCTGCTAGCTTGTCGGGCAATCAAAGGGCAAAAATCATGCAGTTTACAGGCACCGACAGCTATATCGCGACCGACGATCTGAAGATGGCGGTCAATGCCGCCGTGACATTGGAACGCCCGCTGCTGGTCAAGGGCGAGCCCGGCACCGGCAAGACGGAACTCGCGCGGCAGGTCAGTGCGGCCCTTGGTCTGCCCATGATCGAATGGCACATCAAATCGACGACCAAGGCGCAGCAGGGGCTTTATGAATACGACGCCGTCAGCCGGTTGCGCGACAGCCAGCTGGGCGATGCACGGGTCAATGATGTCGCCAATTACATCAAGCGCGGCAAGCTGTGGCAGGCCTTTGCGGCACCCGGCCGTGTCGTGCTGCTGATCGACGAGGTGGACAAGGCCGATATCGAATTTCCCAACGATCTGTTGCAGGAACTCGACCGGATGGAATTCCACGTCTACGAGACGGGCGAGACCGTGCGCGCGGTCCACCGCCCCATCGTCATCATCACGTCCAACAACGAAAAGGAACTGCCAGACGCCTTTTTGCGGCGCTGTTTCTTCCACTATATCCGGTTTCCCGATCTCGACACGTTGCGCCGGATCGTGGCCGTGCATCACCCCGGCATCAAGGAAGCCTTGCTAACCACGGCGCTGACGCAATTCTACGAGATCCGCGAGACGCCGGGGCTGAAAAAGAAACCTTCGACCTCCGAGGTGCTGGACTGGCTGAAACTGCTTCTGGCCGAGGATCTGACGCCCGAGGATCTGCGCCGCGACGGGGCGGATGCGCTGCCGCGCCTGCATGGGGCGCTTCTCAAGAATGAACAGGATGTGCATCTGTTCGAAAGGCTTGCCTTCATGGCGCGCGGCAAAAGGTGATGCGCCCGCACGCTGACGTGACTGGTCATGCCCTGCCCGCGCGCTTTAATGTGGCGCGTGCGTCAACCACCGGATTTTTCATGAAATACCTGATCCTGCTTGCCCTTGTGGCCTTGGCGGCCTGTGCACCACAACCGCCGACCGGCCCGATGCGGGACCTGCCCGAGCCTGTCCGGCTGGAGTTTCCGGCCATGCGCGCCTTTGCGGCCAGCAACCCTGCCCCCGCGCGCCGCCCCAATGCCGAGATCGCGCGCGATTTCTTCGAGTTGAGTTTTCAGCTTGAAAGCGGACGTGCCTTGCCACGTTTCACCCGCTTTGAAGGGCCTGTGACCGTCGCAATCAACGGCGCTGCCCCCGCACAGCTGGTCGCTGATCTGGACGGTCTGCTGGCGCGGCTGCGCAGTGAGGCCGGCATCGACATCCGCCGCACGCAAGGCGGGGATGCGGCGATCCGGATCGAGCTGGTCTCGCCGCGGCAGTTGCAGCAGACCGCCCCAGGGGCTGCCTGTTTCGTGGTGCCACGCGTGCGCGACTGGAGCGAATTGCGCCGCAACCGGCAAAGCCCGCTGATCGACTGGACCACGCTGGAGGTCCGCGAAAGGGCAGCGGTGTTCATGCCCGACGACGCCACACCGCAGGAAATGCGCGATTGTCTGCACGAGGAACTGGCACAGGCGCTCGGGCCGCTCAACGACCTTTATCACCTGCCGGATTCGGTGTTCAACGACGACAATATGCATGCCGTGCTGACCGGGTTTGACATGCTCATCCTGCGCGTCACCTATGCGCCTGAATTGCGCAGCGGCATGTCCCCGCCCGAAGTGATGGCGCTGGTGCCCGGCATCCTTGCACGGCTCAATCCGGAGGGCGCGCGCGGCGAGGGGCGGCTGACATCGCCCACGACCCGCGACTGGAGTGGCGCGATCATGGTGGCCCTTGGCGGGGGATCGTCACCCGCCGTCCGCCGCGAGGCCGCCGCCCGTGCTGTCGCCATCGGGCAGGCGCGCGGCTGGACCGGCCCGCGGCAGGGCTTTGCGCAATATGCCTTCGGGCGGTTGCAGATCGGCGCTGATCCATCACTTGCGCTGGCCGCGTTCAACACGGCCGCGCGGGCCTATGCGGGTGATCCCGACCTGCGCATCCATGCGGCCCATGTGGCGGCGCAACAGGCGGCCTTTGCCTTGATCGCGCGCGATGCAGAGGCGATCCTTGACCTGACCGGCCCTGCCATCGACGTCGCCCGCCAGCATGAAAATGCAGCCCTCATGGCGATCCTGATGATGTTCCGCGCCGAGGCGCTTGACCTGCAAGGCCAGTCCGAAGCCGCGATGGCGCTGCGGCTGGACAGTCTGGGATGGGGGTTATACGGGTTCGGCAATCGGGACGAGGTGATCGCGCGGCTCAACGAGATTGCCAGCCTGCCGCGCCCGCCAAGCTAGAAAGGTATCACGATGATCTATCCACTTGCCGGGCTGCTGATCGGGGCCATTGTCGGAGCATGGCGCGCCAAGGCGAACGGTGGCCGCGGCCTTGATATGGCCCAGTGGGGTGCGGGTTTTGGCATTGCCTTCGGACTGGTCGGTCTGTTCGTGCTGATCTTCCTTGAACGCAGCATGCTCTGACGCGATGTTCCTGCCCTTCTTCGACAATCTGCGCAAATCCGGGGTGCCGGTCAGCTTGCGCGAATTCCTGTCGTTCCTGGAAGGGATGAAGGCCGGCCTTGCGACCTATGACGTCGAGGCGTTCTATTTTCTGGCCCGCACCGTAATGGTCAAGGACGAACGGCATCTGGACCGGTTTGACCGCGCCTTTGCCGCGAGTTTCGAAGGGTTGGAGGCGATCCCTGCCGAGGCGGTGCTGAACGCCATCGACCTGCCCGCTGGCTGGCTGGAAAAGCTGGCAGAGAAACACCTGACCGAGGCCGAGAAAGCCGAGATCGCAGCCCTTGGCGGGTTCGACAAACTGATGGAGACGCTCAAAGAGCGGCTGGCCGAACAGAAAGGCCGCCATCAGGGAGGGTCCAAATGGATCGGCACCGCAGGCACCTCGCCTTTTGGCGCTTATGGCTACAATCCCGAAGGTGTGCGCATCGGGCAGGATCAAAGCCGCCACCAGCGCGCGGTCAAGGTCTGGGACAAGCGCGAATTCCGCAATCTCGACGACAGCGTCGCATTGGGAACGCGCAACATCAAGGTTGCGCTCAAACGCCTGCGCCGCTGGGCGCGCGATGGGGCCGCCGAAGAGCTGGATCTGGGCGGCACGATCCGCGCAACGGCGGAACATGGCTATCTGGACGTGAAAACGCGCCCCGAACGACGCAATGCGGTCAAGGTGCTGCTGTTTCTCGACATCGGCGGGTCGATGGACCCGCATGTGAAGGTGGTCGAGGAATTGTTCAGCGCCGCGAAATCGGAATTCAAGCATTTCCAGCATTTCTATTTCCACAACTGCCTTTACGAAGGTGTCTGGAAAGACAACCGCCGCCGCTGGGACGCGCAGACGCCGACATGGGACGTGCTGCATACTTACGGGCCTGATTATAAATGCATCTTCGTGGGTGATGCCAGCATGTCGCCTTACGAGATCGCCTATCCGGGCGGGGCAAACGAGCATATGAACGCCGAAGCGGGGGCCGTCTGGCTGGCGCGCGCGCGTGACCAGTGGCGCGATGTGCTCTGGATCAATCCGGTCGAGGAACGCTATTGGCCCTATACGCAATCTATCGGGATGATCCGCGACATTTTTGGTGCCGACCGCATGGTGCCGATGACGCTTGACGGAATCAACCAAGGTATGAAGGCGCTGGTGCGGTAAAAAACTTTTGGCGCGCCGCGCGGGAGTATTTTTGGAAAAAAGAAGTGGGGGCGCGACAAAGCGGGCCATTGGCAATGGCGGGCCGGCGCCCCATATCTGAGACATGATGAAATTTCTGCCCATCTTTCTTGCGCTGGTCTATGGCTATGCGATGTTCCGTTTCTCCGTCTGGCGCACCTCGCGCGAGCTGGACGAGAAATCGACCGAACTGGCCGACCCGATCCTGAAAGTGCTGATGGACCGGATGGCCACCGCCGTCGGGATCGACCGCATCCGCGTGCATATCTACGAGATTCCGCAAGTGAACGGGCTGGCCGCCCCTGACGGGCGCATCTTCATCACGCGCGGGTTTTTCAACAAATACCGCGCGGGGCAGGTCAGTGCCGACGAGATGGCCAGCGTGATCGCGCATGAGTTGGGGCATGTGGCGCTGGGGCATTCGCGCCGCCGGATGATCGATTTTTCGAGCCAGAACGCGATGCGCACGGCGCTGGCGATGATCTTCAACCGCTTTCTGCCCGGCATCGGGCCGTGGATCGCAACGGCGCTTATCAGCCTTGTCGCGGCACGGCTGTCGCGTGATGACGAATTCGAGGCGGATGCCTATGCCTCGGCGCTGCTGGTCAAGGCGGGGATCGGCACCGCGCCGCAGAAATCGCTGTTTGCCAAGCTGGAAACGCTGACCGGCGCGCATGGCGCGGCAACGCCCGCATGGATGCTGAGCCATCCCAAGACCCCGCAGCGCATCGCCGCAATCGAGGCGAATGAAGCGAAGTGGCGGGCGCTTTAACGCTCCTGCGCGCCTTTGCCCGACAGGATTTTATCACGGGCCTTGGCGATGCGTGACATTTTCGTTTCTTGCGCCTTGGCGCCGTTCACCATCAGCACATAGCTTTTCTGTCGCCCGGGCGTGAGGGCGGCAAAAGCTTCGGCCAGTGCGGGGTCGTCGTCCAGTGCTGTCACCAGTGCGGTGGGCAGATCGGGCGTTGATGTGTTCTTGGCGGGTTTGATCCCTGCCTCGGCATAGCCCGCCGCCTCGGCCAGATAGGCCGTGATGACAGGCGCAAGGCGTGCTGCGTCGTCAGCGGTATTCAGGGCAATCATATCGGCATGTTGCGTGTTCGGCCCTTGCCGTTCCAGCACACCATGAGGGTCGCGCATCAGCGCTGCATTGAAGAAACTCAGCCTGATCCCCGCGCGGGTCGCCCCGATGATCGCGATGTTGCGGCCTTTGTGCATATAGCAGGGATGGCCCCATTTCACGACCTCTTGCAGCCCGGCTGCAAGGCAGAGATCGCGCAAGGCACGCAGCCCCGGCTGCCAGAGCCGTGCGGCGCAATCGTCGGTATCGAACCGCGCGCAGCGCCCGCAGCCTTTGTCGAAATAATCCGCGATCTGCGTGATCATCATCGGTCAATCCGCGGTCAATGCCTTACCCAATCGCGGCAGGCGCGCCTTTTTCAGCAAGGCGCGCAGGGTCCAGTCCTGCCCCGACAACCGCCGCGCTTCGGCCAGCACGACACCCGCGACGGTGCCGACAGCTTGCGGCGCATCGCGCCACAAATCCAGCAGGAAATTGTCAGGGTCGAGGCGCTGCAGCCCTTCTTCTTCCAGAATGTTGCGCGGGAAATCCTTGGCGTTCATCGTCAGGATCGCATCGCAGGACCCTGCGACAGCTGCCGCCAGCACATGGATGTCGCCGGTATCAGGCAGCCAGAACCGCCGTTCGATGCCCGCGTCATAGCGGATCAGCGCGTCGGGGAAGGTCGCGGCAAGGGCCGCGATCTCGCCCCGCGCCCAGACCTCTTCGGCAGGGCCAAGTTTGCCTGCCGCGCGCGCCCATTCTTCCAGCACACGCGGCGACCAGCGCGGCGCGAACAGCCCCTGCCCCGCAACGCCCAGCACCATTTCCCGCATCACGGTGGGATAAAGCACGCAGGCGTCGATCAGCACCTTCATAGGCGGAAGAACACGGCCTTCAGATAGCCGCTTTCGGCCAGATGCGGCATCAAGGGATGGTCGGGTCCGGCAAATCCAGTGTGGATGATCTGCCCGCGCCGCCCTGCCCGCCCGATCCCACGCGCGGATGCGTTGCGGAATTTTGTCAGATCCACAGCATGCGAACAGGAACACAGGCCCAGATAGCCGTCGGGTGCCACCAGCGGTGCGGCCAGCCGTGCGACGCGTTCGTAAGCGCGCAACCCCGCCTCGAGTGCGGCCTTGCCCGGCGCAAAGGCGGGCGGGTCGCAGATGACGACATCGAATTGCGCGCCTTCCTCGGCCAGCGCTGTCAGCACGTCGAAAGCATCGCCTTTACGGGTGGTGAAACGGTCGGCCACGCCCATGGCGGCGGCCCCCTGTTCGGCCAGCTCCAGCGCGGGGGCAGAGCCATCCACCGCCAGCACCGATGCCGCACCTTGCGCCAGTGCCGCCAGCCCGAAGCCGCCGACATGGGCGAAGACATCCAGCACGCGCGCGCCCTGCGAAAGACCTGCGGCAAAAGCATGGTTGGGCCGCTGGTCAAAGAACAGGCCGGTTTTCTGCCCGCCCATGATATCGGCCAGGTAGGTGGCCCCGTTCATCGGCACCGGAACGGCGGCTGTCGGGGCTTGGCCTGCCAGCACATCCATCCGCTCTTCCAGACCTTCGAGCGCGCGGGTCCGCCCCGTGCCGTTCATCACAACGGTGGTGACGCCCGTCACCTCTTGCAAGGCGGCGACCAAGGGCGCGATCAGCACATCGGCCCAGGCCGCATTGGGCTGGACCACGGCGATATCGCCGAACCGGTCGATGATGACGCCGGGCAGGCCGTCAGCCTCGGCATGGATCAACCGGTAGAACGGGTCGGGATATAGCCGCGCGCGATGCGCCAGCGCGCGGGCGATCTTGGCCGCGAACCACGTCTGGTCGATCACGGCCTCGGGGTTCTGGTCGAGCATCCGGCAGATGATCTTGGACGCGGGGTTGACCGCGACCACGCCCATAGGGACACGGTTGGCATCCTCCAGCAGTGCGATGCTGCCCGCAGGCAGACCGCGCGTGCGCCGGTCGGTCACCAGTTCATTGGCGTAAACCCAAGGAAAGCCGTGGCGGATCGCCCGCGCTTCGGCCTTGGGGATGAGGCGCACGATGGCGCGGTCGGATGCATCTTGCTGTGTCATCCGCTGTCACTAGCGAACGGGGCTGTCGCTGAAAAGCCCCGATCGCTGCGTCAGCGCAATTGGTCGGCCAGCACGGAGGTCAGGAAATCGGTGACCCGCATCTTCTGGGTGATCCCCTGCGCTTCAAGCTGCGCATTGGCATTGCCACCCCAGGCATCAAGGTTGGCCACGACACGGCGCGTGGGTTCGATCACCGCACCAGTTTGCGCGTCGCGCACCGCCAGATCGAAGATGACGTTATAGACGCCCCCTGTCGAAAACTGCGTACGGTTTGACAGCCCGTGGAACCGCACAAGCGTCACGTCGAGTACGACGCGGCGGTCAGCGTTCTTCATGTCGGTGGCCATATTGCGGCGCGCCGCCTCGGTGAACAGCGCCTCGATCTGTGCAAGCCGGTCACCCGCCGGATCACCGCGCCAGACGATATCGGCCTGCGGGTAATAGCTGTTTGCCTCGGACACTTGCAAATCCGGCAAGGTCGCAAAATTCAGTCCCACAAGCTTGTAATCGCGGACCAGATCGGGACGCGGATCGCCCTGTATGACCATTGCCCCGGGCGCACAGGCTGCCAAAGCGCCCAACAACACCACCAAACCAAAAATCCTGCGAAACATGAAGCACCCTCTCAGCCGTCTAGATATAGAGAGGCGATACCACACAGATGTGGCGCAGTTAAGGCGGGTCGATGAAACCGGTTGGGCGTTCCCACACTTGTTAGCGCTAACACATTCTGCTAGCATCACGACAACAGAAAAAGTCGAGGACCAAGATGCCGCTTCATCCGACCATCGCCGCCGTGACCGACCGTATCCGCGCCCGCTCCGAAGGGCCGCGCCGCCGCTATATGGACACGATGGCGCGTGCCGCAGCCGAAGGACCGCGCCGCGCGCATCTGACCTGCGGGAATCAGGCCCATGCCTATGCCGCGATGGGCGCCGACAAGGACGCACTGACCGCCACGACGACAGGCAATATCGGGATCATTACCGCCTATAACGACATGCTGTCCGCGCATCAGCCGTTCGAGACCTATCCCGACAAGATCCGCGCCGCCGCCCGTGCGGCCGGTGGCACAGCACAGGTCGCAGGTGGCGTGCCCGCCATGTGCGACGGTGTGACACAAGGCCAGACCGGCATGGAACTGTCGCTGTTTTCGCGCGACGTGATTGCGCTGGCCGCAGGTGTGGGCCTGTCGCACAACGTGTTCGATTCCGCGATCTATCTGGGGGTATGCGACAAGATCGTCCCCGGTCTGGTGATCGCCGCCGCCACTTTCGGCTATATCCCCGGCGTCTTTGTGCCTGCGGGGCCGATGGTCTCGGGCCTGCCCAACGACGAAAAGGCCAAGGTCCGCCAGCAATTCGCCGCCGGCGAGGTCGGGCGCGACGCGCTGATGGCGGCCGAAATGGCCAGCTATCACGGGCCGGGCACCTGCACGTTTTACGGTACCGCCAATACCAATCAGATGCTGATGGAATTCATGGGCCTGCACATGCCGGGCGCGTCTTTCGTGAACCCCGGCACACCTTTGCGCGAGGCGCTGACCGTCGCCGCAACCGAACGCGCGCTCGCGATCAGCGCCTTGAGCAATGCCTATACCCCTGTGTGCGATGTGCTGGACGAACGCGCCTTTGTGAACGGGCTCGTGGGGCTGATGGCGACAGGCGGGTCCACCAACCTTGTCATCCACCTGCCCGCCATGGCGCGCGCCGCAGGCGTGATCCTTGATCTGCAGGATTTCAGCGATATTTCGGCCGTGACCCCGCTGATGGCCAAGGTCTATCCCAACGGGCTGGCCGACGTGAACCATTTCCATGCCGCGGGTGGCCTTGCCTATATGATCGGGCAATTGCTGGATGCAGGCCTGTTGCACGACGACACAACGACGATCGCGGGCAAGGGGCTGGAACATTACACCCGCGAACCCAAACTGGCAGCCAATGGCGTGACCTATGCCGACGGGCCGAAAACATCCGCCAACGACCGTATCCTGCGCCCGGCCTCCGACCCGTTCCAGAAATCGGGCGGGCTGATCCAGCTCACCGGCAACCTCGGGCGCGGCGTGATCAAGACCTCTGCGGTCGCCGAGGAACGTCACATCATCCAAGCCCCCGCCCGCATCTTCCACACGCAGGAGGCGGTGAAGGATGCGTTCAAGGCCGGTGAATTCACCGCCGACACCGTGGTCGTCGTGCGGTTTCAGGGCCCGAAATCGAACGGCATGCCCGAATTGCACAGCCTGACCCCGATCTTGGCAGTGCTGCAGGACCGTGGCTTCAAGGTCGCGCTGGTCACCGACGGGCGCATGTCGGGCGCCTCGGGCAAGGTGCCTTCGGCCATCCATGTCTCGCCCGAGGCGGCGGACGGCGGCCCGATCAGCCTGATCCGCGACGGCGACGTCATCCGTCTGGACGCCACCCAAGGCACGATAGAGGTGCTGGGCGTCGATCTTGCGACCCGCACCCCCGCACCCGCCGATCTGACCGGCAACGGCACCGGCGTCGGGCGCGAATTGTTCGAGATCTTCCGCCGCAGCGTAGGACCTTCCGCCGATGGGGCGGGCGTCGTCGTCTGACGCCCCCCACTTCTTTTTTCCAAAAATACTCCCGCCGGAGGCAGCGCAGTTCTCCCGGCCATACTTGCAGAAAGACTGGACATGACCCCTCAGGATGCTTCCGCCGCCGCGATGAAAATCTGCCTTCTCGCCCCCGTGATCCCCGTTCTGGTGATCGAGGATGCCAGCACCGCCGCGGATCTTGCGCGCGCGCTCGTCGCAGGCGGCCTGCCCGCGCTGGAAGTGACCCTGCGCACGCCTGCCGCCCTTGACGTGATCCGCGAAATGGCCACCGTGGCAGGCGGACATGTGGGGGCTGGCACACTGCTGACACCGAAAGATGTCGAAAACGCCAAGGCTGCAGGTGCCACCTTTGGCGTGGCCCCCGGTGCAACCGACCGCCTGCTGGACGCTTGCGAAGCCAACGATTTGCCGCTTTTGCCCGGTGCCGCCACCGCATCCGAGGCGATGCGCCTGCTGGAACGCGGTTACACGGTGCAGAAATTCTTTCCCGCCGAGGCCAATGGCGGGGCGGCTGCACTCAAGGCGATCGGCGCGCCGATCCCGCAGGTCAAATTCTGCCCGACAGGCGGCGTGACGTTGCAGAACGCGCCCGCCTATCTGGCGCTTTCGAACACGCTTTGCGTCGGCGGATCTTGGGTCGCGCCTGCAGATCGGGTCAAGGCGCGGGACTGGGCCGCAATTACGGCTCTCGCGGCTGAAGCGGCGGCACTTTCACGCAGCTAGGCGACGCGGCTTCACCATGCATTAGGAATTGTCCTCTATGTCCGTGCTGAACGGCAACGGGGACGATACATGCTTGATCGATGGTCAGTCGCGCGGCGCATCAACGGCAGCTTTCTGGTCCTGACCTTGCTGATTGTCAGCCTTTCGGTCTTTTCGATGCTGGCGCTGGACCGGTTGCGCGGCGGCTTGACCGACAACGCGCGCTTGGCCGCCCAGAACACGGCGACAGGCCAGGTCATCCGGCAGATGCATGCCGCGACCGTGGCCGCCCGCGCCTATGGCACCGATCCGTCGGACATCATGGCGCAGGCCGTGACCGCCAGTATCGACGCGGTGCTGGGTGATGTCGCCTTGCAGGCGGCGTTTGCGCCGGGCAGTGCTGCTCGCGCAGACATTGACGCGGCGCTGGTGCTGGCGCAGGACTATCGTGCGACCTTCAGCCAGATCGTGGACCTGCGCAAGACGGCGGATGCCACACGCCGCAACCTGCTCGACAAGGCGGTCAGCCTGCGCACTTCGCTTGGAACGACCACCAACAGCGTCAGCACATCGGGCCTTCCGCGGCTTGTGCTTGCGGCGGAGGAAGCAGCGCAGGCTTTCGATGCTGCGACAATCCGCATGGAGGCCTATTTCGCCACCCGGAGCACCGATGACGCGGTCGCAGCACGCGCAGCTTTGGACAGTTTTGCCACGGCAATGACCGCGCTGACACAGGCGGGCGGTGGCGCGTTTATCCAGCAACGGATCGGGGAAATCGCCGCAACCGTGCCGGTCCTGCTTGCGGAGTTCACACACCATGCCGAAAGTGTCACGGCTGCCAACAGGTTTGAAAACAGCGTGCTCATCCCTTTGGGCCAAACGGTTCTGGACCGGTTTGACGCCTTGTTCCGCCAGATCACCGGCATCGAAGCCGCCAACCGTGCGGCCGGCACGGCGGTGCTGGACAACATGCGCCTTGTCATCTTGGTCGTGGGGCTTGCTGCGCTGTCCATCGCTGTTGCGGCGGCGTTCCTGGTGGGGCGGTCCATCACCCGCGCCATCGCTGATCTGGCGGATACCACCGACAGGCTCGCAGCGGGCGACACAACTGTGATCATCACAGGCGACGCATATCACCATGAACTGGGCAGGCTGGCGCGCGCCTTGGGCGTGTTCCGCGATGCGCAGATCGCGCGGACCGATGCCGATGCCGAACGCCGCCGCATGCAGCAGGCCCAACAAGAGGTTGTCGATGCCTTGCAAGCACAGCTTTCGCGGCTTGCCGCAGGCGATCTGTCAGCGCATGTGGATCAGGTCTTTGCCCCCGAATACGAAGACCTGCGCCATAATTTCAACATGGCGACCGAAGCGTTGCGCGCGGTGATCGGTCAGGTCGCGGGCACCGCCACGCTGATCGCCGCGACCGCACGACAGACAACGGCAGCCACCGGCGAATTGTCGCAACGCACCGAAAATCAGGCCGCGACGCTGGAACAAACTGCCGCGGCACTGGATCAACTGACCGCAAGCGTGCGCTCTGCCGCCGATGATGCCCGCGCCGTCGACACCACCGTAGAGGCCGCGCGCGCGCAGGCCCGCAGCAACGGCGAGGTTGTCGCACAAGCTGTGGCCGCAATGGCCGAAATCGCCACCTCTTCGCGCCAGATCTCGCAGGTGATCGGCATGATCGACGACATCGCGTTCCAGACCAATCTGCTGGCGTTGAATGCAGGCGTGGAGGCAGCACGCGCGGGCGTCGAAGGACGCGGCTTTGCCGTGGTCGCGGCAGAGGTGCGCGCGCTGGCCCAAAGGTCGGCAGAGGCCGCAAAGCAGATCACCGGACTGATCGAAAGCAGCGGCAAGCATGTGGCACGCGGATCGACACTGGTTGGCACGGCCGGCACAGCGCTTGAGGATATCATCGCGCAGGTCAGCGGTATCGCCAGCAAGACCGCGCGGATCGCCACCAGCGCGCAGGAACAGGCAACCGCCCTGTCCGAAATCAACCTTGGCGTGAACCAGCTGGATCAGGTGACGCAACGCAACGCCGCCATGGTGCAGGACACGCTGGCGCGTGGAACAACGCTGGATCAGGCGGCCGCCACCCTGACCGACCTGATCGGCCGTTTCGCGACGGGCCAGATCGAAGCGCCGGTGCTGTCGGAAACAGCGATCAAACCTCTCGAAGCCGCGATCGGGCGCACCTCTGCCACGGTCGCCTACCCGGCCTTTCGCACATCAAAGCGCGAAAAACCGGCCCATGCAGAGCCCGGCAACTGGACCGATTTCTAAATGATCTGGTTAATCCGCTACGCGCAAGCGCGCATCGCGACCACCGCGCCGCCGCGGCGCGGCCGTGGCTTGCAAGGATTGCTGCAAGACCCGCGTCATCGGATGGCCCGCAGGTGCGTCATGATGGCGTGCCATAACAGCCTGCACCGCAGCACCGACATCCTGACCATCCGGCAGCCCCAGCACCCAATCCAGAAAGATCGTGCGGCATTCGGCCTCGGTGATGCCGTCGATCCGGTAGGCTTCACGGATCAAGGCCTTGGTGTCATGCAGATCACCCTTCATCCGGTCTCTCCCAATCGGCGGCTGATGACCTCATCCGCGGCCTTGTGCAACTGCGTCATCCGCGCCAATAGCGCGTCCAGACCCGGGGTTTCGGTTTCGCGCAGGATCATCCGGCGCGCCCCTTCGCCCAGAGCATCCGGGTCAAGCACCCCCCCTGTCAAGAGCCTGACCGCCGCCTGCAGTTTCCAGAACAGCCGCGCGGCATCGCACAGGACGCGCGCATCCGCATCGTCCAGCCAGCCTGCCGCAACCCCCGCGTGCAGTTGCGCATCCACATCCCGCGCGGGGCTGCCTGCGAGCAGGCCTGCGGTCTGCGCGCAAAGCTCGATATCCTGCAACCGCCCCGGCCCTGTCTTGGCATCCCAGTCATCGCCTTGCCCCTTGGCCTCGGCCAGCCGCGCGCGCATATCGGCCACATCGGCGACCACACTGGCCCCCTGCCCCTTGCGCACCAAAAGATCGCGGCGAAACGCCTCGATAGCATCGCACAGCCCTGCGTCGCCGGTGATCGGGCGCGCGCGGGTCAGCGCCAGATGTTCCCAGGTCCAGGCCTCGGTATTCTGGTAATCCATGAAGGCGTCCAAGGATGTGGCGACCGGCCCCTGCCGCCCCGAGGGGCGCAGGCGCATGTCCACCTCATAAAGCCGCCCTGCGGACATATTGGCGGCAAGCGCCGTGATCAGCGCCTGCGTCAGCCGCGCGAAATAGGCTCGCGTTGGCAAGGGACGCGGCCCGTCCGAAGTATCAACGCCGTCGGGGTCATAGATGACGATCAGGTCAAGGTCGGACCCCGCGTTCAGCCGCGCCGCCCCCAGCGAGCCCATCGCGACAACGGCCCCGCCCCGCCCCGGGGGTGCCCCGTGTTTGCGCGCAAACTCCGCAACAATCACAGGCCAGAGTGCTGCGATCACCGCCTCGGCCAGATCGGCATATTGCGCACCGCTTGTGGCCGCGTCGATCAGCCCGCGCAGGTGATGCACGCCGATCCGGAAATGCCATTCGCGCGCCCATGTGCGCGCCGCGATCAGCTGGCTTTCGTAATCGGGATGGGTGGCAAGCACCGCGCCCAACTGGTCGCGCAGCGCGGCCATCCCCGGCCAGGGATTAAAGAACGCCCCCCCGATCACCGCATCGAGCACGGCCGCATTGCGCGACAGATATTGCGCCAGCGCGGGGGCCGTCGCCGCGATATCGACGATCAGCTGGGTCAGTTGCGGATTGGCCTCGAACAGCGAAAACAGCTGCACCCCCGCAGGCAGGCCCGCCAGAAAGCCGTCGAATTGCGCGAGCGCTTCGTCAGGGCGCGCGGCCTCTTGCAGGCTGGCCATGATCTGGGGGATCAGGCGGTCGAAAATCTCGGTCGCGCGGGCCGACCGCAGCGCGGGATAACCTTGCCAGCGCGCCACAACATCCTGCCCCCATGTGATCTGGGGTTTGGGTTTGGCGTCGGGGGCGAAGAAGCCTTCGGTCAGGTCATGCACTTCGGCCAGACGGCGGGTCAGGTCCTGGCGCAATTCCGCGACATCGCGGCCCATGAAGGCGGCAAGCCGGTCAAAGCCCGCCCGATCCTGCGGCAGGTGATGGGTCTGCGCATCGGCGAACATCTGGACGCGGTGTTCGACCTCGCGGTGGTGGCGGTAGTGATCAAGCAGCGTGTCGGCCACATCCGCCCCGATCCAGCCCGCCCCCGCCAGCGCATGCAGCCCTTCACCCGTGCCGCGCAGGCGCAGCGCCGGATCGCGCCCGCCTGCGATCAGCTGACGGGTCTGGGTGAAAAACTCGATCTCGCGGATACCGCCGCGCCCCAGTTTCATGTCATGCCCTTCGAGCGTGACCGGCCCGCCCAGCCCCTTATGGTCGCGGATTTTCAGGCGCATGTCGTGGGCGTCTTGAATGGCCGCGAAATCCAGATGCTTGCGCCAGACAAAGGGGCGCAGGGTTTGCAGGAACCGTGCGCCGGCGGCTGCATCACCCGCGCAGACGCGCGCCTTGATATAGGCCGCGCGTTCCCATGTGCGCCCCACGCTTTCGTAATAGCGTTCAGCCGCTTCCATCGACAAACACACCGGCATAACCGAGGCATCGGGGCGCAGCCGCAGGTCGGTGCGGAACACATAGCCGCCGTCTTTTGCCTCGGACAGGATCGCGGTCATCCGGCGCGTGACACGGATGAAGGCCGTGCGCGCCTCGTACACATCCTCAGGGGCGAAGCGGCTGTCGTCGAACAGGCAAATGAGGTCGATGTCGGAGGAATAGTTGAGCTCATGCGCGCCCATCTTGCCCATAGCCAGCACGACCATGCCTGCGGCGTCCTGCGGCGCGCCTGCGGGCAGTTTGCCGCGCGCAACCTCGGCCGCGACCAGCCGCGTGATGCAGGCCGCAACAGCGGCATCGGCAAAGCGCGTCAGCGTGCCGGTCACGGTTTCCAGCGGCCAGACACCGCCCAGATCGGCCAGTGCCGCGACCAACGCGATGCGCCGTTTCATCTGCCGCAGATGGACAGGCAACGCGTCGAGCGTGACTGTGTCCAGCTCGGTCAACAGGCTGTCCACGGCCCCTTCGGGATCTTCTACTGCATCAGGCAGCCAGTCGCGTTCGCGCGTCATCAGCCCCGCCAGATAGGGGCTGCATCCGGCGGTCCCCGCCAGCAAATCGCCAATTTCGGGCGCAAAGCCCGGCAATTGGGTCAGGATATCCGCGCCAAGGGCAGCGTCATACGGGCGGGGGCAGCGGGTGATGCGACGGGCGATGCTCATGGCTGCACATTGGGTCGTTGCAAGGGACTGGTCAATCGCCAACGCCTCGTTAATCTGCACTCAAAAGGAGAGCCACGCATGAGCAAAAGCCTGACCCGCGTCATCCGCGCGCTGGAAGATCACGGGGTGCGGATCACCCCTCTGGAAATGGGCGACCAGACCCGCACAGCACAGCAGGCTGCCGAAGCGGCAGGCTGTGCGCTCGACCAGATCGCGAAATCGGTAATCTTTGCAGGGCAGGACAGTGGCCGCGCGATCCTTTTCATCACGGCGGGCGGCAATCAGGTGGATGCAGACAAGGCCAGCCATGTCGCGGGCGAACCTTTGGCCAAGGCCGATGCCGACCTGATCCGCGCGCAGACAGGCTTTGCCATCGGCGGCGTCGCCCCGATCGGGAATCTGTCGCCGCCGCGCGCCTTTTTCGATGCGCGCCTCTTGGATTTCGCGCAAATCTGGGCCGCCGCGGGCACGCCTCGGCATATCTTCCCCATCGCCCCGCAGGAATTGTTGCAGATTTCCGGCGCACAGGTCGCTGATTTCATTGCCTGATTTGCGGTAATGTAAAAAACCTTTACATCACCTCTTGCAATAGGCGGGCGTGCTTCCGATATCCGTGATGTGAAACACATTCACATCAACCCTGCTGCCTTGAAGGAGAGCATGATGACCACGAACACGGCCCTGAATTACGACACCCGCCCCGGTTTTTTTGCCCGTACCGAGGCGTGGCTTGATGCACGCGGCAAAGGTGCCTGGATCGCCGCGATGGTGCTGGGCTTTATCGTCTTTTGGCCTATCGGCCTTGCCATTCTGGCCTATATGCTTTGGGGCAAGGGCATGTTTGCGCGGACCTCGTGCAAAAAATCCGACTGGTCCATGCCGATGACCAAATCGAGCGGCAATGCGGCCTTTGACGCCTATCGCGACGAAACGATCCGCCGTCTGGAAGACGAACAACACAAGTTCGAAGCCTTCCTCAAGCGTCTGCGCGACGCCAAAGACAAGGCAGAGTTCGACGCATTCATGAACGACCGCGAAAGCAAGGCCGCTGCCAAGACCGACCTGACCCCTGACGCACCACAGGTCTGAACCGGCCCTTCTGCTTGCAACGGCCCGCCAGCGCGGGCCGTTTTGCTGTATCGGCGCGGATTAACGCAGCCAGTCACAGAGGGCTTGGCGCAAGGGTTGCGGGTTGTTAAGCTTCGCGAAACCATACGGGTCCGTTCATGCGTCATACTCTTCCCATCGCCCCGCAGTTCTATGTGACGGCGCCGCAACCCTGCCCGTATCTTGCGGGCCGGATGGAGCGGAAGCTGTTCACAGCTCTGCAAGGGGATAACGCGGCAAAGCTGAACGATTCCCTGTCGAAACAAGGGTTTCGCCGGTCGCAAAACGTGCTTTACCGCCCGTCTTGCGCGGAATGTTCGGCCTGCATGTCGGCGCGGATCAATGTCGCGGCCTTCACGCCCTCGCGCAGCCAGCGGCGTGTGGCCACACGTGCCCGCCACCTGCACCGCCGCGCGACATCGCCCTGGGCGACCGAAGAACAGTACGACCTTTTCCGCGACTATCTGGACAGCCGCCACGCCAGCGGCGGGATGGCCGATATGGACATGTTCGAATTCGCCGCCATGGTCGAGGAAACGCCGATCCGGTCGCGGCTGATCGAGTATACCGACGAGGGCGTGCTGCGGGCGGTCTGCCTGACCGATATTCTCGATGACGGGCTGTCGATGGTCTATTCCTTCTTTGACCCCGCGCTGGAGCGGTTATCGCTGGGAACCTATATCATCCTCGACCACATCCGCATCGCACAGGAACTGGAACTGCCCTACGTCTATCTGGGCTATTGGGTCCCCGGCAGCCCCAAGATGGGCTACAAGGCGAAATTCGCAGGGCTGGAGGTGTTCCGCGACGGTGTCTGGTCGCGCCTGACCTCGCCCGACAGTTTCGATACGGCGGTGCATCCGCTGTCGACCGAACCCATCGCCGAACAGGTAGCACGGATCACCCTGCCCGACGGGCGCAGTTGAACGCAAAAGGGGCGGTGCGCAGGCACCGCCCTTTTTGTGTCAGCCCAAGAGGTTGGGCAGGATCGTGACCACCCACGGGAAGAACGCAAGGATCAGAAGCGCGCCAATCTGGATGCCGATGAAGGGCAGCACGCCTTTGTAGATCTGCCCCGTGGTGATCGACTTGGGCGCCACGCCGCGCAGGTAGAACAGCGCAAACCCGAAAGGCGGCGTCAGGAACGAGGTCTGCAGGTTCACCGCGATCATGATCGTCACCCATTTCGGATCGAACGTGCCGCCATAGATGACCGGCCCGACAATCGGGATCACGATGTAGATGATCTCGAGGAAATCGAGCACGAAGCCCAGGATGAACAGCACCAGCATCACCAGCAGGAATACCTGCCATTCGTTGTCGAAGGACCGCAGGAATTGCTGGATGTAATGTTCACCCCCGAACGAGATCAGCACGAGGTTCAGCAACTGCGACCCGATCAGGATGGCGAAAACCATCGCCGTGACCTTGGCGGTTTCGCGCACGACCGGCGACAGCACGCCCCCCGTCAGCAGCACCCAGCACGACCACAACAGGCCGAACATCGCATAAAGGAAGGCACCGAAAGCCACGAAGAAGGCGATCCGGTCCTCGAGCGGGACAACCTCGCGGCCCATGCGCATGTCGAAATTGTAGCCCACGATCAGCATCAACAGGATCGCCCCCGCCGTCAGCAGCACGATGCGCCCTGACAGGCCCTGATCCTTGCGTTTGCGATAGGCCGCCAGCAGGATCGCGCCGCCCGCGCCCAGGGCGGCGGCGGGTGTCGGGTTGGTGATCCCGCCAAGGATCGACCCCAGCACCGCCACGATGAGCACCAGCGGCGGAAAGATCACCCGCAGGATATCGTTCTGCGCCAGATAGCCCGCCGCGACCCGCAAGCCGCGATAGGCGATATACAGCGGGATCGCGATCAGCAGTGTCGTGACACCGGGACTGGTCAGCGGTGAGATCAGCAGCACATCAACCAGCAGCAAAAGCCCGATGCCCGCCGCCCCGATCATCAAGGGCCGGTGATTGGCCAGCGGCGCAACGCCCCGCGCCAGTGCCAGCACCAGCCCGAGGATGACAGCCGCCACAGCAATGCCGGTGCCGATGGGCGGAGCCTCGGCCACACGCTGCGCCACACGTTCGGCGCGTTCTTCGGGGGATAGCTGGCGCGCTTGCACCACACCGCCCGAGGCGTCGATTTCGGCCTGTTGTGCAACGGCAGTGTCCCACGCTTCCTGGCCATGCAGGGCGATCATGCTTTCCGCGCAAGCAGGGCTGACGCGGGTGCGCAGTGATGCCGATTGTCCGGCGTCGGTGAAGCTGCCCACCAGCACCGACTGGCTACCGACGACACCGACCGTGTTCAGGCCGACCGCCAGCCCGATGATCCCCACCGGCACGGCCAGCAGCCATGTCAGCTTGTCATTGCGGCTGCCAGTTTTGGTGCCGGTGCCTTCGGTGAATGTCACCGCAGGCGCCTTGGTCGGGTTCAGGACAGCAAAGACAAACGAATAAAGCGCGTAAAGCACGGCCAGCATGATGCCGGGCAACAAGGCCGCCTGAAACAGCGCGCCCACCGACACGACGGCGGGTTCTCCGAGGAAGGTCAGCGCATCGTTGCAGCCAGCCAGTTGGGCGCGTTGTTCTTGGGCCGTGGCATAAAGATCACCCGCCAGCGTGCCCAAAAGCACGATCACGATGGACGGCGGAATAATCTGCCCCAAAGTACCAGATGCCGCGATGACCCCCGTGGCCAGTTGCGGCGAATAGCCGTTTTTCAGCATGGTCGGCAGCGCCAGTAGACCCATCGTCACGACAGTCGCCCCAACGATGCCCGTTGAGGCCGCCAGAAACGCGCCCACGATCACGATGGACACGGCAAGGCCCCCCGGCAGCG
The DNA here is from genome assembly GCF_034652275.1 of Yoonia sp. 72. Taxonomy (NCBI): domain Bacteria; kingdom Pseudomonadati; phylum Pseudomonadota; class Alphaproteobacteria; order Rhodobacterales; family Paracoccaceae; genus Yoonia; species Yoonia sp. 72. Next base: position 171,221 of record NZ_JAXIWG010000001.1, on the reverse strand, counting down.
GGCCGAACACCCGTGCCATCGTGGTCAGCAGTTCATCGGCAATGCGCGAGCGTTCCAGCACGATGCCCATCATGACGAACATCAGCACGGCCAGCAGGATCTCGATGGAATTGCCCGCCAGCACCTTTTCGTTGATCCGGTTGACCATGAAGCCGATGTTCCGGTCGAGCGCGGTTTCCCAGCCCTGCGGGAACAAAGGCGCCTCAAAACGGGGCAGATCGGGGTAGCGGAACACGGAAATCGCGTCAGGCCGGACCCCTTCGGCGATCAGCGCGCGGTATTCATCGGACCTGACGTCAACGGCGGCATGGATCAGCAGGCCCGAGCTGTCGAGCGCGGCGATAATCGCGAACGATATGACCGCCGCACCGCTGATCGCAAAAGCCACAGGAAAGCCCGACAGGATGCCCGCGAACAGCGTCAGGAAAAGGATGATGATGCCGATCTCGATGCCATCTAAGCCGAAAAGCATGATAAATCCGTTCTGTTAATGAATTTTGGCAACAAGTTCGGCGGTCTCGTCGCCCAGCTTGTCTTTATCGAGGTATTTGCCTTCGCTGGCTTCGCCTTCTTTCCATTCAAGGAACGACCGGTAGAAGAACGCGACCGCCTGCACCAGCACCATGAAGGTGAAGACCAAAAGCAGGATCTTGAACAGGAAATAGGCGTCGAACCCGTTGGCGGATGTGCTGATCGTCTCGATGTTCCACTGGAACGCCTGCGAACGTGTCATCAACCGGTCGAGCGTGTCCGAGGCAGAGGCGTTGGGCAGCACCAGATGCCGCCACATGAAAAACCAGCCGTAAAGCCAGATCACGATGGATGCGGGCACCATGAAAAACAGCGACCCGAACATATCCACGACGCGTTTGGCGCGATAGCTGATTGCCGAATAGACAAGGTCCACCCGCACATGGCCGCCCTGCACGAAAGTGTAGGTCGCGCACATGGTGATCACGATGGCGTTGTAAAGTTTCAGCTCGTCCGACCACCAGCTCACGGGGCGTTCAAAAGTGACGCCAAACCCTATGCTGATGTTCGAAACGGCAAAGATGCCTTGCAGGAAGATGATGACTATCTGTTGCAGGACCATCAACAGCCCCGCCCAGGCCGCGATACGCCCAACGCCGTTGGCAAACCCTTCGAGCGTGCGCACACAGCCCCACATGAACCGGTTGAAGATCATCCCCGCAATCGTGACCACCAGAAAGATCACCAGCACGGCAAAGAACAATTCGACCGAGGCGCCGTAATAAATGAACCGCGCCAGCGCTTCTTTGGCGGCGGGTTCCATCGGGCCGTTGATATGTGGCACCCACGCCAGCCACAGGCCGGGGTTCAGCAGCGCGAAACCGATGTTGTAGAATGCTTCGATCAGATGCGCCGCGACCCAGCCAAAGGCGTTGCCGCCCCATGCGTCCACCAGTCCCATGATCTATCCCCGTTCGTCCATGACGCCATGCAAAGAAGGCCCGCAGCACCCGCGGGCCTTCCTGCGCCGATTCATACCGACAGTGTCGGCATCGGCCTTAGCCTTTCAGGCGGTTGCGCTGTGCCAGGTACGCGCCTTCCGAAATGCTCGACCACTGGGCCGAGCTTCTCATCGAGGCCATGTAGCTTTCGTGGCAACGCGCATAGATCGGATCGCTCATGCCTTCGGCAACGACTTCGTCCGAGGCCGCGCTGAACGCATCCCAGATGCTGTCTGCGAATTCCAGAACCTGCACGCCACCGGCCTGCAAACGCGACAGCGCGGCCGAGTTGCGGGCCATGAACAGCGACATCGTCCAGATGCTGCTGGCGCGGCTTGCGTTTTCGACGATCGACTGCTGCGCCGGTGTCAGGCTTTCGTAAACGTCGAGGTTCATGACCAGGTTCAGGTTCGGCCCAGGCTCGTGGAAACCGGCGGTGTAATAGAACTTGGTGATTTCCTGGAAGCCTGCAGTCTCGTCCGCCCATGGCCCGATCCATTCGGTCCCGTCGATCGCACCCGAGGCCAGCGCCTGGTACACTTCGGCACCCGGAAGGTTCTGCACCGATGCGCCGAGCTTGCCCAGCACCTGACCACCCTGACCGGGCATACGGAAGCGCAGACCCTGGAAATCTTCGGGGCCGTTCATTTCCTTGGCAAACCAACCGCCCGACTGTGGGCCGGTGTTGCCTGCCGAGAAGGACTTGAGGCCAAAGATCGAATAAAGCTCGTCCGCCAGTTCGCGGCCGCCGTCATGGTCGATCCAGTTGGCATATTCCATGAAGGTCATGCCGAAGGGGATCTGCGAGAAGAACGAGAACGCAGGATGCTGGCCAAGGAAATAGTAGTCCACGCCGTGATACATGTCGGCCTGACCGGCAGCGACAGCGTCGAACACTTCAAACGCGCCGACCAGTTCGCCTGCAGCCTTGAGATCGACAGTCAGCTGACCATCGGACATCGCGGTGATCATGTCTGCGCAATACTGTGCGCTGTCATGCACACCGGCAAGGCCGCGGCCCCATGTCGTGACAAAGGTCAGCGTCCGGTTGCCCTGCGCATAGGCAGGTGCGGCAAGCGCTGTTGCGGCAGCGGCAGAGCCACCAAGCGCTGAATTCTTCAGAAAAGACCGACGGTCCATGAATTTCCTCCCAGATGTTTTTGTTGGTCATGCACGTCGCATGAATAACGGCAATGTTTGGCAAGATGATTGGTATCGCGCAAGAAAAGAATCGACTATCCGCAGAACTACGTAGGCGTGTAATTTCTTCCTGCGCGCCTTTGCGCAACGAAACGCATTTGCCACGCTGCGGCTTTGCCCGTAACGCTGGGCCATGACCTCGCCGATTTCCCTAGGGCCCACGGGCAGACCGCTGAGCTATGGCCAAAAACTGCTGTTGCTGGCCACCCTGCCCCTTGTCGTGGCAGTGTTCCTGATCTGGCTGGTCGTCTCGGCCCAGTTCAACCAGCTGGCAGAAAGCGAATTGCGCGCACTTGAACAGCGCCTGATTGCAACCAAGCGCGAGGAATTGACCAATTACGTCTCGATCGCGATGGCGGCGGTGTCGGGCACGACCGGCAGTGCCGCTCCCGATGACGAAGAGGCGAAACTGGCCGTCAGCCGCGTGCTGGCCGCGATGCTTTACGGGCAGGAAGGGTATTTCTTCGTCTTTGACTATGACGGCAACAATCTGGTCGCCCCGCGCCAGACCTTTCTGATCAACCGCAACTGGGCCGGCATGACCGACCCGAACGGCGTGCCGATCACCGATGAATTGATCCGTCTTGCGCGGTCCGGCGGCGGGTTTCACAGCTTTGACTGGCCCAAGCCGTCTACGGGGGCTTACGGACGGATGGAAGTCTATGTGCGCGGCTATCAAAGCTGGCGGTGGGCAATCGGCACAGGCGTGTTCATCGACGACATTCTTGATACCGCCGCTGCAGCCCGCGGCGAGGTGGAAAGCCGGATCAGGCGCACGTCCTTTTATGTCGCAGGCATCGCCATTCTGGCCGTGCTGGGGGTGTTTCTGAGCGGGATTTTCCTGACCGTGCGCCAAAGGCGGCTGGCCGATGGCAGGCTGCAACAACTGACCCAGCGGATTATCGACACGCAAGAAGAAGAACGCGGGCGCGTCGCGCGCGAACTGCACGACGGGATCAGCCAGATGCTGGTCGGTGTGCGTTATGCGCTGGAACTGACGCGCCGCAAGCTGGGGCCGGATACGGGCGACAGCCTGAACAAGGGGATCGACCAGCTTGGCTCGGCCATTCAGGAGGTACGCCGGATCAGCCGCGACCTGCGCCCCGGCATCCTTGACGATCTGGGGCTGGGGGCGGCGCTGCGCTCGCTCACGGATGAATTCAGCGCCCGCACGGGGGTAACTGTGACGCTCGAGACCGTGGTGTTCCGCAACCGTCTGGACGACGACGCACGCATCGCGCTGTACCGGATCGCGCAGGAAGCGCTGAACAATATCGAACGGCACGCCATGGCCGACAAGGTCGAGATCGTTTTGCGCGGCACGCGCCAAGGCGCGGAATTGCGCATCACCGATAACGGCCGCGGCATGGTCTGGCCGCCACCCGCGCGCAGCGGTGCCGGGCTGGGGCTGCGCAATATGCAAGAACGCGCCCAGCAGCTGGGCGGGGCCTTGTCGGTCCGGTCCGCCCCCGGCAAGGGCACAACCATTGAAGCCCGCGTCCCGTTGAGCCATATGCTCAGCCCCGACAGAGCAAACACAAAGGAAAAACCGGCATGATCAAGGTCGTGATCGTCGATGACCATCCGATGGTGGCCGAAGGCATCCAGTCCATCCTTGAAAGCTATCCCGACATCAGTGTCGTTGCCACGCTGAACGACGGACAGGCAGCGGTGGACAGCGTGCTGCGGCTGCAACCCGATGTGATCCTGCTCGATGTGAATATGCCCGGCCTGTCGGGATTGCATGCCGCCGAAATGATCCTTGACCTGCGTCCGCAGACGCGGGTCGTGATCCTGTCGATGCATGACAGCCCCGAATATATCCGTGCCGCGCTCAGCCACGGGGCGCGGGGCTATATCCTCAAGGACGTGCCGACCGAGGAAATCCGCACCGCCATCGACGTGGTCATGCGCGGCGATCAATACCTGTGCACCGGTGCCAAAGGTTCGCTGGAGCCGCGCACCCGCGACGGGCGCGAACCGCTGACAGGGCGCGAACAGACGATCCTGCTGGCCTTGGCACAAGGCAAATCGAACAAGGACGTGGCGCTGGCGCTGGATATTTCGGTGCGCACGGTGGAAACCCACCGCAACAACATCAAACGCAAGCTTGGCATCAGCTCGACCGCGGGGCTGACGCGCTATGCGCTGGAAAACGGCGTCTTGCAGGGCACCGGAAAATGAAAAAGCCGCCCCCCGTGAAAGGGGCGGAGATGTGATCCCCGGGAGGGTGGGATCAGTTTTCGATGGTTGCCTGAATGCCTTCGCGCACGATGGTGAACCATTCGCCCGTCAGGCGCAGTTCTTCCAGACCCGCGTTGATAAAGGGCAAGGCGGCGTTCGCCTCGGCATTGTCCTTGGCCACGAAGACATGCAGCGTCGCCGTCGTCGTCAGCGCGTCAAGAGAGACAACACGGTCGGTCATGCCTTTGGTGCGCGCGTCATCCTCGGCGGGCAGCGCGTCATAGGTGACCACATCGACTTCGCCCGCATCCAGCAGGTCCCAGCATTCAAGCTGTGTGACCTGCGTCAGCGTAATGGCAGGTGCAACCAGCCCTTCGGCTTCCATGTCGAAGGTGAACCATGCATCAGGACGGCAGAGCCGCGCACCCAGCAGGTCGGAATATTCCGTTGCTCCTTCATACGGGCTGCCAGCCAGCGTGTAATAGCCCACAAGCGCGTCATAGAACGGATCGGAATGGTTGAAATCCGTGCAGCGATAGGCGTTGGGTGCCGACAAAAGCTCGACCGCATCGCAATCGGGTTTGAACCACGGGAAAGCCATATCGACAGCCCCCGACGGCAGCAGGTTGTCCAGCTGCGCGTTCCAGTCGTTCACGAAGAAAAAGTTGACCTCCTGATCGGGATTGCCCAGTTCGAACGCCCGCAGCACAAGCTGGGTGAACAGCCCGCCACCGGGCAGGTCCTTGTCGGTGAAAGGCGCATAGCCACTGGCGGTCACAACGCGCAAGGCGCGGGTTGGCGCGGCGGCGGGGGCGGGTTCAGCCTCGACCACTTCGGGCTCGGCCACGGCGACGGGTTCTTCAACCGGCGCTGCGGGTGCAGCGGCGACAGCGGTCGCACCGGGCAATGATCCGTCCGCGCAAGGAATGGCAAGCACCTGCCCCACTTCCAGCAGGTTGGGCGAGCGCAGGATATTGGTATTGGCGTTGAACAGCGCCTGAAAGCCGCCCTGCACGCCTGCGGTGCTGGCGATCTGGCTGAGCGTATCGCCGCGCACGACCGTATAGCTTGTGCAAAGCTCCTGCGCCGCAACGCTCTGGCTGCCGCCGATCAGCAACCCAGCAGAGGTCGCAAGAACGCTGGCCAAGGCCGAGGTTGTCGTGAATTTCATGCGTGTCGTTCGGTCCGTCCGGCTGTGGCCTGCAAATGTGGACATGGGCATTCCTTCCTGTTGTCGGTTTCCTTTCGCACGACTATCCCGCACAAAAAGGCGAAATGTTGACCAAAACGGTGCAAATGCAGGTTCAGATACGCGCACGCACCGCCTTTGTGGTCGTGTCAGCCAAAATCACCGCCACCGGATGGTTTCAGCAGGTCACGGTTTAGTGCCGCAAGCGGGCTTGTTTTCCATGGCGCAAGGCTGGTTTAAGGCAGCAAACCCAATCCGCAGGAGCAAGCGATGACCGATCAAAAGCCCTATACCCCGCCCAAGGTCTGGACATGGGACGCCGAAAACGGTGGCCAGTTCGCCAGCATCAACCGGCCCATCGCAGGTGCCACCCATGACAAGGACCTGCCGCAAGGCGCGCATCCCCACCAGCTTTATTCGCTGGCGACACCGAACGGCGTGAAGGTCACGCTGATGTTCGAGGAATTGCTGGCCGCAGGCCACGCGGGCGCCGAATACGACGCCTGGCTGATCGACATCAACAAAGGCGACCAGTTCGGCAGCGGCTTTGTCGGCGTGAACCCCAATTCCAAGATCCCTGCCCTGTTCGACCGCGACACCGGCCTGCGCGTATTCGAAAGCGGCGCGATCCTGCTGTATCTGGCGGAAAAATTCGACGCTTTTCTGCCAAAGGACATCGCAGGCCGGACCGAAACGCTGAACTGGCTGTTCTGGCTGCAAGGATCGGCCCCCTACCTTGGTGGCGGCTTTGGACACTTTTACGCCTATGCGCCGGAAAAATTCGAATATCCGATCAACCGTTTCGCGATGGAAACCAAGCGCCAGCTTGACGTGCTTGATCGGCAGCTGGCCGACCGCGCGTATATCGCGGGGGAAGCCTATTCCATCGCGGATATGGCCATCGCGCCGTGGTACGGGCGTCTGGTTAAGGGCGGCGCTTACGGCGATGCCGCGACATTCCTTGATGCGGCGTCCTATAAAAACGTGAACCGTTGGGCGGATGCGATCTTTGCGCGGCCTGCCTATGCGCGCGGGCAGATGGTCAACCGCACATGGGGCGAGGCGCACGAACAACTGCCCGAACGGCACGCCGCAAGCGATTTCAACAGCTAAGCGGGCATTTTAGAACATGCGGGGCGGACGGAAATTTCGCCTCCCCGCCCTTGCGCATGGCGCGCGGCTGCCCCATGTCCCACGGCAAGCGGTGGAGACAGCATGATTACCTATCTTATTCTGATCGGCGGCCTTCTGGGTCTTTTTCTGGGTGGCGACTGGTTGGTCAAAGGGGCAAGCGGGCTGGCATTGCGCTTTGGTGTCGCACCGATGATCGTGGGTGCAACCGTCGTGGGGTTCGGCACATCGACGCCTGAATTGCTTGTCTCTCTCAATGCCGCGCTTGGCGGGCAACCCGGCATCGCCATCGGAAATGTCATCGGATCGAATATCGCCAACATCCTGCTGGTGCTGGGCATTGCAGCGGTCATCGGTCCGCTGGTGCTGAGATTCGAGGATGTCCGCAAAGACCTGCTGTGGATGACCGGCGCGGTGCTGATCCTGCCCTATGCCTTCTGGTCTGGCGAGGTCAGCCTGACCGAAGGGCTGGTGCTGGTCAGCGCGCTGGCGGTTTATCTGTACATCAGCCTCAAGGGGTCGCGTGGCGAGGTCGAGGAGATTGACGCCCCCACCAGCCTGTGGCTGAACATCGGCCTGACCTTGCTGGGTCTTGCCGCCGTGTTGGCAGGCGCACATTACCTTGTGCAAAGCGCCAGCATCATCGCGCGCGAATTCGGGATATCCGAGGCGATGATCGGCCTGAGCATCGTGGCCATCGGCACATCGCTGCCGGAACTGGCCACCACGGTCATGGCCGCGATCCGGGGCGAACGTGACATCGCATTGGGCAATATCGTGGGGTCCAACATCTTCAACATCCTCGCCATCCTCGGAATCACGGCTGTCGTGACGCCAATTCCGGTCGATCCGCGGTTCCTGAGCGTCGACACACCGGTTGTGATCGGAATCACGCTCTTGTTGCTGGCACTTGTCTATTTTGTCGGGCGGATGAACCGGCTGGTTGGTGGCGGCATGTTGGTGGCCTATGTCGCGTATATCGCACTGACTGCCGGTCTCTGAAAGAAAGTTGCGAAAAAGCGCAGTCAGGCGTAATTTTCTCCAGCGCGGTGGTTGACCCCTCCGCGCTGGCGCACTAGAACCCGTTACAGCAAAAGGAAACCCGATGAACGTCGTCGTACTAATTGTGGAATACATGCGCATGGGCCGGTGACGGTAAATCCATAACGATCCCATGCGCCCCCGACACACTCGGGGGTTTTTTTATGCCGAGAACGCAACAACCGGATATGAGGCGAGTGAGATGAGCAAGACCATGACGGGCGCAAAAATGGTGGTCCAGGCCCTGATCGATCAGGGTGTGGAAGTCGTCTTTGGCTATCCCGGTGGGGCCGTCCTGCCGATCTATGACGAATTGTTCCAACAGAATCACATCAAGCATGTGCTGGTCCGCCATGAACAGGCCGCCGTCCATGCCGCCGAAGGCTATGCGCGATCCACCGGCAAACCGGGTGTGGCGCTGGTGACTTCGGGTCCCGGTGCGACCAATGCCGTCACCGGCCTGACCGACGCGCTGATGGACAGCATCCCGATCATCGTGCTGACGGGGCAAGTGCCGACCTTCATGATCGGGTCGGATGCATTTCAGGAGGCTGATACCGTCGGCATCACGCGCCCCTGCACGAAACACAACTGGCTGGTCAAGGACACCGAGAAACTGTCCGCGACCCTGCACGAGGCGTTCCATATCGCGCTGTCGGGCCGCCCCGGTCCGGTGCTGATCGACATCCCCAAGGACGTGCAATTCGCAACCGGCACCTATACCGAGGCGCGGCAGGTCGAAACCCATTACAATCCCCAGGTCAAAGGCGATCTGGCGATGATCACCGAACTGGCCAAGGCGATGGAAACCGCCAAGCGCCCGATCTTTTACACAGGCGGCGGCGTTATCAACTCCGGCCCTGCTGCGTCGCAATTGTTGCGCGAACTGGTGGCGGCAACGGGTTTCCCGATCACCTCGACCCTGATGGGTCTCGGCGCATATCCGGCATCGGGTGACAACTGGCTGGGGATGCTGGGGATGCATGGCCTCTACGAGGCCAATATGGCGATGCATGATTGCGACCTGATGATCAACATCGGCGCGCGGTTCGACGACCGGATCACCGGCCGGATCGACGCCTTCAGCCCGCGGTCGCGCAAGGCGCATATCGACATCGACGCATCGTCCATCAACAAGGTGGTGCATGCCGATTTCCCGATCCTTGGCGATGTCGCCCATGTGCTGGAAGATTTGCTCAACGTCTGGAAAGCCCGCGGGCGCAAGACCAACACCGAAGGTCTGGCCAAATGGTGGGGCCAGATCAACGAATGGCGCGCTGTCGATTGCCTGAAGTTCAAACAGCAAGGCAAAGTCATCAAACCACAATATGCGCTGCAACGGCTTGAGGCGCTGACCAAGAAGCACGACCGCTATATCTGCACCGAAGTGGGCCAGCACCAGATGTGGGCCGCGCAATATCTGGGGTTCGAGGACCCCAACCGCTGGATGACATCGGGTGGCCTTGGCACGATGGGCTACGGTTTCCCCGCCTCAATCGGCGTGCAGATGGCGCATCCCGATGCGCTGGTCATCAACGTGGCGGGCGAGGCATCGTGGCTGATGAACATGCAGGAACTGGGTACGGCGATGCAATACCGTCTGCCGGTCAAGCAATTCATCCTCAACAACGAACGGCTGGGCATGGTGCGCCAGTGGCAGGAATTGCTGCATGGCGAACGCTATTCGTCCAGCTGGTCCGAGAGCCTGCCCGATTTCGTGAAACTGGCCGAGGCGTTCGGCGCCAAGGGCATCCTGTGCAGCGACCCTGACACATTGGACGATGCGATCATGGAAATGCTGACCCACAAAGGGCCGGTGCTGTTCGATTGTCTGGTGGAAAAGCATGAAAACTGCTTCCCGATGATCCCCTCGGGCAAGCCGCATAACGAAATGCTCTTGGGCGATGCCTCGACCAAGGATGCCATTCAGGCCGGCGGCGCGGTGCTGGTGTAAGCCTCTCAATTCAAGGATAAGGGACAGATCATGTCACCGCTGAAAATCAAAAAAGGCTCGACCAGCCATTCCGCCTATGACCTGCGGCCCAGCTATTCCGATACGGTGGAACGGCACACATTGGCTGTGCTGGTCGAAAACGAACCCGGCGTGCTGGCGCGCGTGATCGGGCTCTTTGCGGGGCGCGGCTATAACATCGAAAGCCTGACCGTGGCCGAGGTGGACCATCAGGGCCACCGGTCGCGCATCACCATCGTCACCACCGGCACGCCGCAGATCATCATCCAGATCAAGGCGCAGCTGGGTCGCATCATCGACGTGCACAAGGTCAACGACCTGACCGTCGAAGGGCCAAGCGTGGAACGTGAACTGGGCCTGTTCAAGGTCGCCGGCAAAGGCGAACACCGCGTCGAGGCCCTGCGCCTTGCCGATATCTTCCGCGCCAATGTCGTGGACAGCACGCTGGAATCATTCGTGTTCGAGATCACCGGCACACCCGAGAAGATCGACGCGTTTGCTGATCTGATGCGTCCGCTCGGCCTGCAAGAGGTGGCCCGCACCGGTGTTGCCGCCTTGTCGCGGGGCGCTGTCTGATCCGCCGCGCGCCGCGCGACGGAGGCCTCCGGCGGGAGTATTTATAGAAAAAAGAAGCTGTGGATCAGCGCGTCTTGCGACTTCTTTTTTCCAAAAATACTCCCCGCGCGGAGCGCACCGAACATCCCCTTGGGGATGTGACGGACTTCAGCGTGGCAGAATGCCAGCCGCTTCGCCCGCCGCGATTTCCTCGGCATCGAGCAAGCCGTCGCCGTTGGTATCGAGGGCGGCAAAGTCGTCTTCGGACACTTCGGGGGCTGCGGCCTGCACTTCGGGAAAGCTGTACCGCCCGTCGCCATTGACGTCGATCGCCGAGGATTGCGCGAACGCAGGCAGCGCGGCCACAAGGGTCACAAGGGTGAACAGGGTTTTGCTGGTGGTCATTGTCGTCTCCGGCCTTGGTAAGGGTGATATGTATCTGGGGAGTTTGCGCGCCGAATACCAGTGCGGATCGATCACAAAACCGCCGCCTCTTGCCCCCGCTGCACGCAAGGGACAATGTGCGCGGATAGCATCAAGGACCAGACCATGACACCGCGTAAGATCATCATCGATACAGACCCCGGACAAGACGATGCCGTGGCCATTCTGCTCGCCCTCGCCTCGCCCGAGATCGACGTTCTGGGGATCACCGCCGTTGCGGGCAACGTGCCTTTGCCGTTGACCGAGAAAAACGCACGGATCGTCTGCGAACTGGCGGGGCGACCGGATGTGAAGGTTTTTGCAGGCTGTGACGCCCCCTTGGCGCGCCCGCTGGTGACGGCCGAACATGTGCATGGCAAGACCGGTCTTGACGGGCCGCAGATGGCGGACCCTGTCATGCCGTTGCAGGACCAGCATGCCGTCGATTTCATCATCGAGACCTTGCGTGCTGAGCCTGCAGGCTCCGTCACGCTGATCCCTGTCGGCCCCTTGACCAATATCGCGACAGCGTTTCAGCGCGCGCCCGATATCATCGCCCGCGTACAGGAAATCGTGCTGATGGGGGGCGCCTATTTCGAGGTGGGCAACATCACCCCCGCCGCCGAATTCAACATTTACGTCGATCCCGAAGCCGCCAAGATCGTGTTCGACGCGGGTGTGCCTTTGGTCGTGATGCCGCTCGATGTGACCCACAAGGCGCTGACCACCAAGGCCCGCATCGACGCCTTCCGCGCGATGGGCACCAAGGTGGGCGATATGGTCGCGGCCTGGACCGATTTCTTCGAGCGTTTCGATATGGAGAAATACGGATCGGAAGGCGCGCCTTTGCATGATCCCTGCACCGTCGCCTATCTGATCGACCCGAGCCTCTTTACCGGCCGCCTTATCAATGTCGAGATCGAGACGGGATCGGAACTTACGCTTGGTATGACGGTTGCCGATTGGTGGGGCATCACCGACCGTCCCAAGAATGCGCTGTTCATCGGCGATATCGATGCAGAAGGGTTCTATGCCCTGCTGGCCGAAAGACTTGCCCGCCTATGAAGATCGCTTTTGACAATAGCTATGCCGCCCTGCCCGCGCAGATGTTCACGCCGCAACTGCCAACGCCCGTGGCGGCGCCCGCCATCTTTGCGCGCAACGACGCGCTGGCGGCGGTGCTCGAGATCGACCTGCATGCGCCGGATGCCGCACAGGTGTTTGCGGGCAACCATATCCCTGCAGGGGCAAGCCCGATTGCGACCGTCTATGCCGGTCATCAGTTCGGGCACTGGAACCCGCAACTGGGCGATGGCCGCGCGATCCTGCTGGGCGAGGTTGTGGGCAGCGACGGCATTCGCCGCGATATCCAGCTGAAAGGCGCCGGCCCGACGCCCTACTCGCGGTCGGGCGATGGCCGTGCATGGCTTGGTCCCGTGATGCGCGAATATCTGGTGTCAGAGGCGATGGCGGCCCTTGGCGTGCCGACCACCCGCGCGCTGGCGGCCGTGACCACGGGCGAGGATGTGTACCGCGAAACCCGCCTGCCGGGGGCTGTCATCACCCGCGTGGCGCAAAGCCATATTCGTGTCGGCACCTTCCAGTTTTTCGCGGCGCGCAAGGATCTGGATGCGTTGCAGGCGCTGACGGATCACGTGATCGCGCGGCATTACCCGCAGGCGGATGGGCACGCAGCCCTGCTTGATGCCGTGATCGCGCGGTACGCGCGGCTGATCGCGCGCTGGATGGGGTTGGGGTTCATCCATGGCGTGATGAATACCGACAATGTCAGCATCGCGGGCGAGACGATCGATTATGGCCCCTGCGCCTTTGTCGATGATTTCGAGCATGGCGCGGTGTTCAGTGCGATCGACAGCCAAGGGCGATACGCCTATGGCAACCAGCCGCAGATCGGGGCGTGGAACATGGCGCAATTTGCAACCGCGCTCATCCCGCTGATGCCGGACCGTGACAAGGCCGTGCAGGATTTCACCGCCGCCGTGCACGGCTTTGCCCCGATCTATGCGCAGGCGTGGTTGCAGGTCTTTGCGGCCAAGCTAGGGATTGCCGACCCCACGCCCGAGGATGCGGCACTGGTCACGGACCTTCTGAACCTGATGGCCAAGGATGGCGCGGATTTCACCGCGACCTTTACCGCGCTGGCGACAGGTCAGGCGCGCGACCAGTTTCTGGACCGCGAGGCCTTCGATGCTTGGGCGGCCCGCTGGCGGCCGCGTCAGGCGGACGATGCCGCCGCGATCATGGCGCAGGCCAATCCGCAGATCATTCCGCGCAACCACCGCGTCGAGGAAGCGATCGGGGCCGGTGTCGCGGGTGATTTCGCGCCGTTTGACGCGCTGCTGGGGGCTGTCACGCAGCCCTATGCGCCCTTGACCGCTGCGACAGCCGCTTACGCCAAGCCCCCTATCCAATCGGAGCGCGTGACCCGGACGTTTTGCGGGACCTGACGGGGCGGTTGATGAGCAGGATGCCGATGGCGACAAGCACCAGTGCGCCTATCAGGTTTGGCCCGATCTCTTCGCCCAAGAGCAACCAGCCGAGCGCCACGCTGAGCACGGGCGACAGAAAGCTGAACGAAGCAACGCTGGACGCCGGATAGACCGACAACAGCCACAGCCAGAAGATAAAGCCCGCGCTGACCACGACGACGATCTGGAACGCCAGACCCGCCGCGTGGATAGGGGCGAACTCGCGCACCAGCGGGCCAAAGAACAAGGCCGCAATGAGCAGGACCGGTGCGGAGATAACCACCTGCCACAGCAATTGCAGCTCGGGTTTGACCTGCCGCAGCGGGGACGCCTTGGCCATCATCGCGGTCACCGCCCAGCCGATGGCGGCCCCCAGCGCCGCCAGATCACCCCAGAGACTGCCCGCCCCGTCATCGCGCGTCAGGATTGCCAAGGCCACACCGCCAAGGGCAAGACCCAGCCCCAGCGCCTTGCGCGGGGTGATCTTGTCGTCGGGCAGCACAACATGCGCGATCAGCGCCAACCAGACCGGCATGGAATAGAAGATCACGCTGGCGCGGCTGACGGCTGTCAGGTCGAGGGCGATGAAAAGGCACAGGAACTCGACCGCGAACACCAGCCCCACAATGATGCCCGACCATGCAGTGCCGGGCATGATCTGCAAAGGGATCTTGCGCCAGTAAAGCCAAAGCAGGATACAAAAAACAGCGCCAGCAGACCGCAAACCCGCGAAAAACACAGGTTGCAACCCGTCATTGGTGACCTTGATTACCACCTGATTGAAGGCCAGAAGCAGCGCAAAACCCGTCAGGGCGGTGGCACCGAAAAGATCAACTTGGGATTTACGTTCCATCGCCGCACCAAAGGGCGGCGATGGGATCAAGTCAAGGCCGGATCAGTTGCCGAGCATCCAGTCGCCCTCGGGCCAGAAAGCATGAAAGGCGAAGGCGAACATCACGTCGTGGGCAATATCGGCCCCTGCCGCATCACGCACCCGCACATTGCCCACATCGCGCCCCGCCCCGATTTGCGCCGTGTCCAGCGCCGAGGCCTGCCCCGCGACCCAAGTCAGGGTGACGCCTTGCTCTGTCACCTCGCCCAGTTCGGACAACCGCGACAGCGGCCATGCGCGGTCGCCCACACGGACGACACGCGCAAGGGCGGGAATGTCATGGGGTGGCATCTCGCCCGAAAACAGGAACGGGCGCTGGGACGAATCGTAGCGCACATAAGGGTTGGCGCCATAGGTGCGGTTGAACGCCGGTTCATCCATCACCAGCCCCTCGGGGTTGCGGGTGCGGAACATGTCCCAGCTTTCCATCCAGCTTGGCAGGGTCTGCAGTTCGGTGCCGGTCAGGGTGCCGACGATGGCGTCACCTGTCGCCTGCTGCCACCAGCTTTGGGTTTCGCGGTCATACATGATCATGTCGGAATGGCGCAGCTTGCCCGACACGCCAAAGCTGAGCAGGCCCGCGTCCGTCCGCCTGTCGAAACTGATGCCCGAATTGCACAAAGGACAGAACGTCACCGCGACGTGCATGTCACCGACAACATCGTTCACGATCTCATGCCATGTCAGATACCGGATTGGATAGGCGCGCGGCACCTGCCCTTCGATTTCCAGCGTGATGACGGGTTCGCGCGGGTCCAGCCGGTTTTCGCCTGCGACAGCGATGAAGGTGGGATCATCCAGCGCGGGGATCCCGTCCTTGGGTGGACCGCCCGAGATGACCTCGGACCAGTCGTCAAGCACTGTGGTGGTGAAATCGGTCTCAGGCCATTCGCCGCGCCAGCGGTCAGGGGTCGCTGTGGCCTGCGTGGCCAGCAAGGCCAGCATCGCAAAAGTGAGGGTCAATCGCATCGCATCCTCCCTGAAGGCAGGGTCAGGATGCCGGATCGCGGCGAAGCCGCACAGCCCCCTCGCGCAAAGGTGAGGGGGCTGTAGGAATGTCAGTCGATGACGCGCACGGCGGCCATCATATCAGGCTGGCCGATCACCGCGCCATTGGCGCCGGTGCCGCGCTTGATCGCATCGACGATCTCCATGCCTTCTGTCACCTGTCCGACCACAGTGTACTGGCCGTTCAGGAAATAGCCCGGTTCGAACATGATGAAGAACTGGCTGTTCGCGGAATTGGGGTTCTGCGAACGGGCCATGCCGACAACGCCACGCTCGAACGGCAGGTCCGAGAATTCGGCGGGAATGTCGCCCAAGGACGACCCACCCGTCCCAGCGCGCGACAAGTCGCTGCCCATCACGCCGTTTTCCACATCGCCCGTCTGCGCCATGAAACCGTCGATCACGCGGTGGAACACCACGTTGTCATAAGCGCCCTCGGCCGCAATCGCGGTGATTTGCGCGACGTGCAAGGGTGCCACATCCTCGAACAGGTCGATGGTGATGGTGCCGTTGGCTTCGCCAACGATGTCGATTTCCAGTCCGGCGCTATAGGCGGGGCTGGCCAGCAAGGCCAGTGCAAGAAGGTGCTTATACATCGGCGGCCACCTTGACGCTGATCATGCGGTCGGGGTTCATCGGGGGTTCACCACGGGTGATCGCATCGACATGGTCCATGCCGGAAATGACCTGCCCGTAAACGGTGTACTGGCCGTTCAGGAAATCATTGTCCTTGAAGTTGATGAAGAACTGGCTGTTGGCGCTGTCGGGGCTGGAAGACCGCGCCGCACCGATCGACCCGCGGGCATGAGGGATGCGCGAGAACTCAGCCTTGAGGTCGGGGAGGTCCGACCCGCCTGTGCCCGCGCGGCGGATGTTGAAATCCTTTTCCATATTGCCATTGGCCACATCGCCCGTCTGCGCCATGAACCCGTCGATCACGCGGTGGAAGGCGACATTGTCATAGGCACCGGCGCGGGCGAGTTCCTTCATCCGTGCGCAATGGCCGGGGGCCACATCGGGCAGCAACTGGATGATGACGTCACCGCCCTTGAGGGTCATGATGATGGTGTTCTCGGGGTCTTTGATCTCGGCCATTGCGGGCTCCTTTTGGGTCAATTCGGGCGCACACTACTGTGCAGCGCTTGCAAGGGAAAGCCCCCGCGCCCGCTGCGACATGGTGTCCACGCGGTCTTTCGGCCTGATCCGGCCCGTCCCATCTGCCGTAAATCCAACAATCACAACGACTGGGAAAGGACTATGGAGATGGCCTATACGACCGACATGATCGAACGCACGTCCCGTGCCTTGCCGCGCGGGACTTATGCGCACTGGCTGCTGCGCCTGCCGCTGGCGCTGGTGTTGTTGCAGCAAGGATATGACAAATTCCCGCTGAGCGCGGATATGGCCGCAGGGTTCGGCGTGCCTTTCGTGCTCTGGGCGCTGGCCGCGATCGGCGAAGTGGGCGTCGGCATCTTGTTGCTTGTGGGCGGATTTCTGCGCGGTGCGACAGGTGATCTGATCACGCGTATCGCAGGCGCGGGTCTGGCTGCGATCATCGCGGGCGTGATCTATGTCGCATACTGGGCGCCGCCGCTGGAGCTGTTGATGTTCAACCAGTTCCATCTGCTGCTGCTGGCGGGCGGACTTTACTTTGCCTTGACCGGCACCCGCAACCGCGCCGCGTGAACGGTCCGCGCGCGGTGTCCCTGCCGCGCGCGGACCGCCCATTGACCGGACCCTGCCTTTTGCGCCACATAGCCGCAAAGGGAGACCGGATATGGCTTACAAGACACTCGACGACATGGATTTCGCAGGCAAGCGCGCGCTGGTGCGCGTGGATATCAACGTGCCGGTGGATAATGGTGTCGTGACCGATACCAGCCGGATCGAACGGATCATCCCGACCGTCGATGACATCCACGCCAAAGGCGGCAAGGTCATCCTGCTCGCGCATTTCGACCGGCCCAAGGGCAAGGTCGTGCCCGAAATGTCGCTGGAACATATCGCAGGCACGGTGGCCGATGTGCTGGGGCTGACGGTGACTTTCGTCAGTTCCAACTATGCCGAGGCCGTGGACGAGATGGAGGATGAAGAGGTCCTGCTTTTGGAAAACCTGCGCTTTCATCCGGGCGAGGAAAGCAATGACGCGGCCTTTGCCGCCCGATTGGCCAGCCTTGGCGACATCTATGTCAACGACGCCTTTTCCGCCGCCCACCGCGCGCACGCCAGCACCGAAGCCATCGCGCACCTGCTGCCTGCCTGCGCGGGGCGGTTGATGGAAGAAGAACTGGGCGCACTGGACGCCGCCCTTGGCAATCCTGCCCGCCCTGTCGTGGCCGTTGTCGGTGGGGCGAAAGTATCGACCAAGCTGGACCTTCTGGGCAATCTGGTGGGCAAGGTCGATCATCTGGTGATCGGCGGCGGCATGGCGAATACCTTTTTGGCCGCGCAAGGGTTCAACGTGGGCAAATCGCTCTGCGAACATGATCTGGCCGATACGGCGCGCGAAATTCTGGCCAAGGCGCAGGCCGCAGGCTGCGAGATCATCCTGCCGCGCGACATCGTCGTGGCGCGTGAATTCAAGGCGGGTGCCGCAAGCGAGACGCTCGCCCCCGACGCCTGCCCCGATGATGCGATGATCCTTGATGCAGGCCCCGCGACCGTCGCCTATATCGCCGAGGTGCTGGAGCGCGCCAAGACGCTGGTCTGGAACGGCCCGCTGGGTGCCTTCGAGATCGCCCCCTTCGATGCGGCCACCAACGCTGCCGCCGCCAAGGCCGCCGAGTTATCAAAGGCAGGCAAGCTGATTTCCGTCGCGGGTGGTGGTGACACGGTATCCGCGTTGAACCAAGCTGGCGTTGCCGATGATTTCACCTATATCTCGGGCGCGGGGGGGGCGTTTCTGGAATGGATGGAAGGCAAGACCCTGCCGGGGGTCGCAGCACTGGGGTAAGTCACGACAAGGACGCAGCATGCAACCCGACCGCAGATTCGAGACCGCCTTGCGGGCATCGCTGCCCGACGGGTTCGCCCTCGACGGCGCGATCTGGGACCTGATTGGCTGGCTTGCCGCCCAGAACCAGACCTTTCGCTACAGACGCACCGACGCGCTGTTCATGCCGACGATGCCCGTCGCCAGCATGGACGATCTGTGGTCGCATCTAGCCTTTGTGATCGAACCCGATCTGGTGCGCCACTGGTTCGGCACCGAAGGGCTGGAAAGAACGATTCTGCCTTTGGTGCGCTGCGGCGGCGACGGCAGTTATCTGGCAGTCTGGAAAAACGTAGGGCGGGACACCTACGTTTTCCTCGGTTCCGAAGGCGAGACATTCACGATCACCGACAATGTCACAGACTTCATCATGCTGATCACCATGGGTTATTTCAGCATCGAAGACCGCCACACGCTGACCCTGACCCCGCAGGCCAGTTTCGCAGAAACCCACGCAGAGGCGTGGCCCGACCCCATCGAAGTAAAGCGGCATGTCGCGACGACCTTGGGGGTCAGCTATCCCGCGACGGGTGATACGCTTGTTCTGCGGCAATCGCCTGATCCGTTCTGCGCAGTCGTCGGAACGGGTCAGTCCTAGATCGCCAAGCAACAGACAGCAGCGTGATCCCTGCCCTGCGCGCATTTTGCGCTTGCTTTGTGAACATTGTTCATAAATACTCTTTCCATCAACAAGGAGAGAGCCATGACCACCCTCACCCGTCTTCCCGCCACCGCCCTTGCCGTGCTGTTGCCCCTGTCGGCCAGCGCGCAGGACCCCCAGATCACGCTGGGCGAATTCTTCAGCCCTGACCGGATTGCCACGGCGCTGGCCAATACCGGCATTTCCGCGCTGCGCACGCGGATGGAGCTGCGATATGACCATCTGTCGGCTGATCCGATGCGCGGCACTGTCGCGATGTCGGGGATCGTGGCGCGCCCTGTCCTGCCCTACGATCAAGCGGGCCAGTGCGAGGTCACCATCGACCGCGCGACCCTGTCCTCCGATTTCATCGCCCCGTTCCAGACCAGTGCTGCGCTGACCCTGAACCTGATCGGCGCGCGTGCCAGCCTTGCCTGTTTCGAACGCGATATCGCGGTGGCGCTGCGCACGGCGGGCTATCGCGATGTCCCGCTTGACCAGTTCAAGGTCAGCGCGACCTATGCCTATACCACCGGCGAAACTGCGCTGGACACGACCATCGCGGTCAACGGCTTTGGCATCCTCGATGTCTCGGCCAGCGGGACGATCCTGCCGCGCATGGGCGAATTCGGCTATCCCGGCGACCCTGCGATCCGGCTGTCGCGGGCGGTGGCCACGCTGAAGGATACGGGCGGCTGGGCGGCCGTGTCGCAGGTGTTGCCACCCAACCTGCGCGATCCGGTCGCCGTGCGCGAACTGGGCACCGAGGCGCTGACGCAATTAGTGACCGAAGGCGGATTTCGCCCCCTTGGTGCGGTCGAGCGGAATTTCATCGACGATCTGATGGCCGAAGTCGAAACCTTCGTCACCGATCCGGGTGAAATCACGATCGAGGCCGACCTGCCCGCCGGTGGCGTTGTCGTCGAACCGCAGATGTATGGCAGCATCCCCTCGCTGATCGTGGCGATGGGACTGCAGGCGCGCAGCACGCCGCTGGCGCGCACACGCATCCTGACGCTGGAAGAACTGGCGGCGGTTGAACGACTGGATGATCTGTCGCAGGCAGACCGCTTGCGTATCGCCACGGCGCTGCTCAACGGTGACGGCGTGCCCCGCAGCACGGTGCTTGTGCCCGGCCTGCTGACGCCATTGCTGGACGATCCGGATGTCGCAGGCGAGGTCGCACTGCTGCTGTCCAAGGCGACAGAGGCGCGCGACATCGCCACCGCCTATGGCTATGCGCTGCTGGCGAGCGAACATGGCACGGTCGGTGCCGTAGGCCAGCTTGACCGGCTGGAATCGCAGATGACCACACAAGCGGTTCTGACAGCGCAAGAGGCACATCTGGTCTCGGCCCCTGCCCCCGTCACCGCGATCAGCGGGAATGATCCGCGCGATCTGCGGGCGCTGGCGCTGGCGCATCACGCAGGCCAGGGGGCCGCGCGGTCCTATGCGCGGGCCTATTACTATGCAGTGCTGGCCGAAGCCGTAGGCGATGTCGCGGCAGCGTCGCTGCGCGCCGAGATCGACGGCCGGTTCGCTGCGCGCGGCGCTGATGTCGCCGCCGCATGGCAGGCCACGGCGACCCGCATGGAAGAGCTGGCCATTGGTGACTGGTTCGAGGCAGACCTGCCGCAACGCTATCTGACGCAACCCTGAACCCGCCGTTTGCGATAACATTGCGCCCGGTTGCGCTAACACATTTGCAACCGGGCGCTGGCGCTTCTATCGCTGCGTAAGAACACCGCTTGCACAGGGGCCCACTATGAAAACCACCCGCACCGTCCAGAAAATCCTTGGCCATTACGAAGGCGAAACGCCCGGCGTAAAGGCTAATCTGGCCCGTATGCTGATGACCGGCAAACTGGGCGGCACCGGCAAAATGATTATTCTGCCCGTCGATCAGGGGTTCGAGCATGGCCCCGCACGCACTTTTGCCGCCAACCCCGCCGCCTATGACCCGCATTACCATTACCAGCTGGCGATTGATGCAGGGCTCAACGCCTATGCCGCCCCTCTGGGAATGATCGAGGCGGGGGCGGATACATTCGCTGGCCAGATTCCCACAATCCTGAAAGTGAACTCCGCCAATTCGCTGATCCCCGACGCCGCCCCCAAGACGCAGGCGATCACGGCATCGGTTGACGACGCATTGCGTCTTGGCTGTTCGGCCATCGGGTTCACGATCTATCCGGGGTCGTCTGCGGCGCTTGATATGTTCGGTGACATTGCCGAGATGCGGCGCGAGGCGGCGGCCAAAGGCATCGCCACTGTCATCTGGTCCTATCCACGCGGCGAGGCGCTGGACAAGGACGGAGAGACCGCGATCGACATCGCGGCCTATGCCGCCCAGATCGCGGCGCTGCTGGGGGCGCATATTATCAAGATCAAACTGTCCACCGACCATCTGTCCCTGCCCGAGGCGAAAAAGGTCTATCAGGACAAGGGCATCGACATCGCAACACAGGCCGCGCGCGTGCGCCATTGCATGCAATCCGCTTTCAACGGGCGCCGGATCACGGTGTTTTCGGGCGGTGCTGCCAAAGGGGCCGATGCCGTTTATGACGATGCCCGCGCGATCCGCGACGGTGGCGGCAACGGGTCGATCATCGGGCGCAATTCCTTCCAGCGCGACCGCGCGGATGCGCTGGCGATGCTGGCCAAACTGGTCGAAATCTATCGCGGACGCGACTAGGGCCCACGCATTTTGGGCATTCCATTTGCGATTCGAATATGCAATTTTACTGGCAGTCGCCCGCCAGAGGCGACACCAGAGGACAGCAGATGTTGAAACGCAACCGGCCCGCAATCGGGGCGACCTTGTACTTTCTGGGGATGATCGTCCTTGGATTGTATTTCACCTTTGCCGCCGTGCAGGGGCACAACGGTCTGTTCAAACGGGTCGAGGTGCGTGCCGAAGCCGCCACCCTGCGAGTGGAGTTGGCCGCACTCCAAGCCGAGGTCGCGCGGATGGAAAACCTGACCACGCGGCTGTCGGACAGTTTTCTTGATCTCGATCTGCTCGATGAACAGGCCCGCGATGTGCTGGGCATGATCCGCGTCGACGAGATCGTGATCCGCTGATTCCATCCCCCGCGCGGTGACGCAATCACCGCCAAAGGTCGGGCGCGACCTGTCTGCCAGCCTTGCATCCCGCGCAAACCTGCCATCCTGCCGTGGCGTCATAATGTCGGTGGCAATCCAGTTCCAAATGCACTAAAAGATAGTTTAATACTAAACTATATACCAAAACGCTGGAGGAATGCTCATGCCGCCAAAACAGGCCGCCGCGAAATCCAACGTCTCGGCAGAGGAATTGCTGGGACATTACCGTGAAATGCTGCTGATCCGGCGGTTCGAGGAAAAGGCGGGCCAGCTATACGGCATGGGCCTGATCGGCGGTTTCTGCCACCTCTACATCGGGCAGGAAGCGGTTGTCGTCGGGCTGGAGGCCGCCGCTGAAGAAGGCGACAAGCGCGTCACCTCCTACCGTGATCACGGCCACATGCTGGCCTGCGGCATGGACCCCAAGGGGATCATGGCCGAACTGACAGGGCGCGAGGGCGGCTTTTCCAAGGGCAAGGGCGGCTCCATGCATATGTTCTCGAAAGAGAAACATTTCTACGGCGGCCACGGTATCGTCGGCGCGCAGGTGCCGCTGGGCGCGGGTCTGGCCTTTGCCGACAAATACCGCGGCAACGACCGCGTGACTTTCGCCTATTTCGGTGACGGTGCGGCCAACCAGGGTCAGGTTTACGAGACCTACAACATGGCGCAGCTGTGGGATCTGCCCGTGATCTTCGTGATCGAAAACAACGGCTATGCGATGGGCACCTCCGTCGTGCGGTCGACCAAATCGCCAAGCCTGTGGGAACGCGGTGCCGCTTACGGCATCAAGGGCGAGGAAGTCGACGGCATGAACGTGCTTGCCGTCAAGGAAGCGGGCGAACGTGCCGTCGCACACTGCCGCGCGGGCAAGGGACCATATATTCTTGAGGTCAAGACCTACCGCTATCGCGGCCATTCGATGTCGGACCCCGCCAAATACCGCACCCGCGACGAGGTGCAGAAAATGCGCGACGAACGCGACCCGATCGAACAGGTCCGCGATATGTTGCTGACCGGCAAACACGCGACCGACGATGACCTCAAGGCCATCGACAAGGAAATCAAGGCCATCGTGAACGAGGCTGCCGAGTTTTCCAAGGAAAGCCCCGAGCCGCATCTCGACGAGCTTTGGACCGATATCTACGCCACAGAAATCCCGCAGGAGGCTTGAGACATGGCAACCGAAATTCTGATGCCCGCCCTGTCCCCCACCATGGAAGAAGGCACGCTGGCCAAGTGGCTGGTCAAGGAAGGCGATAAGGTGTCGTCCGGTGACATCCTTGCCGAGATCGAAACCGACAAGGCCACGATGGAATTCGAAGCCGTGGACGAAGGGATCATCGGCAAGATCCTGATCGTCGAAGGCACCGAAGGCGTGAAGGTGAATACCGCTATTGCCGTGCTGGTCGAGGAAGGTGAAAATGCGGATGAGGTCCCGGGTCAGGCCCGGGACGCGGCAGATCACGCCCCGGCCTCTGAGCCGGGGCCTCGCGCCGACAAGGAACCGCCCGCAAAAGCCCCCGCAGTCGCAAAACCCGCCGCCCCCGTCGCCGATGTCAGCCCCGATTGGGCCGATGATGTCGCGGTGAAACCGACCACCGTCCGCGAAGCACTCCGCGACGCCATGGCCGAGGAAATGCGCCGCGACCCCGACGTGTTCCTGATGGGCGAGGAAGTCGCCGAATATCAGGGCGCCTACAAGATTAGCCAAGGTCTGCTGGATGAATTCGGCGCGAAACGCGTGATCGACACGCCGATCACCGAACATGGTTTTGCAGGGATCGCGACCGGTGCGGCCTTTGGCGGGCTGAAGCCCATTGTCGAATTCATGACCTTCAACTTCGCGATGCAGGCCATCGACCATATCATCAACTCTGCCGCCAAGACGCTTTACATGTCGGGCGGCCAGATGGGTGCGCCGATGGTGTTCCGTGGTCCCAACGGTGCCGCCGCCCGCGTGGGTGCGCAGCACAGCCAGGACTATGCGGCTTGGTATATGCAGATCCCCGGCCTCAAGGTCGTGATGCCCTATTCCGCCGCTGATGCGAAGGGCCTCATGAAAACCGCGATCCGCGACCCCAACCCGGTGATCTTTCTGGAAAACGAGATCCTCTATGGCAAGTCCTTCGACGTGCCGGTCATGGATGATTTCACCATTCCCTTCGGCAAGGCCAAGATCGAACGCGCCGGTGATGATGTGACCATCGTCAGCTTTGGCATCGGCATGACCTATGCGCTGGCTGCGGCCGAGAAACTGGCCGAAGAAGGCATCAGCGCCGAGGTGATCAACCTGCGCACCCTGCGCCCGATGGATACCGAAACGATCCTCGCCTCCGTGCGCAAGACCAACCGCTGTGTGACTGTCGAAGAAGGCTGGCCGCAGGGCAGCGTCGGCGGGTATATCAGCAGCGTCATCATGCAGCAGGCCTTCGATTATCTGGATGCGCCGGTGATCAACTGCACCGGCAAGGACGTGCCGATGCCCTATGCCGCGAACCTCGAAAAACACGCGCTGGTCACGACCGATGAAGTCGTCGCCGCCTGCAAACAAGTGACCTACCGCTAAGGAGACAATGCGATGCCCACAGAAATTCTGATGCCCGCCCTGTCGCCCACGATGGAGGAAGGCACGCTGGCCAAATGGCACGTCAAGGAAGGCGACAAAGTGTCGTCGGGTGACATTCTGGCCGAAATCGAAACCGACAAGGCCACGATGGAATTCGAGGCCGTGGACGAAGGGATCATGGGCAAGATCATGATCCCCGAAGGCACCGAAGGCGTGAAGGTCAATGACGTGATCGCCGTGTTGCTGGAGGATGGCGAGTCTGCCGATGATATCGGCGAGGTCCCGGGTCAGGCCCGGGACGCGTCGGCGAAGAAAGCCGACGCCCCGGCCCCCGCGCCGGGGCCTCAGGCAGCAACACCCGCCCCCGCTGCCCCTGTGAAAGACGGCAACCGCGTCTTCGCCTCCCCTCTTGCCCGCCGGATCGCGGCGGACAAGGGTCTCGATCTGTCGGGTGTGACCGGCTCCGGTCCGCATGGCCGGATCGTCAAGGCCGATGTCGAAGCCGCCAAGGCAGGTGCCAAACCCGCCCCCGCCAAGACAGAGACACCCAAAGCCGACGCTCCGAAACCAGTTCCAGCAATGGCCAGCGGTCCCAGCACGGATGCCGTCATCAAGATGTACGACGGTCGCCCCTACGAGGAGGTCAAGCTCGACGGGATGCGCAAGACCATCGCCGCCCGCCTGACCGAAGCCAAGCAATCGGTCCCGCATTTCTATCTGCGCCGCGATATCAACCTAGACGCGCTGATGAAATTCCGTGGTCAGCTTAACGCGCAGCTTGAAGGGCGCGGCGTGAAGCTGTCGGTCAATGATTTCATCATCAAGGCCTGCGCCTTGGCGCTGCAACAGGTGCCCGATGCGAATGCCGTCTGGGCGGGCGACCGCACGCTGAAGTTCAGCAAATCCGACGTGGCTGTTGCTGTCGCCATCGAAGGCGGGCTGTTCACCCCCGTCTTGCGCGATGCCGAGATGAAATCGCTGTCTGCGCTGTCGGCCGAGATGAAAGACCTCGCCACGCGCGCCCGCGACCGCAAGCTCGCCCCGCAGGAATACCAAGGCGGCAGTTTCGCGATTTCCAATCTGGGCATGTTCGGGATCGACAATTTCGACGCGATCATCAACCCGCCCCATGCCGCAATTCTCGCGGTCGGCGCGGGCGTCAAAAAACCCGTCGTGGGCAAGGATGGCGAACTGACAGTCGCGACGATCATGAGCGTCACCCTGTCGGTCGATCACCGCGTGATCGACGGGGCCTTGGGCGCGAACCTGCTGCAGGCGATCAAGGATAATCTGGAAAATCCGATGACCATGCTGGCGTAGGGCTGGTCAAAACAAAAAAGCCCCGCCGGATGGT
Source organism: Yoonia sp. 72 (assembly GCF_034652275.1). Taxonomy (NCBI): domain Bacteria; kingdom Pseudomonadati; phylum Pseudomonadota; class Alphaproteobacteria; order Rhodobacterales; family Paracoccaceae; genus Yoonia; species Yoonia sp. 72. The sequence goes on along the minus strand of NZ_JAXIWG010000001.1, from coordinate 145,005 downwards.
GGGGCTTTTTGCACTGGAATGTCCGGTTTGAGCCCTTAGCGGACAGTCGGCTGCGTAGCTAGCCTTCTTTCATATTGCTCAGTATTTTCAAACCACTCAGCCAACGTGGCCGCAAATTCGTCATCGCTATCGAGTGACGACGCGACAGAAAGCTGCTCTCTGAGTTCCCGTAATTCTGAATGCCAATTAGTGTGGTCAATCAGAATTCCACTAGGCCACTCATGAAAGGCATATTGCAATCCATTCAACAGCGAACAGAGATAGGCGCGGCGATACCGGACACAACTTGGGGCAGATTGAAATGCTATCCGAAAGAAATCCATCGCTGATCGCTGGCCAATTTGCGCATGAAGAGACGGCGATGAATAGAGATTTTGCGCATACTTTCCAAGAAGATAGCTGGCTTCGGGGTCGCCGCGATCAAAGTCGGCTTTCAGGGCCAGAAAAATGATAGCTTCGTAAAATTCATGCCTTATCCGACTTCTGCGGTTCCATTGCAATCGGTCCAGATTGTTCTGTGTCCAAGCCACCTTGGCATCCAAGCTGTGGACGATGTCAATAATCGCCAAGACAGCTTGCTTAGATTCTTTTTTCAGCCCGAGAGCATCAAAGTGTAAGAATTGCTCCAGCAAGTCGTCAGTGGCATTATTGTTTTCCGCTGGCTCAGTCATTCTGGGGATCTAGCTCCAAGGATGGATATAGGCAACGACAGCTTTGTCCCGCATAGCCGCCGTCTAACTCACCCCTCACCCCTCGTGATCAAACAACTGATCCATCGTCACTGACGGCTGCGCGCATCCGGCCTCGCCCACGATCCGCGCAGGCACGCCGGCCACGGTCTTCATCGGGGGCACATCGTCGAGCACCACGGACCCCGCGGCGATGCGGCTGCAATGGCCGATCTTGATATTGCCCAGCACTTTCGCGCCAGCCCCGATCAGCACGCCGTTGCCGATCTTGGGGTGGCGGTCGTCGTCTTCCTTGCCGGTGCCGCCCAAAGTGACCGAATGCAGCATCGACACATTGTCGCCGACAACGGCGGTTTCCCCGATCACCACCGAATGCGCGTGGTCGATCATGATGCCTTTGCCCATCCGCGCTGCGGGGTGGATGTCGACGCCGAAGACCTCGCTCACCCGCATCTGGATGAAATAGGCCATGTCGCGCCGCCCTTGGGTCCAGAGGTAATGGCCCAACCGATACGCCTGCACCGCCTGAAACCCTTTGAAGAACAACAAAGGCTGGATCAGCCGGTGGCAGGCCGGATCGCGGTCGTAGATCGCAACGAGATCGGCGCGCGCGGCCACGGCCAGTTCGGGATTGGCGGCATAGGCGGCATTGGCGGTTTCGCGCAGGATCTGTTCGGACATCTCGGTCGAGGCGAGTTTCAGCGAAATCCGGTAGCCAAGGGCCGCTTCAAACGTCGCGTGATGCAGCACGCCCGCATGGACCATGCCGCCGATCAGCGGCTCAGAGACGATGGCATCCTCGGCCTCTTGCCGGATGCGGTGCCAGACGGGATCAAGTTCGGTCAGGGCGGGTTTCGGCTGGCGCATGGCATCGGTCCTTTGTTCAAGGTGTCCTTTGTAACGCAAATAGGGTGCGCTCGCCAATATCAAAGGTGTCATCTGTCAGATCACGGATCGTGATGGCGACAAAGGCCAGACAGTGCAGGTAATCGCGCGTCAGCACAGGCGGACGCGGCGCGATGGGCAGGCGGGAGAGTGCGGACATGAGCGTGCCGGTGCCATGCGCGGGATGTGCTGTGCCGTTAATGGCGTGATGGGCAGCCCCCAGCCTTGCGGCCTGCAGCATCCGGTCCAGCGCAGGCGCACGGTCGGACGCGGGCAGCAGCAAAAGCGCCCGCGTCGCAAGTTCCAGATCGGCCAGTTGCAGCCCCCTCACGCCACGATCCGCGCGGTAAAGGGGCCGGGGCCGAAACGGTCAGACAGTTGCGCTACCTCGATGCGATAAGCCGCGCCGCCGTGATCGGCGGCGATCAGGCTGGCGGGATAGTGCCACACTGGTGCGTTCACCGTCACGCTGCGCCGGATGATCCCGTCGCGGATCACGCGGATCTGGTAGCCTTCGGTCGCTTCGCCCAAAGGCACTTCGCCATCGGCCCAAAGATCGCCGTCGATCCGGCTGCAGCGGATCCACGCCAGATGCAGCCCGTCCGCCGCCTGCCGCGCGCGCAGATGTGCGACCGGATAGGGCCGCAGCCCGTTGCCCTGGAACGCGGCGACGGTGTAGCGGAAACTGGGATCGCCCAAAGGCCGCTTGGCCGGACCATAGCGGAAATGACGGTCCTGCCCGCGTGCGGAGGATGGCAGCACCAACTGGTCAACACGGGCGTCGAGCACGACAACGCGTGATCCCACAGGCCAGAGATCAGGCATAATCCCGCGACTGCCCGCCTGCCCGCGCAGCAACCCGTGCAGCCGGAATGCACCCGTACCCAAGGGCGTAGACTCGCGGAATTGCAGCAGTTCCCAAGCGTCAGGCGACCCGTCACCGATAGCCAGCAAGTTTGCCCCCGACAGCACCGCCTGTGCCGTGGCACTGCCCAGCGCGCCTTGCATAAGCCGTAGATCAAACCCCGCCTGCCGGTCCCACAGCCCTGCCCGCCCGCGCGGCAAAGGCGTCAGCGTCTCGCCCATGCCCGCAGGGTCGCGGATGATGTCCTGCAAAGCATAATCACTGTCCTGCGGCGCCCCATAGACGGCAACCGACCCCGGCCAAGGTGCGCCCGCCACGGCGAGATGCGGCGCATGGGGGATTTCGTCGCCGCGCAACAGCGGCAGGTCCAGAAACAGCAATTCCACCGGCACGGGGGCGGCAAAGGGTTTCAGCACGGCGGCCTGATCCTCGGACCTGACAGGCTGGTAGGTGCTGGCGCTGATGCGCGTTGCCTCGACCAGTTGCAGGCCCGCATCCTCGATCCGGTCGATGCGGTAGTCGCCCGCGTGATCGGGCAGCGCGATGGCGACCACAGCGCCCGCCCCCACCGCGCGCGAGGGCGGCAGCGCGAAACGGATACTGTCGCGCGCCACACGCGCCTCTTGCAGCCAGCGGGCGGCGATGGCACGCCCTTCGGCGCGGGTCAGCGCGAGTGGCAATTCGTGCCGCGCCACACTGATGCTGGTGGTATCGGCATGGGCGGCATCGGCGGCGGCAGGTTCATAATCGCCATCGGCATCCAGATGCAGGATCTGCACGCGCTGCGCGGTTTCTGACGCGGGCGCGCGGGTCAGCGCCCAGGCCTGATCCTGTTCGGGATCAAGGGCGAGATCGTCAAAGCCCACATCCGCGCTGATCCGCGCCCTGCGGTTGCGAAAGATCAGTACGCCACCTTCCTCGACCGCATCGAACCCGTAAGCCAGCATCAAAGGCTGCAAGGCCGCCCGCCCGCTGGTCGCACGGTCCAGCAGATAGCCGCGCACCACCCCAAAAAGCTGCGACACGTCATAAGCCACAATCCCCGCCGTCTCGCAGATCGCCGCGACGACAGAGGCCAGCGGCAGGTTCGTCGCCCGCCCGTTCAGCCAATGCCCGCGCGCGTAATTGCCCGCATCGGCCCAAAGGCCGCGATTGGCGGGAAAGAACGGATAAGGCCGCGCATCCCATGCCCAGACATGCATCCGGCCCGTGTCCACCATCGGGCCACCGTAAATCGGCGAGACGGGGTTATTGGCAGGGTCGGCATAATGCTGCGTCATCGCGCGCAGGTATTGCATCTGCATCAGGTCATCGCGCTGGCCGTTGGAATAATGCGGCAGGCCGGATTCCGATGACTTCACATCGAGGAACTTGTTGGGCTGGTTCGCGCCCTTGTCGATAGCGGCACAGCCGTATTCGGTGAACCAGACGGGTTTGGAGCGCGGCACCCAAGCGGTGGGCTGCGCCGCGCGCGCCCCGCCCACGCGGTCATGATGCGGCTGGCCCCACCAGTTGGCGATATCCTTGTAGCGCCAGATCCACGGCTCGCCCTGAATAGCCCCTAGTTTGCTAGACGCCTTGCAGTTTCAGTTTCTGCTGCTGTTCGAAGGCGATCGGTGACAGCATTCCGTTCCTAACGTGTTTGCGCTGCGGGTTGTAGAAAAACTCGATGTAGTCGAACACGTCGCGGCGGGCTTCTTCGCGGGTTTTATACTTTCTGCGCCGGATGCGTTCGCGTTTCAGCAAGTTGAAGAAGCTCTCGACGACAGCATTGTCCCAGCAGTTGCCACGGCGGCTCATGCTGGGGAGCAGATTGTGCTGTTCGAGGAACTCCTGCCACTCATAGCTGGTGAACTGGGAACCTTGGTCAGAATGCACGTGGACCTTGGTCTTTGGTTTGCGCCGCCAGACGGCCATGAGCAGGGCTTGCAGCGGCAGGTCGGCATAGGTGCGGCCCTGCATCGACCAACCGATCACCCGCCGGGAAAACAAATCGATCACGACGGCCAGATACAGGAACCCCTCATGGGTGCGAATATAGGTAATGTCCGTGACCCAGAACTGGTCAGGGGCATCGACATCGAACTCCCGGTTTAGGGTATTGGCCGCCACGACAGCAGGGCTGCCACCGTAAGAGCCCGGCTTCTTTTTGTAACCAATCTGGGCCCTTATGCCCGCCAGACGGGCCAACCGCCACGCCCGGTTGGGGCTGATGTCTTCGCCGAGGTCGCACAGATCATCATGCAGCTTGCGGTATCCATACACCTCGCCGCTGTCATCCCAGGCCTGCTTCAGCAGCACGGTTTGACGCTGATCCTCCAGCGCCCGTTGGGAAAGGGGTTCGCGCAGCCACGCATAGAAGCCGCTGGGATGAACAAGCAGCATCCGGCACATCGCCCGGACCGCAAAGATCAGCCGGTTCTCCGCAATGAACGCATACCTCACCGGGATTCCCTGGCGAAGTATGCGGTCGCCTTTTTTAAGATGTCCCGTTCCTCCGTCACTCTGGCAAGATCACGCTTGAGCCTGCGGATCTCGTCGGCCTGCGCATCCACTTCTTTGATCACCTTCGCTGGGCGCGAAAACAGCTTCTGCCAAGTATAGATCGACTTCGTGCTGACGCCCAATCGCTCGGCCACCTCGCGCACCGGGTAACCCCGATCCTCGACTTGGGCCACTGCATCGCGCTTGAACTCGTCTGTGAATTTGTTTGCGGACATCTCGTCCTCCTTGCTTCCAAAATTACCAAGCAAGGCCTCTACAAATCTAGGGGCTATTCACCCAGACCATCGGTAATCGGTTCACGGCGTTGGGCATCGCGGGCTTCGGGCGTGGGATAGTACCAGTCATAGCCTTCGCCGCCTGCGATATTGCCGCGCAGATAGGCCAGATCATGGATCGTGCCTGCGCCTGCATCGGCATGGGTATCGCCATCACGCCAATCGGCGAGCGGCATGTAATTGTCGATCCCGATGAAATCGATGTTCTGGTCGGCCCAAAGCGGGTCGAGGTGGAAAATCTTGTCGCCCGTCCCTGCGGGCTGATACCCGTGATATTCCGACCAGTCGGCGGCATAGCTGATCTTGCACGCAGGCCCAAGGATCGCGCGCACATCGGCGGCAAGCGCGCGCAAGGCTGCCACGGCAGGAAAGCTGCCGTCCGCCCCGCGCACCTGCGTCAGCCCGCGCATCTCAGAGCCGATGCAAAAGGCATCCACGCCGCCCGCCGCAGCACACAGATGCGCATAGTGCAGGATGAACCGCCGATACCCGCCCGTCGCGGGGCCGGTGTAATCGACCCGTGTGCCGTGCACGCTGAACTGCGCAGGCTGGGCCGTGCCCATGAACGCCGCTACCTCGGCCGCCGCTGTCGCTGTGCCGTTCCCCGCCGCCGTGATCCGCCCGCGCCATGGCAAGGCGGGCTGGCCAATGGTGCCTGTCCACGGATCGGGCAGCGTGTTGCCCGCCAGCTGTTCCATCAGGATGAACGGATAAAACACCGTGGCAATGCCGCGCGCGCGCTGGTCGATGATCGCCTCGACCACAGCGGCATCCGCAGGCGTGCCACCATAGACAGGCGCGCCTGCGTCAAAGGCCACAGGCTGCGCCGTCGCGCGCGAAAGCCCCGAGACGCGCCACGGCATCGCCTGCGCGTCGACGTCGGTCTGTTCGACCTTTGGCAGCACGGCGCAATTGCCACAGCGCAGGTCATCGCCAAACCACGACACCACCAGCACCAGCGATTTGCAGGCGGGCAGATCGCCTTCCAGCGCGTCCATCGCATGGCTGTAATCGGTCTGGCCAGAGGGTGCGTTCATATTCACCGCTACCTGTTCGCCATAGCGCGGCGAGAGGTACACCGGCCGCGTGGCCAACCCGTATTCGCCGGTGCCGGGGATCAGGGCGACGCCTTGCACGGCTGCGCCAAGCCCGCCGTCCAGCCTTGCACGGATCACCTCGAATGTCAGTTGCGGGACGCGGTTGCCGAACGTGCCCAGATCCAGATCCTCGATCACCACATAGGCGGTGCCGCGATAGGCGGGGACGTTGCCTGCGCCTTCGACGGCGACCATCTTGGGGTCGGGGAACTGGTCGGCGCTGCCGGTATAGACGCGCATGTTCAGATCGTCGGGCGCGATTTCCACGCCATCCGCCCAGATCCGGCCCACGCGGCTGATCGGTCCCTCGCACAAGGCCACGGCAAAGCTGACACGGTAGCTGTAGGTCGTGGTCTTTGGGGCGGCAGGCGCGCCTTTGCCACCGCCGGTCGTCGTGCTCGATTGGGTGAAATGGCTGGCCCAGATGACTTGGCCGCCGACGCGCATGCGGCCATAAACCTGCCCGATGTCGCTGCCTTCGGCGGCCCCCGTCAGGCGGAACCGGTCCACCCGGCCCGTTTCCACTGCATCGCTGCCCGACCCCATCAGGCGCTGGTCGATCCGCGCGCCGATCATGGCCCCTGCAGCACGGCCCGCGACCGCCATCGACAGCCCCATCACGGTGCCGCCGATGGACCCGCCCAGCGCCATGCCTGCGGCTGACAAAACGATCGTTGCCATATCAGATGATCCTTTGCGTGAAATGAAAACGCGCCGCGATCCGGCGCGCCCAAGGGGCGCTGAGCGGGCTTTCGACAACGCCGTGTCCGCTATAGGCGTGGATGAACGCGGGGGCGTCGCCTGTGGCCGAGACTAGCCCGAGGTGTTTGGCCACCCCGCCCGCACGCATCCGAAACAGCAGCACATCGCCCGCGGCCAGCGCGCCCGTCGCAGGCGGCATATGGCGCAGCGCCGCCTGCCACAGCCGCTCCTGCCCCTGCGGTTCAGACCAGTCGGGGGTATAGGCTGGCACCTGTTCCGGCTCTGCCCCGTGGAGTTCGCGCCAAAGCCCGCGCAACAGCCCCAGACAATCGCAGCCGACGCCTTTGGTCGCGGCTTGATGCATGTAGGGCGTTCCGATCCAGTCCCGCGCGGCGGCCACGACAGGCGGCGTCATGGGTTGCGCCTGCTCTGGCCGGTCAGGTTGCTGTCGCTGCGTGGCACGGCGACCAGCCAGTCATCACCCGGAATATCGGGAAAGCCCTGAAAGTTTAGCAGATTGGCGAATTTCACGCGGCAGGTCACAGCCGCCTTGTCGCAGCCCGCGGTCAGGGTCAGCACATCCGCCACACCCACGCCCGCGCGGATCGGGTCCCACAGCGTGATTTCGCGCAGCCCGTCCATCAGCCGGTCGGATTGCACCACCGCCGACAGGCCAGCGGCAGGGCCCGTTGTGACCAGCAACTGCCCCGCCTCGAACCAGCCATCGTTGAACGTGGCCTGCCCCGCGAACCAGAAAACGCGGTTATCCTGCACTGCCACGGGCTGCGCGCTGAACTGGTAACCAGGATCATCCAGCGCGAACCGGCAGCGCGCATCCCCCAGCACGGCGGAACATTGCGTCAGATAACTGCGCCCCTGCGGCTGGTTCAGCATCTCGGTCAGCCCGCGGAGTTCGGCCTGAAAGCCACCCTTGGCGCGGGTGATCTCGCCCAAGGTCCCTGCGAATTTCAGCGCGCGGTCGGCCACTGCGTCCCAGCGCACCAGCCAGATGCGCACTTCGGCCCCGTCATAGCGGCCAGCGGTGATGTCGCTTTCCGTGATCGCATCTGACGACAAAGCGCCCAGCGCGTCGGTGTTGTTCACCGACAGCCCCGTGGTGCTGGACAAGGCCCGCGCTGAAAGGCCCGATTCCGGCGCAAAATGGATCCCGTCGAAGGCCAGCGGCAGATCGTGGTCGGTGAACCCCAAGGTCACGCCATCACGGCGCGTCACGGCCCAGCAATGGCAGGTTTGCGTCGCTCCGCCCGCCAGATGTGCGGCAAGGGCGGTCATATCCGCACCTCGATCACCGGCACGTCGGGGGCCTCGCCCGCCTGAAAGCGCGACATGGATGTGCGGATCGTGTCCGTGGCAAAACGCACCGGCACGTCGAATTCGAACCCTGCCCTGATTTCCGCGCCGATGTCGGGCGCGTCGGCAAAGCTGACGACGCCTGTGGCCGCATCCACGGTGTAATCCACCCCCGCGACCATCGGATCACCGCCACGGCTGACGCGGATCGAGCCTGCGACGGGTTTGGTGATGGGGCGGACATAGACCGTCTCGCCCGACCGGTAGGTTTTTGAAAGCTGGAAATCGCGCCTCACCTCGTCACCCACGCCGATCAGCTGGTCCGGCCCTGCGGTATCCTGCGATGGCAGGCAGGATTTGTAATCCGACCAGTCCTTCCAGCGGAAACCGATCAACTGGCCCTGACGCGCCTCGAAAAACGCGATGAGTGTTGCCAGATCGTCCAGCGCGCTGAGCCCAAGCCCCGCGTCGTAGCGCCTGCGCGAATGGGCCCAGGGCGTGTTGCGTTCCTCGTATCCGTTGGCGAGTGTGACCACCTCGGTGCGCCTTTCCGGCCCGCCCGTGGCGCCAAACGACAGGTTGGCAGGAAATCTGATCTCGTGAAACATCGCTTATTCCTTAGCTGTTGCGCTGGCCGCGTTGCATCGCACGCGCCAGTTGCTGCGCGATCTGCGACTGGCTGCGCTGGAAGCCCTGCACATCGGGCGTGGTGATATGCATGGTGACATTCACCGCCCCGCCACCGCCGCGCACACCCAGCCGCCCGTCCGCCCCGCGTGCAAGCGGCATGATCGCCTCTGGCCCCGCCTCGCCCATCAATCCGGTGCCGCCGCGCATCGGGAACGCCGTGGGGCTGGATACAACGCCGCCCTTGGCGAAGGGCATCACGCGGCCTTGCGAGAACGGCGCACCATCCGCAAAGGGCATCAGGCCGGACACAAGACTGTTCAGCCCGCCCGCCAGCAGCCCGCCGAAATGGTCGGTCACAGGTTTCAGCGCGGCGTTATAGACCGTGCCCGACATCGACCGCCCAAGTCCGGCGAACACATCCGATAGGCTTTTGCCATCCAGCACCAGCCCGTCCAGCGCGCGGCGCAATCCGTTCGAGAACCCCCGTTCGAGATTGCCCAGATCGCGGGTCGTATCGGTCAGCGCTGTCTGCGTACCGCGCAACTGCGCATCAAAGGCGGCCGTGACGGCGGACACATCGCCAAGGCTGCGTTCCAGCGCGGAAATATCGCTGTCAAAGGCGTCAAGCCGGTCAAGATCGCTCATCATCATCCCCTTTCGGATCATCGGGAAAGGCGCGCGCCAAAGCATCAAGGCCCGCGCGCGTCATGGGGGCAGGCCCCGCCTGCGCGCCCAGCATCAGTTGCAGTTCCGCAGGCGTCAGCGCCCAGAAGGTCGCGGGCGGCAGGCGCAAGCTACACAGCCCCGCACGCATCAGCCCTGCCCAGTCGAGTGGCGTCATTCCGGCACCGTGAAGGCCCGCGCAAGCAGGGTCGCGGCCAGTTTCGCAGCACCCAGCGGCCCGCCGGGGAAATCCACCGCCAAAAGATCCCCCGCCTGCCCGCGCCAGCCACCGCCGCGCAGCCCTGCCACGATCACGGCCATCACGTCGCGGCTGGAAAAAACGCCACCCTCGAACCGCGCCACCAGATCGACCAGCGATCCGGTTTGCAGGTTTGATTCCAGCTCCGCCAGCGCGCCCAGCGTCAATTTGGCATCAATCACGGTGTCACCGATGGTCACCGCGACCTCGCCCGTGAAAGGATTGGCCATCAAAGCAGCGCCACGAATTGCAAGGCCCCCGCAGAGGCGAGCGAGACTTCGTAGGTCGCTTCCCCGTTATGGCTGCCCGCATAGTCGATGCCGGTGATCTGGAACGCGCCTTGCAGCGTGCCGAAACCGGGGATGATGACCTGAAAATCGGGCATCAACCCGCCGAAAAAGATCTGGCGCGCGCGTTCGTCCGTCGCATCATCCTTGAACACGCCAGAGCCGGAAATCGCGGCGGTTTTCACCCCCGCCCCCCCCAGCAACTGCCGCCAGCCGCCGCTGCTGTCGAGGCTGGTCACATCCACCGTTTCGGCATTCAGGCTGATCCGCGTCGCGCGCAGGCCTGCCAGCGTTTCGAACTGGCCGTCGCCGGTCATGTCGATCTTGATAAGCAGGTCTTTTCCGTTCTGGGCCACCATCGGGGCTCTCCTTTATCGGGGGTTAAACGTCGTCGGCCACGCGGGCGCGAAAGATCAGCGTGATCTGGCGCATGTTGCCGGTGGTCGTGCGCAGGGCCTTGGCCTTGGTGAAATTGAGGCTGACAAGCGTGCCGCGCACCAGCGTCATCGGCGCACCCAAAAGCGCATCGCAAACAGCGCCAGCGGCGACCTTGGCACCGGCGAAACCTGCCGCCTCGCTCAGCACGTTGATGGCCAGCGCGTGATCGGCGCCACTGCCGGTCTTGTCAGAGGCATCGCGCACATCCTCGTTGCCGATGACGACATAAAGCGGCGGCAGGGTGCCCGCAGGCACCGCGTCATAGATCGCAGCCCCCACAAGGGCGGCAAGCGCGGGGTCGGCCGTAAGCCGCGTATAAACCGCTGTTTGCAGGGCGGCAGCGACAGCATAGGTCATGTGGCCACCTCCTCGGTTGCGGTGCAGGTCAGGTAAAGGCCCTTGTCATCGGCTTCGGTCACGGCACTGATCCCGAAAAGCCGCGCGCCCTGCCGGAACCTTTGCCCCGGCTGCGGGCGTGACGGCGCACCCACGGGGGCGGCGCGCAGGATGATCTGGTAAGGCACGCGCGACAGGCTTGCCGAAAGCGCCACAGCCTCGCGCCCCGTGCCGGGCTTGATCGCGGCCCAGACTCGGCCCAAAGGCTGCCAGTCGCTGGTAAACCCGCCTGCACCATCGGGGGTCTGCACGCGGTGTTCCAGCACCAGCGCGCGGGTCATCTGGGGGATGCTCATGCGCGCGCCCCCAGCCGCACCACGCGGTACGGATCAAGCAGCGCCATGATCGCGGCAGGCACCGTGCTGTGCGCCGCGCCCATGTCATGGCGGCAATCGAAATGATGCGCAGCCAGCATCAGGCTCGCCTGTGCCAGATCGGCCGGCAGGTCTGACCATTCCGGCCCGAACCCCGCCATCAGCCCGATGCGCAGCGCCCCATGCGGCGGGACGCCCGGCAAAAGGCCACCCTTGGCCACCAGCGCAGGCCGCGCCCCGTCCGCCACCAGATACCATCCTGCGGGGTCGGTGACAGTCGTGGTGCCGTCCTGCGCCACGCGCGTCACATGCACGATGGCATTGACCGGCGCCACGGGCAGCACCTGCCGGACAGGATCGCGCCAGGCGTGCAGCGTCCATGTGAAATCACGCTCGATCAGGATCTTGCCCGTGCGCGCCTCGATCGCGGCCATGGCGGCGCGCAGGTGGCGCAACAACAGCCCGTCCTGATCGGCATCATCGGCAAAGCCCGTGGCAAGGCGCAGATGTTCTTTCAGCTGCGCCACCGGCAGGACCGCATCGGATACCGGGTTTTCTTCGACTAACATCATGGATTTGCTCCGAAATTCATTTGGCACAGCTGTCCCGGACACAGACCCGCCTGCCATGCTCGGACGGAAGGGGGGCTGCTAGACATGGCAGGCAAGCCTGCATCCGGGGGCCGGGCAACGCGCATCGTGACGCGCGCGCCCTATCGGGTCAGGGTCAGCTGACCGCGAATTTCAGAAGCTTGATCGCGGCGAAATCGCTGACCGCACCCCCCACGCGCTTGGTGGCGTAGAACAGCACATGCGGCTTGGCCGAGAACGGATCGCGCAGCACGCGCAGATCGGGGCGTTCGGCCACGGTATAGCCCGCGCCGAAATCACCGAAGGCGATGGCCGTCGCCCCTGCCGCGATGTCGGGCATGTCCTCGGCCACCAGCACCGGATAGCCCATCAGCCGCGCAGGCTCGCCCGCGGCCAGACCGTCGGACCACAGGAACCGGCCGTCGTTGTCTTTCAGCTTGCGGATCGTGCCTGCGGTCTTGGAGTTCATGACAAAGGTCCCGTTGGCGCGGTAAACCGCCCCCAGCGCATAGACCAGATCGACGATCGGATCACCCGACTGGATACCGCCTGCGACGCCCGTCGGCACATACCCGATGCTGCCCCATTCCCACAGCTCATTTTCGACCTGAGGATAGGTCAGCATCCCCTTGGGCTTGTCCAGACCGTCCCCGTTGATGAAGGCCCCCGCCTCGGAACGGGCGAATTTATCCGCAATGCGCCCTGCCAGCCAACCTTCGATGTCAAAGGCACTGTCATCGAGCAGTCGCTGCGACGCCTTGGGCAGGGCCGACAACTCGTGCAGCGGAATGCTGATCCGGTCGATCTGCGGCGTGATGGTTTCCGCCATGCTGCCGGTCTCGGTCGCCCAGCCAGCACCCATTTCGGTATGATCGACCAGCACATCGTAAGACGTGGCATCCACCGTCACGACACTGGCCACCGCGCGCAAGGACGCGGTCGAGGACAAGGTCCCCTTGATCGTATCGGCGGTTTGCGGGTCCACCAGATAGCCACCATCAGCGGCCATGGCCGAGGACATCGCCTTGCCCTCCAACTCCAGCCCGCGCAGGGCGTCGTCATCGCCCGACCGCAGATAGGCGGCAAAGGCTTTCTGATGCGGCGCCTCGGGTGCGGCACCTGTCGCCAGCGCGCTGCGGGCGGTCATCATCGTCTTGCGATCCAGCTTGTTCATGCGGTCATCCTGTTTTTGAAGTTTGGCCTGCAGGCCGTTGGTAAAAATGGTGAAATCGGCCAGAAATCCGGCGATGGCTTCGGTCAGGTCAGGCGCGGACAGATCATCTGCGATCCGGGCCTTGGGCACGGGGTTGGTCATGGGGTGGTCCTTCAGGGTCGTGGTGAAAGCGGGTGCAGCAGGCAGCGCGCCTCTTGAAACGCGCGCGCAAGGCGGTGCAGATCGCCTGCGTCGCGGGCCTCCGCCTTGGCGGTGACACGCGCATCGGGCAGCATCGGAAAGGTGACCAGCGACACTTCCCACAGGTCCAGTTCCGACAGGCGGCGCGCGCCGGCATCGTCCTTGTGGGCGCGCACCGTGCGATAGCCGATGGACAGCCCGTCGATGGCACCTGCCGCGATCAGGCTGGCCGCCTCCCGTGCGCGGGCGATATCGGTCAAAAGACGGCCCTTGACCCACAGGCCGCGGGCATCCTCGACGACCTCGTCCCAGACGCCGATGGGCTGGGACGGATCGTGCTGCCAAAGCATCTTGATCCGCCGCCCCTTGGACAGGCTGATCCGGTAGGCACCAGCATCGACAATATCACCGCCCTGATCGGATTTGCCGAACAAAGAGGCATAGCCGCTGATGACCTGCCCGTCGGTGACGGTCACATCCTGGGGTCCGGTGCAGAATTTATGTTCCAAGGTCATGGTGTCCCTCCGCTGAGTGCATTGACGATCTCGAAGACCAGCAGACCCGCGCAGCCGCAGACCACGATCCAGATTTGCCATTCGAGCCGCGCGATGATGAATTCGATCCGGCCCAGCCGCAGATCGACATGGGCGAACCAGAAATCCGACGCAGGCGGCGGTGGCGGCGGGCGCGGCTGGCCACGCAGGGCAATGACCTTGTCATCCATGCTGGCCGACCTCCTGTGCGGGCAGGCCCAAAAGGCTGCGCTTTTCCGCATCGCTCAGGAATGTCGCCGCCCCCACCCGCGCCCAGAGACTGTCGCGTTCATGCGACAGGGCGGCGATCTGGTCGATATCAGGGCGGATTTCGATACGCTGCCCTGAGAAATCCGAGAGCCAATCCGCGATCACCGAAGCCACACGCGTCGCCAAAGGCAACACGGTCAGGCGGTAAAAGGCGCGGTTGGCCTCCTGGTAATTGGCATAGGTCGCATCACCGGGGATACCCAGCAGCATCGGCGGCACGCCAAAGGCGATGGCGATCTCGCGCGCGGCGGCTTCCTTGGTTTTCTGGAACTCCATGTCAGAAGGCGAAAACCCCATCGGTTTCCAGTCGAGCCCGCCTTCCAGCAGCATCGGCCGGCCCGCATTGCGCGCACCCTGATGCTGGCTTTCCATCTCGCTGACCAGCCGGTCATATTGGTCGGTGGTTAACGCGGATTGCCCGTCCGCCCCGCGATAGACAATCGCGCCCGAAGGCCGTGCCGCATTGTCGAGCAGCGCTTTGGACCAGCGCGAGGCCGCGTTATGCACGTCGATGGCGGCAGCACAGGCTTGCAACGCGGAAAACCCGTAATGGTCGTCCTGCGGATGAAAGCTTTTCACATGGCAGATCGGGCTTTGATCTTCACAGACGGCAAAGCGGTGCTTGCGGCCATCGACATTGTATTCATAACCCGCAGGCCAGCCGTCAGGGCCGGGGATCACCGCCATGCGGTCGGACCGCAGCACATGGATCTCGGCAGGCAAGCTATCGACCGCCACCGCCTCCAGATAGCCGTTGCCGGTCAACAGCACCTGCCCGAACAAAGCCTCGAGCAGCTCCGCCCGCCCCTGCGCCGCATTGGGCCGCGCCAACAGCGCCTGCACGGGGTGGCGGTCATAGCGGTGCGCGTCATCCTGCACGACCAGCGGGATCGCGGCGGCGGCCTCGGAAATCAGGCGCACGGCGCGAAAGCCCACCGGATTGCCCAGAAACCCCGTCCGCGTCAGCGACACCACATCGCGCGGTGACCATGCGACACGGCCCGCCCCCTGAAGTGCCACGACGCGCCCCGTGGCCGAGGCTTTGCTTTCGGGCGCGGGGGCTGGCTTGCGGTTCAGGAAATCAAACATGTCTTCTCCTCGAAGCGGTCTCTTGCGGCGTTGAGAGGAATGTAGCCAAAGGGGTTGAGGATGCGGTTACAGCGCCGCGCGGTGGGTGTTGCACGTCCTGTGCCTAAAAACTTTTTGGCCTCCGGCGGGGATATTTGGGCTCGAACGATGCGAAAGGTGCCGGGAAGTCCCGCATCTTCTTTTTTCCAAAAATACTCCCGCGCGGCGCGCCCGAGCAGCCCGCAGGGCTGCGACGGTCAGAGCCCTCTGATCTGGGGATTGCGCCAGCTTTGCGCGGGTCCGATCATCAGGTCGTGGATCGCCCAGACCAAAGCATCGACGCGGTCGGGGGACCCTTTGCCCTGATAGCCCGCATGTGTCATCTGGCACATCTGGTCTTCCAGATCGCCAAGGCCCCGCAGGTGATGTACGCGGCCTTGTTCATAAAGTGCGGCGACAGGTTCGGCGCGAGCCACCTTGCCACGGCTGGCATGGACCGCGCGGAACGGGACCAGGGGGTCGATCTGGCGGATCACGGCGGCGACCATGTCACCGCCCTGGTTCACCTCGGCCACCAGCCTGTCGGCGCCGTGGCGCGCGACGGCGGCAATGGCTGCGCGCGCCCAACTATCGGGGCTGGCGCCTTGCAGGCTTGCATCCTCCAGCACATAGGCGCGCCAGTCCTGCACGGGGCCTTCCATCACCACGCCTGCGACGATGATCCCGCAGGCGTCCGATCCGGCATGCGCCGTCGTGGGCGGATCGACCGCGACGACGATCCGCGTCAGTGGCGGCGCTGTGGCCACCTGACAGGCAGCGAGTGTACCTGTCTGCCACAGCGCGCCATCGACATCCTCGAGCATCACGCCTTCCAGTTCCTGCCGCCCCAGCGCCGTGCCGGCATATTCCGCCGCCATTTCCGCCAGAAAGCTGTCGGCGAGGTTCGCGCGATTGGCGCTGGTGGGCGCGTGCGTGACGACCGTGCTGGGCCGGTCCAGCAATTTGCGCAACAGCGCCTGCCGGCGCGGTGTCGTCGTCACGCAGACGCGCGGCTGATCCCCCAGCCGCAGCCCGAATTGCAGCATATCCCATGTCGCTGCGGCCTTGCGCCATTTGGCCAGTTCATCCACCCAAGCGGCATCGAACTGCGGGCCACGCAAGGCTTCTGGTTCGTGGGCCGAAAACAGCGTCGCCTGCGCGCCGTTGGGCCAGACCAGCATATGCCGGCTTGCGATCCATTTGGGCCGCGCATCGGGCGGGCAGACGGCCATGATGCCGCTGTCGCCAAACACCATCACCTCGCGCGCCTGATCAAAGGTTTCCCCGATCAGTGCGATCCGGCGCGCCGCCCCCGCCACCATGCTGCGCACCCATTCCGCACCCGCGCGGGTCTTGCCCGCACCCCGCCCGCCAAGGATCACCCATGTCCGCCAGTCGCCGGGCGGCGGCAACTGATGCGGCATCGCCCAGAACGAAAAGAGATAAGGCAAGGCCAGCAATTCCGCCTCACTGAGGCTGTTCAGAAACGCCATTTGCGCCAAGGCTGGCGCGGAGGCGATCAAGTCGGCGCCCAAGATCGTCCCGGATGCTGTCAAGGTCGGCGATGTCGCCGGGGTTTGCGTTTTGGGCAGCATTGAAAGCCTCCTCGGCGGTCAGCACCTTCAGATGCGCCGCGATCAGTTGATCCATACGGGTGATGATTGCGCGGGGGGTATCGACGCTGAGATCGTCGGTGATCCGCAGGCTGTAATCCAGCAACTTGCGGATGCGGGCGAACAAGGTGTTGATTTCGATCACCCGCGCCTGCGCCGCAGCCAACGGGGTGGTGTCGGTGTCGTGTCGTTCAGTCATGATGGGGTGACCTGTTGGGAGCCTTCCGCAGGTCGAGTGGGTGACCGCCACGTCACACCATCTAGCCATGCCACACTACCCCAAACCGGCCCCAAATACAACAAAGGGCCGCCCGACCAGCGGGCGACCCTTTGTCCGTTTGTTCATCAATTCAGAGGATCATTGGTTGGCTTCGCGTTCGGCCTCGATCCGCCGCCAGACCGCGACAGCCCTGTTGTGATCGTCCAGATTGGTGGTGAACGTATGCCCGCCGGTGCCATTGGCCACGAAGAAAATATAGGCGGTCTCGTCAGGATCCACAGCTGCTTCGATGCTAGCGCGGCCGGGGTTGGCGATGGGGGTCGGCGGCAGACCCGTGATGACATAGGTGTTCCACGGATTGTCGTCGCGCAATTCGCTTTGCCGGATGCCGCGGCCCAGCACGCCTTCGCCACGGGTGACACCATAAATCACCGTGGGATCGGTTTGCAGCCGCATCCCCTGATTCAGCCGGTTGACAAAGACGCTGGCGACCTGCCGACGTTCGTCGACTTCGCTGGTTTCCTTTTCGATGATGCTGGCAAGGACCAGCATCTCTTCAGGGGTGGTGATGGGCAGGCCGTCCTGCCGGTTGGCCCAGGCAGTGGCGATGATGGCGTCCTGCCGCGCGGTCATCTGCGCAAGGATCGCGGACACCGGCGTGCCGGGGGTGAATTCATAGCTTGCGGGCGCAAGCGAGCCTTCGGGCGGCGTTTCGGTCACATCCGCCTCAAGCGAGCCGATCCCGCGCATCGCGTTCAGCACCTGCCAGCTGGTGACACCTTCGGCCAGCACAACGCGGAAACGTGTGTCAGCTTGCGCGCGCACCTCTGCATACACAGGGGGTTCTTCCTCGGTCAGCGGATCGAAACTCGCGCGTTCCTCGAAACGGTTGGTAGCGGGGTCAAGTTCGCGCACAACGCCCTGCACCTGGTTCACACCGATCCGGTAGATAACTTCGGTGCCGCAGGTATTGGCGCCGCCGCGCGTGATGATATCCATCACCTGTTCCATCGACGCGGCTTCGGGCACCAGAAAGCTGCCCGCCTTCAACAGGCCCGACTTGTCGCTGTAATCGGCACCGATCCGCAGGATCGTGCCGTTGCTGACAGCCCCCTGCGCGACCAGCGCATCGGTGACCAAGGACATCGACGCGCCGCTTGGCACCTGAAAGCAGATCGCCTGCGCGAGCGGGCCGGGGTCACGGTATTGTTTCGTCCCCCAGCCGATGGCCCCCGCCAGCAGGAACAGGGCCACCGTGAAGAACGTCAGGAAATTCGCCGCGATATGCCGCCACATCAGGCGATTTTCCCGAAGATCACGCTGGCATTGGTGCCCCCGAAGCCGAACGAGTTGGACAGGGCCACGTCGATCCGGCGTTCGCGCTTGGCATTGGCGCAGAGGTCCACGACGGTTTCCACATCGGGGTTGTCAAGATTGATCGTCGGTGGTGCCACCTGATCACGGATCGCGAGGATGGAAAACACAGCCTCGATTGCGCCCGCAGCGCCCAAAAGGTGCCCCGTCGCCGATTTTGTCGAGGACATGGTCAGTTTCGCCGCAGCCTCTGGCCCGACAAGGCGTTCAACTGCCCCCAGTTCGATCGTGTCGGCCATGGTCGATGTGCCATGCGCGTTGACATAGTCGATCTGCGCAGGGTCGATGCCTGCGTTGCGACAGGCCCCACGCATCGCGCGTTCGGCGCCTTCATGGTCGGGCGGCGGGGCGGTGATGTGGTGGGCATCGCCCGACAGACCGTAGCCCAGCACCTCGGCATAAATCTTGGCACCACGCGCCTTGGCATGTTCATATTCTTCCAGCACGACGATGCCCGCCCCCTCGCCCATGACAAACCCGTCACGGTCGCGGTCCCATGGACGGCTGGCTTTGGTCGGATCGTCGTTATGGGCGGTCGACAGCGCCTTGCAGGCGTTAAAACCGGCGATGCCCAGTTCGCAGATCGCGGCCTCGGCCCCGCCTGCGATCATTACATCGGCATCCCCGAACATGATCAGCCGCGACGCATCGCCAATCGCATGCGCCCCTGTGGAACAAGCGGTCACTGGCGCATGGTTCGGGCCACGGAACCCGTAGCGGATCGACACCTGCCCCGAGATCAGGTTGATCAGCGCACCGGGCACAAAGAACGGCGACACGCGGCGTGGGCCCTTTTCGGCCATCATCACGGCCGTGTCGGCGATGGAATTCAGCCCCCCGATCCCCGACCCGATCATCACGCCCGTGCGTTCCTGATCGGCACGCTCGGTCGGCTGCCAGCCCGAATCCTCGATCGCCTGCTGGGCGGCGGCCATGCCGAAAAGGATAAAGGTATCGACCTTGCGCTGTTCCTTGGGCTCCATATAGGCATCGGCGTTGAAGGTGCCGTCCGTGCCATCGCCCAAAGGCACTTCACAGGCATATTGCGTGGTCAGGCGACTGGGATCGAACCCCGTGATCTTGCCAGCGCCGGATTGCCCGGCCAGCAGGCGTTCCCAAGTTTTCTCGACCCCGTCGGCCAGCGGCGTCACCAGCCCCAGCCCAGTTACAACGACACGACGCATTTGATGCCCTCACCTCTTGGTGTGTTTTCGACTTGATAGCCCAGCCCGCCCGCAAGGGGCAAGGGCGGGGTTCAGCGCTGTGGCGCAAACCCGCGCCTGAAAGCAAAACGGCGCCCCGAAGGACGCCGCCAGCAACCCCGCAGGGTTGAAGCTTATTGCGCGCTGGAAATGAATTTCACGGCGTCGCCAAAAGTCTGGATGGTTTCGGCGGCATCATCGGGGATCTCGATCCCGAATTCCTCTTCGAAAGCCATGACCAATTCGACGGTATCAAGGCTGTCGGCACCCAGATCATCGATGAAGGACGCAGTCTCCGTCACTTTGTCTTCTTCAACACCAAGATGCTCTACAACGATCTTGCGTACGCGGTCTGCGACATCGCTCATGTCAATTCCTCATGTCTTTCTGGGCAAGCGCCCGTTTTCAGATTCCCTTGCGGGATGTAGCAAAGCGGGAGTTCACCGCATATTCAAGCTGCGAGGCTAATAGCAGAGAATTCCGCCTTGGCAAACGGTTTCCCCGCCAGCCCGTTCTACAGCATGGCCATCCCGCCATTCACATGCAAGGTGCTGCCTGTGACATAGGCGGCCTCATTGCTCGCCAGATACAAAACCGCCGCCGCAATCTCTTCGGCCTCGCCCATACGCCCTGCGGGGACTTGCGTCAGGATCGCGGATTTCTGGTCGTCCGTCAGCTTGTCGGTCATGGCCGTGGTGATGAAACCCGGTGCCACGCAATTGACGGTGATGCCACGGCTAGCGACCTCGTAGGCGATGGATTTCGACATGCCGACCATGCCTGCCTTGGAGGCTGCATAATTCGCCTGCCCCGGGTTGCCGGTCGCGCCCACGACGGAAGAGATATTCACGATCCGCCCCCAGCGCGCCTTCATCATGCCACGGATGACACCTTTGCACAGGCGCATGGTGGATGTGAGGTTCACCTCCAGCACCGACGACCATTCCTCGTCCGACATGCGCATAAACAGGTTATCGCGCGTGATACCCGCGTTATTCACCAAAATATCGACGGACCCCATCAGCTCGGCCGCCTGTTTGGGCAGCGCGTTGACCGCGTCGGCATCCGACAGATTGCAAGGCAGCACATGCGCGCGGTCACCCAAGGAGGCGGCGAGCGCCTGCAGCGGCTCCACCCGTGTGCCGGACAAAGCGACAGTCGCGCCTGCCTCGTAAAGCGCCTTGGCGATGGCCCCGCCAATGCCACCGGATGCACCCGTGATCAGCGCATTTTTTCCATTCAAATCAAACATCTGTTTTCCTTTATTCATGCAGCGCAGCAGCCATGGCCACCACATCTTCGGGCGACCCGACAGCCGTGGCCGCCAGATCGCGGTTGATACGCTTGACCATGCCGGACAGGGCCTTGCCTGCCCCGATCTCGTAAACATCCGTCACACCCTGCGCTGCCATGAAGGCCACGCTTTCGCGCCAGCGTACCGATCCCGTGACCTGAGCCACCAGCAGTTTGCGAATCTCGGCAGGGTCGCTGACCACATCGGCCAGCACATTCGCGACCAGCCCAACGACAGGCGCGGTGATCGACACACCATCCAGCGCTTCGGCCATCACATCCGCCGCAGGGGCCATCAGGCTGCAATGAAACGGTGCGCTGACCGGCAACAGGATCGCGCGTTTGGCGCCCTTGGCCTTGGCGATGTCCAGCGCGCGTTCCACGGCAGCCTTATGGCCGGACACAACCACCTGCCCCGGATCATTATCGTTCGCGGCCTCGCAGACCTCGCCTTGGGAGGCCTCTTCGGCCACGGCGCGGGCTTGGTCAAAGTCCAGCCCCAAGAGCGCCGCCATCGCCCCCAGACCCACCGGCACGGCCTCTTGCATCGCGCGGCCACGGATGCGCAACAGCCGCGCGGTATCAGCGACGGTCAGCGCGCGGGCGGCGGCGAGTGCGGAATACTCGCCAAGGCTGTGACCAGCCACGAAACTCGCCGCCGTGACATCCACGCCTTCGGCCTCTAGCGCGCGGATCGCGGCAAGAGATGTGGCCATCAGCGCAGGCTGCGCGTTCTGCGTCAGGGTCAGCGTCTCGATATCGCCCTCCCAGATCAGCGCGGACAGTTTTTCGCCCAAGGCGTCATCGACCTCGTCGAACACGGCCTTTGCCGCGGGATAAGCGGCGGCCAGCGCCTGCCCCATCCCGATTGTCTGCGCCCCTTGGCCGGGAAAAACGAATGCCCGCATCTGGCCTTGCTCCTATCTATTGTCGGTTCTGGCGGGTTTACCCTGCGCAACCGGACACGGCAAGCAAACTGGGCACCGCGCAGATTTGCACATTGTCTCTGCACTGCAGCGACTATGCGGGCTGCGAGGGCAGTGCTATCTGCGATCCATTGCAGAAAGGGTTTCCAATGTCCGCATCCAACACCGCCCAAAGCTATGGCACCGTCACCAAGACCTTTCACTGGCTGACCGCCCTGCTGATCCTGCTGATCGCCCCTTTGGGAGTGATCGCGAACCAGTTGCCCTATGCGACCGATGCGGAACTGGCGCTGAAGGCGCAGCTTTTCTCGGTTCATAAAACACTGGGCGTGATCGTGTTCGCCGTGGCGCTGGCGCGAATCCTCTGGGCGGTGACACAGCCCAAGCCCGGCGACATCAACGCCGATAAAAAGGCGCTGTCGACGGTTGCCGCCATCGTTCACTGGACGCTCTACATCAGCCTTGTCGCCGTACCGCTGACAGGCTGGGTGCATCACGCCGCCACCAGCGGTTTTGCGCCAATCTGGCTGCCCATCGGGCAGAGCCTGCCTTTTGTGCCGGTGTCCGAACCCGTGGCGGAAACCGCCGCCGCGCTGCACTGGCTGTTCAGCAAGATCATGATCGCCTCGATCCTGCTGCATATCGCAGGCGCGCTGAAACACCACTTCATCGACAAGGACGCCACCCTGCGGCGGATGTGGTTCGGCAAGGCCGACGCCCCCGCGACACCCGCACACAAAGGCAGCTTTGCCGCACCGATGGGGGCCGTGATCGTCTTTGCACTGGCCACAGGTGGTGCCGCAGCGGCGGGTCTGTTCCGTGACCATGAAACCGTTCCGACCGAGGCCCTGGCCGCAGTCACCTCCGAATGGACCGTCACCGAAGGGCAGATCGGCATCACCGTCACCCAATTAGGCAGCCCCGTTACTGGCAGTTTCGCCGACTGGACCGCCGCGATCAGCTTCGACCCCGCCGCGACAGGCGAGGCGGGCGAGGTCACAACGACCATTTCCATCACCTCGCTGACGTTGGGGTCGGTGACATCGCAAGCGATGGGGGCCGATTTCTTTGACAGTACAGCCCACCCCACCGCGACCTTCACGGGCGTGATTCTCGCCAACGCGGGCAGCTACACGGCCGACGGCACCCTGACGATCAAAGGCGCCTCCGTGCCGGTCAGCTTCCCTTTCGATCTGACAGTCGAAGGCGATACCGCCCGGATGTCAGCCACTCTGACACTGGACCGCCGCGATTTCGGCGTCGGCGCGTCGATGGCCGACGAAAGCAGCCTTGGCTTTGCGGTGGATGTCACACTGGCGGTGACCGCGACACGGTAGGGCGGGGGTCACCCCGCCGCCCTTGCTTTCGACGCGTCCCGCGTCAGACTGTGGTCGCGAAACCCACGAGAAGCGTAGGCCATGACAGTCAGACGTGCATTCCCTGATGATATCGATCATCTCCTGCCGCTTTTCTTGGCCTTCTTTGCCGAAGACAGCATCACCACACCGGCAGCGGCAGTTCGCACGAACCTTGCACGTATGCTGGCCGCCGACCGCGCCTGCCTGTTTATTGCAGAAAGGAACGGCACGGCAATCGGCCTTGCTTCGGGGTCCCTGACCAATGGTGTGGAATTCGGCTGCACGGTGGAACTTGAAGATCTCTACGTCGTGCCGGAGGCCCGTGGACAGGGACTCGCCGCACAGCTAATCGGGGCTGTTGTCGGATGGGCAACGGCTGAAGGCGCAGCGGGAGTCATCCTCGTGATCACGCCGGAAGCCGAGCAGGATCAATCGCTGACGCGCTTTTATGCGCGGATGGGTTTTGAACCCCTGCCCCGGATCACCATGTACCGCACGCTCTGACAGCCATGTTGGAGGTCGGGGTTCACCCTGACACCCGCCAACAAAAAGCCGCGCCGGATCGCTCCGGCGCGGCTTTGACTATCGCAACAGGCAGCGCTTATTCAGCCTGCATCGCCTCGATTGAGATCATCACCTGCACTTCGTCGCTGACGAATGGTGCAAAGGCGCCGACGTTGAAGTCCGAGCGCAGCAGCGTGGTGGTCGCGTCAAAACCGGCCCAGGGCTTGTTCTCCATCGGGTGCATGCCCGCCTGGTTCAGCGTGGTGTCCAGAACGACGCTTTGCGTCACACCGTTCAGCGTCAGATCGCCGGTGATAAGGGCGGTGTTTTCGCCCGTGACTTCGATCGCGGTCGAGGTGAAGGTGACCATCTCGTCATCGGCGGCGTCAAAGAAATCGGCGCTCATGAAATGCTCGAAACGGCCTTCCCAGCCGGTCAGCATGGTGCGCACGGGGAAAGACACATTCACCGAGGATGCGGCAGGGTCGGCCTGATCAAAGACGACTTCGCCTTCAAAACCAGAGAACATGCCATAGGTGGTCGAGAACCCGAGGTGATCGTAGCTGAACACGATCTGGCTGTGGCTGGCATCGAGGACATAGTTTTCGGCGATGGCGGGGGCGGCAAGAAGCGCAGCAAAGGCTGCGGTGGCAAGGACGTTTTTCATGGGACACTCCAATGGTTCAAGATGCCCCCTATAAGCCGGTTTGTCGCCCTGCCCTCAATTCCGCAAATCCGAACATGACCTGTTCGACCACGTGCGCCATCACCCCAGCCGCGCCTGCGGATCGCCCAGCACATCCCGCGCGATGCGGTCCTCGAGTGCAGTGAGTCGGGCAAACGGCGCCTTGGCGACACAGATCGACAGACCGCTGTCACCGTCCTGCACGACCAGCATGGCACCGTCGCTTTCATCGTCATCCTGCACGAACACATCGGTCATGGCGTCAAAATCATGCGTGCCGACAGTGCTTGGGCGACCGGCGCGGTTGCGGATGACCTCGCGGATTTCACGCGCGCTTGTGTCGATCTGGATCTCGGTCTGCGTGCCGCGGCTTGCGAACCATAACAGATACGCAGCCCCTGCCCCGAACAGGACCGCCGCCGCCATCCGGAACGGCGTCAGTTCCGCGCCAAAGACCAGCGGCGACAGCGCGATCATGCCGACGGCCCCGATCAGCAAACCAACGCCCAGCAGAAAGCTGGCCGATTGCAGCATCACAAAGCCAAGGGATTCTCCCTTGTCGCTGCGGATGATATAGCCCCAATAGGCATCTTCGACGCTTAACGGGGGTTTCGGCTTGAAAAAGCCGGTGATCGTGCGGTCAGCCATCGGTTGTCGTCCCTGTTTGCGCTGCAGTCGTGGCGGCAAAAGACGACGAGAGTTGGGCGACAGCAAGGCCAGTCCGCGAAATTCTGCACATCGCGCCGAAAACGCAGCAAAACAAGCCGCCAAGGCTTGCATCGCGGGCCAGCCTGCGTATAAGGCCGCATCCTTCTGCGATTATTATGAACCGCGCAGACTCTCGTGGATGGGGTGCAGAAGGTCACCGCCCCGCCTTTGAAATGCGCCGAGAAAAGAACTGGAGTATGCATGCCGCTGTATGAGCATGTGATGATTGCGCGTCAGGACTTGTCCAACACGCAAGCCGAAGCCCTGATCGAACATTTCGGGACCATTCTTGCCGACAACGGCGGCAAGCTTTTGGAAAACGAATATTGGGGCGTCAAGACGATGGCCTACAAGATCAACAAGAACCGCAAGGGCCACTATGCCCTGCTGCGTACCGATGCGCCCGCACCTGCGATCCAGGAAATGGAACGCCTGATGCGCCTGCACGAAGACGTCATGCGTGTGCTGACCATCAAGGTCGACGCCCACGAAGATGGCCCCTCCGTGCAGATGCAAAAGCGCGAAGAGCGTGGCGACCGGGGCGACCGCCCTGACCGCGGTGACCGTGGCGGCGAACGCCGCGAACGTCGTTGATCAGTAAAGGATAGCAATCATGGCAACCAAACCATTCTTCCGCCGCCGCAAGTCCGACCCGTTCGAAGGCAATGACGCGCCCAAGATCGACTACAAGGACACCCGCACCCTGCAGCGCTACATCTCTGAGCGTGGCAAGATCGTCCCCGCCCGCATCACCGCCGTCGGTGCCAAGAACCAGCGCGCGCTCGCCCGTGCGATCAAGCGTGCCCGGTTCCTTGCCCTGCTGCCATACGCTGTAAAGTAAGGACATATCATGGATATCATTCTTCTCGAACGCGTGGCCAAGCTGGGTCAAATGGGCGAAGTCGTGTCCGTCAAGGACGGCTATGCCCGCAACTATCTGCTGCCACAGGGCAAAGCCCTGCGCGTGAACGCGGCCAACATGGCCCGTTTCGAGGCTGAAAAGGCCCAGATGGAAGCCCGCAACCTCGAATCCAAAAAAGAAGCCGAAGCCTTGGGCGAAAAGCTCGATGGTCAGACCTTCATCGTGATCCGTTCCGCCTCTGACGGTGGTGCGCTTTACGGGTCGGTCACGACGCGCGACGCCGCCGAAGCCGCCACAGCCGACGGTTTCAGCGTGGACAAGCGTCAGGTCGTGCTCAAAGGCGCGATCAAGGACCTTGGCATGCATGACGTTGATGTCGTCCTGCACCCCGAAGTGACGGTCACGATCACGCTGAACGTGGCACGCTCCAAGGACGAGGCCGAACTGCAGGCCGCCGGCAAATCCATCGCTGAACTGGCCGCCGAAGAAGAGGCAGCAGCCGACTTCGAAATCCAGGAACTCTTCGACGACATCGGCGGTGCTGCCGACGGCGAAGACGACCGCGAATAAGTCAGGCGATCACGGAATGAAAAAGGGCCGCGGCGGATGCCAGCGGCCCTTTTTGTTTAACGAAAGACGGTTTGGCTTCAGCATCAACCGCCCGATGCAAGGTGACGCTGCATTTTATTGCAAAGCATCTAAGCGGCTGCCGCAAGACATATGATTTCGGTCTACATTGAACCCTTGTCGCTGGGTGCGATTGATGGCATTTTTTCGCCAAATTCTTGACCCAATAATCGAATATCGGATTTCAAGACAACCTTCGGTAGGAAAAAAGATGCACCACAATACATTTTTATTTTATATCAGCATTTCATCAATATCTATGGGTTCTGGCGCACTAGCTCAAAACAAGTTCCTGACACCGACCGTAGAAGAGGTCGCAACTTCACTCTCGTGTTCAGCTCCGATCGGTATGGTTGCTATTGCTTCAAATCTTGCACCCAGGGACATCTATTTGGCGCGAACAAGTCCATCATCCGAGAGCGATTATATTCAGACATTCTTGGAAGACGGTACACGAGTTTTCCTAGTACAAGACTACATGACGACCACGGATTTGGAAGTTGCCGAACTTTGCAGTCAGATTGATGGAGGTGATGTTAGTGGTGTGCTGTTAGATCGACTAGAGGCCGCGATCGCTTCAAATTTGCTTTGGTGGCCAATAGATGCAGGTAAAGATATTTTCTACGGTCCAAGCAATGAAACTTGGGGTGAAGAGCAGAGGCAGATAGCCTACGTATCAGCAAAACACATTAACTTCATATCACCCGACGAGTGGGACCTTATGACTGCGCCCAATGCACTCGGTTATATTTATATTTCTTTCGAGAGGAACACGTATCCCCTGCCCATTGCGCGTATTGAAGGCGTTGATACAGCAAATGCATACGCAGTGGCAGCAGATACCAAGCCAAATATGAGACAGTGTATCTTTGGCTACAGTATATCAGATATGTACCGGGCGTTTTCGACCCAAGAAGAAGATGAATTTTATGTGCGGGGAACCATGCCCGCCAACCAGACGGACTTTCGAATTGACGATGGAATTTGGCCAGATTGTATCTTTGGTGATGAGATCGTAGAAGGTGATCCACGCTGGGAACAGCTTTCCCATGACTCCAATGTTTCGGTTGGGGCCGATTGCATTGCCGGTACGATTTCGGGTTATGAGATTGACGCTGGGCAATTACCAGTTTCATTGTGGAATGGCCTGGGAACAAATTTTGCATTGCTCTGTCCAGAAAAGACGGTCGAAATATTGCAAACAGACTGCGAGCAAGGTAACGAATACTCTTGTGATAGTCTTGCGACATTTTTAGAGCAGTAGTGTCTTGGGAATGACTAAGTCAAATCTTCTTTAGTGAGGTGCGTATTAACTTGAGGCACCATGATAGACGCGTTGCGAAGCGCGTTTTACATTTGATGAAGTGAACGGCAACTCCGTCCTTCATCGCTGACAAACAAAACGCACGTGCCTCCAAAACAAAAAAGGGCACCCGAAGGTGCCCTTTTCCGTCGCCGCATTCTGCGGAGATTATTCTTCTTCCAGCTTCTCGACTGCTTTTTGCAGCTCTTCCTTGCTGACTTCCTTTTCCGTCACGGTAGCCGCGGCGAAGATATGGTCGACGACTTTGTCCTCGAACATCGGCGCCTGCAACTGCTGACGGAACTGCGCATTCTGCTGCACGAATTCAAAGAACTGGCGTTCCTGCCCCGGATACTGCCGTGCCTGATTCATGATCGCCTGTGTCATTTCCTGATCGGTGACCTTCACCTCGGCCTTCTGGCCGATATCAGCCAGCAACAGGCCCAGCTTCACGCGGCGTTCTGCCAGCGATTTATGCTCGTCCGTTGGCGTGATCTCGGGGTGGTCATGGCCGTGGACATCGGGGTTTTCCTCGTGCCACAGCTGGTGTGCAATCTGGCCTGCCTCGGCCTCGACCAGCGCTTTTGGCAGATCAAAGCTGACGACACCGTCCAGCGCATCCAGAAGCGCGCGCTTGGCCAGCGCACGGGACGCACCTTTGTACTCGGCCTCCAGACGGTCGGCGATCTGGGTCTTGAGCGAGGCCAGATCCTCGGCACCGAATTTCTTGGCCAGATCGTCGTTGATCTCGGGCGCTTTGGGCGCACGGACTTCTTTGATCGTGCAGGTGAACACGGCTTTCTTGCCCGCCAGATGCTCGGCCTGATAGGCTTCGGGGAAGGTGACTTCGACATCCTTGACGTCGCCGGCCTTGACCTTCAGCAGACCGTCCTCGAACCCGGGGATGAACGAGTTGGACCCCAACACCAGCGGGTAATCCTCGGCAGTGCCGCCTTCAAAGGCTTCACCATCGACCTTGCCCACGAAATCCAGAACGACCTGATCGTCCTTTTTCGCTTGGGTTTTCTTGGCCTCGTAAGACACGGCCTGCGGCGATGCGGCCAGATTGTCCAGCGCTTCCTGAACAGCGGCGTCATCGGCCTTCACGACCATCCGCTCCAGCGTGATTGCGGCGAAATCCACTGCCGGAATCTCGGGCAGCTTTTCATAGGACACATCGACCTGCACGTCATCGCCGGGCTTCCAGTCGGGGTTCGACATCTTCATCTCGGGCTGGCCTGCGGGGCGGTCGCCTGTCGCATCCAGATGCTCGCGCACAGCAGAATCGATGCTGTCCTGCATCGCTTCACCCATCAGGCGGTCGCCATACTGCTTGCGCAACAATGCCATCGGGACCTTGCCCTTGCGAAAGCCTTTCATCTCGATGGTTGGCTGGGCTTCTTTGAGCTTTTCTTCAACCTTCGCGTCCAGTTCCGCCGCCGTGACGGTGATGGCATAGCCGCGCTTGAGGCCTTCGTTCAGGGTCTCGGTGACCTGCATGTGCTGTCCTTTTTTACCTACTTTGGTGCGGGTGGAGGGACTTGAACCCCCACGCCTTGCGGCGCCAGAACCTAAATCTGGTGCGTCTACCAATTTCGCCACACCCGCATGATCAAAAGGGGCAGGTTTTCAGGCCTGCCCCATGTTGGGCGCTGTCTAGCAAAGCGCGCGGCGGGATGCGAGAGGAAAAATCGCCTTTGTTCCACGGGGCTCAAAGGCTCAGACGCCGAGGTCACGAAGCACCTGCGGCAGCATCTCGGGCAAGTCCTCTGCGATCAGCCCCGGACCAAAGGCCAGCGCGCAGGATGTATGCAGGAACGCTCCGGTCGTCGCAGCCTCCAGCGGGGCAAAACCCCGCGCCAAAAGGCCGGTGATGATCCCCGCCAGCACATCCCCCGACCCCGCCGTCGCAAGCCAAGGCGCATGGCGGTCGTAGACTGCGCCATGAACAAAGCAGCGCCCGTCAGGTGCGGCGATCACCGTATCCGGCCCCTTGCGCAAGACGGTGCAGCCCGCCCGCGCGGCCGCAGCGCGCACGGCATCGACCCGCGCCATCTGTGTCAGATCAGGAAAGAGCCGCGCGAATTCACCGTCATGTGGTGTCAGCACGCAGCGGCCGTGCAGGGCTGCGAACAGATCACCGTCGCGCGCAAGCAGCGTCAGGGCATCTGCATCCAGCACCAGCGCCAGTCCTTCGATAGCCAAGGCCGCAGCCAGAAGCCCCCCTTCGCGCGGCCCAAGCCCCAGCCCCGGTCCCAGACACAGCGCTGCGATCCGCCGCTCCGCCACCAGCGTCGCAAGTGCCGCCGCATCCGGCACCGCCTGCAACATGACCGCATTCAACTGAGCAGCATTCTCAGGCACAGCTTCGGCAGGACAGCCCAGCGTCACCGCCCCCGCCCCGATCCGCAGTGCCGCGCGGGCGGCCAACCGCCCCGCCCCGCCTTGACCCGCGCCACCCGCCAGCACCAGCGCGTGACCATGGCTGTATTTGTGGCCTTGCCCCTTGCCCAACCGCGCCACCACATCCTTCGACAAGCCATCGACCAGCGTCACCGCAGCACCCTGCCCAAGGGTCTCGCGAAATGTCCCTATCCCGATATCGACGACAACCAACCGCCCGCAATACTCCGGCCCCTGCGCCAGATAATGCCCCAGCTTGGGGCTATCGAAGGTCACTGTCAGCGCCGCGCGCGGCACAGGCCCCAGCGGCAGACCGCTGTCCGCAGGCAAGCCCGACGGCAGATCGACCGCCACCAGACGCGGCAGGTCCAGTGCTGCCAGACTGGCAACAACATCACCCGCAGCCCCTGTCAAAGGCCGCGACAGCCCCGTCCCGAACAGCGCATCGACATGCAGATCTGCATCCCGCATCGCGCGCAAGGAATCGACCGTCAGCGAATGCACGGGCCCCAGCGCGCGCCACAACGCCTCGTTCGCACGCGCATCAGGCGCGCCTGCCCCCGCCAGCGCCAGCACATCCACTTGCCACCCCGCCACGTGCAGCAGGCGCGCCACAACATACCCGTCACCGCCATTATTGCCCGGACCACATAAAACGGTGACCCGTGCCTTTATCGTTGGAGTAGAAATATCCCGGGGGTCCGGGGGCTGGCCCCCGGCACCGGCCAGGTCCGGCCAGGTTGCAAGGATAGCCTCCAGCACACCCTGTCCGGCCCGTTCCATCAGTTCAGCCCCGGTCGCAGCCCCGCCCCTGATCGCAGCG
The DNA here is from genome assembly GCF_034652275.1 of Yoonia sp. 72. Lineage (NCBI taxonomy): Bacteria > Pseudomonadati > Pseudomonadota > Alphaproteobacteria > Rhodobacterales > Paracoccaceae > Yoonia > Yoonia sp. 72. The sequence goes on along the minus strand of NZ_JAXIWG010000001.1, from coordinate 113,934 downwards.
GTTTCAATGGCGACCATTTGGGCGGCTGTCAGCAAATTGGTCATGGCGCGATCCCTTAAGTTTTTATTCAGCGCATCTAGCAGGCAAGTTGCACAAATTTTAATCATCACCCGCTGTTTCCGGCGAACGGCCCCTGTCTGCACTTTGCCACGAATTGTCCCGGTGCAACAGAAATGGTCTCACCGCTGTGACTGAAATCCAAGGAGTCGCGTGCCATGAAAAAGATCGAGGCGATCATCAAGCCGTTCAAGCTGGACGAGGTGAAAGAAGCGCTGCAGGACATGGGCGTGCAGGGTCTGTCTGTGGTCGAAGTCAAAGGCTTCGGGCGCCAGAAAGGCCATACCGAGCTTTACCGTGGCGCCGAATATGTCGTCGACTTCCTGCCCAAAGTGAAGATTGAGGTTGTGCTGCCCGACGATCAGGTCGATGGCGCGATCGAGGCGATCATTTCCGCCGCCAAGACCGACAAGATCGGCGACGGCAAGATTTTTGTTTCCTCCGTCGAACAGGCCATCCGCATCAGGACTGGCGAATCCGGCGACGAAGCCCTTTAACACCGCTTGCCGCCGCCCGGTCGGGCGTACGCCAAGCAAAACCAGAGATACTACAGAAAGGTGCCCAAGAATGGACAAGAAAGCTGTTCTCAAACTGATCAAGGATGAAGAGGTCGATTACGTCGATATCCGCTTCACCGACCCGCGCGGCAAGCTGCAACACGTCACCGTGGTTGCCGATCTCGTCGACGAAGACTTCCTTGACGAAGGCTTCATGTTCGACGGCTCGTCCATTGCCGGTTGGAAATCCATCGACCAGTCCGACATGAAACTGATGCCCGACGCCTCCTCCGCCTATGTCGATCCGTTCTATGCGGAAAAGACTGTCTGCATCCATTGCAACGTGGTCGAGCCAGACACGATGGAACCCTATGACCGCGACCCGCGCGGCACTGCTGTCAAGGCCGAGGAATATCTGAAAGCCTCCGGCGTCGGCGACACCGCCTATTTCGGACCGGAAGCCGAATTCTTCGTTTTCGACGACGTGCGTTTCAGCGTCACGATGAACAAGGTGTCCTATCAGGTCGACGCGCTCGATGGCGCATGGAACACCGATACCGAATATGAAATGGGCAACACCGGCCACCGTCCCGGCATCAAGGGCGGCTATTTCCCTGTGAACCCGATCGACGACGCGCAGGAAATGCGTTCCGAAATGCTGTCCACGATGAAGCGGATGGGCATGAAGGTCGACAAGCACCACCACGAAGTGGCGTCTTGCCAGCACGAGCTGGGCCTGATTTTCGGCACGCTGACCAAGCAGGCTGACGAGATCCAGAAATACAAATACGTCATCCACAACGTGGCCCAAGCCTACGGCAAATCGGCGACATTCATGCCAAAGCCCATCGCAGGCGATAACGGCACCGGCATGCACGTGAACATGTCGATCTGGAAAGACGGCAAGCCACTGTTCGCGGGTGACAAATACGCCGACCTGTCTCAGGAAGCGCTGTACTTCATCGGCGGCATCCTGAAGCACGCCAAGGCGCTGAACGCGATCACCAACCCGACGACCAACAGCTACAAGCGTCTGATCCCCGGCTTCGAGGCCCCCGTGCTGCGCGCCTATTCCGCCCGTAACCGGTCGGGCTGCGTGCGTATCCCATGGGCCGAATCGCCAAAAGCCAAGCGCGTCGAGGCCCGTTTCCCCGATCCGGCCGCCAACCCCTATCTGGCCTTTGCTGCTCTGCTGATGGCCGGCATCGACGGGATCAAGAACAAGATCGACCCGGGTCCATCCTCGGACAAGGATCTCTACGATCTGCCGCCCGAAGAACTGGCATCGATCCCGACCGTCTGTGGCTCGCTGCGCGAAGCCCTGACCGAGCTCGAAGCCGATCACGAATTCCTGCTGGCCGGTGACGTGTTCACCAAATCCCAGCTTGAAGGCTACATGGCGCTGAAGTGGGAAGAGGTCTACGCCTACGAACACACCCCGCACCCGATCGAGTTCAAAATGTACTACAGCTGCTGATCGTAGGCTGATTGCAAAGAAGCCCCGTCTGAGAGATCAGGCGGGGTTTTTTGTTGGGGAGGCTGGGCGGTTAAAAACACGCGCGACGCATCAGGCGATTTAAAGTGTATGTCCGCTTCGAGCCCAGAGTGACGGGTGCTGCGTGATGCAGGGACGTCCGCTATCGCGGTCGATCCAAAAACCTTCAATTCCTGCTTGGGTGTTGAACGGGGTTTGTGGTTGCTTCAATCGGGGTGTTTTAATTATGCACCAAAAATGAGTTTGTTGAACGCCCTACTGTCTCAGAGTAGCGTAACGGACGGGAGAGACCGCCATGTCACTTTGGAAATCATTTTTCCGAAAATCTGGGCCACCAGATTTTGCTGGCCCCGACCAGAGTAGTCCAGAAGCCTTCATACGAAGTTACTGTGCCGATTACACATTGTGGAACAATTATTGCAGCCACTTGGCAGACGATGCCAAAGCATCCGCGAGGAAAACCCCGTTTAGCGAGTGTTCTCAGCTCTACGAGCTTTTTTTATCGCCCTTCATTACCAACGGCGTAAAGCTACAGCTTGTTGCATTCGGTTCAGACTCAAATTTCGACCCAAATAGGCTCTCGTTTGGCGATGCCGTAAATGAAGGCAGACTGCTCAAACAGCCATTTTTCATCACACGACCGGCACACCTATCTGGCAAAGATGAATACTATGCAGAACTTGAACCAAACCTTTTAGGTGGGTTCAGGCTAAAACAGATCTATTACATTGATCCGTTTCCGGAGGATCATGCAGACGGTAAAGATCTGATCTTACCTTGCCTCTAAACAGCAGGTTGCCCGCTCTCAAAAACCACCGTTTGTTTAACGGTTCGTCAGACCGGACATTGACGCACTTGCAGCGAAGGTCTGAAAAGTCCCGCACAGCCGCCCTATGGCGTCACACCACCCAACAAAAAAGCGCGGACCTTTCAGCCCGCGCCCCTCATCTCTCAGCATCCCCCGCGCTTACTTGCGCGCATCGCCGATCAGCTTCCACAGACCCGGCACCAGCAGTGCGGCCAGACCCAGTTTCAGCGCGTCGCCCAGCAGGAACGGTGTCAGGCCCCATGCAAAGATCGGCTGGTCAAAGCCGTACAGCACACCCAGCCATGCCACGCCCGGCACGTAGATCAGCACGTTGCCAATGAACATCGCCAGCGCCATCAGCACGACCGACCGGTCCCAGCCTGCGCGCGCCGCATAGCCCAGTGCCAGCGTCGCCAGCACATAGCCGACCAGATAGCCGCCAGTGCTGCCCATCATATAGCTGATGCCGTTCAGGTCAGCCGTCGAGCTTTGGAACACGTCAAAGCCCAGCATCCCCACGATCATCCAGCCCATGATCGTCGCCAGACCCAGACGGGGACCGTAGGCCGCGCCGATCGTCAGCACCGCGAAGGTGCCCATGCTGATTGCGACGGGGCTGCCGGGGACCGGCACCTTGATCTTGGCCATGACCGCCAGCAGCACGATGCCAAGAACGACCATCAGCGCCTGCTTGACGCGCAGGGCTGTGCCTTCGCTTGGGCCGAAAACCTCGGTCATGACGGATTTGTTGAGTGCGAGGGCCATCTGCCGCTCTCCCCTGTTTGTGATTACCTGCGTGTTTTATTGCCGATGCCGCGTCGCAGCGCAAGCAAAGCCTGTAGGGTGCGCTTCAGCGCACCACCCTCGAGTAATCCGTGACGGACGTATAATCCTTGCGCGGCCCCGTCACATCCCAAGTCGCGCGCCAAAGGGGCCAGCGGGTAAAGTCGTACACCACGCGGTAATGATCCGCCCCGCACGGGTGATCCGTCCCCGCTGCCTGACCCGCAGGCACGAAGGTATGAAAATCGCGCCCGTCCTCGAACCGGACGGTGACCAGCCCCTCACCAAAATCCCACAGATACCGCCGCACCGCCTGCATTACCGGCGCCGTCCCAATCCGCATCTGCCCGCTTTCGGTATAGATCAGCCCTGCGTCGCCCACCGGCTGCATTTCAGCCACACCCGTAAACTCGCCCTGCATCCGTCCATGCCGGTCGTCGATCCGCCGCACCACCTGCCAGCGCCCCGCAAAATCATCCCGTCCCAGCACCGCTTCTTCCCGTTCTTGGCTTGAGGCTTGGCCCCGTCCCTCTTATGACGCAAAGGCAATCCGCTGCCCAGACCAACGAAAAGGTGCCCCGATGATCCCACGTTATTCCCGCCCTGAAATGACCGCCATCTGGGACCCCGCCACCAAGTTCCGCATCTGGTACGAGATCGAGGCCCACGCCTGCGACGCCCAAGCCGCCATCGGCGTGATCCCCGCCGAGAATGCCGCCGCTGTCTGGAAGGCCAAGGACGTGGCCTTTGACGTCGCCCGCATCGACGAGATCGAGGCCGTGACCAAACACGACGTCATCGCCTTTCTGACGCATCTGGCGGAAATCATCGGGCAGGACACCGCGCGTTTCGTGCATCAGGGGATGACCAGTTCCGATGTGCTGGACACGACGTTCAACATCCAGCTGGTCCGCGCCTCTGACCTATTGCTCGCGGGCATGGACCGTGTGCTGGCCGCGCTGAAAACCCGCGCGCTGGAACATAAGGATACCGTGCGCATAGGGCGCAGCCACGGCATCCATGCCGAACCCACCACGATGGGCCTGACCTTTGCCCGTTTTTATGCCGAAATGGACCGCAACCGCGCGCGTCTGGTCAATGCCCGCGCTGAAATCGCCACGGGTGCCATTTCCGGCGCAGTCGGCACTTTCGCCAATATCGACCCGAGCGTCGAGGAACATGTTTGCGCCCAGCTTGGCCTGACACCCGAACCGATCAGCACACAGGTCATCCCCCGCGACCGGCACGCGATGTTCTTTGCGACATTGGGTGTGATCGCCTCCAGCATCGAAAACATCGCCATTGAGATCCGCCACATGCAGCGCACCGAAGTGCTGGAGGCCGAGGAATTCTTTTCCGCCGGTCAAAAAGGCAGTTCCGCCATGCCGCATAAACGCAACCCCGTGCTGACCGAAAACCTGACCGGCCTTGCGCGTCTGGTGCGCATGTCGGTGATCCCCGCAATGGAGAACGTGGCGCTTTGGCATGAACGCGACATCAGCCATTCATCGGTGGAACGCGCCATCGGGCCGGATACGACGATCACGCTCGATTTTGCGCTGCACCGTCTGGCGGGGGTGATCGAAAAGCTGGTGATCTATCCGGCCAATATGATGGCAAACATGAACAAGTTCCGCGGTCTGGTCATGTCGCAGCGGGTCCTGCTGGCGCTGACGCAGGCGGGTGTGAACCGCGAAGATGCCTATCGCCTTGTGCAGCGCAATGCGATGCGGGTCTGGGAACAGGGGGCCGATTTCAAGACCGAACTGCTGGCCGATGCCGACGTGCTGGCCGCCCTGTCACCCGCCGAGATCGAAGAGAAATTCGATCTCGGCTATCACCTCAAACACGTGGATACGATCTTCGCACGTGTGTTCGGCACGCGCTGACGCGGCACGGGAAGCATCAGGTCAGCGCGCGGCCTACCCGTCGGGATCAGGCTGTCGCGGGCCCGTGCACCGCGACGCGCTGCATCAGGTTACCTGCCTGCGGAGCCGGCGCGACTGTCGGCTGCGGTGCGGATTTGCGCATCACCGCAGGCATGCTCATCGCCACATAGCGCCGCGAATCGTGCAGGTTGACGTAAGAGTCGCCAATGATCCGCGCTGGAAAACCAAGCTGGCGCAGAGTGCGCGCAAAAACGGGCGGACACAGCGCGATGATCTCGGTCGCACCGTGCTGGCGGGCTTGCATGACAACACCGTCCAGCACCAGCGACAGGCATTCCGCACGCTCTGCTTGCGTCGTCACCTCGTCGGAAATCACGACACGGGTCGCTTCCCAGACATTCGGCGTGACCTCGGCATGGGGGATGATATCGGCAGGAATGCCGATCAGTTTGCCGTCGACAGCATCGCGCAGCATATAGGTATGCCCGCCCCACTGCGCCGTCGTCGCCATCGCGCGCATGCCGCCGATCACCTTGCCGTCCCGCAGCACCAACGAGTAATACGCGTTGGGGTTGTCGTATTGGTCCATCTCGACCTGGTCGTCATGCGGGATGTCCCACCCCAGCTGATCAACGAAAAACTGCTTGCGCAGCGCCAAAAACTCGAAAAAAGCGGTCCCGTGGCGGTGCAGATCCAAAAGATTGAAAGTAATATTTTCCATGTGCTTCCCCTTAAAGTAAAACAACGATCGCAGGCCAACGACCGTTAAAGATGTCATGATGACATCTAAAATTAAGATCTAATTGTAATTACTAAATTAAAAAAGAACGGAAACCGTTCAGATCAACCCGTACTGGCTGGCAAGCGCCGCTGCCTGTGTGCCGGTCTTGGCCCCAAGCTTGAGCTTGGCATTTTTGAGCCGCTGCTTGACGGCCCCTTCGCTCACGCTCAACTCATAAGCGATTTCCTTGAGCCGCTTGCCATCCTTGACCATGCCCAACGCCTCCAGTTCGGCCTTGGTCAGATTCGTCGGCGGCGCGGTCTCGTTGTGGCGCCGGGCAAGGTAGACCTGCAGCAGTTTGGCCTCGATCGCGGTGAATTCGCGGTCTGGCCGCGTGAACGACGCCAGCGACCGCTGCACGTCCTTGCTGCTGTCAAACACCGAAACCGTCAGGCCATAGCGCATCCCGAAGGTCTGCGCCTGCACAAAAACACGCTTGGGGTCGTCAAGCGTGATCTCGCTCCAACGGATGCTGCCGACGTTGCTATAGGCCCATCTGATGGCCGGATCATACAACATAAACCGTTGTTTTGTATAGTGGTTTACCCATTCGACGGGCAGTTCGTTGGTTTCTTCCATCGGAAAAGCAAACCCGATGCGCAACGCGATGTAATATCCCGAGGGCGCAAGCTGCCCGATCTCCTCCGGACCGATTAGTTCAGACATTCACTACCCTTCACGAGCCTCACGGGCCAGAAAGCTCTTGTTGCTGCGCCTTGGTTTACACTACAGTGGTGGAACCGTTTCCGGCGGACGATAGGTTGATAACCTCTGGAATGGCAACCATAAAGCGAGTAACCGAGTGCCTTATAAACAGATGCAGATTACCAGTATTCTGGAGCGTTTCAATGGGCTGGCACCCGATGGATACGCCTTGGGCCTGAATATCGCATATACGACCCCGCGTTTCATGTTCCAGACCTACCCCAAAGCCTGGCTTGACCATTATTCGCGCAATGGCCTGCTGATGACGGACCCGATGGTCGCGTGGGGCTTTGAACATAAGGGCAGCGCGCGCTGGTCCTCTCTTGATGACCCGGCAGGTGTGATGCAACAGGCCGCAGACTACGGGCTGAAGCATGGTGTCGTGATCGTTGAAGTGTCCGAAGACGACCGCAGCATCTGCGGATTCGCCAACGGCAAGGCGGAATTCACCGATGCCGAGATTGCGGAGCTGGCTGAAAATGTCAGTGCGCTGCATCATCTGACAGCAGATGTGTCGCAACTTGAACCCGCGACGGTCGACCAGCTCAAGAAAATGTCGATCATGGTCACGCATCCGGGGGCCTGACGGGTCCGGTAAGCAATTTATTTACGTCTTGACCGCTAGAGTGCGGGCATGACCTTCATGTCCGACATCCACAGCACCGCCGCGCTGACCCGCCGCCGCAAGGCGGCGATCGTCGTGCAGATGCTGATCGCCGATGGCGGCAGCATGCCCTTGGCGGACTTACCCGAACCATTGCAGGAAATCCTGACCGGCGAACTCGCGACCTTGCGCCGGCTCGACCGGGTCACGATGGATGCCGTGGCCGAAGAATTCGCAGCCGAACTCGACGCGATGGGCATGGCCGCCCCCGGCAGCCGCGACAATGCGATCACGGCGCTGGCAGACCATCTCAGCCCCGCGCTGGCCAGCCGTCTGCAATCGCAACTGGCCAGCGTGCGCAACGGCGACCACTGGCCTGTCGTCGCGGACCTGCCGGTGCCGGTTCTGGCACGGATCATGCAATCGGAAAGCATTGAAATCTGCGCTGTCACCCTGTCCAAACTCCCCGTGGCCAAAGCGGCAGAGGTGCTGGCAAAAACCCCCGGCGACCGCGCGCGGCGGATCACCTATGCCATGTCGCTGACGGCCGATGTGACGCCTGACGTCGTGCGGCGCATCGGGCGGGCGCTGGCGCAGGATTACGGGCGCCCGCCAGCCACAGCCTTCGAAAAAGCACCGGTGCAGCGCCTTGGTGCGATCCTCAATTCCGCCACGACCGACACGCGGGAAGACATGCTTGAAGGATTGGGCGCCAAGGATCCCGTCTTTGCAAGCGATGTGCGCAAGGCGATCTTCACCTTCAAGGACATCGCCCCGCGCGTCAAGGAAACGGACATTCCAGCCTGCATCCGGTCGGTGGATGCTCCTGTACTGACAACAGCCATCGCGGCAGGGCTGGCAGGCGATGCCGCACTGGTGGCATCGGCGGAATACATCCTTGCCAGCGTCTCGCAACGCATGGCGGCCCAGATGCGCGAAGACGCGGCCGAACGGGGCCCAATCAAGAAAGCAGACGCCGAAGCCGCGATGGCCGCCGTCACGACAGCCGTGCGCGAACTAGCCGATGGCGGGCTGATCGTGCTGCGCGACCCCGACGATACGGAATGACGGCCTGTGTAGGGTGACACTTGCCCTGACGGGATTGCTTTATCGCGTGGACAGCACCCTGCGATCCGCTTAATCCTTGGGCATGACAGACCAAACAACCCCCTCCGGCCGCCGCTGGCACGACATGGGCGGCTTGCCCGCCGGACCTGTCCCCCATGACCAGCACGATTTCGCGCTGTGGGAAAAACGTGTGGACGCGCTGATGGTGATCGGCAGCAGCAAGGGGCATTTCACGGTCGACGGTCTGCGCCGCGTGCTCGAGGATATGGGCGCCGAGGCGTTCGAGACGATGAGTTATTACGAACGCTGGATCGCCGCGATCAACCAGAACCTGATCGAGGCCGGTGTCTATACCACCGACGAACTGGCCCGCAAGATGACAGAGGTCGCCGCCCGCGGACCGACCTATGGCGATGCCTGCCATGACTGACCGGACCTATCTGCGCGTGCGCGCCGACATGCCCCCCGGCCATGTGCGCACCCCCGCCTATCTGCGCGGCAAGACAGGCTGGGTCGAACGCGACCTTGGCGCCTTTCCCAACCCCGAAGACCTTGCCTATCGCCATCAGGGCCGCATGATCCCGCTGTTGCGCGTCCGTTTCACCATGGCCGAGGTCTGGGGCAGCGCCGCCGAACGCGCCAGCGACACAATCGACGCGGAAATCTATGCCCATTGGCTTGAACCGGCAGAGGCGCCCCATGCCCCATGACCACCACCCCCACCGCCCCGACGACGACCATCCGCTGACCTATGCCCAGCAGATGGAAATCGCCGTGCGCGAATTGCTGATCGCCAAAGGCGTGACCACCGCTGCCGACATCAGCGCCCAGATCGCCACGATGGATGCGCGCAGCCCCGCCAACGGGGCCGCCGTTGTTGCCCGCGCTTGGACCGACCCCGATTTTCGCGCAGCCTTGCTGGCAGATGCCGCCGCCGCCAGCCGTGCGATGGGCTTTGACATCGGCCCTTTGCGCCTGATCGCGGTCGAGAACACGACAGCGGTGCATAACGTCATCGTCTGCACGCTGTGTTCATGCTATCCGCGCAACCTCTTGGGCCTGCCGCCCGACTGGTACAAGTCCCGCGCCTACCGGTCGCGCACCGTGCGCGAACCGCGCAAGGTTCTGTCCGAATTCGGCCTGCACTTGCCTGAGGATGTACAGGTCCGCGTCCACGACAGCACCGCCGACATGCGCTATATCGTCATCCCCGCACGCCCCGCCGGAACCGAAGGCTGGCCCGCCGAGGCGCTGGCGTCGCTCGTCACCCGCGACAGCATGATCGGGACCGCCTTGGCCACGGCGCCGTCGGCCCCGTGACAGCCAAGTCCAAGATCAACGGCAGCTTCGGCGACCGCGCCGCCGATTTTGTGCTGCGCGGCCTGATCGGCGGCGTCAAGCGGCTGCCCTATGCCACCCGCGTCCGGTTGATGGGACAGACCATCGCGGGTGGGATCGCTCCGCTTGCGGGCTATCGCAAACGGGCAGAACAGCATCTGGCCCTGATCTATCCCGACATGCCCGCCGCCCGCCGCCGCGACCTTGCCCACGCCTGTTGCGACAATTTCGGCCGCACCCTGATCGAGAATTACTCGTGGCACGATTTCGCGGCCCATCTGGCGGGGACCATGCCCACAGGCCCGGGCTTTGCCGCTTTGCAACAGGCCGCAGCCGACAAGCGCCCGGTGATCTTTGCCACTGGCCATTTCGGCAATCACGAAGCGCCACGGCAGGTGCTGACGCGGCTTGGCTATACGATCGGTGGCTTGTACCGGCCGATGCAGAACGCGTTTTTCAACAGCCATTACGCGCGCACGATGACATCCTGGGGTGGGCCGGTTTTCGAACAAGGCCGCCAAGGCACGATGGGTTTCGTCCGGCACCTGCGCGGCGGGGGCATGGGGACCTTGCTGTTCGATGTTGCGGCCAAGGGCCCCGCGCTCCCGTTTCTGGGCAAGCCCGCGCATACGGCCACGTCGATTGCGGATATCGCCCTGCGGACGGATGCGTTGGTCATTCCCTATTTCGGCATACGCCAGCCCGACGGGCTGTCGTTCCAGATCATGCTGGACGCGCCCATCGCGCCCGCGGCCCCTGTTGCGATGATGCTCGCACTGAATGCATCGCTGGAACGCCAGATCGCGGCCAACCCTGCCCAATGGTTCTGGGTGCATCGCCGCTGGAAGCCGCGCAAAAAGACCTAACGCAGCCGTGCCGATCCGACGATTGCACCATGTCCGGCCTGCTGGATGATCGCGACCACAGGGTCAGAGCCTTCGGCAGACATGCTCATATCCAGCGGTGCGGTGCCATCCCATTGGCCCAACACGATCCATGATGTCACGACATTGGCATAGTCGATCTGGCTGCCCGCGTTTTCGCCCTTTCTGATCTCGACCGTCTCGAGCGGGACATAGCGCACCAATTGCACATCGTAGTCGCCCGGCAAGCCGGGGCCAGCCGTGACCGTTACCATGTCACCGGAGCGCGCCAACCGCACGTCAAACAGGTTCGGCTGACCGGCATGGGCCTGCACCGCGTCCATCACCTGCATGGGACGTGATCCGACGATATGATCGACCCCGCCCACAATCATCTGCGGCGTGTAAATCATCGTCGCCTGTGCCGCATGGGCATAGGCCTGCTGGCGGGCGGTGTGTTCGGGCTTGCCAAAGATATCGACCCAGCCCAGATAATCCCAGTAATCGACATGCAGCGCGAGCGCGATCACGTCATCGCGCAGCGCAAGTTCGCGCAGGATATCATCGGCGGGCGGGCAAGACGAACAGCCCTGCGAGGTGTAAAGCTCGACCACGACCGTGTTATCCTGTGCCGCGACTTGTCCGGCGTGAAAAAGACCGACCAACCCGATCGTTGCTAGTAAAAGGCGCATGTTCCATCCCGACTACGGCTGTCCCAGCGGTTTAGGCAAAATCGAGCCGAAATGCCAATCAACCAATTGCGACTGTCTTGGTCGCAATGTTTCACTGCGATTCCGGCAAAATTCTGTCGATTGTGTGCAATGGTATACAAATTTTCGCCTGACCCCCTTGATCGGCGTTCGCGCATGGGGCAAAAGCGCGGCAATAGCCTTGCTTTGCATAAGCCATGAAAGGGATAGCCATGACCGTCACCGTCGGCAAAGACACCGCCAAAACCCGCAAAACGCTGAAAGTCGGGGACCAGTCGGTCGCCTACTATTCGATCCCCGCAGCCGAAGCGGCCGGTCTTGGCGATTTCTCCAAACTGCCCGCCGCCCTCAAGGTGGTGCTGGAAAACCTGCTGCGTTTCGAGGATGGCGGTTTTTCGGTCAGCGTCGATGACATCAAGGCGTTTTCGGACTGGGCCACGATGGGTGGCAAGAACCCCCGCGAGATCGCCTATCGCCCTGCCCGCGTGTTGATGCAGGATTTCACCGGCGTGCCCGCCGTGGTCGACCTTGCCGCGATGCGCGACGGGATCAAGGCGCTGGGTGGCGACGCCCAGCAGATCAACCCGCTGAACCCCGTCGATCTGGTCATCGACCATTCGGTGATGATCGACGAATTCGGCAATCCCCGTGCGTTCCAGATGAACGTGGACCGCGAATATGAACGGAACATGGAACGCTACCAGTTCCTGAAATGGGGCCAGAAGGCGTTTAAGAACTTCCGCGTTGTCCCGCCGGGCACCGGTATCTGCCATCAGGTGAACCTTGAATATCTGGCGCAAACCGTCTGGACCGATACCGACCAGAACGGCGAACTGGTCGCCTACCCTGACACGCTGGTCGGCACCGACAGCCACACCACGATGGTGAACGGTCTGGCCGTCCTCGGCTGGGGCGTCGGCGGGATCGAGGCCGAGGCCGCGATGCTGGGCCAGCCCGTTTCCATGCTGATCCCCGAAGTCGTGGGCTTCGAGCTGACGGGCGAGATGACCGAAGGCACGACCGGCACCGATCTGGTGCTGAAAGTCGTGGAAATGCTGCGCAAGCTGGGCGTGGTCGGCAAATTCGTGGAATTCTACGGCTCCGGTCTGGACAATCTGCCCTTGGCCGACCGTGCGACCATCGCGAACATGGCGCCCGAATATGGCGCGACCTGCGGCTTCTTCCCGATCGACAACGAAACCCTGCGCTACCTGCGCAACACGGGCCGTGACGAGGACCGCATCGCGCTGGTCGAAGCCTATGCCAAGGAAAACGGTTTCTGGCGCGGCGCGGATTACGCCCCTGTCTATACTGAAACCCTGTCGCTTGACATGAGCACGGTTGTCCCTGCGATCTCTGGCCCGAAACGGCCGCAGGACCACATCAACCTTGATATCGCAGGCAAGGCGTTTGGCGATTACGTCAAAGGCGTGCGCGGCGGCATTGACGCCACCGTCAAGGAAGAAATGCGCTGGGAAGGTGAAGGCGGCCAGCCCGAACCTGCGACAATCCCCGGCGACGAAGGGTTCCACAGCCGCGGCTATGTGAAAACCGACGAAGGCAGCTATCAGCTGCACGACGGGTCCATCGTGATCGCCTCGATCACATCCTGCACCAACACGTCGAACCCCTATGTGATGATCGGCGCCGGCCTTGTCGCACGCAAAGCGCGTGCACTGGGTCTGAACCGCAAACCTTGGGTGAAAACATCGCTCGCCCCCGGATCACAGGTCGTGTCCGAATATCTGGAGGCTGCGGGTCTGCAGGAAGATCTGGACGCTATCGGGTTCAACCTTGTGGGCTATGGCTGCACGACCTGTATCGGCAACTCGGGTCCGCTTGACCCTGCGATCAGCAAGGCGATCAACGATTACGATCTGATCGCTACCTCTGTGCTGTCGGGTAACCGCAACTTCGAAGGCCGCATTTCGCCGGACGTCCGCGCGAACTATCTCGCCTCGCCGCCTCTGGTGGTGGCCTATGCGCTGGTCGGTGACATGAACGTCAATATCGCCACCGACGTGATCGGGCAGGACAAGGACGGCAACGACGTCTATCTGCGCGACATCTGGCCAACATCTGCGGAAATCAACGCGCTGGTCGAACGCACCGTGACACGCGAGGCGTTCATCAAGAAATACGCCGATGTGTTCAAGGGCGACGAGAAATGGCAGGCGGTGGAAACCACCGATTCTGAGACCTACGACTGGCCCGCATCGTCCACCTATGTCCAGAACCCGCCTTATTTCAAAGGCATGTCCAAGGACGCAGGCACGATCCAGAACGTCGTCAACGCCAAGGTTCTGGCGGTTCTGGGCGACATGGTCACGACCGACCACATCAGCCCTGCCGGTTCGTTCAAGGACACAACGCCCGCGGGCAAATACCTGATCGACCGTCAGGTGCCGGTGCGCGAATTCAACTCCTACGGGTCGCGCCGCGGCAACCACGAAGTCATGATGCGCGGCACCTTCGCCAATATCCGCATCAAGAACGAGATGCTGGACGGCGTCGAAGGCGGTTACACCAAAGGCCCCGATGGCGCGCAAACCTCGATCTTTGACGCGGCGATGGCGCATCAGGAGAACGGCACGCCATTGGTCATCTTCGCGGGTGAACAATATGGCGCAGGCTCCAGCCGTGACTGGGCGGCGAAAGGCACGGCACTTTTGGGTGTCAAGGCGGTCATCGCCGAGAATTTCGAACGTATCCACCGCTCCAACCTCGTCGGGATGGGCGTGGTGCCGTTCGAATTCACCGGCGGCGACACCCGCAAGACGCTGGGCCTGACCGGCGAGGAAACCGTGACCATCGAAGGTCTGGATGCGGTGAAACCTTTGCAGGACATGACCGCCAAGATCACTATGGCGGACGGGTCGGTGAAAGAGATCACCGTGAAATGCCGGATCGATACAGCGATCGAGATCGAATACATCGAGCATGGCGGCGTGCTGCACTACGTGCTGCGCAACCTCGCCAAAGCGGCGTAAAACACAAAGCCCCGGTGGAAACACCGGGGCTTTTTTTGATGCCCACCTACCTGCGGTCCAGCGACCCCAGCGGTGGCACAAGGTCCCCACGAACCAACCGCGTCAGGATCGCCGTGACCGGCCAGATTTGTGACAGCGGTGCCAGCACCCTGTCGCGGATCACGGGCAGGCTGCGGCTATCGGACTGGTATTGCGGGGTGAATGCCGCAGACAGGGCCTGATAGCTGCGCACATGCCAGCGCCTCGCCACCGCATAAGCCGTGCCGATGTCCTGCCCGTCGGCCCATTGCAGCGCGCGCAGCAGGGCCACCGCATCAAGCAGACCCATATTCGCGCCCTGCCCCAATTGCGGCGATGCACGATGCGCGGCATCGCCCAGATGCACGATCCCCGCGCCTGCGGGCCGCCGCAGCGTGCCATGCGCGTAGCGCGCCATCGTCATCTGGTCAGGGTCCGTGATCTGCGCGACAAAAGGCGCCACATCCGGCCAAAGGGCGACCGCCTCGTGGCGCCATGCATCCAAACCTGCCTCGCGCCACAGGTCATGCGCGTCGCGCGGCAGTGACCAGAACACCGCCGCCTTGTTGCGTGTCCCGTCCGGCATCCGCCCCAAGGGCAGCACACCGACCATCCGGTCCGCGCGCCGATAGCACTGGCGCAGCTGATCGCGCGGCAGGGGTGTCTCTTCGGGCCAATCCACAGTGCCCCAGATCGCGCCATAGGGCAAAGCGCGCGCCTGCATCGGCGACAATACCGATCCCGCCCCAAGCGCATCGACAACCAGATCGAATGGACCGATGTCGCCTGCGGTTGTCGTCAGGGTCTGACCCTGCCGGCCCGTGACCCGTGCTGCGGACACGACATTGGGCTTTTCGGCCATGGCGGCTTGCCACAGCACGTCGAACAGGCTCGCCCGATGGATCGCAAGACCGGGTGATGCACCATAGCTCACATCAAGAACCTTGCGCCCTGACACCTCGTGCCCGATCATGCGGGTCAAGGGCGCGCCCAGCAGGCGTGCGGGGGACGCGCCACCCGCGATCAGGTCAAGCACCCCAAGCCCCACAGGCTGGATCACCAGACCAGACCCGACCGCGCGCGGCGCATCGAATTGGTCAATCAGTGTGACGTCATATCCGGCGCGCCCCAAGAGCGCCGCCGCCGCCAGACCCGCGATACCCGAACCCGCAATCCCGATCCGCATCTATCGCTCCAATGTCAACCGAACGCCTGTGGGCTTTGCGCCAGCAGCGTTCATCCCGCAACCCTTACCCGCCTGTGGCCTTCGCCAGTTCCGGCAGGAACCTTTGTTCGTAATCAGACCCCACCAGCGGGCCGATAAACCGGAACAGAACCGTCCCGTCGCCATCTACAATGAAGGTTTCAGGCGGTGCCGTCACGCCCCAGTCAATCGCGGACCGCCCCCGCAAGTCAAAGCCAGTGGCAAAGAACGGGTCGTCGTAATCCACCAGATAGCTGGAGGCTTGCGGTTGCTGGTCGCGGAAATTGATGCCCGCAATGCGGTAGCCCTGTTCTTCCAGCGCCAGCAGATTGGGATGTTCGGCACGGCAGGGCGGGCACCAGCTGGCCCAGAAATTGACGATTGTCACCTCGCCGGTGCGCAGGTCGGCATCGGTCAGCTGCACGGTGCCATCAACCGCCTCTACAGGCACAGGCGGGGCTTGGCGACCCACGAAGGTCGATGGCAATTCGTCGGGGTTGTCGCGCAGGATGCCCGCAAGGAACAACCCCGCAAAGGCGGCAAAAACCACCGGCGGCAGGATCATCAGGGGCGATACTTTAGCCATTCTTCTCGACCTCTTCCAAGGCGGCGCGCACGCGCGCATAGCGCCGCCAGCTAAGCCCCACGATAGCCACCAGCAGCACGATGCTGCCGATATAGGCCGCCATCACCTCGGTTGCGTAGCTTCCCAGATCAGGCATGTTGCCCCCTTGCCTGCAGCGCCTTGATCCGGCGCGCGCGAATTTCGGTGCGGGTGCGCATCAGCACGAGCGCGAAAAACAACAGCACGAACCCCGCGATGCAAACCAGCAGCGGGTAATAGAACACATCCGCCACGTTCTTTTCTGCATCGAGCGACAGTGACGCCCCCTGATGCAGCCCCTGATTCCAGAAAAACACCGCATAGCGCGACAGGATCGCAAAGATCGACCCCACGATGCACAGAATCGAGGTGAGGTCGGCGGCGGTGTCTGGGTCCTCGATCGCCTCCCAAAGCGCGATATAGCCCAGATAGAACAAAAACAGGATCAGAAAGGACGTCAGGCGCGGATCCCACGCCCACCATGTCCCCCACATCGGCTGCCCCCAGACAGCCCCCGTCCAAAGCGCGATCAGCGTCATCACCACGCCCACAGGGGCCGCAGCCCGCGCGGCAAGAGCGCTGACGTGATGCCGCCGCACGACCCAGATCAGGCTGGCCACCAGCATCATGATCCACGCGTTGATCGCCATCAGCGCGGATGGCACATGCAGATAGATGATTTTGACCGTCGATCCTTGCCGGAAATCGTCGGGGGTGAAAAAGAACCCCCAAACCAGACCCACGACCAGACAGACCCCAGCCAGACCAAAGGTCCAAGGCAGCACGGGTCTTGTCCAGCTCATGAAGAGCCTTGGATTGGCATATTCCCACATCGACATGGCGGTTATCTATCCTTCTGAAACATCTGTCTCAATCCCCGATCACCGCAGATTGATGCGTAACACGGCCGCAGTCGCAAACGGCAGGATCGCGAAACAACCCGCTGTGATGCCCGCTTGCAATATCAGCGCGCCGCTGGCGTCCAATCCCGCCGCCCCGCGCCGCACGGCCTCGGCCCCGAAGATCAGGGTCGGCACGTAAAGCGGCAGCACCAGCAGCGACAAGAGCAGCCCGCCGCGGCGCAAACCGACCGTCAGCGCCGCGCCAAAAGTGCCGATCATCGACAGGGCCGGCGTACCGATCAGCAAGGACACCAGCAGATAACCATAAGCCTCGGGTTGCATCAGCAACAGAAAGCCGAAAAACGGCGCGGCAAGCGTCAGCGGCAGGCCGGTCGTGATCCAATGGGCGGTGGCCTTGACCAGCCCTGCTGCCTCCAGCGGCAAAGGCGAGGTGGCCAGAAGCGCCAGCGATCCATCCTCGAAATCCAGCGCGAATATCCGGTCCAGCGACAGGAGTGCCGCCAGCAGCGCCCCGATCCACAGGATACCGGGCGCAATGGGGCGCAAAACCTCGCGCTCGGGCCCCACGCCGAAAGGCACCAGCACCACAACGATCAGGAAAAACGCAAGGCCAAGGCCGAACCCGCCGCCCGCCCGCAGCGCCAGCCGCAGGTCGCGTTTGAGCAGCGCGATCATAAAAACGCCTCGTCCGTGCCGCCGCCAGTGCCGGGGACGGGTTTGAACGGGGTCAGGTCCAGCACGGGCGCGTCGATGCCAAGGTCGATATGCGTCGCGATCACCGCGATCCCGCCCTGCGCCAGATGGTCGTCCTGCAGCCAGCGGGCGAACATCGCCACCGATCCGGTATCCAGCGACACCGTCGGTTCATCCAGAAACAGAATCTTGCGCCCGACCACCGCGAGCCGCGCGAGCCCCAGCCGCCGCTTTTGACCCGCCGACAGCGTGCCGCCCTGACGGTTGCGGAACGGCGCAAGGTCAAAGCGGTCCAGGACGCCCGTGTCCAGCGGCAGACCATATACCTCGGCCCAGAAAGCAAGGTTTTCGGTCACGGTCAGCGCGGTCTTGATGCCGTCGGCGTGGCTGGCATAGGCCGCCGCCTCCTCCGGCATCGCGACATCGCCAGTGATCGCGGGTTGCAACCCCGCCAACGTGCGCAGCAAGGTCGTCTTGCCAATGCCATTGGGCCCGCGCAGGACCAGCGCCTGCCCTGGAGCCAGATCGAAACTGACACCGCTCAGGACCGCGACACCGCCGCGCGCGCAGCCCAAGTCGGCGACATGCAACATTCAGACGGGGATCAGGGCAACCGCAACGCGGCGCCCTTCGGAGAGCAGCACGTTATAAGTCCGGCAGGCGGCAGGCGATGCCATGCTTTCGACGCCGATCCCTGCCTGTTCCAAGGTTGTGCGGAATTCGGCGGGCAAATGCGCGATCTCGGCACCCGTGCCGACAAAAACCACATCGACATCGGCCATCCGGTCGATGATCGCGCCCGTATCACTGAACCCGTCCCAAGGTGCCACACCCGTCGGGAAAACCAGCACCGGCCCCTGCACCACCTTGCCGCCGATGCGGAAAAAGCCGGGGCCATAGCCGTCAATCGGGACGGAATCGGTATATCTGATCTCGTTCAGGCGCATCTATTGTCCACCTCAGGTGTCGATATGGCCGTATTTGGTGCCCGCGGCGGGGTCTTTCTTGGACCAGTCGCGTTTGACGCCCAGCATCAGCACGATGTTCTTGGCGACATAGAGCGATGAATAGGTCCCGACAATGATGCCCCAGGCAATCGCAAAGACAAAGCCGCGGATCACATCGCCACCCAGCACCAGCAGGGCGATCAGCGCGATCAGCGTGGTGCCCGATGTCATGATCGTGCGGCTTAGGGTTTCATTGGCCGACAGGTTCAGCACCTCGACCAAAGGCTTTGCCTTGTATTTGCGCAGGTTTTCGCGCGCGCGGTCGAACACAACCACCGTGTCGTTGATCGAATAGCCCACAATGGTCAGCAGCGCGGCGATAATCGCCAGATCGAACCTGATCTGGAACAACGCGAAAATTCCGATGGTCAGCACCACGTCATGGACCAGCGCGGCCACAGCCCCCACCGCAAATTGCCATTCGAACCGTAGCCAGATGTAGATCACGATGGCCGTCAGCGCACCCAACACGGCCAAAACCGCCGTGCGGATCAATTCGCCCGATACTTTTGGTCCGACACTTTCAACAGATGGAAAGGTGATATCAGGCGCGACACCGCGCAGGGCATCCTGAATTTGCAGAATCGTCTGGGGCGAGATGCTCTCGTCGCCGTCCTGCGCCTGAATACGGATCATCGCGACATTCTGATCATCGTCAAATGTCGGGTCGAATACTTGTGTGATGCTGACATCGCCCAATTCCAGCGGGGTCAACGCCTCGCGGTAAGCCGCGACATCGACCGATTGCGTCGACTCGGTGCGGATCGACGTGCCCCCGCGGAAGTCGATGCCAAAGTTCAGCCCGTAGACGAAGAACACGATCACGGACATGACCACCATGAGGGCAGAGGCCCCGAACGTCACCCAGGCATAGCGGAAAAAGTTGATATTCGTCTGTTCAGGAACCAGCCGCAAACGCATTGGGTCAAACCTCGATTGTCTTGGGTCGGCGGTATGCGAACCAGATGGAAATCAGCGACCGGGTGACGAAAATTGCGGTAA
Source organism: Yoonia sp. 72 (assembly GCF_034652275.1). Lineage (NCBI taxonomy): Bacteria > Pseudomonadati > Pseudomonadota > Alphaproteobacteria > Rhodobacterales > Paracoccaceae > Yoonia > Yoonia sp. 72. The sequence continues at coordinate 93,955 of NZ_JAXIWG010000001.1, read as the reverse complement.
AGACCGATGTGATGATCCCCAGCCCCAACGTGATCGCAAAACCGCGCACAGGGCCGGACCCCAGCGTGAACAGGATCGTTGCCACCATAAAGGTGGTAAAGTTACTGTCGGTGATCGCAGACAAAGCGCGTTCATAGCCAAGCTCGATGGCGCGTGCGGGGCCTTTGGCGGTTTTCAACTCTTCGCGGATGCGCTCGAACACAAGCACATTGGCGTCCACGGCCATGCCGACGGTCAGCACGATCCCCGCGATGCCGGGCAATGTCAGTGTGGCACCAACCAGCGACAGCACGCCAAAGATCAGGCCAAGGTTGATCGCCAGCGCGATATTGGCGAACCAGCCGAACAACCCATAGCTCAGCCCCATGAACAGGATCACAAGCACACCGCCAACCATCGCGGCCAGACGGCCAGCGTCGATGGAATCCTGTCCCAGTTCGGGGCCGATGGTGCGTTCTTCAAGAAAAGTCAGTTCCGCAGGCAAGGCCCCCGCACGCAGCAGGACGGCCAGATTGGTCGCCTCTTCCACGGTGAAATTGCCGGTGATGATACCCGACCCGCCGGGAATATGGCTTTGGATCGTGGGGGCGGAAATCACTTCGTTATCCAGCACGATGGCAAAGGGCGATCCCACATTGGCCAAAGTGTAATCGCCGAAAATCCGCGCCGCAGACGTGTTGAAGCGAAACCCCACCGCAGGGCGGTTGTTCTGGTCGAAATCGAGCTGCGCATTCTCCAACTGCTCGCCCGTCACGACAGGGCGGCGTTCGAGGATATAGAAAAGCCCGGGTTCATCCACCGAAGGCACAAGGAAATTGCCGGTGCCGGGGGATTCGTTTTCATTGGTCGTGCGCGCGACCACAGGGTTGAAGGTCAGCTGCGCGGTCGTGCCGAGCAGATCCTTGATCTCCTGCGCCGATCCTACGCCGGGGACCTGCACCAGCACGCGTTCGGCCCCTTGCCGCTGGATGGTGGGTTCGCGGGTGCCGACCTCGTCGATGCGGCGGCGGATGATTTCCAGCGTCTGCAGCATCGTGCGTTCGTTCATGGCGGACATTTCCGCCTCGCTGATCGTGATGGTCAGCAAGGTGCCGTTGATACGCACGTCGATATTGGACGCCGCAGCGCCGGTGAAAGACGTGACCGGACGGCCCAGTCCGCGCGCAAGCTCAAAAGCGCGGTTTGCGCCCGCAGCTTCAGAAATGCGCACGCGCAATTCGTTGGCAGGGCCCTCTTCGCGCGTGACAAAACCGACCACATTGCGTTCCGCCGCCAGCACGTCACGCACCTGCGGCCAGAACCCTTCAAGGAAGGACGCATGCACATCCTGCACTGCGACCTCGACCAGCAGATGCGCGCCGCCGCGCAAGTCCAGCCCCAGATTGACCAGATTGGACGGCAGGAACGACGGCCACAGGGCTGCGTCCTCTTCCAGTGCCGCACTTGTCTGGCCCGCGTCGATCAAGGCGCGCGCGTCGTTCGATGTCTCGACGCGGTTGTAGAACCCGTTGGGCAGCGCAAGCATCAGGCCGACCACAACGGTCAGCCAGATCATGATCTGCTTGGGATAGGAGATGGACAGCATGTTCCGGCCTTTTCGGCGACGTTAGGTTTTGGTCGGCTCTGTCTTGTTGAGCACCGACACGATGGTCGGCTTCATGACACGGACGATGACACCGGATGCGATCTCGACCTCGATCTCGCCCACCTCGTCCTTGACCTTGACGATCTTGCCCACGACACCGCCCTGCGTGACGACCTGATCGCCCCGGCGCAGCGCCGCCAGCATCGCGGTATGTTCCTTGAGCCGCTTTTGCTGAGGCCGGATCAGCAGGAAATACATGATTCCGAAGATCAACAGCAACATAATCAGATCGGCAGCTCTCATTTTCCATCCCTTGTGTTGGTGCGGGCCAGGCTGCCCGACGGTCGCCAGAACCTAAAAGCTGCAAGGGTGATTTGCAACACAGGTCCGGTGTTGAGTGCCATATGGGGCAAGGGGCGCGAGGATGCAATCCATACGCCTCTCGCGGCCAGTGCTTTGCGGGAAATGTTGTGCGTCTGTTGGCACTCTGCTTTTGAGTGAGCATGTCGCGCAAAGTCGGATGTCCGCTTTACGGACCTTTCTGCCGCTCGAGCCTTCCACACATAACCCTTCGCTATTGCAGCAAGACCGACGTGGAGGGCGGAGAGCGGCGGTTCGCCCCACCACCCGGGATCACCCCTTCCGTCAGGGATGCAGACGTTGCACCCCGTTCGCGGCAGAGCAGTCTATTGCCCGGCTTTTATGCCAACGAGTTTTACGAGTTGCTTCTCCAGGAATTGCGCCTCTGGACCGGTTGACGTGCGGGCGATCGCGTCTCGGTAGGCGCATATGGCCTCATCGTGTCGGCCATTCGTTGCAAGGAGTGCGGCATAGGCCGCATGCCAGGGCTGATAGTCGGAAAGCGCCCCCCTCAGCCGTTCAACGATTGTCAGCCCTTGCTCTGGATCCCCCGCTTCTGCGATCGCGACTGCGGCATTGAGCTTGATCACCGGGGTTGGCTCATACCGAAGCAGTGCTCCGTAGAGCGCCGTGATCTGGGGCCAGTCGGGGGCGGGGGCGGCCATCTGGCAATCGGCAATAGCGGCCTTGATCTGGAACGGGCCGGGGTGGCGGCGCGCAACGGCACGGGCAAGGATGTCGCGCCCCTCGGCGATACGTGTTTGATCCCAAAGCTGGCGGTCCTGTTCGCAGGTCGGCAGGCTGGCCCCGTCTGTGCCGATCCGCGCGGCGCGTCGGGCAGAGGTCAGCAGCATCATCGCAAGCGCCCCTTCGATTTCCGCGTCTTCGGGACGCAACCTGTCCAACAGGCGCATCAGGTATTCGGCTTCAAGGCACAGGTCGCGTGGCTCGCCGGGCCCTGCGACATAACCGGTCGTGAAGATTAGGTACATGGTGGTCAACACCGTCTCAAGGCGCTCGGCCCATTGTTCGGTTTCGGGCACTGCAAACGGGATTCCGGCTGCAGCGATTTTGGCCTTGGCGCGGCTGATACGCTGGCCCATCGTCGTTTCCGCGTCCAGAAAAGCGCGGGCGATCTCGGGCGTCGTCAGTCCGCAAACCGTTCGCAGCGTCAAAGCGACGCGCGATTTCGGCTCCAACGCCGGGTGGCAGCACGCGAAGATCAGGCGCAGCCGTTCGTCGGGGATGGTTTCAGGTTCCGGCGCGGCCTCGTCTCGGGCCAGCACCGCCAGCGCCTGCGCCTTGCGGCTGTCGCTTGTCGCACCGCGCAGCCGGTCGATGGCCTTGCGCCGCGCCACCTGCAACAGCCAGCCTGCGGGCGATCTGGGCAGACCCGTACGGCCCCAATGGGCAAGGGCCGAAACAACGGCCTCCTGCAGAACCTCCTCGGCCAGTGACAGATCGCGCAGACCCGCCGCCAGCAAGGACAAGAGCCGCCCCCGGTCGGCGCGCATCACGCGGTCCAGTTCCCTGGTAACCGCGATGGCGCTGGTGGGTCCGGGGGCGGTCATCGCATCAACTGGCCGGGTTGTAGTCCATGAGCGGCCGCACCTCGATCGTGCCGAAATGGACCGAAGGGATGAGCGCCGCATAGGTCAAGGCGGCGTCAAGGTCCGGCACGTCGATGACGTAGTAACCGCCCAGATGTTCGCGCGTTTCCGCAAAGGGGCCGTCCATGGTTTCCACCTTGCCCGACTTGATCCGCAGCGAAGTCGCGGTTTCCACCCCCTGCAGACCCTCGCCAGAGCGCAGGACGCCATCAGCCTTCATCCGTTCGTTCGCAGCGAAGAAGCCGCCCATCATGTCGTTGAACTCGGGCGTGCCATAGGCCGGCTCCAGGGCGGGGTCGTTGTAGATCAGAAGCATGTATTGCATGGGGTGTATCCTATTCAAAGACTTCGACGGGACGCACTTCGACCAGACCATAGCGCGCCACAGGCACCGCTGCGGCAAAGGCATGTGCGTCTTCAATAGTTGCGGCCTCGATCAGATAGAAGCCGCCCAGATGTTCACGGGTCTCGGCAAATGGCCCGTCCATCGTTTCGACGTGCCCGTCACGCTTTTTCACCGTCGTGGCGGTCTCAGCGCCGAGAAGCGCTTCGCCGGCCAGCACGGACGCGCGGTCCTTCATCTGCTCGTCCAGGTCAAAGAAATCGGCCATCATCGAGTCGAATTCATCGGTTCCGGGCGCAGGATTTCTGTCAGGTTCCGCATATAGCAAGATCATGTATTTCATTGATTTGTTCCCTGGGCTCGGGCCATCACAGGCCGAGGATGTGGATACCGATGCAGACCATCGCGTTGATCGCGGCCAGCAGGTTCGTGCCGTTGCCGACATAGCGCAGCGGATGACCCGCGTTGCCGTCAACCAGACCGAAGGGGTGCGCGATCCGCCCCACAAGCAGCAGAGCGCCCGAGATGTGCAGCCAGATGGCGGGCGTGCCCATACCTTCTGCCAGCATCATCAGGATCAGCACGAAAGCCGACCATTCGGCACAGTTGCCGTGCTGGCGGATGCGCTGCAACAGAACCGGGTTGCCCCCGTCGCCAAAGGACACTTTCGTCTCCGAGCGCACCGAGGAAACCCGGAACCACAAGATCAAATAGATCGCCGCCACCGGCAGCGCATAAAGGGGGGTAACTTCGAAAACCATGCTTACTCCTTCACAGTTTGAGGTTTCGATATACCAATGACGATTGAGTTTTGCAGATTTCGACATGAACGGAACTTTTATTTTACCTTCACGCGGCGATTGCAGTGAGGCTGGTGACGAACCCTGATGCGAATGGCCGCTTCGTTGGTCATGCAGCATGGCGCACCGCTGGCACCGACCGTCAGCAAAGGGCCGGGCACGATGCTGCATCTGCGAAAGGGCCTCCCATGCTGAGGCCTGCATGAATGTCGCTGATGGGCTCCAAGCCGCCACCGGGTCTATCGCCCAGCAACAGTTCCACCGCGCAATTGACTGCAAAGGGCGGGCCTTCTTGTGGCTCTTTTTCATTGCCACCCTCTCCCCAGAATAACCCGCCCACTTTCCCCCGGCCACATTCTGCGGCATAGAGCGTCCCAGCGACCAACCCGAGGACCAGAGCCATGCATGATATCCGTCTCATCCGCGACACCCCCGATGCGTTCGATGCGGCCTTGTCCCGGCGCGGGCTGGCCCCTGTCGCGGCGGATATCCTCGCGCTGGACGAGGCGCGGCGCAAGCTGATCCTCGCCGCCGAGACAGCACAGGCCGAGGCGAACAAGGCCTCCAAGGACGTAGGCGCGGCCAAGGCGCGCGGCGATGACGCGGAGTTCGACCGTCTGCGTGGCCTGATCGCCGACAGCAAGGCCCGCATCGCCGCCATGAACGACGAGGCGAAAGCGAAAGATCAGGCGCTGGCCGATCTGCTGGCCACCCTGCCCAACCTGCCCGACCCATCCGTCCCTGATGGCAAGGACGAAGCCGACAATGTCGAAATTCACCGCCATGGCGCGCCGCGCAACTTCAGCTTTGCCCCCGTCGAGCACTACGAGATCGCGGGCATCAAGACGGGCATGGATTTCGAGACTGCGGCCAAACTGTCCGGCAGCCGCTTTGTGCTGCTCTCGGGCGCTGTCGCCCGCCTGCACCGTGCGCTTGCGCAATTCATGCTGGACCTGCATGTCGACGAACATGGGCTGCTGGAGACGATCACCCCCGTCATGGTCCGCGAGGACATGATGTATGGGACAGGCCAGCTGCCCAAATTCGGCGAGGACAGCTATCAGACCACCAACGGCTGGTGGCTGATCCCCACCGCCGAGGTAACGCTGACCAATATCGTCAACGGCGAGACGGTGGACGAATCCACCCTGCCCCGCCGCCATGTCGCCCATACACTGTGTTTCCGGTCAGAGGCCGGATCGGCAGGCCGCGACACATCGGGGATGCTGCGCCAGCACCAGTTCGAAAAGGTCGAGATGGTCAGCATCACGACCCCTGACCAGAGCGCCGCCGAACACGACCGCATGACGCGCTGTGCGCAAACCGTGCTTGAACGGCTGGGCCTGCCCTACCGCACCGTCGTGCTCTGCGCGGGCGACATGGGGGCCGGAGCGACCAAGACCCACGATATCGAGGTCTGGCTGCCCGGCCAGAACACCTACCGCGAGATCAGCTCTGTCTCGGTCTGCGGCGATTATCAGGCGCGGCGCATGAATGCGCGTTTCCGCCCCGCAGGCGGCGGCAAGCCCGAATTCGTCCACACGCTGAACGGATCGGGGTTGGCCGTGGGCCGCACCCTGATCGCGGTGGTGGAAAACGGCCAGCAAGAGGACGGATCGGTCGATCTGCCCGCCGCACTGCACCCCTATCTGGGCGGCAAGACACGGATCACGGCGGAGGGGGTGCTGGGGTGATTAACAGGCATGGGTGCTAGCACCCATCTTACGGATGCTGCCTCAACGCTGTACAACGAAAGTGCCGTCAAAATTTCGTGGAAAAGAACCATTTTCGCGTATGCTGATGCCGGCATCTCCCGTGATGCCTTCGTAAGCTTCACCTACAAAACGTCCGTCGAATAGAGCACTCACATCAAGGGTTACGCCATCCCTTATCAGTATACCGACCGAAGTAGAGCTGATCCTTGGGAATTCCTCTCTCAAGATGTCCCCGGTAATACTGACAGAGCCTTCGTAGATCTCGTTCCTGCTGTTTACGACATTTAGAATGTTACCGCTAATTGAATTGCTCGCAAAGTCGGCTGTCAGCCGAAGTTGCCCTGCAAGATCTTCACCTTCAACGTCTGGCTCGATATCAATCTCACTGACTTGGAAAACACCGCTGTAGTTAAAGGATCCGGTGTCTGGTAAGTTTGCCAAGCTGGTCAGCGGAGCGCCAGCAAACTCTGCTCTCAAAGCATCGCCTTCAAGACTAATATCATTATATGTGGCAGGCGGCGTAGAATCTGATCCACAACCAGCCAAAGCCAGCATCACAGCTATTGCGTTGCGTGGTCGAAAAACGAACATGGCCCTGTCCTCTGATCTAACATCTGTCATCTCATTACGCGCAAGATCTAGCGACCAAGTGGACACGCGCCTGCGGTGAGCATATTTTTTCAGACATCAGCGGAAGCAGAAACTACCATCTGGTAGCCTTTTCATCCTTTTGTGGACTAGAATGCATGTTGTTGATCCCGAACGATAATAGCTTTAGAGGTTGATCAGTGGTTTATGTGAGATGCTTTGGCATTCCTCAAATCTTCTCGTAATTTAAGATAATTGGCGCAAGTCGCGTAATCACCCGCCGCATCCATCGTTGCCCTTATTTGGTTGTCTTACCTTGGTTGGTAATGTGCAAAGCCACAACGATCCAAGCGTCAAGCCAACTGTCCATTCCATCCCGACCTGCTAAACTGCCGCAATGAAACACATCCGCGCCTACCTGACCTTGCTGTTCACCGTGACCTTCGTTGCGCCGCGCTTGTTCACCAGGTGTGGCGGGTGATGGCCCTCTGTGCCTGATCCAAAACTTTGCGCAAGGGCGGCGGCTGATAGGTCGGATCACAAGCAATCCGGTCGCGCGCTGCGTCGCTCAGATCGGCCAGCCTGTCCGGCCCGTCACGGTCCAGCGCGCGTTTGCGCATTAATTGCGCCAACAGCCCCATCTGCGACTGGTTCACCAGCGCCTCGCGGATATTTTCGCCCGTGCGCAGGCTGTCGAGATTGCGGGCGTCCAGATCAAGCCCCGCCCGCACGGCCCCTTGCGCAATCCAGGCGCAGGCAATGGCCGACAATCCCTGCCGGTCGCCGCCACCGCCGACTGATCCATGATCGCCCGGAAACCATTCCTGCCGGTAAGGCCAGTCGTCCCGCCCCGCCGGATCAAGCGGATCATCAGCGCCAAGCCCCAACGCGTCGCGGTTCATCGCATCGAGTTTGTCCGACCACATGGCGGGCGGAAAAGTCCGGCGGCGTTCGTCAATCGCCACCGCATGGCGGGCAGAGGCGACCATGCGCGACAGGTCGGCATCATGGAACTGATGGCGTTTGTTCAACAAGGGTGCGGCGGTCCAATAGCCCGGCACCCCCAGCGCACCGACCGTATCCCAGACCCCCAGATAGCTGACCGCCAGTTTGACGCATAATTGCGGGCGGGTCTTGAGCCGCCATTGCCAGTCTGCGTCACTGGTGGCCGTGAAAGGTGCGAATTCGGACCGGAACAGGAAACTTTCTGGATCATCAGGGTGGGTATCGGGCTTGCGCGACCGGTAGCGCGCGACCGCTTCGCCGATGCGCGCCACGTTTTCGCGCGGCGGTATCCCGCAGGACCGCAACAATCCGGCCAGCGACCGCGCGGTATAGGCCCCGCGCGAAAAGCCGAAAATATGGATCTCGTCGCCCGGTTCATAGCAGAAGATCAGCGCGCGATAGGCATCCTCGATATTCTCGATCAGGCCCCAGCCCATCGCGCCACCCGCCACACGGTCCAGCGCGCGCACAAAGCGGTTCGACCCGCGCCCCGCCCCGACGCCCAGCACATAGAACACCTGCTGCTTGATCCCGTCGGCGGCTGTGAGCTTGACCGCCTGTGCCAACCGCACAACATTGGTGGGATAGACGGCATCATGCCGGTTCCACGTTCCGTCACAAAAGATCGCGATCCGCTTCATCTGGTGCTCCGCCTGCGGTTGATTTACCTTGCGCGGGAAATCGCAACGCGGCAAGCCCCTGCGCCCCGCAAGGCGCTGTCCATTCCACCCCGACCTGCTAGACTGGCACCATGAAACACATCCGCGCTTATCTGACCCTCCTGTTCACCGTGACCTTCGTCGCGTCGCCTTTGTTCACCAGCCCGTTCAGCGGGTTCAGCGAGGATCAGCTCCCGATCCCGCAGATTGACCCGCCGATCCAGCCTGCGGGCTATGCCTTTGCGATCTGGGGGCTGATCTATGGCTGGCTGGTCGTCTCGGCGCTCTACGGTCTGTGGAAACGCCCCGGAGCCACGGCATGGAACCGCGTCCGACTGCCATTGCTGATCAGCCTTGCGCTTGGCACGCCGTGGCTGGCAGTCGCCAACGCCAGCGCGATCTGGGCGACGGTGCTGATTTTCGCAATGGCCATTCCCGCAATCGCCGCCGTGCTGGTGGCCCCCAAGGCCGACCGTTACTGGCTGCGTGCGCCGGTGTCGATCTATGCAGGCTGGTTGACGGCGGCGGCATTTGTGTCGCTGGGCAGCACGATGGCGGGCTATGGCGTGCTGATGGGTGCGCTGGGCTGGGCCTATGTCGGCATCATCGCGGCCCTTGCCGTTGCGGCCTTCACCCAGTTGCGCAGCGGCGCGCCGGGCTATGGCCTGACGTTGATCTGGGCCTTGTTCGCGATCATCATCGCCAACGGCACCGACCAGTTGGGCGTCAGCCTGTTGGCAGGTGCGGGCATCGCGGTGATGACGATCCTGACCATCACCACCACGGGCCGCCCTATTTCTTGAGGTGTTTTGACAGGCGCGACGGCTGCGAGGATTTCTTGTCCTTGTAGGGGTTCTTGTCGCCCTGATCGCGCAGGTAAAGCCGGATCGGTGTACCCGGCATGTCAAAATCGGCCCGCAACCCGTTGACGAGATAGCGTTTATAGCTTTCGGGCATCAGGTCTGGATGCGATGTCATCACAACAAAGGCAGGCGGGCGCGTCTTGACCTGCGTGGCATAGCGCATCTTGATCCGCTTGCCGCCGGGTGCGGGCGGCGGGTGCTGTTCCAGCATCCCCGTCAGCCAACGGTTCAATTGCGCGGTCGTTACACGCCGGTTCCAGACGTCATGCGCGCGCATGATGGCCTGTTGCAGTTTATCGAGGCCCTTGCCCGTCTTGGCCGAGACAGTGACCAATGGCGCGCCGCGCAGCTGCGGCAGCAGGCGTTCGAAACTCTCGCGCAATTCGCGCAGCTTGTCCTGCTTGTCGTCCTCGGTGTCCCATTTATTGACGGCGATGACGACAGCGCGGCCTTCGCGCTCGGCCAGATCGGCGATGCGCAGGTCCTGCTGTTCGAACGGGATTTCGACGTCGAGCAGCACCACCACGACCTCGGCGAATTTCACGGCGCGCAGCCCGTCCGAGACGGATAGTTTTTCAAGCTTCTCGTGGATCTTTGCCTTGCGGCGCATCCCCGCGGTATCGAATATCCGCATGGGCACGCCGTCCCAGACCTGCTTGACGGAAATGGCATCGCGGGTGATCCCCGCCTCGGGTCCGGTCAGCAGGCGTTCTTCGCCGATGATCTTGTTGATCAGCGTGGATTTGCCCGCATTGGGGCGGCCCACAACAGCGATCTGCAAGGGCTTGGCGATTGTGGGCACGCGCGGCGCATCTTCGTCATCCTCGCCCACGTCCACATCGGTCTCGGGCGCATCAAGGGCAGCGCGTTCCTCGAAAGCTTCGGCGATGGGGCGCAGCACGTCCATCAGCTCGCCCATACCTTCGCCATGCTCGGCGGAAATGCGGATCGGCTCGCCCAGACCCAGCGCGTAAGCCTCGAGGATGGTGGCGTCAGCCGCGCGGCCTTCGCCCTTGTTGGCAGCAAGAATGACATTCGCGTTCTTCTTGCGCAGGATATCGGCAAAGACCTGATCGGCGGGCAGAACCCCCGCCCGCGCATCGATCATGAACAGGCAGACATCGGCCATTTCCACCGCGCGTTCGGTCAGGCGGCGCATCCGGCCTTGCAGGCTGTCGTCGGTCGCCTCTTCCAGACCGGCGCTGTCGATCACGGTAAACCGCAGGTCGGCCAGCCGCCCTTCGCCTTCGCGCAAATCACGGGTCACACCGGGCTGGTCATCGACCAGCGCCAGTTTCTTGCCGACAAGTCGGTTGAACAAGGTGGATTTGCCCACATTGGGACGGCCCACGATGGCAAGGGTAAATGTCATGTCTTCGGCTCCTGACGCGCTAGATGCGTCCGCTACACCATTCAGGGCCTAACGGAAAGCGTGCAGTTGCCCTGTTTTGCTGATGACGTAAAGGGTCTGGCCCGCCACGACCGGCGCAGAAGCCGCCCCACCGGGCAAGTCCACCGTGCCGATCAGCGCGCCAGAGGCCGGATCGAACTGCCGGATCAACCCGTCAGAGGAGGCCACGATCAACCGCCCACCGGCCAGAACGGGGCCGAAATGCGCGATCACACTACGCTGGCGGCGGGTATTCTCGCCTTCGAAATCGGGCAGTTCCACGCGCCAGACGGGCGCGCCTGTCGCTGCGTCCAGCCGGACCAGTTCACTGATGTCGTTGACCATGAACAGCGACCCGCCAGCCAGCCAGAGCGTACCGACAGCACCTTCGCCTGCGGTCCAGATGCGGCTGCCGTCACGGACATCAAAGGCGACGCTGCGTCCGCCGAAACTTGCCGCATAGACGCGGCCTGCGTCGATCACCGGCGCGCCGGCAATATCGCTGACAAGGCTTGATGGCCGGCCCAGACGGTCGCCCGAGACGACATTGCTCCAGCGGGTCAAGCCGCCTTGCGGGAAAGTCGCCAGCAGTTCACCCGACGGGAACGGGATCACCACCGTTTCACCGCTGACGGCCACCGGCGCGCTGCCTGAAAAGGCAGTCAGCGACGGTGTGCCGATCTGCTGCCAGCGCGTGAGGCCGGTTGCGGCATCCAGCGCCCAGGCGGTGCTGTCGCGCGCCACCACATAGACCAGATCGCCACTGAAGGTCGCGGGCGCATTGACGGGGGCGTTCAGGTTCTTGTCCCAGATCACCTCGCCCGTGGCGGCGTTCAGCGCCGTGATCTCGCCAAAGCCGGTGGTCACATAGACCCGACCGCCGCCGAACGACACCGCGCCACCCGAGGCCGCACCGGGGTTGAACCGTTCGGGTGTCAGGTTGCGCGACCAGATCGGCGCGCCGGAGGTCGAGGTCGCCGATACCGTAGCGCGGGCATCGACAGTATAGACCACGCCGCCTGCGACCACAGGTTCGCTGGTAATGCGCGCGCGGCGGCTGTCGCCTTCACCTATATTTGCGACAAAGGCAGGCTGCAAGGCCGCGCCAAGGGCCGGATGCGCGGGGCGCGCCGTGCGGTGGGTCCAGTCGGCATTGGCCTGCGCCTGCGGCAAAGCGATGGGCAGGCTCTGATTGACGCTCACCGCCTCGGCGCGGATGTCGAACCGTTCGCCCGGCAGGATGATCTGCTCGTCTCCACAGGCCGCCAGAACCGACAGGACAAGGGCGGCACCGATGAAGGGTCTCAAGGTCATGGTCGGTCCAATCCGGTTACTGCGTTTGTTCGGCGTCGGTCGCATCTTCACCCAAGGCGATCAGCAGGGTCTGCACCCTTTCCGACAAGCCACGGGTCACGGCGGCATCTTCGGCAATCCGGCGCAGGATCGCAACCGCGCCGGGCTGATCACCGGATTCCAGCGTCAGATAGGCCATCTGTTCCAGCGCTAGCAGCCGGAACGGCTGGCCAGGCTGGGCCAGCGCCTCGAGCGCGGCAAGACGTGCCTCGGGGGCGCCCACGGGCAGCATCGCCGATTTGATCGCCGCCAGATCGCGGTAGATCGCGGGCGCTGTGCTATCGGTGGCCACGGCACCCAGCGTGGCAGCGGCGGCGTCGATGTCGCCTGCCTCTTCCTGTGTCGACGCCGTCAGCAAAGCAGTGATCACGGCAGCATTGCCGGTCGCATCAACCCCCGCCATCGCCGCGGCACGCGCGCTTTCGTCATTCTCGGCCAAAGCGGCCAGCAAAGCATCGCCCGCGGCCTCTGCCGCCGCGCGGTCCTGGGCCTGACGGTATTCGTTCCAGGCAGTGCCACCGACGATCCCCAGCACGATCACAACCGCGATCCAGCCATAGCGGCGCAAGTAGCCGAACAGCTTTTCGCGGCGCATTTCCTCGGTGACTTCGTCGATAAAGCTGTCTGGATTGCTCACCCCGGACCCCCGTTTCGCGCCGCAAGCGGCATGTTCATTGCGGGGTTCATATCGTGAAGGCTGGCCAGTGGACAAGAGCAGAGCGCAGATTGCCGCGGCAGGCCGCCAAAATCCTGCTTGCCCAAAGGTCAACCGCGGCCTAATCTGAACTGAATGGTTTAGTTTAAAACATGATCCAGCCACGTTTTTGGTGCGTATCTTAAACAAATCGTGATGCGATAACCGCGATTGCGTGAACAAAGGCCCGGAAATGCGATTGATTCCCCTGCTTGCGGCTTTGGTCGTCTCTGTTTCTCTCTACGCGATCGTGTTCGAACGTGATCGGCTGTTGGCCTTTGCGGGGGTCACGCCCGATGCGCCCGCGACTGTCGCAGACACCGTGACGGATGGTCCGGCCCCTGCCTTGCAAGGTGTCGGCGTCGTCGCAATCCGGTCAGAGGCGCAGTCCATCGACAGTGCTGTGCTGTTGCGCGGCCAGACCGCTGCCGCGCGCGAAGTCACCGTCGCGGCGGAAACATCGGGCCTCGTGATTTCCGAACCCTTGCCCAAAGGCAGCTTTGTGAACGCAGGCGATACGCTGTGCACGCTGGACCCAGGCACGCGGGCTGCGACACTGGCCGAAGCCCGCGCGCGCCTGTCCGAGGCGCAAGGCCGCGTGCCAGAGGCCGAGGCCGGCGTGATCGAAGCCGAAGCGCGGGTGCGCGAGGCGGAAATCAACCTCAATGCCGCGCGCGCCCTGTCGCAGGACGGGTTCGCATCCGAAACCCGCGTCGTCAGCGCACAGGCCGCGATGGAATCGGCCAGTGCAGGGGTCCAGCGCGCGCGCACGGCGGTGTCATCGGCGCTAGCGGGCATCGAATCGGCGCAGGCCGCCGTTGCCAGCGCCGAACGTGAAATCTCGCGCCTTGTCATCACCGCCCCGTTTGAAGGGTTGCTGGAAACCGATACCGCCGAAATCGGGTCGTTGATGCAGCCCGGCGCGCCCTGCGCCACGATCATCCAGCTTGACCCGATCCGTCTGGTCGGTTTCGTCCCCGAGGCAGACGTGGGCCGTGTCACCGTCGGGGCCCTGGCGGGCGGGCGTTTGTCCGGCTGGCAAGAGGTGGCGGGCGAAGTCACCTTTTTGTCGCGCAGCGCCGATCCGGTGACACGCACCTTCCGCGTCGAAGTCACCGTGCCAAACCCTGATCTGGCCATCAGCGACGGATTGACCGCCGAAATCATCGTCGCATCCGACGGACAATCCGCACATCTGATCGCGCAATCCGCGCTGACGCTGAACGATGAAGGTGTGCTGGGTGTGCGCACGGTCGCCCCCGACATGACGGCGCAGTTCATGCCCGTCACCCTGCTGCGCGATACCGCGCAAGGGGTCTGGGTCGCGGGACTTCCCGACACGGTTGACATCATCACTGTGGGGCAGGAATTCGTGGTCGATGGCGTGCCGATCGTGCCGACCTATCAGGAGGCCCGCCCATGACCGGAATCGTCGATTGGGCGGCCTCGCGCGCCCGCATGGTGCTGGCCTTCATCGCGCTGTCGTTGATCGCGGGGGGGGCGGCCTATGTCAGCCTGCCCAAAGAAGGCGAACCTGACATCGAAATCCCCGCGATTTTCGTCTCTGTCCCCTTCCCCGGCATTTCCGCCGCCGACAGCGAAACGCTGCTGGTCCGGCCGATGGAAACCGAACTGTCCGATCTGGACGGTCTGAAAACCATGACCGCCACCGCCGCCGAAGGGTTCGCAGGCATGGCGCTGGAATTCGAATTCGGCTGGGACAAAACCAAGATCATCGCCGATATCCGTTCTGCCATGAACAACGCGCAGGCCAGTTTTCCGTCAGGTGCCGACCAGTATTCCATCACCGAGATCAACTTTTCCGAATTCCCCATCATCATCGTCAACCTGACCGGTGATGTGCCTGAACGCACGCTGCTGCGCGTCGCCAAAAGCCTGCAGGACCGCATCGAAGGCATCGATGCCGTGCTGGAGGCCGGACTTGCAGGCCAGCGCGACGAAATGCTCGAAGTGCTGATCGATCCGCTGCGGCTCGAGACCTACAACGTCACGGCAAGCGAGTTGATCGGCGTTGTCACCAACAACAACCTGCTGATCGCGGCAGGCGAGGTGGACACACCGCAAGGCACATTTGCGGTCAAGATCCCGTCGTCCTTCAGCAGCCCGCAGGATGTCTACAACTTGCCCGTCAAGACCAATGGCGACAGTGTCGTCACCCTTGGTGATCTGGCCACGATCCGCCTGACGTTCGAGGATCGCGTCGGCACTGCGCGCTTCAACGGGGTCAATACCGTGGCTCTGCAGGTGGTCAAACGCAAAGGGTTCAACCTGATCGACACCGCCGCCCTTGTGCGCGATGCGGTCGAGGCCGAACGCGCCACTTGGTCACCCGAATTGCAGGCGGCGATCAATGTCGGCACGTCAAACGACCAGTCGCGTAATGTGGCCAGCATGGTCAGCCAGCTGGAAGGGTCGGTCCTGACCGCCATCGCGCTGGTGATGATCGTGGTGCTTGCGGCGCTTGGTACACGATCCGCCCTGCTCGTCGGTTTCGCGATCCCGACATCGTTTCTCTTATGCTTTGCGCTGCTTGCCATCATGGACATCACGATTTCCAATATCGTGATGTTCGGCCTGATCCTTGCCGTAGGGATGCTGGTCGATGGGGCCATCGTCGTTGTCGAATATGCCGACAAGCGCATTCAAGAAGGCACCGGCCCGATGACGGCCTATACCGAAGCCGCCAAACGCATGTTCTGGCCGATCATTTCCTCTACCGCGACGACGCTTTGTGCGTTCCTGCCGATGCTGTTCTGGCCGGGCGTGCCGGGGCAGTTCATGGGGATGCTGCCTGTGACGCTGATCTTCGTGCTCTGCGCCTCGCTGGTCGTGGCGCTGATCTACCTGCCCGTCATGGGCGGCGTGACTGGCCGGATGAGCCGCGCTTTCGGCAAGTCATCGGACGCGCTCCGCGCGCGCCTGCCGTGGGTCGTCTGCGCGGCGCTGGTCGTGCCTGCGATCATGGTGGTCTTTACCGGCGCGATGCTGGTGCTGAACCCGAACTACCTCTCCGGCAATGCCGTGCAGACCACGGGGTTTGTCGCCTCCCTGCCCGGCATCATCCTGTTTCTGGGCGGGGCTGTCCTTTTGTCGATCACGCTGGGTGCAGCACGGATCGAACGGCGCGCCAAGCGGGTCAGGGCGGGCTATCAGCGCACGCTTTTCGGCCGGTTCATGCATTTCATCGTGGGCAATCCGGTCATGCCGCTGGTGACCATCGGCGCGGTGATCTTTACCGTGATTTCGATCTTCGGTTACTACGGGGCCAACAATAACGGGGTCGAATTCTTCGTGGAATCCGAACCCGAACAGGCCATCGTCTATGTGCGCGCGCGCGGCAACCTGTCCTTGCAGGAAAAGGACGCGCTGGTCCGGCAGGCCGAGCAGATCGTTCTTGCACATCCCGGTGTGATCACCGCCTTTTCCTTTGCCGGTGACGGCGGGCTGAACACGGACGCAAGCGGCGCCAGCACCCCGCGCGACACGATCGGGCAGGTCCAGCTTGAAACGATCCCGTGGGAGGATCGCGCCGGTATCGCCGAACTCGACGGCGATCTGGTGCTGGCGCAGTTGCAGGAACAGCTGAACACAATACCCGGTATCCAGACAGAGATTCTCGCTCAGGCGCGCGGCCCTGCTTCGGGCAAGCCCGTGCATCTGCGGCTGAAAGGCGACAACCGGGATGATCTGGTCGCCGCGACCCATATTGCACGCGCGCAGTTCGAGCAGACCCCCGGCCTTATCACGATCGAGGATTCGCTCCCCCTACCCGGCATCGACTGGCAGATCGACGTCGATGTCGCGACCGCTGGCCGTTTCGGTGCCGATGTGGCCAGCGTCGGTGCGATGGTGCAACTGGTGACGCGCGGCATCCTGCTTGACACGATGCGCGTGGATTCATCCGACGAAGAAATCGAAATCCGCGTCCGCCTGCCCGAAGAGGACCGCGTGCTGTCCACGCTCGATACCCTGCGGGTGCGCAC
The DNA here is from genome assembly GCF_034652275.1 of Yoonia sp. 72. NCBI lineage: Bacteria > Pseudomonadati > Pseudomonadota > Alphaproteobacteria > Rhodobacterales > Paracoccaceae > Yoonia > Yoonia sp. 72. The sequence goes on along the minus strand of NZ_JAXIWG010000001.1, from coordinate 76,986 downwards.
GAACGACGGGCTGGTGCCGTTGTCCAACTTCATCACCCGCACGCCGGTACAGAAACTGGCGCAAATCGACCGGATCAACCAGCAACGCTTTTTCGACGTCAAGGCGGGTGTGACCAGCGGGCTGACCAGTCTTGTTGCGAATGGTACACCTGTGGCCGTGGCGCGGATCACTGATCGCGGTGTGACAGGTCCGGCCCGCTATACAGACCTGAGCCTGCTGGACGGGACAACCACTGCCGCCTTTGAACAACTGGTGGCGGACGGTGCGATCACGGAAACCCCGCTCAACCCCAATGAACGGATCGCGCTGCTGACCAACTGGCTGGCCGACAACCCCCTGCCTGCTGGCGTGTCATGGGAATGGACCGGCGATCAGGAAGAACAGGCCGAATCCGGTGCGTTCCTGATGACCGCCTTTGCCGGTGCGCTGGGGCTGATGTTCATCATCCTGCTCGCGCAGTTCAACAGCATCTACAATTCGGTGCTGGTGCTGCTGGCCGTAGTCATGTCCACCGCAGGGTCGCTGGTGGGGATGCTGGTCATGGGGCAGCCGTTCTCGATCATCATGACCGGCACGGGGATCGTCGCATTGGCGGGGATCGTGGTGAACAACAACATCATCCTGATCGACACCTATCAGGAATACAGCAAATACATGCCCAAGACCGAGGCGATCACCCGCACCGCCGAAGACCGCATCCGCCCCGTCCTGCTGACCACGATCACGACGATGGCGGGGCTTGCGCCGATGATGTTCGGCCTGTCGCTCGATTTCATGAACGGCGGTTATTCCATCGACAGCCCGACAGCACTTTGGTGGAAGCAACTGGCGACTGCCGTGGTCTTTGGCCTCGGCATCGCGACGATGCTGACGCTGGTGTTCACGCCGTCGATGCTGGCGGCACGGGTCTGGTTCGTGACCTATGTGCAATGGGCCGCGCAGTTGCTTGCGAAACTGTCGATGGGCCGCAGCAGCCGTGCGGCCCGCGACTGGGCCCTGTCACGGCAGGCGGCCCGCATCAAGGCACCGGAGTTCATCTGGGTCGAGGATGAGCTGGCACCTGTCGCGGTGAGGCCGCCGTTGCAGGCGGCGGAGTGAGGGCACGAAAAGTTTTTCATGTATTCATGGCGCTACGTTATTCGGGTTAGTGCGTAAGCGGGTTGATATAGCGCTCAAAACCCACGATAATCGCGTGAATAAGTCGCAAGAACGTGAGACATTATGAAAAAGCGAGTCCTTGGCGCGGCAGTTCTCGCAGTTCTTGGATACGTCTATTACGACTATTCGAGCAGCCCTTTCGTAAATGCGCCAGCTACTCACGGTGACGACTTTCTTCTTGCATTTCGTGGAGAGGGTGCCTTGCGCGGCGTAGTCCGCGGGATTGGTGCCAGAGATGAAACGCGTCGCTACATATCTTATCAAGCTAGCGGAGTACCGGAATGGTACAAAGAAACTTGGTCAGTTTGCACCGCGCCCGACAATAATGAGATATCGGAGTTCGAGCGAAATGTGGACATGGGACCAGGTGGCCGGTTGGACGCGGTTTGTGAGATCGACGCAGATGGTGATATATTTATAAGAGGCTGGATAGTTTCAGTTCCAAAGCTGTAGCCCCCCTCAAACCACCTCTTCCTCTACCTGCCTGTTCCACAGATGCGCGTAGCGTCCGTCCTGTGCCAGCAGCGCGTCGTGGCGGCCTTGTTCGACGATCACGCCGTTTTCCAGCACGACGATCAGGTCGGCATCCGCAATCGTGGACAGCCGGTGCGCGATGGTAATGACAGTGCGGCCTTGGCCCATGGCCTTCAGCTCGGCCTGGATTTCCATCTCGGTCTCGGTATCAAGGGCACTCGTCGCCTCGTCCAGCAGCAGGATCGGCGGGTTCTTCAGCAAGGTCCGCGCGATGCCCACACGCTGCTTTTCGCCGCCTGACAGTTTCAACCCACGCTCGCCCACGGTCGTCTGATACCCGTCAGGCAGGCTGGTGATGAAATCATGGATCTTGGCGGCTTTGGCGGCGGCGATGATGTCGTCCTCACCCGCGTCGGGGCGGCCATAGGCGATGTTGTAATGCACCGTGTCGTTGAACAGCACCGTGTCCTGCGGCACCACGCCGATCTGCGCGTGCAGGCTGTCCTGCGTCACGTCACGCACATCCTGCCCGTCGATCAGCAGCGCGCCGCCCGTCACGTCATAGAACCGGAACAACAGCCGCCCGATGGTCGATTTGCCCGACCCCGACGAGCCGACAATGGCGACCGTCTGGCCGGGGGCGGCCTCCAGATTGATCCCCTTTAATATCCCCCGCGCGGCGTCATAGCCGAAGGTCACATCGCGCAAGGTCACGCGCCCGCCGGTGACGACCAGCGGCTTGGCGTCCGGCGCGTCATTCACCTCGGCCGGTTGGCCCAGCAGGTCGAACATGTCGCCCATGTCGATCAGGGCCTGACGGATTTCGCGATAGACGGTGCCCAGAAAGTTCAGCGGCATGGTAATCTGGATCATGTAGGCGTTGACCATGACGAAATCGCCCACGGTCAGATCTCCCCGCTCCACACCAATGGCCGCCATAACCATCACAATCACCAGCCCGCCGGTGATCAGCACCGACTGTCCGAAATTCAGGAACGCCAGCGAATAGTTGGTGCGGATCGCCGCCCCTTCGTATTGCGCCATGGCACGGTCGTAACGGTCGGCCTCCCACTTTTCGGCGCCGAAATACTTGACCGTCTCGAAGTTCAGCAAGGAATCGATGGCCTTCTGGTTCGCATCCGTGTCCTGATCGTTCATGATCTTGCGGATTTTCACGCGCCATTCGGTGACGGTGAAGGTGAACCAGACATAAAGTGCGATGGTCCCCACAACGACGGCAAGATACCAGACGTCGAAAAGGAAAAACAGCACGATGGAAATCATCGCGAGTTCCAGCACCAAAGGCCCCATGGAAAACAGCAGGAACCGCAGCAGGAAATCCACGCCCTTGACGCCGCGCTCGATCACGCGGGACAGCCCGCCCGTCTTGCGCGTAATGTGATAGCGCAGCGACAGGCGGTGGATATGGGTGAAGGTTTCCAGCGCCAGTTGCCGCAGCGCGCGCTGGCCCACGCGGGTGAAGATCACGTCGCGCAACTGCTGGAAACCGACGTTCATCAGCCGCGCAAAGCCGTAGGCCAGCGTCAGCCCCACCGCCCCCAGCCCCAGTACGGTGGCCGCCGTCGCGCCATCGGGGGCCAGCGCATCGACCGCCTGCTTGTACAGGATCGGCGTGCCCACCGCGATCACCTTGGCCAGCAGCAGGACCAGCATCGCCGCCACGACGCGGCGTTTGACCCACCCCTGCCCTTGGGGCCACAGATAGGGCATCACACGCTTGATGACGGACCAGCCCTGCACGCGGGCATTGCCAAGATTGGCGTCGGAATGGGTGGTCGGGCGCATGGTGTTCTCCGCAATATCAGCCGTTACTAGGCCGATGCCCGCCCGTTGACCAGAGGCAGGGATTTATTGCGACATCTCGGGGATGCGGAAAATCTGGCCCGGATAGATCAGGTCAGGGTCGCGGATCAGGTCGCTGTTGGCCTCGAACACCTGCACGTAAAGAATGCCGCTTCCCAATGTTTCCTCGGCAATGGCCCAAAGCGTTGATCCGGGCTGCACGGTGCGCACCGCCACCTCGAACCCGTCGCGCGCGGTGTCTTCGGCCATGACGGCAGCGACGCTGGCAGGTTCCTCGCGTTTGAACGGTGTTTCCAGCCGCGAGACGACTGCGCCCGCGCTGTCCACCTCGTCGATCCGCAAGGTATAGACGCCTGTGTCCACATCCGGCAGGTCGATACGCCAGTCGCCGCCCGGCGTCACCGGTGAGGTCGTGACGGGCCGGTTGTCCAGATAGACCTGCACTTCGCCAGCGCCGATGGCGCGACCCGCCAGCTGGACCTCGCCCGCGGGGTCATAGGTGATCGCGTCCAGTGCGACATTGGGGGCAGGCAAGGTCACGCTTCCTTGGGCGACGCGGACACCTTCGGCGTCGCTTTCCAGCACAAGTGGCGCAGCGGGTGGGGCGGAGGCGACAGGCGGCGGTGCTTCGGCCAGTTCCGCACCGGGCGCAACCACAGCCGCCACAGGCGGGGCAACAGGTGCGACCATGAAGCTTGTCAGCGAGGCGAGCGCCGCGCCGTCGGGGTCGGCCAGCAGGGACAAGCGGCGCGGCTGTTCGTCGGGATCAACAAGGGACAGGATCACGAAACTGCCCGTTTCATCCGCCGTGACCTGCGCAATGGCTTCGCCAGCAAGGATCAGATCGACGACCTGCCCCGGTGCGGCACGTCCCGCCACGATAACCGACCCGTCCGGATCAAGCCGGAACGTATCGAAACGCGGCGCGATAGGGTCCGCCACCTCGGGCGCGGGTGCAGATGCGGAAGCCGGTTCCGGCGCTGCCGCAACAGGGGCAGGTGTTTGCGGCACAGCTGGCGCAACAGCGACCTCGACTTCGGGCACGGTTGGCGAGGGGATGAAATACACCAGCACCACCCCCAGCACGACAGCCGCCAAAGCGCCCAGCACCCAAGCGCCCACCTGCGAAGTGTTCCGTTCGTCCACGCGTGTCATCCCGTTCCGGTCTTTGTGGCGAAAAGCCGCCCAAAGCGTTGAGCAAGTCTAGCAACCCCGCTAGAAGCGGTCAAAGCCAAGCTGCATCAAAGGGGTAGCGATGTCCGATTTTCCAAGATCAGTGTGTGTTTATTGCGGCTCTCGCGACGGGACCAACCCCGCCCATGCACAAGCCGCGACGCAGACGGGGCAGATGCTGGCGCGCAACAACTGGCGGCTGGTCTATGGTGCAGGCGATGTGGGCCTGATGGGTCGGACAGCCAAGGCCGTGCAACAGGCAGGCGGGCGCACTTTCGGCGTGATCCCCACCCATCTGATGGCGCTGGAGGTCGGCAAACGCGATCTGGACAGTTTCGTCGTGACCGAGACGATGCATGAACGCAAGAAAGTCATGTTCATGAACGCCGATGCCGTGGTGGTCCTGCCGGGTGGCGCGGGCAGCCTTGACGAATTCTTCGAGGTACTGACGTGGCGCCAGTTGGGCCTGCACCAAAAGCCGATCATCCTGCTGAACGTCGCGGGCTTCTGGGACCCGCTTCTGGCGCTGATGCGGCATGTCGTAGCCCAAGGGTTCGCGGGCGATGACATCCTGTCGTTTGTGACCAGCGCGCCGGATGTGGCCACGCTGGAAAAAGCCTTGCAAGACGCGCTATAGCGCCGCCATCAGCGTGGCATAACGGTCAAGCGAGATATTCGATCCACAGGCGATGATCCCCACGCGCCGCCCCGCCAGATCATCGCGCAGCGGCCCTATGATCGCGGCCAGCGACGCGGCACAGGCCGGTTCCGCCGTGATCCGCAGGGTGGACTGGTAAATCGCCATCGCGCGCAGCATCTCGGCATCCGCGATCCGCACGATCCGGTCAACATAGGCCTGCGTCACCCCGAATGTGTAAGGCAGCGCCATCGGTGCGCCCAGACTGTCGGCAACCGTCGCCACCTTGTCCAACGTCACAGACGCCCCCTCTTCCAACGAACGGAACATGCTGTCGGCTCCATATGGCTCGACGCCGATCACCTGCGCATCGGGGCGCAACTGTTTGATCGCACAGGCCATGCCTGAAATCAGCCCGCCGCCGCCAACCGGCACGACGAATGTGTCCAGATCAGGGGCCTGTGTCACATATTCCAGCCCGCAGGTGGCGGACCCCAGCACCATATGCGCGGCCTCGAACGGATGCATCAGCGCGCGGCCCTGTGCCGCTGCCGCATTCATCGCCGCAAAAGCCGCCGCCATATCGTCGTGCAAGGACACCTGCGCCCCCAAAGCCTCGCAGCCCTTGATCCGCGCGGGATCGGTGGCGCGCGGCATGCAGATCAGCGCATCCACCCCCGCCGCCTGCGCCGCCCAAGCCACCGCCAGTGCGTGATTGCCGCCACTGGCCGCCACGACCCCTGCCGCGCGCTGGTCTGCATCCAGCCCAGCGATCCCCAGATAGGCCCCACGCGCCTTGAACGATCCGGCCTGCTGGAACAGCTCCAGTTTCAGCGTCACGCCTGCGCACTCGGGCAAAACCCCGTCCCAGCGCGCCGATGCCAGCGGCAGGACAGGTGTTTCAATCACCACATCGCGCAAGGTTTGCGCCGCCGCCTTGATCGCCGCCAGTTCCGGACCCATCGCATACCCCCAAAAGAAAAGACCCGCAGGACATCTCCCACGGGCCTTTGGCATTGTCCATCGATAGCGGGAGGTTACATCCGGCTGGCGACGTTTTCCCAGTTGACCAGATTGTCGAGGAAGTTGGTCAGGTAGGCAGGGCGCTTGTTGCGGAAATCGATGTAATAGGAATGTTCCCACACGTCGCAGCCCAACAGTGCTGTCTGGCCAAAGCACAACGGGTTCACGCCGTTTTCGGTCTTGGTGATCGCCAGCGACCCGTCGGCCTTTTTCACCAGCCACGCCCAGCCGGACCCGAACTGGCCTGCACCAGCGGCGCTGAACTGCGATTTGAATTCATCGACCGAGCCAAAGCTCTCGACCAGCGCCTTTTCCACTTCCGACGGCATCTTGCTGTCAGCAGGCGTCATCATTTCCCAGAACTGGTTGTGGTTCCACAGCTGGCTGATGTTGTTGAAAATCCCGTTCTGGGCGACGGCGGTCTTGTCATAGGTGCCGACAATGATCTCTTCCAGCGATTTGCCGGCCCATTCGGTGCCTTCAATCGCCTTGTTGCCATTGGTCACATAGGCGTTGTGGTGGATATCGTGGTGGAATTCCAGCGTTTCGGCGGACATCCCCTTTGCGGCCAGCGCATCATGGGCATAGGGCAGATCGGGAAGGGTGAATGACATGGTCAGTCCTCTGTGTTGTTCAGCATTGCGTTGCCCTTTAGGTGGCCTCCACCTGCACAAAGGTCAAGGGCGCACACCCTTTTCCCCCATCTTCCGAGCCCAAATATCCCCGCCGGAGGCCCGCGCAGCGCGCGGGATCTGGCGGTCAGAACATGCCCACAGGGCCTGCCTTGGCCGAGGCCACCAGCAGGTCATGGACATAATCCGCAACGGACCGGAAACAGATGACCGCAAATGTATCCGCCTCCACCATCCAGAAGGCGGCAGCAACCTGCCCCAGATGGCTGCGGCGGAAATCGCCTGCGCCAAAGCTTTCGGGGTGCAGATCGGCAGGGGTCAGCTTGGCCATGACCTCGCGCGCGAAAGCGCCTTCCACATGGATCAGCGCGCGCGCGTCCGAGACGTTTTCGGCCAGATAATGCTGCCCCGCCAGCGCCGCATCAATCTGCGCAACCGCATCCGTCACCTGCGCATAAGGCACCATGACCAGCACTTCATCGGGCGACATCCATGCGATGCCCGCCTCTCTATCAACGGTAATTTTACCTTTATCAGGAAACGCTTGCCCCGTGATCTTCTTGCAAACTGCGCGTAGTGCGGCATCCGACAGATCACCACGCAGGGTGATCATGCCGCGCAGGCCACCCTCGCGGATCGTGACTTCGCCGAGTGTTGTGCGGCCTTGCAAGGCGCTGATGGCGTCAGACATTCTGCTTTGCCCCTTCCTTGTCATAAAACACCGGATCAACGATGCGGGCGAGGATCGTCTTGCCCTCTTCAACCGTGTTGAAGGTGATCACCTCGCCCAACCGGTCCGGCCCGCGATGCACCAGCCCCATCGCGATCCCGCGCCCGAGCGTCGGCGAATGATAGGTCGAGGTCACGCGCCCTTGCGTGTTGCGCTGGCCGTTGGCGTTGGTGCCGTCGGCAATCGCATAGGCCCCGTCGGGCAGGACCGATCCGTCCAGGGTTTCCAGACCCACCAGCCGCCAGCGGTCGGGGTTGTCCATGAAACTGCGGGCATGGGCGCGCTTGCCCAGATAGTCGTCTTTCTTCTTGGACAAGGCCCAGTGCAGGTTCAGATCCTGCGGAATGACCGTGCCGTCGGTTTCATCGCCGATCATGATGAAGCCCTTTTCGGCGCGCATGATATGCAGCGCCTCGGTCCCGTAAGGCATGACCCCGAACTCTTCACCCGCCGCGATCAGCGTATCCCAGAAGGCACGACCCTGCCCCGCAGGCACGGCGATTTCATAGGACAGCTCGCCTGAGAAACTGATCCGGAACACTCGCGCATCGAATCCGCCGATCTGGCCCGCCTGCCACTGCATGAAGGGCAGCGCGGACAGATCCATCCCGCCGAGTTTGTCCAAAAGCAGCTTGGCCTTCGGCCCGACCACGGCGACCTGCGCCCATTGCTCGGTGACATTGGCGACATAGACTTTCCAGTCCCACCATTCGCATTGCAGCCAATCCTCCATCCAGGCGTGGATCCGGTCCGCACCGCCGGTGGTGGTGTGGCACAGCCAGGTATCCTCGGACAGGCGCGCGACGACACCGTCATCCATCAGGAACCCGTTTTCCGAACACATCAGCCCATAACGGCATTTGCCGACACCCAGATTGGACATCATATTGGTGTATAGCATGTCCAGAAACTTACCCGCATCCGGCCCTTTGACGATTAGCTTGCCAAGGGTCGAGGCATCAAGCAGCCCGATATTGGTGCGGGCATTGGTGACTTCGCGGTTCACGGCGTCATGCACGCTCTCTCCGCTGCGGACATAGGCAAAGGGCCTGCGCCACTGGCCGACGGGTTCGTTATCCGCGCCATTCGTGTTGTGCCAGTCCGACATCGGAGTCTTGCGCAAGGGCTGGAACACGTCGTCGCGTGCCGCACCCGCAATCGCCGCCATCGAGATCGGCGTATAAGGCGGGCGGAACGTGGTGGTCCCGACATGCGGGATAGCCGTATTCAGTGCATTCGAAAGCACCGCCAGCCCGTTGATATTGCTCAGCTTCCCCTGATCCGTTGCCATGCCCAGCGTGGTGTAGCGTTTGGCATGTTCGACGGACTCGAACCCTTCCTGTGCGGCCAGTTGCACATCGGTGACCTTCACATCGTTCTGGAAATCAAGCCACGCCTTGGACCGCAACGCATAGCTGGCCCCTTGCGGCATCATCCAGACGGGAGCCAGCGGCCCTTGGTCAGCATCGGTCGCGGCGGGTGCGACGGTGATGCGCTTTTTATGCCCCGCGTCATGCGCAGCGGCCTTGCCTGCCGCGATCCCGTCAGCCAGCACATCCGCACTGCGCAGATGACCATTTGCCACCCCTGCCGCGATCACGAAGCCCTGCCCGTCAGCGCCCGTCGGCGGGCGCGTCGAGTCAGGGCGGAACATCGCTTGCGCATCGTCCCAGACCAGCTTGCCGCCGCAATGCGACCACAGATGCACGACCGGCGACCAGCCGCCCGACATCGCCACGCAATCGCAGGCGATTTCCTCGAGCACGGCGCCTTCGCCCGCCTGCGCACATAGGGCGATGCCCGTCACACGCTTGCCGCCTTTCACCTTGGCGATGCCCTTGCCATCGGCCACACGGATGCCCAAAGCGCGGGCTTGGTCGATCAGCGGCCCTTCGGGCGCCGTGCGCGCATCGACGATCACCGGCACCTCCAGCCCCGCCTCCTTCAAGGCGATGGCGGTGCGATAGGCGTCGTCGTTGTTGGTGACAACCACGGTGCGATCCCCGATGGAGACGCCGAAATTCACCGCATAATCGCGCACCGCACCCGCCAACAGCACGCCCGGCAGATCGTTGCCCGCGAAGGACAAAGGCCGCTCGATCGCGCCTGTTGCGGTGACAATCCGCGCCGCGCGGATGCGCCACAGACGGTGGCGCGGGCCGTCCTGTTCAGGCGCGTGATCGGTCAGCCGTTCATAGGCCAGCGTATAGCCGTGGTCGTAAACGCCTGCCCCCATACACCGCGCACGGACCGTGACATTCGGCATCTCTTCAAGCGCTTGCAGCGTGGACTTCACCCAATTCGCTGCATCCATCCCGTCGATCTGCGCCCCGTCCACGACAGCGCGTCCACCCCAGTCGGCAGTCTGTTCGATCAGCAGCACCCGCGCGCCGGCCTGTCCCGCCGCCAGCGCCGCGGCCAGCCCTGCGATACCGCCCCCCACGACCAGCACATCGACGTGGCAGTTGAAATGCTCGTAGGTATCCTCGTCGCGATCCTTGGGCGCGCGGCCAAGACCGGCAGATTGCCGGATGAACGGCTCGTAGACATGTTTCCAGAACGGGCGCGGGAACATGAACATCTTGTAGTAAAAGCCCGCAGGCAGGAACCGCGACAGATGCGTGTTGATCGCACCCACGTCGAATTCCAAACTTGGCCAATGGTTCTGGCTCGTCGCCGTCAGCCCGTCGAACAGTTCGGTCGTGGTGATGCGCTGGTTGGGCTCGAACGCCGCCCCCTCGCCCAGATTGACCAGACCGTTGGGCTCTTCTGCCCCTGCCGCCACAACACCACGCGGGCGGTGGTATTTGAACGACCGCCCCACCAGCATCTGGTCATTGGCCAACAGCGCGGAGGCCAGCGTATCCCCCGCAAAGCCGCGCAGGCGCTTGCCGTTGAAGGTAAAACTGACGGGCTTGGTGCGGTCGATCAGGCGACCCTTGCCGCTCAGACGCGTGCTCATGCGAAATCTCCCCATGTCCAGCCGGGGCGTTTGGCGGAAATCTTGGCGCGCAGATCGGGCGGCGGTTCTGTTGTTTGCGCCGGATAGGTGCCGAACACCTCGAGCGTCGCAGTGCAGCGCGCAGCCAAAAACCATTTGCCGCAGCCATAGGCATGCCGCCAGCGTTCGAAATGCACACCCTTGGGGTTTTCGCGCATGAACATGTAATCCTCGAACTGGTCGTCGGATGATCCGGGGCCAAAGCGTTTCAGATGCGCCTGCCCGCCTGCATGCAGATCGGTTTCATCGGCCTGAACGCCGCAATAGGGGCATTGAAGGGTCAGCATGGGGCAACCTCTGGTCTGCACGGCAAAAAGGCGGGCGCATCGCTGCGCCCGCCTGAAGCGGTAAAAATGGAAACGGGGTTATTGGTTCGGGTCTGCCGGAACCGGCTGCGGATCGGTGATCGCAGGGTCAAGAACCGGCTCTGACGGTGCGGCAGGGTCAACTGTGTTGTCCATGCCGGTGCCGGTGCCCATGCCTGTGCCAGTCCCCGTGCCGGTGACAGGATCAACGACAGTGCCGCTGTCCATCGCAGGATCAAGGCCGGTGTTGGTGGCAGGATCGGTCGTGCTGCCGCCCGAAAAGAGCGCCAGAAGAATGACCAGCACGAGAATGCCAAGCGCGACGGCCATCCACATGCGCGAGCCGGAACGTCCGTTTGGAGGGGTAGCCATGATGAGAACTCCTTTGTCTCCGATGTCATCAGACCGGAAAACGCAGGAACAGCAGGATTGGTTGCATCAGGGGCGCAGGGTCGGCGGTTTGCCGCTACCTTGCGCGTGTTTGCCGTGAAACCGCCCATCAATGCGCCACCCCCGCCGCGACGCTTTCGTCGATGAACTTGCCTTCGCGGAAACGGAACATGCTGAATTCCTCGGTCAGCGGCGACGCACCATTGGCCATCAGCTCGGCCATGGCCCAGCCCGATCCCGGGATCGCCTTGAACCCGCCGGTGCCCCAGCCGCAGTTGACGAACACGCCATCGACAGGCGTTTTCGACAGGATGGGCGAACGGTCGCCCGTCACATCCACGATCCCGCCCCATTGGCGCAACATCTTCAGCCGCGCGACCATCGGGAAGGTTTCGATCAGGGCGCGGACGGTTTCCTCGATATGGTGGAAACTGCCCCGCTGGGTGTAGTTGTTATAGCCGTCAGTGCCGCCGCCGATCACCATTTCGCCCTTGTCGGATTGCGACATATAGCCATGCACGGTGTTGGCCATGACGACCACGTCCATGCAAGGCTTGATCGGTTCGGACACCAGCGCCTGCAACGCCACCGATTCAATCGGCAAGCGGAACCCCGCCATCTGCGCCAGCACGCCAGAATGGCCCGCCACGACCAGCCCCAGCTTGTCGCAATCAATCGCCCCCTTGGTGGTATCGACGCCGACAACGCGGCCGCCGTCGCGGCGGATCGCTGTGACCTCGCATTGCTGGATCACATGCATGCCCATATCCGAACAGGCCCGCGCATAGCCCCAAGCCACCGCATCATGCCGCGCCGTGCCGCCGCGCGCCTGCCACAAGCCGCCCAGCACCGGATAGCGCGGCCCGTCAAGGTTGATGATGGGACAGAGTTCCTTGACCTTCTCGGGGCCGATCCATTCGGTTTTCACGCCTTGCAGCGCATTGGCATGCGCCGTGCGCTTGTAGCCGCGGATTTCGTGCTGCGTTTGCGCCAGCATGATGACGCCGCGCGGGCTGAACATGACGTTATAGTTCAGGTCCTGCGACATGGTTTCATACAAGCTGCGCGATTTCTCGTAGATCGCGGCCGAGGGGTCCTGCAGGTAATTCGAGCGGATGATCGTTGTGTTGCGGCCTGTGTTGCCGCCGCCGAGCCAGCCTTTTTCAAGGATCGCGACATTGGTGATCCCGAAATTCTTGCCCAGATAATAGGCCGTGGCCAGCCCGTGCCCGCCTGCGCCGACGATGATCACGTCGTATTTCGCGCGCGGCGCAGGATTGGCCCAGGCGCGGGTCCAGCCGGTATGTTGGCGGAACGCTTCTTTCGCGATGGCAAAGGCGGAATATCGTTTCATCGGCGCGCGATTCCCTGTCTGATATCTGCCCCTGTCTGGACCTTTCGCGCCTGCGAAAGGATACTGCCAGCGGCGTCTGGACCGCGATTTACGACATGCCCGCGCGACAGTGAACGGCCACGGCGTCGCAGGCCCTTTTCACTATGGGCCGTGGCGGTTATGTCGGGGCCAGCAACCGCGTGAGGGCATATGATATTCTGGATTTTGGTCGTCGTGATGACATTGGCCGTGGCGGGCCTGATGGCGGTGCCGTTGCTGCGCACCCCCGATGTGCAGGACGACAACCCCGATGTCGCGATCTACCGCGCGCAACTGGCCGAGATCGACCGCGATCTGGAACGGGGCCTGCTTGACCCCGCAGAGGCCGAACGCTCGCGCACCGAGATCGCCCGCCGCCTGCTGGCCGCCAACCAGATGGACAGGGGCACGCTGCGCAGCGACAAGCGGCAAGGCGTGGTGGCGGCGGCGGTGCTCGTCGTGATCGCGGCAGTGACCTTTGTGACCTACCGCCAGCTTGGCGCGCCCGGCTATGGCGATGTGCCGCTGCAAGCGCGTCTGGCGGCGTCCGAGGAAATGCGCGCCAACCGTCCCGCGCAGGCGTTTCTGGAACAGGTCGCCCCACCGCCCCCGCCTGTCGAGGTCCCAGAGGATTACCGCGCAGCCATCGACCGGCTGCGTGAAATCGCCCCCACCCGCCCCGATGATCTGGAAGCCTGGTCGCGGCTCGCGTTTCACGAAGTCGAATTGCGCAATTATTCGGGGGCCGCCGTGGCACAGGAACGCGTGATCGCGATCATGGGCGATGATGTGCGCGCCGCCGATCTGACACGTCTGCTGGATTTGCGCGTTGTGGCAGCGGGCGGGCTGGTCTCGCCCGAGGCCGAACAGGTGATCCGCGATATACTGGCGCTGGAAGAAAACAACATCGCCGCGCGCTATTACCTCGGGCTGCTTTATGACCAGACCGACCGGCCCGATCTGGCCTATCGCCTCTGGCGGGACATCGCCGAAAACGGTGATCCGCAGACCTTCCACGTCGCCTCTGCCCGCCAGATGATCGAGGATGCGGCCTTCCGCGCCGGTGTCGATTACACCCTGCCTGCCGTGCGCGGCCCGTCCGCCGAGGATATCGCCGCGGCACAGGACATGTCGCCTGAGGACCGGCAGGCGATGATCGGCAGCATGGTCGAAGGGCTGGCCGACAGGCTGGCCAATGACGGCGGCACGGCGGCGGACTGGGCGCGGCTGATCGCGGCCTACGGCGTGCTGGGCGATACCGACAACGCCCGCGCGATCTGGGTCGAGGCGGCGGATGTGTTCGGTGCCAATGCCGATGCGATGGCGATTCTAACGCAAGCTGCGCGCGACGCGGGCGTGATCGAATGATCGTTGACGCGCCCGAGGATTTCGCCGCGGCCCTGCCCCCGCATGGCGCGATTGCGGGGCTCGACCTTGGCACCGTGACCATCGGGGTGGCGGTGTCGGACCTGATGCGCAGCGTGGCGACCCCGCTCGAGACGATCAAGCGCAAGAAATTTACGCTCGACGCCGCGCGCCTGTTCGAGATCACAACCCACCGCATGATCGCGGGGCTGGTGCTGGGCCTGCCGCGCAACATGGACGGGTCCGAAGGCCCGCGCTGTCAGGCGACCCGCGCCTTTGCCCGCAATCTTGAAAAACTGACGCCCCTGCCGATCACCTTCTGGGACGAGCGGCTGTCCACCGTCGCCGCCGAACGCGCCATGCTGGAGGCGGATATGTCCCGAAAGCGTCGCGCAGAGCGGATCGACAACGTCGCGGCAAGCTATATTCTGCAAGGCATGCTGGACCGGCTGCGACATCTGGAGGCGCGCGCGTGACCATCCCCGAACCGACCGACCACATCTGGAAACGGGCCGAAATCGACAGCCCCTGCATCAAGATCTGCGTGATCCAGCCCGAAACGCGGCTGTGCACGGGCTGCCTGCGCACGATAGACGAGATCAGCGCATGGTCGCGGATGACCCCCGAAGCACGCACGCAGGTGATGGCAGAGCTGCCCGCGCGCAAAGGGCTGGTTGCCAAGCGGCGCGGTGGGCGTGCGGGGCGGGTGACGTGACGGGGCTGGGCTTTAACTGCCCACGGCAACTTTGCGGGACATTCGAAACATTCGCAACGCACATCACAACGACTGGAAATGGTCCTAACCTTAAAGTCGACCACTGATGTATGGTTTAAAGCTCGCGAAGCAGTCGGTTTTGTAAGTTAGTCGTCATTGTTCCAACTTCCGCCCCAAACATTGTCTACCGGTAACTGCTCAAATTCCGTTGGACCAGCCCAAGTTTTACATTGGTAAAACGTATCAGTGAGGAAAAGTGTTCCACCTGTGCTGGTCTCCCGCACAACTTCTCGACTTGACTGGACGCAAATCGGCTTTCCTTCAGCATCCAGTTCTACGCCGCGTTCGTTGTATCTTATGTTCGAGCTCTCGTTCGGCGGCAAGACAGTTATGTTCTGTGTGTTGTTGTTTCCGAGTTGGTTATTTCCGCCTTGGATGTCGTTCAAATTGATAGCTTGCGCCGTGCTACTGCTGCCGAACGTCCACAAAGCTGCTACGATACCGCAAACGGATGCTGCGACAGATAGCATAGTCGCCTTGTTTGATCGGAGCACTTCATACCGCAATATTTTTAGCCCTTAGCTATCAACGTAGACGCAAGTATAAAAGAAATTTGTTTATCCGACAAGCCGACCTTAATGCGTGCTACAGCATCCATCATTTTGGGCTCAAAGCAACCAATTAGGCTCGTGCAACCCCTACCCCCGCGGAAACACAAAACACCGATCCCGCCGGATCATGATCCAAAGCGGCGTGCCGGGTTTGGGCAGGAACACCGAAGGCACTGCTGCGCGCAGGATGGACCCGTCGAAATCCATGCGGAATTCCACCAGTGACGATGCCCCGATGAACCGCGCGCGCTGCACCACGCCGCGGGCGGGGGTGCCGTCTTGCGGCGTCGGGTTGGGGCCGCGACCGGCGCGGTCGAAGTCGATCTTCAGATGCTGGGGGCGGATCACGATATCGACCTCGGTCCCGTCCGGCACGCCGGGGGCAAGGAACTGGCCAAAGGGCGTATCGGTCAAAGCACCCTGCACCTTGCCACGGATCACGTTGATATCGCTGAAGAAACCCGCCGCCTGCAAATCCTTGGGCGCGTTGTAGATGTTATAGGGCGACCCGCGCTGCACGATCCGGCCATCGCGCATCAGCGCGATCTCGTCAGCCATGCGCAAAGCCTCGTTCGGTTCATGCGTGACCAGCAGCACGGCGGTGCCTTCGCTTTTCAGAATCTCCAGCGTCTCGTCGCGGATATCGTCGCGCAGGCGGTCATCAAGGCCGGAAAACGGCTCGTCCATCAACATGATACGCGGCTTGGGCGCAAGCGCACGCGCCAGCGCCACACGCTGCTGTTCGCCGCCGGACAACTGGTGCGGGTAGTCATGCAGATAGCGCAGCATGCCCACCTTTTGCAGCAAAGCCTCGACCCGTCCCTGATCCTGCCGCCCGCGCAGACCGAAACCCACGTTCTGCGCCACGGTCAGATGCGGAAACAGCGCAAAATCCTGAAACATCAACCCGATGGACCGCCCTTCGGGGGGCACGCGGTTGACCGTGTCGCAGATCAGCTGGCCATCCACATGGATCGTGCCGCTGTCCTGCATATCGACGCCCGCGATGATCCGCAAAGTCGTGGATTTACCGCAGCCGGACGGCCCCAGCAGGCAGGTCACCTGCCCCGGCATCACCGTCAGGCTGACGTCATCGACGACGCGCCGTCCGGCAAAGGTCTTGACCAGATGGTCCACGGCAAGGCGGGGCACGGTCATGCAAAAAATCCCTGATTAAAACAATTAGGTATAGCGCAGGTAACAACCCCTGCCGCCAAGGGCAAGTCAGGTCAGGGTAAAGTTCTGTGCGCCCACGATCTGCCCGTTCACCTGCAGCTGCACGCGGTGCAGCCCGGGATAAAGCGTGAAGGTCGTCGCCCCCTCCTTGAACAGATGCCGCTTTGTCAAGGTCACGGGCTTGTCCGCCTTCGCCGCAAGGGTCTTGAGCTTGAACACCTTGGGCGCCGTCGCCCCGTCAGCCTTGACGAAATCAATGATGTAATCCACGACCAGAGGCGCACCCTGCGGCACGGTCAGCGTCAGGGCAATCTCGGCCGCCTGCCCTCGCGCGACCACTGGCGTGATGGCAAACTGCGACACTGTGACCGGTACATCCACGCCATAGCCCAGATGCTGCATAGCACCGCGATGCCCCGCCTTGACCAGCGTGCGCAGCGCATGTTTGCGCATCCATGCCAGTTCATCCTCTCCTTGCGCGCCTGTGTCCTGCCACGTTTGCAACCGCGCGATCACCAGATCGGGTGTTTTGCGCGTCAGATCGTTGAGGTGGTTGGCCACTGACCGTGTCACGAACCGCGCCCTGTCGCCGTGCAGACGGTCAAGCAGCGGCAGCGTCTGCGCGGGATCAAGCTTGATGGCACGCCCCCACGGCAGACGCGGCCGCGTGCCTTCGCTGACCAGACGGCGGACGTGGTAATGGTCATGCCCCGCCCAGTCCTGCATCCGCGCCAGCGTGGCGTCGGGCCAACGGTTCAGAAAGGCGCGGATCGAAAACTCCATCGAAAACCGCTGCGTGATTTCTTCCAGCAGATCGAGGCTGCGGTCGCGGTGATCCTCCAACCCGTGGTTTTCGACGAAAACGCCCAAGGGCGCATGGATGAAATGCCCGAAATCATCATCCGACAGGCCCGGGTCCAGCGGCGGCGGCAAGGCCGCGCTGATTGCATCGGCGGCGGCGGGAAAATCGCGCGGCAGATGGTCGGCCAGCACATCCGCGATCATCTGGATCCGCGCCATCAGCTCCAAGGGCGGCATCCGCGCCATGACGTCGCGCACGAAAGGGTCAGCCCGAAACACCCCCGCCGCCGCGAACTGGCCGCCCAGCAGGGCGACCGTGTCGGCGTTGAACAGGTGATCTTTCAGGCTGAACCGTTCCGCCATCAGATCGTCGCGTTGATCGCGCCGCCATCAAGGACGATGTTCTGCCCCACGATGAACCCCGCATGCTGGCTGCACAAAAACGCACAAGTTGCGCCGAATTCGGCCGCCGTCCCATAGCGGCGGGCGGGGATCGTCGCCTCGCGCTGCGCCTTGGCGGTGGCCATGTCGATGCCCTGCGCCTTGCTGACGCCTTGATCAAGGCTGACCGCGCGGTCGGTCGCATGGATGCCGGGCAGCAGGTTGTTGATCGTCACGCCATGCTGCGCCACCTGCCGCGAGGTGCCCGCGACATAGCCCGTCAGCCCCGCGCGCGCGGCATTGGACAGGCCAAGCTGCGGGATCGGGGCCTTGACCGAGCCGGAGGTGATATTGACCACCCTACCCCAGCCACGGTCGATCATGCCGGGCAACAGCGCCTTCATCAGCGCGATGGGGGCCAGCATATTGGCGTCAAGCGCCTTGATAAAATCGTCCCGTTCCCAGTCCGACCACAGGCCCGGCGGCGGCCCGCCTGCATTGTTCACCAGAATATCCACATCGCCTGCAGCCGCCAGCAACCGCGCGCGGCCTTCCTCGGTTGCCACATCGGCAGCGACGGTGGTGACCTGCACGCCGAAACGGGCGCGGATCTCGGCGGCGGTCGCCTCCAGCGCATCAGCGCCGCGCGCGTTCAGCACGAGGTTCACGCCTGCCTCGGCCAAAGCCTCGGCACAGCCGCGCCCCAGCCCTTTGGACGATGCGCAGACCAGCGCGGTTTTCCCTGAAATTCCCAGATCCATTGTCTTTTCCCCTATTTTGCGCCCCTGACCTAGCATTCCCGATGACTGCGGGCAATTTGATCTTACCCCTGCGCGGCCTGCGGTGTAGATCTTGGGCATGGCCAGCAACCAGATCACGATCGACGTTTTCCGCGCCGTGGATGTGACCGTCACCGACGGCGTCCTGATCGGCGAACCGCTGGGTTTTGCCGATGAACTGGTGCTGGATGATACCTATGCACTGTCGCCCAAATGCCAGCCCGTGCCGCTGGACCTGCTGACCGAGGACAAGGGCCTGCGCCGCAGAACCGGCGCGCAGAACGCGGTGCATCTGGATTGCTGCCTGACGCTGATGGCCCCGGACGGCACCACGCATGAGGCGTTGGTGCTGGTCGAGGAAAGCGGCGGTCTTGCCGTTGCGATCTACCTGATGGCCTTGGGCGATATCGTACCGGACAGGCGGTACCGCCTTGTCGGGATCGCGCGCGAAACCGCGACGCGCCGCTTTGCCGAAGCGGCAGCAGGGTCGTTTGCGCGCGGCACGCGGATCACGATGGGCGATGGCCGGATGCAGCCGGTCGAAACGCTGGCCCCCGGTGATCTGGTGCTGACGCGGGATGCGGGCAAACAGGCCTTGCGCCATGTCGCACAGGCCACGATTCGCGCGACGGGCCGCTTTGCACCGGTCGTCATCACGCAAGGCGCCCTGCACAACGACGCCGATCTGGTGCTGCGCCCTGACCACCGGATCTTTGTCTATCAGCGCAGCGATCTGTTGGGCACGGGTCAGGCCGAGGTGCTGATCCGCGCACGCCAGCTGGTCGATGACACCACTGTTCTGCGGCGGCGCGGCGGCTATGTGGATTATTTCCAGCTGGTGTTCGACGACCACCACATCATCTATGCCGAAGGGATCGCGGCGGAATCGCATCTGGTCGATGCCACGACACAGCACGCCATGCCGGCAGGGGCCGCCCTGCACCGCCACCGCCCGCATATGGATTACGAAGTGCGCGACAGCCTGATCGACCCCGCGACAGCGGCGTCCCTGCTGCGGCGCGCCTCAACGTCCTGAGGGCGCGCGTGCGGCGGCGAAGCTGCCGTCGAAAATGTCGATCTCGTCGCCTTGCCGCACCGCACCCCGCGCGATCACACCTGCAACGCCAGCACCGGCGGGGCCATAGAAATCGCCGGACATTTCGGCCGTGATGCTATGGGGCAGCGCGTTCTGCGTCAGGGTGCCGGACAGTCCGGCAGTGAATTGGTAATCCCGCTCCCGCGCTGCGGGATAAAGCACACCTTCCCCGATCTGCAAACTGCCTGTCACAGCCCCGCCCGCCCCGTGCAGATTGCCAATGCGGCCCGTCACCGGATCGGGCGTGATCCCAAAGCTGACGCGCAGGTCCAGGTCGCCTTCAAAGACGGCAGGCGTTGCCCCGCCCAATGGCAGGTTCAGCCGCACGCGGCCTTCATAGGCCACATCTCCCGTTTCGGGCAGGGTTGCGAAAGGCGTGATCCCATGCACCGTCACGCCGTCCTGCAAGGTGGCAAAGGCATCGCCCGGCACCGGATTGCCCGCACCCCCGCCAGAGCAGGCAGCCAGACAACAGACAAGAGGCAAGATTCGGATCATCCCGTCTTGTCGCGCAGCTTGGTTAACAATCCGTTACGATGCGGCGGGTCTGCGTCACGGGGCCACTATTTCCGTCACCAGAACCAGCGTCCCGTTGCGCAAGACACCGTTCAGCACCACAACCGGATCAAGATCGGCCGCTGACAGCGCAGTGGCCGGATCGCCAAGAAATGCGCCTGTCATGCTACCCGACAGTGCCAGTTGCTGGCCCCCGCCTGACAGCGCGCCGCCATAGGTCAGCCGCAGATCGCGCGCGACATGCCCCTGCGTGACCGTCACCTCGCCCGCAAAGTCCTGCACACCCGCGCCCGGCACCGTGCCGAAAAAACCTGTCATCGCACCACTGACAGCACTTGCGCCAAAATCGATATCAAGCCGCGCATCGCCGAACAGCACCAAAGGCTGCGCCCCTTCCACACGCAGCGTGGCGAAACCCGCGAATTGCGCGCTGCCATCCACGGGCAAATTGCTGGTCGTGGGTGCCATGCCCATCACACCGGCCCCCGGATCGCCCAGCACCCTGATGCGTTGCGCATCATAGATGTCCAGCCGCGCGATGCGCGGGTCGATCCCGCTGCCGGGGCTGTCACCGCCACCCCCGCCGCAACCTGACAGCATTACAATGACCGCCAGCAACCGAACCCAGAAAACCATGCCACCGCCTTTCGGCACCCTTGTGGCACACAGGTATGAATCTTGCGTCAAGACAGGCGGACACATTGCCCTTTCAGCGCGAAACACCTAAAGCCTGTCGCCATGACAAATCGCCCCGCCTTGCCGCCCGAAATCGCCCGCCGTCGCACCTTTGCGATCATCTCGCACCCCGATGCGGGCAAGACAACGCTGACCGAAAAGTTCCTGCTGTTCGGCGGCGCGATCCAGATGGCGGGGCAAGTCCGCGCCAAGGGCGAGGCGCGGCGTACACGGTCCGATTTCATGCAGATGGAAAAGGATCGCGGGATTTCGGTGTCCGCCTCTGCCATGTCGTTCGATTTTGGCAAGTATCGTTTCAACCTTGTCGACACTCCCGGCCACTCGGACTTTTCGGAAGATACCTATCGCACGCTGACCGCCGTGGATGCCGCGATCATGGTCATCGACGGAGCCAAAGGTGTGGAAAGCCAGACCCGCAAACTGTTCGAGGTCTGCCGCTTGCGCGACCTACCGATCTTGACCTTTTGCAACAAGATGGACCGCGAAAGCCGCGACACATTCGACATCATTGACGAAATTCAGGAAAATCTGGCGATCGACGTAACACCTGCGTCATGGCCCATCGGGGTCGGGCGCGATTTCATCGGCTGTTACGATATCCTGCGTGACAGGCTGGAACTGATGGACCGCGCCGACCGCAACAGGGTCGCCGACAGTATCGAGATCAATGGTCTGGATGACCCCAAACTGGCCGAACATGTGCCTGCCGACCTTCTGGCGAAGTTTCGCGAAGAAATCGAGATGGCCAAGGAATTGCTGCCCGCGCTCGACCCCGCCAGCGTGCTGAACGGGTCGATGACGCCGATCTGGTTCGGCTCTGCGATGAACAGTTTCGGCGTGAAGGAACTGATGAACGGGCTGGCGACCTATGGTCCCGAACCGCAGATACAATCGGCGCAGCCCCGCAACGTCGCCCCCGAAGAACCCGCCGTGACCGGCTTCGTGTTCAAGGTGCAGGCCAATATGGACCCCAAGCACCGCGACCGCGTGGCGTTCGTCCGGCTGGCGTCAGGGCATTTTGAACGCGGCATGAAACTGACCCATGTGCGCAGCAAAAAGCAGATGGCGATCACAAATCCGGTGCTGTTTCTTGCCGCCGACCGCGAACTGGCCGAAGAGGCCTGGGCCGGCGATATCATCGGCATCCCCAACCACGGCCAGCTGCGCATCGGCGACACCCTGACCGAGGGCGAGGCGATCCGTGTGACGGGCATCCCGTCATTCGCACCCGAATTGCTGCAGACCTGTCGCGCGGGCGACCCGATGAAGGCCAAGCATCTGGAAAAAGCCCTGATGCAATTCGCCGAAGAAGGTGCTGCCAAAGTGTTCAAACCGACCTTTGGGTCCGGTTTCATTGTCGGCGTCGTGGGGGCCTTGCAATTCGAAGTGCTGGCCAGCCGGATCGAGCTGGAATACGGCCTGCCCGTCCGGTTCGAAGGGTCGCAGTTCACCTCCGCCCGTTGGGTCGCAGGTGACAAGACGGCGGTGGAGGCTTTTGTCGCCGCCAATAAACAGCATATCGCGACCGACAACGACGGCGACACCGTGTTCCTGACCCGTTTGCAATGGGACATCGACCGCGTGGGCCGCGATTATCCCGCCATCACACTGACCGCGACGAAAGAAATGATGGTGTGACGCGCCCGACCGCGACAATGATCACCTGCCTGCGCAATGAAGGGCCGTTCCTGATCGAATGGCTCGCCTATCACCGCGCCATCGGGTTTGACCGGTTCATCATCGGGGCGAATGATTGCACCGACGGGTCGCATGAAATGCTGTTGCGGCTGACGGACATGGGCGAGGTGACATATCTGCCCTTCAGCCGTGACCCGGCTGGGAAGGGCGCGCAATATCAGTTTGCCGATCTTTTAGCAGCCGCAGGCCATGTCAAGGCTGGCGAATGGGTGGCGTGGCTGGATCTGGATGAATTCCTGCTGGTCCATCGTGGCGACAGCACCGTGCAGGCGCTGATCCGTGATCTGGGCAAGGCCGACGGGATCAGGATCAACTGGCGCTTCTTTGGCGTGCCACCAGGGGTGGCTTGGCCCGGACGGCAATTGCATGCGGATTTGTGTCAATGTGCGCCCGAAGGGTTCACGCTGGGCGGGCGGTAGGACCACGGGACGTTCAAATCGCTTTACAAACATGGTGATGGCTTGCGGTTTTTCCATCATGGGCCGGTTTTTAGCCAAGAGGCGCTTGCCGTTCAACCTGACTGGCGCGGTGGCAACGGCAAACCCTTGCGCCGCCGCGCTTGGCCACGCAAGCGCATCAAGTTCGAGGCAGGGCGCGAAGCCGTCCTGTCGGGCCTACCGCAGCATGGCTGGGCCCAGGTCAACCACTATGCAATCCGGCATCCGGCATTCGCGCAAATGCGTCGCACGCGCGGTCGCGGCAACATTGGTGTTCCCGCAGATCCGACCAACGCCGCCTACATTGACCTCGCCCACCGCCATTCGGACGCGTATTTCGCCACCTACAACCTTTACAGCCACCACGACCCCCGCATCCTGCGGCATTTGCCTGCCACGGATGCGCAGATGGCACGCCTGCTGGCGGATAACACGCTGCGGCAGTGGCATGACCACGCCCTGCGCCAACTGCCGCCAGACGCGCTGGCCGCGCCTTTGCCTTGACGATCGGCCACATTTCCGTTAGCTGCCACACAGGCCATTATCGGCCCACGACGCCGGGACGCCGGAAAATCGCGTCCTTTCATTTCTTGCGGACCGATCCGCAACCACAGGACGCATATGACCAAATTCTCCGATTTGAACCTTGATCCCAAGGTTCTACAGGCGGTGGCCGAAACCGGCTATGACACCCCTACCCCCATTCAGGCAGGCGCAATCGCCCCCGCCCTTGAAGGGCGCGATGTTCTGGGGATCGCCCAGACCGGCACCGGCAAGACGGCGGCCTTTACCCTGCCGATGATCACGCTTCTGGGCCGTGGCCGTGCGCGCGCGCGGATGCCGCGCAGCCTTGTGCTGGCACCGACCCGCGAACTGGCGGCACAGGTCGCCGAAAACTTCGACACCTATGCCAAATATACAAAACTGACCAAGGCGCTGCTGATCGGCGGGACCAGTTTCAAGGATCAGGACAAGCTGATCGATAAAGGCGTCGATGTGCTGATCGCGACCCCAGGTCGCCTGCTCGACCATCTGGAACGCGGCAAGCTGATCCTGACCGACGTCAAGATCATGGTCGTGGACGAGGCGGACCGCATGCTCGACATGGGGTTCATCCCCGATATCGAGGAAATCTTCAAACGCACGCCCTTCACCCGCCAGACGCTGTTTTTCAGCGCGACCATGGCACCGGAGATCGAGCGGATCACCAACACCTTCCTGTCGAACCCCGCCAAGATCGAAGTCGCCCGCGCCGCCACGACCAACGTGAACATCAAACAAGGCGTCGTAATGTTCCGCGCCAGCGCCAAGGTGCGCGAAGCGACCGAGAAACGCGCCCTGCTGCGCGCGCTCATCAATGCCGAGGGCGAGGCCTGTTCCAACGCGATCATTTTCTGCAACCGCAAGGCCGATGTCGATGTGGTGGCCAAGTCGCTAAACAAATACGGCTATGACGCCGCCCCGATCCACGGCGATCTGGAACAAAGCCACCGCACGCGCACGCTGGAATCCTTCCGCGACAACAAGCTGCGGTTCCTTGTGGCCTCTGACGTGGCCGCCCGCGGGCTGGATATTCCGGCCGTGACCCATGTGTTCAACTTCGACGTGCCCAGCCATGCCGAAGATTACGTCCACCGCATCGGCCGTACGGGTCGGGCCGGACGGTCCGGTGTTGCGATCATGATCTGCTCGGGCCGCGACGAGAAGAACCTCGAAGACGTCGAACGTCTGGTACAAAACCCGATCCCGCGTCTGGACAATCCGCTTGGTGTCACCGCCCCCGTGGCAGATGACGCGACCGAGGACGCACCAAAGCGCAGCCGCACCCGTAGCCGCCGGGGCAAGGATGCCCCCGCCGCAGCGCCAGCAGAGGCCGACGCAGTAGAAGCACCCGTTGCCAAACCTGTCGAAAAACCCGCCGAAAAGCGCCGCGAGCCGCAGCAGGACCGTGCGCCACGCGAAGCGCAGCAGGACCGTGCCCCGCGTCCGCCCCGCGAGCCGCAAAAGCCACGCGAGGAACAGCCCCGCCCCCGTCATCAGGACCGCCGCGACAATGGTCCGCGCATCGTGGGCATGGGCGACGACACCCCCAGCTTCATCGCCAAAAGCTTCGAGGAACGCGCCAAGGGTTAACCCCGCGCGGCATCCGACCTTGCGTCATTCTTGACAGGCACGCCATCGCTGTCCCACCTTCCTCCAAAGGGGAGGATTTGCGATGTTGAAAGGCAAAAGCTGGGATCACTGGATCGCCCAGTATCAGGAAAGCCACCAGAACCGGCTGAACCAGCTGACCCACACCATCGGGATCCCGATGATCGTGGTGTCGATCGTGCTCGGGCTGGCGAGCCTGTTCGGCGCTGGCCTGTGGGTCGCCGCCGCATGGCTGTTCGTGATCGGCTGGGTGCTGCAATTCGTGGGCCATGCCATCGAAGGCAAACCGCCGGAATTCCTCAAAGACTGGCGTTTCCTGCTGGTCGGCACCCGCTGGTGGCTGGCGAAAGTCACCGGCAAGGTCTGACACACAAAAGGCCCCTGCATCGCGCAGAGGCCTTTTTCATTCCGTAGGTCGGGCTTCAGCCCGACTCCCGCGACCTTACGCCAGCCGGCTGATAATCACCGTCACTTCGGGCTTTTTGCCGATTTCGCCCTGCGCGGATTTGCGCGCGATCATCTTGAGCTCTTTTTCCAGCTTGTCGTCATCTGCCAGCGTCTTGGGATGCGCGCGTCCGATGAACTGCGCCAGATCCTCTTCCACGACATCGACCAGCGGCACATCGTTGCGGCCCATCTCAGGCAGGCCCATGATCTCGACCCAAGGATCGCCCAGCATGTCGCCGTCTTCGTCGATGATAACCGTAACGATCATATGCCCGTTCAGCGCCATGCGGATACGGTCACGCACTACACCATCAAGCGCGCCGACCTGCACCGACCCGTCCAGATAGGTGCGGCCGGTTTCGATATACTCCGCAACCTTGGGGCGGTTGCCGGACAGATCGATCATCATGCCGTTGACGGCGACGATACCTACCATCCCGCTCGCCTCGGCCAGTTTGGCATGTTCGCGCAGATGGCGGTGTTCGCCATGCATCGGGATCAGGACCTGCGCCTTGATGATCTGGTGCATCCGCACAAGATCGGGGCGGTTGGCATGGCCCGAGACGTGATATTTGCCGCCCGCATCATCGACAACATCGACGCCCAGTTCGGACAGCTGGTTCATGATCTTGATGACACCGCGTTCGTTGCCGGGGATGGTTTTAGAGGAAAACAGGAAGGTGTCGCCTTCCTTCAGCTTCATCCCCAGATAGGACCCCTGCGCCAGCTGCGCCGAGGCCGCACGGCGTTCGCCCTGCGACCCCGTCACCAGCAACATCAGGTTCTGGCGCGGCAGGGACAAGGCATCCTCGATCGAGACGACAGTCGGGAAGTCTGTCAGCAGGCCTTCTTTCGTCGCAGCCTCGACCATCGCACGCATGGCGCGGCCCAGCAGCACGACCGACCGGCCCGCATCCTTGGCTGCCAGCGCCAGCGTTTTCAGCCGCGCGACGTTGGAGGCGAATGTCGTCGCCACGACCATACCGGCCGCGTTCTTCATCATCTCGGTGATGGCGGGGGCAAGGGTGCTCTCGGACCGGCCTTCGTGTTCGGAAAACACATTCGTGCTGTCGCAGATCAGCGCCTTGACGCCGGGCTTGGCCACTTCTTCCCAGAGTGCGGCATTCCACGGATCGCCGACAACGGGGTTTTCGTCGATCTTGAAATCGCCGGTATGGACCAGCCGCCCGTCCGGTGTGTCGATCAGCAGACCCGCGCTTTCGGGGATCGAATGGCTGATCGGCAGATAGGACACTTTGAACGGCCCGCAGGTGATGACATGCGGATACGGGTCCACGACCTTGACCACATTGGGCGACCCGCCGTGCTCTTCCAGCTTGCGCCGCGCGATATTGGCGG
This sequence comes from Yoonia sp. 72, assembly GCF_034652275.1. Classification (NCBI taxonomy): domain Bacteria; kingdom Pseudomonadati; phylum Pseudomonadota; class Alphaproteobacteria; order Rhodobacterales; family Paracoccaceae; genus Yoonia; species Yoonia sp. 72. The sequence continues at coordinate 50,038 of NZ_JAXIWG010000001.1, read as the reverse complement.
TGAATGGCCGCGCATAGACCGGCGCGCCCAACTGCTGCCAGCAATGGCCGACAGCGCCAACGTGGTCTTCATGCGCGTGGGTGATGAAGATGCCGTCGATCTGGTTGCGCCGCGCGATCAGCCACGAGATATCGGGCAGGATCAGGTCAACGCCCGGCGTGGAGTCCATGTCGGGAAAGGTCACGCCCAGATCGACCACGATCAACCGCTCTTTCCCTGCAGGGCCATAGCCATAGACATAGGCGTTCATGCCGATTTCACCGGCACCCCCGAGAGGCAGATAGATCAGGCGGTTGGCGGTCTTGGCGTTGCTCATGCAATTTCCTTGTTATAGCGGTGGATGACGGTCAGGCCGTGCATCGTCAAATCATCTTCGAACACGTCGAACAGGGTTTCCGTTTGTTGGAACAGGGCTGCAAGGCCCCCCGTCGCGATCACCGGCATGTCACTGCCGCGTTCAGCTTTAATTCTTGCGCATATCTCACGGACCAGACCGATGTAACCCCAAAAGACGCCGGACTGCATGCAGGCCACGGTGTTGGTGCCGACCACGGATTGCGGTTTGCTGATATCGACATGCGGCAAGGCGGCAGCGGCATTGTGCAGCGCCTCGAGGCTGAGGTTGACGCCCGGCGCGATCACGCCGCCGACATAGGCCCCGTCGCGTTCCACCACATCGAATGTCGTCGCCGTCCCGAAATCCACCACGATCAGATTGCCGCCATGCCGGTTGAAGGCGCCAGCGGTATTGACCAGCCGGTCAGGGCCCACCTGCGTGCCGATATCGACGCGCGGCGGCACGGGCAGCGCGCAGTCGGGCTTGCCCACGACCAGCGGGCGGCAGTTGAAATAGCGGTCGGCCAGCACACGCAGGTTGAACACCACACGCGGCACGGTCGAGCTAATGATGACCTCGTCGATCACCACATCAAGGTTCTGCAACCGCATCAGGGTCGATAGCCAAACGTAGTACTGATCCGCCGTGCGCTGCCATTCGGTGCTGGTGCGCCATGTGGCCAGGAAATGATCCCCGTCCCAGATCGCGAAAACGGTATTGGTATTGCCGCAGTCAATCGCCAAAAGCATGGGCCACCCCCTTAGAAATAAACATCAGCCGCCGAAATGCTGCGTGGTCCGGTGCCAGTGATCAGCACCAGATTGCCGTCATCGTCGATCGTGTCGAAAATGCCGCTGATCTCTTCGCGCATGGTGCGGGCGGTGATGATCTCGCCTAACCTTGCGGCATGGCCCAGCCAATCCTGACGGATGCGGGCGAACCCAAGCTGCTTGAGCTTGGCCTCTTGCGTGGCATAGGCATCGGCCAGCGTGGTCAGGAAATCGGCAGGCTCGACCTCCCAACCGCCCATCTGCGTCAGGCTGACAGGCGGAAAGGCGGCGTCGGTCACGCCTTCGGGCGCGTGGCGCAGGTTGACGCCGACCCCGATGGACAGCCAGTCGATGAAATGCCCCTGCCCGCTGCTTTCCAGCAGGATGCCCGCGACCTTGCCACCTGACAGCAGCACGTCATTGGGCCACTTCAGGGCGAGCTTTTCGGACGGCACATAGATCGACAAAGCGGCAAACAGCGCATTGGCGGCAAGGAAAGACCGGCGCGCAGCCTCGGCGGGGGTAGCGTCGGGTCTGAAGATCAGCGTGGCGTTCAGATTGCCCGCAGGCGCCTGCCATGCGCGACCCCGCCGCCCGCGTGCGGCGGTCTGGTGCCGTGCCATGATCCATGTCGGCTTGTCAATGTCGCCCGCGCGGCGCGCGGCTTCGGCCATGGTGCTGTCCACAGTATCAAGCATGATCCGGCCATAGCCTTCGGGCCAGTGCCCGTGGCTGCTGCGGTCAGTTGACAAGCGTCGCAGCCGCGGCAGCGGCCATCGGGTCAAGCCCGAAGAGGTTGACACCCGGTATCCACGCCAGCCCCACGATCCCCGCCGTGACCACCGCCGTCAGCCACAGAACAGGCGGTGTGCGCCCGTCGAGCGCCTGCGTGTCTTCGCCAAAATACATGTAGTAGACGATGCGCAGGTAATAGAAGGCGCTGATCACCGAGGCGATCACACCCGCCACAGCCAGCCAGCCCAGCCCGCCCTGATAGGCGGCCAGCAGCACGGCATATTTGCCGAAGAACCCCAGCATCGGCGGCACGCCCGCAAGGCTGAACATCATCACCAGCATCACCAGCGCCATCAGCGGCTGCCGCTTTGCATGGGATTTGAGGGCTGCGATATCCGTGACGGGCCGCCCGTCCTTTTCCATCGACAGGATCAGGGCGAAAGTGCCGATATTCATGGTCACATAGATCACCATATAGACCAGCATCGCCTGCACACCGCCAACCGTGCCTGCGGCCAGGCCCATCAGCGCGAACCCCATATGCGAAATCGAGGAATAGGCCATCAGCCGTTTGATATTGCTCTGCCCGATGGCCGCAATCGCGCCAAGGAACATCGACACCAGCGCAAGAAAGGCGACGATCTGCTGCCAGTCGCCGATGATCCCGCCGAACGCGTCATGCACCACGCGGGCGAACAGCGCGATAGCCGCAACTTTGGGCGCTGTCGCCATAAAGGCGGTGATCGGGGTTGGCGCACCTTCGTAGACGTCGGGTGTCCACATATGGAAAGGTGCTGCAGAGACCTTGAACGCAAAACCCGCGATCAGGAAGGCCATGCCGAACAAAAGGCCCAGCGATGCGCCACCTTCCGCAGCGGCGATGATCCCGGTGAACAGGGTCGTTCCAGCAAAGCCATAGGTCAGCGACGCGCCATAAAGCAAAAGACCCGACGACAGCGCGCCCAGCACAAAGTATTTCAGCCCGGCCTCGGTGGATTTGGCGCTGTCGCGGCGCAGGGAGGCGATGACATACATGGCCAGAGATTGCAGTTCCAACCCCATATACAGCGCCATCAGGTCGCCTGCGCTGACCATGACCATCATGCCCACCACGGCCAGCGTGATCAGCACCGGATATTCGAACCGCAACAGCCCGCGCCGCAGCATGTAGCCTTCGCTGATCAACAGCACGGCGGCGGCAGAGATCAGGATCGTGATCTTGGCGAAACGCGCGAAACCGTCATCGACGAACATACCGCCAAAGGCGATATTGGTGCCCTGCCCGTTCACGCCGATGGCGATGGCGACCAGCACGAACAACCCGGCGGTCATCCATGTCAGCAAGGATGCGGCACCGTCCTTTGTCGTGTAGACGGCCCCCAGCAAGGCCACCATCGCATAGACCGACAGCACGACCTCGGGCATCAGGATCTGGATATCAGCGCCGATCATGGTCAGCTTCCTTCATTCGCAGCGACTTGGCTGGCGGCGTCAAAGGCCGCCAAGGCCGCGTCGTAATTGTCAATCAGCGCCGCAACGCTTGGCCCGATCATGTCCAGCACCAAGGCGGGATAGACACCCAAAAGCAGCGTCATCACCACCAGCGGTGCAAAGATCAGACGTTCCCGCCGCGTCATATCGGTGATGGAGCGCAGGCTTTCCTTGATCAGATCGCCCAGCACCACACGGCGATAAAGCCACAGCGCATAGGCCGCCGAAAAGATCACGCCCGATGTTGCCACCAGTGCCACCCAGGTGTTGACCTGGAACACGCCGACCAACGTCAGGAATTCGCCCACGAACCCCGATGTCCCCGGCAGGCCCACGTTCGCCATGGTGAAGAACAGGAACACCAGCGCATAGGCGGGCATGCGGTTGACCAGTCCACCATAGGCGTCGATCTCGCGCGTGTGCATCCGGTCGTAGATCACGCCGACGCAGAGGAAGAGAGCGCCAGAGATAAAGCCGTGGCTGATCATCTGGAAAATCGCCCCGTCCAGCCCCTGCTGGTTAAAGGTGAAAATCCCCATCGTCACAAACCCCATATGGGCCACGGACGAATAGGCGATCAGCTTTTTCATATCCGCCTGCACCAAGGCCACCAGCGAGGTATAGACGATGGCGATGGCCGACAGCCACAGGACCAGCGGCGCCATGACCTCGGAGCCCACCGGGAACATCGGCAGGCTGAAGCGCAGGAAACCGTAGCCGCCCATTTTCAGCAGGATCGCCGCCAGCACCACGGACCCTGCCGTCGGGGCCTGCACGTGCGCATCGGGCAACCATGTGTGGACCGGCCACATCGGCATCTTGACCGCGAAGCTCGCGAAGAAGGCCAGCCACAGCAGCGTCTGCATCCCGCCCACGATCTGCACACCCAGAAGGCTGAAATTCTCGGTCCCGAAGGTGAAGGTCATCAGCGTCGGAATATCGGTGGTACCCGCCTGGCTGAACATCGCCACCATGGCGACCAGCATCAGGACAGACCCAAGGAAGGTATAAAGGAAGAACTTGAACGACGCGTAGATCCGGTCCTTGCCACCCCAGATCCCGATGATCAGGAACATCGGGATCAGGCCTGCCTCGAAGAACAGGTAGAACAGCACCAGATCAAGCGCGAGGAACACGCCCAGCATCAGTGTCTCAAGGATCAGGAAGGCGATCATGTATTCCTTGACCCGTGTCGTCACGGTCCAGCAGGACGCGATCACCAGCGGCATCAGGAAGGTCGTCAGCATCACGAACAGGATCGAAATGCCGTCCACGCCCATCTTGTATTGCAGACCCATGATCCAGTCGGCGGTTTCCACCATCTGGAAGTCGGTATTGTTGGGGTCGAAATTCGTCAGGATGAACAGCGAACAGATAAAAGTGACAACGGTCGTGACCAAGGCCACCCATTTGGCATTGCGCTGTGCGGCCGCGTCATCGCCGCGCAGACCAAGCGCCAGGATGACCGCGCCCAGAACAGGCAGGAAGGTCGTCAGTGTCAGGATATTGCCCATCAGTTCCACCCTCCGCTCAGGGTGACAATGGTCAGCAGCACCGTGATCCCCAGCACCATCGCAAAGGCATAGGTGAACACATAGCCCGACTGTGCGCGTCCCGCGAGGCGGGTGAAGAACGGGATGATCCCCATGGCGACGCCGTTGATCCCGCCGTCGATCGTGTTGGTATCGCCCTGTTTCCACAGGATGCGGCCAAGGGCGAGCGCGGGCCGGACAAAGATGAAGTTATACAATTCGTCGAAGTACCATTTGTTCAGCAGGAAGTTATAGAGCGGCGCATGCTGGCGCGCCAACCGGCCCGGCAGGTCAGGCCGCCGGATATACATTTGCCAGGCCAGCGCGAGCCCCGAAAGCATCGCGATGAACGGTGCAAGGCGGACCCAAGTCGCGACCTCATGCGCATCGTTCAGCACATGATTGCCTTCCCGCGCATGGATCGCCCCTTCGCCCGGCGCGCCGGTCAGGTTGTAATGTGGATAGGCATCAGGATCAGCACTTTCCTCGGCCGCGTAAGGCACGCCAAAGAAGGCACCAACCTTGGCGTTCGTACCAAAGAAGCTGCCATACCAGACCATCCCGCTGAAGATCGCGCCAATGGCCAGCACATAGAGTGGCACCAGCATGCTGCGGGGGGATTCATGCGCATGGTCATGCGTGTGCTTGTCGCCGCGCGGCGTGCCAAAGAAGGTCAGGAACATGAGCCGCCAGCTGTAGAAGCTCGTCATCGCGGCAGAGGCCACCAGCATCCAGAAGGCATAGCCACCCGAGGTTGCGGCATAGGCGCTCTCGATGATCGCGTCCTTCGACACGAAACCTGCAAACCCGATTGGAAAGCCCACATAAAGCAGCGGAATACCCACGCCGGTGATCGCCAGCGTGCCGATCATCATCATCCAATAGGTCTGCGGGATCTTGTGGCGCAAACCGCCATAGTTGCGCATATCCTGTTCATGGTGCATCGCGTGAATGACGGACCCCGCGCCAAGGAACAGCATCGCCTTGAAGAACGCATGTGTCAGCAGGTGGAACATCGCCACCGAATAGACGCCGAGCCCTGCGGCCACGAACATGTAGCCCAGCTGCGAACAGGTCGAATAGGCGATCACGCGCTTGATGTCGTTCTGCACCAGACCCACGGTCGCTGCAAAGAACGCCGTCGTGGCGCCAAGGAAGACGACAAAGCTCATCGCCTCGGGGGCATATTCCATCAAGGGCGACATGCGGCAGACAAGGAACACACCCGCCGTGACCATGGTTGCCGCGTGGATCAGGGCGGACACAGGGGTCGGCCCTTCCATCGCGTCGGGCAGCCATGTGTGAAGGAACAATTGCGCCGATTTGCCCATCGCACCGATGAACAGCAAGAACGCGATCAGGTTTGCGGCATTCCAGTCGCGCCAGAGAAACGTGATCGTCGTGTCGGCAATCGTTGGAACGGCGGCAAAGATATCATCAAACTGGATGCTGTCAGCCAGCAGATAAAGACCGAAAATCCCCAACAGAAAGCCAAAGTCGCCCACGCGGTTGACCACAAAAGCCTTGATCGCGGCGGCATTGGCGGTCGGCTTGCGGTAATAAAAGCCGATCAGCAGATAGGACGCGACGCCCACGCCTTCCCAGCCAAAGAACATCTGCACAAGGTTGTCGGCCGTCACCAGCATCAGCATCGCGAAGGTGAAGAACGACAGATAGGCAAAGAACCGCGGGCGATAGCTTTCGTGTTCCTTGAAATTCTCGTCATGGGCCATGTAGCCGAAGGAATAGAGGTGGACGAGCGCGGACACCGTGGTGATCACGATCAGCATGATCGCGGTCAGACGGTCCATGCGGATCGCCCAGTCGGATGTCAGCGTGCCGCTGTCGATCCACCGCAGGATCGACACGCTGTAGCGGCCATTGTCATGCAGCGACGGATCAAAGGTCAGGAACACGACCCAGGACAGGATCGCCGCCAGAAACAACAGGCCGGTCGCGGTCCATTGGGCGGCAGTCTCGCCAATGATCTTCCAACCGAAGCCGCAAATGATCGCACCGACCAGCGGAGCAAAAAGAATGATACTTTCCATCTGGTCAGCCCTTCATCACGTTGACGTCTTCAACGTCGATGGTCCCGCGGTTGCGGAAGAAACACACAAGGATCGCAAGCCCGATCGCGGCCTCGGCCGCGGCGACGGTCAGCACGAAAAGCGTGAAGACCTGCCCCACCAGATCGCCCAGAAAGCTGGAAAAGGCGACAAGGTTGATATTCACAGCCAGCAGCATCAATTCGATGCTCATCAGCAGGATGATCACGTTCTTGCGGTTCAGAAACAGCCCGAAGATGCCGATGATGAACAGCGCCGCTGCCACCGTCAGATAATGTTCAAGTCCGATCATGCCGTCACCTTTGTCGCAGGGTCAGCCACAAGAAATTTTGTCAAAATTTCTTGTCCTGCCAAAATTTTTCGCGAAAAATTTTTCATCACAGCCCCTGCCCCGGCTTCACATCCCGCAGTTCCATCGCCTTGGCGGGATCGCGGTACATCTGGTTCAGCACGTTCTGCCGCTTGATATCGACGCGGTGGCGCAGAGTCAGCACGATGGCCCCGATCATCGCGACCAGCAGGATCAGACCCGACAGCTGGAACAGCAGGAAGTACTGGTCATAAAGCAGCATGCCCAAGGCGCGGGTGTTCTCCATCTCGCCCACGGGAGCGGCGATGCGCCCTTCGACACCTTCGGAAAAGCCCCAGACCCCCAGCGCCATCGCCAGCTGCATCAGGATCACGACCCCGATCAGCAGGGCGAGCGGCAGATACTTGGTCATCTCCGCCTTCAGCCCGGCGAAATCCACGTCGAGCATCATCACGACGAACAAGAACAACACCGCAACCGCGCCGACATAGACGATAATCATCAGCATGGCGACAAATTCCGCCCCCAGCGTCACGAACAGACCCGCCGACGACAAAAACGCAAGGATCAGCCACAGCACCGAATGCACCGGATTGCGGCTGATCACGGTGAAAAGCCCACCTGTGACGGTGCTGATCGCGAAAAGGTAAAAGGTGAAGGCGAACACACTCATGCGTCATCGTCCTTTTGCAAGACTTCGTTGGCCAGTTCCATGGCCTTGGTCATCGCAGGCACGCCCGCGAACATACCCATCTGCGCGATGGTTTCGGCGATTTCCTGTTTGGTGGCCCCCGCCTCGACCAGATGCCGCACCGTCAGGCGGATCTGCGCCTCGGCCTGCGCGCCCAGCACGGTCAGCCCCGCCAGCGTCAGCAAAAGCCGCGTCTTGGCGTCCAGCCCGTCAGGGTTGATGCCTTTGCCAAAGAACATCTCCATCGCTTCTTTGGGCATGGTCGGCCAGAGGTTTTCAAAGCCTTTGGGGGTAAAAGCCTCCATGTCGAAATTCATCGACTTGGCCCAGTCCTGGCTCATCTTCATCATCGCTTCAAAGGGGTTCTGGTCGCTCATCTGTAGGGCGCGTCCAAAGCGAGATTGCGCGCGATCTCGGATTCCCAGCGGTCGCCGTTTTCCAAGAGTTTGGCTTTGTCATAGTAAAGCTCTTCGCGCGTCTCGGTGCTGAATTCGAAATTCGGCCCTTCGACGATGGCATCCACGGGGCAGGCTTCCTGACAGAAACCGCAATAGATGCATTTGGTCATGTCGATATCATAACGCGTCGTGCGGCGCGACCCGTCGTCACGCGGTTCGGCGTCGATGGTGATCGCCTGCGCAGGACACACGGCCTCGCACAATTTGCAGGCGATGCAGCGTTCCTCGCCGTTGGGATAGCGGCGCAGCGCGTGTTCGCCACGGAAACGGGGCGATAGCGGCCCTTTTTCATGCGGATAGTTCAGCGTCGCCTTGGGCGCGAAAAAGTATTTCATACCAACCCGGAAACCGGCCCAGATATCCTGAAGCAGGAAATACTTGGCCGCGCGGGTGTAATCCATATTGGTCTTGGACATAGCTTAGCCTCCGATCGTCCAGCGGGCCCAAAAGCCCCCCAGCACTTCGTATTTCGCCAGAAACGCCACCAGCACGACCCAGCCCAGCGACAGCGGCAGGAACACTTTCCAGCCAATGCGCATCAACTGGTCATAGCGGTACCGCGGAGTGATCGCCTTGACCATCGCGAAGGCGAAGAACACCAGCATCATTTTCCCGACCATCCACAGGATGCCGTCTGGCAGGCCGGGGATCGGCGACAGCCAGCCGCCAAGGAAGAGCAACGTGACCAGCGCGCACATCAGCACCACGGCCATCAATTCGCCGATCATGAACAGCAGAAACGGTGTGGACGAATATTCGACCTGATAGCCCGCGACCAGTTCCGATTCCGCCTCGGGCAAGTCAAACGGCGGGCGGTTGGTTTCGGCCAAGGCGCTGATGAAGAACAAGAACAGCATCGGGAAATGCGCGATCAGATACCAGTTGAACAGCCCCGCATCGCCACGCTGCGCGTTCACGATATCAGTCAGGTTCATCGAACCCGTGGAGATAATCACGCCGATGATGATGAGGCCGATCGAAACTTCGTAGGAAATCATCTGCGCTGCCGACCGGAGCGAACCGAGAAACGGATATTTGGAGTTCGACGCCCAGCCGCCCATGATGATGCCATACACGCCCAGCGACGAGATCGCGAGGATGTAGAAGATCGCGATATTGATATCGGCCAGCACCCAGCCATCGTTGAACGGGATCACAGCCCATGAAATCACCGCCACGACAAAGGTGATCATCGGGGCAAGGAAAAAGACGAATTTATCGGCCCCCGCAGGCACCACGATTTCCTTGACGATATACTTCAGGAAATCCGCAAAGGATTGCAGCAACCCGAAGGGCCCCACGATATTTGGCCCCCGCCGCATCTGGACCGCGGCCCAGACCTTGCGGTCGGCATACATCAGGAAGGCCAGCGCCAAAAGCAGCGGGATCAGCAGCAACAGCGATTGCCCAAGGATCAGCAGGACAATCCCAAGGTTGGTATTGGTAAAAAACTCGACCATGGTGTCGTCCTTATTCCGCAGCCAGAGGTGCGGCTTTGCGTGCCTTGGCGTTGGCGCTCAGTTCGGCCATCAGGCTGGATGCGCGCGCAATCGGGTTGGTCAGGTAGAAATCGCTGACAGCCAGCACGAAATCGGCCTTGCCGGGTTTTGCCAGCGGCAGTGGCTGCCAGTCGTTTTCTACCACCTCGTCAAGGGCTGCCAGATGCGGATGGGCTGCCACCAGCGCCTGACGCAGTTGCGCAAGACTGTCGTAGGGCAAAGTCGCGCCCAGTTCAGCCGACAAGGCGCGCAGGATCGCCCAGTTTTCCTTGGCCTCGCCCGGCGGGAAACTGGCGCGCAGCGCAAGCTGTGGCCGCCCTTCGGTGTTCACGAACAGGCCGTTTTCTTCGGTATAGGCGGCAGCAGGCAGGATGATATCGGCGCGATGCGCGCCGCGGTCGCCGTGGCTGCCCTGATAGATCACGAAAGCACCCGGTTTGATGTCGATCTCGTCGGCACCCATGTTGTAGATGACTTCGGCCCCGTCCAATGCGGCGTCCATCCCACCTTCGGTGACAGCACCCACATCCATTGCACCGACACGGCCAGCGGCGGTGTGCAGCACAAGGAAGCGCGATTTGGTCTTGTCTGCCAGCGCCATCGCCTGAGACAGCACGGCCTCGCCATCGGCTTCACGCAGGGCGCCCATGCCGATGATGACAAGGCTGTCCATCTCGGTGACTTTGCCCATGTCCTTGGCGGCTGTATCGACCAGCGCCTGACGGTCGGTGCCGACATGCACGACATCATAGGTCAGATCGACATTCGGCCCGATCAAGCCGACCGTGGCGCCGCGCGCCCAGGCCTTGCGGATACGCGCGTTCAGCACGGGGGCTTCGTTACGCGGATCAGTCCCGATCAGCTGGATCATCTGCGCCGTGTCGATATCCTCGATTGCGGCGGTGCCGACATAGGCGGACCGGTTGCCGATGGGCAGTTTCGCACCATCGGTGCGGCATTCGACATTCCCGCCCTGCCCCTCGATCAACTGCTTCAGCGCAAAGGCGGCCTCGGCCGGAGCCAGATCACCGACCAAGCCTGCAACCTTCTTGCCCTTCATCGCGGCGGCGACAGCAGCCAGCGCCTCTGGCCATGTGGCTTTACGCAGTTTTCCGGCCTCGCGAATGTAAGGCGTGTCCAACCGCTGCTTGCGCAGGCCGTCCCAGACGAAACGCGTCTTGTCGGAAATCCATTCCTCGTTCACGCCGTCATGGTTGCGCGGCAGAAAGCGCATCACTTCGCGGCCCTTGGTATCAACGCGGATATTGGACCCCAGCGCATCCATCACGTCGATGGATTCGGTCTTGGTCAGTTCCCAAGGCCGCGCGGTAAAGGAGTAAGGCTTGGACACAAGCGCACCCACGGGGCACAGGTCGATGATATTGCCTTGCAGGTTGCTGTCGAGCGTTTCGCCCAGATAGCTTGTGATCTCTGCATCCTCGCCACGGCCGGTCTGGCCCATCTGGCTGATGCCCGCGACCTCTGTCGTGAAACGCACACAGCGGGTGCAGGAAATGCAGCGCGTCATGTGGGTTTCGACCAGCGGGCCAAGGTTCAGATCCTCGGTCGCGCGCTTGGGTTCGCGGTAGCGGGAAAAATCGACGCCATAGGCCATCGCCTGATCCTGCAGATCGCATTCGCCGCCTTGGTCGCAGATCGGGCAATCCAGCGGGTGGTTGATCAGCAGGAATTCTATCACGCCCTCGCGGGCCTTTTTCACCATCGGGCTGTTGGTTTTCACCACGGGTGGCGCACCATCGGGGCCGGGCCGCAGGTCCTTGACCTGCATCGCGCAAGAGGCGGCGGGTTTCGGCGGGCCGCCCACAACCTCGACCAGACACATGCGGCAGTTGCCGGCGATGGTCAGGCGTTCGTGATAACAGAACCGAGGGATTTCGATGCCTGCGATTTCGCAGGCCTGGATCAGGGTCATTGCCCCATCCACCTCGACCTCGTTTCCATCGATGATGACTTTGCGCAGATCAGACATGGCGTGCCTTCTTGTTCCCGTCGCGCCATGTGCCGCATTAGGGGTAGGCGCGTTGGGGGCGTTCTAACGCGCAAGTCCACCTGACGCCAGTGCGAACGGCAAAAAAGACCGCAATTTGTGATCGCTGACCTGCGGTCAGCGCAGAAGCCAGCCAACGCGTGTATTTGCAGCAATTTGCGCCTGCCCGACCGCGCAATAGCTGGCCGGATCATCCGTGACTGCCCCCAGCGAAGCAAGCTGCGCACGCGCGATACCTTCCAGCCGCCGCTTTTCGGCGCGGTCGTCGATATAGGCGTCGATCTCGGCGTCGCTGTAGCCCAGATCGCGGGCGGTGGTGCGCAGGGATTGCAGATAGGTGATGCCGCGAATGGTGCGCGCGCGGATACTGTCGCAATTCTGCGAAATCTCATAGGCGATGCCCACGTCGATGATGCCGTCACGCACCGCTGCTTCGTCTTTCAACGCGGATTGCGCCGACAGCGTGCCCGCAAAGCTGACGGTCGCCAGCAACACCACCATGATTGCTATTGTTGTTCTTGTCATTGTCATGCCTCTTGCTTGGGCGCTCGGAACGGCACCCTTGGGCAACAGATTGCGCCAAGGGACGCGTTATTCAATATCAACACACCGCGAGCGGGGATTTTCCGCGCATGAAGGACACCACTGTGGCCTGAATGTTCCCAAGCGGGTCGCCTGAACCATGTGGTGCGGCGAATGACTGTCGCGCGCAACAAGGCGATTTTGGCTACAGGCGCAGTCCTGTGCACGGCCCGAACCCGCATTCGCGCAATGATTGTAGTTCTAAATACAGCATTACTTTGGGGCGTTCTTTTCAAAGTAGTAACGGAATTCGGATAACCATATGAAAGTATCGACCGAACACCCAAAATAGGCTAACTCTCGAATGCCGCAGCTCGTTTTTGTTTGAGCCAGAGCGGCTGCAGACGCCGGACCTTCAGTGTCGAGAGGCTCAATTTTTAACTGTCTTGCGGTTTTTTGAAGATGGAACGTTATGAGTATCAAGCCAGTTTCCAAGAGTATCCAGCTTGAGCCGCATCATAAGGTCGATGTGGTCGCAAAGCTGAAAGTCCTGCGACGTGCCACGCGTGCGGTGATGCAGCGCTATGAGGGCGAACAAAATCTTTCCGGCGACGAGTCGGCCATTTACGATCATCTGACCTTGTCCATGGTCGTCCTGAATACCGTCAGTGATCATCTCGCCAAATCAGATACGTTGCACAAGACATGGGATCGCTTTGCGCTCGGGTCCGATTTTGATCTGAGGCTGATTCCGCTTTTGCAGCAAAACGGACAAGACGAGCTGTGGGTCGAATATTTCGAATGTCGCCAGCCCAAAGATTTTCTGGTTTTGATTGCCGGAGAAACCGCAGAACAGCCTGTCGAGGTTGCCCCTGTTATCCGCCCGCGAAAGGTGCGTGCGCGTCATGCCTCAAGCGTGACGATGCCGTCTCAGGAAGCGACAAGAAAGAAGATCATGCAAATGATCCGCCAGCGGATTCTCGCGGGGGATGCTGCGGTCGACAAAACCGACCACAGCTAGGGGCCAGCGCGACGGGCCTGCCGTGATCCGCGACCCAGTTAATCACAGCGCTCTTTCATGAGCGCGCAAGCTTCGCGTCAGCGCGCGCGCAGTTCGAACCTTATCGCTTCAGGCGTCACCTCGGCGCTGCCAATGATCCAACGGCGGTCCGGGTCAAGACCTGTCGGGAAGGACATGCGCGACATTAAATCGCCGACACCGGTGCTGAGACTGTCGCGGATCGCCTCTGCCAGGTCACTGTCGGCAGATTCACCACGCGGGACCGGCGCAATGCCGTCAACAGCGACCAGCCGGAAGGTCAGTGCACCGTTTTCCACCCGCCAGTACCCTAACGGCACCATCCCGAAAAACGCGATGTCTGGCGGTGGATAGTCCCCTGACCGCGGGTCAAAGAACCGCGCCTGCCCTGCGATCCCGAGGCCCGCCTCATGGACGAACCGCAACTCTGTGAAGCGGGTCTTTTCGGGGAAATCAACGTCGCGGCTTTCGGCAAGGGTTCTTGCAAGCGCCGCGTCCAGTTCGGCCCGCGTGACGTCGATATAGGTGCCCTGCGCCGCTGTCTGCGCGGCGCAGCTGGCAAACAGCGACAGGCCGATCAGCGCAACAAGGCCAGCGAACATTTTGAACATCATCTGTCGATATCGCCTTACCATGCCAAACGCGCAGCCCTCAGGATCGAAGATACACGCTCGGATCTACCTGCCAAGTCGGAACACGCAGAACCTGGCAAGATCCGCTTTTCGCATCCGGCAATCCGACGGCAGGGGTCCGCGCCGCAAACCGACCTGTGACGAAGCCTTTTGCAACGGGATTGGCAAGAAAAAAGGCCGCGCCGGGGCGCGACCTTTTCAAAAGCGTCACGAATTGTCAGCAGATCAGACCGGCACCAGCATCGCGCTCAGCGCGGAACCTTCCAGCACTTCGGCATCGGCGGCGGGGCACAGATCGGAGCCCGTCATCTCGACCCCGTGCTTGACGCCGAAACTGCGCTGGATCACGTCGGTTTCCAGCTCGATCGCATTGCGCTGCGAATTGGCGGAGAGCGACCCGCGCCCCAGTTCGTTGCGGCGCTCGTTCATCAGGGAATCAAGCTCCGCGTCATAGCGGTAGCGCGCGCAGTTCTGCGCGACCCGCGTGGCAAGGGTCAGCGTCGCGTAATACTCGGGCGTCGGCATGTTCAGCAGGCGCTGCACGGCAGGATCGCTAAGTTCACGCGCGGGGCCGGAGCCTGTCGCACAGGCGGCCAGCGTCAGCGCCGCCCCCATCATCAAACCCCGGATCATCATTCTGCTGCCATCCCCGCGATACGTTTATGTTTGATCCGGTCCTCGATCTCGTCCCGGAAATTCTTGATCAACCCTTGGATCGGCCAGGCGGCGGCGTCACCCAATGCGCAGATCGTATGGCCTTCGACTTGTTTTGTCACGTCCAACAGCATGTCGATTTCGTCCACGGATGCATTGCCTTCGACCAGACGCGCCATCACGCGCATCATCCAGCCCGTGCCTTCGCGGCAAGGGGTGCACTGGCCGCAGCTTTCGTGCTTGTAGAATTTCGAAAGCCGCCAGATCGCCTTGATCATATCGGTGGAATTGTCCATCACGATGACCGCCGCGGTGCCAAGCGAGGAACCCTTTTCCTTGAGCGCGTCGAAATCCATGATCGCGTCGCGCATGTTTTCACCGCGCACGCAGGGCACGGATGACCCGCCGGGGATCACGGCCTTGAGGTTGTTCCAGCCGCCACGGATGCCGCCGCAATGCTTTTCGATCAGCTCTTCGAAGGGAATCGACATTTCCTCTTCGACGACACAGGGGTTGTTCACATGGCCCGAGATCGCGAAAAGCTTGGTGCCCGCGTTGTTCGGGCGGCCAAAACCGCTGAACCACGCGCCGCCACGGCGCAGGATCGTCGGCACCACGGCGATGGATTCGACGTTGTTCACCGTTGTCGGGCAGCCATAAAGGCCCGCACCGGCCGGAAACGGCGGTTTCATCCGCGGCATGCCCTTTTTGCCTTCAAGGCTTTCGAGCAGCGCGGTTTCTTCACCGCAGATATAGGCCCCTGCCCCGTGGGTCAGATAGATGTCGAAATCCCAGCCAGATTTGCAGGCGTTCTTGCCCACCAACCCTGCGGCATAGGCTTCGTCGATGGCAGCCTGCAGCGCCTCTTTCTCGCGGATATATTCGCCGCGGATGTAGATATAGCAGGCATGGGCATTCATCGCGAAAGACGCGATCAGGCAGCCTTCGACCAGCGTATGCGGGTCGTGG
Source organism: Yoonia sp. 72 (assembly GCF_034652275.1). NCBI lineage: Bacteria > Pseudomonadati > Pseudomonadota > Alphaproteobacteria > Rhodobacterales > Paracoccaceae > Yoonia > Yoonia sp. 72. The sequence continues at coordinate 34,322 of NZ_JAXIWG010000001.1, read as the reverse complement.
CGCATGATCTCGCGGTCCTTGCAGGTGCCCGGTTCGGATTCGTCGGCATTGACCACCAGATAGGACGGGCGACCGTCGCTTTCCTTGGGCATGAAGGACCATTTCAGACCCGTGGGGAAACCCGCACCACCACGCCCGCGCAGACCGGAGGCTTTCATCTCGGTGATGATCCAGTCGCGGCCTTTCTTGATGATGTCAGCCGTGCCATCCCAATGGCCGCGCGCCTGTGCGCCTTTCAGCGTGCGGTCGTGCATCCCGTAGAGGTTGGTGAAAATCCGGTCTTGATCCTTGAGCATCAGTTCTCGCCTTTGTCGTTCCGGCGCGTACGCCAGAGTTGAAATGTCTGCCACAGCGCAAAGCCGAATCCGGCCAGCGCTGCAAGGTCAAATACGGCGCGCGTCCGGTTGGACCAGCCGTATTCGGACCCGATCATGGTGGCCAACATCCAGAGAACACCAACGGCGGCGACCGTCAACGCGACGCGTTGTCCGGCCTTCGCCTCTGATGTGTCACCGTGCCTTGCCATGCCGATCTTTATACGCCTGCGGCCATCGTCTTGGCCTGCGCAACCCAGTTATCACGGCTGGCGCGGCCCTTGAAGCCAGCGAGGTTGTCATCCATCCACGCAAGCTCATCAGGGCCCCAAGCGGCGATCTGGTCGAAATGGAAAATGCCCATGCCATGCAGCGTCTGTTCCAGCTTTGGCCCAACACCGCTGATCAGCTTGAGATCATCGGGGCGGTTGTCGCGAGCGGCAGCCAGGACAGGCGGCTTCTTGCCGGGGCTTGGCGTCACAGGCGGGGCGGGCGTGGGCTGTGTCGGGGTGACTTCGGCCTCGGTCGTGACCTGCTGCATACCTTCTTCCTCGGCGACAGCTTTGCGTTCGGCTTCGGCCTCGTGGCCGGGGGCGGCATCGCGCACGGCGGCGGCGGCAGGTGTGGCAGGGGCGGCTTTTGTCATATCGACCGTTTCACTGCCCTTGGAATGGGCGGCATCGGGATCGTTGCGCGCCGGACGCCAGCCAAGCGCCAGCGCAACGGCCGCGACTCCCGACACGATGACGGCCACGAAAACGGACCCGTTCAAGCCCAGGTCGTAGAGCACATAGGAAACGCCCAGTGCGACAACAAAGACAAGGCCCGCAATCGCGGCGATCCCCATCCAGATCGGTGCAGTGTTGTTCATCTTCTCAATTCTCCCTTCAGGTGGTCCGTCATGCAATTCTGCATCTGCTGGTCCGTTTCTGCGTCAAATGACCACAGCACGGGCTATCCTGCAACTTCTACCTGAAATGGCGGCTTTGCGTAAATTTTTTGTGCAAGTTGCCCGTTCTTGCCACTGTCACCTCGCCAAAGCGCCTATTCGGAGGGCTTTTTCGGGGTGCGCTTGGCGCGCGGTTTTTTCTCGACCGCCTTTTCCTCGGCCCCTGCCAGTTCGGGGTTGGACTTGGACACGGGCCGCCCCTTGGACGCGGCTTGCGCTTCTTGTTTGGTCACACCGCTGGCATCGGCAGGCACATCTGCGGACGGTTTGGGGTCCTTGCGGGCTTTGGTGGCGGCGGGTTTTTTGGGCTTTGCCGCATCCGTGATCCAAGGCGTCAACAACGGGACTTCGGTCCCGTCGATCCGCTTCACCGTGTCGCCGATATCGACAGCGGCCTGCACGCTTGCGTTATACTGCGCCTTGCCGGATGTGAAATCCTTCAGCGAGGTCAGCCCGCTCTTGGGTTCCGCCGCAAAGCGGCCATTCTGCGGCCCCGGTGTCGGCACACGGCCTGCGGCCAGTTCGTCGATGATCTCGCTCAGGCGTTCGGCGGTCAGGTCTTCGTAGTAATCCTTGCCGATCTGGGCCATCGGCGCATTGGCGCAGGACCCGAGGCATTCCACCTCTTCCCACGAAAACTTGCCATCCGCCGACAAGGCATGCGCCTTGGGGGCGATCTTGTCCTTGCAGACGCCGATCAGATCCTCGGCCCCGCAGATCATGCACGACAATGTGCCACAGACCTGAATATGAGCGACCGAGCCCACGGGCTGCAGCTGGAACATGAAATAAAACGACGCGACTTCAAGCGCGCGGATATAGGCCATGTCCAGCATCTGGGCGACATATTCGATCGCGGGCCGTGTCAGCCAGCCTTCCTGTTCCTGCGCACGCCAAAGCAGCGGAATGATCGCCGAGGCCTGACGGCCTTCGGGGAACTTCTTCATCTGCGCCTTGGCCCAAGCGAGGTTGGCATCGGTGAAGGCAAAGGTTGCGGGCTGGTCGTGATAAAGGCGGCGTAGCATCAGGTCATCCCTGTCATCGTGGCAGCGCCGACGGGCGGCGCAGGGCGGCGGGACGCATCCCGCCGGAGTTCAGCCCACCCATTAGCACAAGCACCACGGCGGGCAAGGCGTTTGCGATCAGATACAAGCGCCTGTCGTCACACGGAACGACCGGCCATCAGCCCCGATCTCGCCCCGGCCTTCGGCGCGCAATTCGGTCATGATGCGGGCCACGTCCTGTTGGGACAGGGTGGCACTTGCCAGCACGGTCTGGGTGTTTGCGGTCGTCAGTTCACAGCCGTTCGCGGTGACGGCGGCGATGAACCGGTCCTTGGCCGATCCGGGGTTGACCACGGGCGGCAGCGGCGGTGGCGGGGCAACGGTCGCCACGGGGCGTGGCGCGGGTGCGGGCATGGCCATCGGATAGGCGCAGGCCGACAGGCCGACGAAAGCAACAAGGGAAAGCTGGCGGATCATGGTTTTATCCTTTTATTTCGTGGCTTTGACGGATCGCGCCATCAGCCGCAGTCAGGGTGGTTCAGGCGAAACGTCATCGTTCCGCGTTGCATGGTCACGTCACCGCGCGCTTCAAGCGCGGCAACAGCGGCGGAAAATTCCTGCGTGGTCAGCCCTGCGGCAGTCTCGGCACGCCCGCCCGACAGGATCGGGTTGATCGCACAGTCCATATCTAGGAACACCTGCGTCACACGGGCGACATGCGCCTCTGATGCAGAGGCGACAAGCGCCGCACTGGGCGGTGCAGGTTCACCGCATGCCGCAAGCGTCACCAGCCCCACCCCTGCGATCCGCCACATCGTCACGTTCCTTTTATTCGGCAACCTCAGCCGGATCTTCGACAACCACGGGTGCCGATCCCATGATCTCGGTCAACCCATAACTCAACACTGCAACGGACAAGGCAATCCCCGCAACGCCGCCAAAAACGATACCGGCGACAGGCCGCCGAAACCAGCGCGACACCGCCGCCGACAGGAAAAAGCCGACCGCGACAACCGCGCCAAGGACGACCTGTTCCATGGTCATCGGTCGATTTCCCCGAACACAACGTCCAGCGTGCCGATGATCGCTGCCACATCGGCCAACTGATGGCCGGTGGCGATATGATCCATCGCCTGCAGATGCAGATAGCCCGGCGCGCGCAGCTTGGCGCGGTAGGGCTTGTTGGTGCCATCGGCCACCAGATAGACGCCGAATTCGCCCTTGGGAGCCTCGACCGCGGCATAAACCTCGCCCGCGGGGACGTGGAACCCTTCGGTGTAGAGCTTGAAATGATGGATCAAGGCTTCCATCGATGTTTTCATCTCACCGCGTGTGGGCGGTGTCATCTTGCCGCGCGCCATGACATCGCCCTTTTCCACCCGCAGCTTGGCGCAGGCTTGGCGGATGATATGGGTGGACTGGCGCATTTCCTCCATCCGGCACAGGAAACGGTCGTAACAATCGCCATTCTTGCCGACCGGCACCTGGAATTCGAATTCGTCATAGCATTCATAGGGCTGCGCACGGCGCAAATCCCACGCCAGCCCCGAACCGCGCACCATGACGCCGGAAAAGCCCCAGTCCTGAATGTCCTGTTCGGTCACAACGCCGATGTCGCAGTTGCGCTGTTTGAAAATGCGGTTCTCAGCCAGCAGGCTGTTGATGTCGTCCAGCACGGTCGGGAAGGTCACAGCCCAGGCATCCATATCCTCGATCAACTGGTCGGGCAGGTCCTGATGCACGCCACCCGGGCGGAAATAGGCAGCATGCAAACGCGCCCCGCAAGCGCGTTCGTAAAACACCATCAGCTTTTCACGTTCCTCGAACCCCCACAGCGGCGGGGTCAGCGCGCCGACATCCATCGCCTGGGTGGTGACGTTCATCAGATGGTTCAGGATGCGGCCAATTTCGGAATAGAGCACACGAATCAGACTGGCGCGGCGCGGCACGACAGTGCCGGTGAGCTTTTCGATGGCCAGACACCAGGCATGTTCCTGATTCATCGGCGACACATAGTCCAGCCGGTCGAAATAAGGCAGGTTCTGCAGATAGGTCCGGCTTTCCATCAGCTTTTCGGTGCCACGGTGCAGCAGGCCGATATGCGGATCGCAACGTTCGACAATCTCGCCGTCAAGCTCCAGCACCAGCCGCAACACGCCGTGGGCCGCAGGGTGCTGCGGGCCGAAGTTGATGTTGAAGTTGCGGATCTTCTGTTCGCCGGTCAGCGCGTCGGTTGACCCGTCGTCATAGGTGTTCACGCGGATATCGCCGTCCATCATGCTGTCATCCTTACACAATTGTTCTGCCAGTTCGCTGGCAAGGGGCCGACGTTGCGCGCGACCCAGTCATATTGTTCAAAAAGCAGTTTTTGCGCACGCGGGCGCAGCTTTTCAAGCATCCCCACAGGCTGACCATCATGCACCGCCTGCGGCGGCACTTCGACCGGCCCGATCCCCAGAAAGGCACAGACCCGCGCCAGACCTTCAGCCGTCAGCAGCGTTTCCGCGAAGGCCACCAGCAGCCGGTCGGCAGGCACCACGCGGCGCAGCTTGCGGATCACGCCCGCATAATCCCCGCGCGCGAGGATATGTGCCTCTTCCCCACGGTTCAACATCCGGTAAAGGATGTTGTTCGCCTTCTTTTCATAGACCTCATGGCTTTGCCGCTGGCGGCGTGCCTGCATGCGGATATGCGACCACAGCCGGTCAAGCGGATCACGGATCAGGTAGATCACCTTGGTCAGAGGCGCGGCCTTGACCATCCGGTCCAGCATCGCATCTGGCAAGGTGGCGTAATTGGGGGTCATGTCGGCATATAGCCGCGCCGCGCCCCGCCCTGTCGCCAGCCACGCCAGATAGGCGGCGTCATCGCTGCGGTCAGCGGCCAGCACGTCAATCAGCCCGGTCATATCCGCGATCCGCCGGTCGAGGTTGCGCACCTGCCAGCCACGATCTTCGGCCTCTGCCACGGCTTTGGCTGTGCGCAGTTCTTGCAGGCGCAGCGCGAAGGCGGCCAGCTGCTTGTCACGGTCAGGGGCGGCGAATGTGTCCCAGTAATGCGCCTCTTTCACTGCGGGCAGCGCGCAATCGGGATGATCGTGCAGCAAACGGTAAAACCACGACGTTCCCGCCTTGGTCGCACCGACGCAGTAAAGGATGGCTGGGTCCGGCACTAGCCTTTGGCCTCCGGCTTGGTCTTTTCATCACCGGGCAGGACGTATTTCGCGCCTTCCCAAGGGGACATGAAATCGAACTGCCGGTATTCCTGCACAAGGCTGACGGGTTCGTAAACGACCCGCTTTTGCACCTCGTCATAGCGGACTTCGGTATAACCCGTTGTCGGGAAATCCTTGCGCAACGGATGCCCGCGAAAGCCGTAGTCTGTCAGGATGCGGCGCAAGTCGGGATGGCCGGAAAACAGGATGCCGAACATGTCAAAGACTTCGCGTTCAAACCAGTTGGCCGACGGATGCACCCCGATGATCGACGGCATCATATCCTGTTCACGGATCTGGACCCGCACGCGGATGCGCTGGTTCTGATACATGCTCAGGAAATGGTAGATAACGTCGAACCGCTTGGCGCGGCTGGGGTAATCCACCGCTGTGATATCCACGAGAGAGGAGAACAGACAATTCGCATCGGTCTTGAGGAATTCCACAAAACTGACCAGCGACGATGGTGCCACGGTCACGGTCAGTTCGTCATGGGCGACATCCCATGACTGGACGCAATCGGTGCGCTTGAGGTCCAGATGCGCGCCCAGTTCTTGCAAGGCTTCGGTCATGTGTCGTTCCTTCAGCGCGTGATGGTGCCGGTGCGGCGCATCTTGCGCTGCAACTGCAGGATACCGTAAAGCAGCGCCTCTGCCGTGGGCGGACAACCGGGCACATAGATATCGACCGGCACGATCCGGTCGCAGCCGCGCACCACCGAATAGCTATAGTGGTAATAGCCGCCGCCATTGGCACAGGACCCCATCGAGATCACATAGCGCGGCTCGGGCATCTGGTCATAGACCTTGCGCAACGCGGGTGCCATCTTGTTGGTCAGCGTGCCCGCGACGATCATCAGGTCGGACTGGCGCGGGGATGCGCGCGGCGCGGTGCCGAACCGTTCCAGATCATAGCGCGGCATCGAGGTGTGCATCATTTCCACCGCACAGCAGGCCAGACCAAAGGTCATCCAGTGCAAGCTGCCGGTGCGTGCCCAGTTGATGATATCGGCGGTGCTGGTCACAAGGAAACCCTTGTCCTGCAATTCCGCGTTCAGCAGTTGCGCGCCATGTTCCTTGTCGGCCCCTACGGCCGTTCCGGTCATCACTCCCATTCGAGCGCCCCTTTCTTCCATTCATAGGCAAAGCCGATCGTCAGCACGCCAAGGAAAATCATCATCGACCAGAAGGCCGTCATGCTGATGTCCCCAAAGGCCACGGCCCATGGAAACAGGAACGCGACTTCCAGATCGAAGATGATGAACAGGATCGACACAAGATAGAACCGCACGTCGAATTTCATGCGCGCATCGTCGAACGCGTTGAACCCGCATTCATAGGCCGACACTTTTTCGGGGTCAGGGTTGCGCACGGCAATCACGGCTGCCGCGATGATCAAAAGCAAGCCCAGCCCAATGGCGAGGCCCAGAAAAATCATGATCGGCAAATAGTTGGACACGATATCAGGCAAGGTGCGTTCCTTTCAAAAAGGCGCATCGTCCGGCGCGCCCTTCGTTGGCTACCCGCTCCATACCGCTGCACCCTGCAAGGGTCAACCGAGTGCGGTGTCGCAGCAGCGTGACCTGCGCTATTTCGCGCGGTCGGCCAAAGGCGCTGACGGGGACAGAACAAGCCCTGCAAGCGACAGAAAGGATGCGCCATGCGCAAGGCCATTCGCACGCTCGCCCGCGCCGGTGATGATGTCGGCTGTTTCCTGCAGGGCGTCCCCCTGCTGGTCGGTCAGCCAGTACTGCAGATACATGCCAAGCGTGAAATCCCCCGGCATGTCCGACACGGTGACACGGCATCCTGACGCCGCGGTCTGAAACCGCAGGGCCGTGACCGTGACAGCACCACACGGCAAGACCAGCAGCACGTCATGAAGGCCGGGCTCTGCCTGCAACACCTTGGCCGCCACACGTACCACCAAGGGCTGGTCAGGATGTGCCGGATCGGCCATCTGCGCGGATGCGACAGCCACCTCGAACATGCCTTGCGCATCGGCCTGCCCCGTCAGAATACGGCCTCTGCGGGTCTGTGGCTGCAAGGCGTAATGCCGCTGCGCCACCGCAGCAGAACAAGGCAGGTCGGTTTGCGATTGCAGGCGCAGGCGCACCGCAGGGCCGAGATGGACCAACACCCGGATCACCTGCCCCAGCAGCGCCATCACTACCACGGCCCCGCCCACGGCAAGGGCGGTTGCCAGCATCAGTGCCGCCTGCGCATGCTCGACCGGAACCACCCCGGCGAGCCCTTGCACCCACGGCAATACCACAACGAGCCCTGTCAGCGACAGCGACAAGGCCAGCGTTTCATGCGCGACATTGGGCAAAAGGCAGATATGCAGCGTCACCAGACAGGCAACAGCCAGAATGGCCACACTGCCCAACACAGGCGGCACGCCCGACGCCATAATCACCGCGGCGGGGAGCAAGACGCAAAGCGCCCAGAGCCGCCGCAACCGCCACAGCCGGTAGGTCATCTGTTCCGCATCGGGCCATTCAAAGGGCATGGGCATCTCTCCTGCCCCGCCAATAGACCCGCCAATTCCGCCTAAACTGCGACCGAAATCGGACCTTTCGTCAGGTCAAACCCGGCCATTGTGGCGAACGTTTGTCGAAAAACGCCGATATCCCCTCGGCCGCCTCGTCCCCGTCCCAACAGGCGACCAGCGCATCGATGGACCGCGCGATCGTCGCCTCGTCGATCACCGGACCCAAGGATCGGGCAAAGGCCTTGGCCGCGGCCACCGCCTTTGGCCCGCAGGACATATAGGGCGCAACCTCGACTTCAATCGCGTCGTCCAGTGCGGCAGGCGGCACGGCACGCGCGAGAATGTCCAGCGCCACAGCCTCCTCCGCCCCAAAAACCCGCCCCGACATGAACACCCGCCGCGCCTTGGCCTCGCCCATACGCGCCAGCACATAGGGGCCGATAGTCGCGGGAATCAGGCCCAGCCGCGTTTCGGTCAGCCCGAATCTGGCCGCCTCCACCCCGATCGCCACATCGCAGACACAGGCCAGCCCGACCCCGCCACCAAAGGCATTGCCATGGATGCGCCCGATCAGCGGCTGCGGCAAGGTATTGAGCGCCCCCAGCATCCGCGCCAGCGATGTCGCCGCCGCCCGCCGCGTGGGGGTATCCGCCGCAATCTGGTCACGCATCCAGCCCAGATCACCCCCTGCGCAAAACGTCGGCCCCTCTGCCGCCAGCACAACGACACGAATGCGCCGGTCCGCCGCGATCCTTGCGGCTGTCTGCGTCAGTGCGTCGATCATCGCCTGCGACAGCGCATTATGCTTGTCCGCGCGCGCCAGCGTCAGCGTCGCCACCCCGCGCGCATCCACCACCAGATCGATCATCGCATCCTCCTTGCCAGTGCTGCGGCCTCGGCGATGACCGCCGCGTCGATGCCGGTCTCGAACCCTGCGCCATGCAACAGGTCCAGCACTTTTTCCGTCGCTATATTCCCGGGTGCCCCCGGCGCATAAGGACAGCCGCCAAGCCCGCCCACCGCCGAATCGAACGCGCGCAGGCCTTTGTCGAGCGCGGTTTCGATATTGGACAGCGCCTGCCCGCCCGTATCATGAAAATGACCTGCAAGCTCTGCTGCCGGAACGATCTCCAGCACCGCATCGAGCATGGCGGCGACCGTCGCGGGCGTGCCTTTGCCAATCGTATCGCCCAGCGACAGTGGCATCGGTGCAAGCCCGCGCAGCAGGGCCGCGACCTTTGCCACCGCCTCGGGTGCAACCCGTCCGTCAAAGGGGCAATCCGTCACGCATGAAATATAGCCGCGCAAGCCCACGCCCGCCGCCTGCGCCGCTGCCACAACCGGGACCAGCCGTTCCACCGATTCTGCCACCGAACAATTCAGATTGCTGTGCGAAAACCCTTCGGAGGCGGCGACAAACACCGCCACCTCATAGACCACCCCCGGCACACGCGCCGCCATGAACCCGTCCCAGCCGCGCATATTGGGCACGAGCACGCCATACCGCACCCCCGCCACCGGCAGGATCCCCGCCATGACCTGCGGGGTGTCGGCCATCTGCGGCACCCATTTGGGGCTGACGAAACTGCCGATCTCGATATCGCACAGCCCTGATCGGCCCAGAAGGTCGATCAGCGCCACTTTTTCGGCCACCGGAATGATGCGCTTTTCGTTCTGCAACCCGTCACGCGGGCCGACCTCATGCAATCTGACGAATGTCACCGACACCCCCATCGTTCGAGCCCAAATACCCCGGGGGAGCACCGGACAACGTCCGGGGCGGGGGCAGCGCCCCCTGCGTCAGATCGGGGCAAGGGCCACCATCAGATCGCCTGCCGCGACCTGATCCCCCGGCTTTACGGACACACTGGCGACCACACCATCACGCGGTGCACGCAGCACATGTTCCATCTTCATCGCCTCCAGCACGATGATCCGGTCGCCTTGCACGACATGATCGCCCTCCTGCACGGCAACTTCGCGCACCAGCCCCGGCATGGGTGCCAGCACCACGTCACCACCTGCGACATCGGACCCCCGTGCCAGCGGATCGACGATGCTGAACGTGATTGTCTGCGCGCCAAAGACACTGACTTGCCGCACCCCGTGCCGCAGCGCCCGTGCACCCCAAACGGCCCCATGCCGCCGCAGAGTGACCTGCGCCCTCGCCACATCGGCGGTAACATTGTCGGGGCCAAGCACCTGCAAGCGCACCTCATGCACCGCGTCGCCCTGCCCCAGCACGATCCGCCGCACCAGCGGTTCCCAGAGCGTAAAGCCAACAAGCGGCCCTTGCGGAATATCCGCCGCGACCACCGCCGCCACAGCAATCGCCTGCGCATCCGGCACCGGTGCCGCGCAAAGCCTGTCCTGCCCGCGCGCGATCAGGCCGGTATCAACCTCACCCGCCACAAATTCCGTATCGCGGGCAAGCAGGCGCAGGAAATCAAGGTTCGTGACCGTTCCCGCCACCTCGGTCGCGTCCATGGCGGCCTGCAGCTTGCGCAAAGCGCTCGCGCGGTCTGGCCCATGCACCGTGACTTTGGCGATCATCGGATCGTACCACGGCGAGATCTCGGACCCTGCGACGACACCGCTGTCGATCCGTGCGCCGTCAGGAAACGCCAGATGGTCGAGCCTGCCTGTCGCGGGCAGAAACCCCGCCGGCACGTCCTCGGCATAAAGCCGCGCCTCGAACGCATGGCCGCTGATCGCCAACTGATCCTGCCGCAAGGGCAGCGGTTCACCCGCCGCGACGCGCAATTGCCATTCCACCAGATCGACGCCGGTGATCGCCTCGGTCACCGGATGTTCCACCTGCAGCCGCGTGTTCATTTCCATGAACCAGAAGCCGTCCGGCCGCAGCCCTCCTGCGCCATCAACGATGAATTCGATGGTGCCCGCACCGGCATAGCCGATGGCCTTGGCCGCCGTCACCGCCGCCTGCCCCATGGCTTCGCGCAGCTCCGGCGTCATGCCCGGGGCGGGCGCTTCCTCGATCACCTTCTGGTGGCGGCGTTGCAACGAACAATCCCGCTCGAACAGATGCACGGCGTCAGTGCCGTCACCGAACACCTGCACCTCGATATGGCGCGGGGTGGTGATGTATTTCTCGATCAAGACGGCGGGGTTGCCGAAAGCGTTGCGCGCCTCGGCCTGCGCCGATGCCAGCGATTCTGCAAAATCGGCAGGCTTTTCAACCAGCCGCATCCCCTTGCCGCCGCCGCCCGCCACGGCCTTGATCAGCACCGGATAGCCGATTTTCGCAGCCTCTTGTGCCAGAAACGCCCCATCCTGTTCCGCGCCATGATAGCCCGGAACGACCGGCACGCCTGCCTTGACCATCAGCGCCTTGGCCGCATCCTTCAGCCCCATCGCGCGGATCGCATCTGCCGAGGGGCCGATGAACACCAGCCCCGCCTGCGTCACCTGATCCACGAAATCGGGGTTTTCGGACAAAAACCCATAGCCCGGATGAATGGCTTGCGCGCCTGTCTCCAGCGCGGCCCGCACGATCAGATCGCCGCGCAGATAGCTGTCCGCGACAGGCGCAGGCCCCAGCCTGACCGCCTGATCCGCCTGCTGCACATGCAGCGCGCCTGCATCGGCATCCGAATAAACCGCGACCGTGCGCACGCCCATCGCACGCGCTGTGCGAATGATACGGCAGGCAATCTCGCCCCTGTTGGCGATGAGGATCTTGGTAAACATCACATCCGGAACACGCCGAAACGTGTCTCCTCTATGGGCGCATTGCAGGCCGCAGCCAATGACAGCGCCAGCACTTCGCGCGATTTGCGCGGGTCGATGATGCCGTCATCCCACAGGCGGGCCGAGGCATAGAGAGGGTGGGACTGCTCGGTGAACATGTCAATCGTGGGCTGCTTGAAGGCAGCTTCTTCCTCTGCCGACCATTCACCGCCTGCCCGTTCAATCGCATCGCGTTTTACAGTCGCCAGCACACCTGCGGCCTGTTCGCCGCCCATCACGCTGATCCGGCTGGTGGGCCAAGACCACATGAAATGGGGGCTGTAAGCCCTTCCGGCCATGCCATAATTCCCCGCCCCGAACGATCCGCCCACGACCATCGTGATCTTCGGCACCTTCGTTGTGGCCACCGCTGTGACCATCTTGGCACCATGCCGCGCGATGCCTTCGTTCTCGTATTTCTGGCCCACCATGAAGCCGGTGATATTTTGCAGGAACACCAAAGGGATGCGCCGCTGGCTGCACAGTTCCACGAAATGCGCGCCCTTTTGCGCGCTTTCCGAAAACAGCACCCCGTTGTTGGCCACGATCCCGCAAGGCCAGCCGTCGATATGGGCAAAGCCCGTGACCAGCGTTTCGCCGAACCGCGCCTTGAATTCATCAAAGCGTGATCCGTCCACGATGCGGCGGATCACCTCGCGGATGTCGTAAGGCGTGCGCAGGTCTGCGGGGATCGCGTCGAACAAAGTCGCCGGATCAAGTGCAGGAGGTTCGGACGCCAAGCGATTGACGTTGCACACATTTCGTACCTCGCATGACGCGACCGCCTGCCGTGCCAGCGCCAGCGCATGAGCGTCATCTTCGGCCAGATAATCGGCGACACCGGACAGGCGGGTATGCACATCGCCGCCGCCCAAAGCCTCGGCACTGACCACTTCACCTGTCGCGGCCTTCACAAGCGGCGGGCCCGCCAGAAAGATCGTGCCTTGGTCGCGGACAATGATCGACACATCGGCCATGGCGGGCACATAGGCCCCGCCTGCGGTGCAAGACCCCATGACCACGGCGATTTGCGGAATGCCCAGCGCGGACATCTGCGCCTGGTTATAAAAGATGCGCCCGAAATGGTCGCGGTCGGGAAAGACCTCGTCCTGATTGGGCAGGTTGGCACCACCGCTGTCGACCAGATAGACGCAGGGAAGACGGCAGGCTTGGGCAATCTCTTGCGCGCGCAGGTGCTTTTTCACCGTCATAGGGTAATAGGTGCCGCCCTTTACGGTGGCGTCGTTGCACACGACCATGACCTGTACGCCACCCACCAGCCCCACGCCCGCGATCACGCCCGCGCAGGGGGCAGCGCCGTCGTAAAGCCCGTGCGCAGCCGTCGCGCCGATTTCCAGAAACGGCGAGCCGGGGTCGAGCAGGCCCGCCACACGGTCGCGCGGCAGCATCTTACCACGGGCGATATGACGGTCGCGCGCGACCTGCCCGCCGCCCAAGGCGGCGGCGGCTGCGGCATCACGCACCTGCGCAAGGGCTGCTTCATGCAAAGCGCGGTCGGTCATGTGGCGGGTCCTTGGGGTGGGGGCAGCGCCTCTCCGCGCGGGCCGACATAGAAGGTTGTGGTCAGCCCATTCGTGTTAGCGCAGTTGATGACCATCCGGATGGCAGGGTCAGGGTGGGTGGTGGCGGCACAATCGGTCAGGGCGGCGCCTTCGCCCGCCATGCCAAGGTAGGTCGCGGCATAGCGGTTGATGATATCCGTCTCGGACGGCAGTTGGCCCATGCGATAGCCGATGATGCCTGCCACCACGACCAGCCCCGCAAAGGGGATAAAGAGCATCCAGCGCCTCATGGCATGATGTAATAGTCGTGCAACGCGCGTGTTTGCGTGGCGGTCATCAACATCAGGCATTCGGCCTTTGCCACATGGCGCGCAGAACCCGACCCCCAAAGCCCGTATTGCATGGTGCAATTGGCATCACGAAATGCAATCCACGCGCGTTGGGCCGCGCGCACCTGATCCGCGCGCACGGCATATTCGGGCGCTTCAAATTGCGCGTTGACGTCCATCTCGGCGGCATAATCCAGCACCAGCGCGTATTGGGTATTCAGCAACTGATCCCAAACCTCGTGTTCGGCCATCAGGCATGATGTCATCCCCATCGTGGTGTCGCCGCCCGGTTCGTCCGCCATGCACATCGTCGCGGCAGTGCCGGTGCAACTGGTTTCACCGCTGTCAAAACACGCCTCGACCATCGGCGCATAAAGCCAGTTGGTTTGTGCCGCAGCCGCACAGGGCAGTAGCGCCAGAACCAGTGCAACATTTTTCATCCCATCGCCCCCATCAATTCACGGCCCACCAGCATGCGGCGAATCTCGGAAGTACCGGCGCCGATTTCCATCAGCTTGGCATCACGGAACAGCCGCGCAACGGGGGCGTCGTTCAGGAACCCCGCGCCACCCATCGCCTGCACGGCCTGATGCGCCTGTTTCATCGCCTCCTCGGAGGCATAGAGACAACAGGCCGCCGCATCCTGACGGGTGACCGTGCCACGGTCGCAGGCTTTCGCCACCTCGTAGACATAGGCGCGGGCAGAGTTCATCGCGGTGTACATATCCGCGATCTTGCCCTGCATCAGTTGGAAATTGCCGATAGGCTGGCCGAATTGTTTGCGTGACGCCAGATAGGGCATGATTTCATCCAGACAGGCAGCCATGATCCCCAGCCCGATCCCCGCCAGCACAACGCGTTCGTAATCAAGGCCGGACATCAGGACCGCAACGCCGCGCCCTTCCTCGCCCAAGACATTCTCGAACGGCACCGCCACATCGTCAAAGATCAGCTCGGCCGTGTTGGACCCGCGCATCCCCAGCTTGTCGAAATGCGGAGACGTGCTGAAGCCGGTCATTTCCTTTTCGATCAAGAAAGCGGTGATGCCTTTGGACCCTGCGGCGGGATCGGTCTTGGCATAGACGACCAGCGTGTCGGCGTCCGGCCCGTTGGTGATCCAGTATTTGTTGCCGTTCAGTCGGTAATGATCGTTGCGCTTTTCCGCACGCAGCGACATCGACACAACGTCGGACCCTGCCCCTGCTTCGGACATGGCCAAGGCACCCACATGATCGCCCGAGATCAGGCGCGGCAGGTATTTCGCCTTTTGCGCTTCGGTCCCGTTCAGCTTGATCTGGTTGACGCAAAGGTTGGAATGCGCGCCGTAAGACAAGCTGACCGAGGCGCTGGCGCGCGCGATTTCCTCGATCGCGACCGTATGGGCGAGGTAGGACATGCCCGCGCCGCCATAAGATTCATCCACCGTCACACCCAGCAACCCCAGATCGCCCATCTCGCGCCAAAGGGCGGCAGGAAACAGATTGTCGCGGTCGATTTGCGCGGCCATCGGTTTGACACGGGTCTGCGCCCAGTCATGGACCATCTCTCGCAGGGCGTTCACATCCTCGCCCAGATCAAAGCTCATGGAGGCGTGAAACATCGGCCTGCTCCTGCGGTTAATTGAACGCTTGTTCAGTTGTAGCCATGTCGCCGTCGCTGTGTCGAGTCATTTCTGCACGGTTTATGGGCACTACCCGATCAGCCGCGCGACGACGGCGGGCAGGTCGGCGAAATCGTCGATGATGGCGTCAGCTTCGAGTGCGAGCACAGTCTCTCTGCCTTGCCCGAAGGTCACCAGCACAGACGGCACGCCCGCATTGCGCGCCGTGTCGCGGTCGGTGATCGTATCGCCCACCAGCAAGGACCGTGCGGGATCACCGCCAGCACGGCGCACGGCCTCGATATGGTGCAGGGGGTCGGGTTTGCGCACCTTCAGCGTATCGGCCCCGATCAGCGATGCAAACTGGTCGCGTACGCCAAGGCTTTGCATCAGGGTTTCGGCCAGGGCGGCGGGCTTGTTGGTGGCAATCCCCACGGCGTAACCGCTGGATTTCAGAGCCTCAACCGCGTCCATCGCACCGGGGTAAAGCGTGGTATGTGTGGCAATCGCCTCGCCGTAAGCGGCCAGCAGAACGGGATATTGCGCATCAACCAACGTCTCGTCGACGTTACCCAGCCGCGAAAACCCCAGCCGCAGCATGGCACGCGCGCCGGTCAGCGAGACGGCCGCATCTTGCGCCTGCGTCAGCAGATCGCCATGCCCCAGCCCGCGAAAGCAATGGTTGGCCGCAGCGATCAGGTCGCCGCTGGTATCGGCAAGCGTGCCGTCGAGGTCGAAAATCACGGTGCGCATGGGCGGCCTTTCAATGCTGCGGTCCTGCCATCTGTAACGCGCTGTAAACTGATGTGAAGCCCCTGCCCTTGTGATAATCGAAAAGGCCAGTAGAACGCAGGCAACAAAGAATGGGGCAGATATGGCGAATGCAGTGATTATCCTTGGCGCGGGGCTTGGCACGCGCATGAATTCGGACCTGCCCAAGGTGCTGCACCCCATCGCGGGCGCGCCGATGCTGGTCCATGCGATGCAGGCCGCGATGGTGCTGGACCCTGCGCGCCGCGTCGTTGTGGCGGGGTATGAGGCCGCACAGGTCGAAAAGGCTGCCCTTGCCTATGATCCCGATGCAACGGTCGTGGTGCAGAGCGAACAGCTGGGCACGGCCCATGCGGTGGCACAGGCCAAGGCGGCGCTTTCGGATTTCGACGGCGATGCGCTGGTGCTTTATGGTGATACGCCTTTCATCCGCCCCGATACGCTGGAAGCGATGATGGAGGCCCGCCAGACCCATGACATCGTGGTGCTGGGGTTCGAGGCGGAGGACCCAGGGCGCTATGGCCGTCTGATCCTGAAGGACGGGCAGCTTGACCGGATCGTCGAATTCAAGGACGCGAATGAGGATGAACGCGCGGTAACGCTGTGCAATTCCGGTGTAGTCGCCGCCGATAGTGCGACGCTCTTCGATCTGGTCGCCGCAGTCGGCAATGCCAATGCGGCGGGCGAATATTACCTGACCGACATTATCGCCATCGCCCGTGCGCGTGGTCTGACCGCAACTGTCGTGGAATGCGCCGAGGCGGAAACCTTGGGCATCAATTCGCGGTTCGAACTCGCACAGGCCGAAGCCGTGTTCCAGAACGCCGCGCGGATGGCCGCGCTTGACGATGGTGTCACGCTGGTGGCCCCCGAAACCGTCTATTTCGCCTATGACACCGTAATCGGCCGCGATGCAATTATCGAACCCAACGTCGTGTTCGGCCCCGGTGTGACGGTCGAATCCGGTGCCACGATCCGCGCCTTTTCACATCTGGAAGGTTGCCATGTCTCACGTGGGTCAATCGTCGGCCCCTACGCCCGCCTGCGCCCCGGTGCGGAACTGGCCGAGAACACCCGCGTCGGCAATTTTGTCGAAGTCAAGAATGCCGTGATCGCCGAAGGCGCCAAGGTCAACCATCTGTCCTATATCGGCGATGCCGAGATCGGGCCGCGCAGCAATATCGGCGCAGGCACGATCACCTGCAATTATGACGGCGTGTCCAAGCACCACACGACGATTGGCGCGGATGTGTTCATCGGGTCCAACACCATGCTGGTTGCCCCCGTCAGCGTGGGCGATGCGGCGATGACGGCCAGCGGGTCGGTCATCACCCGCGATGTGCCAGCGGGCGATCTGGCCGTCGCGCGGACGCGGCAGGACAACAAGGCAGGATTTGCCGTGCGGCTGTTCGAAAAACTGCGCGCAAAAAAGACGAAGGGTCACTAAGATGTGCGGTATTGTTGGCGTTCTGGGCAATCACGAAGCCGCCCCCCTGCTGGTCGAAGCGCTGAAGCGGTTAGAGTATCGCGGCTATGACAGCGCGGGCATCGCGACCATCAACGGCGATGTGCTGGACCGCAGGCGGGCGGTCGGCAAGCTTGTCAACCTGTCCGACCTCTTGGTCCATGACCCGCTCGCAGGCAAGGCCGGCATCGGCCACACCCGCTGGGCCACGCATGGCGTGCCCAATGCGGGCAATGCGCATCCGCATAAATCGGGCGGTGTCGCGGTCGTGCACAACGGGATCATCGAGAATTTCCGCGAACTCCGCGCCGATCTGGCGGCCCTTGGCATTGCGCATGAAACCGACACCGATACCGAAACCGTGGCGTTGTTGGCCAATCACTACATCGGCCAAGGCATGTCGCCCCGCGACGCGGCACAGGCGACCATCGCCCGCCTGCACGGGGCCTATGCGTTGTGTTTCCTGTTCGAAGGGCATGACGACCTGCTGATCGCCGCGCGCAAAGGATCACCCTTGGCCATCGGGCATGGTGATGGCGAGATGTTCGTGGGCTCAGATGCCATCGCGCTTGCGCCCATGACCGACCGGATCACCTATCTGGAAGAAGGCGACTGGGCGATCATCACGCGGCACAGCTTGGAAATCCGCGATGCGGCGGGCAACCTTGCCAACCGCGACCTGCGCCAGATCCATATCGACGCAGCACAGGTGGACAAGGGCGGCTATAAACATTTCATGGCCAAGGAAATCGCCGAACAGCCGCAAGTGCTGCAAGGGGCCTTGAACCACTACATCAACGCCGATGCGACCGCGATGACCCTGCCCGAAGGGCTGGACTTCACCGCCGTCAACCGCCTGACCATGGTCGCTTGTGGGACGGCATTTTATGCCTGCATGGTCGCGAAATACTGGTTCGAACAGGTGGCGGGGTTGCCGGTCGAGGTCGATGTCGCATCCGAATTCCGCTATCGCGAACCGCCTGTGACCGACGGCACCATGGCGATTTTCGTCAGCCAGTCGGGGGAAACGGCGGATACGCTCGCCGCACTCCGCTATATGGCGGGCAAGGCCAGCAAGATCGTGTCGGTCGTCAACGTCCCCGAAAGCAGCATCGCGCGCGAAAGCGATATCGCGCTGCCGATCCTTGCGGGGGTGGAAATCGGCGTCGCCTCGACCAAGGCGTTCACCTGTCAGTTGACGACGCTGGCCGCGATGGTGCTGCATGCCGCCCGCCAGCGGGGCCGGATCGACGATGCGGCCTTGGCAGGCAAACTCGCCGCCCTGCGTGGCTTGCCTGGGTTGATGAACACCGCCCTGGGGATCGAGGACCGCACCATCGCGCTGTCCCGCGATCTGGCCGAGGCGCGCGATATCCTGTTTCTTGGGCGCGGGGCGATGTATCCCTTGGCCTTGGAGGGCGCGCTTAAACTGAAAGAAATCAGCTACATACATGCCGAAGCTTATGCATCAGGAGAGTTGAAGCACGGCCCCATCGCGCTGGTCGATCCGCATGTGCCGGTGATCGTGATGGCCCCACGCGACAGCCTGTTTGAAAAGACCGTGTCGAACATGCAGGAAGTCATGGCGCGCGGCGGCAAGGTGCTGCTGATCACCGATAGCCAAGGGGCCGCCGAAGCCGGTGATGGCGTCTGGCAGACCCTGCTGATGCCAAGCGTTGATCCGTTCCTTGCGCCGATCCTTTACGCGCTGCCTGCGCAGCTGCTGGCCTATCACACGGCCATCGCCAAAGGCACCGATGTGGACCAGCCCCGCAACCTTGCGAAATCCGTGACGGTGGAATGATGGGCAAGCAATTCGCGGAATTGTCCGAGGCACATCAGGCCTTCATCGCAGCACAGCCGCTGTTCTTTACCGGCACGGCGGCGCGTGATGGCAAGGTCAATATCTCGCCCAAAGGGATGGACAGCCTACGGGTGCTGGATGCGACCACCATCGCCTATGTCAACGCCACGGGCAGCGGGAACGAAACGGCGGGGCATCTGCTGGACCATCCGCGCATGACGCTGATGTGGTGCAGTTTCGACAAGAAACCCCAGATCCTGCGCACCTATGGCACCGCGCGTGCAATCCATCCGCGCGATCCGGATTGGCCCGATTTTGCTGCCTGCCTGCCCGACCTGCCCGGCGCACGGCAGATCTATGTCCAGACCATCGACATGGTGCAGACCTCCTGCGGCTATGCCGTCCCGTTCATGGAAAAGATCGGCGAACGCGACACATTGCGCCACTGGACCGAGGACAAAGGCCCCGACGGCATCGCCACCTATTGGAAAGACCGCAACCAGTCCACTTTGGACGGGTTGCCGACGAAAGTGATCGAATGACCGTTGACGACGCTCTGGCCGTCCTTGGCACCGACCCCGCAAAAGCCGCCGAGATGGCGCGCCATCACAAGGTGGACCGCGCCTATCTGGGGGTGACAACACCCGCGATTGACGCCGTCGCCAAAGGCTGGCGCGAGACGCTGGACCTGGAGGCACGGTTGGCGCTGGCGGCGGATCTCTGGGCCAGCGACGTGCATGAAGGCCGGATCGCGGCGGCGAAACTGCTGACACAGGCGCGGATCAGGCCGGATGACAGCGCCGCATGGGACATGATCGCCTCATGGGTGCCGGAGTGCGATGGACCCGCTATTGCCGACCAGGTCGCCATCGCAGGGCAGAAACGGCTGGTCGCGGACCCTGCCCGCTTTGATGCGCTGGCGCCTTGGGTCAAGGCAGATCATCTGTGGACACGCGCAGCGGTGCTGGCCTTGACCCTGCCATGGACCAAGCAGAACAACCCCAAAGCCACCGATCTGGCGCTGCGCGACCGCGCGCTGGACTGGGCGGGCCAGCTTGCCGGTGATCCGCACAAGGTGATCCAGACCGCACTGGTGGATTGGCTGGCAAGCCTTGCCAAACACGATCCCGCCACAGCGCAGGCTTTTGTCGACCGTCACGCGACGGTGCTGAAGCCCTACGCGCTCAAATCCGCGCGGCACAGGCTGGGGTAATCAGCGCAGGACGGTCAGCTCTACCAGCCCTGTCAGCGGTGCCTCGATCAGCCGCATGGCGGCAAGGCTGATCTGGCTGCCCGATCCCGCAGCCCCGCCCGAGGGGCGCAGTTCGATATTGATCGTGCGGCCCTGATAGCGGATGCGGCCTTGCGTCAAGGCGGTCACCAGCGGCGTTTTCAGCCAGATACCGGGTTCGGTCGGGCTGCCAAGGGTGGCGATGGTGCGCCCGATCTCTGCGCCCGCGGCCGAGACCTGCGTCGCCGCCTGCCGTTCGGCGGCAGATGTGGTGTCGAACTGGTCAACCGTGCGCGCGGTGCGCGGTGGCGGCGGTGGCAGGGTCATCGCCGGGATCGTCGTGACCTCCTCTGCGACAGGTTCGTCCACAGCGGGCATTTCACAGGCGGCAAGCGCGATAAGCGGCAGGATCAGGAGTTTTTTCATGCCGCCACGATATTGTGCGCGGATCGGGGGTGCAACGCCTCTCGCGCCGCTTGCGCAAAGGGGCGCCCACCCCTAGCTTGGGTGGCATGAATGCCCCATTGATCGACCCATTCGCGCGCGCCATTTCCTATCTGCGGGTGTCGGTGACCGACCGCTGCGATTTCCGCTGCGTTTACTGCATGTCGGAAAACATGACCTTTCTGCCCAAAAAGGACCTGCTGACGCTGGAAGAACTCGACCGGCTGTGTTCGGCCTTCGTGCGGCTTGGCGTGAAAAAGCTGCGGATCACGGGCGGCGAACCTTTGGTGCGGCGCGATATCCTGACCTTCTTTCGCGCGATGGGCCGGCATCTGGACAGCGGCGCACTGGACGAATTGACGCTGACGACCAACGGCAGCCAGTTAGAGAAATACGCAACCGATCTTTACGCTGCCGGTGTGCGGCGGATCAACGTGTCGCTCGATACACTCGACGAGGCGAAATTCGCGCGGATCACCCGTTGGGGGAAACTGCCGCAGGTTTTGCGCGGGATCGACGCGGCACAGGCGGCGGGGCTGCGGGTCAAGATCAACACCGTCGCGCTGCAAGGGTTCAACGAGGACGAATTGTTCACGCTGACCGACTGGTGCGCGTCCCGCGACATGGACCTGACATTCATCGAGGTGATGCCGATGGGCGATATCGGCAACGAGGACCGGATCGGGCAATACTGGTCGCTCAAAGACCTGCGCACGCGGCTGGCGCAGCGCGGCACGCTGACCGACCTGCCCGACCGCACCGGCGGGCCAGCGCGTTATGTCCGCGTGGATGCGACGGGCCAGAAGATCGGATTCATCACGCCGCTGTCCCATAATTTCTGCGAAAGCTGCAACCGCGTGCGGATCACCTGCACCGGCGAGATTTACACCTGTCTGGGGCAGGAAGGCCATTCCGACCTGCGCGCGCCCTTACGCGGGTCAGAGGCGGATCACGATCTGGAAAACGCGATCCGGGCGGCGATTGCCCTGAAACCCAAGGGTCACGATTTCGACTATTCCCGCCAGAAGGTCGACGGGCAGGTCAGCCGCCACATGAGTCACACAGGCGGTTAAGGCGCGCTGCCATCGGTGGCAGCGCGGGCAGTGATGACCGGCCCCTCCGGCCCCATCAGCAGCAGCGCGCCGCTGTCGTCGAGGTCAAAGCCCGTCACCTGTGCGATGGCCGCAAAGAACAGCCGCTCCTGCGCCATGACGGGACCATTGCACATCATCATTGTTGCCCCCGACTGGCGGATGCTCAGGCTTTCGCCCGTCAGCTGGTAGCCTGCGAACCAGCGGTTGCACCCGCTCGACCCCGCCACGCGGCCCGCAGCATCAAAGCCGAGAGTGATGCGGTCGCTGGGGCGGACCGTGTCGTCCAGCACGGTTTCGACAACCCATGTCCGCTTTTGCAAAAGGCTTGCCGTGCTGCCGCCGCAGCCACGGATCACCTCGTCGCCCATCGCGAGACTGACGGTTTCGGGATAAGGCAGGCCCGTCATGCTGTCGCGGCAGATCAGCGCGTCGCGCGTCAGGACCGCGCGCAGGGCAAGGTCGGTGTCGGTCGCGGTCACGACCAACGCGCCATCGGGTTGCAAGGCCGCGTCTGTCGCGTTCAGCGAAAGATCGTCCATGCCAAGGCGGGTCAGGGTCATCTGACCTTCATCGATCGTAGCGGTCCAGAACGGCTCGTTTCCGCGCGCAGTATAGGGGCTGCGCGGTTCTGGCAGGCCGATCCGGCAATCCGGCAGGTCGGTGCCGTCCAGCGTCAGCGTCGCGGTATCGCCACGGTTCCAGAAGACCGCGCCACCATCCGCCGCCTCAAAGCGCGCGCCGGAGGCGGCAGGCACGGGGTCAAGCACCTTCCGCACAGCGCCTGTATCGATCACCAAACGGTCATCCGCGAAACCGCTGCGCACCATCAGATCGCCGCAGCGGAAAGCGGCCGTGAACCCCAGCGGCTGGTAGCGGCGTAGCATCAGATCGACGCCCGCATCGCCCACGGCCATCACCGGATCGCCCAGCCAGACCAGATCGAGACCCAGCATGATTCCCGCCCGCAGGATCACATCGGATTGCGCGCCCATATCGATGGCGAAAGGCACCGGCACCTGCTGGCCCGCTGTGGGCATCCGCGCATCGGCGATCAGGCGGCCGTCTGTGCCCAGCACCTCGACCAGCAGCACCGCATCATCCGGCAAGGCCATGCGATCAAGATAGCTGACCTGCCCCGACACAGTGCGGCTGCCTTGCGCAAGCGCCGTCATGGGCAGGGTGGCAACAAGCAGGGCGAGTAGATAGCGCATGAGCTCTCTCCGGTCGGGACAGGCGCAAGATAGCGGCAAAGGCATGACGCAGGAAGCGCGATCAGACAGGCGGTGACGCCTCTGGCCTGCGGGCGATGAAATCGATCAGCGCGGCAGGCCCGACATGGCCGCTGCCTGCCTGCTGGTCGCGCTCGTAAGATGCGCAGCGCTCGACATGCCAGCCTGCAAAGGCATCACGCAACAAGGATTCGGTATACATGTTTTCAACATGAGGCGGCCCGCCCGTGCCGCGCCCGACCTGTTCGGGGCGATAGCCATGCAGCAGCAAACGCCCGCCAGGGCGCAGCGCGCGGGTCATGTCGGCGAACTGGCGCGCGCGCAAAGTGGGGTCCGCGAACTGGATGAAGATCGCGGCGACCATGTCGAACTGCTGCGACCAATCCCAATCACCCCAGCCCGCCACATGCGCCTGCACCGCAACACCCGCACTGTCCGCCAGCGCCTTCGTCCGGCCCACAGCAGTCGGAGACAGATCAAACGCCGTCACCTCCATGCCGCTTTGCGCCAGATGCACGGAATTGCGCCCCTCGCCATCCGCGACGCAGAGCACGCTTTGCCCCGCCAGCGCCAGCCACGGATTATCCGCCAGCACCGCCGCAGGGGCGGTACCGAACAGGTAATCATCGCTGGCGCTGTAGCGCTCTTCCCACATCAGGCGGCGGGCATGCGTTGTTCGACGATACCGGCCCACCACGAACAGCCTGCGGGAATCGCATCGTCGTTGAAGTTGTACTCGGGATGATGCACCGACGCGCCGTCGCCGTTACCGACAAGGATATAGGCCCCGGGGCGTTCTTCGAGCATGAAGGCGAAATCCTCGCCGCCCATGACTAGGGGCGCATCTTCGCAACCGCCCGATACCGACCGCGCGACTTCGGCGGCAAAGGCGGTCTGGTCCTCGTGGTTGACCATGCAAGGATAGCCGCGGTGGTATTTTATCTCGGCCACAGCACCAAACGCGCTTGCCGTGCCTTCGCTGATCGCCTTGAGCCGCACCTCGGCCAGATCGCGCATGCCCTTGGACATGGTGCGCACCGTGCCTTTCATATGCACACGCTGGGCGATGACGTTGAACGCCTTGGACGACGATTCAATCGAGGTGACGGACACGACAACCTGATCCACGGGGTCGGCATTGCGGCTGGCGATGGATTGCAGCGCGGTGATGACATGGGCCGCGACCAGCGTGCTGTCGACGGTTTCCTGCGGCTTGGCGGCATGGCCGCCTTTGCCTTCGATGATGATCTCGAACTGGTCGGTCGCGGCGAAAAACGCACCCGGACGGATCGCAAAGCTGCCCACCGGACGGCCCGGCCAGTTGTGCATGCCGTAAACCTCGGTGATGTTCCAGCGGTCCATCATGCCGTCCTCGCACATCTCGCGCCCGCCGCCGCCGCCCTCTTCGGCAGGCTGGAAGATCACGACGACCTGCCCGTCGAAATTGCGCGTCTCGGACAGGTATTTCGCCGCCCCCAGCAGCATCGCGGTATGCCCGTCATGGCCGCAGGCATGCATCGCACCGGGGGTTTTCGACGCATAGGGCAGCCCCGTCGCCTCATGGATCGGCAGCGCGTCCATATCCGCGCGCAGCCCGATCACCTTGCCCGAGGTATCCGACTTGCCTTTGATGACGCCGACAACGCCGGTGCGCCCGATGCCTGTGACCACCTCGTCACAGCCGAATTCGCGTAGTTTTTCCGCGACCAGCGCCGAAGTGCGGTGCGTTTCGAACAGGATTTCGGGGTTTTCGTGCAGGTCTCGTCGCCAGGCGGTGATTTCGGGCAGCAATTCGGCAAAGCGGTTCTTGACGGGCATCATCTTCTCCTAGGGGGGTTATTCGGCGAGCAGATCGACAAGGCGGGACATGAATGCCTCGCCCTGCTGGAACTGTGACACGCTGACATATTCGTTGGGTTGGTGGGCTTGTGCAATGTCGCCGGGGCCGCAGATCACGGCAGAATAGCCGCGGTCCTGAAACTGCCCGGCTTCGGTGCCGTAACTGACGACGCTGCTGGCATTTTCACCGGTCAGGCGACGGACCAGATTTTCGGCACTGCCATCCTGTTCGGGGACAAGGCCCGGAACATGAAAGAATTTCTCGGCGGTGATGAAGGTCTCCGGCCGCACGGCCTGCATATCAGCCTCGATCTCGGCGATCTTGGCGTGCAGGCGGGTTTCCCACATGCCAATATCCTCGCCCGGGACCAGCCGGAAATCGAGCACGAAGCGGCAGTCCTTGGCGGTGATGTTGTTGGCGGTGCCACCGCTGATCGTGCCGACATGCAGCGTCGTGTAGGGCGGAAAGAATTGCGCGGCCAGTTCGCTGGGCGCGGCTGCGGCATTTTCGGCGTTCACCTGATTCGCCCAGTCGATCAGGCGTGCGGCCATCATGATCGCGCTGACACCCGTGGGGGCGAGCGATGAATGCACCTCGAATCCGCGCACATGAATCCGGAAACCGACCGCCCCCTTGTGGCTGGTCACGATCTTCATCATCGACGGTTCGCCCACAATGACAGTATCCGCGCGCGGCAAACCGTGGCTGACCATATGGTCGATCATCGGCGGAGCACCTATGCAGCCGACCTCTTCGTCATAGCTGAGCGCGATTTGCAGCGGGCGTTTCACCCCGCGTGTTGCCGCCTGCCCCATCGCCCAAAGTGCCAGCGCGTCAAAGCCTTTCATGTCGCAGGTGCCGCGCCCGTAAAGGCGGCCGTCCTTTTCGGTCACGGTGAACGGATCGGTGTCCCACGCCTGCCCGTCCACGGGGACAACATCGGTATGCCCCGACAGCACGACGCCACCATCGACCGCAGGGCCGACATGGGCGTAAAGCGATGCCTTGGTGCCGTCGTCACTGGGCACGATGGTGCTGTCGATACCAAACCCGGACAGATAATCCTGAACGAAATCAACAAGTTCCATATTGCTATCACGGCTGACCGTGGGAAAGGCGACCAGCCTGTCCATCAGCTCGCGTGCGGTCAAGGTCATCGGGGGCCTTCCTTTCATGCCGATTAATCCGCCATCTGCGTCCTGCGTCGCGCAAACGGCCAGCACCCGCACTGTTGCGCGCGCCGCAGCGGGCTTCAAACAGAAAGCGACTTGCGGGAACAAAATTTAATGATAGCGTCTGTCAATCGCAGGTCCACTACGGGCTTGACGCAAAAAACAAAAAATGGACCGCCCGGGGAGGGTCTCTATGCCCAATGTGGCCCAGCCTGTGCTGGATGTGCAGGATTTGAAAACCGTTTTCAAAACGCGTGGCGGTGAAGTGCATGCCGTCAATAATGTCAGCTTCTCGTTGAAACCGGGCGAGCTTTTGGGTGTGGTCGGCGAAAGCGGATCGGGCAAATCCGTGACGATGATGTCGCTGTTGGGCCTGTTGCCATCGCCTCCCGCCGATATCCGGCATGGCCGCGTCATGTTCGACGGCAAGGATCTGTTGCAGATCAGGCCGCAGGATTTGCGCGCGGTGCGCGGCGGGCAGATCGGATTCGTGTTTCAGGACCCGATGACATCGCTGAACCCCGTCTACACCGTCGGCATGCAGATCATGGAACCCTTACGCAAACATCTGGGGCTGAGCAAACGCGCCGCCGTCACCCGTGCGCGCGAATTGCTGGAGCTTGTCGGCATTCCCGATGCGCAGCGTCGGCTTGACGACTATCCGCACCAGTTTTCCGGCGGCATGCGGCAGCGCGTGATGATCGCCATCGCACTCGCCTGCGACCCCAAAGTGCTGATCGCGGATGAACCGACGACAGCACTTGATGTGACCATTCAGGCGCAGATTCTGGAATTGATGCAGGAATTGCGCGAAAAACTGGGCATGGCAGTCATCTGGATCACGCATGATCTGGGTGTGATCGCGGGCATCGCGGACCGTGTGCTGGTCATGTATGGCGGGCAGATCGTCGAACATGCGCCCGTCGCGGACCTGTTCCGCGACCCCCAGCACCCCTATACCCGCGCCCTGTTGAAAACGATTCCCTCGATCAGCGGCGAACGCGCCAAACGGCTGACGGTCATCGAAGGGCAACCGCCCCTGATGCTGGCCGCCCCCGATGCCTGCCCGTTCCGCGCGCGCTGTGATGTGGCCTTTGCGCGCTGTGCGGTGGAAAACCCGCCGCGCTATGACGTGGGCCACGGCCATGACGCCGCCTGTTTTTATGACGCTCGCACGGGGGCCCCGCGCCATGCTTGACGACACACCCAAACCGCTGGTGCGCGTGCGCGACCTCAAGATGCATTTTCCGATCCATGCGGGCCTGCTGCGCCGTCGCGTGGGTGAGGTAAAGGCCGTCGATGGCGTCAGTTTCGACGTCATGGAAGGCGAGACGCTGGGTCTGGTCGGCGAATCGGGCTGCGGCAAATCCACCTGCGGGCGCGCCGTGCTGCGGCTTTACGATATCACCTCGGGCGAGATTTCGATTGATGGCCGCGAGATCGGGACGATGTCGCAGACCAAGCTGCGCCCGATCCGGCCCACGATGCAGATGGTATTTCAGGACCCGCAAGCCTCGCTCAACCCGCGCATGACGGTCGAGGCGATCATCCGCGAACCGCTGGATGAACACACGAACCTGAGCATGGCCGAAAAGACCGCCAAGGTGGCCGATCTGATGGATGCCGTCGGGCTGAACCGCAAATTCGCCAAACGCTATCCACATGCCTTTTCGGGTGGCCAGCGGCAGCGCATCGGGATCGCCCGCGCGCTGGCCCTGAACCCCAAGTTCATCGTCTGCGACGAACCGATTGCGGCACTTGATGTGTCCATTCAGGCGCAGGTGGTGAACCTCTTGGAAGATCTGCAGGAACAGTTCGGCCTGACCTATCTGTTCATCAGCCACGATCTGTCGATGGTGCGCCATATCGCGACACGCGTGGCGGTGATGTATCTGGGCAAGATCATGGAGCTTGCCCCGCGCGAGGCGCTTTATCGTGACCCGCTGCATCCTTACACGAAAGCACTTTTGTCCGCAGTCCCCGAACCCGACCCCGCGCTTGCGCGCAAATCGGGGCGGATCGTGTTGCAAGGCGATGTGCCATCCCCATCGAACCCGCCCAAGGGCTGCAATTTCTGCACCCGTTGTCCGGCGGTCATGGATCTCTGCAAGGAGGTCGAACCCGATTACAGGCAGGTCCAGCCCGGCCGCTTTGTGGCATGCCACCTGTATAACGAAACCACGACCACTGCCGATGCAACGGCAGGGACCGGGGCCTAAGAGCGTCAACAAGGAGAGACGAAATGAAACTGAAAACAGCCCTGATGGGTGCCGCCGCAGCGGTCGCATTCACGCCTTTGGCTTATGCCCAAGAGCATGATGGCGTCCGTGGCAGCTCTGGCCACCTCAACATCATCTATTGGCAGGCGCCATCCATCCTGAACCCGTTCCTGTCGGGCGGCACCAAGGATGTCGAAGCCTCCTCGATCATCCTCGAGCCGCTGGCACGCTATGACAACACAGGCGCGCTGGTCCCCTATCTGGCCGAAAGCATCCCGACGGTTGAAAACGGCGGCGTGTCCGAAGACCTGACCACGATCACATGGAAGCTGAAAGAGGGCCTGCTGTGGTCCGACGGCACCCCTGTGACAGCGGCTGACGCTGTGTTCACCGCCGAATATTGCATGCATCCCGAAGGCGGCTGCGCGCAATTGTCCAAATACAACGGCGTGCAAAGCGTCGAAGCGCTGGACGATCTGACAATCCAGATCACCTTTAGCGGACCCCAGCCCAACCCATACGGCCCGATGGTCGGTGGCCAGTCCCCGATCCTGCAAGCAGCGCAATTTGCCGATTGCCTTGGCGCGCGTGCCCCTGAATGCACCGAGGCCAACTTTGGCCCGATCGGCACCGGCCCCTTCGTTGTGACGGATTTCCGCACCAACGACGTGATCCAGCTGGAAGCCAACCCCAACTATCGCGATCCGGCCAAGCCAGCATTCGCGACCGTGACCTTCAAAGGCGGCGGTGATGCGACAGCAGCGGGTCGTGCCGTGCTGGAAACCGGCGAATTCGATTACGCGTGGAACCTGCAACTTGCCCCCGATGTGATCCAGTCGATGGCCGCTGCCGGTGTCGGCACGCCAGTATCTGCCTTCGGCACGCTGGTCGAACGGATCGAGATGAACCTGACCAACCCGTCCCCGTCCCTGCCCGAAGGCGAACGCTCGACAGCGATGCATCCGCATCCGTTCCTGTCGGATGAAAACGTGCGCCGCGCGCTGTCCATGGCGATCGACCGTGAATTGCTGGTCGAGGTGGGCTACGGCCAGGCTGGCCGCGCGACCTGTAACCTCGTGCCCGGGCCGGAAATCTATGCCTCGCTCGACAACACAGGCTGCCTCGTGCAGGACATTGACGGTGCAAACGCCCTGCTGGACGAAGCAGGCTGGGTTGACAGCAACGGCAACGGCATCCGCGACAAGGACGGCGTGGAGCTGAACATCTTGTTCCAGACCTCCACCAACGCCGTGCGTCAGGATTTCCAGGCCCTGATCAAGGACATGTGGAGCCAGATCGGCGTTGAAACCGAATTGCGCAACATCGACGCGTCCGTGTTCTTCGGCGGTGACCCGGGTTCGCCCGACACGTTCGAAAAGTTCTATGCCGATGTGGAAATGTACGCCAACAACTTCGACGGCACCGATCCACAGGCCTATCTGGCAGCGTACACCTGCGACAAGGCTCCACGTCCCGAAACGCAGTGGCAGGGCGAGAACATCAACCGTTTCTGTGATCCGGCCTATGATGCGCTGGTCGCTGAACTGCAGCAGACCGCCGATATCGGTGAGCGTGGCCGGATTGCCCGCCAGCTCAACGACATGCTGACCAAGGACAGCATGGTCATCGTGCCGCTGGTGGACCGTGGTCGCGTGTCGGCCCATGCCAACAGCCTCGGCGGTGTTGTCCTGAACACATGGGACAGCGAGCTGTGGAACGTCGCTGACTGGTTCCGCATCACCGAATAAGCGCTAACGCGCGCCCCGGACCCCGCTCCGGGGCCTCTGCCGCCGTCAGGCACAGAGGTCCCGGAGCAAGTCCGGGACGCGCCCTTCTTTCATTTCCCCCAAAGCACTGACCCGAGGCGTTGCAATGCTGATCTACACCTTTCGCAGATTGCTGATATCCATCCCGACGCTTCTGTTCATCGCTTTTGTGATCTTCATGTTGCTCGAACTGGCCCCCGGCGATCCGATGTCGCAAATGCCCCTGACCATCCCGCCCGAGGTCAAGGAACGCATGCGCGAAGCCTTGGGTCTGGGCGAGCCGTGGTATGTGCGGTTTCCGCTCTGGCTGAACCAGTTTTTCATCGTGGAGCCGCAATACTGGATCGACCAGACCTTTGGCACCAATTTCGCCGATGGCAAGCAGCGCATCATCAGCTTTCAGTCCCGCAGCCCCGTGTTCGACACCATCGCACAGCGCCTGCCGCAGACGCTCTGGGTGGTGGGCATGTCCTATGTCGTGGGCGTGCTGATCGCGCTGCCCATCGGGATCATCAGCGCCTACCGACAATATTCGGTCTTTGACCAAGCGGGTACCTTCGTTTCTATGATCGGCTTTTCGGTGCCGCCGTTCTTTTCGGGCGTGCTGCTGATCGTGATCTTTTCGGTGCAACTGGGCTGGCTGCCCTCGATCTATGACACCACGCTGGTGGTCAACTCATGGGACACGTTCAAACAGCAACTGATGCAGATGGTGATGCCCGTCATGGTGCTGGCCTTGCAGACCACAGCACAGGTCAGCCGCTATATGCGCGCGTCCATGCTCGACAACCTGTCACAGGATTATGTCCGCACGGCCCGCGCCAAAGGGATGAGCGAAAGCACCGTCGTGCTCAAGCACGTGCTGCGCAATTCGATGATTCCGGTCGTGACGGTGATCGCACTTGGCATCCCGTCGATCTTTGGCGGCGCGATCATCACCGAACAGATTTTCAAGGTGAACGGTTTGGGCCAGCTTCTGATCCTTGCGCTGCAGGGGTCGGACATTCCGATGGTCATGACCATCACCTTCCTTCTGGCCGTATTGATCGTGCTGATGAACCTGATCGCCGATGTGCTTTACGGTATTCTGGACCCGAGGATTCGCTATGACTGATGCCGCACAAACCACCCTGCCAGAGGCCGCCCCAAAGGCGCGCAGCCAGTGGCTTGACGTCTGGGCGCAGTTCCGCACCCACAAGGGCGCCGTGTTCGGGCTGGGCTTTCTGATCTTTATCACGCTGTTTGCCGCCATTGGCCCGTGGCTCTGGACGGTGGACCCCGGCAAGCTCGACATCCGCAACAAGGATGTGCGGCCGATCTACCAGATCCTGTTCGACGCCAACGCCAAGGTCAGCTGGTCGCATCCGATGGGCACCGACAATCTGGGCCGCGATATCATGGCCAATATCATGCAGGGCGGGCGCATTTCATTGGCCGTGGGCTGGACCGCGATGATCTTGGCAGTGTTCATCGGCACGCTGGTCGGCGTGCTGGCGGGGTACTTCCGCAAGGCCGACGGGCTTTTGATGCGGTTCACCGATCTGGTGCTGGCGCTGCCGCTGCTGCCTTTGCTGCTGGTGATGATGCTCTTGTTCCGCGATCCGCTGCGCGCAACCTTCGGTCCTGAAGAGGGGATTTTCATCCTGATCGTCGTAGGCATTGGTATCACCAGCTGGATGCAGACCGCGCGGATCGTGCGGGGCGATGTGATGGCGCTGAAGGAACGTGAATTCGTGCTGGCCGCGCGCAGTATCGGCACGCCCTCGCGCCGGATCATCACGCGGCACCTGTTGCCTAACGTGCTGTCGCCGATCATGGTTTCGGCCACCCTCGGCCTTGCGACGGCGATCATCACGGAAAGCGCACTGTCCTTCCTCGGGCTCGGCTTTCCGTCGGATTTCCCGACATGGGGCAAGATCCTGTTCGACAGCGTGGACCGCATGACCGCCTTCCCCGAACGGGTGATCTGGCCGGGTCTTGCGATCTCGCTGACAGTGCTGGCGGTGAACTACATCGGCGACGGATTGCGCGACGCGCTTGACCCCAAGATCAGGGGTTTGTGACCGCGGGGCGATTGACAAGTCCGACAGAAATTATCAGATACTCGCTATCAGCAGCGAGTATCTTATGGCCAAGACCCCGTCCCCCTGTATCGACGTGTGCAAATTCCGCCGCGAAGGCCATTGCATCGGCTGCTCGATGACCAAGGCGCAGAAATCCATGTTTAAGGGGTTGAAGAAACCCGCGCATAAGTCGGCCTTTGTCACAATGCTGATGACGCAGCAGGCGATCATGGGCAAATACAGCCACTGGCGGCGCGCCTATCAAAAAAAATGCGCCAAAAAAGGCGCATCTTTTCCCGAAGAGGTCGGTTGAGATCAGGCCAGATGCGCGCGGAGCATCCAGGCGAATTTCTCGTGTGTCTGACCGCGCGCGATGCACAGATCCTCGGTCAGTGAATCGCCATGTTCGGCGGCCAGTTCACCCGCCGCGGCCAGCGTTGCGGCCAGCGTTTCTTCGGCCAGTTGCAGCGTCTTGACCATGGTGCGGTCGTCGGCGTGGCCTTCGAATTCCGCCACCTTGGAGCGTTTGATCATGCCGGCCAGCGTGCCTTCGGCATGGGCATCCAGCGCCTTGATCCGTTCGGCCAGATCGTCCTGCCCAGTGAAATGGTCCTCATAGATCGTCTGAAACAGCGCATGCAGTGACCCAAAGGCCATGCCCTTGACGTTCCAATGGAAATTCTGCGCCAGCATCGTGGTGACGGCGGTTTCGGCGACGCATTGGTTGAGCGCGTCCGCAATGGCGGTCTGGGCAGAGGGGCTGAGGTCTGTGGCGGTTTGTGTCATCGGTGGTCTCCTGTTTGTCGTGTGACTAACGTTGCTTGTTAGGTAACGTTCCTTGATAGGTCTTCAACCGTCTGCATCGGGATTGCTGCCCGTCGCATGCGCAGCCTTGCAGACAAGAAAATGCAGACGCGACGCCCTTTCGCGCGACATCCGGCTGAGCAGCGCAAAGCGGTAGCGCGCCTCGTCACCCTTGCGCACGGCGTCGAACAGGTTTTCCAGCCAGATTTCGTCGAACGATTTTTCGGAGGCTGCCGGTTCGTGGAACTTCATCCTGCGCCCCAGCGCTTCTGGCAGGGCCGCCAGCAGGTCCTGCATCGGGTCACCCGTCGTCACGCCGCTGAGCCGCGCCTTACGGCCTGCAGTGCGCACGACATGCTGCGCAGGATCGGGGGGCGACTGACGGCGGGCGGTGGATGACATGAGCGACTCCTATTCCCGACAAATATAGTCAGTCAAATCCGCAATAGCAACCGGAACCCGCCTGTCCCTTGGCCCAATACGCAAAAGGCCAGCCGTGATGGCGGGCCGGTGCGGTGGGCGGTGGCGTGTGCGGATGGGGGGTGTGCGTAATGAGGGTCAGCATCTGGATACCAGCGAGTCGTTCCGTGGTTGCTGACGAGGGCCTCTTCTTGGGCCTAGCTGATGTCCGGTTTGCGGGACTTTTCAGACCTTCGCTGCAAGTGCGTCAATGTCCGGTCTGACGAACCGTTAAACAAACGGTGGTTTTTGAGAGCGGGCAACCTGCTGTTTAGAGGCAAGGTAAGATCAGATCTTTACCGTCTGCATGATCCTCCGGAAACGGATCAATGTAATAGATCTGTTTTAGCCTGAACCCACCTAAAAGGTTTGGTTCAAGTTCTGCATAGTATTCATCTTTGCCAGATAGGTGTGCCGGTCGTGTGATGAAAAATGGCTGTTTGAGCAGTCTGCCTTCATTTACGGCATCGCCAAACGAGAGCCTATTTGGGTCGAAATTTGAGTCTGAACCGAATGCAACAAGCTGTAGCTTTACGCCGTTGGTAATGAAGGGCGATAAAAAAAGCTCGTAGAGCTGAGAACACTCGCTAAACGGGGTTTTCCTCGCGGATGCTTTGGCATCTTCTGCCAAGTAGCTGCAATAATTGTTCCACAATGTGTAATCGGCACAGTAACTTCGTATGAAGGCTTCTGGACTACTCTGGTCGGGGCCAGCAAAATCTGGTGGCCCAGATTTTCGGAAAAATGATTTCCAAAGTGACATGGCGGTCTCTCCCGTCCGTTAC